>NZ_JBVHTN010000001.1:1381706-1516071 GCF_055569495.1 Streptomyces sp. NPDC028305
GCCCCCCCCCCCCCACCACCCCGCTGTGGGCCCCCCCCCTGCTTTTTTTGTGTTTTTTTGGCCCCCACCCCCCCCCGCGGGTGCGCGGCCCCCACGACCCAAACTCACCACAGATCCGGGCGCGTGGTCTCAGGACGGCCGGCGCAGTTGCCCGGCGGCCTGCACATGCGGGGTGCACTGCTGGAACGCCCCGGCCCGAGCGGGGTGGCGCTCGCCCTGGACAACGCCGTGGCCTCGACGCTCGCCTTCTCCGACGGGTTCACCGCGAACGGGACCGTACGGCTGCGGGGTGCCCGGATCTCGGACGACCTGACCTTCGCGGGAGCCATCCTGAACGGGCCGCCCGACGGCCACGGCCCGTCATTGGTCGCCCTGCGGATGCAGGGAGCTGGTACCGGAAGGGCGGCCATGACGACGACGCCCGCCGCGTGCTCCTGGCCAAACAGCGCCATCGGCGTCGCACGCTGCCCCCGGTCAAGTGGGTGTGGGGGCACCTGCTGGACGTGACCGTCGGTTACGGCTACCGCCCCTGGCTGGCCGGCGTCTGGATCCTCGCGCTGACCTCGCTGGGCGCGGTGTCCTTCGACGCCCACTCCCCCGTCCCGGTCAAACAGGGCGAAGGCGCCCCGTTCCAGCCACTCGTCTACACACTCGACCTCTTGATCCCCATCGGTGGTCTGGGTCAGCGCACGGCCTGGTACTGGACGGACGACAGCGTCCAGTGGCTGGCCTACCTGCTGATCGCCTTCGGCTGGGTGCTGACGACCGCCGTCATCGCGGGTGTCACCCGCACCCTTCAGAAGAACTAGCGGCGCCGAGCCCCGTGCCCGGGGGTCCTCAGGACGACCCCCGCCGCACCAGCTCGGTCGGCAGCACCAGCTGCGGCCGCTTCGAGGTGCGGTCGCCCTGGGACTCGATCTCCTCCAGCAGCACCCGGACCATGGCCCGCCCCATCTCCTCGGTGGTCTGCCGGACGCTGGTGAGCGGCGGTTCCATGTGGCGGGCGACGGCCGAGTCCTCGAAGCCGACCAGCGCCACGTCCTCGGGCACCCGGCGGCCCTTCTCGCGCAGCACCTGGCGGGCGCCCGCGGCCATCACGTCGGAGGCCGCGAAGACGGCGTCCAGGCCGGGGCGGCGGTCCAGCAGATCGCGCATCGCCCGGCGGCCGCCCTCCTCGGTGAAGTCGGCGGCCGCGATCAGCCCCGGGTCCACCTCCTGGCCCGCCGCCTGGACCGCCTCGCGGTAGCCGTCGAGGCGGCACTGCGCCACGTACATGTCCAGCGGACCGGTGATCGTGGCGACCGAGGAGCGGCCGCGCCCGAGGAGGTGCTCGACCGCGGACCGGGCGCCGCCCGTGTTGTCGCAGTCGACGTACGGCACCGACTCGTGCGCGGAGCGGCGGCCGCTGAGCACCGCGGGCATCTCTATGCGCTCCAGCAGGTCGGGCAGCGGGTCGTCCGCGTGCACCGACACCAGCAGCACCCCGTCCACCCGGTGCGCCGAGAGGTACTCGGCGAAGCGCTGGCGCTCCTTGGGGGTGCGCAGGAGGGTCAGCAGCAGCTGGAGATCGGCCTCGGCGAGCTCGGCGCCCACCCCGCGGATGATGTCCGAGAAGTAGGGCTCGGCGAACAGCCGGGTCTCGGGCTCGGGGATCACCAGCGCGACCGCGTCGGCGCGGTTGGCCGCCAGCGCGCGGGCCACCCGGTTGGGTACGTACCCCAGCTCGGCGACCGCCTGCTCGACCGCGCTACGGGTGCGGTCACTGACCCTCGGGGAGCCGTTGATCACCCGGGACACGGTGCCGCGGCCGACCCCCGCGCGGGCCGCGACCTCTTCGAGCGTGGGCCTTCCCCGGCCCACACCGCGCCGTCGGGTTCCTGCCATTTCGCGCCTCCAGCCGTCCGGTACACCGAGCAGAACCACCCCGCGTGGGGAGCTGTTGGGCCATTCAACAGCAGGAGTGGGACCGAAATGTTTCCGCACGCTCCCTTGACACCCCGTCGGGGAGCCGCAACCCTTCAACACATCAACCTGGGAGCGCTCCCACAGTACCTGAGCCATACATAACCCGCACGTTCCCCGCCCGAGCCGATGCACCACAAACCCCCATGCAATGCCACCTTTTGGCCGGGAGCGGTACGTCAGGGCGTCAAGGAGGACGTGAATGTTCAGAAGTTCTGGTACGTACCGACACCGGGCGGTAACCCTCGCGGCCGTGGCGGCCATCAGCGCCGGACTCCTCGCGGGCTGCGCCAACGACAGCGATGACGAGACCGGCTCGTCCGGCGGCGGCAAGGGTGGCAACAAGGGGGGCACGACCATCACGGTCGGCACTTTCGGCGTCTTCGGCTACAAGCAGGCCGGGCTTTATGACGAGTACATGAAGCTCCACCCCGATATCAACATCGAGGAAACGTCGATCGAGCGGAACGAGAACTACTATCCGCAGCTGCTGACCCACCTCGGCGCCGGCAGCGGCCTGGCCGACATCCAGGCCATCGAGATCGCCAATATCACGGAGATCAAGACCACCCAGGCCGACAAGTTCGTCGACCTCTCCAAGGCGCCCGGGGTCAAGAAGGACAACTGGCTCTCCTGGAAGTGGGCCCAGGGCACCACCGAGGACGGCAAGACGATCGGCCTGGGCACCGACATCGGCCCGATGGCCATCTGCTACCGCAAGGACCTGTTCCAGCAGGCCGGGCTGCCCACCGACCGCACCGAGGTCGCCAAGCTGTGGGCGGGCGACTGGAACAAGTACATCGAGACCGGCAAGAAGTACATGAAGAAGGCGCCGGGCGACACCACCTTCGTGGACTCCGCCGGCGGTGTCTACAACGCGGTGATCTCCAGCAACGCCAAGCGCTACTACGACGAGAGCGGCAAGGTCATCTACAAGGACAGCCCTGCCGTCAAGGAGGCGTGGGACCTCGCGACCACCGCGTCACAGGACAAGCTGACCGCCAAGCTCCAGCAGTTCCAGAAGTCCTGGGACCAGGCCTTCTCGAACGGCAAGTTCGCCACCGTGTCCTGCCCGCCGTGGATGCTCGGCCACATCAAGGAGAAGGCCGGGGACAAGGCCAAGGACCAGTGGGACGTGGCCGCCGCCCCCAGGCCCGGCAACTGGGGCGGCTCCTTCATCGGCGTGCCGAAGGCCTCCAAGCACCAGGAAGAGGCGATCAAGCTCGCCGCCTGGCTGACCGCGCCCGAGCAGCAGGCCAAGGTCTTCGAGAAGCAGGCCAGCTGGCCGAGCTCCCAGGCCGCGTACAGCCTGCCCCAGGTGGGCGACGCCAAGCACCCGTACTTCGGCAACGCGCCCATCGGCAAGATCTTCGCCGAGGCGGCCAAGGGCATCCCGACCCAGGTGCTGGGCCCGAAGGACCAGATCATCGGCTCGAACATCGCCGACATCGGGCTGCTCCAGGTGGACCAGCAGGGCAAGTCCCCCAAGGACGCCTGGAAGGCCGCCACCAAGACGATCGACAACGCACTGGACCAGTGAGCCCGGGATGACACCCCCTTCCGGTTTCACTGCTGGTACGGCCGCGCCCCCCACAGGGCAGGGGGGCGCGGCCCCGCGCGCCACGGCCGCCAAGGCCCCCGATCCGGGCGAGGAGCGGCGGCGCGCCCGGCGCAGCCGCCGCTACCGCTGGGACCTCAAGTACTCCCCGTACGCCTTCGTCGCCCCGTTCTTCCTCTTCTTCGCGGCCTTCGGGCTCTTCCCGCTGCTCTACACGGGATGGGCCTCGCTGCACCGGGTGGAGCTCACCGACCCCACCCATATGGAGTGGGCGGGGTGGCACAACTACTCCCGGCTGTGGGAGGACGACTTCTTCTGGAACGCGCTCCAGAACACCTTCACCATCGGGGTGATCTCGACCGTTCCGCAGCTCCTGATGGCCCTCGGTCTCGCGCATCTGCTGAACTACAAGCTGCGCGGCTCGATGTTCTTCCGGGTGGCGATCCTCACCCCATACGCCACCTCGGTGGCCGCCGCGACGCTGGTGTTCGTGCTGCTCTTCGGGCGCGACTACGGCATGATCAACTGGGCGCTCGGGATGTTCGGGATCGACAACATCGACTGGCAGAACGGCACCTGGACCTCGCAGCTCGCGGTGTCCACCATCGTCATCTGGCGGTGGACCGGCTACAACGCGCTGATCTATCTGGCCGCCATGCAGGCCGTGCCCAACGATCTGTACGAGTCGGCGGCGCTGGACGGCGCCTCCCGCTGGCAGCAGTTCCTCAACGTCACCATCCCCTCGCTGCGGCCCACGATCCTCTTCACGGTCGTCGTCTCGACGATCGGGGCTACCCAGCTCTTCGGTGAGCCGCTGCTGTTCAACGGCGGCGCCGGGGCCTCCGGAGGCCCCGACCACCAGTACCAGACGCTCGGCCTGTACCTGTACGAGCAGGGCTGGGTGAACCTTCACCTCGGCCGGGCCTCCGCGATCGCCTGGACGATGTTCGTGATCCTGCTGCTGATCGCCGCCGTCAACGCGATCGTGGCCCGTCGGCTGCGCAAGAGCCAGTGAGTTGCCCGAGGGAGAACCATGAGCGCTGTTATCTCTTCCGGTAGGGCCGCCGAGGCCACCGAGGGCGGGGGGAGCCCGGACACAAAGGCGAGAAGAGGGAACAAGGGGGCCAAGGGCGCCGGCCGGCAGCTGCACGGTGGCAAGATCACCTATGCCGTGCTGATCCTGTTCACCATCGGCTCGCTCTTCCCGCTGGTGTGGACGGCCATCGCCGCCTCCCGCACCAGCACCCGGCTCGCCGAGACGCCACCGCC
This sequence comes from Streptomyces sp. NPDC028305, assembly GCF_055569495.1. NCBI lineage: Bacteria > Bacillati > Actinomycetota > Actinomycetes > Kitasatosporales > Streptomycetaceae > Streptomyces > Streptomyces sp. NPDC028305. The sequence goes on from NZ_JBVHTN010000001.1 coordinate 1,386,496, forward strand.
CTTCTGGTTCGGCGGCAATCTCTTCAAGAACCTGGACACGGCGTGGAACGACGTCAACATGGGCGCCGCGCTGCTCAACACCACCCTGGTGGCCGGGACCATCGCGGCCGGCACCGTGCTGTTCTCGACCATCGCCGGCTTCGCGTTCGCCAAGCTGCGCTTCCGGTTCAAGAACCTGCTGCTGATGCTGACCATCGGGACGATGATGGTGCCGCCCCAGCTGAGCGTGGTCCCGCTGTACATGGCCATCGCCAAGCTGGAGTGGACCGACCAGTTGCAGGCGGTCATCCTGCCCACGCTGGTCAGCGCCTTCGGCGTGTTCTTCATGCGGCAGTATCTGACCCAGGCGCTGCCGAGCGAGCTGATCGAGGCCGCGCGCGTGGACGGCGCCAGCAGTCTGCGGGTCATCTGGCACATCGTCTTCCCGGTGGCGCGTCCGGCCATGGCCGTGCTGGGCATGCTCACCTTCGTCCAGGCGTGGAACGACTTCTTCTGGCCCATCATCGCCCTCACCCAGGCCGGCAACCCGACCGTGCAGGTGGCCCTGACGGGGCTCGGTCGCGGCTACACCGTCGACCAGTCGCTGATCATGGCGGGAGCACTGCTCGGTACCCTTCCCCTGTTGATCGCCTTCGTCCTCTTCGGCAAGCAGATCGTCGGAGGCATCATGCAGGGCGCGGTCAAGGGCTGACCGGCCACAACCCGCCGACCCCGGCGCGCCGGCCGCAGCCCGGCCGGCGCGCCGTGACCCACCACTCGCCACCCCCCTCCCTTCCGCCCCGCACCACAACATCGAATGGGAGCGCTTCCATGAGTCTGACCTTCCCGCCCGGATTCCTGTGGGGCACGGCTGCCGCCGCCTACCAGGTCGAAGGCGCCGCACAGGAGGACGGCCGCACCCCGTCCATCTGGGACACCTTCAGCCATACGCCAGGCAAGACGCTCGGCGGCGACAACGGCGACATCGCCATCGACCAGTACCACCGCTTCCGCGACGACGTCGGCCTGATGTCCGAGCTGGGCATGGGCGCGTACCGCTTCTCGGTCTCCTGGTCCCGCGTCCAGCCCACCGGCCGCGGGCCCGCCGTGCAGCGCGGCCTCGACTTCTACCGCTCGCTGGTCGACGAGCTGCTCGCGGCCGGGATCCAGCCGGCGCTCACCCTCTACCACTGGGACCTGCCCCAGGAGCTGGAGAACGCCGGCGGCTGGCCGGAGCGCGAGACCGCCGAGCGGTTCGCCGAGTACGCCGGAATCGTGGCCGAGGCGCTCGGCGACCGCGTCGAGTTCTGGATCACCCTCAACGAGCCGTGGTGCAGCGCGTTCCTCGGCTATGGCTCCGGGGTGCACGCCCCGGGCCGCACCGAGCGGCTCGCCCCGCTGCGCGCCGCCCACCACCTGAACCTCGCCCATGGCCTCGGCGCCCAGGCGCTGCGCGCCGCGCTGCCCGCCCGCGCCCAGATCGGCATCAGCCTCAACCCGTCGGTGGTCAGGCCGCTCACCCAGCAGCCGCAGGACCTGGACGCCCAACGGCGCATCGACGCGCTCGCCAACCGGGTCTTCTCCGGCCCGCTGCTGCGCGGCGCCTATCCGAGCGACCTGATCGCGGACACCGCGGCCATCACCGACTGGTCCTTCGTGCGCGACGGCGACCTCGCCGCCATCAAGCACCCGCTCGACGCGCTGGGCATCAACTACTACACGCCCGCGCTGGTGTCGGCCGGCAGCGAGGGCGACCGCGGCCCCCGTAACGACGGTCACGGCGCCAGCGACCACTCCCCCTGGCCCGGCTCCGAGCGGGTGGCCTTCCACCAGACGCCGGGCGAGCGCACCGAGATGGGCTGGACGGTCGACCCGACCGGCCTGCATGAGCTGCTGATGCGCTACACCCGCGAGGCGCCGGGCGTGCCGCTGTACATCACCGAGAACGGCGCCGCCTACGACGACAAGCCGGACGCGGACGGCGCGGTCCACGACCCGGAGCGGATCGAGTATCTGCGCGCCCACTTCGCCGCCGCCCACCGCGCCATCGCGGACGGCGCCGATCTGCGCGGCTACTTCCTGTGGTCGCTGATGGACAATTTCGAGTGGGCTTACGGCTACAGCAAGCGGTTCGGCGCGGTCTACGTCGACTACTCGACGCTGGCCCGCATCCCCAAGTCCAGCGCCCACTGGTACGGCCAGGTGGCCCGTACGGGCGAAGTGCCGGACGCGTAGGACCACGGAGACCCGGTCGCGATCAGGCGGCCGGGTCGAGCCCGCCTCACCCCCGCCCCTCACCCCGTCCCTCACCGCAAGCCGTCACCGACATACGGGCGTGCCTTTCCTCCGAACGGCCTACGCAGGCCCGCCGTGCGTGGTCGGCCACTGGAATGTCCTGGTAAATCTGGCATATCCAGACTCGGTGACGAGGGTGAGGCATGACAGCAGAACCGGGGCGCCGACCTACCGCACACGAAACCGGCCCCAGCCGGCCCGGAGAGCGACCCGAACGGGTCGGCAAGGGGGAGGCTCTCGCCGACTGGTTCGACGGGCGGGTCGGCCTCTTCAAGATGGGCAAGGCCCAACTGAGGAAGGTTTTTCCGGACCACTGGTCCTATTTGATCGGCGAAATCGCCCTCTACACGTTTCTCATCATCATTCTGACCGGTGTCTATCTCACCTTCTTCTTCACGCCGAGCATGAACGAGGTCGTCTATCACGGCTCGTACCGGCCGCTGAACGGCATCCGGATGTCGGAGGCGTACCAGTCCGCCCTGAACATCAGCTTCGATGTGCGCGGCGGGCTGCTCATGCGGCAGATCCACCACTGGGCGGCCATCCTTTTCGTGGCGAGCATGCTCGTCCATATGATGCGCACGTTCTTCAACGGCGTCTTCCGCAAGCCGCGCGAACTCAACTGGCTCTCCGGCGCCGGCCTGCTGATCCTCGGCATGTTCGACGGATTCCTCGGCTACTCCCTGCCCGACGACCTCCTCTCGGGCACGGGTATGCGCTTCATGGAAGGCGCGATCCTGTCGGTACCGCTGGTCGGCACCTACCTCTCGTTCTTCGTTTTCGGCGGGGAGTTCCCCGGCCAGATCATCATTCCGCGGCTGTTCACGGTCCACGTCCTGCTGATTCCCGGCATCATGCTCGGTCTGCTCGCGGTCCATATGATCCTGCTCGTCTACCACAAGCACACCCACAACATCGGGCCGGGAAGACGGGACATGAACATCGTCGGGCCGCCCCTGTGGCCCATCTATGTCGCGAAGTCCGGCGGTTTCTTCTTCCTCGTCTTCGGCGTCACCGCCGTCATGTCGGCGATCGCCAGCGTCAATCCGGTCTGGCTCTACGGCCCCTACCGCCCCGACCAGGTGTCCACCGACGCCCAGCCCGACTGGTACATGGGCTTCTCCGAGGGCCTGATCCGGCTGATGCCGGGCTGGGAGATCCATCTGTGGGGCCACACCCTGGTCCTCGGGGTCTTCATCCCCCTGCTGGTCTTTCCGATGGTGCTGCTGGCCATCTGGCTCTACCCGTTCATCGAGGCATGGGTCACCGGCGACAGACGTGAGCACCATCTCAACGAGCGCCCCCGCAATGCCCCGACCCGCACCGCCTTCGGCGCCGCCTGGATCGGCCTGTACGTGGTCCTACTGGCCGAGGGGGGCAACGACCTCGTCGCCACCCACTTCGATGTGTCGCTCAACGCGGTCACCTGGGCCGCCCGGATCGCCTTCTTCGTGGTGCCGACGGTGGTGTTCATCGTGACCAAGCGGTGGTGCATCGGCCTCCAGCGGCGCGACCGGCAGAAGGTGCTGCACGGCCGCGAGACCGGCATCATCAAGCGCCTCTCGCACGGCGAGTACGTCGAGATCCACGAGCCGCTGACCCAGGCCGAGCGGTACACCCTGGTCGCCCACGACCAGATGGTCCCCATCGAGCCGCCGGTCGAGGTCGACAAGGCCGGGATCCCCCGGAAGGTGACCCGCCGGGAGAAGCTGCGCGCCAGGCTGTCCCGCAGCTACTTCGGCGCGCGGGGGCAGATGCCCAAGCCCACGGTGGAGGAGTACCGGGAGCACCACCACGAGGAACACGAGGAGCCCGAGCGGACCCACTGACCGGCCGGCCCGGCGCGGTGCCTCCAGGCGGCACCGGCCGGCCGTTCCCCGGCCCGCCTAGGCCGGGAGCGAGAAGCCCTCGGGCGGCGCGCCCTCGGCGAACAGCATCGCCACCCGTACCCCGCCCTCGCGTATCTCCCGGGCTCGCCGGTACTCGGGGGAGTCGTACCACTCCCGGATCCGGTCCATGTCCGGAAACTCGAGGACCACGAACCGGGAGGAGTCCCAGACGCCTTCGACGGCCTGGGGCGTGGCGCCCGCGACCAGGTAACGGCCGCCGTGTTCAAGGATGGATCTCTGGGCCACGGGCGCGTAGGCCAGTCCGGCCTCCTCGTCCAGCACATCGACGTTGACGATGACGTAAGCGGGCATGGGATTCCCCATTCCTTTGGACACGGCGTGTACTTATGTCACGGCGGAGACTATTGCACCCCTGTAACCTGTTCAAGGTGAGCAGCGACGAGGGCGAACGCGCCGCGGGGGTGATGAGCCGCCGGGAGCGGCTGCGGCTGGAGACGAGCCGGGAGATCAAGACCATCGCGCTGCGGCAGATGGCAGAAGGGGGACCCGGAGCGATCTCGCTGCGCGGCATCGCCCGCGAGATGGGGATGACCGCTCGTGCGATCTACAGCTACTTCCCCACCCGCGACGACCTGATCACGGCGCTGATCAGCGAAATCGCCGCCTCACTCGCGGACGCGGTGGCGACCGCCAGCAACGCCGTGCCCGACACCGACCCCGGCGGCCGACTGCTGGCGTGGGGCCAGGCCCTGAGGGAATGGGCGCTGGCCCACCCGGAGAGCTTCCGGCTCTTCTACGGCCACCCCGTCCCCGGCTACCAGCCCCCTGAGAACGGGCCGGTGGAACAGGCCGCGCGCCGAGTGTGCCGCGAGCTCACCCGCCTGGTGGCCGCCGCATGGCCCCACGCGCGGCACCACCAGCCCGAGGACACCTCCTGGTCCGACCTCCACCCGGACTACGTCGTGAAGATCCAGGCAGACCTCCCGGACGTGCCACCCGCCGCGGCGGCGCTCGCACTGCGCGTCTGGGGCCGGATGCACGGCCTGGTGGCCCTGGAGATCGACGGCCATATCCACCCCGTCGCGGGCAACCCGGCCGCCCTGCACCGCGCGGAAATGCTCGACCTGGTCAGGTCGCTGGGCCTGGCCTGACACCTCGTCGGTCGACATCCCCACTGTCGCGGGCGCGCTGCCGAGGCGTCAGTCGAAGACCTTCGGCGGCGGCGCCGGGGAGGGCGCGGCGGTCGCGTCGGTGACCGGGGCGGCGCCGCCGGTGAAGTCGGCGAGGGCGCGGCCGTGTTCGGTCCGCGCCGGGTGGGGGTCCCCGGCGGCGCGGCGGGTCAGCTCGGCGACGGGCAGCTCGCGGTCGGCGGCCAGCAGGACGGCGTTGCCGAAGCGGCGGCCGCGCAGCACGGCGGGGTCGGCGGTCAGCGACACCTGGGCGAACGCCGCTCGCGCGGTGGCGACCTGGGCACGCAGATGGGCGAGCGGCGGGCCGTCCGCGATGTTGGCGGCGTACAGCCCGTCGGGGCGCAGCGCCCGGCGCACCTCGGCCAGGAACTCCACGCTGGTGAGATGGGCCGGGGTGCGGGCCCCGCCGAAGACATCGGCGATGATCAGATCGGCCCAGCCGTCGGGCACCTTGGCCAGCCCGGCCCGTGCGTCCGCGCCGCGCACCCGGATCCGGTCGGCGGGGTTCAGCGGCACCTCGCGCCGTACGAACTGGACGAGCGGGGCGTCGATCTCGACCACCTGCTGGGTGGAGCGGGGCCGGGTCGCCGCGATGTAGCGGGCGAGGGTGAAGGCGCCGCCGCCGAGGTGGACGGCGTGCACCGGACGGCCGGGCGGGGCGGTGAGGTCGGCGATGTGGCCGAGCCTGCGCTGGTACTCGAAGTCCAGGTACGACGGGTCGTCGAGGTCCACATGCGACTGCGGCTTGCCGTCCACCAGCAGGGTCCACGCGCGCGGGCGGTCCCGGTCGGGCACCAGCTCGGCGAGCCCGCCGTCCACCGGCGCGGCGACCGGCTCCAGGGCGCGCGCCCGCGCCGGGCCTCGCTCCCGTACCGCCGCCGCTCGCTTCCGTACGCCCTTCGCCATGGGGCCCAGTATGCGGTGAGCGACAGGGGACACCGGCGGCGGGCGGTCACTGGCAGCGGTCGACGGCCTCGATCATGCGGGCGGCCTCGCCGAGCGCGGCCCGCAGCTCGGCGGGGTCGGTGGTGCCGGTGTACGCGTCGGCCGGCGGCACCAGCCAGCCGGTGCCGGTCAGCGGTGGTGACACCGTGCCGGGTCCGTCCGCGACGCCATCGTCTTCCCCCGCGCCGTCCTGGGCGGCGCCGCCCGTACTCAGACGGACCCCGCACCCAGGCGTCTCCGCGCACTCGCTGCCCGGCATGTCCCAGCCGGCCGCGGTGCCGGCGGGCACCACGAAGCCGAGCGTGTCACAGGCGTTGTCGTGCAGCACGGGGCCGACTCCGTCGCGTGCGCGGCGCAGGAGGTCCACCGTCTCCAGCCCCTGGCGGGCCGGCACGGTCACGAGGTCGCAGTCCTGGCACGGGAGATGCTGAGCAGCTGTCCGCGAGCCACTGATGTCCACTCCGGCCTCCCTCTCCGACGGGTTGCAAAGAGCCCAACGCATGACAGTGTCAACGGCTACGGCCGAATGCCGCCATAAAGGATGGCAGTTCATGGCAAATCACGGGCGATATGCCCCGTTTATCAATAAAGTCCGGGTGCCGATGGTGCCCCAACCGGTACGGTTCTCCTCTTCGCCCACACGGAGCCCCGTTAAGGAGGCGCCGTTATGACGCCGCTTCCAGCGTCTTCGCCGTCACCGCCTTCGTCGCCGCGGCCGAACACCGCCTTCCGGCGGCTGCGCGGGCAGCTTTCCCCGTCCGAGTTCGCGGCGGCCGTACGAAGAGCCGCGCGGGAGATCGGCGAACAAGTCTCCTGCGACCCCCGCTACATCGGCCGCGTCGAGTCCGGGGCGATCCGCTGCCCCAACTACGCGTACGAGCGCGTCTTCCTGCATATGTTCCCCGGCCGCACCCTGACGGACATGGGCTTCTCGCCCCGCGAGGCGGTACGCGGGCACCGGACCCGGCCCACCGCCGCGCCGGGCCCCGCCCCGGGCCCGGTGCCGCGCCCTCGCCCCGCGCCGGGATCCGGCCCCGCACCGAGGGCCGGTCCCGGCACCGGCACCGGCCCGCGGACGGCGCCCGTAGACAGCGGCGACCCGCTGCGCCGCGCCTTTGTGATCCAGGAGCCGGTCGGCGCCCCCGGCGGCCGGGTCGGCGAGACGGAGGCGGCGTCCGTCGAGGAGGCCGTCCGCCGCATCCGGGTGCTGGACGACCGGCACGGCGCGGACAGCATCTACCCGCACACCGCCCGCCCGCTGAACGCCGCCTACGCCCTGCTCGACGCGGGCGTACGGCGCCGCTCGATCGCCGACCGGCTGTACGCGGGCGCCGGGGAGCTGGCCATCTCGGTCGGCTGGCTGGCCCACGACTCGGGCCGGCTGGCCGACGCCCGCGCGCACTACGCGGAGGCCCTGGCCACCGCGCGCGTCACCGGCGACCCGGCCCTGGAGGCGCACGCCTTCTGCAACACCGCGTTCCTCGCCCGCGACGCGGGCCGCCCCCGCGAGGCGGTACGGGCCGCCCAGGCGGCGCAGCGGGCCGCGGGCCGGCTCGCCTCGCCGCGGCTGCTGTCGCTGATCGCGCTGCGCGAGGCGGGCGGCTGGGCCTTCACCGACCGGGCCGGCTGCGAGCGCGCCCTGCTGCGCGCCCAGGCGCTCTTCTGCCGCGGCCCGTCCGACGCCGACCCCGAGTGGATGTCCTTCTACGGGGAGGCCGAGCTGGAGGGCCTGGAGGCGCAGTGCTGGTCGGCGCTCGGCGAGTGGGGGCGGGCCGTCGAGCACGCCCGGCGCGCGGTCGCCCTCCAGAATCCGCACTTCACCCGCAATATCGCGCTGTTCACCACGGAGCTGGCCAGCGACCTGCTCGCCGACGGCGCGCCGGACGCGGCGGCCGTCGCGGCGGGCCGCGCCCTCGCGCTGATGGACCAGGTCAGATCCGCCCGCATCCGGCTGATGCTGGACGAGACCGCCCGGGTGCTGCTCCCGCACGCCCGCAACGCGGTGGTGGCGGACTTCCTCGCGCGCTATGAGGCGGCCCCGGGAGCTGTCTGAGCCCCTCTGGCGACCGTCAGCCCAGGTGGCCCGTGTCGTTCCAGCGCTCGATGGCCGGTTCGCCGTACGCCCAGCCCAGGACGGACAGGGAGGTCGGCTCCAGGCGGATCCGGGCCGCGAAGGACACGTCGAGGCCCAGCCAGCGCGCGCCGAGCGTGCGCAGGATGTGACCGTGCGCGAACACCAGCACGTCCCGGTCGGCCGAGCGCGCCCACTCCACCACCGCGTCCGCCCGCGCCGCGATCTCAGCCCGCGTCTCGCCCTCCGGGACGCCGTCGCGCCATATCAGCCAGCCCGGCCGGATCGCCTGGATCTCGGCGGGGGTCATGCCCTCGTACGCGCCGTAGTCCCACTCCAGCAGCGCGTCCCAGTCCCGCGCCCGGTCGCCGAAGCCCGCCAGCTCGCAGGTCTCCTTGGCCCGCGCCAGCGGGCTGGTGCGCACCTCGACGCCCGGCAGGCCCGCCCACGACCCGTGGTGCAGCCGCTCGCCGAGCAGCTTGGCGCCGCGCCGCCCCTCCTCCAGGAGCGGGATGTCGGTGCGGCCGGTGTGCTTCCCGGACAGCGACCACTCCGTCTGTCCGTGCCGGGCCAGGAGGATGCGTGGTGCCATGAGGGAATTGCCTTTCACCGGATCGGGAGCGCCTCACCGGACGGGTAGCGCCGTACAGCCCCATCATCGCTCACGCGTTCTGGATGCAACCCCCGGGGCGATCTCGGCGTCTTCCTGATCGCGCACCTGACGGTGGGGGGGATTCCATCTGCGGCGACCCACGCTTTCCGGACGCATCCCGGGGGCGGTGCGCAAGCCGCCTTGCCTACACCGTACGGTTGACCGCGCGCCATTTCGTGGCCGCCTGATTTTTTGGAGAGCGTCCGGATGCCCCAGACCGCGCCCCGTGCCGGAACATGGCAGGGCAGTCGGCCACGTTGGTGGACCGAACTGCCCCTGATAGCCGTGGTGTACGCGGCGTACTCGGCCGGCCGGCTGCTGGCCCGGGGCGACGTGACCACCGCCGTCGACCACGGCCTGGGGATACTCCACCTCGAGCAGCGGTTGAACATCGACTTCGAGACGCCGCTCAACGACATATTCACCGCCCACAAGCTGATAGGCATACCCGCCGACTTCGCGTACGCCTCGCTGCACTACGTGGTCACCCCCGCGATCCTGATCTGGCTGTGGAAGCGCCACCGCGCCGCCGACTACCGGCTGATGCGCACCTGGCTGCTGGTCTCCACGCTCATCGGGCTGGTCGGCTTCACGCTGATGCCGACCTGTCCGCCCCGGCTGCTGGAGGCGGGCCACGGCTTCGTCGACACCATGGCGCAGTACAGCTCCTACGGCTGGTGGGGCGGCGAGGCGAGCGCGCCGCGCGGGCTCGGCGGGCTCACCAATCAGTACGCGGCCATGCCCAGCCTCCATGTGGGGTGGGCGCTGTGGTGCGGGGTGGTGCTGTGGCGGCACGGGCGTTCGGTGTGGGCCAAGGCCGTGGCCATCGGCTATCCGCTGACCATCGCCATCGTGGTGATGGGCACCGCGAACCACTACTTCCTCGACGCGGTCGCCGGGGCGGCCGTCATGGGCGTCGGGCTGCTGCTGGCCAAGCCCGGACTGCGCCTCGCGGGCCTGATCCGGGCCCGTCTCGGCGCGAACCAACGGCCAGACCAGGCAGGCAACCCCGCCGCGGCCACCGGAACAACCGGCGTCGCTACCGCCGCGAATGGCGCCTCAAACCTCAATGTCGCCTCGAATGTCAGTGACAAGTGCGAGACTTCGGCGCGTGAACGGGAACGGATCCCTCGACAGCAGGGCAGGGACGCGGACGGAAGCGCGAGCGGCGACGGCGGCGGCAGAGGGGCCGGGGCGGGCGTCCGCAGCGGCACCGGCGGCAAGACCGCCACTGCCGGGGACAGCGCTGCGGCAGCGGCTCGCTGAGCTGCGCGGCCCGGCCGCCTCCCCGCACCCCCTGGACGCCCGCGCGCTGGCCGCGCTGGCCGCCAACCCCGGCTGCCGCCGCCGCGCGCTGCTGGACGGCGCGGGGGTGGACAAGCTCGCGCTCGCCCAGGCGCTGGGGTCTCCCGGCTCCTTCGGGCAGTCCCAGTTCGCGCACCAGCGGGGCAACACCTTCGAGGCCCGGGCCAAGACGGACGGCGGCGAGGCGCTGCTGCGCCTCCTCCACGAGCGGCTGCGCGACGGCTCGCCCGAGCCCGAGCCGGGCACCACCGACGTCCCCGACCTGGCCGCGGTCGGCCCGCAGGGGCGCACCGCGCGCACCGCGCTGGCCCTGCGGGAGGCCACGGCCGCGGGGCGCTGGGCGCTGCTCGACCACCCGATGGTGAGCCTGGACATCGCCGGCTCCCCCGCCTTCCTGGAGCCGGACGCGGTCGTGGTGCACCCCGACGGCTCCTGGACCGTCGTCGAGATCAAGTCCTTCCCCATGGTGGACGGCTCGGCGGACCCGGCCAAGGTGGGCGCGGCGGCGCGGCAGGCCGCGGTGTACGCGCTGGCTCTGGAGCGCGTGGCCGCCCGGATCACCGACGTCTCCCCCGAGGCCGCGGAGTCCCCGCAGGCCCCGGCACCGGGCCCGGCGCGCGCACGGGTGCGGCACGAGGTGCTGCTGGTGTGCCCCAAGGACTTCTCCAACCTCCCCACCGCGGAGCTGGTGGACGTGCGCAAGCAGCTGGCCGTCACCCGGCGGCAGCTGACCCGGCTCACCCGGATCGACGAGATCGCCGCCGCGCTCCCCGAGGGCCTCACCTTCGATCTGCGGCTCGCGGACGACGGCCGCACCGTGACCCGGCCGGCCGAGGAGCTGGCCGCCGCCGTGGACGCGGTGGACGCGGCCTACGCCCCGGAGTGCCTGTCCGCGTGCGAGCTGGCCGTCCACTGCCGGGCGCGGTGCCGGGCCGCGGGCGGCGTGGAGTCGCTGGGCCGGGGCGTCCGGGGCGAGCTGGGCGGGCTGGCGACCATCGAGGCAGTGCTCGCGGCCGCCCTCGGCGAGGCCGCCGGCGCCGACAGCACCGACCGCCCCGCCGCGTCCACCGGCGACCCCGCGGTCGACGCGCTGCGCCGCGCGGCCGCCCTGCGCGCCGAGGCGCTGGGCGCCGTGCCGCCGCCCGCCCGGGAGGCGGCGTGTCGCTGATCACGACCCTGGCCCGGATGGAGGCCGTCCGGGACGGGCGGGCGCGGCCCGTCGCGACGGTCCGCCACCGCCATCTGTCCGACCGGCCGCTGGTCTTCGTGCCGCTGACCACCGCGGGCGAGGCCGGTGCCCCGCTGGGCGCGCTGGTGGGGACCGAGCGGGACGCCCCGCGGCTGCTGGCCGTGGCGCAGCCGCGCGACCGCGACCTGCGGTTCGCGTTCCTCGCCGAGCTGGCGGAGGTGGTGCTGCCGCATCTGGACTCGTACGCGGACGACGTCGATCTGGAGGAGCGCAAGGAGACCGACCCGGAGACCGGGCAGAAGGTGCCGGTCCAGGTCGAGCTGTGCGCGGACGCCCCGCAGCTGCTGGTGCCCAGCGGCCCGGCGCGCGAGTTCGTACGGCTGCTCGGCCGGTCGATGCGGTTCCGGCGGACGGCCGAGCAGGACCCGGAGACGCCCTTCCCTGCGCCCGCGCGGGTGCCGCTGCTCGGGCGGTGGCTGACGCACTACGGGGAGCGGTCCCGGGTGCCCGGCTCGTCGCTGCTCCAGTCGATGACGGACCTGCTGACCCGCCACTGGGCGACCGGGCAGTCCAATCTGGAGGACCAGCACCTGGGCGCGCTGCTCGCCTGGATCGACCCGCCGGACGGAGCGCGGGGGGACGCGGCGGCGCTGCGCGCCGAGTCGGAGCGGGACGCGGCCGGACAGCTGCTGTGCCCGCCCGCGGGCCCCGCCACCGACCCGGCCTTCGACAACAAGCTGCTGGCCCCCGCGATGGCCCGCTACGACGCGGCGCGCATGGCGGCCGCCGGCGCCGTGGACGGCGCCCGCGCGGAGCGGCACCAAGCCGAGCTGCACCGCGCCGAGGCCGAGATCCGGGAGCTGATCGCCGCGCAGCTGCGGCCCACCTGGGACGCGGTGTGGCACGGCCTCGACCTGCTGCGCGACCTCCCGGAGGGGGCGCGGGTGGCCGAGCGCTGGAAGCGGGACCGCTGGTCGTACACCGGCCACCGGGACCGGGTGCGCGCCGGGGAGCCGCCGCAGCCCAAGCGGGACGACGCGGTGACCGCCGCGCAGAAGCTGGCCGCCCGCGAGACCGCGCAGGCGCAGCTGGACGCGCAGGAGGCGCTGGACGACCCGCTGGTGATGGCGGGGCGGCGGCTGGCCGGGGAGGCGTTCGCCGGGGAGGTCACCGAGGTGGTCATGGCCTGGTCGGAGGCGAGGGTCCCGCGCCCGCGCCCGCTGGTCACGGTCCGCACCGGGGACCGGCCCTACCTGGGCGTGGGCGTGAAGCTGTACCGGGCGACGGCCGACGGCAGAACGCAGACCGGGGAGTTCGCGGGCCACGCGGAGCCCGACGACCCTGATGCCCCTGATGAGGGCGCCGGAGGCGGGCTGGTGGTGCGGCTGACCGGCGGCATGGGGCGGGGCAAGACCCCCGAGCCCGGGTCGGTGCCGGAGCCGGGCGACCTGGTGTGCTGGACCCTGTTCGAGCACGCGCCGCGCGGCGGCCCGGAGCTGCCCGATCCGGAGGCCACGCCCTGGACCCACGGCGGCCCGCCCGACGCGGCCGCCGCGCAGGCCCCCGACCCGGTGTCCGAGGAGGACTTCCTGTGACCGCCCCGAACCCGGCCGCGGGGGGCGCCGCCCCGGCCTTCGACCCGGGGGCGGCCGCCGCCCGCGCGACGGACGCGATCCTGCGCGACACGCTGCACGGCCCGCACCGGGGCGTGGTCGTGGACTCCCCGCCCGGCGCGGGCAAGTCGACGCTGGTGGTGCGCGCGGCCCGCGAACTCGCGGCGGCCGGGCGGCCGCTGATGGTGGTCGCGCAGACCAACGCCCAGGTGGACGACCTGGTGGACCGGCTGGCCCGGGAGGACCCGGAGCTGCCCGTGGGGCGGCTGCACAGCAGCGAGCCGCACCCGTACGACCCGGTGCTCGACGGGCACCCGGCCGTCCGTATGTCGGCCAAGGTCGCGGACCTCGCCGGGCTCGACATCGTGGTCTCCACGGCCGCGAAGTGGGCGCACGTCAAGAACGTGGAGCCCTGGCGGCACGCGATCGTCGACGAGGCCTACCAGATGCGGTCGGACGCGCTGCTGGCCGTCGCGGGCCTCTTCGAGCGGGCGCTGTTCGTGGGCGACCCCGGGCAGCTGGACCCGTTCAGCGTGGTGGGCGCGGAGCAGTGGGCGGGCCTGTCGTACGACCCGTCGGCAAGCGCGGTGACCACGCTGCTCGCACACAACCCCCACCTGCCGCAGCACCGGCTGCCGGTCTCCTGGCGGCTGCCCGCCTCCGCCGCGCCGCTGGTCTCGGACGCCTTCTACCCGTACACGCCCTTCCGCAGCGGCACCGACCACGGCGACCGGCGGCTGAGCTTCGGCGTCCCCTCCGACGGCTCGGGCCCGGACCGGGTGCTGGACGAGGCCGCCGAGTCGGGGTGGGGGCTGCTGGAGCTGCCCGCCCGGCGGACGCCGCGCACCGACCCGGAGGCGGTGGGCGCCGTGGCCCTGGTGGTGCGGCGGCTGCTGGACCGGGGCGGGGCCGCGGTCAGCGAGCGCTCACCGGACCCGGTGCCGCTGACGGCGGACCGGATCGCGGTGGGCACCGCGCACCGGGACCAGGCGGCGGCGGTCCGGGCGGCGCTGGCGGACCTGGGGGTGACCGGGGTCACCGTCGACACGGCCAACCGCCTCCAGGGGCGTGAGTTCGATGTGACCGTGGTGTTGCACCCGCTGTCGGGGCGGCCGGATGCCACGGAGTTCCATCTGGAGACCGGCCGGCTGTGCGTGCTGGCCTCGCGCCACCGGCACGCGTGCGTCGTGGTGTGCCGGGCGGGCGTGGCCGAGTTGCTGGACGAGCACCCGTCGACGGAGCCGGTGCAGCTGGGGGTGACGGTGAAGTTTCCGGATGGATGGGAGGCCAACCACGCGGTCCTGGCGCATCTGGCGGAACACCGTGTGAGCTGGCGGCCATCGGGTATGTCCTGAGGCGCTCTTGCCCAACGCGAGACAATGGGGGGAGAGAACGAGACAGCACGGCCGATAAGGCCCCTACGGGTCCGAGGACTCACGAGGAGAGATCACATGCCCGAGCCGCACCCGGCTCAAGGCCCGCACGGCACCGCGCCCCGGCGGCTGAAACCCGCACCCCTGCTGTTCGAACCGATCGCGGCCGCCGCGGACGAGGCGCACTTCTTCGATCTGGAGTCGATAGAGGACCCGCGCGAGCTGCTGTCCCGCTCCACTGAGCTGGTGCTCGCCTTCCGCGCGGCGGCCGACCGCGCGATGGAGTTCCAGGCGATGGCGGCGGCCCAGCTCGCCGATCCCCGGCGGTTCGACCGGCTCACCCCGGCCGTGATCGCCGAGCGCGCGGAGTGGACCGAGGACTACGCCAAGAAGATGGTCGAATTCGGCCGCGAGCTGATGCGGGGCGGCGACGCGACGGACTGATCGCGACGGTGTTCGCGACGGACCGACCGCGACGATCCTTCGCCGTACGCAGGGCCGCCATCGCGTGGCCGCCAAGGGGCCGTAACAGGGCCGCTGGCATATGCGGGCGGAAGATACCGCACCCCTCATCGTCACGTACCGGTTTTACCTCATTCCCCTAAGTAATCACCTCCACCGGTAAGTGTAGAAACATGACCACATGGCCTCGGGACTCACATCACGCCGCCGCCTATGTCACCCCCGCCGGAGCGGACTGGCTCGCCTCCGCCAGCGCCTGCCCCCGCAGCGTGCACGCGCTGTGGGCACAGCGCCCCACCATGCCCGTCACGCTGCCGTGCGGCACCGTCTTCGACGTCGTCAGCATGGACGCCCTCTTCGGCCGCCGGGTGGTGAGCCGGTTATGGACCGACGGGCCGGGCACCGGCCCGGTCGCGACCGGGCGCGGCCGCGTCATGCTGTTCGCCGCCCCGGGCGCCGCCCGGCGCCTCTCCGCGCTGCTCGGCTGGGAGGAGTGGGCGGCGACCGCCCCGCCGCTGCTCTGCTACGGCTGGGGTGACGCGGTGACCGTCCCGCCGCCCTACCCCGAGGAGACGCCCGCCGCCGCCACCGGCCGGTGGCTGGTCGCCCCCGACGTCCGGCGGCCCTGGCTGCCCGGCCCCGAGGCGCTGCTGTGGGCGTGCGTACGGGCGGCCCGCGCGGCCTCCCAGCTACTCGGCCGCACCACTGTGACCAGCACACCCGCCGTTTTTCCGGGGTGAGGGATATCGATTTTCTCTCCGCCGGATCCGGGTGCTAAGGTCTCCTACGTCAGCAGGCGCCGCTAGCTCAGTTGGTTAGAGCAGCTGACTCTTAATCAGCGGGTCCGGGGTTCGAGTCCCTGGCGGCGCACCTTGGCTCTTAGAGCCACTGACCTGGGGTTTCTCGGTTCTCCGAGAAACCCCAGTCGCGTTTTCGGGGGCCGTGCCAGTGAGTTTGCGGTGAGTATCGGACAGCGACACACCATGGTGTCGGCGTGTCGCTGTCCAATACTCACCGCAAACTCAGGGTTCGGATTCCGTGCCTGCGGCCGCGGAATCCCCCGGTAGCTCAGCCACCTGATCCCCCGCCGACCGGGGCCCCGGTGATGGCCTGCATCTCCTGCCCGATCATCTCCTGCAACGGCACACCGTCGCGGTTGCTGAGGATGACACCGACCCAGCCGGTGTACGGGTAGATGTCCCAGTTGGCGCCGACACCGGGGTTGCCACCGGCGCGCTGGTAGTTCCACTGGCCGTTGACGATGGAGACCGGAATCCCGTACGCCCCGAACGACGCCGGTCCATGGGGGACCTTGGCGGCAGTGAGCACGTCGGCCCAGGGCCGGTCCAGCACCGTTCCGTCGCCCAACGCGCGCGCGAACCGGACCAGATCCGGCGCGGTGGCGAAGCCACCGTCCCCGGGGGCATCGATGAAAGCGCGGCCCGGATTTTTGCCGAGTACGTTCGGGTCCGGACTGCTCTTGTCCAGGTTGCGGACGGCGTCCACCACGCTGCCGTCGGCCAGTTTCATGTACGGGTGCGCGATGTGCTCGTCGGTGAGCCACTGCGGCCTGGTGCAGAACGCCGAGCCGGTCATGTTGCAGCGCTCGAAGATGTTCTCCTGCACGTAGTCCCAGTACGTCTTGCCGGTCACGGCCTCCACGATCAGCGCGGAAATGGTGACCTCCGCCTCCTCATGGTCGGTGTCAGGAGCGCCCGGGGCGCCCACCAGTTTCGCCTGCCGGGCCCGCTGCTCGTAGTACTCGTGCACCTCATCCCGGCTTTGAAAGACACGCTGCACGTCGTCATCCGGGCCGTCGAGCCCGGAGGTGCCGGACAACACGTGGTGGATGGTCACCTGCTCGGCGACCTCCCTGGCGAAGCCCTTCAGGTGGGTGCCCACCGTGTCCGACAGCTTCACCTTGCCCTGCTGCGCCAACTGCAGAATGGCCACCGCGCCGAAGGGCTTGCCCGCCGAACTGAGGCTGAACGCGACGCCCTCGTGGTTGGCGATCCCCTTCTCCTTGTCGGCCATGCCGTAGCTGCGGGACAGCACCGTCTGGCCCCGGTGCGACAACAGCACCACGCCGGAGAACTTGCCCTCGGCGGCCAACTTCGCCACATACCGGTCGTAGGCTCCGCCAGGCCGGGTGTCCGGCGGGATCGGGTCGGTTGGGGCCTGGTCGGCGTGGCTGGGCTGGGCGTCCACCAGCGACGCGCCTGCCACCACGCCGGCGGCCGCCACCCCGCCCCACCCGAGCAACTGCCGCCGGTTGACACCGCGTACGGAATCCGAGTCCATGATCACAGTCCTTTTCCGATGGACGAACTGACCGTTGACGCACTGTGGTCCATGACTCCACTGAAGACGGGAGACTGTTGCGGTGGCGTATGCGATATTCGATACGTCCGCGATACACGTTCCGGGAAGATCGCTGGTCGCCGTACCGAGGTCAGCCCGGCGCGAGCAACCTCGCTCAGCCTGATCGCTCCACGAGCGCCCCGGTGCCGTGCGTCGTCGGCTCATCCCGCTGGCATGGTGCGGTTACCTCGGCCCACACCGTCTTCCCCGGTCCTTGGCGATCCCGCACACCCCAGCGGTCGGCGAACGCATCGACCAGGAGCAGGCCCCTGCCGTGCTCGTCGTCCCGCTCGGGCACGAGCCGCGCGGGCTGCCTGTCGTGCGTGTCCGACACCTCGATCTGCACGACGCCGGTCTCGTCGTCGCACCGGAGCAGCAGCGCGAAGTCCCGCCCCGGGACGAGGCCGTGCACCACGGCGTTGGCGGCCAGCTCTGCGACGACCAGGGCCGCAGCCTCGAAGCCGCTACTGGGGCTTACATCGCCAAGATCGAGCAGGGGAGGCGGTTCCCTCCGAGGGACCTCATCGAACGGTCGGAGGGGGTGCTGGGCGCGACGGCCGCCCGCGTCCTGAGGGCTGCGGCCCGCAGTCTGACGCGCAAGGCGGGGCTGGCGTCGTGGTTCCAGCAGTGGGCGGGGATCGAGGAGGAGGCGGTGTCGCTGTATGCGTACGAATCGAGCGTCGTACCAGGACTGTTGCAGCCCGAGCCGTACATCCGAGAGATCTTCGAACGCCGCCTTCCTCCACTCACAGAGGAGCAGTTCGAGAACCAGGTGGCTGCTCGCCTGACGAGGCAGCAACTCCTTACGGAGCGCCCGAACACAACGTTCTCCTTCATCATCGAACAGGCCCTATTGGAGCGCCAGTTCGGCGGCCTTGACGTCACCAAGGCTCTGTACGACCACCTGCTGGAACAGGGGTGTCACCGCAACGTGGAGATCCAGGTCATGCCTCTGCGGCAGGAGGACCATTCCGGTTTCGAGGGGCCGATGTACCTTGCCGAAACCGCGGACAACCGTTGGGTCGGCTACGTAGAAGCACATGACGCCAGCATGCTGATCACCGACCCGAAATCCGTCAGTGCCATGCTTCAGCGCTATGGCAAGATGCGCTCACAGGCTCTGGGTCGTCAGGCCACCACGAGCCTGATCGAGCAGATGCGAGGAGCGCTATGAGCACCACTGAACTGGACTGGTTCAAGAGCAGCTACAGCGGCGGTGGAGGCGGCAACTGTGTCGAGGTCGCCGTACGTCCTGAAAGGGTGCACGTCCGCGACTCCAAGGACACGCACATAGGCTCGCTGGTTGTGTCTCGCGAAGCCTGGTCAGCGTTCACCGTCCTCGCGGCGGACGCCCAGGTCTGAGGCCGCCAACCTCGCCGCCTCCCGGATCTCGTGGAGCAGTTCCGCCTGGCGCAGCACGGCGGCCCGCCCGTCCGGCGCCTCCCCGCCGCCCTGGGCGTCCCGGACGGCCCGTACGAAGGCGGCGACGGTGTTCGCCACCTGGTCGTCGCAGGCCAGCGGCAGCTCCTTCTCGCCGTCCGCGCGCCGCAGCCGGACCTGGGGCTCGAAGTCGGCGGGCGGGGTGAAGGCGCGCTCCACGGTCAACCGGCCCTCCGTGCCCCACAGTTCGTAGGTGGCCACATAGGGGTGGTCGAGGCCGAAGGTCAGCTGGGCGGTGACGCCGTCGGGGGTGTGCAGCACGGCGGCCCCGGAGGTGTCGACCCGCCGCCCCTCGCCCTCGGTGAGCACCGCGCCCGCGACCCGCAGCTCGGGACCCAGGAAGTGCAGCGCCGCGCGCACCGGATACACGCCGACGTCCCACAGGGCGCCGCCGCCGAGGTCGGCGTCGTAGCGGATGTCGGCGTCCTGGAGCCGGGGGATGGCGAACGCGGCGTGCATCGCGCGCAGTTCGCCGATCGCGCCCTCGGCGAGCGCCTTGCGCACGGCCTCGTGCTGGCCGTGGTGGACGAACATGACGTTCTCCATCAGCACCAGGCCGAGCCCGCCGGCCAGGGTCAGCAGCTCGGCGGTGCGGGCCCGGTCGGTGGTGAGCGGCTTCTCCGCCAGCACGTGCTTGCCCGCGCGCAGCGCGGCCGCCACCCAGCGCTCGTGCAGGGCGGCGGGCAGCGGTACGTACACCGCGTCCACCTCGTCCAGCGCCAGCAGCTCCGCGTAGCCGGTCACCGGGCGGCAGCCGTATGTCCGCGCCGTCTCCGCGGCCTTGGCCGCGTCCCGGCTGGCGACCGCCACGACCTCGATGCCGGGCGCGGCCGTCATGGCGGGCAGCATCCGGCGGCGGGCGATGCCGGCGCAGCCCAGCACCCCCACCCGCAGCACGGCGTCGCTCATCGGCCTCCCTCTCCCATCGCTCCCAGACAGGCCAGCAGCGTACGCGCCTGGACGTTGACGTAGTGGCCGTGCCGGACCAGGCCGCGCAGCTGGGCCGGGGTGACCCAGCGGTATCCGGGGGGCGGGTCCAGCGGGGTGTCCTCGGCCTCCACGACCAGGGTGTGGCTCTCCGCGTTCAGGAACCGCCCGCCCTCCTCCGAGTGCACCGCGTCGTACCGCACCCGGGCGCCGCGGGGGTCGAGGACCAGGTCGAGGAAGGGCGGCCGGTCCGCGGCGGGCAGATGGTCCCAGTTCCCCGGGGTGCACTGGACGGTGGGGCCGAGCTCGACCGTGTCGAGGAAGCCGCCCTCGACGCGCGCGTGGGCGAGCACGTGCAGCACGCCGCCGATCCGCCGCGCCACGAACGCCGTGACCCCGGCGCCCACCGGCTCGAACAGCGGCTGGGTCCACTTGCTCACCTCGCGGCTGGCCGCCCGCACCGACACCGCAACGACCTTGAAGTACCGGCCCTCTTCATGGTCGACGGACATCTCCCCGCGCACCCAGCCGGGCACCGACGCGAGCGGGACCCGCTCGGCCCGCAGCTCGCGCCGGGAGCGCTCGCCGGTGAACCAGGACCGAAGCTCGGCGTCGCTGTGCAGCGCCCGGTCCCCGGCGCTCGGGCCGTGCTCGGTCCCGGTCTCGCGCCCGTACTCCGGCATGCAGGACAGCACGGTGCGCGCGTCCATGTTGACGACCAGGTCCCGGTGCAGCAGCTGGTTGATCTGGCCCAGGGTCAGCCAGCAGAAGTCGTCGTCCGGCGGGACGTCGTCCAGCGCCTCGACGATCATGTTGCGGTTGCTCTTGCGGTAGAACCACGAGCCGTGCTCGGACTGGAGGGCGTCGGCGATGACCCGGCCGCGCCCGGGCTGGACGAAGTAGTCCAGATACTTCACGTCCAGGCCCTTGTGCACCTTGGTGTAGTTGCTGCGGGTGGCCTGCACGGTGGGCGACAGCTGGAGCAGATTGGGGTTGCCCGGCTCCATCTTGGCCTGCATGAGGAAGTGCAGGACCCCGTCGAACTCCTTGGCCAGGATGCCCAGAATGCCCACCTCGGGCTGGACGATGATCGGCTGGTGCCAGTCGCGGTACGGGCCCTCGTCGGTGCCCGCGGACAGCCCCTCCACGGTGAAGAAGCGCCCGCTGCGGTGCACCAGATCGCCGGTCCCGGGGTGGAACGACCAGCCGTCCAGCTCGGCGAACGGAATGCGGTCCACGCCGAAGTCGTGCGCCCGGCCGCGGGCGGCGAGCCAGTCGGCGAAGTCCTCGGTACGCAGCTGAACCCCCTGGCCCGCGGCGGCCGACCGGGCCAGCCGGGCGGACAGCCCGGGGTCCTCCCGGGGCCGCAGGACGGGGCGGGTCGGCAGGCTGGTGGTCGGCACGGGGCGGCTCCTCGAGGTGCGTCAGGTGTGGGACGTGAACAGGGGTTGCCGATGCGGGCTCGGGTCGCGACTGCCTATGGTGCACGGGGCGCTTGTGCCGGGCTTGTCAGCCAGGTCACCGCCTCTTCCGGCCCCGGCATCGACCTGACCTCGGCGCGCAGTTCGCGCGCGGCGGAGGCGTACGAGGGCTGCTCCAGCAAGCCCGACAGCGCGGCGGAGACGCGGACGGCGGGCGCGTCCGGAGGCAGCAGGAGCCCGGCGCCCACCAGCGCCAGCCGCGCCCCGTTGAGCTGCTGCTCGGGGCGCGGCGCGACGACCAGCTGCGGCACCCCCGACGCGGCGGCGGCCACGACGGCCGCGCCGCCGCCCTGGTGGAGCACGGCCCGGCAGCCCGCCGGCAGCCGCTGCGGCGGCCCGGGGGCGCGCCGCGCCCCCGCCTGCCGCAGGGCGTCGCGCACGGCCTCGGGCGGGCCGTCGGCGTCGTCCCAGGCGGCACAGACCCGGGGCGCGGCGGCGGCCCCGCCCCGCTGGGGCGCGCCCGCGTGTTCGTACGGGATGAAGCGCACCGCCATCCGCCGCACCGCCGAGGGCAGCGCCAGGCTGGGCGGGCAGGGGTCCAGCCACAGGTCGGGCTCCCGCGCCGGCTCCACGCCGTAACGCCGCATCAGGCGGGCGTAGCCGGGCAGCGGCGGGCCGTGCAGATCCTGCCGGTCGAGCCGGAGCAGGGCCGCGCTCCCCCACATCTGGCCGACCGCGGGCACCCCCAGCGCGGCCGCGGCCACCGTCCCCGCGTAGGTGCTCGCGTCGTGCACCACCAGGCCGGGCTGCCAGCAGCGGGCGAAGGCCACCAGGCCCTGTGCCATCGCCTCGGCGATCCGGACCTGTTTGTCGCCGAGCGCGCGGAGCATGCCACGCTGCTCCGGGCCGAGCGCCTCGGGCCGTGACGGCCAGTCGGCGGGCCAGTGTCCGCGGGGGCGGGGCGCCGCCGCGGCGGCCCCGGACGCCTTGGGCAGGGTGCCGACCGGGACGGACATCAGACCGGCGTGGGCGACGGCCGCGGCGCAGCCGGACGGCACCGCGACCCGCACCTGGTGTCCGGCCGCCACGAACGCCCGCGCGAGCGGCACCATCGGGGCGAGGTGCCCGCCCGAGGACCAGGTGGTGAACAGAACACGCACGGGACTCCTCCGGAAGTTCGAACGAGCCGGCCCGCGAAATCGAGCGGCTGTCGATGTGCGGCTCCGCCGCGAGGCGGCCGGGAAGGGGCGGGGTGGGGTAGGGAAAGGGGGCTACCGGACACGAGCGGGCCCGCTCACCGCCCGCCGGACACCGTCAGGACCTCGCCGGTGATGTTGCCGTTGGCCGCCGAGCACAGGAACAGCAGGGCGCGGGCGGTGTCCTCGGGGGTGCTCAGCCGCCCGGTGGGCGTGGCGGCGAGCTCCCGCTCGCGGACCGCGCCCGGCAGCCCGGACAGCACCCGGTCGGTCGTGGTCAGGCCCGGGCACACCACGTTGACCAGCACCCCGTCGCCGCCCAGATCCCACATCAGGCTCCGGGCCAGGCCGTGCAGCCCGGCCTTCGCCGCGCCGTAGAACTCCTGGCCGCGCGCGCCGTCCAGCGCGTTGTGCGAGGAGACAAGGGCGATCCGGCCCCAGCCGCGCTCGCGCATCCCGGCCACGGCGCACTGGACCGTGCGGATCGCGGGGGCCAGGTTGTCCGAGACGACCGGCAGCCACTCGTCTTCCCGTACGTCCTCGAACCGTTCACGCGGCCCCCGGCGGCGCCCCCACTGCCAGGCGCCCGCCACCAGCACGTCCAGGGCGCCCCAGCGCCGCTCCACGGCCGCCACCACCCACCGCGGCGAGGCGGGGTCGTCCAGCGCGTACGGCACGGCGAACGCCCGCTTCTCACCGGCCTCCCCGGCGAGCTCCGCGGCGAACGCCTCGGCCGCCTCGCGCTGGTGGCGGTAGGCCACCGCCACCCGCGCGCCCTGCTCGGCGAAGGCCCGGGCGGTGGCCCGCCCGATGCCGCCGGTGGCGCCGGTGACCAGGACCGTGCGTCCCTCCAGGCCGAGGTCCATCACGCCTCGGCTCCCCGGCCGGTCGCGGCCCGTGCCCGCGCCCGGCCGGTCCCCCGCGCGCCGCGGGCCCCGCGGGCCGCCACGAACTCGCGGATGGACGAGACGACGTAGTCCAGCATCTCCTCGGTCAGCCCGGGATAGACCCCGACCCAGAAGGTCCGCTCGGTGATCACATCGCTGTTGGTGAGGTCCCCGGACACCCGGTGGGTCAGCCCCCGGTACGCCGGGTGGCGGGTGAGGTTGCCCGCGAACAGCAGACGGGTGCCGATCCGCCGCCCCTCCAGGAAGTCCACCAGCTCGGCGCGGCCGAACGGGGCCCCGGGCTCGACGGTGATGACGAACCCGAACCAGCTGGGGTCGCTGCGCGGGGTGGCCTCGGGCAGCAGCAGATGCTCCACCCCGTCCAGGCCCTCGCGCAGCCGCCGCCAGTTGCGGCGGCGCGCCGCGCCGAAGGCGTCGAGCTTGGCCAGCTGGGTCAGCCCGAGCGCCGCCTGGAGATCGGTGGTCTTCAGGTTGTAACCGACGTGGGAGAAGATGTACTTGTGGTCGTAGCCCGCGGGCAGCGTCCCCATCTGGTAGTCGAAGCGCTTGAGGCACTTGTTGGACTCGCCCGGCTCGCACCAGCAGTCCCGCCCCCAGTCCCGCAGCGACTCCACGATCCGCGCCAGCGCCAGGTTCGAGGTCAGCACACAGCCGCCCTCGCCCATCGTGATGTGGTGCGCGGGGTAGAAGCTGACGGTGGTCAGATCGCCGAAGGTGCCGGTGAGCCGGCCGTCGTAGCGGGAGCCCACCGCGTCGCAGTTGTCCTCGATCAGGAACAGCTCGTGCCGCTCGGCGAGTTCCGCCAGCTCGGTCGCGGGAAACGGATTGCCCAGCGCGTGGGCGACGACGATGGCCCGGGTGCGCGGGCCGATGGCGGCGGCGACCCGCTCGGCGGTGGTGTTGTACGTACCGAGGTCGACATCGACGAAGACCGGCACCAGCCCGTTCTGGAGGATCGGATTGACGGTGGTGGGGAACCCCGCCGCGACGGTGATCACCTCGTCCCCCGGGCGCAGCCGCCGGTCCTCCAGCTGCGGTGACGTCAGTGCCGCGACGGCCAGCAGATTCGCCGAGGAGCCGGAGTTCGTCAGGTGCGCCTTGCGCAGCCCCAGCTTGCGGGCGAACTCCGACTCGAACTTCCGGGAGCTGCGCCCGGCGGCGATCCGCATCTCCAGGGCGGCCTCCACCAGGGACACCCGGTCGTCCTCGTCCAGCACCGCGCCCGACGGCCAGATCTCGGTCACTCCGGGGACGAACGCCCGGCGGGGCTCGCGCTCCTGCTCCCGCTCCTGGTGGTACTTGCGGACCTCATCGAGAACCAGCGCCCTGTGGTCGCTCATCGCCACGCCCTTCCTGTCCGTAACCGCTCACCACTGGCCACCGCCTGTGCCGTCGTCGTCCGTTCCGTACAGACCGGACCCTGCCGTCATCGGCTCGAAGCCCCCTCGACACCCGGTCGGGCGGCGGCCCCGCGACCGCACCCCCGCTATCAGCGGCAGCCGGGCGCCTCGGGCACGGCCGGGCCGGTGGCGCAGGTCTTGGCGAAGGCGTCGAGGACCCGTCGGTAGTAGCCGGGGCCGAAGCCCATCCGGGCCGTCTGCGGGACCAGGGCCCGCAGCTTCTCGGTGGAGATGACGTGCTGAGCGCCTGCCTCCCGGTACTCCCGGTGCGCCACCAGACCCAGCCGTCCCTCCAGATGGTCGACGATGCGCTCCACCGGAACCGCCTCCCCCGAGGCCACGTTGACCGTCTCGCCCCGCAGATCCTGTGTCAGCAGCAGGTCGATGACGCGCACCACGTCCACCACGTCGATCAGATCCCGCGCCGCCCCCCGGTGGATCCGCACCCGGCCCTCCCGCATCTGCCGCACCAGCGCGGGCAGCAGCTGGTGCGGCGGCTGCCCGGGGCCGACCAGATGGCCGAGGCGCAGCACCAGCCACTCGGCCCCGGAGTCGTGCAACTGCCGCTCCAGCCCCAGCTTGTGCGCCCCGTACGGGGTGCAGGGCACGACCGGGGCGTCCTCCCGGCCGGGGCCGTCCACCCCGCCGTACATCCCGGTGGAGGCGGTGGAGAAGAACAGCAGCCGCCGTCCGGTGGCCCGGCACCCCCGCGCCACCTCCGCCAGCAGGGCCGCCTCCCGCGCGAAGTCCGCGTCCGAGGTGCCGCTCGCCCAGGACACACCGGCCGCGAGGACCACGGTGTCCGGGTGCTGATGGGCGATCGGCTCAAGACTCCGGGCGAGGAACCCGTTTCCCACAATCTCCATGCCACGTCCTGAGGTGAGAGTCGGTGTCGTAGGGGGCGGTGCCGGGGGCCGGTCGGTGGGAGACCGCGCGCAGGACGCGCATCGGGGCTCGCATCAGGACTCGCCTCCCAGCACCTCGGGCCGCGGTGCGCCCGTGCGTCCGACCACGTACAGCACCGGCCGCAGCCCCAGCGCGGCGAGCGCGTCGCGCGGGCGGTCGGCGGCGGTGCCACGGGCCGCCGAGTAGCCGTCCGGCCGGATCAGCAGCCAGCCGCCGGGCTCGGCGCCCAGGTCGGCCCGCAGCCGGCCGTCCGGGTCGGCCAGCGGCCCCGGCGCGCCTTCCCCGGGCGACCCGGGCACGGGCGACCCCGGCACGGGCGTCCCGGGCACGGCCGTACGGACGCTCAGATAGCCGCCGTACGCCTCGGCGAGCGCGCACAGCGACGGGTACTGGTCGGGGGTGGCGAAGGCGAGCAGCGTCCAGCCGGGCCGGGCCAGTTCGGCGGTCAGCTCCCGCCACCCGGGGCTGCGCGCCGCCCGCCGCGGCCCCACCTTGGCCACCCGGGTGCCGGCCGTCTCCCCCAGGACCGCGGACCCGGCCCGGTACGTCAGGTCGAGCGCGGTCATCCCGCCCATGATCCGGCGCTGGATACGGGCCCTGAGCGGCGGCAGCGCGCGGACGACGCCGAACGCCGCGCGCAGCAGCGAGGCGGTGGTACGGCTGCGCAGCTGCACCAGCGCGGTGGCGAACCGCGTGGAGTGCAGCAGCCGCTCGCCGACCGGCACCCGCTCCGCGCCGTAGGAGTCGAGCAGCCGGGTGTTCGCCTCGCCGCGGATGACGGCGGCGAGCTTCCAGGCGAGGTTGGCGGCATCCTGGACGCCGGTGTTCATGCCCTGTCCGGAGGCGGGGCTGTGCACATGGGCCGCGTCGCCCGCGACGAACACCCGCCCCGCGCGCATGCGCGGCACCATGCGCTGCTGGATGGAGAACACCGACACCCAGCTGGGTGTCCCGACCCGCGCCGGGCGGCCGGTGCCCGCGCGGATCTTGGCGGTGAACCGCCGCGCCACCGCAGCGTCCTGCGCCTCGCCGCCGTCGTAGTCGACGTCCGTGGTGTCCAGCAGCCGCCACTTGCCGGGCTCCGGGAAGGGCACCATCATCACGGTCCCGGCGGGGGTGCGCATCCAGTGGATGCTGTCGCGCGGCAGGTCGCAGTCCACGACCGCGTCGGCGATCAGCCAGGTCTCGCTGGAGTCGCCGAGCAGCGGCAGCCCGAGTTTCTTGCGCACCGTGCTGTGCCCGCCGTCGCAGCCCACCAGCCACCCGGCGCGGATCTCCGCCACGCCGCCGTCCGCGCGGCTCAGCCGGGCGCGCACCGCGGTGCCCAGGTCCTCGAACCCGGTCAGCCGCATGCCCCACTCCACGTCGACCCCGTGCCGGGACGCGGCCGTGCGCAGCACCTCCTCGGTGATCACCTGGTCGACCATGAGGGTGAAGGGGAAACGGGTGGGCAGCCGGCTGTAGTCGGTGTCGAGGCGGATGAGGCGGCGGCCGTTCTGGTGCAGGGTGAAGTGTTCCACCCGCTGTCCGCGGGGCAGCAGGTCGGCGGCCACGCCCATCTGGTCGTAGGTCTCCAGGGTGCGCGCGTGGGTGGCCAGGGCGCGGCTGGTGGTGGCCGGGCCCGGGGCGCCGTCCACCAGGCGCACCCGCACCCCGTGGCGGGCCAGTTCATGCGCCATGGTGAGCCCCACTGGCCCGGCGCCGACCACCAGCACCTGCGTGTCCGTGTGGTCCTTGTGGCCCCCGTGGCCTCCGTGTTCCTTGTGGGCCCGCGGCCCCGGGTCGTCCCCCGGCTGGTGCCGCTGCGTGAGACTCATCCGCGCGTCTCCCCCTTCCACCAGCCCGGGTTGTCGCGGTACCAGGCGACGGTGGCGGCCAGGCCGGTGTCGAAGGGCACGCGCGGCGCGTAGCCCAGCTCCTCCCGGATCTTCGTCTCGTCGAGGGAGTAGCGCAGGTCGTGGCCCTTGCGGTCGGCGACGTGGCGCACCATGCGCTCGTCGGCGCCGCACAGCTCCAGCAGCCGTCGGGTCAGGGCGGCGTTGGTGTACTCGTTGCCCCCGCCCACGTTGTAGATCTCGCCCGCCCGGCCTCGGTTGAGCACCAGGTGGATCGCGCGGCAGTGGTCCTCTACGTGCAGCCACTCGCGCATGTTCGAGCCGTCGCCGTAGAGCGGGACCTCCTTGCCGTCCAGGAGGTTGGTGACGAACAGCGGTATGAGCTTCTCGGGGTGCTGGTAGGGGCCGTAGTTGTTGGAACACCTGGTGATGGACACATCGAGGCCGTGGGTGCGCCAGCAGGCGCGGGCGATCAGGTCGGAGGCCGCCTTGGACGCCGCGTACGGGGTGTTGGGCGCGAGCGGCCACTCCTCGGTCCACGAGCCGTGCTCGATCGAGCCGTAGACCTCGTCGGTGGACACGTGCACCACGCGGGGGACGCGGGCGCGCAGACAGGCGTCGAGCAGGATCTGGGTGCCGCAGGCGTTGGTGGTCACGAAGTCGGCGGCGGCCTCCAGGGAGCGGTCGACATGCGACTCGGCGGCGAAGTGCACCACCGCGTCGTGCCCCGGCAGGAGGTCGCTCAGCAGCGCGGGGTCGCAGATGTCGCCGCGTACGAAGGTCAGGCGCGGATCGGCGGCCGGGAGGCTGTCCCGGTGTCCGGCGTAGGTCAGCTTGTCCAGGACGGTGACCCGGGCGCCCGCGCAGCCGGGGTAGCCGTCGGCGAGCAGGGTGCGGACGTAGGTCGAGCCGATGAAGCCGGCGCCGCCGGTGACCAGGATCCTCACGCGGCCACCTCGATACGGGTGTGATCGCCGACGACGAGGCGGTGGCGGCTGGAGGCCATCCGCGGGCCGGTGGTGACGCCCGTGGCGGCTCCGGGGGCGGCTTCGGGGGCGGCTTCCGGGGGCGGGACGGTGGCGATGGCGGCGGAGCGGCCGATGACCGAGCCGTACAGCCCGCGCACCCGGGAGAGGGAGGCGCCGTCCAGCACGATCGAGTCGTCCAGCCGGGTGTCGCGCAGCACGCAGTGGCTGCCGACCGAGGTGTGCGGCCCCACGTGGCTGTCCTCCACCAGCGTGCCCGCGCCGATGATCGCCGGTCCCTCGATCCGGGAGCGCACCACCCGGGCGCCCGGCTCGACCACGACCGGCCCGGTGATCTCGCTGACCTCGTCGACGTCCGCCGCCACCGAGCGGGTGAGGGTGCGCAGCACCTCGCGGTTGCAGTCCAGGACGTCCTCGACGCGCCCGGTGTCCTTCCAGTAGCCCGAGTACTCGCTGGCCCGTACCGTCTCGCCCCGGGCGACCAGCCACTGGATGGCGTCGGTGATCTCCAGTTCGCCGCGCGCGCTCGGCTCGATCGCGGAGACGGCCTCGTGGATGGCGGGGGTGAAGAAGTAGACGCCGATCAGGGCCAGATCCGTGCGCGGCCGCGCGGGCTTCTCGACCAGCCGCAGCACCGAGCCGTCCGCCGCCACCTCCGCCACCCCGAACGCCTGCGGATCGGGGACCTTGTGCACCACCACCTGCGCGGCGGGCCGCTTGGCGCGGAACTCGGCCGCGACGGCCGCCACCCCTTCCGGGAGCATGTTGTCGCCGAGGTACATCACGAAGTCGTCGTCGCCCAGGAAGTCGCGGGCGATGGCGACGCAGTGGGCCAGCCCCAGCGGCTCGGTCTGCTGGATGTAGGTGATCCGCACGCCGAGGGCCGAACCGTCGCCCAGCGCCGCCGAGATCGCCCGGAGCTGGTTGCCGACGACGATGCCGATGTCCGTGACGCCGATGTCGCGGATCGCCGTCAGGACGTGTTCGAGGACCGGCTTGTTGGCGATGGGGATGAGCTGCTTGGGCATCGAGTAGCTGAACGGGCGCAGGCGGGTGCCCGACCCACCGGACAGCACGAGAGCCTTCATGTAAGTCCTCCTTAGCGGACAGCGCGAGCATGTGAGCGCCTGGTCGAGGACCCCTCGAAGACCGGTGAACCTCGCCACGGACCTGCCGTGCACCGGACTTCCGGTCCGACGTGGGCCACGTCGACGGCCTTCTAGCCGTGCGAGATGCGGATCGACGGATTGCCGTAGGCGATGCGGTGAAGGACCTTGCGGTAGAGCGGCGTGTGCCGCAGCACGCGGGCGAGCCGGGGGCGGACCCGGGTGGCGATGGGGCCCTGCGAGAGCATCGCCTTGCTCTGGAGGGTCTGGAGCCGCATCACGGCCGCGATGTCGGGGCCGCGGCGCTCTTCGAAGACCCCGAGGCGGGCCGCGCCGGTGTCGCCCGCGGCCAGCGCGCCGACCAGGACCGGGTGCAGCACCACCGCGTCCTGGACGGCCAGGTTGATGCCCTGGGCGCCGATCGGGCTGTGGGTGTGGGCGGCGTCGCCGATCAGCACCAGCCCGTCGTCGGTCCAGCGCTCGGCCCGCGAGGAGAACACGTCCAGCAGGCTGAGGTCGCGCGGGGAGCGGATCTGTTCGCGGATGAGGTGGGCGTACGGCGGCACGGCACGGCAGAGCTGTTCCCTGACGTGGTCCAGGCCCTGCCCCGCGATGTCGCGGTACCCCTGGTGCGGCAGGGTCCAGCCGATCTGGATGCGGTCGGGCCACGAGGCGTAGGCGAGCACGGGGCTGCCACCGGCGCGGAACACCCGCACATCGCGGAGCGGGGGCTCGACGCCCGGCCGCTCCCGCGCCCGTTCCCGCCGGCTCTCCTGCCCGGCCTCTCTCCTGCCGCTCTTCTTCTCGGTGTTCTTCTCGGTGTTCTTGCCGGTGTTCTTGCCGGTGTTCTTGTGCTCCGTGAGCTTGAACCACAGCACGTCGTGGTCGAACGCCTCGGTGCGCCCCGCCCCGATGCCCGCCAGCCGCCGGATCCGCGAATAGCGCCCGTCCGCGCCGACGACCACCCGGGCCCGTACGGTGCACGGGCCCTCCGGCCCGGCGGCGGTGACGCCCGCGACGCGCCCCTCCCGGCGCACCAGACCGCCGACCCGGCGCCCGTCCAGCCACTGGAAGCCGTCGAACTTGGCGCAGTGGTCGAGGAGTTCGTCCAGTACATGCGCCTGGGGGATGCTCAGCAGGTGGTCGTACGGGGCAGGCAGCAGCCGGTAGTCGGCCTCCAGCAGCACGCGGTCCCCCTCGACCAGGCGGAACCGGTCGTGCTCGTGTCCGCCGCGGGCCCGGGCCCCGGTCAGCACGCCGAGTTCGTCCAGCAGCGCCATCGCACCGGGCTGGAGGATCTCGCCGCGGAACTCCCGGTGGTGGCCGCGGGCGCGCTCCACCACGGCCACCCGGACGCCCGAGCGCAGCAACAGCAGGGCCAGGACCAGCCCGGCCGGTCCGCCGCCGACCACGCACACGTCGGTGTCGAACTCCTCCGCCACCTCGCCTCCCTTCCGGTCCGCCGGGGCCGCGCTCACGCGCGCAGCCCCAGGCCGCCGTCCGCGGTGATCACCTGGCCCTGGATCCAGCCGGCCTCCGCCGTGCACAGCAGGGCCACCACATCGGCGATGTCGCGCGGGGTGGTGAGCCGGCCGCCGGGGGTGCGCGCGGCCAGCGCCGCGGCGGCGGCCGGGTCGGGGGTGTCCGGCCCCTTGTCGAGCTTCGCGGTGGCCACCGCGTTGACCGCGATCCGCCGGCCCGCCAGCTCCACGGCGAGATAGCGCACCAGGCTCTCCAGCGCCGCCTTGGCGATCCCGGGGCCGACGTAGCGCGGTACGGCCCGGTGGGCCCCGCTGCTGGACACCGCGACGATCCGCCCGGGGCCGCCCGCCATCAGCTCGGCGATCGCGGAGGCCCCGTACAGCAGCGGGTCCAGGGCGGCCGAGAGGTCGGCCCGTATGTCCCCGGGGCGCGCCCCCACCGCGGGCATGGGGTGCCAGGAGGCGGCGCTGTGCACGAAGATGTCCAGCCGGCCGTACCGCTCGCGCACCTCGGCCAGCAGCGCGCGCAGTTGCTGGGGGCTGGTCACATCCGCCCGGCGGGCGATCGCGCCGCCCCCCAGTCCGGACAGCTCGCGGAGCGCGCGTTCGGCGTCCGCGTCGCTGTGCGCGTAGTCGAGGATCACCTGCGCGCCCGCGACGGCCAGCTTGCGGGCCACCGCGAACCCGACCCCGCGGGTCGCGCCCGTCACCAGCGCGACCTTTCCCTCCAGCCCCAGCGTGACCGGGTCACCCGGGTCACCCGGCTCACCCGGCTCGGCTGGTTCAGGCGACATGGTTCGCCGCTTTCCGGTCCGCGGCATGAGCGGCCAGGTGCACGGCGCGCTCGGCCGTACCGGCGGCCGGGGCACCGGTACGAGAGGCGCGCCAGGAGCCCCCGTCCGACCACCAGGTGACGAAGGTGTAGCTGCCGGGCCTCGTCAGCGACCGGCTGAGGTCGGCGTGCAGAAAGCCCGGCCGCGCCGCCAGGTCCCGGACGTACGCCCGGTAGGAGTCGGCGAAGGCGTCCAGGCCGGCCCCGGCCCCCTCGGCCCCCTCTGCGCCCTCGGCGCCCAGATGCTCGACGACCACCACCGGCGCGCCCTCGGCGACATCGCCGCCCGCCCGCAGCACATTGAGGGACGGATCGGCGTCCACGTCCACCAGCTCGTGGAACTGCTCGGCGTGTGCCTGGAACACCTCGCTGCCCCGCACCCGCTGGAAGGACTCGGGCGAGCGCCAGCGGCCGAGGTTGACGTACACCCCCGGGCGCTCCACCAGCCGTACCGCCTGGTGTGAGTCGAAGCCCTCCTGGGCGCGCATCCACGCCACATGGTCGAGGAAGCGCCGCTCGAACTCATCGGCCCGGCCCGGGTCCTTCAGCGTGAAGGTGTTGATGACGGTGAACAGACCGGTCGGGTGGTCCAGCTCGTCGCATGACGACATCGGGGTACGGCCTTCCTGGGTGTGGACGAGGGCGTCGCGCAGGGCGCGGCGCCGCACCTTTCCGTTCGCGTTGCGCGGGATGGCCTCCACCACCTCGATGTGGTGCGGCCGCTGGTAGTACGGGAGCCGGTCGGCCACGGCCGCCGCGATGGCCTCCGCGATGGCCTCCGGCCCGCCCGCACCCGGCCGGAGCACCACCAGCGCGGCGGCGAGCGCGCCCCGCGCGGGATCCGGCAGGCCGAAGACCACGGCCTCCCGGACCAGTTCGTGGTCGAGCAGCACCTGCTCGACCTCGGCCGGCGCGACGAGGAAGTTGTCGCACTTGAACGTGTCGCCGAGCCGGTCGACCAGGAACAGCCTCCCCTCCTCGTCGATCCGGCCGACGTCTCCGGTGGAGAACCAGCCGTCGTCCTCCAGGCCGGTGCCGTCCGGGCCGCCGAGGTAGCCCTTCATCACCTGCGGCCCGCGCACCTGCACCTCGCCCACCTCGCCGGGCGCCGACACCGTACGGCGCTCGACGTCCACGACCCGGCACTCGGTGCCCGCCACCGGGCGGCCCACCGAGCCGGGCGCCGGGCGGGCCGGGTCGTCGCTGTGGGTCAGCGGGGACGTCTCGGCGAGCCCGTACCCCTGAAACACCGGCACCCCGAACCGCTCGGCCAGCCGCGCCGCGTCCCGCACCGGCAGCGCCGAGCCGCCCGACGCGATCTGCCGTACGGTCGTCAGCTCCAGGCCGTCGAGGGCGGGGTCGGCGGCGAGCCGGGCGAGCCTGACCGGCAGGCTGTAGAAGTGGGTGGCGGAGTGGCGGTTGGCCGCCGCCACCGCGTCGAGGGGGTCGGGCGCGGCGCACAGCACCTGCGTGGCGCCCGCGAACACGGCCGAGTTGAGGTGCATGGGGTGGTAGGTCGGCAGGTGGTTGAGTGCGACCGAGCCGCCGTCGACCCGATGGGCCTCGGCGATCTGCGCCGCGTTGACGACCAGGTTGCGGTGGGTGAGCCGGACGGCCTTGGGCAGTCCCGTCGTACCGCTGGTGAACTGGACGCACACCACGTCGTCCGGGCCCACCGTGCCGGGCGGCCCCACCAGCGTCCGCTTCTCCAGCACATCGTCCAGGCGTGGCACGTCCGGCCCGGTCGCCCCGGGCTCGGCCGGGCCGATCAGCACCACCTCCCGCAGCGCGGGCAGCCGGTCGCGCACGGCGGCGAGCCGCGCGTACAGCCCGGCGTCCACGAGCGCCAGGCGCGCCTCGCTCACCGACAGGGTGTGCAGCAGCGCCTCCTCGCGCAGCAGCGGGTTGACCACCGCCACCACGTTTCCGCAGCGTGCGGCCGCGTAGTAGGCCACGGCGAAGTCCGGGTGCAGGACGGAGGCGACCGCCACCACGGAGCTGCCCCCCCGGCCCGGGGGCAGCAGCCGCCGCAGGGCGTCCGCGGCGCGCGACACCCGCAGGTCGAGCCCCGCGAAGTCCAGCGTCTCCCGGCGGGCCGGGGTCTGCCCGGAGTTTCCGTCCCACACCAGCGCGGGCCGGGTGGGGTGGGCCCGGGCCGCCTCGGCCGGCAGCCCGTCGAGCCGCACGGCCCCGCCGCCCCTCCCGGCCCCGCCGCCCCGCTCAGCCCTATGGCTCGGCTCACTCACGAGTGGCCGCCTCCGCGAACGCCCGCGCGTGGCGGAGCGTCGTGGTGCTGTTGGTGCTCAGCGCGCGCTGTACGAAGGCGCGGGCGTCGGCGACGGTCTTGTCCGGTCCGAGCACCCGCTCCACGGCCTCCGGCTTGAGGATCACGGTGTGCCGGGAGGTGACGGCCACGCCGTCGCCGGCCGGGGTGATCGTCCAGCTGCCGGTGTGCGCGGTCATCAGCGCGGGCACGGTGGTCTGCTTGTAGACGATGCGGTCCGGCCCGAAGCAGACCCGTACGGACTCGGTGGTGTGCACCGAGCCGTCGGCCGTGCGGGTGTCCATCGTCATCACCTGGACGCGCGGCTCGGTGGCGTCGGCCGGGTCCTCCTTGAGGTCGAGCCGGGACACATGCGGCAGCCGCTCGGGCCACAGATCGGCGCGGTACAGATAGTCGTACACCAGCGCGGGGTCGCCCGTCGTGAACACCGTGTCCTCGAAGGAGAACTCCAACTCTCCCATCCTGTCGCCGAGTTCCGCGAGCGCCTTGACCGCCGCCAGCTCGGAGTCGCTGTTGCGGTCCACCGCCGCGGTGATCCAGCGGACGCCCGACGGGTCGTCGTCGACGGCACGGAAGTCATGGCGCAGCTCCAGCCGGGAGATGTTCTCCCCATGCGCGGTGATGATCCACTCACCGCCCATGGCCGCCACCGGTGGCGCGGAGACCTCCTGCCGGAAGGTGACGCGCAGCCCGTCCGGGTCCAGCTCGCGGCGCGAGGTCCAGCTCTTGACCACCTCGCCCGCGGTGGCCCAGATCCGGATCCGCTCGCCGTCGGGCGTCCGCTCCAGGTGTTCGACATGCACGTTGGGCGCGAAGCGCTGGGGCCAGTCGGCGACCTCGGCGATGATGTCGTACACCGCGCGGGCCGGGGCCAGCACGGTGATGCCGTGCGTGGTCAGATATGTGTCGGTGGTGGTCACGGCGCGCATTCCCCTCAGTAATTTCCCAGCCCGCCACAGACGTTGAGCGCCTGGGCGGTGATGGACGCGGCGGTGTCGGTGACCAGATAGCCGACCAGGCCCGCCACCTCCTGCGGGGTCGAGTAGCGGCCGAGCGGGATCTTGGCCTGGAAGCGTTCGAGGATGGCCTGCTCGGTGGTGTCGTACACCGCCGCGTAGCCCTGGCGGACGCGCTCGGCCATCGGCGTCTCGACATACCCGGGGCAGACCGCGTTGACGGTGATGCCGGTCTTGGCCAGCTCCAGGCCGACGGCCTTGGTGAAGCCGATCACGCCGTGCTTGGAGGCCGAGTACGGGGCGCCGAGCACGACGCCCTGCTTGCCGCCGGTGGACGCGATGTTGACGATCCGGCCCCAGCCGCGGTCCCGCATCCCGCCCTCGGCCAGCACCTCGCGGGTGGTCAGGAACACGCTGTTGAGGTTGGTGTCGATCACGTCGTACCACAGCTCGTCGGCCAGCCCGGCGGTCTCGCCGCCGCCGCTGCGCCCGGCGTTGTTGACCAGGACGTCGATCCGGCCGTACCGCGCGGTCACGGCCGCCAGCAGGGCACGCACGTCCTTCCGCTTGCTCACATCGGCGCGGGCGCCGTCGGCCTCGTGGCCCGCGGCCCGCAGCTCCTTGACGGTCATCTCCAGGGACTCGGCGGTCCGGGCGCAGATGAAGACCGCGAGGCCCGCCGCCGCCAGCCCCCGCGCCACCGCGAGACCGATTCCGCTCGTGCCTCCCGTGACCAGCGCCACTCGCCGCTCGTCGCTCGCCATGCGCGTCGTCCTCCCCGGGATCCTTGGTTGCGTTGTCTGCACCGAAGAGTGACCGGGGGCTCTCGATCCTCGATCGCACGGCGGTCGAGCGGGCTGTTCGACCGCCCGTCAAGGGGCGTGCGAGGGCACGCGGCGACGCTGCCGCGCGACACACAGGACGCGAGAGAGGGACCGTCATGACCGTCGCGGCACGCCCCGCCACCACCGCACCGGCAAGCCCCGCCGGGCCCACCGGCCCCACCCGGCCCACCGGCCTCGCCGAGCTGTATGCGGAGATCCAGCAGTTCTACGCCCGCCAGATGCAGCTGCTCGACGACGGCGAGGCCGAGGCCTGGGCGGAGACCTTCGCCGAGGACGGCGTCTTCGCCGCCAACGCCCACCCCGAGCCGTTCACCGGCCGGCCGGCCATCGCCGCCGGCGCCCGCCGGGCCACCGACGACTTCGCCGCGCGTGGCATCCGGCGCCGCCACTGGCTGGGCATGCTCTCCCTCGAACCGAAGGACGAGCACACCGTCTTCGTCCGCTCGTACGCCCAGGTCATCGAGACCGCGCGGGGCGGCCAGTCCGCGCTGCGGGCCTCTACTACGTGCGCGGATCTGCTGGTGCGGCGGGACGGCCGATGGCTGGTGCTCGACCGCCGGATCCACCGCGACGACCTGGACTGATCACGCGCGGGCGTGGATGTCCAGCCCGCTCGCGCCGGGCGCCTCGACGCCCGGCAGCAGCCGCATGTCGCGGCCGTGGTCGCCGCCGGTGAGGGTGCGGAACGGAACGGGCTCGTCCGTCACCTTCTCGGCCGTGAACGGCCGAGCTTGGGCGCTCGGTCGTTCACACCTCGTCGCCCTCCCGACTGCCCCCCCACAGCGCGGACAACGCTGTGCGGTATAGGCCGCATCCACCTCGAGGAACGGCACCCCGCGGCCCTGCGGGCCTTGTGGACGAGGTGCCGGCCGAGCTGGTGGAACGGCCAGGAGGACAGGGCGTCTCAGGCCGCGCGCGGGGCCGCGGCGCGCGCCGGCGCGGGGCGCGCCCCGGCGAGTTCCTCCAGCTCGGCGACCACCTCCGAGGGCGCCGGCATCGCGGCCATCTCGTCGCGCACCCGGCCCGCCGCCGCCCGGTAGGACCGGTCGTCCAGCACCTCGCGCAGCGCCGTACGGATCGCCTCGGGATCCAGCTGCTCACCGGGGTCGAGCGACCGGCCGGCGCCGCAGGCCTCGATCCGCTCGGCGTAGACGCCGAGGCTGGGCAGCGGTGGGGCCAGGACGAGCTGGGGCAGCCCGTGGCGCAGAGCCGTCAGCCCGGTGCCGGAGCCGCCGTGGTGGATCAGGGCCGTGCAGCGCGTCAGGAGCTGCGAGAGCGGCGTGGGCTCGATCACCTGTACGTTGCCGGGCAGCGGCGCCAGTTCCTCGGCGCGCGCCCGGGACAGGGTGAACACGCCCCGCACCCCCTCCAGCCCCTCGAACGCCCGGGCCGTCGCCGCCAGCGTGGCCGTCCCCGACTTGTCGATGGTCCGGGAGCTGAACGACACGCATATGGTCCGCCGCTCCGGCGAGGCCATCGGCCCCCGGACGGGGTAGCTGCCCGGGCCGTTGTACGGCACGAACCGCACCGGCCTGGCCGGGGCCGCGCGGGGGTGGCGCAGCAGCGGCGGGCAGGGGTCGAGCAGCAGGTCGGGGTCGGGCAGCAGCCCGCCCGGGGTCCCCACCCGCTCGCACACGGACCGCAGCGCGGCGCGGGCGGGGCCGCGGGCCAGCGTGGTCAGGACGTCGGTGCCCCAGCGGTGGACCACCGACGGCACGCCCAGGGCGCCGGCGACGATCGTCCCGCAGAACTCGACCGGGTCCGACAGGACGAGGTGGGGGCGCCACTCCCGGGCGAATCTCAGATACCCGTCGATCACCCGGCCGACGCGGAACCGCCAGCGGACCGCGAGCGCCTCCCAGTCGGGTTCCCACGCCGCCGCGGGCGCCCCTCCCGTACGCCGGGCCGGAGCGGGGGGCGGGGCGTCGGCGGGCAGCGGCTCGGCCTCGATGTCCACGGTGTGCAGCCCGGCGGCGCGGGCCACCTCCACGGCCCCGGGCTCCCCCGCGCAGATCACCTCATGGCCCGCCCCGGCGAGCGCCCAGACCAGCGGGACGAGCGGCAGCAGATGGCTGCTGATCGGGGTGACGACGATGAGTACGCGCACGGCGGCTCCCCCTAGGCCTGGGCGGGCCGGGTGCGCGCCTCGGTCAGGCCCGCGTTGACGTACTGGAGCAGCAGCCGGGGCGTGACGGCCTCGGCGACCGTGTCGTCGGCCAGCGTGACGCCGTACTCGCGCTCGATGCGGCCCACGGTCTGAAGCACGGCGAGGGAGTCGTAGTTGAGGTCGGTGAAGGGGGTGTCGAGCACATCTCCGTCGAGGTCGACGGTCTCGTCCTCGCCCGCGCACTCGCGCAGCAGGGTGGTCAGCTCGGACAGCGTCATCCGGGTCATCTGTGTCATCGTGTCCATCTCTCTCTTCGGGGCTGCGGGCCGACTGGTGGCCGCGGTCAGTGGGGGCGGGCCGCGGCGACCACGGCCGCCGCGTTGAAGCCGCCGCGGCCGCGGGCCAGCACCAGGGCGGTGCGTACG
This sequence comes from Streptomyces sp. NPDC028305, assembly GCF_055569495.1. Classification (NCBI taxonomy): domain Bacteria; kingdom Bacillati; phylum Actinomycetota; class Actinomycetes; order Kitasatosporales; family Streptomycetaceae; genus Streptomyces; species Streptomyces sp. NPDC028305. The sequence continues at coordinate 1,424,836 of NZ_JBVHTN010000001.1, forward strand.
GGGCGGGGGCGCGGCTCCGCGGTCACCAGGTCGAGTTCGAGGCCCTCGGCGAGCCGGGTGACGTTGACGGTCGGCGGGATCAGGGCGTCGCGGATCGCGAGCAGGGCGGCGGCGAGGTCGAGGGCGGCCCCGCCCGCGTACAGCCGTCCGGTCATGGTCTTGGGCGCGGTGACCGGCACCCGGCGGGGCCCGAAGACGGCGGTGACGGCCTCCGCCTCGGCCCGGTCGAGGTCGGGCACGCCCGCGGCGTCGGCGAAGACCACATCGATGTCCTCGGGGGCGAGGCGGGCGTCGGCCAGGGCGAGTTCGACGGCGCGGCGCAGGGCGGGGACGCCGCCGACGCGCTCGCTGCCCGGCCTGGCGTCGAAGGTGGCGGCGTAGCCCGCCAGTTCGCCGTAGACGCGGGCGCCGCGGGCGCGGGCCTCGGCGGCCTCCTCCAGGATCAGGATGGCCCCGCCCTCGCCCGGCACATAGCCGCGGGCGGCGGCGTCGAAGGGCAGATAGGCGCGCGTGGGGTCGTCGGCGAGGCTCAGCCGGCCGCCCGCGAGCTGTGCCGTCCAGCCCCATGGGCAGATCGCCCCGTCCACGCCGCCGGTGACGATGAGCCGGCTGCTGCCGCGCAGCCGCCGGCGGGCCTGGGCCACCGCGTCGAGGCCGCCCGCCTGCTCGGTGACGAGGACGCCGCTGGGCCCGCGCAGCCCGTGCCGGATGGAGATCTGGCCGGTGTTGACGGCGTAGAACCAGGCGAAGGACTGATACGCGCTGACGTACTGCCCGCCCTTGCTCCACAGCGCCTCCAGCTCGCGCTGGCCGAACTCGAAGCCGCCCGCGGAGCTCGCGGTGACGACCCCGGCGGAGTACTCGGGGAGCTGGGCGGGGTCGGTGCCCGCGTCGTCGAACGCCTCCTGGGCGGCGGCCAGGGCGAGCCGGGTCATGTGGTCGGTCTGCGGCAGCAGGCGGCCCGGGATGTGTTCGGCGGCGTCGAAGCCGGGCACCTCGCCCGCGAGCCGGGCCGGGTAGCCGGAGGCGTCGAAGCGGCTGACCGGGCGGATGCCGCTCTCGCCGTTCAGGGTGGCCTTCCACCACTCCGGGGTCGACAGGCCGTTGGGCGCGGCGACGCCGATGCCGGTGAACACGGCCGCGGCGCTCACCACGCTCCCCTCTCGGACCGCTCCGAGTCCGCCCGGGCCAGCACGATGGCGCTCTGAAAGCCGCCGAAGCCGCTCCCCACGCTCAGCACCGTGTCGATGCGCTGCTCGCGGGCGACCAGCGGGGTGTAGTCGAGGTCGCACTCGGGGTCCGGCTCATGGAGGTTGGCGGTGGGCGGTACGACACCGTGTTCGATGGCCAGGGCGCTGGCGGCGATCTCCAGGGAGCCGATGGCGCCCAGCGAGTGGCCGACCATCGACTTGATGGAGCTGATGGGCGTGGCCCGGGCGTGCTCGCCGAGAGCGCGTTTGAAGGCGGCGGTCTCATGGCGGTCGTTCTGCTTGGTGCCGGAGCCGTGCGCGTTGATGTAGTCGACGGCCGTCGACGGCAGCCGGGCCTCGTCGAGGGCGACGCGGATGGCCTCGGCCATCTCCCGGCCGTCGGGGCGCAGCCCGGTCATGTGGTACGCGTTGCAACGGGACGCGAAGCCGGCGACCTCGGCGTAGACATGGGCGCCCCGGCGGCGCGCCAGGGACAGCTCCTCGAGGACGAAGAGGGCCGAGCCCTCCCCCAGGACGAAGCCGTTGCGGGTGCGGTCGAAGGGGCGCGAGGCGTGCTCGGGGTCGTCGTTGCGGGGCGAGGTGGCCTTGATGGCGTCGAAGCAGGCGACCGTGATCGGGGAGATGGGCGCGTCGGTGGCCCCGGCGACCATGACGTCGGCGCTGCCCTCCCGGATGAGTTCGACGGCGTGGCCGACCGCGTCGAGGCCGGAGGTGCAGCCGGTGGAGATCACCGACGCCGGGCCCTGGGCGCCCACGGCCCAGGCGACCTCGGCGGCGAACGAGCTGGGCACGAAGTGGTCGAAGAGGTGCGGCACCGCGTAGGTGTAGTCGACGAGCCACTTCGCGCCGCCGTCGCTGACCACGCGGTATTCGGTGTCCAGGCTGGTGGTGGCGCCCACCGCGCTGCCGACGGTGACCCCCACCCGGTACGGGTCGAACCCGGCGCCGCCCAGCGCCCCGGCGGCCTCGATGCCGCTGTCGGACACCGCCTCCCGGGCCGCGACCACCGCGAACTGCGAGGCGCGGTCCATGCGGCGCACCTGCTGCGGCGTCAGGCCCTCATGGTGCGGGTCGAAGTCGGCCTCGGCGGCGATCCGGGAGCGGAAGCGGGTGGCGTCGAAGAGGGAGATGGCGCGGGTGGCGGTGCGGCCCTCGGTCAGCAGCGACCAGAACTCCTTGGTCCCCACGCCGCCCGGGGCCACCACGCCTATGCCGGTGATCGCCACCCGCCTCCTCCCCCGTCGATCGGTAACGCGCTGATGCTTCACGTCGGTTCGACCTTCCTGCTCGATGCCGTCCGTGCCGTCCGTGCGACAGTGCCGCCGGCCTCTCAACCGCCGCTCGACTCGGGACGGAGCGCCCCGACGGCGGGCGGCGGGGCGTCCGTCACTCGTCGAGCAGCGCCACGGCCCGGGTCCAGCCCGCGCCCGCGCCCGCGATCTTCACGGGGAAGCACGCGACCCGGAATCCGGTGGGCGGCAGGGTCTCAAGACCCGCCAGCCGCTCGATCTGGCAGTACTCGCGGCGGCGGCCCGCGAAGTGGGCGGGCCACAGCACCGAGGGGTCGCCGGTGGCGTGGTAGCGGCGGATCATGTCGCCGAAGGGGGCGTCGAGGCTGAACGCGTCGGTGCCGATGACGCGGACGCCGAGGTCGAGCAGATAGTCGGTGGCGGGCCCGTCGAGCCCGGTGAACTCCGTGAAGTAGCGGGGCGTTCCGACGTGCCGGGAGGCGCCGGTGTGCAGCAGGACGATGTCCAGCGGCTGGGGCCGGCAGCCGATGCGGGCCAGCTCCTTCTCCAGGTGCGGGACCCCGACGGTGCGGGTGTCCGGCTCCACGCCCGTGATGTCCAGGACGTGGGCGGGGCGCAGAAACCACTCCAGGGGCATCTGGTCGATGGTGCGGGGCACCCCGTACGCGCCGGTCGAGCCGTAGTGCGCGGGGGCGTCGACATGGGTGCCGGTGTGGCTGGTCAGGGTGAGCGTGTCCAGGGAGAGCAACTCCTGGCCCGGCAGTTCGGCGGGGTCGAACTCGATGCCGAAGTGTTCGCGCATCTCCTCGCTCATGTGGCGGGCCGCCTCGGCCGGCGTCATGATCTCGTGGATCAGCGGGTCCGGCTCCCAGCCGGAGGCGTCCACCGGTGTCGACAGGTCGATGATGCGCATTGCGGGCCCCCTCTGGCTCGTGGTGTGTCTCACCGCCGGACCGTGGCAGGAGGCCCTGGAATACGGCTGGATCCAGCCGACGCGGACAGGGCGTACGGGACCCGGACAGCACTACGGCTCCGCTCTCCCGCGCGGGGGGTGTCGGGGAGCGGAGCCGTAGCCGGCCCGGCAGAAGGGCGGCGCCGGGCGTTCGGGGGGGGGTACGGGTGGAGCGGCTGAGGTGCGGAGGTACGGCCGGGCCCTGCCCGGCCCTACGCGGCGAACAGGTCGAGCACGGGACGGCGCCAGTGGGCGCTCGGCTCCAGGTCGAGCGCGGGGTCCGAGGCGAGCACCGCCTGTTGCAGCTTCTGGAGCCGCGGCGAGGGTTCGAGCCCCAGATCCTCGACGAGCCTGCCGCGCAGCCCCTGGTACACCTCCAGCGCCTGCCACGGGCGGCCGGACCGGTACAGGGCGGCCATGCACTGCGCGTGAAGCCCCTCGTGGAGCGGATGTCGGGCCGTCAGCTCGGTAAGCTCGGTGAGCAGTTCGGCATGGCGGCCGAGGCGGAGGTCGGCCTCGATCCGCCGCTCCAGGACGCCCAGCCGGCTCTCCTCCAGCCGGGCCAGCTCGATCTCCAGGATCGGGCCGACGCGCACGTCCACCAGGGCGGGGCCGCGCCAGACCGCCAGCGCCTCGCGGAACAGGAACGACGCCTCGACGTCGTCGCCCGCGTCGAGCGCGTCCCGCCCGGCGGCGACCAGCCGGTCGTACTCATGGATGTCGACCGCGCCCGGCTGGGCCTCCAGCACATATCCGCCGTACCGCGTGGCCAGCACGTTCTTCGACGCCTCGGGCGCCTGGGGACCGTACGCCGCGGCCAGTCTCCGCCGCAGCTGGAGGATGTACGTCTGCAAGGTGGTCAGTGCGCTGCGCGGCATCTGCGCGCCCCAGATTTCCTCCATAAGTGTGGGCACCGGGAGCATCTGGTTGGCGTAGACCGAAAGCAGTGCAAGGATCTGCCGCGGCTTGCCCGCGCTGGGCACGATCGACTGACCGCAGGCCTCGACGCTCAGTGGCCCCAACACCTTGATGTCCATGGTCCTGTACACCTCCGTCAGACGGTCCGCCAGGTGCCTCGTTGGCCGCGCGGCCTTGCCATTGAGACACGTAGAAGCCTCGCGTGCGGGCCGTGGACGCGGCCAGTGCCGGACTCCCGAACTGCCCATGAGTCCTGCGAGGCGGAGGTCATGACAAGTTCACACCCTGGTTATGACATAAGCACTGGCAAGCCATGGATCCGTCACCGCAGACTCCTTGCCAGGACCGCCTCTTACCCCGAGGAGAGCCCCCAATGACCAAAACATCCATGCTCCCCGCGAGCCCCCCGGCCCGGTACGCCACGGGCCCGAGCAGCGCCGACCCGGGCGGCCAGCTCCCCGTCGCCGACGATCTGGTCATCGAGGACCTCTTCGCCGACCCCTGGCCGGCGCCCGCGCCGGGAATCTGCATCTGCACCATCAGCGTCTGCTGATGGGCACATTGGGCTTCTCCCCGCATCTGCGGGTCGAGCGGGTCCCGGGAGAGGCCGTCTATCTCGTCTCGGAGCGCGGCGTCACGGCGCTGCACGGGCGGACGGTCGAGACGCTCGCGCCGCTGCTCGACGGGTCCAGGGACCTGGAGCGCATCCTCGCCGAGGCCGCCGTGCGCACCGGCGCGGCCGGCGTCACGGAAGCCGCTGACGCCGCCGGGGCCATGGACGTCACCGGTGCCACCGGTACCGCCGGCACCACAGGCGTCACAGGTGTCACCGGCGTCGTCGACAGCGCGGTGCGGACCGCCGCCGCACAGGTCGAGCGCGTCATCGCCCGGCTGTGCGAGGCGGGCCTGGTGTGCGAGCGCGGGCGCCACCCGCGCCCCGAGGACGCGTACTGGGGGCTGGCCGGGGTGACCACCGCCCCCGCCATGGCCCCCCTCGCCCTCCCGAGGAGGCCCTGCGCCGCCGCCCTGCGGGCCGCCGCCGTGACGCCCGTGGCCCTCGGCTGCACGGGCCGGGACGAGGCCGTCCAGGCGCTGCGGGCGGCCGGCATCCGCGCACTGGACGAGGACGGGTCATGTCAAATCGACAAGCGTCAACACAGCGACGCGCATCTCACTCTTGTGGTGTGCGACGACTACCTCGATCAACGCCTCTCGGCGCTCGACGCCGAGCACCGGGCGGCCGGCCGCCGCTGGCTGCCGGTCAAGCCCGTCGGCACGACGGCGTGGATCGGCCCGTTCCTGGGCGGACCGGACGACCCGTGCTGGTCCTGCCTGGCCGACCGGCTGTGGCGGCGGAGACAGGCGGAGGCGCACGTCCAGCGCAGACTCGGCCGCCAGGGCCCGGTGCCGCTCCCGCCCGCGTCGCTGGCCGCCAGCCGCGCGGCCGCGCTCCAGCTGGCCGCGCTGGAGGCGGCCGGCTGGCTGGCCGGGCACCGCCACCCGGGACAGCGGGCGCTGTGCACCCTGGACACCCTCACCTCCGCCCTGGAACACCACGCGGTGAGCCGCCGCCCGCAGTGCCCCGCCTGCGGGGACCCACGGCTGGTCGCGACCCGGATACGGACGCCCATGCCACCGCCCGCGGCCGCGCCCCCGGAGCAGTTCGCCGAGATCCCCGCGCGGCGGATCATGGAGACGTACGGGCATCTGATCAGCCCCGTGACCGGGCTGGTGAGCGAGATCCGCCGGGACCCGCGCGGGCCCGCCTTCCTCAACTGCTTCCACGCCAGGCACCCTTCGTACGCCAACGTGCACGCCGCCAACGCCACCGACGCGCCCGGCGCGCGCTCCGGCCCCGGCGCGCCCCCCGGCCTCGACGTCATACGGGCCGGGCTGCACACCGCCGCCCACGGCAAGGGCATGACCACCGAGCAGGCCCAGGCGAGCGCGCTGTGCGAGGCCCTGGAGCACTACAGCGGCCACTTCCAGGGGGACGAGCCCCGCCTTCGCGCCCGCTACCGCGACCTGGACCCCGAGGACGCCGTACACCCCGACGCGGTGCAGCTCTTCGACCCGAGACAGTTCCACGACCGGGGCACCTCCGCGCGCCACCGGGTCTGCGATCCGTTCGACGAGGGGGCGGAGCTCGACTGGACGCCGATGTGGTCGCTCACCGCACAGCGCCACCGGATGCTGCCCACCGCCCTGCTGTACTACGGCGCACCCCAGCCGCCGGGGCGGCGCTACTGCCGGGCCGACTCCAACGGCGCCGCCGCCGGGGGCGGTCTGGCCGACGCGGCGCTGCGCGGCTTCCTGGAGCTGGTGGAGCGGGACGCGGTGGCCCTGTGGTGGTACAACCGCACCCGCCAGCCGGCGCTCGACCTCGACGCCTACCACGACCCGTGGATCGCCGAACTGCGCCGCGTCCACGGCGAACTGCGGCGCGAGGTGTGGGCGCTCGACCTGACCTCCGACCTCGGCATCCCGGTGGTGGCGGCCGTGTCCCGCCGCCACGACAAGCCCGCCGAGGACATCACCCTGGGCTTCGGCGCCCACTTCGACCGGCACACCGCCCTGCGCCACGCGCTGGCCGAGCTCAACCAGATGCTGCCGCCCGTGGTCGAGGCCCGCGCCGACGGCGGCGGGTACGGCGCGACGGCCGACCTCGAAGCGCTGCGCTGGTTCCACACCGCGACCCTCGCCAACCAGCCCTACCTGGCCCCGTCAGGGGCGGTGGCGGAAGGCGCGGACATATCCGGTCCGTCGCCCCTGCCCCGCGATCCCCTGTGCCACATAGCCGAGTTGGTCCGCGGGCTCGGCATGGAGCTGCTCGTACTCGACCAGACCCGGCCGGATGTCGGGCTGCCCGTGGCGAAGGTGCTGGTGCCCGGACTGCGCCCGCACTGGGCCCGCTTCGCGCCCGGCCGGCTCTTCCAAGCGCCGGTGACCCTGGGGCGGCTGAAAGAACCCACCCCGTACCACGACCTCAACCCCGTCCCGCTCTTTCTGTAAACCCTTGTGATCGGCCGTGAGCTCCAGTAACCCTTTGTGCACCGTCAGCCTCCTACGCCGTCTCTCCACCCCTGGAAAAGTTCGGATACTCTCGGGCAAGCCACCCAATCCGGCTCGACCATCCGGAGGACGAGTGCAGGGGACCCCCTTGCCCGACGCAGCCGGGAACGACCCGGCTCGTTACCGCGACGATCTCGCGCCGCGCCTGGCCGTGGTGATCACGGCGGTCGTGCTCGTGGGCTACTTCTGTGTCGCGGTCACCTACGTGGTCGACGCGCGCCCGTCCGGACGGGCCCTGGACGCGGCGCTGTTGATGCTGGCGCTGCTCCCGGTGCTGGCCGCCCTGCTGGGGCTCCAGCTGACGCACTCCTTCCCCGGGCTCGCGCCCCGGCTCAGCGGGGCCCGGCACTGGACGCTGGGGCTCCAGGCGCTGCTGACCTTCCTCCCCTTCGCGGTCTTCAAACACGCCTGGCTCGGCATGCCGGGGTTTCTGGCGGGCTCCTCGCTGCTGGTGCTGCCGCCCCCGCTGTCCTGGGTGGCCTTCGCCGCCATCATGGGGTGCACCGATGTGCTGCTGTTCCAGGTGGGGTTCGGGTGGGGCGAGGTGGCATACACGACCGTCTCCACCGCCCTGACCGGGCTGGTGGTCTTCGGCCTCTCCCGGCTGTCCGGGCTGGTCGCCGAGGTGTCCCGGTCACGAGCCGAGCTGGCCCGTCTGGCGGTGGCCCAGGAGCGGCTGCGGTTCGCCCGCGATCTGCACGACCTGCTCGGCTACAGCCTGTCCACCATCACCCTCAAGTGCGAGCTGGTCCACCGCCTGGTGCCCCCGGAGAACTCCCGCGCCCAGCAGGAGCTGTCCGAGATCCTTCAGACCTCGCGCCAGGCGCTCGCGGACGTACGGGCGGTGGCCAGCGGATACCGCAAGATGTCGCTGTCCGCGGAGGCCGGCACGGCCAAGTCGATGCTGGCCGCCGTCGGCATCGACACCACCGCGGAGGTCGACTGCGGGGAGCTGCCCGGTCTGGTGGACACCGTGCTGGCGAGCGTGTTGCGGGAAGGGCTGACCAACGTGCTGCGCCACAGCAAGGCGGAGCACTGCACGATCGAGGCGCGGCGCACGGACCGCACCGTCCGACTGACGCTCGCCAACGACGGGGTGGGCAAGCCCTCGACCATTCTGCGCGCCGACAGCTCCGACCGGTCGGACGGCGGCAGCGGGATCGGCAACCTCAAGGTCCGGCTGGAGCATCTGGGCGGGCGGCTGAGCGCGCGCGTACGCGACGATGGCTGGTTCGAGCTGCGGGCCGAGCTCGAACTGCCCGTGGAGGCGGCGCCGGAGGGGCGTGAGCGGGGCACGGAGGACGAGTACGGCTGCACGGTGCGGCGGTGAGCGGTGAGCGGTACGACGTCGTCGGTGGGGCGGCCCGCCCCACCGACGACGTATGGAGGTATGACGGCGTGACGGCGTGACGGCTACAGCCAGCCGGCCTCGCGGGCGATGCGGATGGCGTCGACCCGGTTCCGCGCGTTCAGTTTGGTGACGACGGACGTCAGATAGTTGCGCACCGTCCCCACCGACAGATAGAGCCGGGCCGCGATCTGCGCGGAGCCCTCCCCCTGGGAGGCCAGCAGCAGCACCTCCAGCTCGCGCGGGGTCAGCGGCTGCGGCTTGTCGTCCAGGGCGGCGAGGACGAGCTGCGGGTCGATGACCCGCTCGCCCTTCGCGACCGCCCGGATGGCGTCGCACAGCTTGTCCGGGGTGCTGTCCTTGAGCAGAAAGCCCGAGACATGGGCGGCCAGGGCGCGGCGCAGATTGCCGGGTCTGCCCAGGCTCGTGAGCATCATCGTCCGACACTCGGGCACCGCGGTGTGCAACTCGGCGGCGGCGGTCAGTCCGTCCATGCCGGGGAGGTCGATGTCGAGGACCGCGACATCCGGGCGGAGCTCCTTCGCACGCGGCAGGATTTCGGCACCGCTCGAGAACTCGGCGACGACCTCGATATCCGGTTCGAATTCGAGCAGGGCGACAAGTGCCTTGCGCAGCATGTGCATGTCTTCGGCTATCAGCACTCTGACCACGTCGCCCCTGCCCCTGCTTGCTCATCCCCCGCCGTCTGCCCGCATACGATTATTCCCAAATCCCCCCGGCCGCTCCACCAATTCTCGGCCGAATCCGCCCACCGAACACGCGTGCTGGCGCCATACCGCACTCACCAGATGGCCGTTTTCCTTTTCGCCGCCGCTCACTTCGGAGACCATGAAGCGCCATCCACCGCGCGACACCATGGCCTCGAACTCGAATTCGGCGAATGCCAGTCGCATTCCGCGCCCCAGCGCTTTTGTATAGGCCTCCTTCAATGTCCACAGCCGCAGCAGCGCCCGCTCACGCTCGGGTTCGGCGAGTCCGGCCAGTGCCGCGCGCTCGGCGGGGGCGCACAGCCGCGGGCCCACGTCGTCGTAGCACATCGGCCGCCCGGCCGCCTCGACGTCCACGCCGATGCGGCCGCGCCGGCTGACGCCCGCCACGAGCAGGTCCCCGGTGTGGCTGAGGCTGATCTCCACGCGATACCCCCCTGGGCGGACCGCGTACGGCCGCCCACCCGACTCGTACGCGAGGCACACCGCCTCGGCCGTGGTGTCCGACACCGCCGCGACCAGGTGTTTCAGCAGCAGGCGCGAGGCCACGAAGCGCCCGCGGGCCGCCGGGCGGGGCAGGGTGCGCAGGCGCCGCCGGTCGCGGGCGTCGAGCGCCGGGCCCTGGGGACCGGCCGGAGGCCATTCCCGCCACCGGCTGTGGACGACGGCCCGGCCGTGCGCGGCGAAGGCCTCGCGCACCGGGTGCCAGGGGCCGTCGGGCCCGGTCAGCGCCAGGGGCGGCACGGGTGCGCCGTCCGCGCTCACGCCACGCCCCCGGCGGATTCGGTCGATGTGGCGAGTGCGGCGGGGCCGGCCGCGGGCTCGCGTCGACGGGGCGCCAAGTCGCGGTACAACGGCCTGACTTCCCCCCGCAGATACAGCTCGCGGAGCGTGGCGCGGGGCACCTTGTGGGACCCGGCACGACGGACCGTGCCGGGGCGCACGAGCAGCACCGCGCCCGTGGCGGCGCCGAACTCCTCCGCCACGCGCTCGCGGATCCGCCTGGCCAGCCGGGAGAGCACGGCGTGCGAGCCGCCCGCCGTACGGACCTCCTGCACCACCACCAGGGGCCCGGCGCCCGGCCCCGCGCAGAACACCCGGGCGGAACCCAAGGGCCTGCCACAGCGCAGCAGTTCGCGCTCGACGTCCTGCGGGTGCAGGGCCCTCCCGTCCACCATGAGGCTGTCGGCCGGGTGGCCTTCCTGGGTCCGGCCCGTCATCCGGATCTCCCCGTCCCGCGCGAGGCCGAGGTCGCCGGTGCGCAGAAACCCGCCCATCGCGGTGTCGGTGTCGCGCGGGTGGCCCCAGTGACCGGTCCCCACGGCGGGGCCGCGCACCCAGATCTCGCCGACCACGCCGTCGGGCTGCGGGGCGCGGTTCGACGGGTCGACGACGCGGAGGTCCAGGCCGGGGACCGGGCCCCGGCCCTCCGCGGTGAGCAGCGGCGCCGCCTGCGCCGGGGCGTATCCGGCGACCAGGGTGCCGGGGTGCAGCCCGGCGGCGGCGCAGCGGCGCTGGAAGGCCTCGGCGGTCGCGGCCGAGACCGGCTCGGCGGCGTTGAGCGCCGTACGGAGGCGGGACAGGTCGAGCCCGGCCAGCTGCTCGTCGGTGGCCTCGGCGGCGCAGCGGGCGTAGCAGGTGTCGGGGGCGACGGTCTCGGTGATGCGGTGGCGGGCGAGGGCCCACAGCCAGGCGACGGGGTCGGCGAGGTGCGGCTGTACGGGCAGCGGTACGGCGGTGGCGCCCAGCCACAGCGGGTGCAGCAGCTGGCCGATGAGGCCGGAGGTGTGGTGGCTCGGCAGCCAGCCGCCGATCCGGGAGCGGGGGCCGGTGCCCAGCGCGCGGCGCAGCGCGGGCATGGCGGCGAGGAGGTTGCCGTGGGTGATCAGCGCGCCGCGCGGGGCGGTGGCCGGGCCGGTGTCGTAGGCGAGGAGGGCGAGGCTGTCGGGGGTGATGCGCACGGGCGTGGGGTCGGGCGCGGTGGCACCTGTGGTGTCGTGGTCGTGTGTGGCTGTGTCCGGCCGGAGGCCGTCCACGGCCAGGCAGGTGATGCCGGTGCGGCCGACGAGGGAGAGCCTGCGGGAGGTCTCCGTGGCGTGTGCCGTCTCGGTCAGCGCCAGGTCCACGGCGGCGTCCTTGGCGATGGCCGCGAAGCGCTCCGCCTCGGTGCGCGAGGCGGTCGGGGCGGGGACGGGCACGGCGACGGCCCCCGCGTAGAGGCAGCCGAGCAGTGCGGCCGCCGCGTGCGGTCCGGGGTCGAGGGCGATCAGCACCCGGCGGCCGGGCGCGTCGCGGTCCCGGAGCCGGGCCGCCACGGCGCGGGCGCGGGCGTCGAGCGCGGCGTAGGTGATCCGCTGTTCGCCGCCGCCTTCGGCCGGGTGCGCCAGCGCCTCGTCGGCGGCGCACAGCATGGCCCGGTCCATCAGGGCCTCGGCCATGTTCGCCCTGTTCGCCCTGTTCGTTGGATGGTGCATTCTCAACTCCCCAGCGCCGCACGGGACCACCGGCCCGACACCGCCCCGCCGCCTCGGCGTAGGGGGCATCGAGGTGTCGAGGCAGCGGGGCGGCGGCTCGCAGGGAGTCTCGGGGTGGCGGCTCGAAGCCTGCTCGAGCCTGGGCAGGTGATAGGACAACAGGTCATAGGACAAGCGGAGAAGCTGAGCAGATCACCCCTCCGGTCATGACATTTGTCCTGTGAGACTGCGGACTGACGACACTGCCGCGGGCACGGTGGCGTTCCGTAGCGTCTCTTTCATGACGAGCACGAGCACAGCGATGACAGCGGCGGACACGCCCGTGGTGGAGTTCGCCGGGGTGGCGAAGCACTACGGCGCGGTGCGCGCGGTGAAGGGCATCGACCTGACCATCCGGCGCGGCGAGTCGATCGCCCTGCTGGGCCGCAATGGCGCGGGCAAGTCCACCTCGATCGGGATACTGCTCGGCCTGCTGCCGCCGAGCGAGGGCCGGGTGCGGCTGTTCGGCGGCGCTCCGGAGGCGGCGGTCCGCTCGGGGCGGATCGGGGCGATGCTTCAGGAGGGTGCGCTGATCACCCGGGTGACCGTCCGTGAGCTGGTCGCCTTTGTGGCCGGCACCTACCCGAGGCCGCTGCCCGTGGCCGAGACGCTGGAGCTGGCGGGGCTGACCCACCTCGCGGAGCGGCGCGCGGACCGGCTCTCCGGCGGGCAGGCGCAGCGGCTGCGGTTCGCGCTCGCCATGGCGGGCGGCCCGGAGCTGGTGGTGCTCGACGAGCCGACGGCGGCGCTTGACGTCAGCGCCCGCCGGGAGTTCTGGGCGGCGATGCGCGGCTACGCGGCCCGGGGGAACACGGTCCTGTTCTCCACCCACTATCTGGAGGAGGCCGATGAGAACGCCGACCGGATCGTGGTGATCGACAAGGGCCGCAAGGTGGCGGACGGCACCGGTGAGGAGATCAAGCGGACGGTGGGCGGCAATGTGGTCGCCTTCGACCTGGGGGACCGCTCCTCCGAGGGGCTGGAGCAGCTGCCGGGGGTGACGAGCGTCGAGATCCGGCGCAGCCGGGCGTATCTGCGCAGCGCCGATTCGGACGCGACGGTACTGGCGCTCGCCGAGCGCGGTGATGTGCGGAATCTGGAGGTTCGGGTGTCCCGGCTGGAGGACGCCTTCGTCGCGCTCACCACCGGCGCGGACGACACGGACGGCGCGGACGGCGCGGTCAGCGCAGACGACATGGACGGCCGGGACGGCCACGAGGACCGAGAGGAGGCGATGGTCTGATGCTGACATCCATCGCGCTGGAGCTGCGCAGGTCGACCCGGGACCTCGCGTTCCTGATCTTCGGGGTCGCCCTGCCTGTGGTGATGTATCTGCTGTTCACCAACGTCGGCGGTGGGGACGGCGACCGGGACGCCTCGAACACCGCGTCGATGATCGGGATGGCGGCGTACGGCGCGCTCGGCGCGGCCCTGGCGAACGGCACGGGGGTGGCGGAGGACCGGGGGCGCGGCTGGCTGCGCCAGCTGCGGATCACCCCACTGACACCCCTCCAGGTGGTGGGGGCGCGGGCGGTGACCGGCTCGCTGGTGGTGCTGCCGTCGATCGTGGCGGTGCTGACGGCCGGTTTCCTGGTCAACGGGGTGCGGATGCCGGTCCTGCGGGCGCTCGCCCTGGTGGTGGTGTTGTGGCTGGGCACGCTGCCGTTCACGCTGCTGGGCCTCGGCAACGGCTATCGGCTGTCCGCCCAGAGCACGGGGATGGTCAACATGGCGGCCAGCATGGGGCTGTCCATCATCGGCGGGCTGTGGATTCCGCTGAGCGCCTTCCCGCACTGGTTCGGCTCGATCGCCGAGTGGACACCCACCAACCGCTTCGCGCAGCTGGGGTGGGATGTGTCCGAGGGCGCGCTGCCGGCGCTCGGAGCGGTGGTGGTCCTGGCGGGATGGTTCGCGGCGTTCGGCGCCTACGCGGCGTCCGCGTACCGGAAGAGTACGCACACCAGGTGAGGCGGTGTGTCTCCCGCTCTCGCGGCTCGCGTCGGCTCAGGTCGGCCGCGTCTCGCGGTCGACCTCGACGGTCCAGCCGCCATCCGTGGTGCGACCGGTGACGGTCACGCGCACATGGTCCCGCCGCGTGGACAGGGTCTCGCCGACGCCCAGGGTGGCGTCGGCGAGCTCGGGGTAGACCGACTCGTTCCAGCACGCTCCGGTGCCGGGGTGTCCGTCCAGCACCTCGATCGGGCCTTCGCCCGAGGCGGCGTCATTGCGCACGCGGTAGACCAGCACCCCCTCGGTGCAGGTGTCCTCGTCGTTGCCGTACGAGCCGCGTGCCTCGATGGCCAGCGCGGTGGTGGGGCCGGTGCGCACCACGAGGAGGCGGGTGCGGCTGTCGGCGGCCGGGCCGCCGGGCGCCATGGGCGCGCCGAGGGGTTCGAGGGTGTGCAGGGTCGCGCCGGGGGCGCGCACACACTGCACCTGGCGCGGGCGCAGCCATCCGAGCTTCCACTTGTGCCACCCGAAGGGGTCGGGCGCCAGCCCGAACTGGCTGCCCATCAGGTCCCAGTCCCCGACATAGGTGTCCCAGTCGCCTTCGCCGTCGTCGTTCTTCGGCCGGTGGTAGAGGTCGGGGAGATCGAAGACATGGCCGGTCTCATGGGCCAGCACATTCCGGTCCGGCGGGTGGTTCTCGAAGACGGTGACGAGCCGGCGCAGCTCGACACCGTCCGCGCGCAGCGGCTGCTCGAAGTTGACCACTTTTGTTGCATCGGCGTCCACGCCCGGGGCGTCGGGATCGGCCACCAGATAGACCACGTCATAGCGGGCGAAGTTGATGGAGGGGTCGGCGGCGGCGATGGCGTCGCGCAGATACGCGGCCCGCCGCCCGGGGTTCCAGTCGCGCTTTATGGCGTAGGAGGTGGACGCCTCGGGCATCGTGATCCACCGCTTCGCGAGGTGCACCCGCAGCCTGAACTGCCCGTATGACGCCCGCCGGAAGAAGTCGGTGGTCGCGGGGATGTGGTCGGCGGCCAGCCGGCGGGGGGTCACCTTGGGTGTGGCGTCGGGGAAGGCGAGGAAGACCATGGCCGCGTGGACCGTGCGCGCGGGGCGGGGGTAGCTGGTGTTCCAGGTGTCCAGGCCCTCGGAGTGGTGGGCGCCGGTGCGCTCGAGGGTGCACGGGCCGCCCGCGCCGGCGGCGATGGCGGGGCCCGACACCACGGTGGTCGCGATCACGGCGCTCAGCGAGGTGAGCATGGCCCCGGCGCGGCGCAACCGAGGCGGGCACCCCACCCCCGCGGGCAGCTGAGGACGCCCCATGTCGACCTCCCGGACAGAGTCGGACCACCCCATCCACCCTCAGGCGGATTCGCGCGGTACGCCCTGTTCGGCTGGCCCGGTCGAGTGAATCGGCCTCGATGCGGGTACGTAACAGACGGTCACAGTCGGTCGTGAGGTCAGTTGGTCCGTGCAGAGTCGAACAGATTTGACCAAACAGTTGTTCAAGTCTTCGTTGGTCGCGGTCGCATTGTTGGAACTGTCGGAGCACGAGCCTCTATGATCGGCACATTTCCAGCGGGGACTCCCTATTCGGGCGGGCATTCACGGCCCGTCCGGCACCCGGTGTGAGACATGCACAAGATGTGTACGACAGACCTGTACGAGACGAGCGCCACGCGGGAGCGAGCGGTGAGCGGATCCCCTGACGGCCAGGGCCGCGCGCCCGGCGCGACTCTGCCGACGATCACGGAACGTAACGCGGTACCCAGCGATGAGCGAGCCACACCGGCCAAGGCCGCACCGGCCGGATCCACACCGCCCGGGAGCACAGCGCCCGGCCCCGCGCCGAGCGACTACCGGGCCGCGTTCAACGCGGCGCGGCTCCCCATGGCCGTCATCGACCGCGAGGGCGTGGTGCTCGACGCCAACCCCGCGCTCGGTTCGCTGCTGGGCGCCGAGCCGTCCCGGCTGATCGCGCGCAGCGCCGCCGACCTGGCGGATCTGCGCGAGGATCCGCGCACCTGGAGCGAGTACCGCGATGTGCTGCTCGGCCGCCGCTCGCGGCTGTGCTGCACCCGTCGGCTGAAACACCCCGACGGCCATGCCCTGTGGGCCGAGATCACCGTGGAGCCGGTGCCGGACAGTTGCAGCATGCTGCTGTCGATGGCCGACATCAGCGACCGGCGCGACCTCCAGGGGCGGCTGCGCCACCTTCAGATGCACGACCCGGTGACCCGGCTGCCCAACCGCAACCTCTTCTTCGAGCGGCTGTCCTCCGCCCTGGAGGCCGCCGCGTACGACCGGGGCGGCACCGGGCGGATCGGGCTCTGCTACCTCGACCTCGACGGCTTCAAGGCCATCAACGACACGCTCGGCCACCGGGTCGGGGACCGGCTCCTCGGCGCGGTCGCCCAGCGGCTCACCGAGTGTGCCGCGCCCGGCGGCCACCTGGTGGCGCGGCTCGGCGGCGACGAGTTCGCCCTGCTGGTGCGGGACTCCACCGGCACGGAGCAGCTGTGCGAGCTGGCCAGGTCCGTGCTGGCCGCGCTCCAGCGGCCGTTCGACGTGGCCGGGCAGCGGCTGTCGGTGTCGGCCAGCATCGGCGTGGTGGAGCGGCCCGCCGCCGGGACACACACCACCTGGCTGATGCAGGCCGCGGACACCACGCTGTACTGGGCCAAGGAGGACGGCAAGGCGCGCTGGACGCTCTTCGACCCGGAGCGCAACGCACACCGGATGACCAGACAGGCGCTGTCCAGCACGCTTCGTCCGGCGGTCGAGCGGGAGGAGTTCGTGCTCGACTACCAGCCGCTGGTGGGGCTGGTCGACGGTGTGGTGAAGGGTGTGGAGGCGCTGGTGCGGTGGGAGCATCCACGATTCGGCAGGCTGTCGCCGAATCGGTTCATCTCACTCGCGGAGGAGAACGGCGCGATCGTTCCGCTGGGGCGGTGGGTGCTACGGACGGCCTGCCGGCAGGCCCGCGCCTGGCAGTTGGCCCACCCCCACAACCCGCTGATCGTGAGCGTCAATGTGGCGGTCCGTCAGGTCTGGGACTCGGACCTGGTGGCGGACGTGGCCGCGATCCTCGCCGAGACGGGACTGCCGCCGCATCTGCTCGAGTTGGAGCTGACCGAGTCCGCGGTGATGGGGTCGGCGGGGCGGCCGTTGCAGGCGCTGCTGCGGCTCAGCGAGATGGGCGTGGCCATCGCCATCGACGACTTCGGCACGGGCTACTCCAACCTCGCCTACCTCAGCCGACTCCCGGTTTCCACGCTGAAGCTCGACGGGTCGTTCGTCCAGGGGTTCCGGGCGGAGGAACACCCGAACCCGGCCGATGAAACGATCGTCCAGGCGCTCGTCGAGCTCGCGCACCGGCTCGGCCTGACGGTGACCGCCGAGTGTGTGGAAAGCGCCGAGCAGGCGGAGCGGCTGGCGCGGATCGGCTGCGACACCGGGCAGGGCTGGTTCTACTCCCGCCCGGTGCCGCCGGAACAGATCTCCGCCATGATCGGCGGCCATCCGGCGGCCACGGGCGCGCCGTAACGGGCGGGGCCGGGCCCGGCCCGGCCCGGCGGTCCCGGCCCGGTGGGGCCCGTACAGGTCAGGCTGCCGCCGTCGGCAGATCGTAGGCGTCGGCGATCAGCTCGTACGAGCGCAGCTTGGCCTCGGGGCCATGGGCCGTGGTGGTTATCTTGATCTCGTCCACACCGGTCCTCTTGATCAGCCCGTCGAGTCCGTCGCGCACCGCCTCCGGGGTGCCGTACACCACGTTCGTCAGCCAGCTGTTGACGAAGTCCTCCTCGATGACATTGAACTCATAGGCCTCCGCCTCCTCCGGGGTGGGCACAAGGCCCGGCCGCCCGGTGCGCAGCCGCACCATCGACAGCGCGCCGGTGAGGACCTGGCGGCGCGCCTCCTTCTCGTCCTCGGCCGCGAACGCCGAGACCCCGATCGAGGCATACGGCCGGTCGAGGACCGCGGACGGCCGGAAGGACTCGCGGTAGAGGTCGAGCGCGGGGATGGTGTTCGCGGCGGAGAAGTGGTGGGCGAAGGAGAACGGCAGGCCGAGCGCCCCGGCGAGCCGGGCGCTGAAGCCGCTGGACCCCAGCAGCCACACCGAGGGCCGGTCGGCGGACTGCACCCCGCCGGGCACCGTGCCCTGCACCGGCCCGGGGACCGCGTGGATGCGCGCGTAGCGGTGGCCGTCCGGGAAGTCGTCGTCGAGGAATCGGAGCAGTTCGGCGAGGAGCTGCGGGAAGTCGTCGGCGCCCTCGTGCAGCCGGTCGGTGCGGCGCAGCGCGGCGGCCGTGGCCCCGTCGGTCCCGGGCGCCCGTCCCAGGCCCAGGTCCACCCGCCCCGGCGCCAGGGCCTCCAGCGTCCCGAACTGCTCGGCGATGACCAGCGGCGCGTGGTTGGGCAGCATGACCCCGCCGGAGCCGAGCCGGATCCGCTCCGTGTGCGCGGCCAGATGGGCCAGGATCACCGCCGGGGAGGAGCTGGCGACCCCGGGCATGGAGTGGTGCTCGGCCACCCAGAACCGGTGGAAGCCCCGCCGCTCGGCGAGCCTGGCGAGCTCGACGCTGCTCCGCAGCGCCTGCGTGGCGGTCAGCCCGCTGCCGACGGTCGCCAGGTCCAGCACCGACAGCGGGATGGGCGCACTGCCCCGGGGAGCGGCGTGGACGCCGTGATCCCCCGCCCCGCCCTGCTCATGCCGGGCGTCACGCCCGGCCTGGTCGGTCTGCCCGCCCTGTTCGCCGTGGAGCCGGTTCTGCTCGCTCTGCCGGTCCTGCCCGTCCTGCCGGTCCTGCCCGTCCTGCTGGTCGGCCACGGTGGCCCGCCTCCCTGGTCGCTCTGTCCGCGTTGCTCTGCGTGCGTCACACCGCACCGGACACAGCCAACCGGAGAATGGCTCCGCTTTATTCCCACGGCTTCATTTCCTCTCCTCCCCCGTGACTCCCGCGGGGCGGAAGAGCGCCCCGAGCCGGTCAGAGGACACCTCCCGGCCGAGCAGCCGCAGCCCCTCCCAGACCGTGACCTGGTTCGCCGTGAGCACCGGCTTGCCCAGCGCCTCCTCCAGATCGGGTATCCAGGCGGCGGTGTGCAGGGCGGTGTCCGGCAGCAGCACCGCCTGGGCGTCGGGGTGATCGCCCGCGTGGGCCAGGTGCAGCACCTCTTCCCGGCCCCAGGTGCCGACCTCGGCCGCGGTGATGATGCCGCTGCCGCGCATCGCCACGACCTCCGCCCCCGCCTCCTTGAGGAAGGCCCTGAAGTGATCCGCGACATCCGCCGGATAGGTCGCGGCGATCGCGACCCGCTCGGCGCCCAGCGCCCGCACGGCATGCGCGAAGGCGAAGGAGGTGCTGGAGGCGGGCAGGCCCGCCGTCTCCGACAGCTCGCGCACCTGCTCATGCGCGCCGTCCCAGCCGAAGACGAAGCTGGCGCTCGTGCAGGCCCAGACCACGGCCCGGGCGCCGCGCGCCTTCAGCTCCCCCACCCCGGCGGCGAGGCGCGCGGCCGCCCCCATCTCCAGCAGGGCGTCCACACGATGGGCGTCCTCGCCGATGTCGGTATGGACGAGAGGGAGCCGGACCCCGGCGCCCAGGATGGCTTCGAGCCGCGGATACTCGTCCTCCGCGGAATATCCCGGATACAGAAAGCCCACCGCATCGCCCGCCGGGCCGCTCGCCGCCCCGTCCACAGCTGCGTCCATCACCGGATCCACCATGGCTGCCTCCCTCCGGCGGCCCCCGCGAGCGCCGCCCCGTCGCCTGTCACTTCTCATACACCGCGGCCGCCCATCGCGTTCCCTCACATCGCCGGCGGAGCACCTCCCGACTCGTCCAGGTACGGGCCGTCCCCCGTCCCGGAGCCGAACGCCGGATCCAGCCCCTCGCCCGGATCACCGTCCGGCCCCTGCGGCGGCCCGGCCAGCGCCGCCTCGGGCTCCGGCAGGGGCAGGGACGGAGCGGGGTCGACCAGCGGCACGGAAGGGATCACCACGGGCTCCACCGGCCCGACGAAGTGATCCATCCCCGCCATACCGGCCGGGCCGCGCCGCGCCGCCGGGTCCAGCAGGGCCTGATACGGCCCCACCGCCCGCTCGCCGATCGCCCGCAGCGCCGCCCACATCGTGACCTGGTTCGCCGACAGGACGGGCATCCGCAGCTCGGCCTCCAGCTGCGGGATCACGTCGTACGTGGGGAGGTTGGTGCAGCTGATGAAGAGCGCGTCGGCCGCGCCGACCACCGCCTGCCGCGCCATGTCGACCACATCGCGGTACGGCACCTTCCAGATGTGCCTGGTCAGCCCGAGGTACGCCCGCCCGGTCACGGTGATCCCGGCCTCGCCCAGATACTCCTCCAGGGAGTCGGTCACCGACTTCGTATAGGGCGTCACCACGGCGATGCGCCGCGCGCCGATCTCCCGCAGCGCGCCGAGCAGCGCACCCGACGTGGTGAGCGACGGCATCTCGCCCGCCTGCGTCATCGCCGCGCACATCGCGCGCTCACCGGCCACGCCGCCGACGAAGCTGCCCGACGTGCAGGCGTACGCCACCACCTCGGGCGCGATCGCGCACAGGGCGCGCACCGCCTCGTGCAGGGTCTCGTGCTCGCTGACGAGCCGCGCCAGATCGAGACTCACCTCGACCGGAACGAACGGAGTGCGGGTCAGATGCAAGGAGACCTGGTCGGGCACCCAGCGCCACAGCTCACGGTCGAGAGCGAAATCGAATGGTGCTACGACACCCACACCGCGCTGCGGCTGTGGGCCACCCAGAAAGGAGACGTCCATATCGAGCCCCAATACACAACGGAGGGCTGGACCATTGGCCAGAGGGAATGAGCCGGCCTGAATGCCGGGACGTCGGGACAGATGCCGGAACGATGCCGTTATTGACGACGGTAGTTTCCGCTGCCTAGCGTGGTCAATCCTTGCTTCCGAGGCGGCTTCCCGATCATCCCGAACGTCCACGACAGCCAACTCAACAGCCAAGCGCACCTACGTTTCGAAACGGTTTCCCGCCCATGACCGAAAGCACTCTGGTCGTCTTCGGAGACGACCCTCCAGTCCGTCTCGACCGGCTGGCCGGCCGGGCCAGGATCCTCGTGTGCGACGAGTCCTCGCTGCCCGAACTGCTGCCCGCCGCCGACGCCCTGCTCGTCTGGGACTTCGCCTCCGACGCGGTACGCGCCGCCTGGCCCGGCGGCGGACCCCGGCCGCGCTGGGTCCACACCGCGAGCGCGGGCGTGGAGCGGCTGATGTGCCCCGAACTGACCGCGTCGGACACGGTGGTGACCAACGCCCGCGGCGTCTTCGAGCAGCCGATCGCCGAGTATGTCGCGGGGCTCGTCATCGCCATGGCCAAGGACTTCCACGGCAGTTGGGAGCTTCAGCGGCAGCGCCGCTGGCGCCATCGCGAGACGGTGCGGCTGGCCGGGTCCCGGGCGGTCGTCGTCGGCGCCGGCCCGAT
This sequence comes from Streptomyces sp. NPDC028305, assembly GCF_055569495.1. Taxonomy (NCBI): domain Bacteria; kingdom Bacillati; phylum Actinomycetota; class Actinomycetes; order Kitasatosporales; family Streptomycetaceae; genus Streptomyces; species Streptomyces sp. NPDC028305. The sequence continues at coordinate 1,446,255 of NZ_JBVHTN010000001.1, forward strand.
CGGGCGGGCCATCGGCCGTACGCTGGGCGCGCTCGGCATCGCGGTCGACCTGGTGGGGCGTACGGCGCGCGAGGGGGTGCGCGGCGGCGACGAGCTGAACGGCCTGCTGCCGGAGGCCGATTGGGTGGTGTGCGCGGCGCCGCTGACCGACGGCACGCGCGGCATGTTCGGGCGGGAGGCCTTCGCCCGGATGAAGCCGGGCGCCCTGTTCGTCAACGTGGGGCGCGGGCCGCTGGTCGTGACGGACGACCTGGTGGCGGCGCTGACCGCGCGGCGGATCGGCGGCGCGGCGCTGGATGTGTTCGAGCATGAGCCGCTGGCCGCCGACGACCCGCTGTGGGATGTGCCGGGGCTGTTCGTCTCGCCCCATATGAGCGGCGACACGGTCGGCTGGCGGGACCAGCTGGCCGAGCAGTTCCAGGACAACTACGACCGCTGGGCCGCGGGCGAGCCGCTGCTCAACGTCATCGACAAGCGCCTGGGGTACGTACCGGTCGACTGAAAGGAGACGGTGGATGACCGACATCCACGATCTGACAGCTGTTCAACTCCTCGAACGGTACGCCTCGGGCCAACTCTCCCCCGTCGAGGCGACCCGCGCCGCGCTGGGGCGGATCGAGCAGATCCAGCCGGAGGTCAACGCGTTCAGCCGGGTCGACGCGGAGGCCGCGCTGCGGCAGGCCGAGGAGTCGGCCGAGCGGTGGCGGCGCGGCGAACCGGCCGGTCTGGTGGACGGGGTGCCGGTGTCGGTCAAGGACATCCTGCTCCAGCGCGGCGGCCCCACGCTGCGCGGCTCGCTGACCGTCGAGGCCGAGGGCCGGGCCTGGGACGAGGACGCGCCCTCGGTGGCCCGGCTGCGCGAGCACGGCGCGGTGTTCCTGGGGAAGACGACGACCCCCGAGTTCGGCTGGAAGGGCGTCACGGACAGCCCGGTGTACGGGGTGACCGGCAATCCGTACGACCCGCGCCGCACCGCGGGCGGCTCCAGTGGGGGCAGCGCGGCCGCGGTGGCGCTGGGCGCGGGTCCGCTGAGTCTGGGGACGGACGGCGGCGGTTCGGTGCGCATTCCGGCCTCCTTCTGCGGCGTCTTCGCGTTGAAACCCACCTATGGGAGGGTCCCGCTGTATCCGGCGAGCGCGTTCGGGACGCTCGCTCATGTGGGCCCGATGACGCGGGACGCGGCCGACGCGGCCCTTCTGATGGATGTGATCTCCGGCCCGGACTGGCGCGACTGGTCCCAGCTCGCGCCCCCGGAAGGCAGCTTCCAAGAGGCCATCACGGCGGGGAGGGGCGGCGTGGACGGGTTGCGGGTCGCCTACAGCCCGGCGCTCGGCGGCTCGGCGGCGGTGGACCCGGAGGTGGCGGCGGCGGTGCGGCGGGCGGTGGATCTGCTGGCCGGGCTGGGTGCGTCCGTGGAGGAGATCGACCCGGGCATCGAGGACCCGGTCGAGGCGTTCCACACGCTGTGGTTCAGCGGCGCGGCGCGGGTGGTGCAGCCGCTGGGGCAGGACAAGTGGGAGCTGCTGGACCCGGGGCTGCGCGAGATCTGCGCCCAGGGCGCCTCGTACAGCGCGCTGGACTATCTCGCCGCCGTCGATGTGCGCATGGCGCTCGGACACGCCATGGGGCGGTTCCACTCCGCGTACGACCTGCTGGTCACCCCGACGCTGCCGATCACCGCCTTCGAGGCGGGGGTCGAGGTGCCGAAGGGTTCGGGCCACTCCCGGTGGACCGGCTGGACGCCCTTCACCTACCCCTTCAACATGACCCAGCAGCCCGCGGCGAGCGTGCCCTGCGGCCTCTCCGCCGAGGGGCTGCCGATCGGGGTGCAGCTGGTTGGCGCCCGCCACGCGGACGCGCTGGTGCTGCGGGCGGCGCACGCGCTGTACGAGGCAGGCCTGGCGGACGGCGTCAGGCCGCCGGCCCAGGCCGCCTGACGGACGGGGACAACCCGGCCCCGTACGGACCGTCCCGTCCCATCCGGGCCGCACAGCCCGGATGGGACGGAACCGCCCGCCTACGCCCGGCGGAAGCTCAGCGTCTCCCCCAGGGCGCCGGCCCGCCACAGGTCCTGGCAGGCGTCGGCCATCTCGTCCAGCCCGTCGACGACCGCGCCCCAGACGATGCCAGGCACCCACCCGGCGTCGCCGTTGATCAGCAGGTTGTTGCGTTCGTAGAAGAGGGCGAGGTCGACGACCCGCTGCTGCCCCTGGTGCTTGGCCTGCCGCTCATAGCCGTAGGAGGCGGTGCCCAGCTGGGTGTCGGTGAAGCTGAAGTAGCACAGGTCGCCGGGGATGGGGGTGATGGTCGGGTTCTCCAGGGGTGGCTCCTCGGGGGCGAAGGGGGGCAGCAGCGCGTAGATCTCGTTGCGCGCGTACTTCGCGTGGTAGACGTCGCCTCCCAGGGGCAGCGCGTTCCACACCGCCTCGCAGGTGATGGGCGCGCGGTCGTCGAGGAGTTTCGCCGTGCAACTCACGCCCCTCTTGGCGAGCGATACCTCGATAAACCGGTCAGCCATGACATTCCTCCCGCTCGTTTGCGGACCTGTTGCCGAGTGCGCCTACCCAGCCCGACCAAGCGTCAAGGGCTGAAAACGATCTGCATATTTCGCGTGCGGTCGGGTAGCCGCGCGCCCATGGCTCCACCACGACGGACACACAAGGACAACAGCGGAAGACGGCTGGACCGCCGCGCGCTTCTGGCGGGCGGAGCGGCCATAGGTCTGCTGGGCGCCACGGCCTGTAGCCGGGTGTCCAGCGCCGAAGCCAAGGATGGGGGAAACCTGCTGACGCGCCTGCGGTCGCAGGGGACGGTACGTCTGGGCATCGCGGGTGAGATCCCGTTCGGATACATCGACAAGAACGGAGACTTCACCGGCGAGGCGCCGGAAATCGCGAAAGTGATCTTCAAACGGCTGGGGGTGGCACATGTCCAGCCGGTCCCGACCGAGTTCGCCTCGCTGATACCCGGGCTGCGCTCGCAGCAATTCGACGTGGTCTCCGCCGGCATGTACATCAATCCGGATCGCTGTCAGCAGGTGATCTTCTCGGATCCCGACTATCGCGTCCGTGACTCGTTCATCGTGCGCAAGGGCAACCCCAAGAACCTCCACACCTACGAGGACATCGTCAAGTCGGGCGCGAAGCTCGCCAGCGGCTCCGCGTACGCCCAGATCGGCTACGCGGTCAACGCCGGGGTGAAGGAGGGCGACATCATGGTCCTCCCCGACCAGCTGGCCGGGCTGCTGGCGGTCGAGCAGGGCCGCGCCGACGCCTTCGCGGGCACGGCGGTGACGGTACGCAACGTGGTCCGGCAGAGCGGGGGCCGCCGGGTCGAAGCGACCGAGCCGTTCCAGGCGCTGCTCGACGGAAAGCCGGACATCGGCGCGGGCGGCTTCGCCTTCCGCCCCGAGGAGACCGACCTCCGGGACGCCTTCAACGTCGAGCTGCACAAGATGAAGAAGAGCGGCGAACTCCTGCGCATCGTCGGGCCGTTCGGCTTCACCAAGGCCGAGATGACGGATCTGACCGCCAAGGAGCTGTGCCGATGACAGCCGGACTGTGGGAGAAATGGCTCCTTCCGGGGATCTGGATCACCATCCAGCTCACCCTCTACAGCGCGCTCTTCGCCACCGTCGTCGCCTTCGGGGTCGGCATCGCCCGTACCTCCAGACTGTGGATCGTCCGCTTCCTCACGGGCTTCTACGTCGAGATCTTCCGCGGCACCTCGGCCCTGGTGCTGATGTTCTGGCTGTTCTTCGTGATGCCGCTGGGGTTCCAGTTCCAGCTGCTGCCGATGTGGGCGGCGGTGCTCGCCCTGGGCCTGACGTACGGCGCGTACGGCTCCGAGATCGTGCGCGGCGCGATCGCCGCCGTGTCCCCCGCGCAGCGCGAGGCGGCGCTCGCGCTCAGCTTCACGCCCGCGCAGCGGATGCGGCGGGTGATCCTGCCGCAGGCGATCCCCGAGATGATCCCGCCGTTCAACAACCTGCTGATCGAGCTGCTGAAGGCGACGGCGCTGGTCTCCGCGGTGAGCGTCGCGGACATCACCTTCGCCGCCCAGCTCTCGCGGCTGGCGACCGGTGACAGCCTGGAGATCTACTCGATCATCCTCGTCCTCTACTTCGTCCTGGCCTTCGTCCTCACCCGGCTGATGCGGCTGCTGGAGCGGCGCGCCAAGGCGGGCATCGGGCAGGCGCCGGAGCGGCGCGGCAAGGGCCCGATGATGACCAGGAAGCTGTCCGCCTCCAAGGAGACCGAGCAGCCCGCCAACCTGATCGCGGCGGGAGGTGCCAAGTGAACTGGGACTGGGATGTCGCCAAGGACTTCCTCCCCGAGCTGGGCGACGGACTGCTGATCACCCTGGAGGCCACCGCCCTCGGCTCGGTGCTGTCCTTCGCCCTGGGGCTGGTGTGGGCGCTGGCCTTCCGTTCCCCGACGCGCTGGGTGCGCTGGCCGGTGGCCGCGGTGGTGGAGTTCGTCCGCAACACCCCACTGCTGGTCCAGCTGTTCTTCTTCTACTACGTGCTGCCGACCTGGGACATCAAGTTCTCCGCCCTGACCACCGGCGTGATCGCGCTCGGCCTGCACTACTCGACGTACACCGCCGAGGTGTACCGGGCCGGCATCGACGGAGTGCCCAAGGGCCAGTGGGAGGCGTGCACCGCGCTCAGCCTCTCGCGCGGCCGCACCTGGGTCGCGGTGATCCTGCCGCAGGCGATCCGCCGCGTGGTGCCCGCCCTCGGCAACTACGTGATCGCGATGCTGAAGGACTCGCCGATGCTCGCGCTCATCGGGGTCGTCGACATGCTCCAGAAGGCACGGGCGCACGGCGCCACGTCCTTCGAGTACATCGAGCCCTACACGATGGTCGGCATCGCCTTCATCCTCATCGCCTATCCGGCATCCCTTCTCATGCGAGCCCTGGAGCGTCGCCTTGGCCACTGAAACCGAGCACAAGAACCCTGCCGTGGACGGCAGCGAACTGATCCGGTTCGACCGGGTGACCAAGCGCTTCGGCGACAACACGGTCCTCGACGACCTCGACTTCTCGGTGTCCTCCGGGAAGCATGTGACCCTCATCGGCCCGTCCGGGTCCGGCAAGACCACGATCCTGCGGCTGCTGATGACGCTGATCAAACCGGACCAGGGCAAGATCCAGGTCGACGGCGACTGTCTCACGCATGAGTACCGCGGCGGAAAGATGGTCGAGGCGAGCGAGAAGCACACCCGCGAGGTGCGCAAAAAGATCGGCATGGTCTTCCAGCAGTTCAACCTCTTCCCGAACATGCGGGTGCTGCGGAACATCACCGAGGCCCCGGTGCATGTGCTCGGCCTGAGCAAGGACGAGGCCGAGGAGCGGGCGCGCGAGCTGCTGGACCTGGTCGGGCTCGGCGACAAGTGCGACGCGTATCCGACCCAGCTGTCCGGCGGGCAGCAGCAGCGGGTCGCGATCGCGCGGGCGCTGGCGATGCGGCCGCAGGTGATGCTGCTGGACGAGGTGACCTCGGCGCTGGATCCGGAGCTGGTGGCCGGGGTGCTGGACGTGCTGCGTGACATAGCTCACACCACGGACATCACGATGCTGTGCGTCACCCACGAGATGAACTTCGCCCGGGACATCTCGGACGAGGTGTTGATGTTCGACTCGGGCCGGGTGATCGAGGCCGGGCCGCCGGAGAAGATCTTCACGGAGCCGGAACACGAGCGTACCCGCGAGTTTCTGAGCGCGGTGCTGTAGCGGCGGACGGCGCGGTGGTCGGCGGGAGCCCCGTCGGCCACCACTCGCAGGACATGCCTGTGGCATATGCCAGGGTGGCGCGCCGCTGCTGAGCGGCCCGCCACTCGCCATCAATATGCCCAACACCCGCGCCGAATAGCCCGCTTGGCGGCTATCGTGGTACGCAGCCGCGCCGGGTAAAAGCTGCCATCGGTGAACCAAGGGGCTGATCCCATGGCCATGACCTGCGGCGACGGCGCCGACGCAAGCGGTCACAACCTGCTAGGGGGGAAACCGTGGCGCTCAAGCCCGAGTCGACCGCGCCGTTCCACTCGGTGCGGCATGCCCTCCGGGTCCTCGAAGTCGTCTCCCACCACACCAACGGCGTGACCGACGCCGGCATCGCCCGCGAAACCGGCCTGCCACCGGCCCACCTCGCCCAGCTGCTGCGGATGCTGCGCCGCGAGGGCTATATCGAGCAGGTCACGGACGGCGCGTATGTCGCCGGCACCTCGCTCTCCCTGCTCGGCTCCTCCGGCGCCGACCGCCAGACCGCGGTCGAGCACAAGCTCCAGAAGTCGCTCTCCGCCCTGCGCGACTCGGTCGGCGCGGCGATCTACCTCAGCCGCTATATCGACGGCGAGGTCCGCATCACCCAGTACGCCGACAGCCCGCGCACCCCCAAGGTCAACGAATGGGTCGACTTCCGCTCCGCGGCCCACGCCATGGCCGTCGGCAAGTGCCTGCTGACCCAGCTCGACCACGACGGCCGCCGCGACCACTTCTCCCGCCACAAAACCGTGCGGCTCACCTCCCGCACGACCACCAACGAGAAGGTCCTCTTCCGCAAGCTGGAAAGCCAGCCCGCCACGGTCCCGGTCCTCGACATCCAGGAATACGCCGTCGGCACGGTCTGCGCCGCCGTCCCCATAACCGCCGGCCGCGCAGCCGGCTGCCTGGCCCTCTCCCTCCCTCTGGAGCACGCCCACCGCCTACGCCAGGCCGCGTACACCCTGAACCGGGAGGCGGCTCCGGTGCTGCTGTCCCTCACGATCTGAGGGCGGGCGGCGGTCAGGAGCACCCCTCCGGGCCGGGTAGTATTTACGACGTCAGCACGCGCCGCTAGCTCAGTTGGTTAGAGCAGCTGACTCTTAATCAGCGGGTCCGGGGTTCGAGTCCCTGGCGGCGCACTTTGGTTTTTAAGCCACTGACCTGGGGTTTCTCGGTTATCTGAGAAACCCCAGTCGCGTTTTCGGCCACGGCGATGAATCTCTGTTGCCTCAGACCTGGCGCACGGCGATGATGCCCGTTCATGTCCGACATCGCGTCTGAAGGCTCGTCTGAAGGATCTGCGCTGAGGCCGTACCCCAAGATCCCTTCGAGGGGGCGGATCGGCGTGCCCGGGGTGCGGGAGTGGATCGCCGCGGAGAAGGTGCACGGAGCGCACTTCGCGGTGGCCTGCGACAGCACCGGCGTCCGTCCGGCGAAGCGGCGTGAGCTGCTGGGAGATGACGGTCTGGACGGCTTCTTCGGCGTCAGCAGGATCTGGCCGGCACTGTCGGTGGCGGCGGCCCGGTTCGCCTCGGTGCTGCGGGTCGCTTGGGGTACTGCCGCGGTGGTGACGGTCTACGGTGAGCTGGCCGGCGGGTGCTATCCACACCCGGATGTTCCCGCTGTTCCCGGCGTCGATCCGGTGCAGACCGGTGTGTGGTACGCGCCGGGCCTGCACTGGCTGCTGTTCGACGCCTCGGTCGAAACCGCGGAAGGCCGCTGCTGGATCTCCGACCGCGCTCTGCGCGATGCCGCCGCTGCCGCCGGGCTCACCTGCGTACCCGCTCTCGGACAGGGCCCGCTGAACAGGCTCCAGGACCTGCCTTGCGCCTTTCCCACCAGGGTGCCTGCCCTCTTCGGGCTTCCCGAGCTGGCCGACAACCTCGCCGAGGGCTATGTCCTCAAGCCGGGCGGGGAATGGCGGGAGTCGGGCCCTTCGGGCGCTCGCGCGCGTCCGGTGGCGAAGGTGAAGCAGAAGGCCTTCGCCGAGGACGAGCGCTTCGACGGCTCACGCCCCTATCTGGCACCGCCGCAGGGGGCGGCCGGGGTCCCCGCCTGGCTTCTGGTCCAGGCCTCGGCGCTCCTGACCCCAGCCCGTGCGGCCGCCGCGGTGAGCAAGCTCGGGCCTCACGCTTCCGTGGACGACGTGGCGGAAGAGATCACACGGGACGTCGCGGAGGAGATCGCCGAAGCGGTGGGGGGACTGGAGGACTCGCTCCTGCGCTGCTTGGACCAGGCCGTCCGGCCCGGGGCACGCTCCCTGGCGGTGTTCGACGCCGCGGACCGCCGGAGGGTCCGGTCCGCGCGAGACGTCACCGCCTGATATCGAACAATCACTCGCAGGAGTGATCCTCGCCGGAATGTGCCTCAGGCGAGCATGCGTCCGGAAACACTGGCCTCCTCCAGGAAAGGGGTGCAACATGACGGTTATGACCGAGCGCACGTCACACATGCTGGTGGAGGAGTTCGAGGAGATCGCCTCCGCCGCGCCCGAAACCGTCCTGTTGGAGTTCATCAACGGACGGATCGAGGAGAAGTACGTGCCGGACGGGGATCACCGCGAGATCGTCAAGTGGCTGCAGAAGCGCTGCATGCAGAACCGCCCCGATCTCTGGCTCTACGCGAACGACTGCGGTTTGAAGGTCGAGGCATACCGCAAGGGGCGCGCCCGCCCAGACGGCGTGCTGGCGCCTGACGGACGCTTCGCGGGAGATGGTGAATGGTCCGACACCGACGGGGTCCTCATGACCGTCGAGGTCACCTCGCACGACCGGGACACCAACCGCCGCGACCGCATCGAGAAGCCCGCTGCCTATGCGACGGCGGGCATCCCCGTCTATCTCCTCGTGGACCGTGACGCCTGCGCACTCATCGTCCAGACCAACCCCGACCCGAAGAGCGGCCGCTACCGCGACACCCACGAGGCACCCTTCGGGGAGCAGGTGGTGCTCCCCGATCCGGTCGGTATCACGCTCGACACGGACGTCCTGAAGAGCTACGTCCGCTGACGCGCCCCGCCGTAAGCGGCCCGGCCGGTCGGCTGTCCGACCGGCCGGGGCCCTGGCTCAGCTCGCCTTCTTGACGAACTCCGTGGTGTAGGTCTTGTTCAGGTCCACCGTGGCGTTCTTCAGGTTCGGGTTGAAGGACTTCAGGACGCGCTCGACCGTCGCCGGGCCGTCGGCCGGCATGACGCCGTCGGTGGTGAACATCGGCAGAGTGCTCTTGATCGCCTGGGCGTAGAGCTCCTTGCCGCCCTGGGCGTAGTCGGCCGGCATCTTGGCGGCGATTTCCTCGGGGCTGTGGGTGGACATCCACTTGAGGGTCTTCACGAACGCGTTGGCCAGCTTCTGGACGGTGTCCTTGTGGCCGTTCACCCAGGACGTGTTCATGTAGAGGCTGGAGGAGGGGTACGGGCCGCCGAGGGCGGCCTTGGAGCCCTCGGGGGTGCGCATGTCGACGAGGATCTTGCCGAGCTTCTGGTCCAGGACCTGCGCGACGGTGGGGTCGGTGGTCATGCCGCCCTGGATCGCGCCCTGCTTCAGGGCGGCGATGAAGGTCTGGCCAGCGCCGACCGCGACCGGGGTGAACTCGCTGGTCTTCACGCCGCTGTTGACGGCCAGGTACTTGGTGAGGAAGTCGGTGGAGGAGCCGAGGCCGGTGACGCCGAGCTTCTTGCCCTTGAAGTCCTTGGGCGAGGTGATCTCCCCCGCCGCCTTGTTGGAGACGATCTCCACCTCGCCGGGTGCGTGGGAGAACTGCACCACGGACTCCACCTCCTTGCCCTTGACCTGGAGGTCCAGGGTGTGGTCGTAGAAGCCGACCGCGCCCTGCACCTCGCCGGAGACCAGTGAGGTCTCGGCCTGCACACCGGCGGGCTCGGTGAGGAGCTCGACGTCGAGGCCCTCGTCCTTGAAGTAGCCGAGCCGCTGGGTGAGCATCGCGGGCAGGTAGATGACCTTGTCGAGGCCACCCACCATGATCTTGACCTTGCCGTCCTTGCCGTCCCCGCCGGAGTCGCTGCCGCAAGCGGTGAGGGTGGTCAGGGACAGCGCCGCGGCGACCGCCGCCGCGGAGAACTTGGCATAGCTGCGCATGTCACGTCCTTGTGAGATGAGGAAAACAGAGGAGAGGGGAGGGGAGGGAAAGAGGGCTCGGCGTCAGTGGTCCGCGCCCGGCTGGGCCGGCTTCCAGCGGAACAGCCGCCGCTCCAGGAAGGTCAGCAGGCCCTCGGCCAGCAGGGCCACCACGGCGAGGATCACCATCGCCGCGTACACCCCGGCCGCGTTGAACGTGGACTGTGAGGTCGCGACCAGCAGCCCGATCCCCTTCGTGGCGCCGATGTACTCGCCGACGATCGCGCCGATCAGCGCGAAGCCGAAGCTGACATGGAGGCTGGTGAAGATCCACGAGGTGGCCGCGGGGATCACGACCTGAAGGGTGACCTGGCGGTTGCTCGCGCCGAGGATCCGGGAGTTGGCCACCAGGTTGCGGTCGACCTCCCGTGCGCCCTGGAAGGCGTTGAAGAAGACGGGGAAGAAGACCAGCACGACCGCCGAGGCGACCTTCGAGGCCGGGCCGAGGCCGAACCAGATGAGGAAGATCGGGGCGAGGACGATCCGGGGCAGCGCGTTGAGCACCTTGATGTAGGGGCCCAGTACGTCGGCGAGGAAGGGGGCGCGGCCGAGGCCGATGCCCAGGATGACGCCGGCGGCCACGCCGATGGCCCATCCGATGAGGGCCTCCTGGAGCGTCGTCCAGACCTGCTCCCACAGGGGGCCCTGCGCGGTGCCGTGCAGCATCCAGTCCTTCAGCTGGTCCCAGATCTTCGAGGGCATCGAGAAGTTGAACGGGTCGATGACGGAGGTCCGGGCGAGCCACTCCCACAGCCCGATGACCGCGACCAGCACCAGCGCGCGGGTGGACTGGACGAGGATCGCGCGTTTGCGGGCGGCCCGTGCCCTGGCCGTCGTACGGCTTGTGCCGGGGCCCTTGGCGATCCCGTCCTTGACGGGGGTGGGCGCGGCAGTGGTGGCCTCAGGCATGCGAGGCTCCTCTCTCGCGGGTGATCCGCACCTCTTCGCCGAGCGAGGACCAGATCTCGCGGTAGATCTCGATGAACCGGGGCTCCAGCCGGACCGACTCGACCTTGCGGGGCCGTGGCAGATCGATCTCGAACACTTCCTTGACGGTCGCCGGGCCGGCGGTCATGACCACGACCTTGTCGGCGAGGGCGATGGACTCCTCCAGGTCGTGGGTGACGAAGACGACGGAGGCGCCGGTCCCGGCCCACAGCTCGAGCAGTTCGTCGGACATCAGCGCCCGGGTCTGCACGTCGAGCGCCGAGAACGGCTCGTCCATGAGCAGGATCTCGGGGTCGTTGACGAAGGTGGCCGCGAGCGCGACGCGCTTGCGCTGGCCACCGGACAGCTGGTGCGGGTAGCGGTCCTCGAAGGACGCCAGCCCGACCCGGGCGAGCCACTCCCGCGCCCGCTCCTTGGCCTCCGCCTTCGGTACGCCGCGGAAGCGGGGCCCGGCCATCACGTTGGACAGCACGCTGCGCCAGGGGAAGACCGCGTCCTGCTGGAAGACGAAGCCGACCTTGGACCCGATGCCGCGGACCGGCTCGCCGGTCACCAGGACATCGCCCTCCGTGGGCTCCTCCAACCCGCTGACCAGGGTCAGGGTCGTGGACTTCCCGCATCCGGTGGGGCCGACCACGGCGACGAACTCGCCCCGCCCGACCGTCAGGTCCAGATCCCTGACGGCGGTGTGGAGGCCCCCGGACGGAGTCCGGAACACCTTGCTCGCGCCCCGCAACTCGATGGCAGGGCTCGTTTGTCTGCTCATGGCCGGGAGGCTAGGAGTGGCGCGGGCCACACCGGCAGCCTTGTGGGCACAACGCGTTCTTGTGCCCACAAGCCCCGTTCTGCTCGTTTAGCTCGCGCTACGGCAACGAATCCGCTACGGACCCTGGGCAACCACCGCAGACCGCCCTTACCGTGCGTTTACAGCGCCGTAAACGGAATAGTCCCTACCGCTTCACGGGGAGGGCCAGGAGACGGGAGTGACCCAGATGCGGATCCGCTGGCCCAGACGCGTCTCCGCCCAGGTACTGGCCGTGCAGCTGACCATCACCGTCGGGGTGATGGTGCTCGCCACCGGGCTCTTTCTCGCCCCGCTCAGCTCCGAGATCGACAACCAGGCCATGCACAAGGCGCTCTCCATCGCCCAGGCCACCGCCGCCGACCCCGGCCTCGCCCGCGATCTACAGAACACCGAGCCGAGCCCGCGCGGGCCGGTGCAGGAGACGGCCGAGCGGATCCGCCGGGCCACCGGGGCGCTGTACGTGGTGGTGCTCGACCGGCGCGGCGTGCGCTGGTCGCACACCAACGCCGACCGGATCGGCGACCATGTCTCGACCGATCCGAAGGCGGCGCTCTCCGGGCAGCAGGTCATGCAGATCGACGTCGGCACGCTGGGCCGCTCGGCCCGCGCCAAGGTGCCGCTGCGCGACGACGACGGGAAGATCGTCGGCGCGGTGTCGGTCGGCATCGGCTACGGCAGCGTCCGCGATCAGCTGCTGGCCACCCTGCCCCGGCTGCTGCTGTACGCGGGCATGGCGCTCGCCGTGGGCGTGCTGGCCGCGATCGCCGTCTCGCGCAGCCTGCACCGCCGTACGCACGGGGTCGCGTTCGCCGATATCTCGGCGCTGCTCGACGAGCGCGAGGCGATGCTGCACGGCATCCGCGAGGGCGTGGTGGCCTTCGACCGGGAGGGCCGGATCCGTCTGATCAACGACGAGGCGCGGCGGCTGCTCGGCGTCGGCGCGGACGCCGCCGGCCACACCCTGGAGGAGACGCTGCCCGCCGGCCGTACCACGGAGGTGCTGGCGGGACGGGCCGACGGTGCCGATCTGCTGACGGTGAGCGGCGGCCGGGTCCTGATCGCCAACCGCATGCCGACCAAGGACGGCGGCGCCGTGGCGACCCTGCGCGACCGCACCGAACTGGAGCTGCTGGGCCGGGAGCTGGACTCCACCCGCGGGCTGCTGGACGCGCTGCGCGCCCAGGACCACGAGCACGCCAACCGGCTGCACACCCTGCTCGGGCTGCTGGAACTCGGTCTGCACCAGCGGGCGGCGGAGTTCATCGCCGGGCTCACCGACACCCACCGGGCCTCCGCCGAGCAGATCTCCGAGCGGGTGCGCGACCCGCTGCTGTCGGCGCTGCTCGTCGGGAAGGCCGCCATCGTGGCGGAGCGCGGGGTGTCCCTGCGCGTCTCCCCCCAAACGCTGCTGTCCGAGCGGGTGGTCGACCCGCGCGACCTGGTGACCGTGCTCGGCAACCTGATCGACAACGCCCTGGACGCCGTGGCCTCGCATCCACGCCCCGACTCCTTCGTCGAGGTCGAGCTGCGCGCCGAGGGCACCACCGCCGTACTGCGCGTCAGCGACAACGGCCCGGGGGTGCCGCCCGAGATGCGCGAACAGATCTTCGCCCAGGGCTGGTCCACCAAGCTGCCCGCCCCGGGGCCCCTGTCGACGACCCCGCCCCCGCGCGGCCGGGGCATCGGGCTGGCCCTGGTGCGGCGGCTCGCCGAGCGGTACGGCGGAATGGCCCGCGTCACCGCCCGCGCGGGCGGGGGCGCGGTGTTCACCGTCATCCTGCCCGAGGCGCTCGACCCGGACGGAGCCCCGGACCCGGCACCGCAACCCGATCCATCCCCCACACCGACCGACGGCGGCCACGCCGACAACACGCCCATCCAGCAGCTCACCGCAGCGGGAGAGTCACGATGATCGACGTCCTTGTCGTGGACGACGACTTCCACGTCGCCGAGATCAACTCCGCGTATGTGGCCCAGGTGCCCGGCTTCCGGGTCGCCGCCCGCGCCCATACCGCCGCCCAGGCCCTGGCGACCCTGGAGCGCGCCCACGTCGACCTCGTCCTGCTCGACCACTACCTGCCCGACGAGACCGGGCTGACCCTCGTACGGCGGATGCGGCAGCTCGGCCACCACGCCGACGTGATCATGGTGACGGCGGCCTGCGACGTCGCCACCGTCCAGGCCGCCATGCGGTACGGCGCGCTCCAGTACCTGGTCAAGCCGTTCAACTTCGCCGGGCTGCGGGCCAAGCTCGACGGCTATACGACGCTGCGCCACACCCTCGAAGGGGTCGGCGGGCGCGGTGAGACGGGCCAGGAGCGGGCGGACCGTATCTTCGGCGCGTTCCGGACCGCCGACGCCACCGCCCGCTCCGTACTGCCGAAGGGGCACTCCGCGCCGACCGTCGCCCTCATCCGCCGCGCCCTGGACCAGGCGGAACACCCGCTGTCCGCGCATGAGGTCGCCGAGCGCACCGGCATCAGCCGCTCCACCGCCCAGCGCTATCTCAAGTACCTGGAACACGCGGGCCGGATCAGCCTCACCCTCAAATACGGCGACACCGGCCGCCCCGAGCACCGCTATTCGTGGGTGGCGGTGAGCTGACGGGCTGTGGTGGCAGGGGAGAATGGGACCATGGCGATGTGCAAGAAGTGCGGTGCGTCAAAGCGCCGTTGGCCCCGCTCCTGCTCCCGGTGCAGTTATGGCTCGCAGCGGCCGGACGTGGCGGCGGGTGCCGCGGAGCTGGCCGTGGAGGCGGGGCTCCTCGGGTGGATCGTGCGAGGGTTCAGGGGAGTGGTGCGGCTGGTGCTGCGTGTGCTGGGCTGACCGGCCGCCGGCCTCTTGCCGGATGCCGCGGCAGTACCGCCCGCGCCCGCCGGGTTCACCGGTTTCAGATGATCGTTTTCACGAGACGAGCGGGGCGCGTGGCGAATACGGCGACACCGGCCGCCCCGAGCACCGCTGTTCCTGGGTGGCGGTGACCTGACGGAGCGGCCGGTGTGATGCCCACTGCCCGGGGAGCCGCCCGCCCCTGCCCCTCGTGGCAGGGGCGGCAAGGGCAGGCGGCTTGTCTTCAGTACCGCTGTCGGTCGCCCGGGTAGCGGACCGGTTGATCGCACTCCGGTGCGCCGTCGGGCGGGAGCTGCCCGCCCAGCGCGTAGCACAGGGCCGCGTGCAACTGTTCCGCCGAGGCGGCGGGCAGCCGCAGTTCGGCCACAGCGAGGTGCTGGCGGCACCTGTTGATCCGGAGCGGCAGCGCGAGGACGCCACCGTCGGCGCGGTACAGACCCCGCCCTGGGACGAGGCTGATCTTCCAGTGGGTCACGGTGTCTCCTCTCCGCTGCTTCACGCGCTGCCGCCGTCCGGGCCGCCTTCGGGATCGACCTGGTTCTCTTCGTCCACCGGCAGACGCGCTCCCCTGCTCTCGGCAACCCGAAGCACATCGCGCAGTGACTCACACAGCCGCTCCGCCAGGAAGCGCACTTCCCTCACGTCCGCCCTGTGGTCCTCGAGCAACGCGCTGGCATGGCCGAGGAGTTCGGACCCCATGAACAGCTGGAGGGCCTCGATCTCGTCCGCACGTCGGCTCAGCCGACTGTTGGCGCCAGCCGCCGCCAGGAAGCACGGCCGACCGTCCGGGCTGGACCACGGCAGCAGCCGCAAGCGGCTCGTCGCGGTCACCGCCCCGCTCCCACGACATGTACCGCCACACCGATGGGCCACCGGTCCAGGTGCTTGCGGACCTCCTCGTCCAAAGCCTCCACGCGCTGCGCCAGCCCCGGTGGGGTGGGGTGCGGCGGGCGCGAACCCTCGTGAGGCTCGTGCGATGGCGGGCCCGCGCTCATCGGGTGACCTGATACATCCGCAGATGCGGGTGCACGTACGGCGGAGCAGGGTCGTAGTCGACGATCGGCACGGCAGGGATCCGCGGAAGCGTCAAGGTGGGAGTGTCGACGGATCGCACGGGGGGCGAGACGTCGATCGACCGACGTTGGGCCGAGGCCGGAGACAGTAACCGGCGCAGCCCCTCCACGATTCGGGCAGTAATGTGTTCCATGTTGACGCTCCTCTTCAGCGTTGGCCATGCCCCCGGGCCGGCTGCACGGTCGCGGGGGTCCTGATAGGCCGAGCCTGGCGAGACTTGAGCAGGAACAACAGGGAACGCGTTACATAGTCTCAGGACGCTAATCGACGATGCCCAGGAACCGGGCGAGTGGCCTGACCCCAGCGGGACGTGACGGCCAGTTCCACAGGTCACGCACGATGGCAACAGCAAGCGTGTGATGCCGCATCCATGCGGGAGCATGGCGCCTCAGCGACTCCAACGCCTTGACGGCCCCCGCCCCGTTGCCCAGGTCAGTGTGTGCGCGAGCGACATCCAGCAGCAGCCAGGTTCGCCACGACGGCGGGGTGTCTTTGGACAGACGCATTCCACGAGCGAGGGACAAAGCCTCGGTCGGCCGTTCGTGCTGGACAGCCAGGCGGACTCGCTCGATGCGAACGGAGGACTTGCTGAAGACGCTCAGTAGCTTGCCGTCTTGTGGTGTCGGCATCTTGGCGAGCCGCTCCGCCGCCTTTTCGGCCGTCACCATCATGTCGCTGGCGCGCTGGTAGTCGCCGCTCCGGGCGTGGCTTGTGGCAGCCGACATCAACAGGCCGCCCCATACGCGAAGCCCCTCTGAGGTCTCGCTGTGTTCCCTCTCGACCCAGTCGGCGGCATGGACGGCCAGGCTCCGTGCGTCGTCCAGCCGTGCTTGCCGCTGATACGCCCAGGCCACGGAGTTGGAGATCATGGGAGCAATCAAAGGATCCGACGATGCGTCCGCCGCTGTCATGGCGCGCTCCAGCGACGACAGAGCAAGGTCCGTCTTACCCATGCGAATTGCCAGGTGCCCGCCAAGTTGCAGCGCCTTGCTCAGCGCAGCCTGCCCGGCAGCCCGCTGGCCGGCGTCACCGACGGCAGCGGCGAATCGAGCGTCGGTGATAAGCCCCGGGAGGGAGTTCAGTAGATCGTCGAACTCCGCTGCGTGGTAGAGCGTCCACCCCTGCGCGAGATCTCGACGGATCCGGTCCAGAGACAGCGTCGACAGGTCGCGTGGCGGCGCCGGCGGGGCGAAGAGCGGGGGCATGATGGCACGTCGCACCGCGACGAGCTGAGGGGAGTCCGATTCGCCCGACGAGGGCGCGCCGGGAGGGTCGCCCAAGAGGCTTGTCAGCTCTACGCCCAGTCCCGATGCCAGGGCGTGCAGCGTGGGTAGTTGAACGGAACTCTGCGGCTTTTGCTCCAGCCGTCGAATGGTGTCGAGCGAGATGCCGGACCGCTCGGCCAGCCCCTCTTGAGTCAGCGTCGCCAACCGACGAAGGCGCCTGACGCGGTCCCCCAGACAGTCCGTTGCCATGCGTCCAAGCTACTCCGACTCAGCGAAGCTGACTGAACGCGTTGGCATGACGACGTGCAGCTGATGTGAAACCTCCGCTCAGAGGAGTGGCCCCTCACGGGCCTTGCGCCAGCCGCGTACGCGCCTCGGAGGCAGCTTGACGCTGGTCACGGTCCTCGACGCCGTTCCTATTCGAGACAGCTAAAATCCCCACGGTCCGATACTTGTATTCCTCAAATTTTCTTGGGAATCGTTCACTCGGCCGTCGAAGGAGGGAGTTCCCCAGTACCTGATGTGAACCGGGACCTTACACACCTCACCCGACTCTTCACAGCAACCCGGGCTAATGGAATTCCTCCTGATCGAACGAGGGTGAGGTCGGCACGACCAATCCGTGCGACGAGATCATTCAGGAGGCGCGGGGTGTCAAGCGTGCGAGTCATCAGACTAGGTCGCCGACCTAATTGCGGCGTCACTTGCAGCGCGCCAGGCTTTCGAAGGCTCCAGGAAATCCATTCTGGTACGAGCGTACGAAGGTCCTCCGCGCCCACGCCTCACGCATAATCCGAGTCCACCGTCACCGCCTCCAGGGACGGTAGCGCCCAGTCGGACGACACCGCCGCGGCGGATGAAGTGGTCGAGAGAGTGCCGACGAGACTCTCGAAAGCTTCCGAAGGCGGAGGGCCACCAGCAGCCGACCGTGGAGACGCCGGACGAGCCGGGCCTCCGGGAGCGGCTACCGGTCACCGCAAGTGATCGTGGAGGCGGGCCGCCAGAGAGACTTGGGCACACCACGCCAGTGCCTCGGAGATGCGTAGGCTGTGCGCATGGCAACAGAAGCACCCGCATTGGCGAAGGATCTTGTTCTCCGGACGGAGGCACGGCGGCAAGAGGCCTCATCTGCCCTCGATTCAAGCCAGCGCGGGAAGCTCGGCCAGTTCTTCACACCGTCGCCAGCCGCTGACTTCATCGCGTCGCTGACAAAGCTGCCCGAGGCGGGCACTCTCCGCATCCTTGACCCGGGTGCGGGCGCTGGCTCCCTCACCGCATCTCTCGTCGCGAGGCTCCTTGAAGAGCGTCCGAGGGTGAAGATCAGCGTCACGGCATGCGAGGTGGACCCGCAGCTGCACCCTGCACTGCAAGCTACGCTCGATGACTGCGTCAACACGGCAGGTAGCTACGGCGCGCACCTTGAGGTGAACCTCGTGCGCCATGACTTCATCTCTTGGGCCACCCAGGGAGAGGGTCTATTGGGCCAGCCACCTAACCCTTTCGACGTGGTCATCATGAACCCGCCCTATAAGAAGCTCCCGGCAAGTTCGCGTGAGCGGAAGCTCGTTTCGGCAGCCTGCACCGAGACCTCAAATCTCTACTCGGCGTTCATGGCACTCGGGGTCCACCTCTTGAGTCCGGGGGGCCAGCTCCTGGCAATCACTCCTCGCAGCTTCGCCAACGGCCCCTACTTCCGGCTCTTTCGTCAGTACTTCCTCGAGCGGATGCATCTTGACCGCGTGCACATCTTTGAGGCGCGCAACAAGGTCTTCGCCGACTCGGCGGTGCTGCAAGAGAACGTCATCTTCGCAGCGACCCGGATGGCCACTACGGAACGAGGGCCCGTTGTGGTGTCGACCAGCCGAAGCTACTCCGAGGAGGTACGCCGACGATCCGTTCCCTACGCTGAGATGGTGCACCCCGATGACCGCGAGTTCTTCATCCACATCAGTGCCGACGAAGAGGACACAGAGCTTGCAGCATCGCATGCGGGTTTGCCGGCCACTCTCCCCGACTTGGGTCTCAAGGTTTCGACGGGGCGCGTCGTCGACTTCCGGAGCAAGGAACACCTTCGTCCCGATCCGGTCAACGGCGCGGTGCCGCTCATCTATCCACTCCACATGCGCGAAGGCTCTATCAAGTGGCCGGTTCCTGGCGCGAAGAAGAACAACGCGATCATGCTCAACGAAGAGACAGAAAAGCTGACCTTTCCGTTGGGGCATTATGTTGTCGTGAAACGCCTCTCCTCGAAAGAAGAGAAGCGTCGCGTAATTTCTGTCGTGTTCGACCCGGAGCAGGTTCCCTATGGGCGGATCGGATTCGAAAACCACGTCAACGTCTTCCATGTCGACGGGGCTGGGCTACCCGCCGAGGTGGCCAGAGGGCTTTGCATTTGGTTGAACTCCACCATTCTTGACCGCTTCATCCGGCGCTTCAATGGACACACTCAGGTCAACGCAACCGACCTGAGGAATCTGCGGTACCCGAGCGTCGAACAGCTTTCAGCAATAGGCCGCTCTTGGGAGCCTGGCACCTGGCTGGAGCAAGAAGAAATCGATGAGCTAGTCCGTCAGAACGTCAAGTAAATAATGAGAGCAGGAGCTAGGTGAGCGAGCAGACCGCAATAGCTATTCCCGGCGATCCGCGCGAGGAGAAGATTTCTGAGGCGCAAAATTTCCTGAGGCTGCTGGGGTTCGACGCCGAACGCTCCAACGAGCGTTCCGCTCTCGTGTTGCTCGCCTTGCTGGAATTGGGCTCCGAAGCGGAATGGCATGAAGCTGAGCGGCCTTTGCTGCGCACCAAAGAGATCATGCAATGGCTTCGCGACACGTACGACAAGGACTACGCGCCGAACACGCGGGAGACGATTCGCCGATCCACGCTGCATCAGTTCGCCGAAGCCGGGCTTGTGGTACAGAACCCTGACCAGCCAGACCGGCCCACCAACTCGCCGAAGTGGTGCTATCAAATTGAACCGGCAGCCTATGGGATGATCACAACCTTCAAGCAGGGCGAATTTCAGGAGCGATTGAAGGAATATCTTGGCGAACGTCCTGGCTTGAAAGCGCTCTATGCACGCGAGCGTGAGATGAACAGACTTCCTGTTCAACTTCCTGGCGGCAACAAGGTTGACCTCAGTCCGGGCGGCCAGAACGTACTGATCGTCCAGATCATCAAAGAATTCTGTGAACGATACACGCCGAACGGCGAAGTGCTCTACATCGGAGACGCTGACGACAAGTGGGCTGTTTTCGAACGGGAGACGCTGGCGTCACTGGGCGTGGAGCTCGACTCCCACGGGAAGATGCCTGACGTAGTCGTCTATCTCCGCGAGAAGAACTGGCTTGTACTCATTGAGGCAGCGTCAAGTCACGGACCTGTGGATCATAAGAGGTACCGGGAACTGAACGAACTGTTCCATGGCTCGACGGCCG
The DNA here is from genome assembly GCF_055569495.1 of Streptomyces sp. NPDC028305. NCBI lineage: Bacteria > Bacillati > Actinomycetota > Actinomycetes > Kitasatosporales > Streptomycetaceae > Streptomyces > Streptomyces sp. NPDC028305. The sequence goes on from NZ_JBVHTN010000001.1 coordinate 1,466,494, forward strand.
GCCTTGTGTTCATCTCGGCTCTACCGTCTCGTGTCGAACTCCGCAAGTATCTAAAGGACATCGCGTGGGAGACGGACGTGTGGTGCGCCGATCATCCCACTCACTTGATCCATTTCAATGGCGAACGGTTCCTCGGGCCGTACGGCTGAAGCACGGTAGGACCCGTCCAATAACGCACTGGACGCGACACCGGCCGCCCCGAGCACCGCTGTTCCTGGGTGGCGGTGAGCTGACGGGGCGGCCGGTGTCCCGAACGCAGGAGGGCTACCAGCGGGTGGTCTCGCCGAAGAAGTCGTCGATCGCGACGGCCTCTCCGGCCTCGGTGGCGACACGGTAGACGAGTGCCCCGACCGCCAGGTCGAGGACGCCGAGGCCGAAGGGCGAGAAGATCACGGGCTTGTCCGGGCCGGTGGTGACCTCGCCGCGGATGTGCTGGGCGAGGGTGCCGGTGACGAAGTCGCGGTTGCCGTACTTCTGCTCGGCCAGGTGCGGGGAGGTGTTGGCCTTGAGGCAGTGGTCGATGTCGTCGACGATGTTGTAGGAGGCGTGGATGATCTCGGGGCCGATGTCGCGCAGCGAGATGTTGAGGACGGTCTGGCCCGGGGCGAAGGCCCGCGGGTCGAGGACGTAGGGCTCGCCCGCGGTGGTCGCGAAGACGATCACATCGGCCACGTCCAGGGCGGTGTGCAGGTCGTCGGTGGTCTCGGCGCGGTAGCCGAGCGAGCCGGTGACATGGTCGGCCAGGGCCTGGCCGTACTCGGGGTGCTGGTCGTGGACGACCACGGTCTCGATGTCCCACTCCTGGGCGGCGAAGAACTCCAGGATGTTGCGGGCGATGATGCCCGCGCCGATCACGGCCAGCCGGCGGGCGGCGCGCCCGCCAGTCAGCTGCTCGGCGGCGAGGACGGCGGAGGCCGCGGTGCGGGCCGCGCTGATCTGCGAGGCCTCCAGGAGGGCGAAGGGGTAGCCAGTGGCGTAGTCATTGAGCAACAGGGCGGCGGAGGCGCGCGGGATACCGCTCTCGATATTGCCGGGGAAGCTGCCGATCCATTTGATCCCGGCGACGTCGTGCTTGCCGCCCAGGTAGGCCGGGAGCGCGATGATGCGGCTGTCCGGCTTGTCGGGGAAGCGCAGGAAGTAGCTGTCCGGGTTGACGGAGTCGCCGTCGTCGTGGGTCAGATAGGTGTCCTTCACCTCCCGCACGATCTCCCGCCGGCTGCGGCCGATGATCTCGCGGGCCGTTTTGCCGCCGATCACGCTGAACTCGAACACGGGTGTCCTTCCGGTCGTTGGGCGCGCTGGGGGGTGGCGTTGCGTCGCGTCTACGTGGGGGGCGGGCGGGGCCAGCATGCCGCCGGCCCCGCCCGCTGTCATTACTTCAGTACGTTTCCTCGTGCCGAATGTGTCGATGTCGCTTTCACCCAGGTGTCAATCAGTGTGTCACCGGCACACCCTGCTGGGTCTCCCGCGCCACCACATGGCTCGGGCCGCCGTGGTCCGCCTCGGTGGGGCGGGACTTGCGGAGGAAGCCGGGGGCGGCCCAGTTCGCCCGGCCCAGCAGGGCCATCACGGAGGGCAGCAGGATCGCCCGGACGACCGTGGCGTCGAGCAGGACCGCCACCGCCAGGCCCACGCCCAGCTGCTTGAAGTCCTGCATGGCCAGGGTGCCGAAGACCGCGAACACGGCGACCATGATCAGCCCGGCGCTGGTGACCACCCCGGCGGTGGAGCGGATGCCGTGGGCGATGGCGTCCCGGGTGCTCGCCCCCTGGTCGTAGGCCTCGCGGATCCGGGAGACCACGAACACGTGGTAGTCCATGGAGAGCCCGAAGAGGACCACGAACACGAACAGCGGCATCCAGGACTCCAGGGCGCCCGGGGCCTCGGTGCCGACCAGGGAGGCGCCCCAGCCGTGCTGGAAGACGGCGGTCATCACACCGTAGGCGGCGCCCACCGACAGCAGGTTGAGCACGATCGAGGTCAGCGCGATGACCGGGGACCGGAAGGACACCAGCATCAGCAGGAAGGTCACGCCCATCACGAAGGCGAAGACCGGGACGATGCTGCTCTTGAGCTGGTCGTTGTAGTCCTCGGAGAAGGCCAGGTCACCGCGGACGAGGGTGGTGGTGCCCGCGACCTTGCCGAGGGTGTCGGGGATCAGCGTGCCGCGCAGTTCCGCGAGGGCCTTCTTGGAGGTCTTGTCGGTGCCGTTGCCGATCAGCGGGACGCTGATCTCGGCGATGTTCTCCTTGGCGTGGACGGTCACGTCGATCTGCTCGCCGGTCTGTCCGGAGGCGAGCGCCTGCTTCTTGAAGTCGGCGATGGCCTGGGTGACCTTCGGGGAGTCGATGTCGTCGGACGTGACCACCACATCCGCGGGGGCGGGCGCTCCGGGGAACTCCCTTCCGATGCGTGTCGAGACGGACACCATCGGGTTGTCGGCGGGCAGCAGCTTGTCGGTGCCCAGCTTCTCGGTCTTCATGCCCAGGGCCGGCGCGGCCAGGGCGAGCAGCAGCGCGGCGCCCAGGAGGGCGAAGACTCCGGGCCGGGCGAGCACGCCGCGCAGCAGGGCGTTGGTGCGGCGGCCGCCGACGGCCGCCGCGGCCTCGGCGCGGGCCTGGCGGCGGCGGGCGATGAAGGGGATGCGCCCCTTCTCGACCCGGTCGCCGAGCATGGCCATCATGGCGGGCAGTACGGTCATGGAGCCGATGACCGCGATCAGGACCACCTCGATGGTGGCGAAGGCGAAGCCCTTGAACACGGTCAGCCCGGACAGGAACATGCCGGCCATGGCGACCACCACGGTGATGCCGGAGATCAGCACCGAGTGTCCCGAGGTGGCGGCGGCGATGTGCAGGGCGGTGTCCTTGTCCCGCCCGGCGGCGCGCTCCTCGCGCTCCCGGCGCAGATAGAACAGGCAGTAGTCGACGCCGACGGCCAGGCCCATGAGGAACATCACGGAGCTGGTCATGCCGTCCACCGGCACCACCTGGCTGGTCAGGGCCAGCAGGCCCATGGCGCCCACGCAGGCGGTGGCGGCGAGCAGCACCGGCAGCACGGCGGCCACGAAGGCGCCGAAGACGACGAGCAGGATGCCGAGGGCGACGGGGAGGGCGGTCATCTCGGCCCGCGCGAAGTCCTCGCCGAGGCTGTCGTTGATGCCCTTGAGGCCGGTGGCGGCGCCGTACTGGCCGAGCGTCACCGAGTCCTGGGCCTGGTCGGTCTTCTTGACGGCGTCGATGACGGGCTGGATGCGGTCGGCCGCGGTGTCCGGGTCGCCCTTGACGTCGTACTGGATGAGCGCGGAGTGCTTGTCCTGCGAGACCACCCGCGTGGTGTTGGGGTCGCGCAGGTTCTCGGCCAGCCCGGTCGCCTTGATGGCGTTGACCGTGGCGGTCACGGCACCCTGGAACTCGGCCTCCTCGGCGGTGAGTTTATCGCTGTGGACCAGCACCAGCTCGGCGGCGGGCGGGGCGAGGCCGGCGTCCTGGAGGATGCGCTCGGCCCGGCCCGAGTCCCCCGTTCCGTAATCGGCGTTGGTCAGGGTCTTCTGTCCCACGGCGCCGCCCACGACGGTGACCAGGACCACCAGGATCAGCCAGCCGAAGACGGCCGTCTTCCGGTGGCGGGCGCTCCAGTCACCGAGCGCGGCGGCGAAATTTCGATGACGTGCCATTACCTCTCCTGCGGTCAGCGGCGTTTGCCCCGTAGCCGCGGAGGCTGTGGGGGATTACCCAAAACGCTAGGCGCTGATCAGAGGCCGTGGCGGGCATGGAGCTTGCAGCAAGCTGCGCTTGCAGAGTACTGCCACCACGATCCGGGCATATCGGGCACCAGGTATGCGATTCCGCTGCTACATTTCCCCAGCAGTTGACACCCGAACTCCCAGGCTTCGAAGGGAATTCGGATTTCCATCGAACTTTCCACCGAAAAGGAAGCTGGGAGAGGGGGATTCGTGGATATCGCCATCGCGGCAGAGAATCTTGGAAAGCGCTACGGAAATCACCAGGCGCTCGCGGGAGTGGATCTCGAAGTGCGGGCCGGAACCGTGCTCGGACTGCTCGGGCACAACGGCGCGGGCAAGACCACCACCGTCCGGTTACTGGCCACGCTGCTGGAACCGGACTCCGGCAGCGCCCGGGTCGCGGGCTTCGACGTCGTACGCGAACAGCGCGAGGTGCGCCGCAGGATCGGCCTGGCGGGCCAGTACGCGGCCGTGGACGAGCTGCTCACCGGCCGGGAGAACCTGGTCCTGCTGGGCACGCTGCTGCGGCTGGGCCGCAAGCGGGCCCGGCAGCGGGCGGACGAGCTGCTGACGGCGTTCGAGCTGACCGGGGCCGCGGAGCGTCCGGTGCGCACCTACTCCGGCGGGATGCGCCGCCGGCTGGACCTGGCGGCCTGTCTGATCTCCTCGCCGAGCGTGCTGTTCCTCGACGAGCCGACGACCGGGCTCGACCCGGCCAGCCGGATGGTGCTGTGGCAGATGGTGCGCGAGCAGGTCGCCCAGGGGGTGACCGTGCTGCTGACCACGCAGTACCTGGAGGAGGCCGACTTCCTGGCCGACCGGATCATGGTCTTCGCCGCGGGCCGCACCCTGGCCGAGGGCACCCCGGACGAGCTCAAGCAGAAGGTCGGCGAGGAGTGGCTGGAGGTGGCCGTGGCCACCGCCGGGGACCTCCCCGCGGCGCTGTCCGCGCTGGGGCCGGTGGCCGTCGCCAGCCCCACCGTGGACGAGGCGGGCCACCGGATCTCCGTCCAGCTGACGGACCGGATGGGCGCCATCGCGGCCGCCGCGACGGCGCTGGAGGCCAGCGGGGCCGATGTCGTCGACTTCGCCCTGCGCCGCCCCTCGCTCGACGACGTGTTCTTCCACCTCACCGGGGAACACACCACAACCACCGCGGAGGACGGGTCATGAGCGGCGTGACGGGGGTGGCCGGGATGGGTCGCATGGCGGCCGTCGGGGATGTGCTGGCGCTGACCGGGCGGCATCTGAGGCATCTGCGCAGAACGCCCGAGAAGCTGATCGCGGTGGCCCTGACGCCGGTGGCCATGGTGGTGATCCTGGGCTATCTGTTCGCCAGCGTCGTGACCATCAAGAACAGCGGAGGGGTCGAATACCACGACTACGTGATGGCCGGGGTGTTCGCCCAGATCGGGCTCACCTGCATCGGGATCACCGCGCTCGGGGTGGCCTCGGACCTGGGCAAGGGGCTGATCGACCGGTTCCGTTCGCTGCCGATGGCGCGGTCCTCGGTGCTGGTCGGCCACACCACGGCCGATCTCGTGCCGGTGGCCATCAGCATGGTCGCGGTGGGGGCGGTCGGGCTGCTGGTCGGCTGGCGCACCGACGCCGGGCCGCTGTCCATCGCCGGCGGCTTCGCGCTGCTGCTGGCCTTCGCGTACGCGATGCTGTGGCTGGGCGCGCTGCTGGGGATGGTGCTGCGCAACATGGAGGCCATCAACGGCATTTCGGCGCTGGCCCTGGTCATCCTGTCGTTCATGTCCAACTCCTTCATGCCGCTGTCCGGGCTGCCCGGCTGGCTGCGCACGGTGGTGGAGTGGAACCCGGTCAGCACGGTGTCCGAGGCCTGCCGGGTGCTGTGGGGCAACGCGCCCGCGTCAACGGGCGGCAGCCTGCCGATGCAGCATCCGGTGCTGGTCTCGGTCATCACGGTGGGCGCGCTGATCGCCGTCCTGATCCCGGTGGCCCTGCGGACCTTCCGCACGGCGGCTGTGCGCTGACCGTGGGGAGACCCCGCCGGTCACTCCGGTTCCGAGGACCCGTCCGTGCTGCCCTGGAGCCAGCCGCGCTCGCCGGCGATCACACCGGCCTGGAAGCGGCTGCGGGCGCCGAGCTGGGTCATCAGCTCCGCGGTGATCCGGCGGGCGGTCCGCACCGAGATGCCCATCTTGCGGGCCACCACCTCGTCGGTGTGGCCCTGGGCCAGCAGGCTCAGCACGGCGCGGGCCTGACTGGTGAGCCCGGTGTCCTCGTCGCGCCGGCGCGTGGAGCCGAACGGCGGGGCCTCTTCCCAGATGTGTTCGAACAGCGCGCACAGGGCGGAGACCAGCCCGGTGCCGCGCAGCAGCAGCGCCCCGACGGCGGTGTCGTCGGGGTTGCTGGGCACGACGGCCGCCTGCCGGTCGAAGATGACCATGCGCAGCGGCAACGAGGGGACCACCCGGACCCGGCAGCCGAGGCCGGTCAGCCAGTCCAGATAGGACACGGTCTGGGGGTGGTTGACCACGCTCTCCAGATACACGCAGCGCATGCGCACGCCGCGCTCCAGGAGTGCCTGGTCGATCGGCCTGCTGGCCTGCCGGGACTCGGCCGACTGCCCCCCGCCGGTGGTGAATTCCATGATTTCGGAGGTGCAGTCATGGGCCAGCTCCTCGAGCCGGACCCGGACCATGTCGATGCCGCTCAGCTCCTCGACGTCCACCCGGCGCTTGTTCTGGACGCCGTCGACGTATTCGGCGACGATCTTGCTGATGGCGAGCCGACCGGAGATGATCTCCTGCTGCCGCTGGGTCAGTTCGACCTCCTGGCGCGCCAGCAGAGACACCAGGCTGATCTCCGGATTGATCAATAAGAGCCCGCCGGGCCGCTGGTCGGACTGGCGCACCAGGGAGAGCCCGGCCAGTTCGTCCAGGGCGCTCCTGACCTGCTCCTCAGCCCAGCCGAGATGTCCGGCCAGGTCCGATACGCCGAGTTCGGGCCGGCCCAGCATCGCTCGGTACACGCTCTCGGCCGCGGAACTGACACCGAGGATCTCCAGCACGTGTGTACTCCCTCGTCCCCGCGCCCCCCGCGCGTGATCGAAACCCACCCCTACGTCCCGATCATTCTCCTGCATGTTACGGCACGAACGGGGTGTGACCGCGCGGTAGTTGATTAATTCACCTGTCCTTCGGCAGCCCGGCATCGAACCGTGAGAGGTGGCCATGTACATCGTCATGGGACGCATGCTGCGCGGCCGTACGATCGTGGACGCAGGGCAGCTGCGAGCCCTGGTGTTCGCCGCCGCCGAGCCGGACGACGGTCTCGAGCACGTCTATGCCGAGACCGATCTGGAGGGCGCCGGCACCGTCCTCTTTCTCTGTGCCGCTTCCGCTGAACGAGCTGAGGCCACCGCCGTCCGCATCGTGGACCGCTTGCTTGCCCAGGATGAACTCCGGGGCTGGGAGTGGGAAGGCCGTCGAGGCTAAGTCTAGGGGAAACCCAAATACCCCCTGGCATTCTCCGGCCACCGCAGGACCCTGACAGCGTAAACACATGACACCGGGTCTACAGCGGTACAGACTCGTAACACCGGACGAGAATTCAAAATCCATTCTGGAATTCTCGATTCCAATATTCGAGACCAACCAAATCCCAGAGAAAAGGGAATACTCATGCCTGCCGCCAATAACTCCTCCGCTCGCATGAATGCCTTCATCTCGCTCGCTTTCGGAGCCGTCATTCTCGCCACCGCCCAGACCGCTCCGGGCGTCGGCTGGGACAGAGTCCTCGCCTCACCGGAGGTCGGCTGGGACCTGGTCGGGGCGCACCGCCCCGACGTGGGCTGGGACAGCGCGCCGGCGAACGGGCCGGGCGCCGGCCGGGACCGCAGGCCGGCCGACAAGTCCGACGTGGGCTGGGACTGAGCGGCGGGACGGATACGGCGATCAGGGGGAAGGCCTCGTGCCCATCATCACGACGCCGCAGGAGTTCAACGAGGAAGACCTCTTCGTGGACCTGCGGGAGATGTTCGGTCATCCGCTCTACCTGAAGTGCGAGGGGTTCAACTTCGCCGGCTCGGTGAAGCTCAAGGCCGCCGCGTCCATGATCGAAGCCGCGGAGCGCGGCGGGCTCCTGGGCCCCGAATCGATCCTGGTCGAGTCCTCTTCGGGAAACCTCGGTATGGCGCTCAGCGTGATCGCCGCGGCCAAGGGCTACCGGTTCATCTGCGTGGTGGACTCACGAACCAACCTGTCGACCCGGCAGGTCATCGAATCGCTCGGCAGCGAGGTGCACGTCATCACGGAGCCCTCCGCCACCGGCGGCTTTCTCGGGGCTCGCCTCGATTTCGTACGCGGTCTTTGCACCACGGATCCGCGTTACGTCTGGCTGAACCAGCACGCCAACCAGAACAACTGGAAGGCGCACTACCGCACCACCGCGCCCGCGATCGAAAAGCAGTTTCCCGACCTGGACGTGCTGTTCGTCGGGGCGGGCACCACGGGCACCCTCATGGGCTGCGCGCGCTACTTCAAGGAGCAGCCGAACTCCCCCGTCACCATCGTCGGCATCGACAGCGTCGGCTCGGTCACCTTCGGTGCCCCGGCCGGCCCCCGCATGATCCCGGGCCTGGGCGCCGGAGTGCGGCCCGCCCTGTTCGACCCGCGGTACGTCGACGACATGGTGCTGGTCCCCGAGGTCGACACCGTCCGCACCTGTCACGCCCTGGCCCGCAGCGGCTTTCTGTTCGGCGGCTCCACCGGCACCGTCGTCAACGGCGCCGTGAAGTGGCTGGCCGAACACCGCCCGGGCCGGGACGTCACCGCCGTGGCCATCTCGCCGGATCTCGGCGACCGCTACCTGGACACCATCTACCGGCCCACCTGGGTCCAGGACGTCTACGGGCCGGCCGCACTGGAGCCGGCCCCCCGTCCGGGCGCCGTCACATCAGGAGTGCACTGACGATGAGAGAGACCGCCTTTTTCGAACTGCCGCTCTCCGGTGCGCAACGGGAGATGTGGTACGCGCAAGCGCTCGACCCCGGCAACCCGGTCTTCACCATGGCCGACCACCTCGACCTGAACGGGCCGCTGGACCTGGCCCGGTTCGAGCGCGCCTGGTGGCGGCTGATCCGCGAAACGGAGTGTCTGCGGGCCCGGTTCACCGAACGCGGCGGCGAGCCCGTGCAGACGATCCACCCGCTCGGGGAGCGCACGCTGGCGGTGCGGGACTTCCGGGCCGCCACCGACCCCGACGCCGCGTCCCGCCACCGGATGCGCGAAGACCTGCGGCTCCCCTCGTCCCTGGGCGCCGAGGCCTTCCACAGCGAGCTGCATCTGCTCGGCCTGCGGCGGGTCAGGCTCTACGCCCGGACCAACCACATCCATATGGACGGGTTCAGCCGGGCGGTGTTCCACCAGCGGCTGGCCGCGCTTTACCGGAATGAGGCGGCCGAGGGCGGCCACGACGGAGCGGACGCCACGGACCCGCTGCCGCCGCTCGCCGAGCTGCTCGCCGACGAGGAGGCGTACCACGCCTCGCGGGCGTACGAGCGCGACGCGCGGTTCTGGGCCGGGCGGTTCGAGGCCGCCCCCGAGCCCACCCGGCTGTCCCCGAGGCGCCCGGAACACGCCCGCCACACCCTGCGCCGCACCGCCCCGCTGCCCGCCGCCACCGTGGCGCGGCTGGGCGAGCTGGCCTGGCAGGCGCGGGTCACCTGGCCCACCACACTGATCGCGGCCACCGCCGCATGGGCCGCCGGGGCCAGCGGCGACGGAGAGGTGCTGCTGACCCTCCCGGTGCCCGCCCGGACGACCGCCACCGCGCGGGCCGTGCCCGGGATGCGCGCCAACTTCCTGCCGCTGGCCCTGTCGGTGCGCCCCTCGATGACCCGCGCCGGGCTGCTCGCGCACACCGCCGCCCAGCTGCGCGCCACCGTCCGCCACCAGCGGTACCGCGGCGACGAGCTGCGGCGCGAACTGGGCCTCACGGGGGACGCGGACACCACGTACGGGCCCACCGTCAATGTGCTGGAGTCCGGCGCCGACTTCGCCTTCGGCGACTCCTGCACGGGCCGGCTGCACAACCTGTCCACCGGCCCGGTGCCCGATCTCCAGATCATCTACCTGGACACGCCGGACGCGGGCTGGACGGTCCGCCTGGACGCCAACTCCAGCCTGTACACCGAAGCCGAGCTGACCGCGCATCAGGACCGGCTGCTCGCCGCCATCGAGGCCTTCGCGCACGGCGCGGACGGCCTCCCGCTGGGCCGCGTGGACGTCACCCTGCCCGCCGAGCGGCAGCGGCTGCTGGTCGACCGGAACGCCACCGAGCGCACCGACGGCTTCACCGACGTGGTGGAACGGGTCCGCGAGCTGGCCGGGCTGACCCCGGACGCGGTGGCCGTCGACGACGGCGCGACCCGGCTGAGCTACGCCGAGCTGGTCGCCCGCGCCGACGCCATGTCCCGCACCCTGACCACCGCAGGGCTCGGACCCGGCTCGCTGGTCGCGCTGGCCGCGGGGCCCGGCGCGGCCTTTGTGACCGCCCTGCTCGGCGTGCTGGGCGCGGGCGCCGCGTGGGTGCCGCTCGACGTACGGGCCCCCGTCGCCCGCGGGGCCTCCCTGCTGGCCGACAGCGGCGCGCGGGCGCTGCTGTTCGGCCGGGACCAGGAGGGGTTCGCCCACCAGGCGCTGGCCGCGTGCGGCGGCTGGCCCCAGGTGATCGAGCTGGACGCGACCGGACCGGGCGCGGAGGGCTCCGGGAATGCCGCGGCGGATCTGCTACCGGTCGCGGGCAAGGGCGACGACCTGGCTTACGTGATCTTCACCTCGGGCTCCACCGGCCGCCCCAAGGGCGCGATGGTCCACCGCCACGGCATGGTCAACCACCTTCTCGCCAAGGTCGAGGACCTGGATCTGACCGCCGCCGACTCGGTGGTCCACAACGCCCCCGTCACCTTCGACATCTCCATCTGGCAGATGCTGTCCGCGCTCGTCGTGGGCGGCCGCACCCGGGTGGTGTCCCGCGAGGTGGCCGGCGATCCGCAGACGCTGTTCGCCCTGGCCGACACCGAGGGGATCACCGTGCTCGAAGTGGTGCCCTCGCTGCTGCGGGTGGCCCTGGACGAGTGGGACGCCGGGGCGTCCCGGCCCGAACTGGCCGCGCTGCGCCATCTGGTGGTCACCGGCGAGACCCTGCCCGCGGACCTGTGCCGCCGCTGGCTCGCGCACTACCCCGGCGTTCCGCTGGTCAACGCGTACGGGCCCACCGAGTGCTCGGACGACGTCACCCACGCGTTCATCCGCTCCGAGGACGACCTGGGCCCGGTGCGGGCGCCGATCGGCTCGGCGGTGCGCAACACCAGCCTGTACGTACTCGGCGACGGGCTGCGCCCGGTGCCCGCCGGGGTGCCCGGCGAGCTGTACGTCGGCGGGTTCGGGGTGGGCCGCGGCTATCTCGACGACTCGCGCCGCACCGCCTCCGTGTTCGTGGCGGACCCGTACTCCCCGGTGTCCGGCGCCCGGATGTACCGCACCGGGGACCGGGTGGTGCACCGGCCGGACGGCCAACTGGAGTTCCTGGAGCGCGTCGACCACCAGGTCAAGATCCGCGGCCATCGCATCGAACTCGGCGAGATCGAGTCCGTGCTGCGCGAGGTGCCCGGGGTCGTCGACGCGGTGGTGACCGTGGCCGTGGACCGCGAGGGAAACTCCCGGCTGGCGGCCTTCCTGTCCGGCTCCGCCGATGTGGTCGCCGCGCGGGACCGGGTGGCCGGCGCACTGCCCGACTACATGGTGCCCGCCGCGTTCGTCGTACTGGACGCCCTGCCGCTGACCGTCAACGGCAAGGTGGACCGCAAGGCGCTCCCCGAGCCGGACTTCGCGGCCGCCGCGGCGGGTTCGGGCCGCGCCCCGCGCACCCCGCGCGAGGAGGTGCTGTGCCAGCTCTTCGCCGATGTGCTGAAACTGGAGCGGGTGTCCATCGACGACGACTTCTTCGGGCTCGGCGGCCACTCGCTCCTCGCCACCAAGGTGATCAGCCGGCTGCGGGTGCTGCTCGGCATCGAACTGCCCATCAGGGCGCTGTTCGACGCGCCCACCGTCGAGCGGCTCGCCGCCTCGCTGGACGGCGCCGGGCAGGCGCGCCCCGCGCTCGTCGCGGCGGACCGCCCCGCCGAGCTGCCGCTGTCCTTCGCCCAGCAGCGGCTGTGGTTCCTCGGCCACCTGGACAACCGCGGCGCCACCTACCACCTGCCGAGGGCGCTGCGGCTCTCCGGCGAGCTGGACACCGGCGCGCTGGCCGAGGCGCTGGCCGACGTGGTCGCCCGGCACGAGAGCCTGCGCACCGTCTTCCCCGAGGTGGACGGGCGCGCCACCCAGGTCGTACTGGCCGCCGAGGTGGCCCGGCCGGGCCTGCCGGTGACCGAGGCGGCCGAGGACCAGCTGGAGTCGCTGCTCGCCGAGCGGGCGGCGCGCCCGTTCGACCTCGCGGCGGAACTGCCGCTGCGCGCCGAGCTGTTCCGGCTCGGCGCCGGCCGGGGACACCTCCCAGCGGTAGCTGGGGGAGGCTGTGGCGCCCCGGAGGCGAACCGAGCCGTATATGGGGAGGAGCACGTACTCCTGGTCGTGCTGCACCACATCGCGGGCGACGGCTGGTCGGTGCTGCCGCTGGCCCAGGATCTGCGCCAGGCGTACGCGGCGCGGGTGCGCGGCCGGGCGCCCGCGTACCGGCCGCTGCCGGTCCAGTACGCCGACTACACGCTGTGGCAGCGGGAGCTGCTGGGCGACGAGAAGGACCCGGACAGCCTGGCCGCGCGGCAGCTCGCCTTCTGGCGCGAGGCGCTGGCGGGGCTGCCGGACGGGCTGGAGCTGCCCACCGACTTCCCGCGCCCCGCCGTGCCCTCCTACCGGGGCGGCACCGTGGACTTCCGCCTGGAGCCCGAGCTGCACGCGGCCGTCACGAAGCTGGCGCGCTCGTCCGGGGCCAGCGTGTTCATGGTGCTCCAGGCGGCGCTCGCGGCGCTGCTGTCCAAGCTGGGCGCCGGGGAGGACATCCCGCTGGGCACGCCGGTCGCGGGGCGCGGCGAGGCGGCGCTCGAAGGGCTGGTCGGCTTTCTCGTCAACACGCTGGTGCTGCGCACCGATGTCTCCGGCGACCCGACGTTCCGGGAGCTGGTGGGGCGGGCGCGCGACGCCGACCTGGCGGCCTTCGACCATCAGGACGTGCCGTTCGAGGCGCTGGTCGATGCGGTCGGCCCGGCCCGTTCGCTGTCGCGGCAGCCGCTGTTCCAGGTGATGCTGGCCTTCCAGAACAACGCGCCCGCCGACTTCGGGCTGCCGGGCCTGACCACCACCATGGCCCCGGTGCCCACCGGCACCGCCCGCTTCGACCTGGCCTTCGAGCTCGCCGAGGAGCACACGGACGGCGGCGCGCCGGGGGGCATCGGCGGACAGCTGGAGTACAGCGCGGACCTGTTCACCGAGGCGAGCGCCGCGGTGATCGCCGAACGGCTGGTGGAGCTGTTGCGCAAGGCCACCGCCGGGCCGGACCGGCCGCTGAGCCGGCTGGACGCCCTGCTGCCCGAGGAGGCCGCGCGGATCCTCGGCCCATGGGCCGGCGGCGGTGCCCGGGCGCCCGAAGCGGCCACGCTCCCCGAGCTGTTCGCGGCCCGGGTGGCGGCGGATCCGGGCCGTACGGCGCTGCTGGCCACGGGCGTGGGCCCGGTCACCCGCGGGGAGCTGGACGAGCGGGCCAACCGGCTCGCCCACCATCTGATCTCGCTGGGCGTGGGCCCCGAGGACACCGTCGCGCTGGTCCTGCCCCGCACGGTCGAAGCGGTGGTGGCGGTGCTCGGGGTGCTCAAGGCCGGTGCGGCGTATCTGCCGGTCGACCCGGCGTATCCGCAGGACCGCGTCGACTACGTGGTCAACGACGCCCGGCCGGCCGCGGTGCTGACCACGGTGGAGCGGGCGGGAGCGTTCCGGCGGACGGAGGGGATCGTCGCGCTGGACGCGCCGGAGACCGCCGCCGCGCTGGCCACGGCCCCCGCGCACGGCCCGACGGACGCCGACCGGCGGGCGCGGCTGACGCCCCAGCACCCCGCGTACGTCATCTACACCTCGGGCTCCACCGGCCGCCCCAAGGGCGTGGTCGTGCCGCACGCCAATGTGGTGGCGCTGGCCGCGCAGGGCGAGCCGTTCGGGGTGCGCGAGGGCACCCGGGTGCTCCAGTTCGCCTCGTTCAGCTTCGACGCCGCCGCCTGGGAGGTGTGCACCTCGCTGCTCACCGGCGCGGTGCTGGTGCTGGCCTCCGAGGCGGACCGGGCGCCCGGCGAACCGCTCGCCGCGCTGATCACCGAGGCCCGTATCGACGTGGTCTGCCTGCCGCCGACCGTGCTCTCCGCGTGGCCCGAGGAGCTGCCGATGCCGGAGGGGATCACGGTCATCATGGCGGGCGAGGCCTGCCCGCCCGAGCTGGTGGAGCGGTGGTCGGCCGGACGCCGGATGATCAACGCGTACGGGCCCACCGAGACCACGGTGTGCGCCACCCTCAGCGAGCCGCTCGCCGGGGCCGTCAAACCGCCCGTCGGCCGCCCGCTGGCCGGCAAACAGGTGCGGGTGCTGGACGCTTCGCTGCGGCCGGTGCCGGTCGGCGTCACCGGGGAGCTGTACATGGCGGGCGCCGGGCTGGCCCGCGGCTATCTGGGGCGGGCGCGGCTGACCGCGGAGCGGTTCGTCGCCGATCCGTACGGGGAGCCGGGGGCGCGCATGTACCGCACCGGGGACCTGGTGCGCTGGCTGCCCGACGGCACGCTGGACTATATCGGCCGCTCGGACGACCAGGTCAAGCTGCGCGGCTTCCGGATCGAGCCCGGGGAGATCGAGAGCGCCCTGCTCGCGGACCCCGGCATCGCCCGGGCCGCGGTGATCGTGCGCTCCGACCGGCCCGGGGAGAAGCGCCTGGTCGGGTATGTCGTCCCGGCCGGGGGCGAGGCGCCTGACGCGGCGCGGCTACGGGAACGGCTGGCCGGGCGGCTGCCCGACTACATGGTCCCCACCGCCTTCGTCACGCTGGACGCCCTGCCGCTGACCGGCAACGGAAAGCTGGACCGCAAGGCGCTGCCCGCACCCGACTTCACCGCCCGCGCCACCGGCCGGGCGCCGGTCACCGCGCAGGAGGAGACGCTGTGCCAGGTCTTCGCCGACGTCCTGGGCCTGGAGCGGGCCGGCGCCGACGACAGCTTCTTCGACCTGGGCGGCGACTCCATCGTCTCGATCCAGCTGGTGGGCCGGGCCCGCAAGGCCGGGCTGCTGATCACCGCGCAGGACGTGTTCACCCATCGCACCCCCGCCGCGCTCGCCGCCGCCGCCAGGCCCGCCGCCGAACACGTGGTGCTCGGCACGGACGACGGCGTCGGCACCCTGGCGCCCACCCCGATCGCGCACTGGCTCCAGGACCTGTCCCAGGAAGCGGAGTTCGCCGGATTCCACCAGGCGGTCGTGATCCGCACCCCGGCCGGCGCCTCCCAGGCCACCCTGGCCGCGGCGCTCCAGGCCCTGCTCGACCACCATGACGCGCTGCGGATGAGCCTTGAATCCGCTGACGGACGCTGGACGCTGCGGATCGCCGAGCCCGGCGCGGTGCGGGCCAAGGAGCTGCTGAGCCGCGTGGGCGTCGCCTCACTGCCCGAGGAGTCCCTCGCGGAGGCCGTGGCCGGCTCGGCCGCCGCGGCCCAGGCCCGGCTCGACCCGCGGGCGGGCGTCGTGGTCCGGGCGGTGTGGTTCGACGCGGGCCCCGGCCGCCCCGGGCGGCTGCTGCTGGCCCTGCACCACCTGGTCGTCGACGGGGTGTCCTGGCGGATCCTGCTGCCCGACCTGGCACAGGCGTACGAGGCGGTCACCCACCGCACCCCGGTGGCGCTCCAGCCGGTGGGCACCTCGCTGCGCCACTGGTCCGGGCTGCTGGCGGCCGAGGCGCGCACCGTGCGCCGCGGCGCCGAACTCCCCTTCTGGCGCGAGGTGGTGGCCACCCCCGACCCGCTGCTGGGCGCGCGCCCGCTCGACCGCGCCCGGGACACCGCGGCCACCGCCCGCACCCTGCGGCTGACCCTGGACACCGCCACCACGGCGGCGCTGCTGACCGAGGTCCCGGCGGCCTTCCACACCGAGGCCAACGACGTGCTGCTGGCGGGTCTCGCGCTGGCCGTGGCCGACTGGCGGCGGCGCAGGGGCGAGGAGAGCTCGGCGGTGCTCGTGGAGCTGGAGGGCCACGGCCGCGAGGAGTTCACGGAGGGGGTGGATCTGAGCCGGACCGTCGGCTGGTTCACCACCACCTGCCCGGCCCGGCTGGAGGTGGGCTCGCACCTCGTGCACGACTCCGTCTGGGCCGAGGCCTGGTCGGGCGGGCCCGCCGCCGGGCTGGTCCTCAAGTCGGTCAAGGAGCAGCTGCGCGCCCTGCCCGACCACGGCCTGGGCCACGGGCTGCTGCGGCGGCTCGCCCCGGACACGGCGCCCGAGCTGGTCGCGGCCGGCCCGCCGCAGCTGGGCTTCAACTACCTGGGGCGGCTGCCCGCCCCGGTGGCCGAGGACTGGTCGGTCGCCCCGGAGGCGGCGCTGGTCGCGGCCGGCGCGGACCCGTCCCTGCCGCTGCCGCACGTGCTCGGCCTCAACGCCCGCACCGAGGACGGGCCGGACGGGCCGCGGCTGGTCGCCGCCTGGACCTGGGCGGCCGAGCTCCTGCCGGAGGAGGACGCGCGGGCCATCGCCGAGGCCTGGTTCCGCGCGCTGGGGGCCCTGGCCCTGCACGCCCAGAGCCCCGATTCGGGCGGACACACACCTTCCGATGTCGACCTGGTGGAGCTGAGCCAGGACGAGATCGACGAGTTCGAAGACGAGATGGATGCGTGGTCTCTGTGAGCGGAACCCTGAGTCAACCGGAAGGCGCGCTTCGAGCGCCGGCGCGCACCGCCAAGCGGTCCAACTTCCAGGACGTCCTGCCGCTGACCCCGCTCCAGGAAGGGCTGCTCTTCCACGCGGTGTACGAGCAGCAGGCCGAGCTCGACGTGTACGCCGTCCAGCTGGTCCTGGACCTGGAGGGCCCGCTGGACACCGGCCGCCTCAAGGCCGCGGCCGCCGCCCTGCTCCAGCGCCACCCCAATCTGCGGGCGGCCTTCCGCTACCGCGGGAACGGCGATCCGGTGCAGCTGATCCCGCGCGCCGTCGAGGTGCCGTGGACCGAGACCGATCTGCGCTCGCTCGCCCCCGAGGAGCGGGCCGCCGAGGCGGAGCGCCTCACCGACGAGGACCGGGTGCGCCGGTTCGACGTGCACCGCCCGCCGCTGCTGCGGTTCATCGTGCTGGACCTGGGCGGGGGCGCGCACCGTGTGGTGCTGACCGCGCATCAGATGGTGTTCGACGGCTGGTCCATGCCGCTGATCGTGCGCGAGCTGTTCACCCTGTACGGCGGGAACGCGGCGGCTCTCGCCCCCGCCGCCCCGTACAAGTCCTATCTGGCGCATCTGGCCGGGCAGGACCGGGCCGCCGCCGAGGAGGCGTGGCGCGGGGCGCTGACCGGACTCGACGAGCCGACCCTGGTGGCCCCGGCCGCGACCGGGCTCACGGCGGCGCTGCCCGGACACCACGCGGTGGAGCTGCCCCAGGCGTTCACCGCCGAACTCACCGCTTGGGCACGCGGGCGCGGTCTGACCCTGAACACCGTGGTGCAGGGCGCCTGGGCGGCCACCCTCTCCACCCTCACCGGCCTGCGCGACGTGGTCTTCGGCGGCACGGTCTCCGGCCGGCCGCCGGGGCTGCCCGGGGTCGAGACGATGGTCGGGCTGTTCATCAACACCCTGCCGGTACGCGTCGACCTGGACCCGGCGCGCTCCTTCGCCGAGATCCTCACCGCGCTCCAGGACCGGCAGACCGGCCTGCTGCCGCACCAGCATCTGAGCCTCACCCGCATCCAGCAGGCCGTGGGCGCCGGGGAGCTGTTCGACACCGTCCTGGTCTTCGAGAACTACCCGCTCGACCCCTCCGAGATGGCGGAGCCCGCGCCCGGGCTGCGCATCGCCGCCCTCCAGGCCAAGGACGCCACGCACTATCCGCTGAGCCTGATGGCGCTGCCCGGCGAGCGGCTGCGGCTGGACGTCGGCTACGCCCCCGACCTGTACACCGCCGACGAGGCGGCCGCGGTGATGGACCGCCTCACGGGGCTGCTGCGCACCCTGCTCGACCACCCCGACCGCCCCTTCGGGCAGCTCGACGCGCTGCTGCCCGGCGAGCGCGAGCGGGTCCTGGACCTGCCCGCCGACCCGGCGCCCAAGGACCCGTTCGCGGATGTGGTGGAGCGGGTACGGGCGCTGGCCCGGGAGCAGGCGGAGGCCCCGGCCGTCACCGATGGCCGGGAGACCCTGAGCTACCGGGAGCTGGTGGCCCGGGGCAGCGCCCTGTCCCGGGAGTTGTCCGGGCTCGGCATCGGACCCGGCTCGCTGGTGGGCGTGCTCGCCGCGCCCGGGGCCCGGTTTGTGACGGCGGTGCTCGGCACGCTGGGCGCGGGCGCGGCGTGGGTGCCGCTGGACGTCGCGGCGCCAATCGCCCGTACGGCCGCGCTGGTCGCGGACGCGGGGGTGGCCCTGCTGCTGACCGACCACGAACACGCCGCGCTCGCCGCCGAGGTGGGCGGCGCGCTGCCCGTCCTGCCGGTCTCCGACCGCCGCGACGCCGTGAGCGACCTCGTACCCGTGGCCGGGGCCGCCGACGACCTGGCGTATGTCATCTTCACCTCGGGCTCCACGGGCCGCCCCAAGGGCGCGATGGTGCACCGCCGGGGCATGGTCAACCACCTGCTGGCCAAGGTCTGGGACCTGGATCTGACCGCGTGTGACACGGTCGTGCACAATGCGCCCGTCACCTTCGACATCTCGGTGTGGCAGATGCTGTCCCCGCTGGTCGTCGGCGGTCTGCTGCGGGTCGTGCCCAAGCGGACGGGGGCCGACCCGGCCGAGCTGTTCGGGATGGTCGGCCCGGAGCGGATCACCGTCCTGGAGGTCGTGCCCTCGCTGCTGCGGACGGCACTCGACAGCTGGGACGCGGGCGCGGCGATGCCCGATCTGTCCCGGCTGCGCCGCCTGGTGGTGACCGGCGAGGCGCTGCCCGCCGAGCTGTGCCGCCGCTGGTTCGCGTACTTCCCCGGCATTCCGCTGGTCAACGCGTACGGGCCCACCGAGTGCTCGGACGATGTCACCCACGCCGTGATCCATGACGCCGGCGAGGTGCCCGGGGTGCGGGCGCCGATCGGGTCGGCGGTCCGCAACACCGGTCTGTATGTCCTGGCCGACGGGCTGCGCCCGGTGCCCGCCGGGGTGCCCGGCGAGCTGTACGTCGGCGGGACCGGGGTGGGCCGCGGCTATCTGCGGGACGCGCGCCGCACCGCCGCCGTGTTCGTCGCCGACCCGTACTCGCCGCTGCCCGGGGCGCGGATGTACCGCACCGGGGACCGGGTGGTGCGGCGGGCAGACGGGCGTCTTGAGTTCCTGGAGCGGCGCGACCACCAGGTCAAGATCCGCGGCCATCGCATCGAACTCGGCGAGATCGAGGCCGTGCTGCGCACCGTGCCCGGGGTCACCGACGCGGTGGTGAACGTCGCGAAGGACACCCGGGGCGAGGGCCGGCTGGTCGGCTATCTGGCGGGCGCGGCGGACCCGGTGGCGGCGCGGGCGTCGGCCGCCGAGCGGCTGCCGGAGTACATGGTGCCGTCCGCGTTCGTCCTGCTGGACGCCCTGCCGCTGACCGCCAACGGCAAGGTGGACCGCAAGGCGCTGCCCGCCCCCGGGATCGCCACCTCGGCCGGGCGCGGCCCGCGCACCCCTCGCGAGGAGCTGCTGTGCCAGGCGTTCGCCGAGGTGCTCGGCCTGGACCGGGTCTCCATCGACGAGGACTTCTTCGACCTCGGCGGCCACTCGCTGCTGGCGACCCGGCTGATCAGCCGGGTGCGGTCGCTGCTGGACGCGGAGGTCCCGCTCCGTACGGTCTTCGAGGCGCCGACCCCGGCCGCGCTCGCCGCCCGGCTGACCGGCGCCGACGCGGCCCGCCCGGCGCTGACCGCGGGCGAGCGGCCCAGGCGGCTGCCGCTGTCGTTCGCCCAGCGGCGCATGTGGTTCCTGGGCCGGCTCGAGGGCCCGTCCGGCACCTACAACCTGCCGTGGACGCTGCGGCTGACCGGGAAGCTGGACCGGCCCGCGCTGCGCGCCGCCCTCGGCGATGTGGTGATGCGCCACGAGGCGCTGCGCACCGTCTTCCCCGAGGCGGCCGACGGCCCGTACCAGCGCGTCCGCCGCCGGGCGCGGATCACGCTGCCGGTGCACCACGTCGGCGAGGACGGGCTGGACGACGCGGTCGCCGAGTTCGCCTCGCGCGGCTTCGACCTCGCGCGCGAACTCCCCTTCCGGGCGGCGCTGTTCGCACTGGGCGACCACCACCACGTGCTGGTTACGGTCATCCACCACATCGCGGGCGACGGCTGGTCCAACGCCCCGCTGGCCCGGGACCTCAGCCGCGCCTACGCGGCCCGGCTGCGCGGCGAGGAGCCGCGGTGGAGCCCGCTGCCGGTGCAGTACGCGGACTACGCGCTGTGGCAACGGGAGCTGCTGGGCGACGAGGGCGACCCCGCGTCCCTGGCCGCGAAGCAGCTCGCGTACTGGCGCGAGACGCTGGACGGGCTGCCGGACGAGCTGGCGCTGCCCACCGACTTCCCGCGCCCCGCACTGCCCTCCTACCGGGGCGGCACCGTGGAGTTCACCGTCCCCGCCGCCGTCCACGCCCGCGCCGCCGCGCTGGCCAGGGAGTGCGGGGCCAGCCTGTACATGGTGGTGCAGGCGGCGCTGGCCACGCTGCTGTCCAAGCTGGGCGCCGGGGAGGACATCCCGGTGGGCACCCCGGTGGCCGGGCGCACCGACGACGCGCTGGACGACCTGGTCGGCTTCTTCGTCAACACCCTGGTGCTGCGCGGCGATCTGACGGGCGACCCGACCTTCCGGGAGCTGGTGGGCCGGGTGCGCTCGGCGTCGCTGGCCGCCTTCGCCCACCAGGACCTGCCGTTCGAGCGGCTCGTGGACGCCCTGTCCCCCGCCCGGTCGATGGCCCGGCACGCGCTGTTCCAGACGATGCTGGCCTTCCAGAACAACGCGGCGGCGAAGCTGGAGCTGCCGGGCCTCACCGGGACCGCCGGGGCGGCGCGCACCGGCAGTGCCCGGTTCGACCTGGCCTTCGACCTGGCCGAGGAGCACACCGGGTCCGGGGAACCGGGCGGGATCGCCGGGCGCCTGGAGTACAGCGCCGACCTGTTCACCGAGGAGACCGCGCGCACGCTCACCGCCCGGCTGTGCCATCTGCTGGACCGGCTCACCGCCGCCCCCGACGGCCGGCTGGGCGAGACGGACGCGCTGCTGCCGGGCGAGCGGGAGCGGCTGCTGGAGGAGTGGAACGGCGCACCCGCGCACCCGGCGGAACCGCCGCTGTACGAGCGGTTCGAGGCGCGGGTGGCCGCTGTGCCCGACCATCCCGCGCTGCTCTTCGAGGGGCGGACCACGAGCTACCGCGAGCTGGACGAGCGGGCCAACCGGCTGGCGCGGGCCCTGGTCGCCCGGGGCGCGGGCCCCGACCGGCTGGTCGCCATCGCCCTGCCGCGCTCCCCCGAGATGGTCGTGGCGGTGCTGGCGGTGCTCAAGTCGGGCGCCGCGTATCTGCCCATCGACCCGGCGTACCCGGCGGACCGGATCGTCTCCATGGTCGAGGACGCCCGCCCGGTGCTGGCCCTGACCGACCGTGAGGTGGCGCGGGCGGTGCCCGGACTGGCCGCCGCACCGCATCTGCTGCTGGACGACCCGTCGGCACAGGCGGAGATCGGCGCCCTGCCGGCGGACGACCTGCGGCCGCACGAGCGCCGTGCCGCGCCGCGCGCGGGCCACACCGCGTATGTCATCTACACCTCGGGCTCCACCGGCCGCCCCAAGGGCGTGGTCGTGCCCCTCGGCGCCTTCGCCAACTTCCTGGCCGAGACCTCGCGCCTGCTGGACCTGGGCGCGGACGACCGGCTGGTGTCGGTGACCACCTTCGGCTTCGACATCGCCAACCTGGAGATCTTCGTCCCGCTGCTCTCCGGCGCCACGCTGGTCCTGGCCCCGCCCGCGACCGTACGGGACCCGCAGGCGCTGGCCGCGCTGCTGGTCGAGTCCCGCGCGACCGTCATGCAGGCCACCCCGACGCTGTGGCACGCCCTGGTGGCCGGGCACCCGGGGGCGCTGCGCGAGGTGCACGCCCTGACCGGCGGCGAGGCGATCGGCCAGGACCTGGCCGCCGCGCTGCACGGCGCGGCGCGCAGGGTGACCAATCTGTACGGGCCGACGGAGACCACCATCTGGTCCACCGCCGCCGAACTGGACGGCACGGGCACCCCGCCCATCGGCCGCCCGCTGGCCGGCAACCGGGCGTATGTCCTGGACGCGGCGGTGCGGCCGGTGCCGGCCGGGGTGACCGGCGAGCTGTATCTCGGCGGGGCGGCCCCGGCCCGCGGCTACCACGACCGGCCGGGCCTGACCGCGCAGCGGTTCGTCGCCGACCCGTACTCGCCGGTGCCCGGCGCCCGGATGTACCGCACCGGCGACCTGGTGCGGCGGCGGCCGGACGGCACGCTCGACCATCTGGGCCGGGCCGACCACCAGGTCAAGGTGCGCGGCTTCCGGATCGAGCCGGGCGAGATCGAGGCCACGCTGCTGAGCCATCCGCGGGTGGCGCAGGCGGTGGTGGTCGTGCGCGAGGGCTCGCTGGCGGCGTACGTCGTGCCGCGCGGCGAGCCCGGCCTCGACCCGGCGGAGCTGCGGGCCCATGTGGCGGGCGCGGTGCCCGACTACATGGTCCCGGCGTTCTTCACCGAGCTGGGGCGGATGCCGCTGACGCCCAACGCGAAGGTGGACCGCAAGGCCCTGCCGGCGCCCGGGCTGCCCCGCGCGGCCACCGGCCGCGGGCCGCGCACCCCGCTGGAACAGACGCTGTGCCAGGCCTTCGCCGAGGTGCTGGGGGTCGAGCGGGTCGGCGCCGAGGACAGCTTCTTCGAGCTGGGCGGCGACTCCATCCGCTCCATCCGGCTGGTCGGCCGCGCCCGCGAGCTGGGCGTCGGGCTCACCCCCGCCGATGTGTTCCTGCACCGGACGGCAGCGGGCCTGGCCACGGCGGCCACCGCGGCGGGGTCGGCGCCGGAAGTGGCCGACGCCTTCGCCCGGGTGCTGCCGATCCGCTCCCGAGGGACGCGCCCGCCGCTGTTCTGCGTGCACGGCGGGGTCGGCCTCTCCTGGCCGTTCCTTGAGCTGGCCGGCGCGCTCATCGAATTCCCCGTGTACGGATTCCAGGCGGGCGGAATTCTCGCACCGGCACAACAGCCCGCCTCCGTACGGGAAATGGCAGCGGATTACATCCGGAGTCTGGTGGAAATCCAGCCCGACGGCCCCTACCATATTCTCGGGTGGTCTTTCGGAGCGCTGGTGGCCCATGAAATGGCCGTCCAATTGCAGGCGCAGGGGCGCGAAGTGGCGCTGCTGGCCGATCTGGACGGCTACCCGGGGGCGGAGCGGGATCCCGAGGATGACCTGAGCGATCAGGCCCTGCTGGCCCAGGTCCTGCTGCGCTGCGGCCTCGATCCGCGGGGCGGTGCCGAGGGCGGGGGCAAGCTGGACGCCGCCGGGGTGCTGGCGCTGCTGGCCCGGGACGGCAACCCCCTCGCCGAGCTCGACGAGGCGCAGCTCGGCAATCTCCTCCAGGTGATTCGCCACTTCAGCGGCCTGGGATCGGCCCACCGCCCGGGCCGCTACCGCGGAGATCTGCTCCTCTTCGCGGCCACCCGGGGGCTCCCGGAACCGGCCCCCACCGAGGCCCGCTGGTCGGCCCACATCGAGGGCGCCATCGTGCGCCACGAGGTCGACGCCGACCACGACGGAATGCTGTCCCCGCAACCCGCCGCCCATATCGCCAAAGTGATTTCCGAAGCGCTCGGCGGCTGAGCCGAGAAGACCTCCCGACGAGAATGGTGAATTTCCTCCGAGGGATGCCCATGCCGGAAAAGGAACACGAGAGAGGACAACACCCGGATATGACAAACCCCTTCGACGACGAGACCGGAACCTTTCTGGTCCTGGTCAACCACGAGGGCCAGCACTCCCTGTGGCCCGCGTTCGCCGAGGTCCCGGCCGGCTGGACGGCGGTACTCGCCGAGACCAGCCGTGAGGAGGCCCTGGCCTACGTCGAGCGCACCTGGACCGATCTGCGCCCGAAGAGCCTGATCGACGCGGTCTGAGCCAGGCGGCCCGACCGCTGAAACCGACAACTGCCACCGAGCACCGCCCAACCCCCCACCGCACCGCCGCACCGCCGCACCACTCATTTTCCCAACGGAGGAATTCGCCATGAGCGCCATCACCATCGACACCGCCACCGAGGACAAGGTCCGTGAGATCCTCGCCAACTCCCTCGACCTGGACGGCGAGGAGCTGACCCGCACCGGGCTGTTCGTGGACGAGTACGGGGCCGACTCGCTGTGCGCGATCGAGATGCTGTCCGCCCTGGAGGTGGCCTTCGGCGTCACCATCGAGCAGGACGAACTGGAAAACATGATCCACTTCGAGGCGGTCCTCGAGGTGCTCTCCCGGGCCGAGTCGCGATGACCGCCCGGCGAGTCGTGCTGACCGGACTCGGGGTCCTGTCCAGCATCGGCAATGGCGTCACCGAGTTCACCAGGGGGCTGCGCGAAGGCCGGTGCGGCGCCGGAGAGATCACTCTCTTCGACGCCACCGGCTTCCGCCGCCAACTGGCCCACGAGGTCAGGGGCTTCGACCCGGCCGAGTGGATCCACCACACCCCGCTCGAGGAACTCGGCCGGGCCGCCCAGTTCTCCGTCGCCGCCACCCGGCTGGCGGTCCGGGACGCCGGGCTCGGCCTCGACGAACTGCGCGGCGGGCGTGGCCTGGTCACCATCGGCACCACCGACGGCGAGGCCCGCGAGCTCGACCGGCTCGTCGAGTCCGAGCTGGAGTTCGGCACCGAGGGCCTGTCCCCGACCGCGGTGCGGCGGCTGCCGGCCCACCGGCTGGCCCTCGCCGTCGTCCGTGAACTGCGGCTGCCGCGGGCGGTGCCGTCCGTGCTCGGCACCGCCTGCGCGGCGGGCAACTACGCCATCGGCGACGGCTTCGACGCCGTACGCTCCGGCGAGGCCGACTACGCGCTGGTCGGCGGGTCGGACGCGCTGGCCCGCCGTACCTTCGCCGGCTTCTCCCGGCTCGGCCTGGTCGCCTCCGACCGGTGCCGGCCGTTCGACGCCCACCGCGAGGGGCTGCTCACCGCCGAGGGCGCCGGTGTGCTGCTGCTGGAGACCCTGGAGTCGGCCCTGGCGCGCGGCGCCCGGATCTACGCCGAGCTGCTGGGCTACGGCCTCAACTGCGACGCCCACCACCCGACCGCGCCCGACCGGGAGAGCGTCGCCCGCTGCATGGGCCTCGCGCTCGCCGACGCCGGGATCAAGCCGGAGGAGGTCGATCTGGTGTCCGCGCACGGCACGGGCACCAAGACCAACGACATCACCGAGACCCGCGCGATCCGCGAGCTGTTCGGCGACCGGCCGCCGCGCACCGTGGCCCTGAAGTCCATGCTCGGCCACTCCATGGGCGCGGCCAGCGCCCTGGGCGCCGCGGCCTCGGCCGTCGCCCTGGCCCACGGATTCATCCCGCCCACCGTCAACCACCGCTCCACCGATCCCGAGTGCGGCATCGACTGCGTGCCCAACCAGGCCGTCGCGGCGCCCCTGCGGATCGTGGTCAACAACGGCCTGGCCTTCGGCGGCAACAACGCCTCCGTCGTCCTCGGCCGCTACGAGGAGGACCAGCGATGACCCCCGCACACCTCACGGAGGTCACCCCCGACGACCGGCCCAACGACCGGCCGCCCGCCCGTACCGCCGCCCGTACCGACCGCGCCGTCATCACCGCCTGGTCGGCCGTCTCCCCGTACGGGCTGGGGCGGGAGGCGTACGCGGCGGGGATCGCCGCGCGCCGCCCCACCGCGGCCGCCCCGGACCCGGACGCCTGGCAGACGCCCGACGCCACCGCCTGCCTGGTGCCCGGCTTCGACATCCGTACGGTCCTGGGCCGGGCCGGCACCCGCACCATGGACCGGGGCATGGGGCTCGCCGTCACCGCCGTACGCGAACTGTTCGCGGAGGCCGAGGCCGACGAGCGCCCGGTGACCCGCGGGGCCGGGACCGCGCTCGTCCTCGGCACCACCTGGGGCGGCGCGGCCGGCCAGCACAACTTCAGCCGGGCCTCGTTCGTCGGGGAGAAGCCCTACGACGTGCCGGCCCAGCTGATGCCCAACACCCTGATGAACAGCTCGGCCGGGGCCAGCGCCATCCGCTTCGGCCTCAAGGGCCCCAACACCACCCTGGCCGGCGGCCGCCCCGCCGCCCTGCTCGCCCTCGCCTACGCCCGCCGGCTGCTGGCCGCGGGCCGGGCCGAGCGGGCGCTGGTCGGGGCGATGGAGGAGTACTCCGGGACCCGATCCTGGCTGGAGCGGCACAGCCGGGGCGCGGACGAGGATCAGGCCGCGCCGCTGGGGGAGGGCTGCGCGGTGCTGCTGGTCGAGCCCGCCGACGCCCTCCCCGAGGACCGTCCGCCGCTCGCCGAACTCCTGGCGATCGACGTACGGGTGGACGTCACCGGCGACCTCCCCGGCACCCTGCGGGAGAGCGTGCGCCACGCCCTCGCCGAGTCCGGCGTCGAGCCGGGCGAGGTGTGGGCGGCGGCCGGCGGCGGGCTGACCGGCGCCGCGGGAGACGCCGAACGGGCGCTGCTCACCGAGCTGTTCGGGCAGGAGGCCGCCGGCCGCCTGGTGTGCCACGAGCTCATCGGCGACACGGCCTCCGCCCAGGCCGCGTTCCAGCTCGCCGGGGTCCTGGTCACGGCGGCCGAGGACCCGGCCTCGGCCGGCCGGGCCGCCGTGATCACCTCGGTGGACCGCGAGGGGCTGGTGGCCTGCGCGGTGCTGCGGCTGCTGGGCGGTGCCCGATGAGCCCCACGGAACCGCCGGTCGCTCCAATCCCGCCTGTGCCTCCGGTCGCGCTGGTCAGCGGCGGCTCCCGGGGCATCGGCCGGGCGGCCGCGCTGCGGCTGGCCCAGGACGGCTACGCGATCAGCTTCTGCTACCGCTCGGACGAGGAGGCGGCCCGGCAGCTCGGCAAGGAACTCGCCGAGCTGGGGGTCGGCTCGCTCGCCCAGCGCCTGGACATCTCCGACGGCGAGGCCGTACGCGCATGGGTCACGCGCACCGAGCGCGAGCTGGGCCCGGTCGCCGTCGCCGTGGCCAGCGCCGGCATCACCCGCGACAAGCCGATGCTGATGATGTCCGACCAGGACTGGCACGCGGTCGTCTCCACCAACCTGGACGGCGCGGCCCACGTCTGCCGGGCCGTGCTGTTCCCGATGGTCAAGCGCAAGTCGGGCTCCATCATCACCCTCTCGTCGGTGTCCGGGGTCTACGGCAACCCGGGCCAGGGCAACTACTCGGCCTCCAAGGCCGGGATGGTCGCCATGACCCGGGCGCTGGCCAAGGAGGTCGGCCGGTACGGCATCCGCGCCAACACCGTGGCCCCCGGAATGATCGACACCGATATGACCGGCGCCCTCAGCGGCAGCCGGCGGGACCGCGCCGTGGCGGCCATCCCGCTGGGCCGGTTCGGCACCGCGGAGGAGGTCGCGGAGGCCGTGTCCTTCCTGGCCTCCGACAGGTCCGCGTACATCACCGGATCCGTGCTTCAGATCGACGGCGGGATCATCCTGTGACGCACCCGCCCCCGGCCCGCCGCACCACCGCCCACCACACCCCTGTCCTCACTCGCCCCGCCAAGGAGCCGGCCTCATGACCCTCCCCGCCACGACCGCGTCCGCCAACCTCACCCCGCTCGTCGACACCACCGCCTTCCCGCAGACCATGGACGGCGAGGTGCGGGCCGCCCACCGGCTGTACGAGCATCTGATCGGCATCTGGGCGCCAGGCGTCATCGAGGCCGCCCAGGACCTCGGCGCCTTCGCCGCCCTCACCGTCGGCCCGGCCACCGCCGCCCAGCTCGCCGAGATCCTCGACACGGACCTGCGGGCCACCCGCGTCCTGCTGGACGGCCTCTATGCGTACGACGTGGTCGAACGCACGAGAGGAGCGGACGGTCAGGCCGTCTACACCCTCCCGCCCGAGCTGCACGGCGTCTTCGCCGCCGACGGGCTGTTCAGCCTCGCCGGGAAGATCGGCCACGACCGCAACGTCGCCTGGAACGCCTGGCGCCACCTCGCCGAGAACGTCCGCTCCGGCGCCCGGTCCGCCGACGGCGCGCAGCAGCTCAACCAGATATCGGAAGAGGACTACACCTCGCTGGTCCGCGGCATCAGCTTCTGGGCGCCGCCGATCACCCGGGCGCTCGCCGACGCCCTGCGGGACCTCGGCTGGAGCACCGGCCGCTCCGCGACCCTCCTGGACGTCGGCTGCGGCACCGGCATCTACAGCCACCTGCTGCTGCGCGAGTTCCCCGAGCTGACCGCGCGCGGCCTGGACGCCGAGCGGATCATCCCGATCGCCGCCCGGCAGGCCGCACAGCTGGGGGTCGCCGAGCGGTTCCGGGGCGAGGTCGTGGACTTCTGGAGCGAGGACTGGGGCAACGGCACCGACCTCGCGCTGTTCGTCAACATCTTCCACCTCCAGACCCCCGAGTCGGCCCGTGAGCTGCTGCTGAAGACGGCCAAGGGGCTCACCGAGGACGGAGTGATCGCGATCGCCGACCACATCGTCGACGAGGAGAACGGGGAGGGCTCGGTCCAGAACAGGTTCTTCCGGCTGTTCGCCGCGTCGATGCTGGCCACCGGCGGCGGCGACGCCTTCACCGTCCACGACTACGACCAGTGGCTGGCGGACGCGGGGCTGCGCCGGATCGGCCTGCTCGACACCCCGATGCACCGGGTGCTGCTCGCCCGCCGCTCCTGACCACTGCCCCTTTGCACAGCGGCACCGTGCGCCCTGGAGTTTGCGGTGAGTAGAGGACAACGACACGCCGGAGCCCACGGCGTGTCGTTGTCCGAAAGTCACCACGGAATCAGGGGGGAGTGGAGGCGGCCCGGAGCGCACGGGCCCCGACCGTACGCAGATGAGCCAGCAGCTCCGGGGGCTCATGCACCTGGAACTCGCAGCCCAGCATGAGCAGCCGGGACGCCAGCCACTCCAACGTGTCGGCGCGTCCGTGCAGTTCACAGCTGTTCTCGTCGATCGGCCGCACCTCGCCCGGCGCCGCCCCGAGCCGCTCCGCCGCCTGAGCGGCCGGCAGACCCACCGTGGCCCGCACCTCGTAGGTGGGCGCGAGGGAGTACATCCTGCGGGTGACGAAGGCGGCCGCGTCCTTCTCGGGCAGCTCGCGGGGCGGGACGCGTACGCCGGTGGGCTGGAGGCGGGCCATCCGGTCGACGCGGAAGATCCTCCAGTCGTCGCGCTCCGTGTCGTAGGCCAGCAGATACCAGCGGCGGCCGGCCAGCACCAACCGGTGCGGCTCGACGAGCCGCCGGGTCCGGCCGCCGTCCCCCGCCCGGTAGGCGAACCGCAGCCGTTCGTGGCCGGCCACGGCCGCGGCGGCCACCGCGAGTTCGTGCGGGTCGACGGGCGAGGCGCTCCCGGTGAAGAGCGACTCCGTCGCGGTCCGGAAGGCCCCGACCCGGTGCCGCAGCCGGGACGGCAACACCTGCTCCAGCTTGGCCAGTGCGCGCAGGGACGCCTGCTCGATACCGCTCACCGGCTTGCCGACCGCCGTGCTCAGCGCGACCGCGATGGCCACCGCCTCCTCGTCGTCCAGCAGCAGCGGCGGCATGGCCTTGCCCGCGGCGAGCCGGTATCCCCCAGTGGCCCCCATCGTCGCCTCCACCGGATATCCCAGCTCGCGCAGCCGGTCGACGTCCCGGCGGACCGTGCGAGGGCTGACCCCCAGCCGGTCCGCGAGCTCGCTGCCGGGCCATTCGCGCGGGGTCTGCAAGAGGGACAACAGGGACAGCAGCCGGGCCGATGGGGTGCTCATGGCGTCCATGATGCCCGGCCATCTAGGCCAGGATCCGACCTATATGACTCCTACAGTCGTCGCATGAGCGATGAACTCCGTCCCTTCCGCATCCACATCCCCCAGGCCGACCTGGACGAGCTGCGCGAGCGCCTCGCCCGCACCCGCTGGACGCGCGGGCTGCCCGGCGAGGGCTGGAGCCGTGGCGTGCCGCTGGCCCACCTCAAGGAGCTGGCCGACTACTGGGGAGACGGCTACGACTGGCGTCGGCACGAGGCGCGGCTGAATGAGTTCCCCCAGTTCATGACCGAGATCGACGGACAGGACATCCACTTCCTGCACGTACGCTCACCCGAACCGAACGCCCTGCCGCTGGTCCTCAACCACGGCTGGCCGAACTCCTTCATCGAGTTCGCCGACCTCATCGACCGCCTCACCGACCCGCGTGCGCACGGCGGCGACCCGTCCCAGGCCTTCCACGTCGTCGTCCCGTCCCCGCCCGGCTTCGGCTTCTCCGCGCCGCCCCGCGAAACCGGCTGGACCGCCACCCGGGTGGCGGGGCTCTGGGCCCAGCTGATGCGGCGCCTCGGCTACGACCGCTACGGCACCCAGGGCGGGGACCTCGGCGCGTACATCGCCCCCGACATGGCCAAGGCTGCACCGGACCACGTGGTCGGCGTCTACATCATCGCGGGTCTCGGCCTCCCCACGGAGGCCGACGTCCCCGAGCTGACCGACGACGAACGCGCGGCCTTCGAGCAACTCCAGCAGGCGGACTGGATGAACGGCGTCCCCCACCACGCGCTGCTGCGCGCCGCCGCGCAGACCTTCGCCTACGGCTGGCACGACTCCCCCGTCGCCGCGCTGGCCTGGATGACGCAGAAGTTCAAGGAGTTCACCGTCGCCGACAAACTCCCCGAGGAGCTGATCGACCGCGACCTGCTCCTCACCAACACGACCCTCTACTGGCTCACCGACACCTTCGGATCCTCCTCCTGGCCCATGTACGACAGCGCAGGCTTCGGCTGGCCGGAGGGCCAGAAGGCCGCGCCCACCGGCGTCTACAGCGGTGCCCCCGGGATCCGCCGGCTCGCCGAACGGCACAACACCATCGTCCACTGGCCCACGGACAACCCAGGCGGCCACCACTTCGTGGCCATGGAGCGGCCCGACGACGTGGCCGCCGACCTCCGCCGCTTCTTCGACAAGGTCCGCTGACCCGGAACACCTCTGATCCGGAATACCTCGAAGGATGTACGCGCATCTCATCAGCGGACACGAGGTTCGCGACGGATGCGGAACCGAGACTGGCAGCAGCACGGCGAACCGATCACCAGCTCAGCCAGGACGGACGAATGACGCGGCAGCACCCGGGTGGGAGAACCGCCCCTTCCCGATCCAGCGCCCTGGCCAGGGCCCTCGCCGGCGGCCTGGTCATGGCCGCCGCGCTGGGCGTCGGTACGGCCGCGGGCTCGGCCGCCGCGGAGCGGGCCGGGCTCACCGGGACGGCGGCCCGGCTGGTCCCGGCCGCCATGGTCAGCGCGCTGGCCCTCGTCCCCGTAACTCTCGCAGTACGGCGGCGCGGCGCATCGCTCAAGGCCCTGGGCCTCGGCGGTGCCGGGGCCGGGCTGCGGGCGTTTCTCACCGGCGTGGGTGTGACGGCGGCCTCGGCGGTGCCCGTCCTCGGCGCCGGGACGGCCGGGGGCTTGCTGCGCTGGTCGCGCCCGGACCCGTTGCCGCTCGTCGGCTTCCTGATATCCAACGCGGTGGTCGCGCTTCTGCTCGAAGCCCTGCCCGAAGAGACCACGCTGCGCGGCTACGCCTGGACCTCCCTGCGCGAACGGTTCGGCGGCACCGCCTCGGCACTCGGCACGACTGCCGTCTTCATGCTCGTGCCGGGCGCGTCGACCGTGGCGTACGCGGCGACCGCGCGCCTGACCGGCGCCGAGCCCGCCCCCGTCGGCATCGTGCCACCGGGACAGGACGCGGCCTCGTATCTGGTCCTGCTCCCCATCTTCGGGCTGACCCTCGTCGCGGCCCGGACCGCGGTCGGCCGGGCCCCGCTCTGGGCCGCCATCGGCACGCACCTGACCTTCCTCACCGTCAACCGCGTCGCGCTGGAGGGCGACCGGCGCGACGCGGGCTGGTCGGCGAGCCAGACGAGCCCCGACGCGGTGCTGCTCGTGCCCGCGTATCTGCTCGTCGCGGCGGTCTTGTTCCTGCTGTGCCGACGCGTGAGGTGATCGCCCCGTCCACTGACCTGGTCAAAGCAGCTTCTCGTACGCTTCGCGCAGATCTGGCGCTTCCGGCAGCTTCTTTGCCTCGACCGCCTTGACGACCTCCAACGCCCGCCAGTGATTGGAGGGCACGACGCGCCCGCTCATCATTGCCTTCTGCGCGGCATCGCACGCCTCATCGAGACGGTTTCCCGTCAGCAGAACCAGCGCCAAGTCAATGTTGGCCGAGGCCACTCGGCGCGGCCATGTGGTGACATCGCCCGACGGGTGCAACCGGGAGATCACTTCACGCGCGAAACCTTCCGCGGCGGAATCACCCAGCCAAGCGAGCGTTGTCGCCGTATAAGCCAGAGATTTCGCGGGATCGTACTGGTAGTGATGCTCCATGGGTCGCTCCTGGAATCCGAGAGCGTCGGACATCTGCTGCACCCGCTCGATTGCCGAGTATGTCTCCTTCCCGTTTCCAAGCCTCGCATGAGCACGCCCTTCCTGGGCGGTTGCCTGAATCAGGGCGGAAGTTCCAGCGGGTGCCACACTCTGCGCAATTCTCGATAGCTCGGCGGCGCGTGCGTAATCCCCGTCCGTCAGGACGCGCCACGCCTCCGTTTCGTAACACCATGCCTCGATCTCCGCGTGCTCCGCTTCCCGCGCGAGGGCCACGGCTGTTTGAAGGCGGGCCGTGGCCGAGTGCTCCTGCTTCAGGTCGATATGAAGCGTCGCGGCGAGTAGAGACAGCCAGCCGCCGACAACCAGCAGCCTTCGATGCTCGGAGAGCGTCTTCCTCCCGCCCAACAGCACCGCGACGTAGGCAGAGTGGCGCCTCACGCGGTGCAGTAGATCTTGCGGAGGAGTGACCGGATAGGCCGTGGCCAGATCCTCAAACGCGCCCTCGAGTCTCCTGAGGGTCGGCGCGCCTACGTCACTCGCCTCCACCCGCCGCGCCAGTTCCCATGCGTCCTGCTCATCGTCGTCGGCGAGAACATGACGGACGATCCACGGTTGGCTGGCGGCAAGCACAGGGGAATCCGGCGTAAGAAGTCCATCGAGATCGCTGGCCGTGATCTTCAGAAGCTTGGCTATTTTCGGGCGTTGATGCGGCTGCGGATCAGCCTCCCCACGCTCCCAGCGGTAAACCGTGGTCCGGTCCACTCTCATGGCTTCCGCAAAGGACTCCTGCGTGTATCCGCAAGCCTTTCGTCGCTCTGCGAAGCTGCGCCGCTTACCTGCCATGCCGGTACTCCGTCCGGACGCCGTCTCCCCTGGTCAGAGTACCCCTTGCAGCCAACGCGCAGCGGAGATGCA
This sequence comes from Streptomyces sp. NPDC028305, assembly GCF_055569495.1. Lineage (NCBI taxonomy): Bacteria > Bacillati > Actinomycetota > Actinomycetes > Kitasatosporales > Streptomycetaceae > Streptomyces > Streptomyces sp. NPDC028305. Next base: position 1,499,878 of record NZ_JBVHTN010000001.1, read on the forward strand.
GAACTTTCGCAGTGGTGCGGACTTGTCTCGCCCGGTTGAGTGTCCGGACAACCAAGACCCCGGCACCGCTTGCGACGGCCCGGGGCGCGGCCGATCTGACTGGAGCAGACCGACAATGCAATTCGTATCACGATCACTCGGACGGGTGAAAAAGGCCCTGTTCGGCCCCCGCACCCCCGCCCCCGAACAACACCCGATTCCCGTCCAGCCACCGTCGCGCAGCGCCGAACCCGACCCCATGCCGCACCCCATGTCGTACGCGGAACAGATCCGCTTCGGGCTGCCCCGTATTCCGATCGGGTGGACCATCCCCCTCATGCACGGCACCGACCCGGCGCCCCCATACGTCCCGCACTTCGCACCCGAACGGGCGGGAACCACCTGGTGACGGACCCAGAAGACCCCGCCGGCGACGCCGAGAAAGCCGCCCGCGAGCTCCAATCCGCGTTAGACCTCGCCGGTGTCGAGGCGCTGAGCATCGGCTGGTCGGCCACGGACGGAACGTCACCCCTGAGCCTCGTGCACATGATCGGCGTCCGCCCGCAAGCGGCCCAGACTCTCGCGTACGTCGTCAGACGAGGCATCCGCAGCAGAAACTCCCAAGGCGCAGTCCTCGGACAGACGACGGCCGAAGACCTCAGGGCAGCGCTCGACCCGCTGTGGTTCCGACCGTGCCGCTGCGAGGAACGCACCGGGGTCCCCTGCCCGGAGAAACGGCAGCGCCAGCGCCGCCGAGGGTCGACGACGCCCGACCCGTGACCGAGTCCATGCCCACGTGGACGGCTGCCGACGGCCACCGGCGGTACTGCGGCTATTGCGCGGGCCGGGGCGACGTCAACTGTCCGGACTGCGGCGGATTCGCGGGATGCGTGACGTGCGAGGGCACGACCAAAGTCGCGTGCATGGTGTGCTCATCCGGGCAGCGGCCCAAGTGGGTCCCGTGACGCGTCATCCAACCGTTTGAAGGAGAGAGCGATGAGGTTGCAGATCACCACGGCCGCTGACGGCGGCAACGGAGACAAGCTACCGGGACAGCCCTACCCCGGCCCGCACCAGCCGCCGTCACCAGACGGTGGCCCCGGTGTGCCCAACCCGCCCAAGACCGCTGAGACCGTCGCCCAGTGACCCCAACCCCACACCAGGACCGCCCCAGCCGCACAGAGCTGGGGCGCGTCCTCATGTCCGCCGGTATCCTCACTCCGGACTGGGCACCCGCGTTCCAGGCCGTACCGCGATCCGCGTTTCTGTCCGGCCTGATGTGGCCGTTCGACATGGCCACCGCCCGGAGCGTTGCCGTCAGCAGAGCGGACGATCCGGACGGATGGCTGAGGTACGCCGATTCGGACGCGCCCATCGTCACGCAATGGGATGACGGAGAGCACTCGGGCACGGATCCGGGCCAGGTTTCCACCAGTTCCGCCTCCATGCCGAGCGTCGTCTTCTCCATGCTCCGCGACCTGGACGTACGAGCCGGTCACAAGGTGTTGGAGATCGGTACCGGCACCGGGTGGAACGCCGCGCTGCTGGCGCACCGGCTCGGCGCGGAGAACGTCGTCACCGTGGAAGTGGACGAATCCGTTGCGACAACAGCCCGAGTGACTCTTGAGCGCTTCGGCACACCCGTGCGCGTGGTGCACGGGGACGGCTCGAAAGGCTGCCCGGGGGCGGCACCGTACGACCGGATCATTGCCACCTGCGGACTCCGGTCGATCCCGTTCGCATGGGTGCGGCAGAGCAGGCCGCACGGGGTCATCGTCGCCCCTTGGGGCACGCATTACGGCAATGGAAACGCAGTAGCCCGACTGGTCGTCGCCGAGGATGGGCACAGCGCGTCAGGCGCGTTCACGGGACCAGTGGAGTTCATGAAGCTCCGGGCGCAACGCCTGCCGCCCGTGGTGCACACCGAGTACGTCCCGGGCAGCGTGGCCGACGGCGACGAGTCGTCTACCACGATCACGGAAGCCCATTTCCTGACCGGGCAGTTCAGCCCACAGCGCTTCGCGCTGAGCCTCCTCGTCCCCCACTGCCGACACCTCGTCGCCGACAAGGACGCCGGGGCGCGCCCGATGTGGTTCTACGGGCTCACCGACCGCTCTTGGGCGTGCGTGCAGTTCCGCGACGGAGCGACGGCACGCGTGTGGCAGTCGGGCCCGCGTCGACTCTGGGACGAGGCGGAAGCAGCCCACCAATGGTGGGAGCAGCAGGACCGACCCGGCTTCGACCGCTTCGGGCTGACCGTGAACGGCGAGGGCGAGCACGCCTGGTTGGACTCGCCGGACAACCCGGTGCTCGTCCGCCCAGTCATGTAGCCGCCCACCCAGGAGCATTCAGGACGCCCCCATGCCCGCTGACGCAACCCGACTCCGCCACGCCCTCGCCGACCAGATCAGCGAAAGCGGCCGCATGACGGACCCCGCATGGCGGGCGGCCATCGAGGCCGTCCCCCGGGAGCTCTTCCTGGGGACGGAGCTCTACCGGCCCAAAGGCGCCGCGTGGGAACCCGTCAACCTCGCCGAGCTCGGCGAGGAGGAGTGGCTACGCCTGGCCTACTCCGACACCACATGGGTCACCCAGGTGGACGGCATCGACCCAGCCGACACCCCCGGGCCGGTGGTCGGCAGGCCCACGTCTTCCGCCACCCTGCCGTCTCTGGTGGTACGGACACTCGAAGTGGCGGGGATCCGGGAGGGGGACAAGGTGCTCGAGATCGGCACGGGCACCGGCTACTCGACCGCGATCCTCTGCCACCGCCTGGGCGATGCGAACGTCACGTCGATCGAGTACGACCCTCACCTGTCCAAAAGGGCCGCCGATCGCCTCCGCTCGATCGGCTACTCCCCCACCCTGGTCACCGGCGACGGTCTCCAAGGACACAGCGAGGGCGCCGAGTACGACGCCATCGTGGCAACCTGCGCCGTCCGGCACATCCCCCGTCCCTGGCTGTGGCAAGTCCGCGACGGCGGGAGCATCACCACCACCCTCAGCGGATGGATGATCGCCTCCGGCCTCATCCGTCTCACCCTCGACGACAGCGGCACGGCGACCGGCCGCTTCACCGGGGACACGATCTCGTACATGTTGGCCCGCCCCCACGAGCGTCCGCCCCGGCCCGTGTTCCACCGCCTCCCTGGTCAGCCCCGCCCGAGCCGTATCGATCCTGGGCTTCTCCAGGACTGGACGGGACACTTCATCGCCCAGTTGGCCGCGCCCTCAGCAGAGTTCTGGACCTCCGGGGAGAACGACGCGGTCCTCGCCGACGTGGCCACCGGATCCCAGGCGTGGACGGAAGTTGGCCAAGACGGTTGGACCGTCCACCAGCATGGCCCGCTGCGCCTCTGGGACCAGGTCGAAGTGGCCCTGAGGACATGGCAGAAGGCCGGATCGCCCGGCCAGTCCGCTTTGGGGATGACTGTCACCGACGAGACACAGACCGTCTGGCTCGAAGTCCCGAACGGGCCGAGTTGGGAACTGCCCGCCTGAACACACGGCCCGGCCACGAACGGTCCCGCCCATGACCGCCGAGAGGTGCGGTAGACACATCTCCGTGGACCAGGGAATAGCGGCATTGCTCGGGGCTTCGATCGGCGTAACAGGCACCGTCCTCGCGTCGGCGATCACTGGTTGGTCAACGCGTCAGCAGGTGCGAGCCCAGGCCAGGGCCGAGCACGCTCACTGGCGCAGGCAGGTGCGCCGTGATGCCTACAGCGCCTTTCTTGCCCCAGCCAGTGAGTCACAGAACGCGCTGAAGATCGCCGGGCGCGCGTTCGTAGGCGAAAGAGATACAGAAGAAATCGATCGCAGACTGCAACAGGCTGTTGGCCAGCTGGCACTGGCACGGGCCGCCTGGGCCAACCTGGCGGTCGAAGGGCCGGAGGCCGTGGAACAGGCAGCTCGAAGTGTCTACACAACGCTTCGGTCCACAGAGACGACCCTTCTCGCATTGCGTGACTCCCCGGAGAACACCACGGACGGCAACGCCCGCTTCCTGGAGCGCCATGCGGTCGAGGTGGGTCGGCTGTCGGAGCGCTTGAGCGAGTTCACCGCGGCGGCGCGAGCCGCGTTGGACGACGTTGAGGGGCTGGATGTTCTGACAGCCGACAGAAGGCGTTGACTCGGTGTTCGTCAGGGGCGCCAGTACAGTGCGGACTGCTGTAATGACCTGATGCACCTCAACCCTTACGGCGAGGACGCCGTGAACCTGGCCGCGGATCTTGCCAACCGGCGCCCGGCGAGCGCCGAGGAGCTCGCGGACCGCTGCCGCGCGGCCGGGCTGGCGCTGGAACGCCCGGTCGTACCAGAGGACTTGGACCGTGCGCTGGCGGCACTGGACGCGTGGGAGGAAGCCGTCGACGCCGACGACGAGCGTACGCGCGCCGAGCTGGTCAACCGGATGCTGGCGGCGGCCGCCGCCTACCCGCGGCTGACCGACCACGGCGGCGACGGCTGGCACCTGCACTATCGCGACGACCAGCAGCCGCTGGGCTCCCTGCTGTTCTCGCTGATCTCCGTGGGCACAGCACTCCACCTGGCGGGACGCGGCATGCACCGGCTCCGGCGGTGCGCCGTGACCGAGTGCACCACGATCTTCGCCGACACTTCCCGCACGGGACGGCAGCGCTACTGCTCCCAGCGGTGTGCCAACCGCGACGCGGTACGCCGACACCGCGCGCGGGCGGTACGGGGGTGAGAGGACCTCGCTGTCGGACCCTCATGTCATCCTCGGACGGTGACCAATGCGGAGACAGCTCAGGAACGGCGCGACAACGACAGGCTCACCCCCGCCGAGTGGGACGACCTGATCGGCGAGTGGGACGAGATCCGGCACGGCTACTACCTCGGCGATGCGCCGAGCACGGTGCTGAAGTGCGCGAGGAATCTCGAGGCGAGCGTGGCGGCCGGCACACCGATGCCGGACACGGCGCTGTGGACGCTCGGGCTGGTGCTGACAGGCCCGTACGTGATCTATGCCCGCCCGGACGCGGCGGCCGAGGCCCGGGTGATGGAGGCGATGGGCGCGGTCGAGCGGGCTCTCGGGCAGACGTCCTGTGCGCATGAGGCGCATCCCTGTGACGACGCGCCGCTCGATGAGGAACTGGACAACCTCCGCTACGTCCTGGAGATGCTGGCCCATCCCGAGCAGGACGCCGACCATGAGGCGGCCCTGGCCGACGAAGAGGGGGCTCAGTCCTGGTTCGAGGCCCGGATGACGCGGGAGATATGGGCCTGCCCGACCAATCTGGCCGGGTTCGCCCGCGCCTTTCCCGGCTGAGGCCGGGCGCCTCACGGCCGCAGCTCGTGTGAGCCTCGGCCCTTCTCGTCCGTGGCCAGGGCGGCGAGCGCCGCGTCGAACGCGGGCGGGCCGATCGGCCACAGCGCCTCCTTCACCATCTCTCGCGAGGAAGGCACCGCTGTGGGCAGCGCCGCGAGCAGCGCCGGCACCGAGGTCTCGCCCCGCTCGGCCAGGCGGCCGACGAGGCGCTCTCGGCTCTCCTTGTCGCGGGCCTGCCCGAGCTCCGCCATGAGTTGCTCTTGATCCATACGGGTGACTGTAGCCACGCCACTCGCCCGCCCGGTCGCCGCTCCTACGCGGGTGTCAGACGGGCAGCGCCCCCTTGAAGCGGGAGTTGGGCACGTCGGGGTGGGTGGTGGCGAGCCAGCCGTGGCCGTGGGTGTCTTCCGCGGACATGGGGCCCGGCTCGACCGAGAGATTGCTGGCAGCCGTGCCCGCCCAGATCACGCCTTCGGCCCAGTCACTGTCGCCGCCCTCCTCCTTCGCGTCTTCGATGTAGCTGATCTCGAAGGGCAGTGGTTCACCCGCGAACTCCGGGTACGCGTAGGTTCCGTAGCTCCGCACACGTCGGCCGTCGCGGGCGACGTACCAGTTCTCGGCGGAGTGGTAGGGGTCGATGCAGTAGAAGTGGGCCTCCCCGCATCGCTCGCTGAGCCTGTCCGCCAGGGTGAAGCCGTCGAGTTCGTCCACGAAGGCATTCCCCCACACCATGCGCCACTTCTTGTGCGATGCGGACACGAAATACCAGCTGTCGAACTCCGGGGTGATGAAGACCCGGTAGGCCCTCTGCGTCTCACCCCGGGAGTCCTGGAACTCCATGGAGTCGTCGGCCCGGGTGGTGGCGTCCACGCCCATGACGGTGGTGACCGGCCGAAGGTCGTGCAGGCCGAGGACGGCTACGGCGTCGTCGAACCGGTCCGACGGGAAGGCCAGCCAGCGGCCGGCGTCCGCGGGGAGGCTCACCGGGAGTTCGTCCAGGAGCTTGATCCGTACGAGGCGTTCCACGGCACTCCGGTCGGCCTCGTCGAGCGCCTCCGCACCGCCCAGGTCGACCAGCGTCTCCAGTGCCTTGCCGCGCAGCCGCCCGGGGCCGTGACGCCGGATTGCGCGGAGGCGCGGCAGCGCCTGCTCACCCAGCCGCTTCAAGACGGACTCGGCGCTGAATCTCGGGCTCTCGCGTCGCGTGTCGCGGACATACGGCAGGAGCCGGTCGACGCTCCGCGCTCCGAGCGCGACCAGACCGTCCTCCGCGGCTCTCCGAACGGTGCGGTCCCTGTCGGAGAGATCCCGTATGAGGGCGTCAATGGCGTCTGACATGGGACACAGCTTAGGCGTGGACGTCGGCCGGGAGCATCGCCGGCAGCAGCCCATGACCACGGCCGTCACGTGCACGAAACCTTGACGGCCGCTGTGCCGGGTGTCACGATTCGGGCGCCGCCATGTTTGCGCAAACATCGCACGGCCGACATCCCCGACGGCCACTCAGCCACGCCGCTCCGCCATGCGCTGAGTCGGCCTCTCCCGCAAGCCGAAAGAGCAAGCGATGCGCACATCCCCCGCCAGCCCCTCCAGCCCCGCCAGAGCCCGCCTCACCCCCCGGCTGCGCGCCGCCTTCGTCGCGATCCTGGTCGCCGCGGCCACCGGCACCACCCTCGCCGGCAGCCCCGCCTCCGCCGCGCCCAGCGGCGACACCACCCAGTTCCGGGGCGTGAACTGGGCGGATCCCCGCGACAACTTCGCCGACGACCCGGTCGAGCTGTCCGGCCTGTCGACGTCCGACAGCTACGACCAGACGTACGCCAAGGCGAGCCGGATCATCTCGGGGTTCCGCGCGAACCTCGGCGCCAACACCGTCCGGCTGCCCATCAACCCGTACACCGTCAACGGCGCGTACTGGAAGTCGTACCGCGGGGTCATCGACGCGGCCTCGGACAAGGGCTTCAAGGTCATCCTGTCCTACTGGGAGGGCACGGGCCCCCGCAAGGACGGCTACATCGACGACCCCGCCACCTTCTGGCCCATGTGGAACACCGTCGTCGACGCGTACAAGGACGACAAGCGCGTCTACTTCGAGCCGATGAACGAGCCCCACGGCTACACCGACACCGAGTGGGCCGACATCGCCGCGAAGTGGCTGTCCACCTACCCCTCGGTGCCGCGCAACCAGGTGATCGTCAGCGGCGCCGGTTACAACGACCACGTGACCTCGGTCTGCGCCGACCCGCGCCTGGACGGCACCTATCTGTCGCTGCACCACTACGGGTTCTGGAAGAACTACGCCACATACGACGAGTGGGTGGCCGACCTCAAGGTGCGCATCGGGGACTGCGCCAACCGGACCATCGCCGACGAGTTCGGCGCCCCGATGACCACCGGCCTGAACTACAACAAGCCGGCTCCGTCCAACAACTACATCAACTACGTCCAGGCCGTCACGGACACCTTCCGCGAGCTCAAGATGGGGTCCGTCTACTGGCCCGGCCTGCGCACCGACGACACCTACACGCTCCAGACCCTGACCGGCGACCCCGCCCGGCCCTCGCTGGCCACCACCAACCAGTCCGGCGCCGACCGGCTCGCCTGGGGCTGGGGACGCGGCAAGCCCGTCCGGCCCTGACAAGGTCTTCGGCGCGGACGGCGGTACCGGCAGGCGTGCCGCTACCGCCGTCCGCGCCAAGCGTCCGAAGGACGCTGCCTCAGCAGCAGTACACGTCGTCGGCCACTTTGGCTGCCGTGCCGGGCAGCCCGGTGAGCCAGGCGCCCTGCACCGGACCGGCCGCCGTTCCGGCCGCCGCGTCGGCTGCCGTCGACGACGACGAGGCGGCGGCGGGCACGACCGCCGCGCTCAGGACCAGGACGCTTCCCGCGACAGTCGCGGCGATCTTTGCTGTGATGCTCATGGATATCTCCCCCTTGATCAAGGGTTGTTCGGGGCTTCGGCATCCAGGGTGCCGAGCGCGTCCGCACCCGGCCTTGTCGGTCCGCGCAGGGATGTTGACGATTCGCGCACCCTTTGAGACGACGGGCGTCAGCCCAGCAGGTGGTAGTTGCCCGCGACCGTCAGGAAGAGCACCGCGGCCAGCGCCACCGCGCTGTAGTGGATCCGGGCCGCCCAGCCCCACCAGTGGCGCCACCAGGCGATGACGGCGCACACCAGGACGGCCGCCGTGGTGGCCAGCGCCGCCTTCGCCAGGACCGGGACCAGCGTCAGCATGGGCGAGTCGCCGAGGAAGACCGTCTGGTTGAGGGCGTTGGGGTCGGCCACCAGGAGGGCGAAGCAGACGGTGGCGACGGCGAGGAGAGCGCCGGTGGTCCAGGCGAGCAGGCGCGCCAGCCGGGCGCCCGCGGGGGCGGCGGCGGTGGAGCCGCGGCGGCGGCCGATCAGGGCGGCGATGGGCCAGGCGGCGACGGACAGCAGCAGGACGCCCAGGGAGCCGATGAGCAGCTGCTGGTGCAGGACCGGGGATTCGTACCAGGGCACCCGCTCGTAGCCCACGGTCGGGTCGGAGGCGAGGAAGAGCTTGCCGTCCTTGAAGGCGAGCCGCTCCTGGCCGCCCTTCTCCTGGAACAGCCCGTCGCCGATGCGCACCCAGTGCTGCTCGGTGACGTCCGGGTCGCGGCTGAGCGGGCCGGTGGTGGTGAGGGTGGAGTCCGGTCCGGCGGTGACCCGTACGGAGCTGGTGAGCGCGGCGGCGCGGGTGAGGTCGGAGTGGCTGGTGCGGGTGGAGCGGTAGAAGCCGGTGAACTTGCCGGTCTCGCCCATGCGGGCGGCGGCCGCGCGGCGCGGGGTGCCGAAGGTGTGGTCGGCGACAAGGTTGACGAGTTCCTGGCCGGCCCAGGAGGCGCGGCCGTCCTCGCCGTCGCCGTTGTACGCGACGTAGACGCCGGTGTCCCGGTCGGGGAGCAGCGCGAGGTTGTCGTGGAAGCCGGGGATGTCGCCGTCCTTGACGAGCATCCGGATTCCGTCCCGACCACGCTCCTCCAGGACGTAGCCGATGCCGGGCAGCCTGGGGTCGTTGGCGAACTGGCGGCGCTGCATGGCCCGGGTCAGGGTCTCGCCGAGCACCCGGTGGCCGTCCAGCGCACCACCCGCGAACTGGGCGAGCATCAGCCGCCCCATGTCGGTGGCGGTGGTGACGGCCGCGGCGCCGGTGGGGGTCCAGGCGCCGTACTGGCCCTCGGCGCGCACCTGCCGCTTGCCGTCGGGGCGGTAGCCGCCGGCGCGCGCGGTGGCGATCGCGGCGGGGTGCGGCTGGGCGAAGGAGGTGCGGGTCATCCCGAGGGGCCGCAGGATGTGGCGTTCGACGTACGCGGCGAAGGGCTCGCCCGAGGCCAGCTCGACCAGGTATCCGGCCAGCGCCACGCCGTAGTTGTCGTAGCTGGACACCTCGCCCGGCGGGCGCACCCGGGGCGGCTGGTGTTCGGCCAGGCTGTCGCCGAGCCGCTCGGCGTCCTCGGGGCGGGCGGTGGCGCGGCCGATGATGCTGTTGTCGAAGCCGGCGGTGTGCGTCAGCAGGTCGCGGACGGTGACCGGGCGCCCCGGATAGCTGTCCTTGATGGTGAAGCCGGCCTTGTGGCGGGTGAGATACCGGTTGACGTCGGCCTTCAGATCCAGCTTCCCCCGCTCGACCTGCTGGAGCACGGCCATCGCGGTGAACACCTTGGCGTCCGAGCCCATGAAGAAACCCGTACGGCCGGCGTCCACCCGGGTGCCGCGGTCGATGTCCGCCACGCCGTACCCCTTGGCCAGCACCTGCCGTCCGCCGGAGACCACGACCACCGCGGCGCCCGGGATCCGGTACTCGTCGAGCTGCCTCTGGACGATGCCGTCGACCAGGGCCTCCAGGCTGCGCGGCCGCTGCGGGGAGCCGGGCGCGGCGGTGGCCGAGGCGGCCGTCACCAGCACGGTCATGAGGACGGCGAGCAGCAGGGACACCGCCGCGGTAACGCTGCGTCGAGTACTCATTTGCCGGCTCCTTCGCTCACAGAGGGCTCTCGCGTCGTATGACCACAAGTCAACTCGGCGCGCGGCGGCGCGCCGAGGGCCCTGTGTGGCGTCTTGTGGGGGACCTGACTACACCCCCCGAAACGCCACCGGAGTCCAGTGCTCCCAAGGGGTCGCCACGGGCAGACTGAAGGGCACACAGCGGCGGAAGGGCCGCCCCGAGGAGGGGGTTAGGACATGAGCATCGTGAGCGATGAGAGGACCGGCGGACGCCGGATCGGCGACGACGGCCCCTGGCCCGTCCGGGGAGTGCGCGCCATGGGCCGCGGCCTGGTACTGGCCGCCCTCGCCCCCTGGGAAGTGGTGCTCTTCTGTCTGATGGTGACCGCGATCTCCCTGCTGGGGATCGGCCTCGGGGTGTTCCTGGTGCCCGCCCTGGCGGTGGCCCTGCGGGGGACCACGGCGATCACCCGGCGGCTGGCCGGGCAGTGGTCGGGGGTCGGGATCGAGGACCCGTACCGGCCGCGGCCGGCCGCCGAGCCGGGCTTCAAGGGATTGGTGCAGCGCAACCAGTGGATCCTCACCGACCCGGCGACCTGGCGGGACCTGGCCTGGACCCTGGTGAACCCGGTGGTCGGCCTGGCGATCGCGATCCTGCCGCTGGCGCTGGTCGGCTATGGCGTCTTCGGCCTGATCATGCCGCTGATCTGGGAGGACATCGCCGAAGCCGGTGGCAACAACTGGTACGCGATGGTCAAGGTGACCAGTGACGGCTCCGCCCTGATGGCCGCCGCCCTCGGCATCCCCATCGCGCTGGGCGGTCTGGCCGCGGGCCCGCACCTGCTCCGGCTGCACGCCCAGTTCGCCAAGTCGCTGCTGGCCCCCACCGAGATGTCCCGCCAGGTGCGCCACCTCACCGAGACCCGCAGCGACGCCGTCAACACCTCGGCCGCCGAGCTGCGCCGGATCGAGCGCGATCTGCACGACGGCGCGCAGGCCCGGCTGGTCGCGATGGGCATGAACCTGGGCGTGGCCGAGCGGCTGCTGGCCAAGGACCCGGAGGCGGCCCGCGCCATCCTCGCCGACACCCGTCAGGCCTCCGCCACCGCCCTCAACGAGCTGCGCGACCTGGTCCGCGGCATCCACCCGCCGGTGCTCGCCGACCGCGGCCTGGCCGACGCGGTCCGCGCCCTGGGCATGGACAGCCCCCTGGAGGTCGAGGTCAACGCCGAGCTGCCCGGCCGCCCCGAGGCCCCGGTCGAGTCCGCCATGTACTTCGCGATCTCCGAGGCCCTCACCAACGCGGCCAAGCACGGCGAGGCCCAGCGGGTCACGGTCGACCTGTGGTACGAGACGGGCCGGCTGCGCGCCCAGGTCAACGACGACGGCGTGGGCGGCGCGGACCCCTCCCGTGGCACGGGACTGCGCGGAATGGAGCGCAGGCTTGCTACTTTCGACGGTGTTCTTGCCGTGACCAGCCCCCAGGGCGGTCCGACGACACTGACCATGGAGCTGCCGTGCGTGTTGTCCTCGCCGAAGACCTCTTCCTCCTGAGGGACGGGTTGGTCAGGCTTCTGGAGGCTTACGACTTCGAGATCGTCGCCGCTGTGGACACCGGCCCCGACCTCCTTCAGGCCCTCGTCGAGAAACGTCCGGACGTGGCAGTCGTCGATGTACGACTCCCCCCGACGTTCACCGACGAGGGCCTTCAGGCTGCTTTGGAGGCCCGCCGGCAGATCCCCGGCCTCCCGGTCCTGGTCCTCTCCCAGTACGTGGAGCAGCTGTACGCCAAGGAGTTGCTGGCCGACGGCACCGGCGGCATCGGCTATCTGCTCAAGGACCGCGTGTTCGACCCGGACGAGTTCGTGGACGCGGTCCGCCGGGTGGCCGCCGGGGGCACCGCCATGGACCCCGAGGTCATCGCCCGGCTGTTCTCCAGCACCGCCTCCTCCGCCGCGGATCCGCTGGCCCGGCTGACCGCCCGGGAGCGCGAAGTCCTCGGCATCATGGCCGAGGGCCGCTCCAACGCCGCGATCGCCGAGCGGCTGGTCATCACCGAACGGGCCGTCATCAAGCACACCTCCAACATCTTCGCCAAGCTGGACCTGCCGGTCTCGGACGACGACAACCGGCGGGTCCTGGCCGTTCTGGCGTATGTGAAGTGACGGCTCGCGGGCCCGGACACCCTGCTACCCCGACGAGCCGTCCAGCACGAACTCACGCATCAGCTCGGCCAGTCGCTCCGGCTGGTCCTCGGGGATGAGGGTGTAGCTGTCGGCGATCTCCACATGGCGGGCGTGGGGCAGCAGCTCCGCCAGCCGGCGGCCGTGCTCGGGCGGCATGACCTTGTCCTCGGCCGCCCAGGCCACCAGCGCCGGGCGGTCGAAGCCGCGCAGCGCCTCGGCCCAGCGCAGCAGTTCGGCCCTGGGCGGCACCCCGAGGACGTACGTGCGCAGGTCGCGGCGGATCTCGGGGGAGGTCCACAGCGACCGGAACCAGCCGTCCATCACCTCCGGCAATACCTGGCTCCAATGCCCATTGACTTGTGGTGAGTTTGAGACGGCGACACGCCGGGCGTCACGGCGTGTCGCGGTCTCAAACTCACCACAAACGCAATGCGCCGACCACCGGGCGCACGGCCGGCGTGTCGTCGGCGCGGAGCGCGACCGCGGCGGCGTAGCCGGGCGGGGCGGGTACGTCGGCGAGGGTCCAGCCGGGCGGGGTGGTGGAGCCGGGCGGGGCGAGGTGGTCGGCGAGGCCGACGTGGTGAGCGCGGAGGCCGCCGGGCAGGCCGGTGCCGATGCCCTTGAGGTAGGCCTCCTTGCGCACCCAGCAGCTGAGGAACGCCTCTTCGTGCAGCGACTCGGGCAGCGCCTCGATGGCCGCGCGCTCGTCGGGGTGGAGCTGCCGGATGAGGCCGGTGAGCACCTTGCCGGTGCGCCGCGCGTTCCGGGCCTCGATGTCGGCGCCGACGGCCGCGTCGGCGAAGGCGTACAGCGCGGCGTCCTCGGCGTGGGACAGGGAGAACGAGAGCCGAGGCTCGCCCGCCACGGCGGGGCGGCCGTGCGGCTTGTCGCAGTCCGGCATGCCGCACTTCTCGCGGATCAGCTCGACTTCGGCGGGGGCGATGCCGAGATACGCGCCGAGGAGCGTCCGCAGGCCCACGTGGGAGGCGACATAGCGCTCCCGCAGGGTGTCGTCGCGGAATCTCGCGGCCCGCTCGCGCTCCCGGTCGTCCAGCATTCCGGCGCGCTCGGCGGCGGCAGCGGCGGACGGCGGGATGCGCAGCAGCCATACGGCCACCTCGGCGCCGGAGGGGCGGTCCGCGGGGCGGGGCAGCGCGCGGTCCGGGCCCCAGGCCGACTCGTACGCCTGGTCGCCCGCCGTGTCTCCTGCGGTGTCGACGGCGGGATCCGCCGGGCCGGTGTACGACACGATTCCCTGTCTCCCCCCGCAGCGCTGAGCCTGACTCAACATCCTTGCCCCGGGTAGGCGTTGCGGCACGGGCGACACCCGGTGACTTAGGACACGTTCCCCTACCGGCGGGTACGATCACCTGGCGGCACCACTACGATCAAGCACAGTCCGTGCACTTTCCGTAATGGGGGTTTGCGACATGGCGACGGGATTCTGGGCGAAGGCGGCCTCCGCGCTCGCGCTCCCGGTGGCTCCGCTGTACGGCGCCTTCCTCTCGTATTTCATCTATCACCCACCCCGCAGGCCGTATCACAAGAAGCCCGCGGACGTGGGGCTGTCCACCACCGATGTCACCGTGCCACTGGACGGCGTGCGGCGCGGGCTGCATGTGTGGCTGTGCCCGGGCGACCCGGACCGGGTGGTGGTACTCGGGCACGGCCTGGGGCTGAGCAAGTCCGCGAGCCTGGCGCAGGCCCGGATGCTCAACGAGGCGGGCTATACGGTCGCGATGTTCGACCACCGCAACCACGGCAAGAGCGGCGCGGACCGGGCCTGCTGGGGCATGAGCGACCGGCATACCGACGATGTGGAGGCGGTGGTCAGGCATCTGCGCGGGACGGCGGAGCACGCCTCGGCGCGCATCGCGGTCTACGGCTTCTCCATCTCCACCTTCCCCTCCTTCTACATGCTCAGGAGGGACGGGGAGAGCCCGGTGGACGCGATGGTCTTCGACAGCGGCCCGGCGCTGGAACTGCGGTCGCTGTTCGCCAACTTCGTCGCGTCCGGCGGGCTGCCGGTCCCCGGCCCGATGCGGAAGGGGCCGTCCCGGAAGGCTCTGGAGAAGGTGGCCTCCACGGCGGCCGTGGCGATGCTGCGGGTGCAGTGGCCGCCCGCGGCCAAGGGCGCGTACGAGCGCACGCCGATGCTCTTCCTGACCGGCGAGAGCGACACGATGATCCCGGCGGCGGGGGTACGGGCGCTGGCCGAGCGGTATCCGCTGGCGGAGGTGCACACCCTGCCGGACACCGAGCATCTCCAGGGCGTCAAAACCCACCCGGAGCTCTACGCGGAGACGGTCCTGAGGTTCCTGGAGCGCACGATGAAGAAGTGATGCCCGTTTCGGGCACGCCCACCGCCGGATCGACGGCGACTCGGGCATGGGAAATTGGTCTCCCCCGCCCCCGTTACGCGGGGGAGACCAAGTTCACCGGTGATTCCACCAGTGCGGAATCACCGGCTCCATGGTCTGTCACGTGGACTTCGCGTCCCAGACCCATGGCACGAAGATGCCATATGGATTAACGGGCCCCCGTATCCGGCGCGGCCGGTGAGGCGGGGGCCCGTTGGGCTGGGCGCGGCCGCATTCGGGCGTCGGCGGGCCCGGGGTGTCAGTCCTTGGTCTCAGCCCTTGGTCTCAGTCCTTGATTTCGCAGATGACGGCGCCGGCGGTGAGGGCGGCGCCGACCTCGGCGGCCAGGCCCTTCACGGTGCCCGCGCGGTGGGCGTTGAGGGGCTGTTCCATCTTCATCGCCTCCAGGACCACGACCAGATCGCCCTCGGCGACCTGGTCCCCCTCGGCGACGGCGACCTTGACGATGGTGCCCTGCATCGGCGACGCCAGCGCATCACCCGAGGCGGACGATCCGGACTTCTTCACGGGCTTGCGCTTGGGCTTCTTCGCCCCGCCCGCGTCCCCGGCGGCAGGCGCGGCGGCCACGGACAGGAACGCCGGGAGGGAGACCTCCAGCCGCTTGCCCCCGACCTCGACCACCACCGTCTCCCGCGCCACCGACTCTTCTGTCTCGTCGGTGGTGGTGGGGGTGTAGGGGGTGATGGTGTTGGTGAACTCGGTTTCGATCCACCGGGTGTGGATGGTGAAGGGGTCGGCGGTGAAGGCGGGGTCGGTGACCACGGCGCGGTGGAACGGGATCGCCGTGGCCATTCCCTCGACCTGGAACTCCGCGAGCGCGCGGGCGGCGCGCTGGAGGGCCTGGGTGCGGGTGGCGCCGGTGACGATCAGCTTGGCCAGGAGGGAGTCCCACGCCGGGCCGATCACGCTGCCCGACTCCACACCGGCGTCCAGGCGGACGCCGGGGCCGGTGGGCGGGGCGAAGGTGGTGACGGTGCCGGGGGCGGGCAGGAAGTTGCGGCCCGGGTCCTCGCCGTTGATGCGGAACTCGAAGGAGTGGCCGCGCACGGGCGGGTCGTCGTAGCCGATCGGCTCGCCGTCCGCGATCCGGAACATCTCCCGCACCAGGTCGATCCCGGTGACCTCCTCCGTGACCGGGTGCTCGACCTGGAGGCGGGTGTTGACCTCCAGGAACGAGATCGTCCCGTCCGTGCCCACCAGGAATTCGACGGTGCCCGCACCCACATACCCGGCCTCCTTGAGGATGGCCTTCGACGCGCGGTAGAGCTCGGCGTTCTGCGCCTCGGTGAGGAAGGGCGCGGGGGCTTCTTCGACGAGTTTTTGGTGGCGTCGTTGGAGGGAGCAGTCGCGGGTGGAGACGACGACGACGTTGCCGTGGGTGTCGGCGAGGCA
>NZ_JBVHTN010000002.1:0-1216480 GCF_055569495.1 Streptomyces sp. NPDC028305
GAGGGGTTGACGCGGGCGTGGCGTCGTTTTACGGGGCGTTCGCAGTTTTGTGCGTTGGGTTCGGTGAAGTCGAATATTGGTCATTTGGAGCCGGCTGCGGGTTTGGCGGGGTTGGTGAAGGTGTTGTTGGCGATGGAGCATGGGGTGGTTCCGGCGTCGTTGCATGTGCGGCGGCCGAATGATCACATTCGGTTTGAGGAGACGCCGTTTTTTGTGGTGGATCGGCCGTGGGTGTGGGCGCGTGGTGGTGGGGTGCGTCGTGCTGCGGTGAGTGCGTTCGGTATGGGTGGGGTGAATGCTCATGTGATTGTGGAGGAGCCGCCTGCTGTTCCGGTGCGGGGGGTGTTGGGGCAGGACAGTCATGTGGTGCGGGTGACGGGGGCGGACGAGGCCGCGGTACGGGCCCTCGCCACCACCTACGCCGACCGGTTCGACACCGCGCGCGACGCGTGGGAGACCGCCGACCTGTGCCACACGGCCAATGTCGGCCGCTCCCCGCTCGAGTTCCAGACGGCCGTCCACGGACACGACGCCACCGAGCTCGCGACGGCCCTGCGCGCCGTCGCCGCCGGCCGCGTGCCGATCGCCCGCGCCGACGTCCACCTGACCGCCGAACACGCCGCCAACGGCACCCTCGTGGAAGGGGAACAGCACCGTCACAGCGCCGTCGCCGACCTGGTGCGAGCGGGGTACGCCCACGTGGACTGGGCCGCGGTGTCCGCCCCGGGCGCGCGTATCACCGACCTTCCGACGTATCCCTTCGCCTCCGAGCGGCACTGGCACTGGCACAGGCAACCCGTCGCGGCATCGGCGCCACCGCGGAACAGCCCCGAGGCGCTACGAGTCGAGTGGCGGCCCCGGGAACTGCCCGCCGTTACCCCGGCGGTATCCGGCGTGGTGCGCCTGGTCACCGCGGACCTCGTGCTCAGGGACGCGCTCACGGTGGAACTCCGTGCCCGCGGAGCGCTCGTCGCGGAGCCGGGGCAGCGCGCCGACTCCGTCATCGTGGTCGACGCGTCCCCGACCGCCGAACCGCTCGGCCTGAGCACGTTCTGGTCCGAACTGGGCGGTCTCATCGCAGAGTTGCCCCCGAACGGCAGGCTGCTCCGGGCGGGCTACCACGGTGCCGCGGTACACCCCGGGGAACGTGCTGCGCTGCGGCCCGAAGCGGCTGCCATGGCCATGGCAGCAGCGGCCGCCTGCGCCGAGAGCCGCAAGCCGTGTGCGGTCGTCCACCTGGACCCCGCCGACCCCGCCGAGGACCGGGCCCGGCAGATCGCCGCCGAGTACGCCGCCCTGTATCACAGCCCCGGGGACACGGAACCCGGCACGGCCGCGGCCTACCGACGGGGCATCAGATACATCCCGGACCTGGTCAGCGCGGTTCCCGGCCCGCCCTACGAGGTGTCCGCGGACGGGTACTACCTGGTGACCGGCGGACTGGGCGCCGTGGGACGGCGCCTGGCCGAGGGGCTGATCGACCGCGGCGCACGGCGCATCGGCATCATCGGCAGGTCCGTGATCGACGCCTCCCGGTCCACCGTGTTGCGGGATCTGGCGCGCCGCGCCGAGGTGGTGTACCTGCCCTGCGATGTGTCGGACGCGTCGGCCCTCGCCGCCGTGGCCGAGGAGCTGGGATCGCGCTGGACCCGGCTGCGCGGCATCGTGCACTGCTCCGGCGGGGTCAATCCGTTCGGGGCCATGCACCGCAGAACCTGGAACGACGCCGCCAAGGTGGTAGCCCCGAAGGTGCCGGGCTCGCTCAACGCCGTACGCCTGGCGAAGGACCAGGGCGCAGACTTCGCCGTCCTGGTGTCCTCCATCGCCGGCACTCAGGCCTCGGCCGGACGCGGCCTCGTCGACTACAGCCTCGCCAACGCTTATCAACTCGCCCTGGCCGAGGGCGAGAACAACTCCGACACCGTCGTCACCGCGCACGCCTGGCCCAACTGGACGGACATCGGCATGGAGGCGGACGCGTCCTTCGCCGCCGCCCACTCCGTCGGCGCCGACGAGGCGGAGGCCGCGTTCTTCGACCATGTGCTCTCCGGCGGCGCGGTGATCTTCCCGGGACGGACGCCCGCGCCCATGCCCGAGTCGGCGGACCCGATGACGGACATCCGCACGGTCATCCTCGCGCCGGCGGCGGCCGGGCGGAACCGGGCGGCGATGCGCGCGTCGGTGCGAGATGCCTTCGTCCATGTGCTGGGCGAGGACCCGGGCGAACGCCCGCTGCGGGGGCTCGGGCTCGACTCCCTGGTCATCGCGGAACTGGCCACGGCCCTGGAACAGCGGGCCGGCCTCACCGTCGATCCGTCGCTGCTGATGCGGACGCGGACGGCCGACGACCTCGCCTCAGCGCTCGCCACGACCGTGGAGACCGCGTCGGCCGCCGCCGAGGCGGAGCCCGCCCCGCCCCGGCCGGCCCCGCCCCGGCCCGCCCCGGTCCGGCAGGCGACTGCCGACGACGAACGCGTCGCCGCGCTGAGCGCCCTGCTGCGTCCCCTGCTCACCGGCGACCGAGAGCGGTGAGTCATGACCAACGACATCGACGAAAGGACTGTGGTGAGCGAGGTGGACAGCCGCATCGCCGTCATCGGACTGTCGGTACGGCTCCCGGGCGCCGAGGACGTCGTGGACCTGACGGACCTGCTGGCGCGCCACGACGTGGAGGTCGACGACGTCCCGCCCAGCCGATGGCGCCGCGAACTGTACCTCGGTGACGGCCCTCACCAGGGTTCCCATCACCGCGGCGCCTTCCTGCCCGACGTGTTCTC
This sequence comes from Streptomyces sp. NPDC028305, assembly GCF_055569495.1. Taxonomy (NCBI): domain Bacteria; kingdom Bacillati; phylum Actinomycetota; class Actinomycetes; order Kitasatosporales; family Streptomycetaceae; genus Streptomyces; species Streptomyces sp. NPDC028305. The sequence goes on from NZ_JBVHTN010000002.1 coordinate 2,778, forward strand.
CTTCGACCACGAGGCGTTCGGCCTGACCGCCGAGGACGCCGTGCACCTCGACCCGCAGCAGCGGATGATGCTCGAGGTCGGTGCGCGCGCCCTGGAGGACTCCGGGTACCTCAGGTCCCGGCGCCGGCTGAACGCGGGCGTGTTCATCGCCGCGCGCATGAACGGGTACGGCTTCGACCAGGGACGTGGCCTGGCCGACTCCTCGGACCTCGCCGGCCGGCCCGCCGCGTTGTGGGGGCGGTCGCAGAACTTCATGGCCGCCTGGCTGTCGGACCGCTTCGACCTGTCGGGGCCCAGCCTGGTCGTCGACACGGCCTGCTCCTCCTCCCTGACGGCCGTGTGGCTCGCCTGCCAGAGCCTCGCGGCCGGCGCCAGTGAACTGGCCGTGGTCGGCGCGGTCGACCTGTTGATCGATCCACTGACGTTCGTCATGCTCTCGCGCACCGGAGCCCTGTCCCCTGACGGCCTGTGCCAGACCTTCGACACCAAGGCCAACGGCTATGTGCCGGGGGAGGGGGCCGTCGCGCTCGTCCTCAAGCCGATGGCGGCGGCACTGGCCGACCACGACCTGATCCTGGGCGCGATCAACGTGGCGGCGGTCAATAACGACGGCTCCACCATGGGTGTCACCACACCGAACCTGGACGCGCAGGTGGAGCTGTTGAGCAAGGCGTACGACACGATCGACCCGGCCACCGTCCAGTACGTGGAGGCGCACGGCACCGGCACCGCCATCGGAGATCCGATCGAGGCGCGGGCCCTCACGGAGGTGTTCGGCCGCCACGGTGTTCCGCGGAACGCCGTGGCGCTCGGTTCCCTCAAGCGCCGTATCGGCCACCTCCACTCGGCGTCGGGCCTGGCAGGACTGGCGAAGGTCGTCGTCATGCTGCGCGAGGGCGTCATCCCGGCGCTGGCGGTCGACGCGCCCAACCCCCGCCTCAACCTGTCCGACAGCCCCTTCTATCTGCCCGCCACCCACCGCCCCTGGCCCGATGCGCCGTTGCGCCGGGCCGCGGTGAGTGGATTCGGGTTCGGCGGCACCAACGCGCACGTCGTCGCCGAGGCCGTGCCCCAGGCCCCGTCGAGGCGGACGCGGGCGGACACGTCGCCCGGGACGGTCCACGTCCTGCCCCTGTCGGCCGACAGCCCGTACGCGCTGCGCGAACTGGCGGCGCAGTGGCTCCAGTTCCTGCCCACGGTGGCCGGCGACCTCGACCACGTGTGCGCCACGGCACGGCTGGCCCGTCCGCACCGCCGCGAGCGCATGGCCGTCACCGGCGCCGACGCCGACGAGCTGGCCTCCGCGCTGCGGGCGTGGCTGCTCCGGGGCGACCTGCCCGGATCCGGGCAGCCCCGGGCCGAAGTGCGGGTTCGCCCGGGAGTCGTGCCGGCCGCTTGGCTGTCCGTGCTCGACCGCTCCACGCCCGCCGTGCACGAGGTCATCAGCCTCTTCGAGGCCGCGACCGGCGCCCGGCTGGCAGGCTTCTCGGGCGAGTTGCTCCGGATCAGCCAGGGAGTCGCCGTCGCGGTGGCACTGCGCGACCTGGGGCTGCCGGAGGACTCGGTGGACCTGCCCCCGGGATGGGAGGTGGTCCGGGACTTCGCCTGGGGGCGCGTCCCCCTGGAACAGGCGCTGGCCGACGTGCTCAGGCGTGACGACGACGCGGCGCCCGTACCCGAGGACGACGGGGGCGGCGACCGCGAGGTCTGCGCACGGCTGGCCCGGGCCCACGACGAGCAGGACGTGGCCGCGGTCCTCGCCGCGATCGCCGCCGAACTCTTCGCGGCGGGCCTGGACATCGACTGGTCCGCGTTCCAGGCGGGGCGCACCTGGCACAAGCGTCTGCTGCCCGTGGCCCAGCCGAGCGGTCCCGCTCTCGACCTGCGTGAGCCGCAGCGCTCGGCCGAACCCGGGACGCCCACGGAACTCGTCTCGGACGAAGGAACCGCCGGGTACACCTTCTCCCGGGTGTTCGGACCCGGTGAGGTCCCCATCGCCCAGCACGCCGTGCACCGGAAGATCATGCTTCCGGGGGTGGCCTGGTTCGACTTCCTGCGCGAGGGCGCCGCCGTGCGCGGCGAGCCCTTCCACGGAGTCGGGGACGTCCTGTTCCACCGCCCGCTGATCCCCTCCGGGGCGCGCCGAGTGGTGTGCCGGGTCGATGGGCAGGGCGGGTTCACGGTCGAGGACGCCGAGAGCGGCGAGCCCTTCGTCACCGGCCGGTATCTGACACAGCACGCACCCGAGCCCGCCGCCGTGCCGGTCGCCTCGCTGGTGGACGACTGCTGCGACGTCCACGCGGGCTCAGGCCTGTACCGATGGTTGCGGCGGGTCGGATACCACCACGGCCGCTACTACCGGAACATCTCCTGGGTGGCCGGCCTGCCCGACGGCGGCACGCTCGCCCGCGTCGAGGGCCGCCGCCAGCGGGAGCTGAACCCGTCCGGTGTCCAGCTGTTCCCGGGGCTGCTCGACAGCGTCACCATCGCCGCGATCGCCCCCGGCAACCCGGTGTTCGGCGCGGCGGACGCCTCGGCGTTCATTCCGCTCTCCGTCGGCCGGGTTGATGTCCACGGGCCCTTGGACGACGCGGCGTATGTCCGTACGGAGATCGCCTTCTGGAACGACGAGGCCTGTCGCGTCACCCAGACCGTCACCGACGTGACAGGCCGGCCGCTGCTCGTGTTCGCCGACATGTCGTCCAAGCGCGTGCCCGCGCAGGCGTTCGACGCGGACAGTGAGACATCGCCACCGGCCCACGTCCCCGCCGAGCCTCCTCCCACTGCGCCCCGGGCCGCCGCGCCGACGAATCAGCCGGCGAACCAGGCGTCGGATGCCGGGCGGGTGCTCGCGTGGTTTCTGCGACTGACGGAAACCGCCGAGGAACACGCCGACACGGAGTTCCTGTCCGCGGGGTTCGACTCGGTCGGCCTGGTGTCGCTGAGCGAGCGCATCTCCCAGGAAACAGGCATGTCTCTCTATCCGACGGTCTTCTTCGAGTACCCGACCCCCCGGCAGTTCGCCGAGTTCGTCGTGCGAGAGGCACCGGAGCTCGCCCTCGCACCGGAGGATCCGGCCGCCGAGCCGTCCCGTGCCGCCGACGAGGCGCCGGCCCCCGAGCCGGAGCCGGCGGTACCGGCTCCGGCCCTCCGCCGGACCGGCCCGGCACGCCAGGCCGCCGACCACGCGCCCCGCCCACGCGACATCGCGGTGGTGGGAGCGGCCGTCCGGCTGCCGACAGCAGATGGCCTCGCCGACTTCGCGGAACTCCTGCACGAAGGCCGGGACACCGTACGCCCACTGCCGGACGGCCGCTGGGGCCGGCCTGACCAGCCGTCGCCGTACGCCTCGTTCCTGGACCACGTGGACGAGTTCGATCCCGCGCCGTTCCGCATCTCGCCCCGGGAAGCCCCGCTGATCGACCCGCAGGCGCGGATCGTCTACGAGACGGTCTGGGAAGCCCTGGAGGACGGCGGTCGTGTCGGCGAGCGCGCCGAGGGCAGCGTCACCGGCCTGTGGATCGCCTACAGCCACGACCACTACCACGAGGAGCGGGCGCGCCATGGCATCCCCGACGGGCGCGGGCTCGGCCTGGAGGCGATGATCGCGAACCGGCTGTCCTATCTGATGGACTGGCACGGTCCCAGCACCGTCGTCAACACCCTGTGCTCCTCCTCGCTCGTGGCGGTGCACTCGGCCCTTCAGCATCTGCGCGCCGGAGACATCGACACGGCGGTGATCGGAGCCGTGCACGCCGCCATCAGCCCCGAGTACTTCCGCTCCATGGGCGATCTCATGGCACTGTCACCACGGCACCGCTGCCGCGCCTTCGACAACACCGCCGACGGGTTCGTGCCGGGCGAAGGGGCCGTCGCCGTGGTGCTGCGGCGGTACGACGACGCCGAGCGGGACGGCGACCGCGTCCGCGGCCTGGTCAAGGGCGCGGCCGTGAACCACGGAGGCCGGACCACCCGGTACTCCGCACCGAGCCCCAAGGCCCAGCGGGACGTCATCGCCGCCGCCCTGCGGGACGCGGACGTCTCCCCGGAGACCATCGAGCTGGTCGAGGCCCATGGCACCGGCACCCGGCTGGGCGACCCGATCGAGATCGACGGGCTGACGCGGGCGTGGCGCACGCACACGGGCCGTTCCCAGTACTGTGCGATCGGGTCGCTGAAGGCCAACATCGGCCATCTGGAGCCAGCTGCGGGCCTCGCGGGCCTGGTGAAGGCCCTGCTGGCCATGGAGCACGACCGGATTCCGCCGACGCTCCATGTCACGCGCCCCAACGACCACATCCGCTTCGAGGACACCCCCTTCTATCTCGCCGGGCGCGCACAGCCCTGGCCGCGCGGCGTCCGCCCGCGGCGCGCCGCGATCAGCGCCTTCGGGATGGGCGGAGTCAACGCACACGTGATCGTCGAGGAGCCACCCGCCACGTCCGGCCGGGCACCTCTCACGCAGGACAGCCACATCGTGCGGATCAGCGCCGCCGGCGAGCCCGCCCTGCGAGCCCTGGCCGGCGCCTACGCCGACCACGTGGCCGCCACGGACGAGGAACGGCTCGGGGACTTCGCCCACACCGCGAACACCGCCCGGGCGGTGCACCGTCACCGGGTCGCCGTCCACGGCGCCACCGCCGAAGAACTGGCCACCCGGCTCGCCGCCGTCGCCGCCGGAACCACCCCGGCGACCCGGCACACCGGCGGGACGACGCCCACCGCGTTCCTCTTCACCGGGCAGGGCTCCCAGTACCCCGACATGGGCAAGGGGCTGTTCGCCACCGAGCCGCACTTCCGCGGCGCGCTCCACGAGTGCGCCGAACTCGTCGCTCCGCACACCGACGTCCCGCTGCTCGAACTGCTCTACGGAGACGCCCAACACCTGCTGGACCGGACCCGGTACGCGCAGATCGGCATCGTCAGCGTGCAGGTCGCCCTCGTCCGCTGGCTGGAGGCGGCCGGCATCCGTCCCGATGTGGTCGCCGGGCACAGCCTCGGTGAACTGACCGCGGCCTGGACAGCCGGCGTGCTCACGCTGCCCGACCTGCTGCGGCTGACCGCCGTGCGCGGCCGGCTGATGCAGGCGCAGCCCGCCGTCGGGGCCATGGCCGTCGTCCACACCGACGCCGACACCCTGATGGCCGCGCTCCAGCCGTATCCCGGCATCGAGATCGCCGCCTACAACGCGCCGCGCATGCAGACCATCAGCGGGCCGGCGCAGGACATCGACCGCTTTCGGAGCGAGACCTCCGCACGTGTGCGGCCGCTGGCGGTCAGCCACGCCTTCCACTCCGCGCTGATGGACGGAGCCGTGGCCCCGTTCGCCGATGTCGTGGCCGCCACCACCCTCACCCCGCCGGTGATCCTCTTCGCCAACACCCTCACCGGTACCTGGCACACCCCCGACACCGCCACCGACCCCCGGCACTGGGCCCAGGCCATCCGCCGGGCCGTCCGGTTCGGCCAGGCCGTCACCACCCTGGGCGAGGCGCGTCCGCACACCGTGTGGGAGATCGGGCCGCACCCGCAGCTCATCCCCCTGGCCCGCGCCACGCTCGCAGAGGGGGGCGCGGGCGTTCAACCGGCGTGGATCGCCACGCTCCGGCGGGACCGTGGTGACCAGGCCCAGCTCCACGCGGCCCTGACGACCCACCACAACCACACCGGCGCGGACCTGACCTGGACCGGCCTCCACCACGGCAAACACCAGCGCACCACCACCATCCCCACCTACCGGTTCCACCGACAGCGTTTCTGGATCCCGGCCGACGCCCGGGACACCCCGGACGCCACGGCCGGCACACGTCCCGACGACAGGAAAAGGCACCAGCATCATGGCTAGCGAGTACGGACTGAAGCGACACTTCAACGGCGAGGCGGCACACCTCCTCGGTGGGATGATCCGCCCCGCGCACCCCGCTTTCGACGCCGAGGGCTACGCCGCCGAGGTGGAGCGGCGCATCCCGGACAAGGAACTGAAGGACCGCGTTCTCGTCCTGACCGAGGGCCTGCGCGCCCGGCTGCCCCAGGACTACCCCGGTGCCGTCTCGATCCTGCTGTCGATTCTCGGCGAGGAACTCGCCGAGGGCGAGGGCATGTTCAACGCCAGCTGGTATCTGATGCCGGTGGCCAGGTTCGTGGAGGAGTACGGTCTCGACCACCCCGAGCTGTCCCTCGACGCCATCGAGGAGATCACCAAGCGGCACACCGGCGAGTACGCGATCCGGCCCTACATCGAGCGCCACTACGAGCCGACCATGAAACGCGTCGCGCGGTGGGCCCACAGCCCGAGCCACAACGTGCGGCGTCTGGCGAGCGAGGGGGTCCGGCCACGCCTGCCCTGGGCCCGCACCCTGGACATCTTCGTCAAGGATCCGCAGCCGGTCCTGGAGATCCTCGAACCCCTGCGCAGCGACCCCTCCGAGTATGTGCGCAAGTCCGTCGCGAACAACCTGAACGACATCTCGAAGGACACCCCCGACGTGGCCCTCGCCACCGCGCTGCGATGGCTGGAGGAGAGCCCCACCGCCGAGACGACCTGGACCGTCAGGCACGGGCTGCGCACCTTGGTGAAGAAGGGCGACCAGCAGGCCCTGGCCCTCCTCGGCGCGACGGGCGGCGAATGGGTCCACGCGTCCCGCCTGCGCGTCACCCCCGGGTCGGTGGCCGTCGGGGACACGCTCGTCATCGACTTCGAGATCGAGAACACCGACGACCGGGCCCACAGCGTCACCGTCGACTACGTCGTCCACCACATGCGTAAGAACGGCCGCAGCATCCCCAAGGTCTTCAAGCTCACGACCCTCGAGCTCGAGGCCGGTGAACGGCGGAGCCTGCGGAAGTCCCACCCGATCAAGGAGGTGCAGACCCGGAAGTACTACCCGGGCGAACACCTCGTCGACATTCAGGTCAACGGCCTGGTGAAGGCCACCGAGCGATTCGATCTGCGGACATGAGCGGCGTCCGGTTCCACCTCGGCGCTACCGATCCGGTGGTCCGCGACCACCGGATCGGGGCCACCCCGGTCATCGCGGGCGCGACCCAGGTCGATGTCATGCTCCGCGCCTGCGAGGACCGACGGCCCGGCAGCCTGTGGACGTTGCGGCATGTCACCTTCCGCAGACCGCTGCGGGTGGCAGGGCCGGACATCGAGCTGGTGGGCGTCATGACCGAGGACGGCCACTGCTCGGTCCGCTCGCCGGACGCCGACGGGCCGGTCGAGTACAGCACGGCCCACTGCCACGGCGTTCCCCTGCCGCCGCCCCGCTACCTCGACGTCGCCGGGCTGCGCGCGGGCTGTACCGAGAGTGTCCCGCTGGCGGAGGTGGCCGGGTGGCGGCGCGCCAGCGGCATCACCTACGGGCCGGCCTTCCAGGCGATCCGGTCCGTGTCCCGCGGGCCGGGCCGGATGCTGGCGGTCCTGCGCGCCTCCGACGACCTGCGCTGGGCGGGCTTCTTACCGCCCCCGCTGCTCGACGGCGTCCTCCAGCTCCTCGGCATGCTCGACGCCGGAGCGGCCGGGATGCGCCTGCCCTGGTACATCGGCCGGGTCGTGGCCCGCCGCCCGATCACGGGAACGGTCCTGGCCCTGGTCGAGCGGGAGACGACGCCGCCGGGCGGCGCCGGTGGTGCCGTACGCGGCCGGGCCACCGTGTGCAGCCAACAGGGGGAGATACTGCTCGAACTCGAACGCATCACCCTCAAGGCCCCGGTGTCCGAGGCGCGGGAGCGGCCTCAGGCGCCGCCCCCCGGAGCGGTGTTACGGCCCCCCGGCCCGATGGAGACGGTCACCTGGCGGAAGGCCGAGCCGACCGCCGCACCGCCGTCCTCCGACGGTGTCACGCTGCTCGTCTCCGCGCACGACCTGCCGGCACCGCAGGACCGGCCCGTCGTACGGCTGGCCCTCGGCGAGCTGACCGCGGAGCGTCTCGACGCCACGCTCGCCGACGGCCCCGTGTGTGAGGTGGTGTACGTCGCGCCCGAGGACATCACGACCGAGGCACAGGCGACCGGGGCACTCCAGGGCGCCTTCACCCTCGTACGCCGACTCGCGGCGCGTCCCCCGATGCCGGACCTGCTGATCGTCACCACGGCGGCCCACTCGGTCACGGGGGAGGAGTCCGTCGCCCCCTTCATGACCGCGCTGTGGGGCCTGGGCCGCACGCTGCGCGTGGAGCATCCCCGCACCACCGTGCGCCTGGTCGACCTGGAACCCGGCTCCACCCGGGGCGGCCGGGCCGCGCCGCTGCCCGACGCTCTGGGACACGCGGAGCCGGAACTCGTCCGGCGCGGCGGATCCTGGTACACGCCCTCGCTCGAACCGGCCCAGCCTGCCACCGGCCGGCCGGCCCGGTTCCGCGGCGGCCGCTTCCTCATCACCGGCGGCATGGGCGCCATCGGCCTGCGGGTGGCGGAGTTCCTGGCCGCGGAGGGCTGCGCGCATCTGACCCTGGTGGGCAGGACCGTGCCGGACCGTGAAGAAGCCAGGCGGCGCATCCACCGGCTCTCCACGCTCTGCGAGTTGGATGTCGTGGCCGCGGACGTACGCTCCCTGCCCGCTGTGCTCGACGGCGCCGCGCGCTACGACGGGATCTTCCACACCGCGGGAGTGCTGCGCGACGGCCTGGCCCGCAGCCTGACACCGGACCAGGTGGCGGAGGTCCTCGGCCCGAAGATCGGTGGGGTGCACGCCATCGCCGATCTGGTGGCCGCGCACGACCGGCCGGACTTCGTCGTCCTGTTCTCGTCGATATCGGCCGTACGCGCCAACCTGGGCCAGAGCTCCTACGCCGCCGCCAACGCCTACCTGGACGGCTACGCAGCCCGCAAACGCGCCGACGGCGAGCCCTGGTACAGCCTCGCCTGGGGCCTGTGGACCGTCGGCATGGGCGAGGACATCGCCGTGCGGGCCGCCGAGCACGGCATCCCGGCCCTCACCGCGGACGACGGCGTCGCCCTGCTGCACGCGGCCCTCAGCCGTCCCCCCACGAACCACGTCCTGTCCGCCGCCGCGCAAGCGAAGGGTGAACCCATGACCACCGTCACACCGGAAAGCGGGCTGTGGCCGCCGCTCGCCACCGCTGTGCAGAAGATTCTTCACGTCGACGACGTCACACCCGAGGACGACCTGCTGGAGTTGGGCCTCGATTCGATGATGGCGGTCGAGCTGGCCGCGGCCCTGTCCGGCGACGGACTCGACGTCGACCCCATGGTGTTCTTCGAGCACAGCGGCATCCGCCCCCTGCTCGGCCATCTCGACTCGGCGGTGGCGGGGGGCGGTGCGGTCGGCGAACCCGCGGACGGCGCATCAGCCCGGACGCCCGAACCGGCGGCCTCCCCGGCACCGGCTCCGCGGGAGGACCCCGCGGCACCCGCTCCCGCGGGTACCGTCGCCGACTCCTTCGTCCCCGACTGGGACCGCTACCGTCCGGCGGCGCCCCCACGGCCCGCGGAAAGCCCGGCCCCGAGCCCCGCACCCACCTCCACGGTTCCCGTGACACCCCGCACCGCGGGGCGCATACCCCGTCGCACCCTGCCCGGCCGGCTGTCCCCCCGGAGCGACGGCACCTTCCTCGACCGGCGCATCGACGCGCTCTCGGCGGAGGACCGTCTCGTGGTCGCCCGGGACGAGTATTTCTACGAGCCCGTCATCGAGCGGGCCGAGGGCGCCCGGATCAGGTTCGACGGCCGCTGGTTCCTCAACTTCGCTTCGTACAGCTACCTGGGACTCATCGGGCACGACTACATCGACCAGCAGGTCCTGGACGCGGTGGAGCGGCACGGGACCGGCGCCCACGGCGTGCGGCTCCTGGCCGGCACCCTGCATCTGCACCGCGAACTGGAGCTGACGCTCGCCAGGTTCCTCGGGACCGAGGACGCCATCGTCTTCTCCAGCGGCTACATGGCCAACGTGGCGACGGTGGGCGCGCTGGTCGGCCCGGGCGACGTGATCATCGGCGATGTGTACAACCACGCCAGCATCCTCGACGGATACCGGCTCTCGGGGGCCGAGGTCATCACGTACGCGCACAACGACCTGGCCGACCTGGAGCGAGCCCTGAAGAAGGCGGGTGACGCGGGCCGGCTGGTGGTGACCGACGCCGTCTTCAGCATGGACGGCGACGTGGCCGACCTGCCGGGCATCGTGGAGCTGTGCGAGCGCTACGGCGCCCCGCTGATGGTCGACGAGGCGCACAGCCTCGGCGTGCTCGGTGACACCGGGCGCGGCATCACCGAACACGCCGGCCTCGACCCGGAGCGCGTCGACGTGAAGATGGGCACGCTGTCCAAGACCGTTCCCAGCGCGGGCGGTTACGTCGCCGGATCGCGCGACCTCGTCTTCGCGCTGAAGAACAACGCGCGCGGCTGGATGTTCTCGGCCGCCGCGACTCCGGCCCAGGTGGCGGCGGCCAAGGCGGCGATCGAGGTGATGGCGGCCGCCCCCGAACTCACCCGCGAGCTGCGGGCCAGAACCACCCGGTACCGCGAGCAGCTGCGCGCCCTTGGCTTCGACACGCTCGCCAGTGAGACGCCGGTGGTGCCGGTCGTCTGCCGCAGCGCCGAGCAGGCGATCGCCATGGCCCGGCTCTGCCAGCTCGACGGGCTGTTCGTGCAGCCCATCGTCTATCCGGCGGTGCCCCGGACACTGCCGCGCCTGCGGACGATCGTCAACCTCAGCCACTCGGAAGCCGATCTGGACACGGCGGTGGCCACGCTGGAGAAGGCGGGCCGGTCCTGCGGCCTCATCTCCTGACCGGCGACCAGGCCTCTTCAGTGGCAGTACGACAGCACCTGCTCTCGACGAACCACATGACTCTCAGGGGGTTTTGGACATGACCGACATCGACGCCGCGGCGTTCTTCTCCGCCGTACTGAAGACCATCGCCTCGACCCGCAACCACGGCACCGACCCGGGCGAACACGCCAAGGGTGTGGTGGAGCCGGCCACGCGCATCCGTGCCGTCGAGGAGGAAGTGGGCGAGCGACGGCTCACCTCCGACGAGGCCGAAGAGGTGCTGGAACTGCTCGGGACCACCTTCCGGGCCAAGCGCACCCCGGACGAGGAGCGGGAGTACTACCTGCGGTACATCGAGCAGGTTTCCGGGATCAGCCGGGCCTCGCTGGGTGTGTCCGCACCGTGAGCACTCCCGACCCCGCGTGGTACAGCCATGAGCTCTGCTTCTGGCACGACCCCGGGCCCGGTTCGGGATACGTACCGGTCGGGCCCGGGATCGAGCCGCTGAGGCAGTTCGCCGTGGACCCGGACCTCAGACGGGCCGAGGGTCTGGTCAGGGCGTCCGGTGTCATGGACCGGTTCACCGCCGTGACACCGACGCCCGCCTCGGACGAGGACCTGCGGCTCGTACACACACCGGAGCACATCGAACGCGTCGAGGCGGCATCGGCGATCGGCGCGGGAGACGCGGGCGTGTACGCCCAGGTGAACTACCACAGCGCCCAGGCCGCGAGGCTCGCCGCCGGGGCCTGTGCGCAGGCCACCACGGATGTCCTGGACGGGCGGTTCCACCGGGCCTACTGCCTGGTGCGGCCGCCCGGACACCACGCCGAACCCGACCGGGCGATGGCACTGTGCCTCTACAACAACGTGGCCATCGCCGCCCGGGCCGCGCAGCGCCACGGGGTGCGCCGGGTGCTGATCCTCGACTGGGACGTGCACCACGGCAACGGCATCCAGCGGGTCTTCTACGAGGATCCCGACGTGCTGTACATCTCCATCCACCAGGACGGGCTGTTCCCGGCGGCGTCCGGCCTCGTCATGGAGACCGGTGCCGGTGCGGGCGCGGGCAGCACACTCAATGTGCCGCTGCCCGCGGGCAGCGGACACGAGGCGTACCTCGCGGTCGTCAGCCGCGTCGTGGAACCCGCGGCCCGGGCGTTCGGGCCCGGGTTGATCCTGGTGGCGGCGGGCGTCGACGCGGGCGGTCACGATCCGATGGGCCGGATGATGTGCACCAGCCGCACGCTCCACGCCATGACCTCGATGATGTGCCGTCTCGCCGGCGAACTGACGGGGGGAAGGATCGTCTTCGCCCACGAGGGCGGCTACTCGGCCTGGTACCAGCCGACGCTGGTGCTGAGCACGGCGAGCGCGATCGCCGGTCTCCCCGCCCCGTACGACCCGTTCCTGCACTCGCTGGAACACCTTCCGGGGCAGCGTCTGCAACGGCACCAGAACCGGGTGATCGAACATCTCGAAGCCCACCATCCGCTGCTGACCGAGCAGTCGGCCCCCGTCCGGCCCGGGGCCCGGAGCGGCCGATGAGCCACTGGTGGATGAGACCGCGGGCCGGTGCGCCCGGAACCGGGCCGCCTCCCCGCCGCCGCGTGGTCGCCCTCCCGCACGCCGGGGGCTGGCCGTCCGCCTTCCGCTCCTGGTGGCAGGTGCTCCCCGCGGATGTCGAACTCCTGGTGGCATCGCTGCCGGGACGCGGCGCGCGCATCGGCGAGCCGCCCCTGACCCGCGTCGAGCCGCTGGTCGAGGCCCTCAGCCGTGATCTCGCGGACCTGGAACCGCTGCCGTACGCGGTCATCGGGCACAGCTTCGGCAGCGTCCTGGGCTATGAACTCACCCGGGCCATGGAACAGAAGGGCCTTGCGCCCACCCTGCTCGCCGTGTCGGCCCGCCAGCCCCCGTGCTTCCCCAGCGAGCCGCCGTTCGCACACCTCAGGAGCGACCCGGAACTGCTGGAGCATCTGCGGGACATCGGCGGCATGGTGCCCGGGTTCATGGCCCGGGCGGACCTCGTCCAGCCGACCCTGCGCGCCGTCCGGGCCGACCTCGAGGCGATGGAACGGTACGAGCGGCCGCTGTCGGGGACCAGCGTGCCCGTCCTGGCCCTCGGCGCGGTGGACGACCCGGTCGTCATCGCCGAGCGGCTGCACCTGTGGTCGCTCGAAACGACCGGCGGATTCCGCCGGTTGATGTTCACGGGCGGCCACTTCTATCTGTACGCACACGCCAACGCGGCGGTCATCGCTCGCCATCTGGTGGCCGAGGACCGCGGCTTACTTGGAAGGAAAGACCTTGAGCAGCATCGCTGACTCTCCCCGCCAGGCCGGCCCACGCGAGTGGCTGGGCCTGGCCGTGCTGGCGCTTCCCACGCTTCTGCTCTCCATCGATGTGAGTGTGTTGCACCTGGCGGTGCCGCACATCAGCGAGGCGCTGGACCCGTCTGCCACCCAGATGCTGTGGATCATCGATGTCTACGGCTTCCTGATCGCGGGCTTCCTGGTCACGATGGGCACGCTCGGCGACCGCATCGGCCGCCGGAAGCTGCTGCTGATCGGCGCCGCGGCCTTCGGAGTCGCCTCGGTTGTCGCCTCGTACGCGACCGACCCGGCCATGCTGATAGCGGCGCGGGCGGCGCTCGGCATCGCCGGCGCCACGCTGATGCCGTCCACGCTCGCCCTGATCAGCAACATGTTTCCCGACCCCAGGCAGCGGGGGATGGCCATCGCCATCTGGGTCACCATGTTCTCCGTAGGTGTCGCGCTCGGCCCGGTGGTCGGCGGCGCCATGCTGGAGTACTTCTGGTGGGGGTCGGTCTTTCTGCTCGGCGTGCCCATCATGGCGCTGCTGCTGGTGGCCGGCCCCCTGCTGCTCCCGGAGTACCGCGACGAGGACGCCGGCCGCCTCGACCTGGCCAGCGTGGCACTGTCCCTGGCGGCCATCCTGCCGGTGATCTACGGGCTCAAGGAGATCGCCAAGGACGGAGTGTCCGCGGTACCGGGGCTGGCACTCGTCGTGGGTCTGGTCGTCGCGGTCGTCTTCGTCCGCCGGCAGCGCACACTGGACAGTCCGCTGCTGGACTTCCGCCTCTTCGCCAACCCCACCTTCCGCACCGCACTCGTGACACTTCTGCTCAGCATGCTGGTGGCGGGCGGTACGTATCTGTTCGTGACGCAGTACCTGCAACTCGTCGGCGGACTGTCGCCCATGAAGGCCGGCCTGTACCTGTTGCCGGCGGCCTTCGCGCTGATCGTGACGTCCGTGCTGTCCCCGGTCGCCGCGAGCAGGTTCCGGCCCGCGTACGTCGTCGCCGCCGGCCTGGTCGTGTCGGCCGTCGGCCATGGGATGCTGGCGCTCGCCGACAGCTCGTCGGGGGTCGCGCAGGTGGTGACCGGCTTCGCCTTCGCCTACGCGGGCGGTGGCCCGCTGGTGGCCCTGGGCACCGACATCGTGGTCGGATCGGCCCCGCCCGAGCAGGCGGGGTCCGCTTCGGCCCTCTCGGAGACCAGCACCGAGCTGGGCATGGCGCTCGGCGTGGCCACGCTCGGCAGCGTGGGCACCGCCGTGTACCGCGGCGAGGTGGACGTTCCCGCACGGGTTCCGGACGGCGCGGGCGACACTCTCGCGGGAGCACTCGAGGCGGCGAAGAACCTGCCCGCGGACCTGTCCGCGGCATTCGTCGACTCCGGACGGGCCGCCTTCACCGAGGGCATGAACGTCATCGGCGGCATCGGGGCGCTGCTCGCGCTCGGCAGCGCCGTCCTGGTGGCCGTGGTGATCAAGAGCCCTCCCACCGGTGTCGGCGAGGAGTCCGCCGCCGGTGCCGAGCCGGTCGCCGAAACCGCCGAACGGGCCTCTTGACCAACTCTGTTGACGTTCCAGGTGGCCCGGATGGGTACGGGCCGCCTGGACGTCCTGTGTTGACATACCGACGGTATGTCACTAACTTTTACATGCTGCCGGTACGCGAAATGGGGAGTGGCATGTCGGCCTCGGCCGCCGGGTTGCCACCCCGTGAACTCACCCTGGTCGAACCAATCCCGCCCGGCCGTGGTCGGACGCACAGAAACCACTGGTGCGCGCGGTTCGAACCACCCCCGAAGCAGATGTCGGACAGGAGAAGACTGGAGCGTGTCCCCATGTGTCCGGATCCACGTCATCGCACCGCCGACCGATCAGTGCTCGCACGGGACGCGATTCTCGCGGTTGAGAGAGAGACGTGCCATGCCCGGAAGAATTGACCCCGAGACCGCGGCCGCGGTGATGCGCGCGGCGGGCCTTGAACCACTGGCGCCCTACCCGGGGGCGAATGTGGCCTGGGATTGCCGCTGCACCAAGGGAGCACACCGCGTCGCACCCACTTTCACCTCGGTGCGCACCGGTTTGAATTCGGGCTGCCGTTACTGCGGATGGACCGCCGCCGGTGAACGGCGACGCGCCGCCGGCCGGGAGAGGGCGGAGGTGGACATGCGGGCGGCGGGCTTCGAACCGCTTGAGCCCTATCCGGGCGCCCGAGTGAAGTGGCGCTGCCGCCATACGGCCTGTGGCCACATTGTCTACCCCCGACTGTTCAAGATCCGAGCCGGTGGCGGCGGATGCCTCGCCTGCGCCGGCCGGGCGCCGGTGGATCCGGTGGCCGCCGAGGCGCAGATGCGCGCGATCGGCATGGAACCTCTCGAACCTTTTCCCGGGCGGGTGCGCGACCAGTGGAAGTGCCGCTGCACGAGGTGCGGTCACATCGGCGCGCCGACACTGAACAACATCCGGCGCGGTCAGGGCGGCTGCTTCGTCTGCGCCCACAGCACCCCGGAGCGCACGGCGCGCGCCCCATCGCCCTCGTCTCACCGCGCGCGCAGCGCCTCCAGCAGCTGAGCCAGCGCTTTCGCGGTGTCCGCCAGGTCGCGGGGGTTCCCCGAAGTCGCCAGCCACAGAGCCGCTTCGTTCATCGCACCGGACAGCAGATGCATGAGCGGCTCGACCGGCTGTGCGGCGATCGTGCCCTCCTCGATCAGGTCGACGAGCACCTCGGTCAGGTGCCCACCCGAGGTGGCCTCGTTCATCGCCCGCCACTCGCTCCAGCCGAGAACCGCCGGCCCGTCGATGAGCAGGATGCGCTGGACCGCCGGATCGGTGGAGGCGTTGAGGAACGCCTGACAGCCGACGATGAGCCGGTCCCAGGGGTCCTCCCGCACATCTGCCGTGACGGCGATGTGCTCGCCCACCTCCTGCTGCACCTGCTCCAGCACGGCACGGAACAGGTCGGACTTGCTGGCGAAGTGGTGATACAGCGCGCCCTTGGTCACGCCCGCCGCGCCGACGATCTGCGACAGGACCACGGCGCCGTATCCGAGCTCCGAGAACAGCCGCCTGCTCTCGAGCAGCAGGGTCTGTCGTGTCTGCTCCCGCTGTTGTGCCCGGACTCCTTGCGACATCTCGCTGCCCCGTCCTCGACGTACTGAAGGTGTGCCAACGCGTGTGCCGCTCGAAAAGTCACCGCCGCACGTCATGTTGCTTATCTGTACGCCCTGATGATGCCACTGAGGATTCAGATGTATAGGACTTTGCCCGGGCTGAAGTGGCGCGTCGAAGTGCGCTCCGGTCGACTACCGGGAGCGACGTGTGAGGGAATGCGGCATCAACCGCCTCAAAAGGAACCGAGCCCGCGCAGGGCCCGTCGGGTCGGGAGGGGGTTGCCGGGCTCGCGGGGCGGTGGGTCCGGCGAGAAAGGAGCGGGCTGTCCGGCATCGCCGCACAGCCCGCTGTGGTCAGCCCGCGAGGGCGGTCAGCAAGGGCAGGTATCCGTCACGGTGCCCGGCCTGATTGGGGTGGTAGGACTCGTTGATCTTGCTCCACTCCAGACTTGTCACCCAGGTCTCGCCGCGCGAGCAGATGGTGTGCGGGTCGAACGCGGCACGCGGGTCGAGAAAGGTGAACCCGGCCTTCGTGGCCTGCTCCGCCAGGACCGAGTCGAGCGTGTCGGCGGCCGAGTTGAGCGCCGTGCGTTCGGTGTCGCTCAGCCCGAGGATCCCGCAGCTGCCGCCGATCGTGTACAGCCGCGGATAGCCCACCACCACGACCTTGGCGTTGGGTGCCTTCGCCCGCACCGACGCGTAGGTGCTCGCCAGCGCGCTCGGCAGATTGCTGGTCGCGGCGGCCTTCGCGGCCTCCACTCCGGCGACGCAGTCCTTGTCGTCGATGGTGAGGATGCAGTTCTTCAGCACCTCGACGAAGCCGACGTCATTGCCGCCCACCTGCACCGTCACCAGCGTGGCGTCCGCGGTGAGCTGCGGCACCTGCCGGCTTGTCAGCTCCGCCGTGGTGGCCCCGGAGCACGATGCCTCCACGAAGGCGTACGAGGGGTGCTGCTGTGCCCACAGCCGGGGGTACGTCAACGGGCCGCGGCGGCACGGGTCGTCGGGGTTGTCGTAGACGCGTGTGCCGGGCCCGACGGCGTATGAGTCGCCGAGTGCCACGTACGTGCCGGCCGACGCCGTCGTCGGCTCGGCGTCGGCGGCGTACGCACCTGATGTGGCCGTGGCCGCCAGGCAGAGGGTGGCCAGCGTGAGAGAGAGGGACGCGAGGCGTTTGCGATTTCTTAAAGAGCGCATTCTTCACTCCTGGAGTGTGGGTGCGGTCTTAGTGGCGGAACTGTCGGCCGAAGCGCCGGCCCTGAAGTTCCGTGATCAGATCACCCGCGGCGAAATCCCGGGTGTCGACTCGGCGGACCGTAATAAGGATCGCGCAGTCCTGTCAACCGCTTCTCGGCGCCTATTTCGTCCTTCGGGCGCGAGCCTGCCAGCCGACCAGGGAAATGTATATGGAGTCCAGCAGCATAACGGGAATCTCAACAGTGTTGTCCGGGGACATGCGGGGGAGGGGTGGAACGAACTGATCGCGGCATTGCTCCGTCGACACCAAGCTGTAACCGAATAAGCCGGGCGCGGTGGCTGTACTTCGTAGTAATGTCCCTGCCGCTACCCGCTCTCGGACGCCTTACCCCCCACCCTTTCCGAGGCGCTTGACTCATGGCAGCTCATCTTGCCCTTTTCCCCGTGCACGCCCTCGCGTATCTCGGATAACGGGCCACTTGCGTCGTTCTTGAGCTTTGCTTCATGCGCTTCCTCGTTTCCTGGAGAGTTTTCCATGCCAATACTCCAGAACAGCACTGACGGTGGCACATCGAGGATCAGGGACCTCGTCCTCGCGGTGCATCCGTTCGGTGTCGCGTCGGCACGGTTCACCGCGGCCGCCGTACGCGCAGGCGGACTGGGCGTGCTCGATCTCACGGCCGGTGACCGGTCGGCGCGTGAGCAACTGGGGCTCGCCGCCGATTGGTCGCGCGCCGGATTCGGCGTACGGCTGGCCGACGGCCGTGGTTTCCCGCCGCAGGACCTTCCCGCCTGCGTCCACACCGTGGTGCTGGCCGCCGGCGCGACGGCGACCGCCGCCGACTTCCCCGGGCGACGCCTGCTCGTCGAGGTGACGTCCGGCGCCGAGGCCCTGGCCGCCGTGGCCGCCGGAGCCCACGGGCTGATCGCCCGCGGCCACGAGGCCGGCGGCCGGTGCGGTGAGCTGAGCACGTTTGTGCTGTTGCAGCAGTTGCTCGCGAACGAAGCCAACGAAGCCAACGAAGCCGACGAAGCCAACGAAGCGGACGCACTGCCTGTGTGGTGTTGCGGCGGCATCGGCCCGCACACCGCGGCGGCGGCCGTCGCGGGCGGGGCCGCCGGAGTGGTGCTGGACACCCAGACCGCGCTGCTCGCCGAGGCGGAACTGCCCGCGGAGATCACCAGCTTGCTGAGCGGACTCGATGGCTCGGAGACCGTGGTCACCGGCGGCCGGCGCGTGCTGCGGCGGCACACTCCGGGCTCGGACGACACCGCGGTGGCGCTGGAGATCGGGCAGGACGCCTTCCTGCCACGACGCTTCCAGCGGCGCTGGGGCACGCTGGGCGCGGCGATACGCGGCATACGCGAGGCCGTGGCCGACTCGCTCGGCACCGACGTCCCCGTACTCGGTCCGGACAGCGCGGGCAGTCGCGCTCTCGGCACCGAACTCCCGCTCGTCCAAGGGCCGATGACACGGGTGAGCGACCAGCCCGCCTTCGCCGCCGCCGTCGCCGCCGAGGGAGGCCTGCCGTTCATCGCGCTGGCGCTGTCCGGCGCGGAGCAGACCCGCGCGGTGCTGGAGGAGACCCGGACGGCCCTGGGCGACGCGCCCTGGGGCGTCGGCGTGCTCGGCTTCGCCGCCGAGGAGATCAAGAACGCCCAGCTGGAGGTCATCCGGGAGATCCGCCCCTCACACGCCATCGTCGCGGGCGGTCGTCCCGCGCAGGCGGCGGTCCTGGAGAAGGCCGGCGTCTCGGCCTTTCTGCATGTGCCCTCGCCGGGGTTGCTCAGCCAGTTCCTCGCAGCGGGCGCGCGCAAGTTCGTCTTCGAGGGCTCCGAGTGCGGCGGGCACG
This sequence comes from Streptomyces sp. NPDC028305, assembly GCF_055569495.1. NCBI lineage: Bacteria > Bacillati > Actinomycetota > Actinomycetes > Kitasatosporales > Streptomycetaceae > Streptomyces > Streptomyces sp. NPDC028305. The sequence goes on from NZ_JBVHTN010000002.1 coordinate 21,992, forward strand.
TCGGCCCCCGCACCAGCTTCGCGCTGTGGCAGGCACAGCTCGACGTGGTGGACGACTTCCTCGCCACCGCCGGAGAGGACACCGCCACCGAACTCCAGCTGCTGTTCGCCGGCGGTGTGCACGACGAGCGGTCCGCGGCCATGGTGGCCGCCATGACCGCTCCGCTGGCCGCACGCGGCGCGGCGGTCGGACTCCTCATGGGCACCGCTTACCTCTTCACCGAGGAGGTCGTCGCGGCGGGAGCGGTACAGCCGCTGTTCCAGGAGCAGATGCGGGAAGCCGAGCACACCGAACTGCTGGAGACCGCCCCCGGCCACGCCACCCGCTGTGTGCCCAGCCCCTTCACCGAAGAGTTCGCCGCAGTCAAGGAGGAACTGCGAACCGGTGAGGTGCCCGGCCGCGAGATGTGGGAGCGGCTGGAGAGGCTCAACGTGGGGCGGTTGCGGCTGGCGAGCAAGGGCATCGAGCGGGTCGGCGGGGTGCTGCGCGCGGTCGGCGAGGACCGCCAGTTCTCCGAGGGCATGTTCATGGCCGGGCAGGTCGCCGTCCTGCGGTGGGACGTCACCACCGTCGCCGCGCTGCACGCCTCGGTCACCACCGGCGCGCGGACCTTCCTCGAGCGGCGCAGGCTCGCCCTCGGAACCGGCGAGGACGAGCCCGTCGCCGCCCCCGAGCCGCTGGACGTCGCCGTCGTCGGCATGGCCTGCGTGTTCCCCCAGGCGCCCGACCTGGCGTCCTTCTGGGGAAACGTGCTGTCCGGCGCCGACGCGGTCACCGAGGTGCCCGCCTCGCGCTGGGACACCTCCCTCTACTACGCCGAGGACGGGGCGGGGGAGCACACCCCCTCGCGCTGGGGCGGCTTCCTGCCCGAGGTCCCCTTCGAACCGCTGGACTACGGCATCCCGCCCGCCTCCCTGCCGAGCATCGAGCCCGTCCAGCTGCTGGCCCTGGAAGTGGCGCGGCGCGCGCTCGCCGACGCGGGCTACGCCGACCGCGCCTTCAACAGGGGCCGCGCCTCGGTGGTGTTCGGGGCGGAGGCGGGGAGTGACCTGTCGAACGCCATGACCCTCCGTACGGTCCTGCCCTCCTACCTCGGACAGCTGCCTCCCGAGCTGGACGAGCAGCTGCCCGGCCTGACCGAGGACTCCTTCCCCGGCATCCTCGCCAACGTCATCGCCGGACGGATCGCCAACCGCCTCGACCTCGGCGGCGCCAACTACACGGTCGACGCCGCCTGCGCCTCCTCCCTCGCAGCGGTCGATGTGGCGTGCAAGGAGCTGGCGGGCGGCACCAGCGACCTGGTGCTGTGCGGCGGCGCCGACCTGCACAACGGCATCAACGACTACCTGCTCTTCGCCTCGGCGCACGCCCTGTCCCCCTCCGGCCGCTCGGCGCCCTTCGACCGCTCTGCCGACGGCATCGCGCTCGGCGAGGGCGTGGCCTGCGTCGTCCTCAAGCGGCTCGCCGACGCCGAGCGCGACGGGGACCGGATCTACGCGGTCATCAAGGGCGTCGGCAGCTCCAGCGACGGCCGGGCCCTCGGCCTGACCGCACCGCGCGCCGACGGCCAGCGCCGCGCGCTCACCCGGGCCTACCGCAACGCCGGGATCTCACCGGCCGAGGTCGGGGTGGTCGAGGCGCACGGCACCGGCACCGTCGTCGGCGACCGCACCGAACTGGGCGCCCTCACCGAGACCTTCACCCAGGCCGGCGCCGACCCCGGCGGCTGCGCCCTCGGCTCGGTGAAGTCCCAGATCGGCCACACCAAGTGCGCGGCCGGCCTCGCCGGGCTGATCAAGACCTCGCTCGCGCTGCACCACGGCGTCAAACCGCCCACGCTGCACCTGCGGCACCCGAACCCCGGCTGGGACGAGCGCACCAGCCCCTTTGTCTTCCACACCGGGGCCAGGCCCTGGCCCGTGCCGCCCGCCGAGCGCGTCGCCGGGGTCAGCGCCTTCGGATTCGGCGGCACCAACTTCCATGTCGTCCTGCGCGCCCACGACGACGGTGCCCCACCCGTCCACGCCCGCGACGAGTGGCCCGCCGAACTGTTCCTCTTCCGCGGCGCCGACCACGAGACCGCCGCCAAGGCGGCCCGGGACCTCCTCGCCCTCGCCGAGGCCGACGGCTCCGCCCATCGTGCCCCCCGGCTGCGGGACCTCGCCCTGGCCGCCTCCCGCCGCGCCGACCCCGCGGCCGTACGCGGCCTGCCCACCCGGATCGCCGTGCTGACCTCCTCCGTGCCGGACCTGACCGCATCGCTGCGCCGGGCCATCGACGGGGAACACGCCCCGGACGACGGCATCCACCTCGCGGACGGCACCGAACCCGGCGAGATCGCCTTCCTCTTCCCCGGCCAGGGCAGCCAGCGCCCGGGCATGCTCGCCGATCTTTTCGTCTCCTTCCCCGAACTCCAGCGCTTCCTGCGCCTCGACGAGTCCGCCGCGGCGATCCTCCACCCGCCCGCCGCCTTCGACGAGGCCGGACGGCAGAGCCAGGCCGATCGCGTCACCGACACCCGCGTGGCCCAGCCCGCGCTCGGCATCACCGGACTCGCCGCCCACCACCTGCTCGGCCGGGTCGGTGTCCGCCCGGCGATGACGGCCGGACACAGCTATGGCGAACTCGTCGCACTCGCCGCGGCCGGCGTGCTCGGCCCCGAGGAACTGCTGTGGTGCAGCAGGGCGCGCGCCGAGTCCGTCGTCGCCGCCACCGGCGCCGGCGACCCCGGCACCATGGCCGCCGTCGCCGCCTCGGCACCGGACGTCACCGCACACCTCGAGGAGGCCGGCCGCGCGGGGTCCGTGGTCGTCGCCAACCGCAACTCGCCCCGCCAGACGGTGATCTCAGGCCCCACCGGCGACGTGGCGGCGGCCGTCGAACACCTCCGCGCCCGGGGGCTGAAGGCCCAGCGGATCCCGGTGGCCTGCGCCTTCCACAGCCCCTTGGTCGCCGCCGCGGGCGACACCCTCGCCGCGACGCTCGCCTCGGTCCCCGTCGAGGCGCCGTCCATCCCGGTGTGGTCCAACCGCACCGCCGGGGTGTATCCCGCCGGACCCGAGGGGATACGCGCCGAACTGGCCGCCCAGATCGGGGCGCCGGTGCGCTTCGTCGAGCAGATCGAGGGCATGTACGCGGCCGGCGCCAGGACCTTCGTCGAGGTGGGCCCCGGCGCGGTGCTCACCCGACAGGTCACCGAGATCCTCGGCGACCGCCCGCACCGCACCGTCACCCTGGAGACCCGGCGCCGTACGGGGCTGACCGGCTTTCTCTCCGCGCTCGCCGAACTGGCCGCGGCGGGGGCCGACGTACGCACCGGCTGGCTGTTCCAGGGCCGTGACGCGATCGACGCGGCCTACGCCCCCCGCCCCAGACGCGCGGGCTGGACCGTCGACGGCCACCTCATCCGCACCGCCGACGGCGCCATCCCCGCCACAGCCCTGCACCCCGCCCAGCGCATCCCGGAGGCCCTGGTGACCACCCGTCCCGACAGCCATGGAGACCATGGACAGCCACTCCACGCCGCCCCCGCCCATGGCCCGACGGGGACCGGCGGCGAGGCCCTGGTCAGGGAATTCCTCCGCACAAGCCGGGAGCTGATCAACGCCCAGCGCGATGTCCTGCTCGGCTACCTCGGCACCGGACCCGGCCTCCGCCCCGGGCCGCCGCCCGTGGAGTACGTACCCCGCGAGGTGACTGCCACGGCCCTTCCCGCGCTGGCCGCACCCGCCGCACCCGCCGCCCCCGCCGCACCCGCCGCTCCCGAGCCCGCGCCGGACCCGGCGTCGGCCGAGTCGGCCGGGGACTCCGTCCTCGCGGCCGTCCTGGAAGTGATCGGCGAGCGCACCGGCTACCCGGCGGACATGATCGAACCCGACCTGGACCTGGAGGCCGACCTGAGCGTCGACTCCATCAAGCGCGCCGAGATCGCCGGACAGCTCGCCCAGCGGCTCGCCCTGCCCGCCACCGACGACGCCGGCATGGAGCGGCTGGCCAAGGCGCGTACGGCGGCGGGCATCGCCGAACTGATCGCCGCCGCACGGCAGGACGACAACCCACGGCCCGGGACAACCGAAACAGCGCAGTCCCCGGAGTCGCCGGACGACGGCTCCGCCACCCGCGCCCCCGACACCGAACCCGTCGTCACGGCCCCGAAGCGCCTGGTGATGACGGAGTTCGACCTCGCGCCCGCCACCCTGGCCCCCGCCGAACTCGCCGGACGCACCTTCCTGATCCTCGGCGAGGGCCCGCTCGCCGTGTCCGTCACCGAGCGGCTCGGCTCATACGGCGCCCGAGCGGTGACCGCCACCGGGATACCCGACGGCGGCCGCTTCGACGGCCTGATCCACCTGATCTCCCCGGACGGCGGCCCGGCCCCCGAGCCGGTGCTTCCCGGCGCCGTCCCCCTCTACCGGTCCGCCCTGGCGGCCGGACCACGCTGGATGCTGGTCGCCGGAGCCGCGGAGGGACTGCGCGGACTCTTCCGCTCGCTGTCCCGGGAGTACCCGCGGACCATCGCCCGCGTCGTCGAGCAGCCCGCCGGAACGGCCCCGTCCACCGCGGCCGACGCGATCGCCGCGGAGCTGACCTCCGTCGACCGCGAGCCGGTCGTGCTGCGCACGGCGAGCACCCGGCGCGGACTGCGGATGACCGAGACCGACCGCGGAACCCTGGGCACGGCCGGAGCCGGACCCTCCGACGACGGCGCCGCGGAGGCCGCGGCCTGCGGACTCGACCACGAATCGGTGGTGCTCCTCGTCGGCGGCGCGCGGGGCATCGCCGCCCGGTTCGCGACCACGCTCGCCACCGCCGCCCGCTGCCGCCTGGAACTCTTCGGCCGTACCCCGGTGCCCTCCCTGGAAGAGGCCCTCGCGACAGCCGCCACCTCCGACGCCGACCTGCGAGCCGCGCTCATCGCGGGCGGGCTGACATCCCCGGGCCGGGTCGAGCGGGAGATCGGCAGGATCCAGGCCGAGCGGGAGGTCCGCGACACGGTTCGCCGGCTCACCCGGCTGGGCAGCCCCGCGCGCTACCACTGCGTGGACGTGCTGGACACCGAGGCCGTACACCGCGCCGTGAAGAACGTGCACGCCGAACACGGCCGGCTCGACGGAATCGTCTACGCGGCGGGCGTGATCGAGGACAAGCTGTTCGCCGAGAAGTCCCCGGAGTCGTTCCAGCGCGTCTTCAGCACGAAGACCGACGGCGCCAGGACCGTGCTCGACGCCGTCAGCGGGCTCCCTCACGGCCCCCGCTTCGCGGTGCTGTTCGGCAGCATCGCGGCCACCCTGGGCAACCGCGGACAGAGCGACTACGCCGCCGCCAACGACGCTCTCGAAGAGATCGGCCGCGACTGGTCCGACGCCACCGGCCGCCGGGGCCTGACCGTGCACTGGGGCCCATGGGCGCCCACCGGCACCAACAACGGCATGGTCACCCCGGAACTGATGCGCGTCTACGCGAGCCGCGGCATCCGCCTCATCGACCCCGACGAGGGCGCCATCAGCCTGCTGCGCGAACTGGCCTGGGGGCCGCAGGAGGACACCGCCGTCGTCTACACCGCTTCGGGGTGGTGACGGCGGCGATGGACGAACCCCGCCCGATCGCCGTCGTCGGCATGTCGGCGCTCTTCCCCGGCGCGCCCGACCTCGACACCTACTGGCACAACCTCGTCCAGGGGACGGACGCCATCACCGACGTCCCCGCGGGCCGCTGGGACGCCGCGTACTACGCCCCGTACGCCGAACGCCGTGCCGACCGCGTCTACTGCCGGCGCGGAGGGTTCATCGACGAGCTCGCCGACGTCGACGTCAGCGCCTTCGGCATCATGCCCGCGTCCGTACGGGCCACCGAGCCCGACCAGTTGCTCGCGCTGCGGGTGGCGTCCCAGGCGGTCCAGGACGCCGGCGGCGCCGACGGGCTCTTCACCGACCGGCGCCGCGCCGGGGTGATCCTCGGCCGCGGCGGCTACCTCACGCCCGGCCTGGTCCGCCTCGACCAGCGGGTGCGCACCGCGGGCCAGCTCGTGCACACACTGCGAGAACTCCTGCCGGACCTCGGGGAGCGGCGACTCGAGGAAGTGCGCCGCGCCTTCACCGAACAACTCGGGCCCGAGGCCCCGGAGTCGGCCATCGGCCTGGTGCCCAACCTGGCCGCCTCCCGGCTCGCCAACCGCCTGGATCTGCGCGGTCCGGCCTACACGGTGGACGCCGCATGCGCCTCATCACTCATCGCGGTCGACCACGCGGCCCGTGAGCTGGAGACCGGCCGCTGCGATGTCGTCCTGGCCGGGGGAGTCCACCACTGCCACGACATCACGTTGTGGAGCGTGTTCTCCCAACTCGGAGCCCTGTCCCGGAGCCAGCGCATCCGCCCGTTCCACCGGCACGCCGACGGAGTGCTCATCGGCGAGGGCACCGGCGTGGTGGTGCTCAAGCGGCTCGTCGACGCCGAGCGCGACGGCGACCGGATCTACGCCGTGATCACCGGCACCGGGGTCGCGGGAGACGGCCGCACCGGCGGCCTGCTCAGCCCGGACTCCGCGGGGCAGGCCGAGGCGATCCGTCAGGCATGGCGCCGGGCCGGCCGGGATCCCGCCGAGCCCGGAGCCGTGGGGCTGCTCGAGGCCCACGGCACCGCCACCCCGGCGGGGGACAGCGCGGAACTGGAGACCGTCGCGGCGGTCTTCGGCCCCCCGGGCGACGCGCCCCGTGGCGTGATCGGCTCGGTCAAGTCGATGATCGGCCACACCATGCCGGCCGCCGGGATCGCCGGGCTCATCAAGGCGGCGCTCGCCGTGCACCACGGCGTCCTCCCGCCGACCCTGCACTGCGACGACCCGCACCCGGCGCTCGCCCGCACCCGCTTCACCACCGTGGACGCCGCCGTTCCCTGGGAGCCCGAGGTCCACGGCCCCGTGCGCCGTGCCGCGGTCAACGCCTTCGGATTCGGCGGCATCAACGCCCATGTCGTCCTGGAACAGCCCCGCACCGCCCCCATCGGCCCCACCGGCCCCACCGGCCCGCTCGGCCCCGCGGCCGTGCTGCGCGAGCCCGAGCGGGTACTGCGGCTGGCCGCGGCGACCCCCGCCGAACTGGCCCGGCTGCTGGACCGCGACGACGCCACCCTCCACGCCACCGCGGCCGACGGGACCGGACCCGAGCCCGTCGGCCCCGTCCGGCTCGGCGTGGTGGATCCGACCGCGGGGCGGCTCGCGCTCGCCCGTAAGGCGGTCGACCGGGGCAGACCGTGGCGCGGCAGGAACGACGTGTGGTTCGTCCCCGAGCCACTGCTGGGCGACGCCGGCGGCCGACTCGCCTTCGTCTTCCCCGGCCTCGAAGCCGACTTCGAGCCCAACTGCGACGACGTCGCACGACACTTCGACCTGCCGTGGTCGCTGTCCGGCACCGATGTCACGGTCGGCGATGTCGGCCGCCAGGGCACCGGTGTCTTCCAGCTCGGCCGCCTCCTGCACGCCGCGCTGGAGCGGATGAGTGTCGTGCCCGACGCGCTCGCCGGACACAGCCTCGGCGAGTGGACCGCCATGGCCGCCGCCGGGATCCACGCCGAGGACGAGGTCGATGCCTTCCTCGCCTCGTTCGACCCCGACGCGCTGCGCGTGCCGGGCCTGGCCTTCGCGGTGATCGGCGCACCCGCCGACCGCGTCGTGGAAGCTCTCCGCGGACAGGCGCGGGTCGTGCTCTCGCACGACAACGCCCCCAACCAGTCCATGATCTGCGGCCCGTCGGAAGGGGTCGAGGAGTTCGTCGCCCGCTTCCGCGGGCAGGGCGTGATCTCGCAGATCCTGCCGTTCCGCTCGGGCTTTCACACCCCCATGCTCCGGCCCGCTCTGGGCCCGATACGCAAGGCGGCGGAGGCCTACACGCTGCACCCCGCGAAGCTGCCGGTCTGGTCCGCGACCACGTGCGGCGAATACCCCTCGCGACCGGAGGCGATACACGACCTGTTCATTCGCCACCTCCTGGAACCGGTCCGCTTCCGGCAGCTGATCGAGGCCATGTACGCGGCGGGCTTCCGCGCCTTCGTCCAACTCGGCGCCGGCCAACTCGGATCACTCATCGCGGACACCCTGCGGGGCCGCGATCACCTCGTGGTTCCCGCCCACTCCGCGCACCGCTCCGGCCTTCCCCAACTGCGCCGCGTGGCCACCGCGCTCTGGGCCGACGGAGCCAGGGCGGACCAGACCCTGCTCCACCCGACGGCCACCCCGGCGCGCAAGGCCGCGCACCGCCCGGTCCGGCTCGACCTGGGCGGCGCGCTGATCTCCCTCGACGAACCCACCCGCACCGCGGTCGGCGCGGCCCTGACCCCGCCGCGCCGGGCGGCCGGCAGCGCGCGGCCCTCGGCCCACGATGCCCTCGATGTCCTTGGCGACCGGGACCCGCTGGCCGCCGAGTTCGTGGCGCTGCTCGACGACACCGCGGCGCTCGCGGCGGACGTCCTCGGCGCGGGACGCCGCGACACCCTCCGGGCGGTCGCCGCACCCACCGCGCCCCGGGCCACCGCGTACGCACGTCAGGCCCCGCCCGCCACGCCGCCGCCCGGTGAGCTGCACACCTCGCTGCGGATCTCCGTCGACACCATGCCGTACCTGCTCGACCATTGCTTCTTCAAACAGCCGCCGCAGGCCGACACGGCCGACCGCTGGCCGGTCGTACCCGGCACCACGGTCATCGGACACCTCATGGGCTTCGCCGAACGGGCCGCCCCCGGCCTGCGTGCGGTGGCCGTCCACGACGTCCGGCTCAACCAGTGGATCACCGCCGTCCCCACGGTCGACATCCCCGTCCACGTCACCCCCGCGCCCCCGCGTTCCGCGCCTTCGCATCCCGCGGGCACGGCCCGGGTGACGGCCACCCTCGGCCCGTACGCCCGCGCCACCGTCGAGCTCGCACGCGGCCACGACCGGCATCCGCCCGGCCCGTGGACCTTCCCGCCGGACCAGGAGCGCCCCTGCGATCTGACCGCCCGCGAGCTGTACACCCGGCGCTGGATGTTCCACGGCCCGAGCTTCCAGGGCGTGACCGAACTGATCGCGATCGGCGACGCGCATGTGCGGGGAGTCCTCACCACCCCGCCCGCCCCCGGAGCGCTGCTGGACAACGTGGGCCAGCTGCTCGGCTATTGGATCATGTCGGAGCGGCCCACGCGCACGACCGTCTTCCCCGTCGGCATGCGGGAGATCCGTTTCCACGGCCCGCACCCCGCGCCGGGCGATCGGCTGGACTGTCTGATCCGCATCGTCTCCGTCACCGAGACCACGCTCGAAGCCGATATGCAGCTGGTTCATCGGGGCCGCGTCTGGGCGGAGTTCAGCGGCTGGCGCGACCGCCGTTTCGACAGTGATCCGCAGGTCCGCCGGGTGGACCGCGCACCGGAGCGCCACACCCTCTCCGAGCCCCAGGACGGCGGCTGGGTCCTGGTCCACGAGCGGTGGCCCGACCTGGCCACCCGCGAACTGATCATGCGGAACATGCTGGCCGGCGAGGAACGTACCGCCTACGAGACATACGCTCCCCGGGGCCGGCGCCAGTGGCTGCTCGGCCGGATCGCGGTCAAGGACGCGGTCCGGCGGCGGATGTGGGACGCCGGGAGCGGCCGGATCTTCCCCGCCGAAGTGCGGGTCGCGAACGACCCCGCCGGACGCCCCTACGTCACGGGCGCCTACGGCCGCACCCTCCCCGACCTGCACGTCTCCTGCGCGCACCGGGCGGAGGCCGCGGTCGCGATCGCCAGGACGGGCCCCTGCGGCATCGACATCGAGGAGGTCACCGGGCGCCCGGACGGGACCTTCGAGGCCGCACTCGGCACCCGGGAGCGGGACCTGCTCGTCTCCCTTGTCCGCGACACCGGTGAACCCGAGGCCCTGTGGCTCACCCGCTTCCGGGTCGCCGGGCAAGCCGTTGCCAGGGCCCGCGGCCCCGAGAGCCTTGAGATCACCGCCGCCACCGATACGACCCTCACCGTCCGCACCGGCGGTGGCACGTACCACGTCCAGCACAGAACGGTCGGCAACCCGCCCGGGCTGCCCCCCAGGAACTACGTCGTGGGCTGGACGGCCGCCCACGAGGAGGAGAGCGAAGATGACCGCTGAAGCCCACGGAGCCGGACGCCCCACTCCGGCCGAGCAGACCGTGCTGCACGAGGTGACGGGCATGCTGCGCGAGGTCCTCGGCGAGTACGGGCTCGACGACGCCGAGATCACCATGGACACCCTGTTCCACGACGACCTCCAACTGGAGAGCATCGACCTGGTCACGCTCACCGCGTCACTGCGCGAACACTACGGCGACACCGTCAACTTCGCCGCCTTCATCGCGGACCGCGGCCTCGAGGAGCTCATCGCGCTGACCGTCGGCGACCTGGTGCGCCACGTCGTGGCGTCCCTACCCGCCGAGCCCGCGGCCGAGGCGGTCTGAGGATGGCGAAGATCCGCGTCGGTGAACTGGACGTCCACGTGCAGCGCATGTCCGCGGCCGGGCCGCCGGCCGACGGGCCGCCGCCCCTGGTGGTGCTCGTCCACGGCCTGCTCATCGACAGCCTGGCGAGCTACTACTTCTCCCTCGGCCCCGCCTTCGCCGAGCGGGGGATGGACGTCCTCATGTACGACCTGCGGGGGCACGGGCGGACCGGCCGCCCCGCCACGGGCTACCGCCTCGAGGACTTCGTGGCGGACCTCGACGGGCTCCTCGACGCCCTCGGGGAGGACCGCCCGGCCCACGTCGTGGGCAACTCCTTCGGCGGGGCCATCGCCTACGGGCTGGCCGCCGCCCGTCCCGATCGCGTCCGGTCCGTCATCGCGATCGAGTCCGAGCCGCCGGTGAAGTCGTGGGCCGAGAAGATGGCCGAGGGCCTGACCGGCGAAGAAGGCGGTCTGGTGGTCAAGGAGGTGCGCACCTGGCTCGCCGAGGACCCCGAGCGCAACGCGCGCCCGTTCCAACTCGCCGGGGACATCCTGGACGCCACCACACTGAGCGAGGACATTCCGCGCAGCCGGGTCCTGGACGACGGGCTCGCCGACATCCGCTGCCCCGTCTTCGCCGTCTTCGGAGCCGACTCCGAACTCGCCGCTCAGGCCGACCACTTGGCCGCCACCCTCGGCCACTGCCGCAGTGTCGTCCTGCCCGATCAGGGGCACTCGGTGCTCGTGGAGCGGACCAGGGAGACGGCCGAACTGCTGCTGGAATGGTTGGAAGACGACATCCACGACGACATCCACGACGACATCCACACACCCGCGAAGGGGGTTCGATGAGCCGGTTCCTGTTCGTCGTGCCGCCCCTGGTCGGCCACATCAACCCGGCGGTCGGCACGGCCGCCGCGCTCGCCGCGCGGGGCCACGACATCGCCTGGGCGGGCCCGGCCGACCTGGTGCGCCGCCTGGCCGGACCCGAGGCGCAGGTGTACCCCTGTGTGCGGCCCCACCTGGTGCCGGACCGCGCCGCCAAGATCGCCGACCGGACCGCCGAACTGAAGGGACCCGCGGCCTTCCGGTTCCTGTGGGAGAGCTTCCTGATCCCGCTGGCGGACCACATGGCTCCCCCGATACGGGAGGCCATCGAGGAGTTCGGCCCGGACCTCGTGATCGCCGACCAGCAGACCGTCGCCGGCGGCATGGTCGCCGAGTCGCTCGGCCTGACCTGGGTGACCTCCGCGACCACCTCGGCCGAGCTGCTCGACCCGCTCGCGGGGATGCCCAAGGTGGCGGCCTGGCTGGACGGGCTGCTGGAGGCGCTGCGCGGCCGGATCGCGGACGGCAGGGGCACGGCCGACCCGAGGATGTCCCCGCACGGCGTGCTCGCCTACACCACACGCGCGCTCCTGGGCCCGGTCGAACTGCCCGAACACGTCTGGCTGGTCGGCCCGTCCGTCACCGACCGCCCGCCGTCCGCGGACTTTCCCTGGCAGTGGCTGGCGGGAGCGGAGCGCACCGTCCTGGTCAGCCTCGGCACCGCGAACGCGGACGCGAGCGCGCCGTTCCTGAACGCCGCGGTCCAGGCGTTGTCCGGCATGGCCGGGGTACGCGCCGTCGTCGTCGACCCCGCGGGCAGCGTGACCAGAACGGGCGAGAACATCCTGCTGCGCCCGCACATACCCCAACTGCCGCTGCTCGCCCGCGTCGACGCCGTCGTCTGTCATGCCGGGCACAACACCGTCTGCGAGGCCCTGTGGCACGGCGTCCCGCTGGTGGTCGCACCCATCAGGGACGACCAGCCCATCGTCGCGAGCCAGGTCACCGACGCGGGCGCGGGCGTCAGGCTGCGCTTCGGCCGCGCCGACCCGCGGCGGATCGCCGACGCCGTCGACACGGTCCTGGACGAGGCGTCGGGGCACCGCGCGGCGGCGCGGGCGGTAAGCCGCTCGTTCCGGACGGCAGGCGGAAGCGCGGCCGCGGCCGACCGCCTCGAAGCACTTCTGACGCTTCGTCGGAATAAATAGTGTGCCAAGCGAGACAAGGTTGGTTGCTACGTGAAGGACCCTTCTCAGCTGAAGGTGACCTCGCTGAGGTCGATCGAGACCATGAGCTGCGTCATGATGGGGCGGCCGTGGGTGTCGCGGCGGTATGCCCGGCGTTTGGTCGGCAGTACGATGCCGTCCGCTTCTACGCAGTCGTAGACATACTGCGCGGTGGCGAATCCGCCGGCCACGTCGACGTGGTAGTCGTGGCGCCGCAGCCGGTGGTCGGGGCCGAAGTAGAAGTCCTGTTGGGTGCTGTGGCTGGCGATATAGCTCGGGAAGGCGGCCCGCAGTCCGCGCCAGACCTCGTCTCCTTCGCGCCACGACTCGATCTCGGTGACCGAGAAGCCGGGCATCGCCAGCAGGAAGGGTGTGGTGAGGTAGGTCCACAACGCATAGCCGTTGAAGTAGGCGCGGTCCAGCGGGTCCCAGGGGGATTCCAGTGTGTGCCCGAGGAACGATCTCCGTGGGTCGTCTCGTTCGGTCACCACTCGCCCGTCGAGCTTTTCGATGCTCACGCGCCCCGGCGTGAAGTCCGTCCTCTGATCGGGAGAGCCGAAGGGCCGCACCGAGGCGTGTTCCTCGTGCAGTCGGACGGTCATCTCGCGAGGCGCGGGATCCTGCGGCAGGCCCTTTACGTCGAACAGAAGGCCGCCGCTGACAATCGTGGCTCGCGCCTCGGCCAGCTCCTGCCAGCGTTCGATCCCGCCATGGGCATCGATGGCGTTGGCGAGCAGCTCACGCATGTCAGTCCAGTGGGTCGAAGCGCCGGAGGTCGGTGGTGGCATAGTCGACGGCCGCCTGGTCGGCGGCTACGGCCTGCCGCAGGCGGTCGATGACCGCGGGAAGGTTTCCGACGGGCAGCGCACAGGTCATCTCCTCGGCCGGCAGCCCGGTGCGGGCCCGGCTGATGGCGCATCCCGGGCTGACCGCGACCTGGCCGCTGTGGGCCAGCGGAATGATCTGGCATTGTGGCCTGGTGGCGAGCCGCAGGTCCGGGCATGCGCCCTGGAGGGTCATGAGCGAGGACGGCGACAGCCGGACGAGCACGACGTCCGGGCTGGTCGCGACAGTGAGCGGTTCGTAGCGGATCGTCGTTGGCCGGATCGGCAGGTGTGCGACGAAGGTGAGGTCCGCCGGCGTGATCCAACCACTGCTGACCAGGGCGGCGGTGTCGGACCCGGAGGCGGCAGCGGCCAGGTCGGTCAGGCCGTGCGTGTAGCTTCCGGTACTACAGTTGGCGTGGTCCGCGGCGCGCGTGTCGAGGGGGCGGCGCTGGGCGGGTTCCCAGAAGCAGCAGCCTGCCGGCTGGGCTGGGAGCCTCTCGCCGCTGGAGGTGGCGGGTTCCGTGCTGAAGGTGATCGCGACGGGTGGGTGTGCCAGGCCGAGAAGTTCGATGAGCGGCGTTGCGAAAGCGGACGCGGGCGTCATGGCGGCACCCTATATGTCACGGAACCGCTTTACCGGGAGCCGCCGCCCGGGAAGGCGACGCGGATCTGGTGGTCGCCGATGTCCAGGTGGATTCGTATGGAGTTGCCGTCAGTGACGTCCCAGCCGGCCGAGTCCTGGCCGTCGACGGTGACCGACGCCTCGGCGGGGCTGGGGAGCCGGTCGATCGTGAAGCTGGTGGGATGTCCTCGCCGCGAGGGCGCGGCGGCCGTGGTCTCGATGCTGAGGACGTGGTGGGCCATGTCGTTCCGGGCGTGGCGGATGCCGATGTCGGGGTAGTCGACGCCGCGGAGCTCCGGTTCCGATGCCGACGCGAGCCGGGGTTCGTTGAAGATCCGCCACCACGCTCCCGGGCTGCCGCTCTCGGCGAGCATCAGGGTGGCGTTGACCTGCCCGCGGGGCCAGGTGGAGTCGTAGCCGAACCAGAACGCGAATCGGTCGTTCTCCTCGCCGAAGAACCGGGGCTGGTATTCACGCTCGACGAAATCCCGGATGCGGTCTTCGGTGGCGGTGTCCTCCACCTCATGTGCCATCCACAGGGCCGTGCTGAGGTGGTTGGGGTCGGGGTGGAGCTTGCTCAGCGGCAGATCCGGGTTGTTCCAGCCGAGTCGCCGCATCGCCAGCTCGTAGGTCCACAGGGCGAACTCGCGGTCCTGCGGGTACAGATACAGCAGGCAGGGGAACACCCCGTGGGCCACCGAGGGCCCGGGCAGCGTGTGGAGGCGTTGTTCCATCGGGTCGTAGTAGAGCGCGAAGGTGCGCAGCTCGCCGGTGCGGGTCAGGCTCATGTAGTGCCGGCGGACGTAGTCGACCCAGTGCGGGAACGGCTCGTGCAGGGTGGTTCGGAGCAGCGAGTCGTAGAGTTTCAGCCCGAGCCCGGCGGCGCTGACGCAGAACGGCCAGATCTTGGTGTTCTCGCAGTGCGGGCCCTGTGGGCGAGTACGGAACTGGGCGGAGATGAGCTCCGCGATCCGTGCGTGGGTCCAGGTGAACTGGCGGTTCTGGTACCCGGTGATGTGGAGGGGTTCGCGCTCGCCGGCCTCTCCCGAGACGTAGCGGCGTATCCCGAGGAGCAGGTTCAGCCAGCCCCGGTAGAACACATTGCCGTCGGCGCCCACCGGGTCCGGCTGGAGCCCCCATGGCTCGACCCCGTTTCCCGTCCATCCTGGTGGTGGGTAGCGGCCGCGAAGCGGTTCCGGGATGAAGGTCAGCCACTCGGGCGGGTAGCGGTCCACACCGGGATCAGGGCCGATCAGTGTGCACCAGTCGACCGCGCCCCAGAACGAGACATAGCGGCGGATGAGTTCGTCGGCGATCCGGGTGTAGACCTCCCGCCACGCCGGCGTCGCTTCGAGCATGACCGGAAGGGCGTACGCCATGTAGTGCAGGTCGAATCGGGGGAAGGCGCACATGGGCGGCGCGGTGTAGCGATCCCACCACGGATGCGGTTCGCCCTGGTCGCTCCAGTCGTCCGGGGTTGTCGCCTTGTCCCACATGAACCGCAGCCAGCCGAGCGCACGGTCGTTCAGCGCAACCATCGGCGCTCCCTCCTCGGAGGTCTCGGCGCGCGGGCTCATCACGGCTCCCGCAACGGTTCGCCGTTCGCCCCCCGCACGATCCACAGTTTGGCCCGCGCGTTCCAGGCATCGGTCCAGCGTGGATCCAACTGCCGTACAGCCGGCTCGATCGTGATCTGCTCGACGCCGTTCGAGGCCGGATCGTGTGCCACGTACGCGCCCGGCAGAGCCTGCCGGGGAGGACCCGCCCCGCCGATGGGCACCAACTGCCGCATCAGGCCGCGGAACCAGAAGAGGATCAGATGGTTGCCCTCGACCCGGACGGTCCCGTGAATCCGGCCGCGCATGATGCGGTCGATCCCATCCGGTGATGTCAGATGACGAAGCGCCTGACCGCTGCCGGCGAAGCGGACCGCGAAGTCGGGTGCCCTGGACCTTCCGGCCGAGCTGGACACGCGGCGCCGCTGGCTGTCGAAAACCCAGTGCCGCGAGGGGCCGTCGTCGGCGGACATCTCGACCGTGAGACTGCGTGTGATCTGCGACCGGACTGGTGCGCTGAACCGCGACGCCAGCACCAGTCCATGCCCGAGCCACCACAGCAGCGCCCGGAGCGCGGTCACCCGTAGCCGGTCGGTCGTGTCCATCACGGGGCCTTTTCCTCGCCGGCCCCGGACAGGAAGCTGTGTACCAGCTTGGCGAACTCCTCGGGCCACTGGAAGAGGAAGCCGTGGCCGGAGTCGGGGTAGATCCGGACCCGTGCGTTGGGCAGATGCTGTGCCAGCAGCCAGGAGTTTCCCGTCGGGATCATGATGTCGTTGTCGCCGTTGGCGATCAGGACCGGCTGGGTGATCCCGGCCAGCCGGTGCAGCCGGGACGGTGCGGGGATGCCCCACTGGGTGATGGCGTCCATCTGGGCGTCGCGGGCCTGCAAACCGGCGGGCTTGTCGTGGTCTGACGTGCGGGAGGCGCGCCGCTCCAGGAACTCCCGGCCCTTCTGCTGGCTGGTCGGGGTGACTTCGAAGAACAAGGACAGCAGGTCCTCGGGATGATTGTCCGCGACGTTGGCGAGGTATTGGACGTCGTTGATCCAGCCGTGCATCAGCTGGCCGCTTTGCGGCCCGGTGCCGGCCAGCACGAGCCGGCGCACCAACTGGGGGCGGATCAGGGTCAGTTCCTGGGCGACCATGCCGCCGATGGAGAACCCGAGCAGGTCGATCCGTGTCAGCCCGAGCGCGTCGATGAAGGCGATGGCGTCGCGGGCCATCCTGGTGATGGTGTGCGGCACCGTCCCGGACGACAGACCGACCCCGGCGTTGTCGACCGGGATGACCTCACGGCCGGACGCGAGGGCGCCGAGCAGCAGCGGATCCCAGTTGTCGAGGTTGCCGCGGAAGTGCTGAAACATCACCAGCGGGAGCACGCCGGGGGAGGGAGTGCCGAACCGCCGGTAGGCGTATTTCACCCCGTTAGGTGCCTCAACGAACTGGTTTCGGGCGGTCAGGGCGATGTCGCTCGTCGACATGATCGATCATCTCTTCCCTTTCGGGTCGCTTGGTAGATCCTGCCTCGCCCCGCACGCCGTTGCCGTGTCGCACCTGTATCCGGACTCGGGTCTCCTATGGCCTCTCCCTGGGCGGGCAGGCCCTTGCCTTCGTGAGGCGCCTGTTACCAGCGTAGCCCGGAGGAGGCACTCGACGAATGCCATGGTGGCGGGGACGGAGCGGATGGCGTAGGAGAAGATCCCGGCGGATATGAGCGCGACCACCTCGGCCGGAGTCCTGCGGGTTCCGGCGTCCTCCGCGCTCGAGATCACCCGGGACGATCGCGCCTCCGTGCCGAAAGCCGAGCCGCCTTTCCCGGTCTGGCCGGCGGCCTCTACCGACGGCTCGTCATCGGGACGGGTGGGCACGTGGTCGGCATGCGGCGCCTCCTCTCGGCAGTCCGCCGCCGAACCGAGTAACACCTCGCACAGGGTGGGCCGTTTTTCGGCCGGGCCCCGTGCGAACACCCCAAGGTCGGCGAGACGTTGGCCGTAGGCGCATCAGGGCGCGCCAAGGCGGTGCAGCAGGGTGTCGACGACGACGCCGGCGACATATGTGTCACGACGTCGGCGCACGGCGTCGTCGTGCGCCGGTCCACGCCCGCCTCGGCGGCGATGCCGGCGACGCCGGCGCCCGCTGGGTATGGCGCGGTCGGCCTCGGCACCTACACCGAGTACAAGACCATCACCCCGTCGGGCGACATGTGATACCGGCCACGCGCATGTGCTCCCGCATCTCGTCACCGCCTTGACTGGTGACGCCTGGGGGTGCACGCTAAAGGTCGTCCGAGGCGACGAGCGGGACGCGATCCGTGGTCGACGAAATGGAGAACGGTCATGAACAAGGACCTCGCGATGGACGCCGATGCGACGGCACGCCATGCGCGCTACGGCAGGCTCCCCGAACGCATCCGCTTCGAGGACATGGCCGAAGAGGTGGAGGCCGTGCCGAGTGGGGGGATCAATGCCTCCTATGACCCCGCGGGCTCCTGGAAGTACTACTCGTGCCTGGCCCTCGATCTGGGGCTGTAAGCACCGTCGACGCCCGCGCCGCGGCCTGAGTCACCCCTGACCGCGGGTCCCGCCCCCGACCCCGGGCACGGCCGCCTGCGGGAGGAGTGTGGTGCTGTCGGGGTGCGGTCCGGCGGTTTCGAGCTTCCTCTGACGGAGGGTCAGTCGGCCGTCTCCTCGCCACCTGTCGGCTTCACGAGGGTGTACATGACGGAACGCTGCTGCTTGAGACGCTGGATGCGTCCCTTGGCGACGAGGGACTCGAGGGTGTTCCGCACCACCTGTGGTGTCGGAGTGCGGTCCGGGTGCTTCTCCAGGAGCTCCTCGCGCAACTCCTTCGCCAGGCGCGGCTCGTTGTGGTTGTCGAGCAGATCCGCCAGGAGGTTGCCGAGCAGAGGCTGGTGCGACTTCCCCTGTGCGCCGGCCTTCGCCGCCTTGCCCGCCGGAGCGGCCTTGGCCGCCGGAGCGGCCTTGGCCGGCGCCGGGCGCCGCGGCGCGGCTCCCGCGGGGGCTGGCTTCGCCTTCGTGACGACGGGCTCGTCCTGCGCCTGTTCGGGCAGGCGCGACGGGTCCGCGAAATCCTCGTACCGCTGCGCGAGGTTCAGGATGTCCGCCAGGAGGGCTTCCTCCTGCTTCAACATCGCGATTTTCTCCGCCAGTTCCTGCTGTCGCCGGCGGTTCTCTTTCAGGTCCGAAGCGGCTTGTGCTACGTACCGCGATCGGAGCGTGTCGGCTGATTGGCTGGTCACAACCGTTCACTCCCTCGATGTGGATGACGTTGCGCATGGTACCCACGCCGAGGGCCCGTGTAGACAAGTGTCAACGCTGGACGGTCTTTCGTGCATGTTCACTCGGGGCCGAAGCGGTGCGTGTGGCCCCCTGGAGCAGGGGGTCAGTGGGCGGTCACCGCGGGCGCGGTCTTCTTGCGGGCGCGGTAGGCGGCAGCCTTGATCTTGTTGCCGCAGGACTCCATGCCGCACCACTGCCGCCGCATGCCCCGGGAGCGGTCGATGTAGACGCGCGTGCACTCGGGGTTGCCGCACTCCTTCAGCAGCGGGACGTCCGGGCCGCTGAGCAGTTCGACCGCCTGCCGGGCGACGGTGGCCAGGGCCTGCTCGGGGGTGGCCTCGGTGTGCCGGCCCGTCGGGGTGAGCTGCGGCGTCACGGGGGTCTTGCGCGCGGCGCCGTTGACCACGGCGAGCGCTTCCCGGTCGAACTCCTCACCGAGACGGCGGTTGGTGATGAGCCGGTAGACGGCCTCGCGCACCGTGGTCGCCTCGCGGACGTCGTCCTCCTTGCCGGGCGTGATCGTGTCCACGAGTCCGGACTCCAGGTACCAGGCGTTGAGCCGCTCCGGCGTCACGAACATCTCGAACCGGGTCGAGCGCCGGGCGCGGAGGGTGGTCGCGAAGTCGAGGGCCGGGTTCCCGCATACGAAGACATGGTTAAGATTCACATCACCATCTTGACGGGTGACTGCTCCCTACCGCAAGGATTGTCACCGTTCTGGGTGGTGATCACCCGGGAGGGGGTGATCGTGCGCTCCCCCTGGCCCGGTCACAGCCGCAGTTCACGGCCCTGCCACCGCCGGCGCAACCAGCGGTCGTGGCTGGCGGCCACGACCGCACCCGGGCCGGTGCCCAGCGCCGCCTCCAGCTCGTCGCACAGCCGGGGGGAGAGGTGGTTGGTGGGCTCGTCGAGCAGCAGCAGCTGGGGCGGCCGGGCCACCAGGAGGGCCAGCGCGAGCCGCCGGCGCTGTCCGACCGACAGCTGCCCGACCGGTTTGTCCAGGTCCGCCTCGTGCAGCAGACCGAGGGAGGCAAGTGGCACCTTCCCGGCCCGCTCCGGTCCCAGCGACAGCTCGTAGGTGTCCCGGACCGTGCGGTCGGGCCGGTCGAACACGGTGTCCTGGGCGAGCAGCCCCACGCTCAGCCCGCGCCGCCTGTGCACCTCGCCCTCGGCGGTGAGACGTCCGGCGAGCACATGGAGCAGCGTCGACTTGCCCGCTCCGTTGCCGCCCGTGACCAGCAGCCGGTCGGTCGCCGACACCTCCAGGCCGGCCAGCGCGAGCCGGCCCGGCACCCGTACGTCCCGCAGGGACACCAGGGGCCGCGGGCCCTCCTCCGCATGCGCGGCCAGTTCCCCGGCCGCGAACCGCAGCGGGCGCGGCGGCTCGGCGACGCGGTTGTGCTCCAGCTCCGCCAGCCGCCGGGTGGCGTTGCGCACCCGGCGGGAGATCTGGTTCTGCACCCGGCCCGCGCGGTGGCCGTACCCCATCTTCTCGTTGTCGCGCCGCCCCCGGTCCGGTGCGACCAGAAGCGCGGTCACGCCCGCAGCGTGACGCAGCTCCTCCAGTTCCTGCTGCTCCTCGGCGTACCGCCGCTCCCAGCGCTCCCGCTCGGCGCGTTTCTCGGACAGGTAGGCGCTGTAGTTGCCGCCGTAGCGGACCGGGCCGTCCACCGCCGGGTCGAGGTCGATCAGATCGGTGCAGACGGCGTCGAGGAACGTCCGGTCGTGGCTGGCGACGACCACGGCTCCGGGCAGGCCGCGCAACTGCTCCTCCAGGAAGGCGGCGGCTCCGTCGTCGAGGTGGTTGGTCGGCTCGTCCAGCAGCAGCGCCTGCGGGCGCCGGACGAGCAGCGCGGCCAGGGCCAGCCGGCCGCGCTGCCCGCCGGACAGCGAGCCGAGCGTGCGGTCGTGGCCGAGCGCGCCGAGGCCCAGGCCGTCCAGCACCAGGGCAGCGCGGCGGTCGGCGTCCCAGGACTCCCGGTCCTGGGCCTGTTCCAGCCGCCTGCCGTAGGCGTCGAGGAGTTCCTGGTGGCCGGGATGGTCCTGCGGGACGTGGGCGAGTTCCGCGCCGAGCCGTTCCAGCTCCGCGAGGTCCTCGCGGGCCTCGCGGAGGGCCGTATCGAGCACCGTGGCGATGGTCGAGGGGGCGTCGAAGGGCATCTCCTGGTGCAGAAAACCCAGTTCGGCGGGGCGGGAGACGTGTCCCGTGTCGGGTTCGTCCACGCCGGCGAGCACCCGCAGCAGGGTGGACTTGCCGACGCCGTTCTCCCCGATCAGGCCGATGCGGTGGCCGGGGGAGGCGGTCAGCGAGACGCCGTCGAGGACGCGCCGGCCTCCCAGGGTGCGGACGAGGTCGTGGGCGAGCAGAGCGGGCTGGGGCACAGGGAACCGTCCAACGTGATCGGTGGTCGGCCCGCCGGGCGCAGGGCCTCGGACGCGGGCCACTTCACACGTCGGCGGCTCACACCGCGGGCGCTCCCGTCTCCTTGAGCGCCCCGTCGGACAGCATCACCCAGCGGTTCACCCCGATCTCGGCGAGGAACCGCTCGTCGTGGCTGACCACCATGAAGGCGCCCTGGTAGGAGTTCAGCGCGCTCTCCAGCTGGCCCGCGCTGACCAGGTCGAGGTTGTTGGTCGGCTCGTCGAGCAGGAGCAGATGGGGGGCCGGTTCGGCGCACAGCACACAGGCCAGGGTGGCGCGCAGCCGTTCGCCGCCGGAGAGGACCCCGGCCGGCAGGTGTGCCCGGGCGCCCCGGAAGAGGAAGCGGGCGAGCAGGTTCATCCGCTCCGCCTCGGGCCGGTCGGGGGCGAACGCGGCGAAGTTCTCCGCGACGGTGCGGTCCAGGTCCAGCAGGTCCAGGCGCTGCGAGAGATAGGCGATGCGGCCGTCGTTGCGCTTGATCTCCCCGCTGTCCGGCGCGAGGTCGCCGGTGATCAGACGCAACAGGGTGGTCTTGCCGGCTCCGTTGGGCCCGGTCAGCGCGATGCGCTCGGGGCCCCGGACGGTCAAGTCGACGCCGCCGTCGGCGAACACGGCCCTGTCGCCGTGGTGGACCTGCATCCCCTCGCCGAGGAAGAGGTTGCGTCCGGCCGGCACCTGGGTGTCGGGCAGATCCAGGGTGATGCGCTGCTCCTCGCGCAACGAGCGTCCGGCCTCGTCGAGCCGGGCCTTGGCCTCGCTGACCCGGGTCGCGTGCATCTGGCCGGCCCGGCCCGCGGACTCCTGCGCGCCGCGCTTCATGTTGCCGGCGAAGATACGCGGCAGTCCGGCGTTCTTGAGGTTCCGCGCGGCGTTGGAGGCGCGGCGCTCGGCCCGTTCGCGGGCCTGCTGCATCTCCCGCTTCTCCCGCTTCAGCTCCTGCTCGGCGTTGCGGACGTTCTTCTCGGCGACCTCCTGCTCGGCGCGCACGGCCTCCTCGTACTCGGTGAAGTTGCCGCCGTAGAAGCGCAGTTCGCCGCTGCCGAGCTCGGCGATACGGTCCATGCGGTCGAGCAGCGCGCGGTCGTGGCTGACCAGGAGCAGGCAGCCGGGGAAGTCCGCCAGCACGTCGTAGAGCTTCTGCCGGGCCTCCAGGTCGAGGTTGTTGGTCGGCTCGTCGAGCAGCAGCACATCGGGGCGCTTGAGCAGCTGGGCGGCGAGGCCCAGCGAGACGACCTGGCCGCCGCTGAGCGTGCTCAGGCTGCGGTCCAGGGTGAGGTCGGCCAGGCCGAGGCGGTCGAGTTGGGCGCGGGTGCGCTCCTCGATGTCCCAGTCGTCGCCGATGGTGGTGAAGTGCTCCTCACCCACGTCCCCGGACTCGACGGCGTCCAGGGCGCGGATCACCGCGGCGACGCCGAGCACCTCGGCGACCGTGAGGTTGCCGGTGAGGGGGAGGCTCTGCGGGAGGTAGCCGAGGGTGCCGCTGACGGACACCGAGCCGGTGGCGGGCTCGAGTTCGCCGGCGATCAGCTTGAGCAGGGTGCTCTTGCCGGAGCCGTTGGGGGCGACCAGGCCGGTGCGGCCGGTGTTCACGGTGAAGGACAGGTCGTGGAAGACCGGGGTGTCGTCGGGCCAGGCGAAGGAGAGGTTCGAGCAGACGACGGCGGCGTCGGACATGGAGGTGACCTCGAGCGTGTTGCGGGCAGACAGCTCTGCCCTGGGCAGGCGTGGGAAAAATGGGTACGACAAACCGGCCACATCGGCGGCGCTCCTGGGCGCGTCCGGTGGCCGTCAGATCCGGGTCTCACCCGGAGATGTCGTCTTCACCCACCACGTCTGTGACTCCTCGATACACGGTCTACGTCGCTGAGAGCCTAGCAGCCGTCGTCGTCGCCCCGCTCGGTATTTCGTCACCGGTTTAACCGGTGATAAGGTCTGGGCCGTTCCTCAGCGAACCCGCGGCAGAGGCTTCCTCGGGTCGCACACATGGGTCACGGAGGTAAGCGCGCGGAGGTCGTCCGCGGTGAACCCGTCGACCTGTCCACCGCCCTGCTCATGTGACGTGCACACGTGTCGCCGAGTCCAGGCGCACACCTGCTTCTTGGAGGGAAACAATGAGACGACTTCTGACGGTCCTGGCGGCCGGCGTGCCGCTGGCTGCGGCGGTGTGCCTCCCGACCGCGTCGGCGGCACCCCGGACCGCCCCCGCACCGCGTCGGGCACCTCCGCCGGCCGGGTCGACCTGAGCCCCCTGTCGGCGCGGCGCCCCGTCACCAACCCTTCGGTGCGGGGGCGTTCGCCGACTCGACCCGTTACGGCGCGCCGGCGAGGTTGCCCATCACCGCGTAGAGCTGCTGTGCGGTCAGCGGGGCGGTGGGCAGCGGGTGGGCGGCTTCGGCGCGCAGGCCGTCGAGCATGAAGGCGACGCCTCGGCGCCAGGCGTCGGGGGCCGTGTCCTTGGCAGCCCGGGACAGCAGGGCGTTGGTGCCGAAGATGAACAGCAGGTCCTCGCGGGTGAAGTCGGGGCGCAGGGCGCCGGCCCGCTGGGCTCGCTCGATGATGCGCGTGGCGGCGGCGTGGGAACGCTCGCAGACGGCCATCAGGCGCTGGGCGTCCGGATAGCGGCCGGTGACCACGTCGCTGATCGCGGGGTCGGTGACCTGGAGTTCGCAGACCGTCTCGATGTAGTACGTGAATCCGTCCCAGGCGTCGTCACGGGCCAGGGCCTGCTGGGCCGCCTCGTCGAGACGGTCCGCGGCCAGGTCGGCGACCACCTCGTCGATGAGCGCCTCGCGGGTGCCGAAGAGGTTGTAGAGGGTGCCGTGGCTCACGCCGGCCCGGCGGGCGATCTCCTTCAGGGGGGCCTGGAGCCCGCGTTCGCGGAAGAGTTCGGCTGCCGCTGTCCGCAGCTTCTCCGCGTTGCGTTGCGCGTCGGCGCGCATCCGGTGTTCCTCCTCATCGGGTGGGCGGCCTTCATGGTCGCACCCTCACGTCACACATAGATTGACCCCGGGGTCAAGTTGCGTGTTACGGTCGGAGCCGAAGTTGACCCACGGGTCAGAATAGCTCCGCATGGAGGTCATCGACATCATGACGAAGGGACTCCTCATGCTTGATTTCTCTCTCCGAAACGGTACGGCGGGAGAGCCCGCCGAGACCGCCTCCGATGGAGCGGCCACCACGGCCGATGACGCTCCGGGCGCGGAGGAAGCCGCACCCGCTCTCACGCTCCTCGGTTCGGACGACGCCGCCGTCTGCGCGGACGGGGTGTGTGCCCTGTGAGCGCGCTGCGTATCGACGTCTGGTCGGACGTCGTCTGCCCGTGGTGCTACATCGGCAAGCGGCGCCTGGAGTCGGCGCTCGACCGGTTCGACCACGCCGACCAGGTCGAGGTCCACTGGCACAGCTTCCAGCTCGACCCCGCCCACCTCAAGGGCCACCGCCGGCCGGTCTTCGAGACGCTGGCGCAGAAGACGGGCGCGCCGATCGCACAGGTCAGGGCGATGGTCCAGCAGGTCACCGACCTCGCCGCCGCCGAGGGCCTGACGTACGACCTGGAGCGGGCCGTGTCGGTCAACACGATCGACGCCCACCGCCTGAGCCACCTGGCCGCGGCACACGGACTGGGCGACCGGATGCACGAGCGGCTGCTGCGCGCCCACCTGTGCGAGGGCGAAGTCGTCGACGACCGGGACACGCTGGTGCGGCTGGGTGCCGAGGTCGGTGTCCCCGAGGACGAGACCCGGCGGGTGCTCGACGGCGACACGTACGACGACGCGGTGCAGGCCGACGTCCGGGAGGCGCGCCGCTACGGCGCCACGGGCGTGCCGTTCTTTGTGCTCAACCGCGCCTACGGCGTCTCCGGCGCTCAGTCAGTCGACACCTTCCTCTCCGCTCTGCGCACCGCCCACGCGGATACCGCCCCGACGAGCCGCTGAGCCGGGACGGCCTCCACGAATCGCCCACCTTTCGGCTTTCTCCGGGTCAGTGGGCGGAGCCCTCGATCTCGACCTCGGTACGGTTGCCGGACCAGAGCGTGTGGAAGGTGCCCTCCTTGTCGATCCGTCGGTAGGTGTGGGCGCCGAAGAAGTCGCGCTGGCCCTGGACGAGCGCGGCGGGGAGCCGCTCGGCGGCCAGCGAGTCGTAGTAGCTGAGCGCGGAGCCGAAGCCCGGCACCGGTACGCCGGAGAGGGCGGCGGTGGCGACGATGCGACGCCAGGCGGCCTCCCCCTCGACAACGGCCCGTGCGAAGTAGGGGGCCTCGAGGAGCGTGGTGATGTCCGGGTTCTCGGTGTACGCCTCGGCGATGCGGTTGAGGAAACGCGCACGGATGATGCAGCCGCCGCGCCAGATCTTGGCGATCCGGTCCTTGCGAACGTCCCAGCCGTACTTCTGCGCGCCGGCGATGATGGCGTCGAAACCCTGCGCGTAGGCGACGACCTTCGAGGCGTAGAGGGCCTTGGCGAGGTCCTCTGCGAAGGCGGCGGCGTCGACCTGCTGTATCTCCGGGCGGGCGGCCAGCCGCCGGACCGCCGCACGCTGCGCCGGCTTGGAGGAGACGGCGCGGGCGAACACGGCCTCGGCGATGCCGCCCACGGGGACGCCGAGGTCGAGGGCGTTCTGCACGGTCCACACGCCGGTGCCCTTGGAGCCCGCCTGGTCCAGCACGACGTCCACGAACGGCTTGCCGGTGGCGGGGTCCACCTGGCGCAGGATCTCGGCGGTGATCTCGATGAGATAGGACTCGAGCGGCCCCTGGTTCCACTCGGCGAAGATGTCGGCGACGGCGTGCGGCTGGAGGCCGCCGACCGTCCGCAGCAGGTCGTACGCCTCGCCGATCAGCTGCATGTCGGCGTACTCGATGCCGTTGTGGATCATCTTGACGAAGTGGCCGGCGCCGTCGGTGCCGACGTGTGTGACGCAGGGCTCGCCCTCGGCGACCGCGGCGATGGACGCGAGAATCGGCCCGAGGGTCCGGTAGGACTCCTCCGACCCGCCCGGCATGATCGAGGGACCGTTGAGGGCGCCTTCCTCGCCACCGGAGATGCCGACACCGACGAAGTGGATACCGGTGGGGGCCAGCCTCTTCTCGCGGGTGATGGTGTCGGGGAAGTTCGCGTTGCCGCCGTCGACGATGATGTCGCCGGGCTCGAAGCGCTCGGCGAGCTGGTCGATGACCGCGTCCGTGCCCGCCCCGGCCTGCACCATGATGATCGCGGTGCGCGGCCTCGCCAGCGACGCGACGAAGTCGTCGATCGACTCACTGGCGATGAATCCCGCCTCGGGGTGCTCGGCGACGAGTTCCTTCGTGCGGGCGTAGGTGCGGTTGTGGACGGCGACCGTGTTGCCTTCGCGGGAGGCGAGGTTGCGCGCCAGGTTCGATCCCATCACCGCCAGCCCCACGACGCCGATATTGGCCGTTGCGCTGGTGTTCATCTGGACCTCTTTCGATCGGTGGGTGCGCCGGGTGTCATTCTGGCGCTTGTGGCCGGGGCGGCGGTGATGTGGGGGGTATGTGCGTGGCTGTCGTCCTGGTCAGTAGAACTCGACGGTGTTCACGCGGTTGATCAGGCCCTGTCCGTCGAGGAGCCGGGTGGCGTTGGCGGCGAAGAGCTCGGCGATGAGGCGGTCCTCGGCCGTGTCGAGCGCGGCGGTGTGCGGGCTCACCAGCACGCGGTCGTGGTCCCACAGCGGGCTGTCGGCCGGCAGCGGCTCCGTCTCGAAGACGTCCAGCGCGGCGAAGCCGACCCGGCCGGAGTCGAGCGCGTCGGTCAGGGCGGTCTCGTCGACGACGCTGCCGCGGCCGACGTTGACGAGGGAGGCGCCGGGCCGGAGGGCGTTGAAGAACCGTTCGCCGAGGAGGTGTTCGGTGGCCTCGGTTCCGGGGAGCGTGTTCACGACGGCGTCCACGGTGGGGGCCACCTCGGTGATGCGGTCGGGGTGCACCACGGCGGAGACACCGGGTACACCGGGGAAACAGTCGTCCCTTCTGCTGGTGCCGATGACCGTCGCGCCCAGCGCGTGGAGTGCCGCGGCGACGACGCGGCCGATCCCGCCGAGCCCGAGGACGAGAACGGTCTGCTGGTTCACCTGCCCCATCGTCCAGCGGCCGCTCCATTCGTGGTCGCGCTGCTGGCGGTGCAGGCGGGGCAGGTCCTTGGCCCCCGCGAGCACGCCGAAGACGGCGAACTCGGCGAGTGGGCGTCCGTGCACTCCGGCCGAGGTGGTGAAGTGGACCCGGTGGAGTTCTTCGGCGTTCAGCCCGGCGGCCTTGACCTGGCTGCCCCCGCCCGCGGCCATGGTGTGCACCCAGCGCAGCCGCGGGTTGGCCCGGACGGCGCGCGCCAGGGCGGCCGGGTTCACGTCGGGGATGCCGTAGAGGGCGTCGGCCGAGTCGATCGCGGCCTCGTAGGCGCGCTGCTGGTGGGGGGTGCGCTGCCAGTCCGGGTCGCCGGCGAAGTCGGCGGGCCAGCGCATCGGCGGGAGGAGGGAGGCGTCGACGACGAGGTCGATGCGCGGTTCCAGCTCCTGGACGCGCGCGCGGTTCTCCTCGGACAGCGGGGCGGCGACGGCGACGCGGAGTCGGCCCGCCGCGCCGTCCCGGCCGCTCATCGCGAGGCCTTGGTGCGCAGCGCCTCGACCTCGGCGTCGAGGGCGGCCTCGCGGGCGACGATCTCCTCCACGGCCCCCAGCGCTTCGTCGGCGCGGTGCGGCGGGATGACGATGACGCCGTCCCCGTCGGCGGCGACGATGTCGCCCGGGTTCACCACGACGCCACCGATGGCGACAGGTTCTCCGATGGTGCCCGGGCCGTTCTTGAAGGGGCCGGCGGGAGTCAGCCCACGGGCGAAGACCGGGACGCGGAGCTGTTCGATGATCGCGGCGTCGCGGACATATCCGTCGACGACCGCGCCGACCGCACCGTGCACCGCGAACCGCTGGGCGAGGTTGTCGCCGATGATGGCGCGGCCGTCGTAGCCGAAGGCGTTGATGACGAGGAAGTCGCCGGGACGGATGTGTTCGAGCGCCGCGATCACGGCCTTGTTGTCGCCCGCGACGGTGAGGACCGGGAGCGCTGTGCCGACGGCCTTGGCGCCGTGCCAGATGGGGGCGATGCCTCCATCGACGATGTTCAGCCGGTCGAGGGCGTCGCCGAGGTTGGCCACGGAGTGGGTGCGGAACCGCGCGAGCACATGCTCGTCGACGCGTTTCCACGCGGTGTTCACGCGCACGTTGTCCTGGGTCATCGCGGGTTCCTTCGGGTGGTGTGGGTGTCGGCGCCGGGGGCATGGGTCCATCGCGCCCCGTCCAGAAACTGCGAAAACTTTCGCGTTTTTGCGTGAGTCAGTGTGCATCCATCCGGGGCGCGGCACAAGGGGTGGCGGCAAGGTCGCGGCGGGGGCGTGGGGGATGGGCGCCGGGCTCCATCTGCGTGGCCGGAACAGATCGTGCTGGACGTCGGCGGACCATGGAATCCGGCTTCGTGCGGTCGAGGGAACCGCACAGTCCAAGGCGGAAGCGCGATGGAGGCCCAGGGTTAACGCCAGGGGAACGCACTTCTTGACCACCGCCAGAATGCGAACCTATTCTCATTCGCGATTCAAGTCGCAACTTGGCTCTGGCGCTGTTCTGCGGCCCTCTACCGTGACGTCTCCTCCCGGCCCCACTCGGGCGAGCAACGACGGCCTGAGCCCCTGAGGCGGTAGCACCGCCTACCTCTTGGGACCCACAACGCATGGGTGCACCTCGGCGCAGGAGCGATTGCCGGCAGCGACCACGTTCAGCGCACGATCCTTAAGGACGCCGTCCCCGGAGTCCGCGACACCGAAAGTGAACGTGTATGACAACGTCAGATCGGCTCGACATTCCATCAGACCGCCACGAGGCACCGTCGGAGACACCCGGCGCGGCAGCGGTCGACGTCGTCTCCGCCAACGGCAAGGTCGTCCGCAAGGCCACCATCGCGGGCGCGGTGGGCTCCTTCGTCGAGTGGTACGACTACGGCATCTACGGCCTCCTCGTCACCTATCTCGCGATCAACATCATGGGCGAGGCCGATGCCGGAAGTCTCTTCCTCACCAACGTCGGCTTCCTGATCAGCTTCATCGCCCGCCCGTTCGGCAGCGTGATCTGCGGTTACCTCGGCGACAGGCTGGGCCGCAAGAGCCTTCTCGCCACCCTTCTGGTGCTGATCTCCGCCGCGACCGCGGCCATCGGCCTCATCCCCTCCCACGCCGTCATCGGTGTCGCGGCGCCCGCCCTTCTCGTGCTCCTCCGGGTGGTTCAGGGCTTCTCCGCGGGCGGTGAGGTGGCCGGCGCGATGTCCTTCGTCGGCGAGTACGCGCCGGACGCCCGCCGCAACTTCATGATGAGCTTCATCGCCGTCGGCTCCTTCGTCGCCCTCATGTTCGGCAGCGCCTTCTCCGCCATCCTCATCACGACCCTCGGCGACGCCTCGATGACCTCCTGGGCGTGGCGGGTGCCGTTCCTGCTCGCCGTCCCGCTCGGCTACGTCGGCTTCTACATCCGCCGCCAGTTGGAGGAGACCCCGCACTTCACGGCGTTGCGCGAGCAGAACACCGTCGCGCGCAACCCGCTGAGGGAGGCCTTCACCTCCCGGCGCCACCTGAAGGCGATCGTCCTCACGATCTTTCTGCCCGCGCTCAACGGCCCCGGCTACTACCTGCTGTTCGTCTATATGCCGACCTATCTGAAGACCTCGCTCGGCGCGCACAACTTCTCGATGCTGAGGGCGCTCACGGTCACCTCGTTCAGCCTGGTCGCCATCGCGATCTGCATCCCGCTCATGGCGCGCCTGTCGGACCGGATAGGCCGCAAGCCCGTGCTCGCCGGCTCCGCCATCGCCATGGCGGCCGTCTCGTACCCGATGTTCAAGCTCATCACGACCGGGGAGTTCGGGCCGGCCTGCATCGGCACCATCGTCCTCGCGATCGCCTTCTCCGGGCACGCCGCCGTCGTGCACACCATGCTCGCCGAGATGTTCCCGACCACCGTGCGCTACTCCGCCTACAGCATCGGGTTCAGCGTCTCGACGATCATCTTCGGCGGCAGCGCCCCGCTGGTGATGACCGAGCTGATCAAGTCGACCGGTTCCAACCTCGTCCCGGCCTTCGCCTCCATCATCACCGCCCTGATCACCCTGGTCACCGTCGCGTTCCTGCGCGAGACCAAGGGCCGCCCCCTCGCAGCCAGCTGAACCATCCCCCCCCACACACACATCGGGAGAGACACCGTGGGAATCAACTCCGTAGCCGTCGTCGCCGACCTCGGCGAGAGCTTCGGCAACTACACCATCGGCGACGATGGTGCCCTGCTCACCCTCGTCACCTCGTCGAACATCGCCTGCGGCTTCCACGCCGGTGACCCGCGCATCATGGACCGGACGGTCGCCGACTGCGTCGAGCGCGGCATCGAACTCGGGGCCCACCCCGGCTACCCCGACCTGGTCGGCTTCGGCCGCCGGCTCATCGAGGCGACCGAGGAGGAGATCCGGACCGACGTCCTCTACCAGCTCGGCGCGCTCGACGCCTTCGCCCGGGTGCACGGCGGCACCATCAGCCACGTCGCCCCGCACGGCCGCATGGGCTCGATCGCGCAGACCGACGCCAAGCACGCCCGGGCCATCACCGACGCGGTCGCCGCGTACAACAAGGACTACATCGTCATCTGCCAGCGCGGGCTGCTCGCCGAGGAGTCGCGCAAGCGCGGCCTGGAGGTCGGCTATGTGTTCCTGGCCGACCGCGGCTACGGCGACGACGGCATGCCCGTCCCGCGCTCCCACGAGGGCGGCCTGATCTACGACCCCGAGCTGATCGGCGAGCGCTCGGCGCAGGTCGTACGGGAGGGCACCGTCCGCTCGGTCAACGGCAATGTGGTCCCGCTCGGCCACGACGCCGACGTTCTGCTCCTGCACGGCGACCACCCGACCGTCCTCGAGAACGGCACCGCGCTGCGCGCCGCGCTCGACGCCACGGACATCCGCGTCGCCGGCCTGCGCGAGGTCCTGGCGGAGAAGGCGGAGGTCGCGCTCGCCGGCTGAGGGCCGAGCGCACCAGGCGATGACCACAGCACAGTACGGCGCCATCACCGTCGAGCCCTTCGGGGACTCGGCGGTGATGGTGACCATCCCCCACGCCGACCAGGCCATCCGAAGGGCCGGGATCGTGGCCTTCCGCGACCGGTTCCTGGCGCACCGCCCGCACGGCGTGCTCGACGTCGTCTCCGGTCTCGAATCCCTGCTGATCGAGTTCGACCCGTTGCGGACCGCGCTCCAGCACGTGGAGTACGCGGCTCGTCTGGTGGCGCGGTGGGCGCCCTCGCCCCCGGACGGCCCGGCCCGCAGGCAAGCGGTGCGGACGTTCGCCATCCCCGTCGTCTTCGACGAGGTCAGCGGCCCCGATATGGCGTCCGTCGCCGAGGAACTGGGCATGGCCCCCGCCGATGTGGTCGGGGCGATCGCGGAGTCCACCTTCACGATCGCCCTGCTCGGCGCGGCGATGGCACCGATGATGGACGGGCTCGAGGTGCCCAGGCCGGTGCGTCGGCGTGCCGAACCACGGACGGACGTCGCCCCCGGAGCAGTCATGATCGCCGGGACCAACGCGATCATCCAGCCGTTCCCCGGGCCGACCGGCTGGCGGGTGGTCGGGCGCACCCCGCACACCATCGTCGACATCTCCCGCCCGGACCCCGTCTCGTTCGGCACCGGCGACATCGTGCGCTTCGTCCCCGTCACCCGGGACGAGGCCTTGGCGCTGGACGCCGGATTCCTGCTGCCGACGGGGGAGGAGGCCGTATGAAGACCGTGGCGCTCGACATCACCAGCGCCGGATGGGTCACCACCTTCCAGGACCTCGGCCGCCGCGACACGGAACGGCGCGGGGTGCCCACCGGCGGCGCGGCCGACCAGCATTCGGCGGCCGTCGCGAATCTCCTCGTGGGCAACTCCCGCGGCGCGGCGCTGATCGAGAACCTCGGGGGCGAGCTGGCCCTCGTGCCCGACGCCGATGTCCTGCTCGCCGTGACCGGGGCGCCCGCCCAGGTCACCGTCGCGGGGTCGCCCGCCGACAACTGGTCGCCGCTGGTGGTGCCGGCGGGTCATGAGGTCCGGGTGCGCGGGGACATGAACCAGGGGACGCGCACCTATCTGGCCGTGAACGGAGCCCTGTCCACGAAAACCCTTCTGGGCAGCGCCGCCCCGGACGCCCGGATGGGATTCGGGCAGACCGTCACCCCGGGCTCGCGCGCGCTGCTGGAGACGGAGTTCCGGGGGTTTCAGCACCGGCTGTTCGAGCCGCCGCTGTTCCGGCTGCCCGTCCCCGTACCGCGATTCGACGACGGCCCCTGGGCCATCGACGTCGTCGCCGCCCACGGTGTTCAGGCGATCCCCGGCATCCGCGAGGTGATCGAGGAGGCGACCTATGTCGTCACCCCCCGCTCCAACCACGTCGGGCTGCGGCTCGACGGGCCGGTGCTCCACCCGGACACCGGCACCGAGATCGTGTCCCACGGCGTGCCCATCGGAGCGCTACAGATCCCGCACGCGGACGAGTTGATCGTCCTCGGCCGCTACCGGAGCCTGACCGCGGGCTATCCCATCGTCGGTGTCGCCTCGCGGGCGTCCCTGCCCCTGCTCGGACAGGCTGGGCCGGGGCACCGGCTCCGGTTCCGCTGGACCGACCGCGAGACCTCGCTCCGTCGCTTCGCGCGCCGTGAAGCCGAGGTCCGCGCGCTCGGACACGCGGCTGCCGAGGCGTTCGGCGCGCTCGGCTTCACGGAACCCTTGCGTCACATGAATTGAGAATCTATTCTCACTTGCAATGTGAATCTCATATCGGTCATGGAGTCAGTCATGGAGGAGGAACGGTGACGACGTCGCCCGGCACGACCGCGCTCATCACAGGAGCCGGCAGCGGGATGGGGCTGGAGACCGCACGGCTGCTCGCCCGGGACGGTGCCGCCGTCGCACTGGTCGGCCGCAGACAGGAGGCGCTCGACGCCGTCGCCGCCACGATCCGCGCCGAAGGAGGGACCGCCCTCGCCCTCGCCGCGGACATCACCCGCCCGGACGATGTGACACGCGTCCTCGACCGGGTACGGGCCGAACTCGGCCCGGTCGACGTCCTGGTCAACAACGCCGGCAGCGCCTCATCGGTGCTCAACCCGCGGTGGCTCCCGCACGACCAGTGGCGCCAGGTCCTTGACGTGAACCTCACCGCGGTCTTCCAGCTCACCCAGGCCGTCCTGCCCGACATGCTCGACCGCTCCACCGGGACCATCGTCACCGTCTCCTCGCTCGCCGCGGTCAACCCCAACCTGCTCGGCGGCGCCGCCTACGGCGCGGCCAAGGCCGGCGTCCGCAACTTCATGACCTTCCTGCACAACACGTTCCGCAACCAGGGTCTGCGCGCGATCACCGTGCTGCCCGGCGAGGCGGACACCCCCATCCTCGACAACCGCGCCCGGCCCCCGGCGCCGGAAGAGCGCGCCGGCATGGTGCAACCCGAGGACGTGGCCGAGGCCATCCGCCTGGCCGTCGCCCTTCCCCAGCGCGTCGTCCTCCAGGAGATCGTCGTCGCCCCCACCCGGCAGCGCGACACCTCCGCCGACCTCGAGATCAGCCGCTGGGCGGGCGCGCCCGCCGACGCCGCACCGCAGGCCTGACCACCCCGCAACCAGGAGGAGCGCATGCCGCCCGCCATCACCACCCAGCCGCCCCTGTTCGACACCGCCGACGCCGTCGCCCGCATCGCGGCCGCCTCCCGCCGGACACAGCAGCCGCAGTCCCGGGCCGACCTCGTCTCCCTCGCCATGGGCGAACCCGACTTCGACACACCCCAGCAGGTGACCGAGGCGGCCCACGCCTCGATCCGCGCCGGACGCACCCACTACTCACCGCTGCTCGGCGAGCCGGCCCTGCGCGAGGCGCTCGCCGCGAAGCTCGCCGCCACCGCCGGGGCGCCGGTGTCCGCCGCCGACATCCTCATCACCCAGGGTGGCACCGCCGGGCTCGCCGCCTCGATCCTCGGCATCGTCAACCCCGGTGACAAGGTGGTCGTCCCCGACCCCACCTACTCCCTCTACGGCGACCTGGTCGCCATGGCCGGAGGCACCGTCGTCCCCGTCCCGCTCGCGCCGGACCTGCACTGGGACCTCGACCGGCTCGCCGACGCCCTCACCGGCGCCAAGCTCTTCGTCTTCTGCAACCCCGTCAACCCGACCGGCATCGTGCACAGCCGCGAGGAACTCGACACGCTCGCCGGCCTGCTCGACGGTGCACCCACCATCGTCATCTCCGACGAGGCGTACTCCGACCTCGACTACACCGGCCGGCCCTTCACCTCGGCGATCTCCGTCGACGGCCTGCGCGAGCGGACCGTCTACTGCCAGACCTTCTCCAAGAGCTACGCGATGACCGGCTGGCGCGTCGGCTACCTCTGGGGGCCGACACCGCTCATCCAGGCGTCCGCGCGCATCCACAACACCTTCAACGGCTCCGTCAACACCTTCATCCAGGACGCCGCGCTCACCGCGGTGAACAGCTGCGACGAAGACATCGCCCGGATGCGCGCCGCGTACGAGCAGCGCGGCGAGATCATGCGCGGGGAGCTGGCCGCGATCCCCGGCCTCACCCTCAGCGCACCGGAAGGGGCCTTCTACCAGTTCCCCCGCTACGACCTCGACCTGCCCTCCGTGGAGGTCGTCGCGGCACTGCGCGCGCACGGCGTCGCCGTCCGGCCCGGGAGCGAGTTCGGGGCACAGGGCGAGGGGCACCTGCGGCTGTCGTACGCTGCCAGCGCGCAGTCCATCACCGAGGGCGTCCGTCGACTGGCCGACGGCCTCTCGGCGCTGCGATGAACGCCGTCCCGCACCCCACGAGGAGTCGCCCCATGCGCAGTGACACCGAGCGCAACCGCAGGCACCTCATCGAGGCAGCCGCGCGGCTGTTCGCGAACTCGCCGACGCCCGTCAGCCTCGCCGAGATCGCCAAGCAGGCAGAGGTGTCCACCGCGACGGCCTACCGCCACTTCTCCTCGGTCGAGGAGATCCTGCACGCCTTCCGCCGTCAGGTCGGCTCCGACCTGCGGGACTTCAGCGCCCGGCAGACCACGCGGGGCATGGCGAAACTCGAGGCGGTGTCGCGGTACTGGGTGTCCCTGGTCCTCGAACACGGCGGCGCGATGGCCCAGATGCGCTCGCACCGCGGCTACCTGGAGCGGCTGCGCGAGGGAACCGGCTACCTCACCCCGCAGGCCGAGGCGCTCGCCGAGCCACTGCGCCAGACCGCCGGGGAACTCGGCCTCGGAGACCTCGGCGACGAAGCCCTCTACCTGTGGAACGCGCTGTTCGACCCCCGGGACATCCTCGACCTCATCAAGAGCGGACGCACCGAGGACGAGGCCGCCACCCGCCTCGTGGCCGCCCTGCGCGGCGCCCTGATCGGCTGGTCCACGTCGGGGCAGCAGGGCGCATGACAGAGGGCCGGCACCCGGCCGGCCCGCACCCGAACAGAGAGACAGCACCTATGGACGTCAGCGCCCACATCGAGGCGGTCTACGAGGACATCCGCCGGCGGAACCCCGGGGAAGGGGAGTTCCATCAGGCCGCACACGAAGTCCTGCACGCGATAGGCCCCGTGCTCCGGGCGCACCCCGAGTACTCCAGGGCCCGGATCGTGGAGCGGCTCTGCGAGCCCGAGCGGCAGCTGATCTTCCGGGTCGCGTGGGTGGACGACCAGGGCACGGTCCAGGTCAACCGCGGTTTCCGGGTGGAGTTCAACAGCGCCCTCGGACCGTACAAGGGGGGCCTGCGGTTCCACCCCAGTGTCAACCTCGGCATCGTCAAGTTCCTCGGCTTCGAGCAGATCTTCAAGAACGCGCTCACCGGCATGGCGATCGGCGGTGGCAAGGGCGGGGCGGACTTCGACCCCAAGGGGCGCTCCGACGGCGAGATCATGCGCTTTTGCCAGGCGTTCATGACCGAGCTCTACCGCCACCTGGGCGAGCACACGGACGTGCCCGCCGGGGACATCGGGGTGGGCGGCCGCGAAATCGGCTACCTCTTCGGCCAGTACAAGCGGATCACCAACCGCTACGAGGCCGGCGTCCTGACCGGCAAGCCGGTCGGCTGGGGCGGCTCGCACGCCCGCACCGAGGCCACCGGCTACGGCGCGGTGTACTTCGCCCAGGAGATGCTCGCCACGCGGGGTCACGACTTCGACGGGCGCCGGGTCGTGGTCTCCGGGTCGGGAAACGTCGCCGTCTACGCCGTCGAGAAGGTCCACGCCCTCGGCGGACGCGTGGTGGCCTGCTCGGACTCCTCCGGCTACCTGGTCGACGAGGACGGCATCGACCTGGACCTGCTCAAGGAGGTCAAGGAGGTGCGCCGCGCCCGGATCTCCGCCTACGCCGAGGCGAAGCCGACCGCCCGGTTCTCCGCCCGGGGGTCGGTGTTCGACGTGCCGTGCGAGATCGCCCTGCCGTGCGCGACTCAGAACGAGCTGACCCGGCAGGACGCCGTCGCCCTGGTGAAGAACGGTGTGCTCGCCGTGGCCGAGGGCGCCAACATGCCGTGCACGCCCGAGGCGGTCGAGGTGTTCCGGGGCGCGCGGACCCTCTTCGGCCCCGGCAAGGCGGCCAACGCGGGCGGGGTCGCGACCTCCGCGCTGGAGATGCAGCAGAACGCCTCCCGCGACAGCTGGACCTTCGAGCGGACGGAGGACCGGCTCGCCACCATCATGCGGCAGGTGCACGCCCAGTGCCGGGCCACCGCCGAGACCTACGGCGGCGACGCCGACGACTACGTACTCGGCGCCAACACCGCGGGCTTCCTCCGCGTCGCCGAGGCCATGATGGCCCAGGGAGTCGTCTGAGCACGGACGTGGGGCATGCCCCGGGCGCGACCCCTCGTCAGCGCCCTGCTGTGCGGTAACACCAGCGTCCGGTGGACGGCTGGAGGGCCGCGACCATGGCGGCGATCGCCGGAGCGGCCGTCAGCGGGCCGATGACGTTGGCGATCAGTTCGATGTCCGGTGGCCCTCCCACCACTTGGTGCTGCACAAAGACGCTCAAGCAGTGCAGAGCCGCCACACAGCCGGCTGTCGCGATCATCCTGCGTCCGGCCATCCTGCGCTGGTGCAACAGCAGCGCGCCCATGGCGAGCACGACCATCTCCACGATGCCCAACACCAGATTCGTCGCGATCACCCCGGTGGGCGCGGAGGGGTCCGAGAGGTACTTGAAGGTCGTGGTGACGATGTACAGGAGGCCGGGAAGGGACAGCAGCGCCAGCGTCACCGCGGCAGTCGCGGCTCCGCGCCCCTCGGGCGCGGGGTCCATCGGCGGGAGCGGAGCCGTGGGGGGCATCGCCGGGGGCGGGGTGGCCGCGCCTCCCGGTGGCGTGTGCCCGGGGGCGTCGTCGAGCCGCCGGAGGGCCCGGGCGAGGTCGGCCGCGGTCCCGTACCGCTGGCCGGGGTCCTTGCGCAGCAGGGTCTGCACCAGGCCGTCCCAGGCGGCTGGGATGCCCGGGGACACGGAGCTGGGGGTGGGCGGCTCCTCGGTGAGGTGCGCCGAGAGATAGCCCACGGTGTCGGGAGCCTGGAACGGCAGCCGACGTGTGATCAGTTCGAAGAGCACGCAGCCGAGCGCGTACAGGTCGCTGCGCGGTTCGGGGAAGCCGCGTGCCTGTTCGGGAGCCATATACGGGGGTGTGCCCACGATGAAGCCGGTCTGGGTGAGGCGGTCCGCGGTCGCGTAGGGATCGGCGGCCCGCGCGATGCCGAAGTCCAGGACCTTCACGATGCCGGACGGCGTGATCAGGACGTTGGAGGGCTTGATGTCCCGGTGCATGATTCCGGCATCGTGGGCCTCTGCCAGCGCGTCGCATATCTGCGCGCCCCACCGCGCGGCGTCCCGCAAGGTGACGACGCCTTGGCGCAGCTTCGCGTCCAGGCCCTCGCCTCGGACCAGCTCCATCACCAGGAACGGGGCCTTGCCGTCCCCGGTGCCCGTCTCGCCGATGTCGTGGATGGTCACGATGTTGGGGTGCTGGAGGCGGGCGGTGATCCGCGCCTCGCGAAGAAACCGGGCGCGCGCCTCGGTGCCATGGCTCCCACCGCCGGCGAGCAGCGAGATCACCTTGACCGCGACGGGCCGGCCCAGCGACTCGTCCTGCGCCTCCCACACCTGCCCCATACCGCCTTCGCCGAGCTGCCGCACCAACCGGTAACGGCCCCCCAAGAGCTCATCCCGCACTGCCGTGCCTCCCCGTTTCTGTTCACTTCCGCACCGGGATCATGGCGCAACCGCGGGAGGTGGTACACCCGATACCCGGAAACCGACCACAAGGGGCCCCGAGCAGGCCCGCGCGGCCGTCCGTGCCACTTCGAACGGCCGCGCCGGGATTCACCGGTTCGGGGCCGTGGGTATGTGTTTCAAGGAAGGCCGCGCACCAGGCACCGCGCCTGCCTCGTCGCTCGCTCCGCTCCACGTGTCACCGTCGTGCACCGTCGCCGTACACCACGCCACGCAGGAGATGCCCATGCGCCGTAGCTCCCGCCCTCCGGCCGCTGTGATCGCGTTCCTCACCTTCTTCGCCTTCCTCGGGCTGCTGCTCCCCGGATCCACCGCCGGGGCCGCCCCGGCGCGCGGTCCCGGCCCGTTGCCGTCCGTCGTGCCGCGTCCGCAGGAGATGGCCCGGCTGGGCCCGGACGTCACGGTGCCCGCCGTGGTGCGAGTGGTCTACGGCGACGAAGTGGACCGGCCCACGCGCGACCTGGTTGCCTCCGTACTGCGCCGGGCGGGGGCGAAGCGCCTGCGGGGCGGCTCCGGGCCGGGGCTGACGGTGACCGTGGGGCTGCTCGCCGACGCCCGGGTCGCGGAGGCGCTGAGGGCCGCCGGGGGCCGGGCGCCCGAGGAACTGCCCGCGGAGGGGTACGCGCTGGCCGCGCGCGGCACCTCGGTGGCGCTCGCGGGCGCGGACGCCGACGGGACGTACTACGCGGCGCAGACGTTGCGCCAACTGGTCACCGGCGCCCGGAGGATCGCGTCGGTCTCGGTGGTGGACCATCCGCTGATGCCGCTGCGCGGGGTGATCGAGGGGTTCTACGGAAGCCCGTGGACCCACGCCGAGCGCATGGACCAGCTGGCGTTCTACGGGGACGTCAAGATGAACACCTATGTCTACGCGCCCAAGGACGACCCGTACCACCGGGAGAAGTGGCGCGAGCCGTACCCGGCTGACAAGCTCGCCCAGCTCGGCGAACTCGTCCGGCAGGCCGCCGGCCACCATGTGCGGTTCACCTTCGCGCTCTCGCCCGGCACCTCCCTGTGCTACAGCGATCCCGCCGAGTTCACGGCGCTTCAGGCCAAGCTCGGGGCGATGTACGACCTCGGGGTGCGCAGCTTCTCGGTGCCGCTGGACGACATCAGCTACACCCGGTGGAACTGCGCCGCCGACCGCGCCGCCTACGGCGAGCCCTCGCAGCGGGCCGCGGCCGAGGCGCAGGCCGATCTGCTGAACCGGGTGCAGAAGGAGTTCCTGGACGCCCGCGAGGGCAACGCGCCGCTCCAGACGGTGCCGACCGAGTACGGCGACGTCACCGACACCGCGTACAAGCGGACCCTGCGCGAGCGGCTGGACCCGCGGGTCGAGGTCATGTGGACCGGCACCGACGTGGTGCCGCCGCGGATCACCGTGGCCGACGCCGCGCGGGCCGCCGCCGTCTGGGGGCGCAAGGTGTTCGTCTGGGACAACTACCCGGTCAACGACTACGGCCAGGCCGAGGGGCGGCTGCTGCTCGCCCCGTACGACGCCCGTGAGCCCGGTCTGCACCAGCAGCTCTCCGGTCTGGTCCTCAACCCGATGAACCAGGCCGCCGCCAGCAAGGTCGCCCTGTTCGGCGGGGCGGACTTCGCCTGGAACGACACCGGTTACGACCCGGACCGCACCTGGCGGGCCGCCGCAGCGTACCTGGTGGGGGACGATGCGGACCCGGCCACCGTGTCCGCGCTGCTGTCCTTCTTCGACACCCAGCACCTCGCGCCCACCTTCGGCGCCGAACCCTGGCAGCCCCAGGCGCCCGAACTGGCCGCCCGGCTGGCCCGGTTCCGTACCGACTGGGACGCCGGACAGCGGCGGGCGGCGCTGGAGGCCCTGCGCCCCTCCGCGACGCTGCTGGCCACCGCGTCGGCCACCATCAGGGCGGGCGTGGCCGACCGCGGCTTCGTGGCGGACTGCGCGCCGTGGCTGGACGCGCTGGCGCTGTGGGGCCGCGCGTTCGAGCGCACCCTGGACGCGCTGGGCGCCCG
The DNA here is from genome assembly GCF_055569495.1 of Streptomyces sp. NPDC028305. Taxonomy (NCBI): domain Bacteria; kingdom Bacillati; phylum Actinomycetota; class Actinomycetes; order Kitasatosporales; family Streptomycetaceae; genus Streptomyces; species Streptomyces sp. NPDC028305. The sequence goes on from NZ_JBVHTN010000002.1 coordinate 62,522, forward strand.
GCTCGACGGCAACACCCAGCAGGCCGAGCAGTGGTTCGCCGAGGCGTCGTCGCTGGCCGGGCAGGCGGGGCGGATCCGCACGATCCCGGGCGAGACCCGCCCCGAGGGCCCGGTCCGTGTCGCCGACGGAGTGCTCGACACCTTCCTGGCGGCGGCGCCCCGACTCGGCTGAGCGGGAGCGCACGCCTCCTGACGGTGGTCCGGGCCCGTCGGCTCAGCCGGCCGACCGGAGCTGTACGACCACGACCGAGTACGCCGGGACGGTCTGGCGGGTCGCGCTGCCCGTCGTGGCGGAGCCGACCGATGTGGCGTTCTTCGGATACGAGTAGACCGTGGGCGTCGCCGAGGACGGTGTGAAGCCGCTGTAGGCCACGGTGACCGTGGCGTCGTTGGCCGGGTCCTTGTTGATGAGCATGACGCTCACGTCGCCGTTGGCCCGCCGCACGGCATGCGCGGACACCAACGGCGTCGAGCCGACGGCCCGGACCAGGGTGTCACCCGGCGCACCGAGCTTGGTGATCATCCGAGCGCCGTAGTGCGGCGGGAAGGGCGTGTTCAGCGGTGGCTCGCATGAGGCGCCGCTGGACAGTATCCCTCCGTCGTCGTAGTCGGTGGCGCCCTCCACCGTGGTCACATGGCTGCAGTCCGTGCCGTTGTGCAGGTTCCACCAGTCGACGGTGAACGCGCCGTTCTCCATCCATGTCAGGTACTCGTCCGGGGCGAACAGCCCGCTCGGGGACGTGTTCTTGTAGGCGTTGGCACCGACCTCGGTCACCGCGATGCCCACGTTCGGAGCGTTGCTTCCGGCGTACTGGTTGATCAGGGAGCGCAGGGCGGTGGCCATGCCCGGGATCTCGGCCTGAGGTTTGCCGAGCAGATCGGCCTGGCTGTTGCCGATCGGGTCGCGGTGCCGGCGGGCCACCCGCTCCACACCCCGGATGATCTCCACCGCCCACATGTCCCTGAGCTCGCGGAACACCAGCTCCACGACGTTGCTCCGGTTGGCGCCGGCGGGCTGGTTGAACAGCGTCGCGTGGGCGTGCCCGGTGGACATTCTCGCATCTCCTGGCGATGAACCTGTGGCCTCGGTCACAGGTTCATGTTTCCTTCTCCGTCGTGAGCGGAGAAAGTTTCTGCTGGTGTCGGTATCCCGACGGGCCTGCTCTCTGTGAGTTTCTGTGAGCTGCCGGCCGGCCGGCAGCCGCGGCCTGCCGGTTTCCACCGAAGGCGCTCCCGGTTCGCATGACACACCCGGACTCGCGCAGATCCGTCCCAGAAAAGCGGATCACTGTGAAGTGACGCGCTCGGCGACAGCACATCGTCGTGCACACCACATCCCGGGAAGGACGCCATGGCTGACGTATGCGACACCGAGGTCCTCATCATCGGAGCCGGCCCCACCGGCCTGACCCTGGCGTGCGACCTCGCCCGTCGCGGGATCGCCCACCGCATCGTCGAGCGGGGCCCGGTGCCGAACCGCGCGACGAGGGCCAAGACCATCCAGCCCCGCTCCCTGGAAGTGCTCGACGACCTCGGCGCCGTCGACCACGTCCTGCGGCGCGGAGTCGCCGAGCTTCCCCTGCGGTTTCATGAACCGTCCGGCGTGGTCGTGGACAAGCCGTCGATCTCGGCCCGAGCGAGCACCTCGTTTCACACGCCGTATCCCGACGCGCTGTGGATCGGCCAGTTCGACGTCGAGAGCGCGCTGCGGCAACGGCTCGAGGAACTCGGCGGACGCGTGGAGTTCGGTGTTGAAATGGCCGGTATCGACCAGGATGACGACGCTGTCACCGTCACCCTGCGGACACCGGACGGCGAGCAGACCGCCCGCGCCCGGTACGTCGTGGGAGCGGACGGGGGCAGGAGCAGCGCCCGCAAGCACATCGGGCTCCCTCTGGTCGGCAAGACCTATGAGCAGCAGCGCTGGTACCTCGGTGACGTCACCGGGCCGGACCTCGACCGTGGCCAAATGCACATCTGGCCGTCCGAACGCGGGATGCTCGGCCTGACTCCGCTCGGCAGCGACGTGTGGCAGTTCCAGAGCCCGATCCTGCCCGGCGAGGAGCCGGGAACTCCGTCGTTGGAGTTCTATCAGCGACTGTTCGACGAGCGTGCCGGCCACGGCGCTGTGGTTCTGAAGAGCGCGACCTGGCTGTCGGTGTACCGAGTGAACGCCCGCATGGTGGAGAACTACCGCCAGGGCCGGGTCCTTCTCGCCGGGGACGCCGCCCACGTGCACTCCGCCGCCGGGGGACAGGGCATGAACACCGGCATCCAGGACGCCTACAACCTCGGCTGGAAACTCGCCAGCGTCCTCGACGGCGCCCCTCCGGCCCTGCTGGACACCTACGCCGCCGAACGCATCCCGATCGCCCGGACCGTCCTGGAGATGAGCATGAGCAAAATGCTCAGGGTCATGGGACAGGTGGGCCGAGGCAGCGGGGACGGACTGGGCTCGGCACTCGCCGACATCGGCGACGGTGCGATGAACAGCGGGCTGGGGGTCCACTACCGCACCAGTCCGGTCAACTACCGCCATGGGCGGGCCACGTCCGGCCCTGTGGCCGGTGACCGGGCGCCCAACGCCGGCGGGCTGGAGGGTGTGGCGTTCAGCGGCGACCTCTTCGACCTCATGGGGGGACCGCACTGGTCCCTGGTCGTCCACGAGCACACCGATCCGGTCGTCCTCGACAACGCCGAGCCGCGCCACCTGCGCGTGCACCGCATCGGCTGGGCTCCGGGCAGCGGCCTCGTCGACGCCAAGGGAGAGTTCCGGCGCGTCTACCGGCCCCACCCGGGTGAACTCATCCTCATCAGGCCCGACGGGTACATCGCCGCCCGCACCTCCGTCGGCCAAGGGCGGGAGGCGGACCTCATCGACCACTTGGCCCCGTTCTGGCCGATCGGCAACCCGGCCAGACCCCGCTAGCCCGCCGCCACGTCGCACATCCGCGGCGTGCCCGCACTCATCTCATCCCGCCGTACCGAACAGGAGGAGCGTTTCATGCACGACAGCGGCATTGCCAGCGCCGGACAACACACGAGTTGGAACAGGCGGCTCGTCGGCCAAGTGGCCATCCTGATCCTCGTGAACACCATGGTGGACACGGTCGTCACGGCACCACTCCTCGTCCTTCCCGAGATGCTCGACCACTTCGGCACCGATCAGTCGGCGTGGATCGACGCCAGCTCGCTGCTGGCGGGAGCGATGTGGGCGCCGCTGCTCGGCAAGAGCGCCGATATCCATGGCAAGCGCAGAGTGCTGGTCATGACGTTGATCACCGCCTTCGCGGGCGCCCTCGTGTGCCTCGTCGCTCCCAACCTCTGGGTGTTCATCCTCGGGCGCCTGCTCCAGGGAGCGGCCGTGGGAGCCGTGTTCCTTACGGTCGCCCTCATCCGTGACATGTGCGCACCCGACATGGCGATGATCGCCACGGGCATCGTGACCTCGGGCTCAGCGCTTCTCAGCATCGTGATGCCCTCGCTCTTCGAACTAACAGCCGCGGAGTTCGGCTGGCGGAGCGTGTTCGTCGCATCGGCGATCTTCGCGGCTGTCGCGGGGATCCTCGTGCGCACCCTTGTCCCCAAGTCCACGATCAGGACACCGGGCAAGGTCGACATCGCCGGGGCGCTTCTTCTCGGCGGAGGCCTGGCGGCGGTGCTCAGCTATGTCAGCCTCGGGGCGGAGTTCGGCTGGTTCGCCGTCGGTCCGCTCGCTCTCCTCGTCGGCGGCGCCGCGGCGCTGGCCAGGTGGTTCCTGGTGGCGAGCCGGGTTCCCGAGCCCGTGATCGACATCAGGAACCTCGGCAGGCCCCTGGTGCTCACGCTCCTTGTGGTCGTTTTCGGAACCGGCGCGTACCAGAGCATGCTCACGCTCTTCGGCCTCATCGCCAAGGTCTCCCGGGATCAGCAACTCGGGTACGGACTCGCCGCCCCGGGGGCGCTGGGCCTGCTGTACGGCGTACCGGCGATCGGGATCGTGCTCGGCGGCACCCTGGCCGGGGTGCTTGGAACACGCATCGGGCCGGCCGCGGCCCTTGCTGGTGGAGTGGCACTCGGAACGGTGGGAACCATTGGGATGTTCTTCGGGGACTCCCTGCTCCCTCTCGCGGTCGTCTGCTCCTTCCTGTTGAGCCTCACGGCGGGAACGCTCGTGACATCCGGCTTCAACATGGCGGGGACGCTCGCGCCCCCGGAGCGACAGGGCGTCGTGTCCAGCATGGTCATGGTCATGGTGGCAACCGGGGCGGTGATCCTGAAGTTCGTGGGTTCAGCCGTACTCAAGTCCACCAACATGGTCATCGACGGAGAAACGGTGAACTCGGCCACAGGGGTCCACAGCTACATCGCGGTGGCCACCGGCGCGTTTGTGGCCGCCGCCGCGGTGGCTGTCATCCTGCTGCGAACCCATCGCCGCACACACGCGGCGCCCTCGCCGGCCTCCTCGGAATCCATGACTCCCTCCATCTAGGGGCTCAGGTCGGTCGGTTCGAGGCGGGCGGGGCGTCACCTCAGTTCCATGAGAGTGTCGGCGCGGGCGTAGTAGTCCGCCACCGGTAGGCGGTCGCGGGTGATCGTGACGAACCCGGCGTCCTTGTAGAGGTGGATGGCGGGGGCCAACTTGCTGTTGGTTCCGAGGAACAGCCGGGTCCCGCCGAGTTCGCGGGCGCGGTCGATCGCTGCGGTGACAAGTCGGCGGCCGATGCCGCGTCCTTGCGCGGCGGGGGCCACGGCCATCTTCGCCAGCTCGAACACGCCGTCCGGATAGGCCAGCAGCGCGACGCACCCGACTGCGGTGCCGCTGTGCGGCTCGTGAGCCAGGAGCACGTCGCCGCCTGGGCCCACGACGTGGCCGAACGGATCCTCGAGAACGGCCCGGTCCTCTTCCTCCAGGGTGAACAGGCGCGAGATCCACTCCTCGTTCAGCGTCCGGAACGCGGCGGCGTCACTCTGGGAGGTGATCGAGGCGATGGTGGTCGGGGCAGAGGCGAATGGCATCGGGCGGTTTCCTTTCCGGTGGGGTTGCTCACCAGCCTCCGCCCTGCCCACCCATACGTCCAATACATAGGGGAGCTGTCATCAATAAGCTGGGTGTATGGATCGCGCGATCGAGTTCCGTCATCTGAGGTACTTTCTGGCTGTGGCCGAGGAACTCCACTTCGGCCGTGCCGCCCAGCGGCTGCACATCGCTCAGCCGGCCCTGTCTCAGCAGATCAGACAGCTCGAGAAGATCGTCGGCGTCGAATTGTTCCGACGGACGTCCCGAAGTGTCCGCCTCACCGAGGCGGGAGAGGCGTTCCAGCCACGTGCGAGAGACCTTCTGGGTCGTCTGGCGGCCGACCTCGACGAGGCCGGCCGTGTCGGTCGCGGCGAGGCCGGCCGCCTGGATGTCGCCTTCATCACCTCTGCCACGACCATCGTCGGCGAACGGCTCCGTGCGTTCTCGCGGCGTCGTCCGGATGTCCAGGTGAAACTTCATGACGGCTTCACCGTCGAAGTGCTGGCGGCCGTGCGACGAGGCACGGCTGACGTCGGGATCGTGCGGGACCCCGAGGAGCGTGACGATATCGACCTGTCGCCGCTCACGACGGAACGGTTCGTCGCCATCGTCCCAGCAGAGCACCCCGCCGCGAGGGGCGACCGTGTGGAGGCGACGGCCCTGGCCGCCGACCCACTGATCCTGTTCCCGCGTTCAGCCGGGGCCCACGCGTTCGACGTGAACACGCGGCCGTTGCGGGATGCGGGCGTCGACGTCCACGTCGCGCAGGAGTTCTCGAACTGGCACACCATCGTCACGTTCGTCGCCGCCGGTCTCGGCGTCAGTATCGCCCCCTACAGCGTCACGACACTGCTTCCCCCGGGCGTCCGGAGGGTCGAACTCGACGGGCCCACTCCCAGAAGCCAGATCTTCATGGCCACCCGCCGCGGAGACGAACGTCCCCTCGTTCGAGCCTTCATCGCAGCGTCCGAGTCATGGCAGCCTCAGCGTAAGGGTTGAGAGTCGCAAGGTGATGACAACAGTGTGGTCGGCATGACACTGCAAACGGCCGGACGTGCCCGATCCCAGGCCGGCGACCCGTGGCGCTATCGCTGGATTGTGCTGGGCATCGCCACCTTCACCCAGGCCGCGTCCGGCTTCTTCGTGGGCGGCATCGGAGCGCTCGGCGTCCACCTTCAGCGGTCCCTGGACCTGAGCACGGCGCAGCTGGGTCTGCTGGTTTCGGCGGCCCAGTTCGTGCCGCTGGCCGGGCTGCTGGTGGCGGGTGAGCTGCTCGACCGCTACAGCGAGCGCTGGGTGGTCGGGATCGGGGCCGGCGTGGTCGCGCTGGCTCTGTGCGCGGGGAGCCTGGCCCCGGGATACGCGGCCCTGCTGGGTGCGCTGGTGGTGGTCGGGGCGGGATACAGCACCGTCCAGCCGGGTGGGAGCAAGTCGGTGGCGTCCTGGTTCGACGCGTCACAGCGGGGCTTCGCGATGGGTATCCGGCAGGCCGGGCTGCCGCTGGGGGCGGCGCTGGCCTCGGCCGTACTCCCGCTCGTCGCCGAGGAGTTCGGCTGGCGGGCGACACTGCTGACCGGCGGCTTCGTCGCGCTGCTCGGGGCCGGGCTCTTCATGGGCTGCTACCGTCGGCCGCCCGCGCTGCCCGGCCCACAGGACAAGGAGCCGTCGGCCCCGCTAGCGGCACAGCTCCGGGCCCGGCTGCGAATGCTCCGTGAACCGTCCACGGTGAAGATCATGCTGTCGGGGACCAGCCTGATCTCGGTGCAGTGCGGCGTGGGCATCCTGACGGTGCTCCACCTCCACCAGGCGTCATCGGTCGGCGCCGGGCAGGCGGCCCTGATCCTCGTGGCATCCCAGGGCGCGGGTGTTGCGGGCCGGATATGCCTGGCGGCCTGGAGCGACCGGAGCAGGTCCGGGCGCTATGCCATCGTGCTGGTCTGCATGGTCGCCGTGGTCGCCGGGCTGGCCGTGCTGATGACACCGGCGGGGCGGGCACCGGTCGTCGCTTCCGGCGTCTTCGTCTGGCTCGGCTTCTTCGGATTCGGCTGGTACGGCCCGTGGGTCGCCTACGTCACCGAAGCGGCCCCACCGGACAAGACGGGCTTCGCTCTGGGGCTGGCCATGTCCGTCAACCAGATCGCCATCGTCACGGTGCCGCCCGCGCTCGGCCTGCTGGTCGATCTCACCGGCAGCTTCACACCGGCCTGGGCACTGCTGTCCCTGCTCACCGTCGTAGCCCTGGCGGTCACGGCCGACGCGGAACGCCGCACCCGCTGGAAGTCGCGCGCATCTGCTCGCTGCGCTGCCCGCTCCGGCGCGCCCAGCGCGGGAAAGAAGCCCTCGGAGCACTGAGACACCGTACGACGACGGCCTGGATCACTCCCCACGTGGTGATGCAGGCCGTCGTCACGTGGGGAGCCGGGGCTTCGTTCCCGTGCTGTGCGGCAGGAGTGACGTTAAAACGGATCAGCGGGGCGGGCAACGGTGCACGGTGCGCACCGTGTGCCCGCGATATGTGCACGGTGCACGGTCAGCCCGCCGGGGGCAGGCCGGTGATGTGCAGGGCGTGCACCAGGTCGTGGATTCCGGAACCGGTGGTGAGCAGGTCGCGGCTGAGCAGGTGTTCCGCGGCGCGCAGATGGGCCCTGACGGTGTTGCGGCTGAGGCCCAGGTGGCGGGCGGTCCGCTGGGCGTCCGTGTTCGCGTCGATCCAGGCGCACAGGGTGGTGTGCAGGGCGCGGCCCCGGGTGTCCTGGAGTGGGCGGAGGAATTCCCGTGCCCATGCGTGCGCGGGCTCGGTGCGGAGCAGTTCGTCCAGGGTGGGCGTCGGCCGCCCGTGGTGACCGCCGGAGCCGCCGAAGCCGCCGAAGCCACCGGACACGTCGTCCGGATGCGGTCCGGACAGGCAGAAGGCCAGGTCGAGGGCGGCCCGGGTGCGGACGTCGCTCAGGTCGAGACCGAGGGTCGTCTCCACCCGTCTGAGGTGGTGGGAGACGGTGTTGCGGCTGATGTCCAGCAGCCTGGCCACGGCGGACCGGGGAAACGTGACGGCGAGCCGGGTGATGTCGAGGGTGGCCCTCGGGGTGGACCCGAGCGGCCGCAGAAAGGCGCGGGCCCAGGCGCTCGCATCCTCGTAGGGCAGCAGTGGCACCAGCGGTGTCCGGCCGAGGTAGGCGGCCACCCGCTCGGGCGTCTGGCGCGCCGCGGCAAGGGCGTGGAGGGCCTGCCCGTACGCCTCGGCCGTGGCGCCCAGCGGATACGGGCTGCTGATGCCCAGCGCGTAGTGCGGGTTCTCCCGGACCAGACGGCGCAGCACCGTGCCCTGACCGTGGGCCGTGTCGGGGTCGGCATCGGCGTCGGGGTCGGCATCGGCGTCGGCGTCGGCGGCGACGAGGCAGATGAGGTGTTCCTTGAAGGCCGGACAGTGCACCATCAGCCCCGTGCCGTGATAGCCCGCCCCGTCCTGGTGGATCTGTGCCAGCCGGTCACGGTCCTCGACGGTGCAGTGCAGCAGATAGACGCGCAGCCGCTCGGCGTCCAGCAGCGCGGGGACGGCGCCGGTGGTCATCCGTCGGGCCAGCGTGAGATCCCCCGCCAGCAGGGCGCTGAACACGGCGAACCGCAGTTGCTGCGCCTTGTGCTGATAGCCGCGGAAGGTGGTGTCCGCGTCCTGCGCCCGGTCCAGGAGCGCGATGACGCTCCCGGCGTGCGAGACCAGCGACGCCGCGCCGGGTGTGGGCGCCGAGGCGCCCGCCACCACCAGGACCGGGCGTGGTGCGCGGGGGCCGAGTGCCTCCAAACGCACCTGAAGGGCGCCGGCCTCGGTGGCGGCCGCGGCCATCCGCCCGCCGGCCAGCCGCGCGAGGGTGGGTTCGAGCGAGGGCAGTATCTGCCGCGGGAAGCGCGTGGTGGCCGCCTCCACCGCGCCCGCGCTCCCGACCAGCGCGACATCGGCGTCGATCTGCCGACTCAGCCAGTCGAGAACCGCGCGCGGATCCGCCCCGGCCCCCTGGGCCATCTGCCGCCGCACCTCGTGCAGCAACTCATCCAGCCACCCGGCGTGCGCCCGTGCCTCCACAGCAGTGCTCCTCTCTCACCCCCGTGGTTCGCCACGTCGCGCGGCCCGATCCGCGGTCCGCACACCGCCTACTTTATTGACCGGTTCACGGGGCCTGGGGGAGTGGCGTACACATCAGGCCGGACGACATGGGGTGACGCGAGGATCAGTGCAGGTCGGCCCGTGCGGGGCTGTCATCGAGGAAGCCGCCCACCTGGTGCTGCCACAGCTTCGCGTAGGCGCCGTCCGACGCGAGCAGTTCCTGGTGCGGGCCCTGCTCGACGATCCGTCCGCGGTCGAGGACGACGACCTGGTCCATGGTGGCGATGGTGCTCAGCCGGTGGGCCACCACAAGCGCCGTCCGCCCCTCCATGAGCCGCCACAGCGCCTCCTGGACGAGGATCTCGCTCTCGGAGTCCAGGGCGCTGGTCGCCTCGTCGAGCAGCAGGATCGGCGCGTCGCGGAGGATCGCCCTGGCAAGGGCGACCCGCTGGCGCTGTCCGCCGGACAGCTTGACACCGCGCTCGCCCACCATGGTGTCGAAGCCGTCCGGCAGCGCATCGGCGAACTCCGTGACATGCGCCGCCTCGGCCGCGCGGCGGATGTCGGCGTCGGTGGCGTCGGGTCGGGCGAACGCGATGTTGTCCCGCAGCGTGCGGTGGAACATCGCCGGGTCCTGTGGCACATAGGCGATCAGGCTGCGCAGGTCGGCCTGGCGCAGCCTGCTGATGTCCTGCCCTCCGATCAGGATCCGGCCGGCGTCGATGTCGGTCATCCGCAGCAGCAGTTGGGTGAGCGTGGTCTTGCCCCCGCCGGACCGGCCGACGAGACCGATCTTCGTCCCGCTGGGCACGGCCAGGTCGAGGCCGTCGAACAGTGTCTCCGCGCCCGCGTGGGCGAAGGTCACCTTCTCGAAGCGGACGTCGGCGCCCTCGGACCGCAGCGGCTCCGGCGACGCCGGGTCGAGCACGGTCGGCGGTGTCAGCAGCAGCTCGGTGAACTGCGCGGCCTCCGTCATCGAGCTCTCCAGACGGCGGTAGATCTGGTTGAACTCGAACATGATCCGCGTCGCGTTGGAGTAGTACGTGAAGGCGACCACGACCGCTTCCACACTGTGCGTGCCCCCGCCGAGCGCGACCGCGAGCAGCAGGCCCAGCGTGTTGGTCAGCACGGACAGCGGCGCGACCAGCGTGTCGATGCGCAGATTGCCGTAGTCCCAGGACCTCAGCGAGAGTCGCCGCGACTCCGCGACGCGGGACCGGTGCTCCGCGGCCTCCCGTTCCTCGGCGGCGAACGCCCGGACCGTGGCCATGTTCATCAGGCTGTCGGCGACGTGGCCTGCCACCCGGGCGATCGCCTCCTCGCGCTGGTCGACGAGCCGCTGGCGGCGCCGGATGAGGGGCATCGCACACAGCGCCGTCAGTACGATCATCACCAAGAGCCCGACGACGAGCAGCGGTTCATAGGTCCAGAGCACGACCGAGGCGAACACCAGTGGCACGAAGTTGGCCACGACCGAGAATGCCAGCGTGTCGATGAACTGTTCGAAGCGGGCGGCGAAGCTCAGGACCCGCTTGGTCAGCGACCCGGCGAAGTTGTCGTGGAAGAACGCCGCGTCCTTGGCGAACAACTCGTCCATACCGATCACGTACAGATGCTCGATGCCGTGCGCGTCAAGGCGGTTAAGGCAGTGAAGGCCGATGCGCCACAGCAACTCCGCCAGCAGTAGGACACTGACGAAGCCGAGTACGTAGGGCAGCGTCGTGCCGGTCGAGACACCGGAGTCGCCGGCGATTCGGCCCACGAGCTTCGCGACGATCAGCGGCCCGATGTAGAAGATGCCGATGTTGCCCAGCGCCGGCAGGAGCATCGCGGGCACCGCCACCCGCCGTAGCCGGGACAACTCGCGTCCGTAGTAACGAAGTGCGAGGATCACCGGGCCCGTGCCCGGCGGGACCTCGCGCGATTCAGGCGTTCCCATTCCACCCCTGGGTTGTCGTATGGCGGCCCGTCACATGCCTTGCCGGGGCCTGCCGTTTTCTCCCTGGCCCGGGTGGTCCTCCCACAGACGCGACACGGCGACGGAGCCCCCGCGAAGCTCGTGGCAACGTCAATGTGCGGGTACGGACCGGCCCGAAGGCGCAGTGTCCCGTGACGGCGACCGTGGCGTCCAAGCGTTTTTCTCAGCCATCGCCACCGCCTTGCCATGGACCAGGGCCGCCGTGCCGCCTTGTGTCCCGCGTCGTACGGCTGTCAGGAGTCGGTCGTGGACACGTGGCGTGCCAACTCGGCGGCCAGGCGTTGCATGACGGTGCGGTTGGCGCGCCGCATCGTGGCCCGTACGGCAGCGGCCAGCAGCCGGTCGGCGAGCGGGGCGCGTACCCAGGCGTACGTGAACGAGATGTGACTCCCGCCGGTGGGCAGCGGCTCGATGGCGTAGGTGCCGTGGGCCAGCCGCCGGCCGCCCGCGCTGACGTTGCGCTCGACGATGCGCCGCGGCGCGTCGGCCTCGACGACCTCGATGCTGACGTCGGTCTTCGTGCCGCCCAGCGCCACGGTGACCGTGGCGCGCGATCCGACGCCGCGGTCGGGGCCGCTGTAGCGATAGTCGGTCAGGTAGTGGTTGGTGAATCGCTCATGGTGAGCCATGACATCGAGGAAGTCGTAGACCTGCTCGGGCGTCTGCGGCACGTCGATCGACACGGTGACGGACTTCATGTACCAGACGGTACATGCTCGATGTACCGATTGGTACACTCGCGGCGTGGTGACTACGGACGAGGCGCATTCCGACGGCGAGGCCGGCCAGGGCACGGACGGGGACCGGCGCACACAACTGGTGGACGCGGCGGTCGACCACGTCGCGGCGCACGGCATCGCGGATCTGAGCCTGCGCCGCCTGGGCGCCGCGATCGGCGTCAGCCACCGCATGCTGATCCACTACTTCGGCTCCAAGGAACAGCTGCTCATCGAGATCGTCCGGGCGTCGGAGCGGCGCCAGCGCGAACTGCTGTCCCGGCTCCGCCTGGAGCCCGGTCTCTCGCCCGCCGATGTCGCGCGGCGGCTGTGGCAGCAGCTGACGGATCCTCGGGTGGCCGGTCAGGAGCGGCTGTTCTTCGAAGTCTGCGGGCATGCGCTCCGGGGCCGGCCCGAGGCCGTCCCGGTGCTCCAAGGGCTCGTGACGGACTGGCTGGAGCCGCTCGTGACCGCCGAGGTCGGCGCGGGGGCGGACCCTGCCGTGGCCCGGAACCGCGCCAGGCTGGGCCTTGCCACCGTCCGCGGTCTGCTGCTCGACCTCCTCGCCACCGGTGACCGCGCCGCCGTCGACGCGGCGATGGAGGAGTTCCTGAGGCTGTTCTACGGCTCGGAGTGATGGATTCGCCATGTGTCGGCGATGGGAGGCGATCAGTGCATACTGGGCGTATCCAATGTTCCGCGATTGCCTTTGACTAAAGCTTTTGCGGCGCTTCTGCTGACGGCTGGGCCGCCGCCGGTGATGATGATGTCGAATGCAGCGGTGAGCGGGGGATGTTTCCAGGTTTTCCAGGGGTGGCGCGGCTTTCGGGCGGGGATTACGCAAAGGCTCGTTCCCTTTCGGTTTGATGTGCCCGAGTTGCACTCGACGTTCCCGGGCGCGGCTGACTACACGTTGCGGCAGCGACATGGTTGTCACAAGAAAGGGAAACGCGGACATGAGATGGAATGACCTCTATATCGATGCGTCAGGCGTCCGGCTGGGCCGGAGTGAGGACGTATGGCAGGCCGTGGCCGAAGGGCGTTACGATGCCGATGAATGCAAGGTCGACGACCTGGTGAGCGTCAGCGTCGTGGATGACCTGAGCCAGGCCGACCTGGCCGTGGAGGCGGCACGGCGCGCACTGAGCCGTAGCACGGCCGCTCACGACGACTTCATGCTCGTCGCGCACGTCACCAGTTTTGGATTCCAGGGCCTGGACCATTGGGCGCCCGCCGCGTATATCCAGTCTCGTACCGTCGGTGGCCGGGCCCCGGCGATGAACTTACAGCAGGCGTCCAACGGAGGCATCGGCACGCTCGACCTCGTGGCGGCCTATGTGGCGGCCGGCGGGCCGTCCAGCGCCGCGCTCATCACCACCAGCGACAAATACCAACTGCCCCCGTGGGCTGCCGCCGCGGGCGAGCACGGGTGGCCGGTCAGCCTGCGGCGGCGCTTCAAGGAATACCTGAGCAGCAGCGGTGTGGAGGTCGCCGACACGGCCAGGGCGGGCGCCGCCGGGCAGCAGCGGGTCATGGAGCAGGCGATGGGCGAGGCGGGCATCGGTATCGAGGACGTCGCCCGGTTCGTGTACCCGCACGCCGGGCGGGCGGTGATCGACTGGGACGAGGTCAAGAAGATCGCGGGCATCGACGTCGAACAGACCAACTGGGAATTCGGCCGCCGCCTCGGCCACCTGGGAGCGGGCGACCAGTTCGCCGGACTCAACCATCTGCTGGAGACCGGGGCCGTCAAACCGGGTGACAAGGTCGTGCTGTCCAGCGTCGGCCATGGGTACACCTTCGGCTGCGCCGTCGTGGAGATCGTGGCGGATCCGGAGTGGCAGCAGGCGAGTAACTGACGGGGCGCCGGCGGCCCGCGCTTGGCGCTAGCCTTGCAGCCACTTGCGCGAGAGGGAGACCCGTTGTGTCCACGTTCGTTGTGTTCGACCTTGAATTCACCACATGGCACGGGGCACTTGAGCAGGACTGGGGAGCGCCGGGACAGCTTCGTGAGATTGTGCAGATCGGTGCGCTGCGCCTGCGTGAGGACTTTTCCGTCGCCGAGGAGTACGAGGCAGTCGTGCGGCCTGTGGTCAATCCGCAGCTGTCCCCCTACTTCATCGAGTTGACCGGAATCGAGCAGGAGATGGTGGACCGGGAAGGCGTCTCCGCGGCAGAGGCACTCGGCGACTTCCTCGGATTCTGCCGGGGGCAGTCGGTGCTTTCCTACGGCAACGACATGGTGGTTCTGGGGGAGAACGTGGGCTGGGCGCGAGCCCGAGGGGAAGACGTCAAGCACGGGTTTCTCGCCGCCCATTTCCTGAATATTCGCCCCTGGTTGAACGCCGTCGCGCCGGAGACGGAAAACAGCAACGTCGGCCGGCTGTGGCAGGTGCTCGGCCTTCCCAGGCCTGCGGCAGGGAAGGAGCATTCGGCGCTCTTCGACTGCTATTCCTTCGCCGCTGCCATCAAGCATCTGTGCGGCGCCGGGGCGGTCCTGCCCGTGGGCGGCATCCGGCGCTAACACCGGATGGCCGTGTGGTTCCGCTGGAAAGCGTCCACCCGCAGGTCCCGAGTGCGGGACAGATGACGGATCATCGCCGTGCGCGCCGTTTCCGCGTCGCCTCGGCGGATGGCGTCGAGGATCGCGACGTGTTCCTCCTGGCCCGCGCGGAGGGCCTGGTCCAGGTGGTCGACCTGCGTCATCTGCGGGTTGTAGATCTGCTGGAGCACGCCGAGTCCGTCGAGCAGCCGGGACATCGTGCCGTTGTGCGCCGCGGCCCGCAGGGCCTGGTGCCACTCGGTGTTGAGCTCGGCGTGCTTCTCCTGGTCCGCGCATTGTTCGGCTTCGGCGGTGATGTGTTCCAGGGCGGCCAGGTCACGACGGGACGCCTGTTCCGCGGCCGCCGCGGCGCAGGCGGACTCGAGGGTGATCCGGACGTCGTAGATCTCGCGGATCTCCTCCGGGGTCCGCGTCTTGACGACGTAGCCGCGTATCTCGCGGTTGATCAGCTCCTCCTGGGCCAGCCGGGCGAGCGCTTCCCGCACGGGGGTGCGGGAGACGCCGAGCTTCTTCGCCAGGGCCGTCTCCAGGAGGACGGCCCCTGGCGGGAGTTCGCCGCCGACGATCATGGCGCGGATGGATTCGTACTGCACGGCGGCGGAGTCGTAGACGCTCATGTGAAGGTCACCGGTCCACGAGGGGTGTCAACGGTGAGGGACAGCCTCAAGGGGCCCGAGCTCAGCGGCAGACTGGTGCCGAGGGCGAGGATGAGGGCACGGACCCCGTCCGGATCCGGGGTGCGGGCGGACAGGTCCAGCAGCGGGGTCTGCGGGAGGCCGGCCTGGGTGGGGTGGGCCGATCCGGTCCAGTCGATGAGGAACGGGACCAGTCCGGAGGGGTGCGCGGTGTCGAAGGAGGTCAGCCGCCACGTCAGCAGGGTGCCGTCCGGGCGGCGGCGGCTCATCGGGAGTACCGGCCCCGGGTCGTAGCCGACCGCGTGCGCATCGGCCACGGCCCTGTCCAGGTCGGGCGGGCTGATGGCCCAGGTCACCATCCTGGGGCCGGTCAGCCGGTCGATGCCGAAGGGGCGGGGCCGCGGGGGCTCGGGCTGGTCCGGGTCCGGGCCGATGATCTCCAGATAGCCCGAACCGCCGAGCGACACCAGGCAGTTGCGGGTGCCCCGGTCCGGGTGGGCGCCGCCGGGGGCGGGCCGCACGCCGGTGCGCCGGGCGAAGTCGGCGACCGTCGCCTCCAGATCGGGCGTGGCGAGGACGACGTGGTCGAGGGATCCGGGATGGGCGTTCATCCCGGGAGACTACGTACACGCGTGTATACGTTCAAGCCTTGACGTGCGGAAAGGGCGCGGCTACGGTCGGAGCCCATCGAGTCCGAGCGTCTGACGGGAGGGAGCTGCCGTGAAGTCGAAGTCCGCTGTGTACGGCACCCCCGTCCGCCTCGTCGGCTTCGCCCGCGCCCTGCGTCGCCACATCGACCTGCTGCGCGTCTCCGGCACGCTCTGTCGCATCTGACCTCGGCCGGGTCCGCCCCCGCGAGGGATCGGTAGTGTCCGATCCTCGTCCGCGGCCTTGTCCGCCTCTTACGGGTCTCTGACCCGCCATGTGGCGTTTTTTCGCCTTTCTTCTCCATCTCCATTCTCTTCAGGCCGACCGCTGCCGTGTGCGCCCGCATGTCCGGGCGGCTACCTCGCGATGCCATGTCCTCACCAGGAGTACGACCGTGATATCCAGCAAGAGACGCCTGCTCATCGGGGCCCTGACGACCACCTCCCTGCTGGCCCTGTCGGCGTGCGGCGAAGGCTCCGGCACGTCGGCGGACAGCACCGGCCCCGTCTACTTCGGGGTTTCGGCTCCCGTCACCGGCCAGTACGCCGAGTACGGGAAGTTCTACAAGCAGGGCTTCGACCTCGCGCTCGACCAGATCAACGCCGACGGCGGCATCAACGGCCGCAAGGTGAAGCTGAAGTGGGAGGACAGCCAGTCCGACCCCAAGCAGTCCGTGCCGATCGCCCAGAAGTTCGTCAACGACCAAAACATCATCGCGGAGCTCGGCGACTTCTCCAGCCCCGCCTCGATGGCCGCCTCGCCGGTCTACGAGCGGAACAAGCTGGTTCAATACGGCTTCACCAACTCCTCGCCGAAGTTCACCCTCGGCGGGCAGTACATGTGGAGCCCGGGCATCTCGCAGGCCACCGCCGAGGTCCAGCAGACCGATGAACTGGCGAAGTTCGGCAAGAAGATCGCGGTGGTCTACCAGAACACCGACTGGGGCAAGCAGGTCTTCGAGATCTTCCAGGAGCGGGCGAAGAAGCTCGGGCTGACGGTCACCTACAGCGCCGCCTACCTGCCCTCCACCACCGACTTCCGGCCGCTGCTGATCAAGGCCCGCGACTCCGAGCCCGATCTGGTCTACGACATCGGCTACGACAACGACGCGGCGGCGATCCTCACCCAGGCGCCCAAGGCGGGGGTCACCGCCGAGATCTTCACCGAGCAGCTGACGGCCACCGGCATCAAGCTCGCGGGGAAGGACGCCGAGGGAGCGCTCACCACCGCGACCTGGTTCCCCAACTCCTCCGAGCCCCGGGTCAAGGCGTTCACCAAGGCGTTCAAGGCGAAGTACGGGCACGTCCCGGGCGCGTTCGAGGTGTACGCGTACGACGCGCTGACCCAGTTGGTCCACGCGGCCAAGAAGGGCGGTGCCACCCGGCAGGGCGTGTACCAGGGGCTGAAGAACTCGGCCGATCTGCCGAGCGTGCAGTACGGAAAGTTCCGCTTCCAGTCCGACCGTCGTCCCGCCGACCCGCCGACCCCCGTCGCCGTGATCGTCAAGAACGGCGAGCAGGTCCCGGCCGAGGGATGACGGCCGAACCATGATCGACACACTCCTCGCCGGGATCATCCACGGCAACACCTACGCGCTCGTCGCGATCGGACTCTCGCTGATCTTCGGCGTATCCAATGTGGTCAACTTCGCCCAGGGGTCGGTCTTCGCGGTCGGCACCATGTCCGGTTGGTGGCTCATCGCCGAGCAGCACTGGCCGCTCTGGGCGGCGATCGTCGGCGTCTGCGCCTTCACCGCCGTCCTGGGCCTGGCCGTCAACCTGCTCGCGGTCCGGCCGCTGGCCAAGGTTCCGCCCATCGCCGCGCTGCTGGCCACGTACGCGGTGTCGGTGGTCCTGGACAACCTCTCCCAGGTGGTGTTCGGCCCCGACACCCGGCGGTTCCCGCAGGCCCTGGACACCCTCAACTTCCATGTGGGGGGCTTCCGCTTCGGCACCCTCGACGTGGTGATGTTCGCGGTGAGCGTCGGCTGCATCCTGCTGCTCGGCGGCTTTCTGAAGTTCACGAAGTACGGGCAGGCCATCCGCGCCACCGCCCAGGACTCCGACGCGGCGCTCCAGATGGGCGTGCCCGTCGGCAGGGTGCGGAACCTGTCGTTCATGCTCGCCTCGGCGCTCGGCGGCCTGGCCGGTGTCCTGGTCGGCATGTACAACAGCAACGTCTCGCCCAGCGCCGGTACGGCCGCGGGTCTGACCGCCTTCACCGCCGCCACCCTGGGCGGCCTCGGCAATCTGCCCGGAGCCGTGCTCGGGGGACTGGCGCTGGGCATCGTCGAGGCCTTCGGCATCTCCTACTGGGGCGCCGGTGTCGACAACCTCATCATCTTCGGCGTCCTGTTGCTCGTGCTCTGGGTCCGGCCCGGGGGACTGCTGGGCAAGGTGCCGCTGATCTCCGCGGAGCCGCTGACGGGGACGTTCCTCGGCGGCGGCCGGCCCTTCCGGCTGCGGTGGTGGCAGGCCCTGGCCCTGGTCGGGGTCGCCGCCGGCGTCGTGCCCTGGGTGGCGGACGACTACCAGCTCACGACCGGCACCCAGGTGCTGATCTTCGCGATCCTGGCGCTCTCCCTCACCCTCGTCTCCGGTTCGGCGGCCCAGGTCTCCCTCGGCCAGGCCGGG
Source organism: Streptomyces sp. NPDC028305 (assembly GCF_055569495.1). Lineage (NCBI taxonomy): Bacteria > Bacillati > Actinomycetota > Actinomycetes > Kitasatosporales > Streptomycetaceae > Streptomyces > Streptomyces sp. NPDC028305. The sequence continues at coordinate 80,793 of NZ_JBVHTN010000002.1, forward strand.
CCCATGGCGGTGGGCGCCTACACCTCCGCGCTGCTCGTCGGCGAACACGGCTGGCCCTTCCTGGCCGCCCTGTTCGCCGCCGGCCTGGCCGCCGCGGTGGTCGGCACCCTGCTGATGTCCCCGACGTGGCGGCTCAGCGGCCACTACGTGTCCATCGCCACCCTCGGCATCGGCGCCGTGACCGTGGCCGCGATCCTCAACCTCGACTGGCTGACGCACGGCCCGCTGGGCATCACGGCGATCCCGCCGCCCAGCCTCTTCGGCCACCAGATCATCACGCCCACGGACACCTATCTCCTCGACCTGACCGTGCTGCTGGTCGCGCTCGGCCTCGTCGTCCGGCTTCAGAAGTCCTTCCTCGGCACCATCTGGTCGGCGGTCGGCGCGGACGAGACGGCGCTCAGCGCCTCGGGCCTGCGCCCGGCCGACTACAAGGCGCTCGCGTACGCCGTAGGCGCCTTCGTCGCCGGGCTCGCCGGAAGCCTGCTGGCCCACCAGTACAGCTACCTGGACCCGACGATGTTCAGCCCGGACCTGTCCATGCTCGCCCTGACCATCATCGTGCTCGGCGGGATGAACAGCCCGTTCGGCGCCGTGCTGGGCGCGGTGGTCCTCGTGGGCGCCCCCGAGTTCCTGCGGATGGCGCAGGACGCCAGACTTCTGACCTACGGAGTGCTCTTGCTGCTGCTCATCCGGTTCCGGCCGCAGGGCCTGTGGGCGAGGCGGGCATGACGGCCGAACACCCTCCCCTCCCCGCGCCCGTACTCGAGGTCGCCGGCCTCGCCCGCTCCTTCGGCGCCGTACGTGCCGTGAACGGCGTCTCGTTCCAGGTCCGGCAGGGCGAGGTGGTCAGCATCATCGGCCCCAACGGCTCCGGCAAGACCACCACGCTCAACCTGCTCGGCGGGCTGCTCACCCCCGACAGCGGCGAGATCCGGCTGCACGGCCGCCGCATCGAGCGGCTGCCCGCCGAGCGCAGGGCGGAACGTGGCATCGCCCGCACCTTCCAGAACGGGCGGGTCTTCGCGAGCCTGCCCGTCGCGGACAACGTCAACGTCGGCCAGTACGCCAAGCTGACGCGCACCCGGCCCTTCGCCCGGCTGCGCCACCTGCCCGTGCTGCGCTGGATCCCCCTGCTCGCCGAGCTGCTGCTGGCCCTCGTACAACCCCCGGCCGTGCGGCGCGAACGGTCCGAGGCCGCGGCGCGGACCGAGGCACAGCTCGCCCGCTTCGGGACCCGGCTGCTCCCGCGCGCCGACCACCGCGCACACACCCTGTCGTACGCCAACCGCCGGCGCACCGAGATCGCCCGCGCACTCGCCCTCGAACCGACGCTGCTGCTCCTCGACGAGCCGACGGCCGGGATGAACCAGACCGAGACGGCCGAAGTGCTCGATCAACTCCTGGAGTTGAAGGCCGAAGGGCAGACGATCGTGCTGGTCGAGCACAAGATCGACCTGGTGATGACGGTCTCCGACCGGGTGATCGTGATGGACGAAGGACAGGCGATCGCCGCCGGGACACCCGCGGAGGTCCGCGACGACGAGCGGGTCGTCGAGGCCTACCTCGGCCGCCGCCGTGCGCGACGCGAGGAGGCATCCCGATGAAGGCCACGGCCCCGCCGCTGCTGGAACTGAAGAACGTAGACGTCTTCTACGGCCCCTCACAGGCCCTGGCCCAGGTGTCCCTGGAGGTCGGACCCGGCGAGATCGTGTCCCTGCTCGGCGGCAACGCCTCCGGCAAGTCGACCACCATGAAGACCGTCCTCGGCCTGCTGCGCCCGGCCGCCGGCCACGTCCTGCTGGACGGCGAGCGGATCGACACCCTGCCTCCCCGGGCCCGGGTGCGCCGCGGCATCGCCTCCGTCCCCGAGGCCCGACGGGTCTTCACCGGTATGACGGTCGAGGAGAACCTGCACCTCGGCGCCTTCACCCGCAGGGGGCGCGGCGAGATCCGTGAGGACATCGAGCGGCTCTACACATCCTTTCCGCGCCTCGCCGAACGCCGCACCCAGCACGCCGGCACCCTCAGCGGCGGCGAACAGCAGATGCTGGCCTTCGCCCGGGCGCTCATGAGCAGACCGCGACTGATCTGCATGGACGAACCCACGATGGGGCTGTCCCCGCTCTTCGTCGACCGGGTGCTGGACATGATCGCCGACATCAACCACTCGCTGGGCGTCGCGGTGCTCATCGTCGAGCAGAACGCCGAACTGGCCCTGTCCATCGCCTCCCGCGGCTATGTGCTGCGCACCGGATCGATCGTGCTGCACGGGCGGGCGGGCGCGCTGCTCGACGACCCGTCGGTCCGCGAGTCCTACCTCGGAAAGGCCACCTGATGCCGGTACGAAACCCCTTCCGGCTGGGCGTCTTCACCCGCCTGGTCGACGACATCCCGCCCGCCGAGCTGTACGCACGGGCCCTGGAGCTGTTCACCGCCGCCGAGGAACTCGGCTTCGACACCGGCTGGGTCGCCCAGCACCATCTGCGCGACCAGGGCGGGCTGCCGTCGCCGCTGGTCTTCCTGACGGCCGCCGCGGCCCGCACGACACGGCTGCGGCTCGGCACCGGGATCATCACGCTGCCCCTGGAGAGCCCGTTCCGGCTCGCCGAGGACGCGGCCGTGCTCGACGCGCTCAGCGGCGGACGGCTGGAACTCGGCTTCGGCACGGGCGGCGGCGACCTCGTGTTCTCCGTCTTCGGCCGACGGGCCGAGGACCGCCGCGACACCTACGAACGGGCTCTGAAGGTGGTGCGCGACGCGCTGTCCGGCAAGGAGCCCGTGCCCGGCGCCCCGCCCCTCTTCCCGCCCGCCGACACCCTGGGCGACCGGCTCTGGGAGGCCACCTTCGGGGTGGCGGGGGCGATCCGGGCCGCGCGGAACGGCAGTGGTCTGCTGCTCGCCCGTACCGCGCTCAGCCCGGTGCCGGACGGCCGGCCGGAGCCGCCCCGCGTACCGCTCGGCGACGCGCAACACCCCCTGGCCTCGGCCTACCTGGAGCACTGGGCGCGGCCGGATGCCGCTCCCCGGATCGGCCTGTCCCGGTCGGTGTACGTGGCGCCGAGCCGCGCGGAGGCGCTGGCGGACGCCGAGGACGGCTTCCGCCGGTTCGCCGCGACGGCAGGCGAGGCCGCGGCCCGCCGCACCCAGGACGACGCCCATGTCGGCAGCGCCCAGGACGTCATCGCCTCGCTCGGCGCCGACCGACTGCTCCCGCTGGCCAGTGACCTGATCGTCCAGGTCCACTCGATCGACCCGTCGCACGAGAAGACGCTCCGGTCGCTGGAGCTGATCGCCACCGAGGTCGCCCCGGCGCTGGGCTGGCGGCCCGGCCGTGACAGTGGCGACGGGGCCCGCGCCGACCCGGAAACCGCCCCCGAGCGCGGCGCCACCACAACCCATTCCCTCCCCGAGGAAGGCCACCCACGATGACCACCCCATCCGGGACACCCACCGATCTGATCGGCACACTGCTCGCCATCGACCCCGGCTCACCGCTGGCGCGGCTGCGCGCCCGCCGGCCGGAGGCGACCCGTCACACGCAGGGCAGCTACGACGCGCTGTTCGCACCCGCGGCCCCCGCCACCTCCGTGACCACCACCGAGCGGTTCGCGGCCGCGCTGCGGGTGGCGCGGCTGCACGGCGACCAGGTCCTGGCCGAGCACTACACCGGGCAGCTGCTCGGTGCGGGCGGTGCGGGCGGTGCGGGCGGTGCGGGCGGTGCGGGCGGTGCGGGCGGTGCCGACGGTGTGACGAAGGAGCTCGTGGCGGCCGTCGAGGACGTCCGGCCGCTGCGCCCCGCCACCGAACCGTCCGCCCCCGACCCGCTGTCCGACCGGCTGCGCGCCATCCTCGCCCACACCGACCTGCTGGTCCTGCGCCCCGCGGCGGCCACCCCCGCCGACCTGGACGCCCTGGCCGAGGCCGGGCTCGACGCGGCAGCGATCATCACGGTGTCGCAGCTCATCGCGTACGTCAGCTTCCAGGTCCGGCTGCTCGCCGGCCTGGCGCTGATCCGCGGGGACGAGCGGCCCGCGCCGGGCCCCGCGCGCGGCCCGCTGGACGCACCCCGGACCGGATTCACCCAGGAACAGCTGGGCTGGACGCCCTGGCTGGAGCCCGTCGCGGTCGAGGACGTGACGGACGAGCAGCGCGCGGTCCTGCCCGGACAGCGCCTCCAGTCCCCGTACTTCCGGCTGCTCGCCCTGGACCCGGCGGTGCTCGGTGAGCGCACCGCCACCGACAACGGCATCTTCTACACCCGGGGCGGACTGCCCCGGCAGGAGCGCGAACTCGCCGCCACCGTGACCTCGCGGGTGAACGGCTGCGTGTTCTGCGCCTCGGTGCACAGCCGCTTCGCCTCCCAGCTCAGCAAGCGGGACGAGGATGTCCAGCGACTGCTGGACGAAGGCGTGGACACCCCGCTGGACGACCGCTGGCGCGCCATCACGGACCTCTCGGCGGCACTGACCACGACACCGCCGACGGCCGACCGCACCCACATCGCCGCCCTGCGCGAACTCGGCCTCGACGACCTGGACATCCTCGACGCCACCCAGGCCGCCGCGTTCTTCGCCTGGGCCAACCGCCTGATGCTCACCCTCGGCGACCCCGAACCGCCCGCGCAGCCCTGAACCGAAAGAGGTACGGACATGCCACCCACCGCCACAGCGAACACGACCCGCAAGAACAACGACGAAGGGCCGCGGACAGCGGACCAGTTGCTCGACACCGCCCCCGACCCGCGGCCCGGACTGCGCGCCTATCTCGAGGTCAAGCGCGCCGCGCTGCTCGCCAAGCGGGAGGCCGAGCGCGCCGGCTCCGTGACCGAACCGAACCGGCTGCGCGCCAGGACCAAGGCCGAGGAGCGCAGCGGCGTACGGCGCATCCGCATCCGCCACCACCAGATCCTCAGCGACTCCCCGCCGGACTTCGCCGGTTACGACCTCGGGCCCGCCTCGCCCGAGATCCAGCTCGGCGTACTGTCCAGCTGCCTCACCCACATCTTCCTCATCCAGGCCGCCGACCTGCGGATCCCCCTGGACTCCCTCGAGGTCGAGGTGCAGGCCGACCAGGACCCGCGCGCCGGAGCGCCCGGGTTCGAGCAGGTGCCGATCTACCCGCACAACATCTCGTACACCGTGCACATCGCCTCACCGGCCACCAAGGCGCGCATCCGCGAGCTGCACGAGACGGTCGAACGCAAGTGCCCGATCTACAACCTCCTCGTCAACCCGCAGAGCGTCACCGGCCGCGTGGTCCTGACCGGCAGTCCGGAGGAGATATGACGGCCTCCCGTATCCGGCTCGGCTTCCTCACCCACGCGAACGGCCCCGTCGACACGCGGGAGACCTACCGGGGCCTCCTGCGCCTCTTCCGGGCCGCCGACGAACTCGGTTACGACACCGGCTGGATCTCGCAGCACCACTTCCAGGACGACTACGGGCGCGTTCCCTCGCCGCTGCCGTTCCTGTCGGCCGTCGCCGCGCAGACCAGCCGGATCCGGCTGGGCACGGCGGTCGTGATCGCCCCCTTGGAGGACCCCGTACGGCTCGCCGAAGACGCCGCCGTCGTCGACGAGATCAGCGAGGGTCGGCTCGAACTCGGCCTCGGCAACGGCGGTTTCGGCCCCGAGGCGGAAAGGGTCTTCGCGGCATTCGGCATCGACCCGGCACGCCGGCGGGAGCGTGGCTCGCAGGTGCTCGACCGGACGCTGCGTGCCCTGCGCGGCGAGCCGCTGGGAGACCGCCCGGACGGCCCGGTGCTCCAGCCGCCCGTCCCCGGGCTGGCCGACCGGGTGTGGTGGTCCTCCGCCAATCCGCGCGGTGGCGCGGAGGCCGGGATCCGGGGCGCGGGACTGCTGCTGGCGCGCCGCGCGCTCGGGGTGCCGGGCCCGACCGATCTCGACCAGCTGCGCGTGGTCGAGCCCTACCTGGAACAACTGGCCGCGGGGCCCGGAGTGGCGCCGCGTATCGCCGTCTCGCGCGGGCTGTTCGCCACCAAGGACCCCGCGGCGAGCGAAGAGGAGTTCCGGCGGATCGTCCGCCGCTATCTCGAAGGCCCCCTCCGCAACGGAGAGTTCCCGCCCGGCCTCGGCTTCGACGACTATCTGGCGCGGTCCAACTTCTTCCACGGCCATCCGGAACAGATCGCCGAGCAACTGAACCGCGACCGGATCCTGGCGTACACGACCGAGCTGATCGTGCAGGTCCACTACGGGGCGACGGTGGAGGAGTCGCTGCGCAACCTGGAGCTCATCGCGACCGAGGTCGCCCCGCTGCTGGCCCCTGTGGGCGCGGGGGCGGGCGGGGAGGTGCTCCCGTGACCACCGGGACGAGGGTGGCGCCACCCGACACCCGCCGTGCCGAGCAACCGGCGGAGCGGAAGACGGGTCCCGCCGGTACGCGCCGACGCGTCGTCCGCCGGCCCGATCCGCTGCCGTGGCTGCTGCCGCTCGGCGTGCTCGGGATGTGGCAGCTGGCCTCCTGGAACACCTGGATGGATCCGCTGCTGCTGCCCTCGCCCGGTGCGGTGGCCCGTGTCCTGTGGGACTCCGCCCGCGACGGCACTCTCGGCACCGACCTGTCCGCGAGCACCGAGCGCTGGGCCTCCGGCTTTCTGATCGGCGCATCGCTGGGACTGCTGCTCGGCTCGCTCGTCGGCCTGTCCACGCTGTCCGAGCGGCTGCTCGACACCTCGGTGCAGATGCTGCGCACCGTACCGGTGTCCGGCCTGTCGCCCCTGCTCATCGTCTGGCTCGGGCTGGACGAGGCGCCGAAGGTGGTGCTGGTCGCGGTGGGCAGTTTCTTTCCGGTGTACATCAACACGTTCGGCGGCATCCGCAACGTGGACCGCAAACTCATCGAGGTGGGACGGGTGTTCCAGTGGAACCGGCCCACCGTGCTGCGCCGGATCGTCCTGCCCGCGGCGCTCCCGGAGATCCTCAACGGCATCCGGTACGCGCTCGGCGTCGCCTGGGTGCTGCTGGTCCTCGCCGAACTCCTGGGGGCCACCTCCGGGCTGGGCTTCATGCTCAACCAGGGACGCGAGCTGTCGCGGGTCGATGTCGTGATCGCGGCGCTGCTGGTCTTCGCCGTCGCGGGCAAGGCCGTCGACCTGCTCGTACGAGCCGCGGAGCGACGGCTGCTGCGCTGGCGCGACCTGCACACGGGAGCGTGATCCGGGCCATGAGCATCGCCTTGTCCCTGCGCGGCTACGGCCGTACGTTCACCACCCCGGCCGGTGCCCTCAGGGCCGTCGACGGCGTCGACCTGGACATCGCGCCTGGCGAGTTCACCGCCCTGGTCGGGCCGTCCGGCTGCGGCAAGTCGACCATCCTGCGGGCCGTCGCGGGCCTGGACACCCGGGGTGAGGGGGAGGTGTCCGCGGGCGGTGAACCGGTCACCGGGCCGCATGCCTCGCGCGGCCTGGTCTTCCAGGAACACCGCCTCTTCCCGTGGCAGTCCGTCGCCAAGAACATCGGTGCCGGGCTGCGGGGTGACCGCGCGGCGCGGGAGCGACGGGTGGCCGAACTCGTGGAGCTGGTCGGCCTGGAGGGCTTCGCCGACGCCTACCCCGGCCAGCTGTCCGGCGGCATGGCGCAGCGCGTGGCCATCGCACGCGCCCTGGCGCCCTCTCCTGACGTCCTTCTTCTGGACGAACCCTTCGGCGCACTCGACGCGTTCACCCGGATCCGGCTCCAGGACGCCCTGCACGACATCTGGGCCGCCCATCACGTCACCGCCGTCCTGGTCACACACGACATCGACGAGGCGGTCGCCCTCGCCCAGCGCGTCGTCGTCCTCGACCCCCGCCCGGGGCGTGTGCGGCGCGTCCACGAGATCGACCTGCCCTACCCGCGGGACCGGGCCTCGGCGCGCTTCGCCGAGCACCGCTCGGCACTGCTCGGGGACTTCGCCCTGAGCGGCCTCTCCCGACCCCCCGACTTCCTCAACTCCGATTCCCCACGCCCCGAATCCCCACGCACCGAATCCCCACGCACCGATCCTTCCGAGGAGAAGCACCATGCCTGACCTCTCTCTGTCCCGGCGCGGGCTGCTGCGAGCCGCGGCGGGCGGCGCCGCCGCGACATCGCTCGCGGCGTGCGGGCCCGGCGCCGCGGCCTCCGGCTCGGCGGCAAAGGGCGTCGCGGGGCAGCTCAGGATCGGATTCCAGCCGCCCTACATCGTGATGGACGTGCTTCAGAAGCAGAAGACCCTCGCCTCGGCGCTGCGCGGCGACGGCACCGACGTCTCGCTCAAGGTCCTCGACCCGACCGTCATCCAGCAGTCGGTGGCCGGCCGCGCACTCGATCTCGGGGTCGGCGGGCTGGGGCCGATCCAGCTCTCCGGCCAGCCGTTCACCGTCGTCGCCCTCGTCGAACACAGCCCGCGCACCCAGGCGTTGCTGGTCCGCAAGGACTCCGGGATCAAGAGCGTCACCGATCTCAAGGGCAGGAAGCTCGGCTCCTACGGCACCACGATCAACGCCAACCTGTTCGTCCTCCGCGCGGCGGAGAAGGCCGGAATCGACACGGACGAGATCAAGTTCGTCCCCCTCACCACCGACCAGATCACCGCCGCCCTGCTGTCCGGCTCCGTGGACGCCGTACAGACCTGGGACCCGTTCGTCGCCCAGCTCGAGGCATCCAAGCGCACCCGCACGCTGCTCACCGGCCAGGGCCTGGTCGAGAACTACGTGGTGATCTACGGCCACCGGGACTACGTGAAGAAGTACCCGAAGACCATAGCCAAGGCGCTCCGCACCTATCGCAAGGCGCTGACCTGGGTCAACGCCCACCACGACGAGGCGCTTCGGCTTTTCGCCTCCGCCAACAAGCTGGACGCCGAGGTCGCCGCGCTCACCTTCCGCCGCCGTGAGTATCTGCTCTCGGCGCCCAACGAGCGCTTCCTCTCCGATCTGAAACGCCAGGAGAGGGAGCTCAAGGCGTCCGGCGTCCTGACCAAGAGCGTCGACTGGGACGCGGCGATCGACCACACGATCGCCGCGGAGGCCCTGGCCACGGAGCGTTGACGCAGGCCGGCTGCCTCAGCAAGATCAGTACGTCACCGGAGACGGCCGGTAGCATGGGGAACGAATATCCTTATATGTCCTGGTTGATCGGCTGGACGTGCTCACGTACCTGTTGTCGGTGCTGGCGGCCTGCGCCAACGCCATCTCCTCGGTGTTGCAGCGCAAGGCGAACCGTGAAATGCCTCCCGAATTGGCACTGCGGCCCAAACTCATCGGCGAGCTGTTGCGTCAGCCGGTGTGGCTCGCCGGGTTGGCCGGGGTCGTCGTCGGCTTCCTTCTCCAAGCCGCCGCGCTCGGCCGTGGTGAGCTGTCCGTGGTGGAGCCGATCCTGGTCTGTGAGCTGCCACTGACCCTGTTCCTGGCGGCACGGGTGTTCCGCGCGCCGCTGAGGCCGCGGGAGGCGGGCGCGGCTCTCGGTATGGCGGCGGGGCTGGCCGGGCTGCTGTTCTTTCTCGCCCCGTCCGCCGGGCACGCACAGGAGGTGCCGTGGTACGAGTGGCTGCTGGCGGGCGCCGCGACCATGGTGGCGACAGCGGCGGCGTTCGAGTGGGCGCGGCGCGGCCGTGTCGCCCGGGATCAGCGGGAAGGCAGCGCGCGGCGGGCCGCGGGGTTCGGCATGGCGGCGGGGTGCCAGTTCGGTCTGACGGCGGCGTTCATCAAGGCGGTCACGGTCCGGTTCGGCGAAGCGGGCATCGCCGGCGTGTTCACGGGATGGGAGCTGTATTGCATGATCGTCTGCGGCGCGCTGGCGATGTTCCTGCTCCAGTCGGCGATGCACGCGGGTCGGCTGGTCGCCGCGCAGCCGGCCCTGACGCTGACCGATCCGCTGGTGTCCGTCCTGTGGGGCGTCACCGTCTTCGGGGAGATGGTGCGCGGTGGCCTCTATCTGCTGTTCGCCGCGGCCAGTGGCCTGCTCCTGGCCGCCTGTGTGGTGATCCTGTCGCGCTCGCCGGCGATCGGTGAAGCGGAGACCCGACCGCTTCGAGGAGGCTGACCGGACGTGTCGGGCGCGGTCTACGCATTTGGTCTCGCCGCCGCGTGCCTGCTGGGGCTCGGCTTCGTACTCCAGCAGCACGCCGCGCAGCGCGCCCCGCTCGCCGACATGCTCTCCTTCCGGCTGCTGCTCGACCTGGTGCGGGACCGGACATGGCTGGCCGGCATCGCCTGCATGGTGGCCGGGCAGATCTTCGGCGTCTTCGCCCTCGCGAGGGGGCATGTCTCCAGCGTCGAGCCGCTGCTCGCCACCAACCTGCTCTTCGCCGTGATCCTCGCCCGGTGGCTCAGCGGTCAGCGCCTGGGCTGGTCGGGGTGGATCGGTGTGGCCCTCCTCAGCGGAGGGGTGACGGCGTTCATCGTCGCCGCACAGCCGAAAGGGGCCACTGCCCCCATCGGCGGGGTCCGGCAGGTGCTCGTCATCGCGCTCCTGCTCGCTTCCTCGCTGATCCTGGTCATCATCGCCAAGCACCTACGGCTGATCAAGGAACCACCGCTGTTGGCCGCCGCCGGGGGCCTTCTGTACGGCATCCAGGACGCGCTGACCCGCATGTCGACCGGCATCTTCTCGGCAGGCGGTCTCCTTGCGCTGGTCACCACCTGGCAGCCCTACGCGGTCGTGGCACTCGCCGTGACGGGACTGATGCTCGTGCAGAGCGCCTTCGAAGCGGGACCGCTGCGCATGTCGCTGCCGGCCCTGACGGCGGCGGAACCGATCGCGGGCATCGCCTGCGGCATCGGTCTCCTCGGGGATCAGCTCCGCGTCACCCCCACCGCGCTGGCCTGGCAGGTCGGCGGCCTCATCGCCGTGGTCATCGGGGTCCTGCTGCTCGGCCGGCACCCCGCGATGCCGACCGGCAGGTCCGATCCAGGGTTGACGGTGGCGAGTTGAGTCGTTACGGTCCCAGCGATCCAGTGCGCCGTGGGTGCTCCGCTCTCCAAGGCGACCCTTCCGTTCTTCCCGTATCGAAGACAAGTCCGCAGGCACTGCCGTGGTTGGGAGCGCTCCCAAGGGTGGCGGGGTTACGCCGTCCACCGAGGCAGCGCAGACCGACGCCAACATCCAGGAGGCGGAACAAATGGTGCTACCTCGGAATGAATCCGCGGCCAGGGGGCTGGAATCCCCGAGCCGGAGGTCTGTTCTGGCGACGATCGGTGCCCTGCCGGTCCTCATGGCCGCGACACCGGCCGTGGGGGCATCCGCAGCGGCGGCTGCCCAAGTGACCGTCGACCCGTCGGCGGAGCGGCAGACGATCCGGGGCTTCGGCGGCATGAACCACACGCTCTGGATCAGCGACCTGACGCCCGCCCAGAGGGACACGGCATTCGGCAACGGCGAGGGCCAGCTCGGGTTATCCGTGCTGAGGATCCCCGTCCATGAGAACCGGGCGGACTGGAGCCGTGAGGTGGCGACGGCGAGGCGTGCGGTCGAGTACGGGGCGACCGTCATCGCGTCGCCGTGGAATCCCCCCGCACAGATGGTCGAGACCTTCGTCCATGGCGATCAGTCCAACGCGAGACGGCTGCGGTACGACATGTATGGCGCTTATGCGCAGCACCTGGACGACTTCTACAGGTTCATGAGGGACAACGGGGTGAACCTGTATGCCATCTCGGTGCAGAACGAGCCCGATTACGCGCATGACTGGACGTGGTGGACTCCGAGCGAGATGGTCCGGTTCCTGCGGGACAACGCCGGCTCGATCGGTACCAAGGTCATCGCGCCGGAGTCCTTCCAGTATGTGAAGAGCTTCTCGGACCCGATCCTCAACGACGCAGGAGCCCTCGCCAACCTGGACATTCTCGGGGCTCACCTCTACGGCACCCCGTACCAGAACTTTCCCTATCCCCTCTTCAAGGAAAGAGGGAGGGGCAAGGAACTCTGGATGACCGAGGTGTACCACCCCAACAGCAGCGATTCGGCCGACCTCTGGCCCCAGGCGCTCGATGTGGGGGAGCACATCCACCGCGCCCTGGTGGATGCCGAGTTCCAGGCGTATGTGTGGTGGTACATACGGCGTAGCTACGGCCCCATGAGGGAAGACGGGCGCATCAGTAAGCGCGGCGCCAACATGGCGCACTTCTCGAAGTTCGTCCGCCCGGGGTATGTGCGGATCGATGCGACGTCGAATCCCCAGTCGAATCTCTATGTCTCGGCGTACAAGGGAGGTTCCAAGGTGGTCATCGTCGCCATCAACAAGGGGACCTCGGCGGTGAGTCAGCCGTTCACCCTGGTGAACAACACCTCGTCCAGCGTGTCGCCCTGGTTGACGGACGCAAGCAGGAACCTCGAACCCCGGGGTGCGATCAACGTGTCCAATGGCTCCTTTACGAGCGAGCTTCCCGCCCGGAGCGTGACCACCTTCGTGACCGGGTGAGGCAGACCACCCTCAGGGCCTGCTCACACAGATCAGGGTCTGCTGCCCGTTGGCGATGAGTTTCCGCCCGCCGTCCTGGGCCGCGAACACCTCCAACTGGCAGACGGTCAGGGTGCGGCCGGACTTCAGGACGGTCCCGACCGCCTCGAGGTGGTCGCCGAGGGCGGGCGCGAGGAGGTTGATCTTGTACTCGACGGTGAGCACCTCGGTGTCCTCCGGGAACAGGGTGAAGCCGGCGTAGCCGCCCGCGGTGTCCGCGATCGCGCTGGTGGCGCCGGCGTGGAAGTAGCCGTGCTGCTGGGTCACCTCGGGGCGGGCCGGGAGCACGATGTGGACGCGGCCCTGCGCGATGTGTGTTATCCGCGCACCGAGGTGGCTCATCAGCCCCTGCCGGGCGAAGCTGTCCTGGATGCGCTTCCGCGTCTCGGGGCTCGCCTGTTCCCGGTGCGTCCGGTCTTCCACGTGTTCTCCTCCTGCGGACATCGCATGGTTCGTCGTGAGGGAAGACTAGTTGCGACCTCGTCGAAAGTGTTCGCATGGCTACTCAGCGATCGAGCAGTCCACTTTTTCGTGAGTGGCTCTGTCCCACCCGTATCGGCATCCATTGGGATGGACATGCTTCCGCCGATGCTGCCGAAAGGGCCCACGATGACTATTCCGCGCGCACGCTCGTTTGCGCAGGTCGACGTGTTCTCCACGAGCCCCTGTCGAGGCAACCCGGTGGCGGTCGTCCTTGACGGTTCGGACCTGACCGACGAGGAGATGCAGCGCCTGGCGAACTGGACGAATCTGTCCGAGACCACGTTTGTGCTGCCCCCCACCACTCCGGAGGCGGACTACCGGCTGCGCATCTTCACGCCCCAGGGCGAACTGCCGTTCGCCGGGCACCCCACCCTCGGCTCCGCACGCGCGTGGCTGGACGACGGCGGCACACCGCACCACGCCGACCGCATCGTGCAGGAGTGCGGCGCCGGCCTGGTCGGTGTGCGCCGCGGCGACGGCACTCTGTCCTTCGCCGCGCCGCCACTCGTCCGCGGCGGTGCGCTCGACGGCGAATACCTGAACGAGATCGTCGCCGCGTTCGGCATCACGCGTGACCGTGTCCTCGCCCACCAGTGGGTCGACAACGGCCCTGGCTGGGCCGTGATCCAGCTGGCCACGGCCGACGAGGTCCTGGCCCTCGAACCCGACCTCTCCCTCATCCCGACCGCGATGGTCGGCGCCATCGGGGCCTACCCCGACGGCTCCGACCACGACTTCGAGATGCGCACCTTCGCCCCCCGCTGCGGCGTGGCCGAGGACCCCGTGTGCGGCAGCATGAACGCCTCTGTGGGGCAGTGGCTCACCGCCACCGGTGCCGCGCCCGCCACCTACCGGGTCTCCCAGGGAGCGCGCCTGGGCCGGGCCGGGACCATCGAGATCACCGCCGACGCGGACGGCACCGTCTGGGTCAGCGGCGCCGCCACCACCTGTATCCGCGGCACCATCACCTTGTGACCGGCGATGGCTGCCTCGCCATCAGTCGCCCCGGACGGGTGAGGCGGCGGACGTGAGCCGGCGCTCGGCGATCTGCTGGGCTGCCCGCAGCGGGGTGACGCCGGTCGGGCGAGCCAGGTCGAGAACGTGGCCGACGGTGTCGCCGATACCCTCCACCCGCTTCTGGGCGGCCTCGTGGCTGTGGTTCTCCGATTCCCGGCTGAGCGCGTAGACGATGCCGCCGGCACTGGCGACGTAGTCGGGGATCCAGACGATGCCACGCTCCGCGAGGGCGTCGGCGACGGACTCCTCGGTGAGCTGGTTGTTCGCCGGGCCGACGACCAGCGGCGCGGTGAGCCGGGGGACGGTCGCCGCGTCGAGTACGCCGCCGACGGCCGCCGGGACGAGGATGTCGGCCGGCGTGGACAGGGCCTGATCGGGCTCGACCCATCCGTATCCGCTCGACAGGGCGGCGTCCCTGCGGGACTGTTCCACGTCCGACACCACGACGTGTGCACCCTCGGCGGCCAGGTCGGCGGCGATACCGCTGCCGACCGACCCGAATCCGCTGATGACCACCGTGCGGCCGGTGCAGGAGGCGTCGCCGAACACATGCCGGGCGCCGGCGTGCAGGGCGGCCAGGACGCCGGTGGCGGTGGGGCCGCCGGAATTCCCGGTCCCGCCGTGCTCCTCCGGCGCGCAGTACGCGTACGGCGAGAAGCGCCGCAGGACCACCATGTCCTGCGGGCCGGTGCCGATGTCGGGGCCGGTCCGGTACGACCCCTGGAAGGAAGCGATCAGCTCGCCCAGGTCCTCCAGCGCGGCCTCGCGCAGGCCCGCGGTGAGTTCGGTTTCCTTGTCGAGGGCGATCACGCTCTTGCCGCCCCCGAAGTCCAGACCGGCCACCGCGGCCTTGTAGGTCATGGCCTCCGACAGGCGCAGCGCGTCGGCCAGACCGTCCTGCCAGCTGTCGTAGCGGCGCAGCCGGCAACCGCCGACCGCCGGGCCCAGGGCCTGGGAGTGGACAGCAACGATCAGTGGCAGCCCGGAGCGGCTTCCGCGGCGGACGACCACCTCTTCATGTGCAAATGCTTGGCTCATGCAGGCGAAGCTAGAGTGAATGCACGGATCGTCGGCCGAGTGCCGAATCAAATTCGGCAGAGGAATCATGGAGGTAATCATGGACGAACTTGATTCGGCGATCGTGCACCACCTACAGGCCGATGGCCGGCTGTCCAACCGGGCCCTCGCCGAGAAGCTCGGCATCGCACCGTCCACCTGCCTCGAACGCACCAGGCTGCTGCACAAGCGCGGCATCATCCAGGGGTACCGGGCCGAGGTCTCTCTGCGCGCGCTCAACCGCTCGGTCCAGGCGATGGTGTTCACCCAGGTCCGGCCTCTGCGCCGGGATGTCGTCGCCGCCCCGCTGCCCCAACGCCCGGAACTCCGCCCGCAGACGTGAGCCGCGGATCGGCCATGCCGGTGCTGGCGGCGCTCCTGGACCGCTCGGTCGAGCAGATCGCGGAGGCCGCGGCGGATGTCCGTTTCTACGACCGGGAAACGATCCGCGCGGTATCGGATGTGTGGGACAACAACCTCTTTCCGCTGTTCCGGGCCGCGAGCACGGCTCATGCCCACAAGCGTGAGCGTCGGGCTCTCGCCGCGTTGGAGTGGATGGCCGACTTTGGCGAGGGGCGGCGCAGATGGATGACCGAGCAGGCCGCGATCGCGGGGTACGAACTTGAGTCGCTCCTGCCGCCGGCCGAGCCGGACACGCCAGGCCGCGACGACTGGGGGCACGTCATGCCACCGTTCTGCCGGCTCACCCGGCAAACCGTGGACGATCTGGTCCCCGACTACGACCTGGCGACGGCGACCGTCCGCCGCCTTCGAGTGGAGCGCGCCGGTACGCGCTTGACCGCCTTCCTCCAGTTGCTCGCTCCCCGCAGGTACGCCGTCGACGAGAGCACGCCCGAGCGACCTCCCCTGCTGAAGGTGGCGTTGGAGGGCGTCTCCGACGCCGTATTCGACCTCTCCGACACGCGAGGGGCGGCCCTGGACCCCGGAGTGGGCGGGATCGAGATATCTCTGGGCTCGGGCGGCCGGCTCCGCGCCGCCGGCGGCGAGTACTGCCTCGACGACCGCTCATGGCATCTCTCGGCCGCCGGCCGGCGCGCTGACGCCGTCACCCCGCCCCGCACCGGCCCGTCGGACCGCCGACGACAGCCGTCCGCCGGACACCTGGGTGCCGACGCCTATGCTGCCGCCACCCTCCTGCACCACGCCATGCTGGAGCTCCGCTCGGTGCGTTACACCGCCCGTGCTGATCATGTCCCGGTGCTCGGCCTGTGCCGGGCTTTCTCGGGAGCGGGTGAAGCGATCCTGGCCGCGGGATCGCGACGCGGTGCCCGCCGCCGTGCGGCGGCCTTCCGTGACGTGATCCGAACCTGGACCGACCGAGCTGTGGAACGAACGCCACCTTCCCGCACCGACAGCTCACCCGTGTTCGGCACGCCCTCGCAGGCAGTTCTCGTCTCGGCCGCCTGGACAGCGGCCTACGACGACTACGGGACAGAACGTCCGGCCGACGCGCAACTCCAACTCGCCCTGCCGCCCCGCCCCGACGAGCCCCCCTCGGCACCCTGGCGGCTACGCACCGTCAGCTGTACCGAGCCCGAGGCCTTCCGCCTTCACGCCGACGCCTTCCAAGGCCCCGGTCAACTCACCCCGAGCGGGGAGCCCACCGCCGCCTGCGGCCTCGACCTGCACCACAGGGCCATGTTCATCGCTGCTCGAGATGGCTGGAGAGCGTCAGCCGGCTGAGCCTGCGCGGTGCCATCATGTCCGACTGCTGTGTGCGTGTCGGCCTCGCCCTCGTGTCCTCTTGCGCTCCCGTGTCATGATACAACCAGCATCCAGATGATGAAGTCATCGGGAAAACATGAGCATCGGAGATCGCGTGGGGCACGATATGACCTGGTCCGAAACCCATACGACGGACACCAGTCTGTTGGTGCTGCACGCCCTGCGTTGCGTCGGCGCCGCCAGCCTCGCCCGTCTCCACTTGGCCACGGGACTCGGCGAGTTCGACGTCGAGTCCGAGCTCATCGATCTCGGGGCCGAGGGCCTCGTGGCGCGGATGTCCGGCGACATGTCCTTCTGGATGCTCACGGACGCCGGCCGCGCCGCGGACGCCGGGCGAATCACCGACGAACTCGAATCGGCCGGCGCCCGCGGAGCCGTTCAGGCGGCATTCGAGCGGTTTCTCGTTCTCAACCCTGAGCTGCTCGACCTCTGCACGGCATGGCAGCTCCGAGCCGTCGACGGCGTCATGAACGCCAACGACCACAGCGACCCCGCCTACGACTCCCGGGTCCTCGACCGATTCGCCGATCTCGACCGGCGCGCCGCCCCTGTCTGCGACGAGCTGTCCGCGGCGCTGTCGCGATTCGGCCGTTACCGCGACCGCCTCGCGGGAGCGCTCGACCGCGCCGCCTCCGGCGCGCTGGAGTATGTGACCGACAGCACCGCCTCGTACCACACCATATGGGCGGAGCTGCACGAAGACCTGCTCGTCACCCTCGGGTTGCCGCGATGAGGTGGATTCGCGCGATCTCCGCCGAGGTCGAGGAGACGGCGGAGACGCTGGGTGGCAAGGCACTTGGCCTGGTCCTTCTGCACCGTCTCGGGTTGCCGGTGCCCGCCGGGTTCGTCATCACCGCGGACGCATGCCGTGCCTTCCTGCGGGAAGGACATCTGCCCGACGGACTCGGCGACGAGCTCACGACGGCCATCGCCGGTCTCGAACGCTCCACCGGGCGTGCCTTCGGCCGGCCGAGGAGACCGCTGGCGGTGTCCGTGCGCTCCGGGGCCGGTGTGTCGATGCCCGGCATGATGAGCACGGTCCTCAACCTCGGCCTCACGACCGAAGCCACCGAGGGCCTTGCCGCCGAGACGGGCGACCGGCCGTTCGCGCTGGACTCGCGGCTGCGCTTCCTGTCGAGCTTCGCCTCCGCGGTCACGAACGCGGTCATGAACGAGGGCGCGGGCGACGTGGGAGCCGCCCACGGGGGAGGGGCCAAGGACGCGGAAGCGCGCCTCACCGAGGAGATGAAGGCGGTCGAGGACTTCGTCCGAGAACGGTGCGGACAGCCGATCCCCGACGACGCGACCCGTCAGCTGGCGTTGGCGGTCGAGGCCGTGTTCTCGTCCTGGGACACACCACGCGCACACACCTATCGCGCGTTGCACGACATCCCGCACGACCTCGGAACGGCCGTGATCGTCCAGAGGATGGTGTTCGGGAACCGCGACGACCGCAGCGGCACCGGAGTCGCGTTCAGCCGCGATCCCAACACCGGTGAGAACACCCCCTTCGGCGACGTCCTGTTCGGACACCAAGGAGAGGACGTCGTCTCCGGCAGATCGATGCCCCGGCCGCTGCGCGAACTCGCCGAGCGGGAGCCGGCGGTGTGGGCGGAGCTGCTCGACGCCCTGCGCCGGATCGAGGGGCACTACCGCGACGCCTGCTACGTCGAGTTCACGTTCCAGGCCGGCGAGCTGTGGATTCTTCAGGTCCGGCCCGGCCGGTTCGTCGGAGGCGCCGCGGTGCGCGTGGCCACCGAACTCGCCGACGAGCGCGTCATCGAACGCCACGAAGCGCTCCTCAGAGTCTCGCCGATCCATCTCCGGCAGGTCCGCACACCACGTATGGCGTCGCCCGAGGAGGCCGATGTCTTCGCCCGGGGTCTCGGCGCCTGCCCCGGTGTCGCGGTCGGCCGGGTGGCGACCACGGCGGACCGGGCGGTACGCATGGCCGAAGGCGCCCCGGTCATCCTGGTGCGCCCCGAGACCTCTCCCCATGACATGCACGGCCTCGCCGCCGCCGCGGGAATCGTCACCGCTCGCGGCGGGCCGGCCAGCCACGCCGCGGTCGTCGCGCGATCCATGGGAAAGCCCGCGGTCGTGGGCGCCGCCGACCTGACCGTCGATGTCGGCAACGGCACCGTGACGGCCGGCGGGCGCACCCTCGGCGACGGCACCCTCGTGACCATCGACGGGACCAGCGGCGAGGTCGCCCTCGGCAGCCACCGCGTCATCACGAACGCGGCCGACGAGCGCCTCCACCGACTGCTCGAATGGGCCGACGCCACCTCGGGGGACCACTCCGAACGCGACGAATCCCAGCGGCTCGAAGCGGCCCATGCCGCACTGCGATCCTCCCGCGCCTGATGACAGGCAAGACCCCGAAAGGAGATCGGCGATGCCGACTCGGCACGTATATCTGGCAAGGCACGGCGCGGCGGACCCGTTCGGCGAGCTGACCGACGTCGGGCAGCGGCAGTCGGAACTGCTCGGGCGGCGCCTGGCCGGACTTCCGATCGACGCGGTGTGGCATTCCCCGCTGCCCAGGGCAGTGCGGTCCGCGCGGATCGTCGGCAGGCACCTTCCGGAGGCCACCGTGCGGGAAGCGGCCGAACTGGTCGATCACGTACCGCATGTACCGGACGAGGCGCCACCGGCGTGGGCGGCGTTCTTCGACGGGTACGACGCCGAGGAGGCCGCGGCGGGCTCACGCCTCGCCGATGCCCTCACCGACAGATTCGCGCGCCCCGCCGAAGCCGAGACGCACGAGGTCCTGGTCACCCATGCCTATCAGGTGGCCTGGCTGCTCCGGCACGCCCTCGACGCGCCACCGGTGCGCTGGCTGGGGCTGAACTGCGGGAACACGGCACTGACGGCGATCGAGTACCGCGATGGCATGGCGCCGACGGTGGTGCTGTACAACGACATGGGCCACCTGCCGGCCGAGCTGCGATGGACGGGGTTCGGGAACGGGACGCGGCCATGAA
Source organism: Streptomyces sp. NPDC028305 (assembly GCF_055569495.1). NCBI lineage: Bacteria > Bacillati > Actinomycetota > Actinomycetes > Kitasatosporales > Streptomycetaceae > Streptomyces > Streptomyces sp. NPDC028305. Next base: position 100,525 of record NZ_JBVHTN010000002.1, read on the forward strand.
AGGCAGCGTGACCGCTGCGTTCAGCCCGGGTGGGACGGTCATCACCGGGCGCCGACGGCGGGCGGGACGGCGTCGAGGTCGGCGAGGTCGGCCGGAGACAGCCGGAGATCTGCCGCACCCGCGTTGTCGACGAGGTATGCCGGGGTCTTGGTGCCGGGGATGGGCACGACGTGTGGGCCCTGGGCGACGAGCCAGGCGAGGGCGACCTGCGCGGGAGTGGCTTCGACCCGGTCGGCGACTTCGCGGACCTTGGCCGCGATGGCGAGGTTGGCCCGCAGGTTGTCCTGCTGGAAGCGTGGCAGGCGTCGCCGGTGGTCGTTGTGCGGCAGTTGGTCGAAGGAGGTGAAGCGGCCGGCGAGGAAGCCGCGGCCCAGTGGCGAGTACGGCAGGAGGCCTATGCCGTGCTGTCGGCAGTAGGGCAGGACCTCGGCCTGGACGCCGCGGGTCCACAGGGAGAACTCCGACTGCACGGTGGTGACCGGGTGCACGGCCCGGGCGCGCTGGATCTGCTCGACGGTGACCTCGGACAGGCCCAGATGGCGGGCCTTGCCGGCGGCCACGGCCTCGGCCATGGCGCCCCAGGTTTCCTCGATCGGGACCTGGGGGTCGACGCGGTGGAGTTGGTAGAGGTCGACGTGGTCGGTGTTCAGGCGGCGCAGGCTGGCGTCGATGGAGGCACGGATGTGCTCGGGACGTCCGTTGCCGGCGAGGATGGGAAGGTTGTCGGGGCCGCCGGTGGGGTCGACGACCACCCGGCCGACCTTGGTGGCGAGCACCGCGCGGTCGCGCCGGCCGGTCAGGGCCCGGCCGACGAGTTCCTCGTTGGTGTGGGGACCGTAGACATCAGCGGTGTCGATCAAGGTCACGCCCAGGTTGAGGGCCTGGTGGATGACGGAGACCGACGTCGCTTCATCGCGCGGGGCGGCCATGTCGTAAAGGAAGCTCATTCCCATGGCGCCCAGGCCGATGACGCCGACCCGCGGTCCGCGGGTGCCCAGAGTGGTGTTACGCATGCTGTGTTCTGCCTTCGTACCGGATCGGGGGTTGTTTCGAAGCCCGGCCGCCCGGGCCGCGGACCATCGGCGACATCAGTGCTCGCCGAGGCGGGAGACCTGGTAATGGCTGATGAACCAGCCGGCTTCCGAGCGCTTCAGCAGGACGAGGAGGTTGACGCCGATCGTCGGCCGGTCCGTGAACGAGAAGTCGACGGCCAGGTAGCCGAGCACGATGTCTTCGGAGAGGCGCCTGCTCTCCACAATCCGGTAGGCGGCTGACAAGCCCAGGGGCTGGGACGCGTAGTAGTCGGCGACGCCCTGCCTGCCCACGCTGTAGGGATGCAACCCCTGGAAGATCGCGTCTTCGGTGAAGAGGGACGCGACCCGATCGGGCTCGTGGTTGTCGACGCCCGCCTTCCACCGGCCGAGCACGTCATGCAGGATCGCTTCGGTGTCCGTCATGCCTGTTCTCCTTCAGTGACCCGCGCTCATGCCGCCGTCGACGTGGAGGATCTCGCCGGTGACGAACGGGGCGTTCTCCAGGTAGATCACCGCGTCCACGATGTCGCTCTGCTCGCCCATCCGGCCGACCGGGTGCAGCGCGGCGAGGTCCTCATGGGTCTCCTCGGGGTGCATGGGCGTCTTGATGGTGCCGGGCGAGACGGCGTTGGCGCGGATGCCGCGGGTGGCGTGCTCGATGGCGAGTGACTTGGTGGCGGACTGGAGGCCGCCCTTGGTCAGCGAGGCCAGCACGGAGGGGACTCGCGAGTCGGCGTTGTCGACCAGGCTGGTGGTGATGTTGACGATGTGACCGCCGCCCTGGGCGAGCATCCGCTCGACGGCCAGCTGGGTGATGCGGAAGAAGCCGGTGAGGTTCACACCGATCACGGTGGCGTAGTCGTCCTGGGTGTACTCGGTGAAGGGCTTGGCGACGAAGATTCCGGCGTTGTTGACCAGGGTGTCCACGCGGCCGAAGCGCTCGATGGCGGCGGCGATGACACGCTCGGCGGTGGCCGGGTCGGCGATGTCGCCCGGGACGGTCAGGACAGCCGCGTCGTCGGAGGGGGCGATGGTGCGGGAGGTGGCGACGACGCCGTAGCCGAGGTTGCGGTAGGCGTCGACGAGACCGGCGCCGATGCCCTGCGAGCCGCCGGTGATGACTGCGACCTTCTGAGTGCTCATGATGACCTTCTCCGGGATGGGGTGGGGATGTTCGCGACCGGACGGAGGAGCTAGCCGACCGGTCGCCTATTCGAGAAGCTAGGCGGCCGGCCGGGCGAAGTCAAAGGTCAAGAGCGCTTGGGCCGGGACTTGCTCCCTCGCACCTGAGAGGCCTGGACTCCCAGTGCACGTCGGGGGGCGGGGGAGTGGTGGAGGTTCCTAGCGCCGATACGGGTCGCCGTCGGGCAGCCAGGCATCCGGGCCGTGGATTCCGAAGTCGCCGACACCGTCGCAGAGGGCGTCGACGACGGCGAGGACCGAGGTACGGACTTCGCCGCTGCGCCACACCAGGGACCAGGTCCAGCGGATCTGCGGTGCGACGACGGGGCGTTGGACCAGGTCCGGCGGGAGCGGGGTGGTCTGGCCCTTGGGAGAGTTGATGACCGGGCGGCCGCTGCGGCGGACGTGGTCGAAGAAGGCGGGGCCGGTGATGCCGCCGTCGGAGATGCGTATCGCGTGGGCCCCGGTGTCCCTGGCCAGTTGCTCGGCGTAGGCGTTCCAGGACGACCAGGAGGTGATGTCGTCGTCCAGGAGGACGACGGTGTCCCGGGCGGTCACCTCACCGGTGTCCTTGCCGGTGGCGACGGCATGGAGCCGGTCGGCGCCGATGAGCCGGGCGCGCAGATGGTGCCGCTCCAGGTCCGCGGTGCGCACCCAGCACACGGCGAGGTCCAGGCTCCCGTCGGCGACCCGGGCGGCCTGGCTGTGCGAGGGGGCGACCCACGCGTCGATGTGGACTTGGGCCACGGCGGACGTGCGGGCGATCAGGTCGGCGGGACGCCAGTTGACGTAGCCGAGCCGGACCGGTTCCGAGCCCGAGAACCGACGCGCACGTCGTTGCAGGTCGTCGGCGCGTTCCAGCAGCGCGCGGGTGTGCGGGAGCAGGGCCGAGCCGGCCGGGGTGAGGGACACGGAACGGCGGTCGCGGTCGAACAGGCGCACCCCCAGGTCGCGTTCCAGCGCCTTGATCTGCTGGGACAGGGATGGTCCGGCGATCAGGAGCCGCTCGGCGGCCCGGCCGAAGTTCAGCTCCTCGGCCACGGCGACGAAGTATCGAAGTTGGCGCAGCTCCACGCCCGCCATCGTACGTCGGTGAGAGGCCATGCCTCCCAGGAGAGAGACGGCCGGTCGTGGCCCGGCTTCTGACGGCGGGCCGATGATGAGGGCGTGGAGACCCGACGTGAAGTGACCGTTCCTCCCGGCCCCGATACGTCGGCCGCCGTCCGATCCGACCGCGGCGACCGGCCGGCGGCCGGGGGAAGCGCTCCGCGCTGCGGCTGCTGGCCGGCGTCGCCAGCGCACTGATCTTCGTCATCGCCGTCAGCTCGCTCCACAGCCATCTGCGCGAGCACCCCGCCCACCTGCCGGGCTGGGCCTTCGGCGGAGTGGGCGCCGGCATCGCCCTGTCCGGCTTCCTGGTCCTCACCGTGCGTTCTGTCGCCGACTGGCGGGCCGCCTGGTGGGCCTCGGCGGCCCTCGCCGCCGTCCTCACCGTCGCCTCGTGGAACCTGCGCCCCGAGCCGGCTCCCGCGATCACCGCGGAACGGGGCAGGGCGGCGGCCGGTGGGCCGAGGATCCGCACGCATCGCTGGTTCGGCTTGCTGTTCACCTCCTACAGCCTGGAAGGCGTCGGCTACATCGTCGCCGCGATCGAGCAGAGCTCTCCGGGGTGGCTCGGCAGCGGCGCCTGGGTGCTGGTCGGTCTGGCGGCCGTACCGTCCTCGGCGCTGTGGGCACGGCTCGGGCGCCGCTGGTCCCGCCCTGATCTGTTGCTCGTCGCGCTCGTCGTCCAAGCGGCCGGCATCGCTCTGCCGGCGCTCGTCGGGGGTGCGGCGGCTGCCCTCGTCTCCGCGGCCCTGTTCGGCGCCACCCTCATCGGCGTCAGCACCCTGGCCCTCGCCGCGGGGGCCCACCTGCGATTTCCCCGCTCGGTCGCGCTCCTGACCGCCGGATACTCCGTCGGTCAGATCCTCGGCCCCCTGGCCGTTGCGCCATTGCTCCGCCACGGCTATCACCAGGCCCTGATCCTGGCCGCCGTGGTGGTCCTGGCAGCCGCCGGGGCAGCCGCAGTGCTGCGCATCGGCTTCCCGAACCACGTGATGGTGGTGCGCCACGGCGCTCCGGCACCACAGCCGATACCCGGGGAGGCGCGAAGGGTGTCCCAGGAAGCCCCCGACGGCTTCTGAATCCGGATACGCCCTGGCCTCGCCCGTCGCGTCGTCGCGGCGGGCGAGCGTCAGGCTCCGGCCACGGCCTCCCGCGGCGCACGGGCGCCGAGCAGGGCAAGGCAGTTCTGCCACAAGGGACCGAGCCGGTCGGTGCTGTTGTAGAGCTTGGCGAACAGCACCTGACCCTCGAGCTGGGCAACCACAGCCCGCGCGGCTTCCCGCGTCTCGGCCACCTCGACCTCCTGCCGCTCGCGGGCCTCGTTGATGACCGAGTCGACCATCTCGACCTGCGCGTCGAAGATCTCCTGAAGCCGGGTGCGGATGGCCTCGGTCTGGTTGCACAGCTCCAGGGTGAGATTCCCGAACAGACACCCCGAGACGGTGCCGCAGCTCTGCTGGGCGGCGTGGAGGCCGGCCGCCGTCTCCTCGAACAGCCGGCGAAGACGCAGCAGCGGTTGGGCGTCACCGCTGAGAGCGGCCGTCCAGGTGCGCTTCTGACCGGTCCAGTGCTCGTCGATGACGGCCAGCGCGAGGGACTCCTTCGAATCGAAGAAGTAGTAGAAGCTCCCCTTGGGTACGCCGGCCGTCCTGCATATCTCGGCCACCCCCAGGGCCGAGTAGCCGTGTGTTTCGATGAGCGACCGCGCGGCGCTCAGAATTCTCTCGCGAGCATCACTGGTCCGTCCCATGAAGCCAGTTTACGACCGGTCGACTATGACGCCCGGGGCTGTTCGGAGGCCGCTTCACCACGATGGATCCGTCACACCGAGAGAAGCGAGGGAAGCAGTCATGCCGCTGCTGTACGACGACATGGGCACCGCTGTGGACCTGGCCCGTCCGCCACGCCGGGTGGTGTCCCTCGTGCCGTCGCTCACGGAGGCGGTCGCCGTAGGACATCCGGACGCCCTGGTCGGGGCGACCCAGTGGTGCACTCATCCGGGCGACCTCGACGTGGTGCGCGTGCGAGGCACCAAGAACCCCGACCGGGCGGCGATCGTCCGGCTGCGGCCGGACCTCGTGATCGCCAACAAGGAGGAGAACCGCGAACTCGACGTCACCCGGTTGCGCGCCGCGGGAGTGCCCGTGTGGGTGACCGTCATCGAGACCGTCCCACAAGCCCTGGACTCGCTCGAGCGGCTGTTCACCGAGGCGCTCCGAGCTCCGGTCCCCGACTGGCTCGACGCGGCACGAGAGCTGTGGTCGGGGCCCGTCCCCGAGGCCACGGCCACCGCGGCGGTTCCGGTCTGGCGGGATCCCTGGATGGTGGTCGGGAGGTCCACCTTCACCGGTGACCTTCTGCGCCGGGCCGGTATCGCCAATGCGTTCGCCGAGCACCCGGATCGCTACCCGCATGTGGCGCTGGAGGAGATCGACCGACCGGACGTGGGCGTCGTCCTGCTGCCCGACGAGCCCTATGTGTTCACCGAGAGCGACGGCCCCGAGGCCTTCCACCGCACCCCGACCCGCCTGGTCAGCGGTCGGCTGATCACCTGGTACGGCCCGTCGCTGCTGCCGGCACACGAGATGCTGAAGGATCTCCGGCTGGAATAAGACGCACGCGCACTGTGCCTCTCTTCACACCCTTCTCACCTTCAGTAATTTACTAGGACGTCCTAGTATCTATACGGTCAGCGATCCTGACCTGTCTGGGAAGGCCCTCATGAGCGATCTGCACCGACCCGTGCACCCTGTCCGCCTGGTTACGGCTTCGGCGCTGTTCGACGGGCACGATGCGTCGATCAACATCATGCGGCGGATCTTCCAGTCGCAGGGGGCCGAGGTGATCCACCTCGGACACAACCGGTCCGTGCGCGAGGTCGTGGACGCGGTGCTCGAGGAGGACGCACACGGCGTCGCGGTCTCCTCCTACCAGGGCGGACATGTGGAGTACTTCGAGTACTTGGCCGAGTCGCTGCGCGAGCGGGGAGCGGAACACGTCCGCGTGGTGGGCGGCGGAGGCGGCGTCATCGTGCCCGAGGAGATCGCCCGGCTGCGCGAGAGCGGAGTGACCATCTTCTCTCCCGAGGACGGCCAGCGGCTGGGCCTCGCCGGGATGGTCAACTCGGTGATCCGGGATTGCGACTTCGACCTCTGGGACGGCGGGCCGGCTGATGCCGCCGCCATACTCGCCGGCGACCGGTTCGCGATCGCCCGCGCCATCACCGGCGCCGAGCTCGGCAAACTGCCCCCGGATCTCCTGGGACAGCTGCGCGCCGCCGCCGCGGAGCGGGGCACGCCGGTGCTCGGCATCACCGGCACCGGCGGCTCGGGGAAGTCGTCGCTCACCGACGAACTGGTGCGCCGCTTCCGTCTCGACCAGCAGGGCGAGCTACGCATCGCGGTCATCGCGGTCGACCCGACCCGCCGCCGTGGCGGCGGTGCGCTGCTCGGTGACCGGATCCGGATGAACTCCCTGGACGGACACCGGGTCTTCTTCCGGAGCCTCGCCACGCGCGGCAGCCGCGAGCTGCCCGAGCATCTGTCCGACGTGATCGACGTGGTCAAGGCCGCCGGGTTCGACCTGGTCATCGTGGAGACGCCGGGCATCGGCCAGGGGGACGCGGCGATCGTGCCGTTCGTCGACACCTCGATGTATGTGATGACGCCGGAGTTCGGCGCCGCCTCGCAGCTGGAGAAGATCGACATGCTCGACTTCGCCGATGTGGTGGCGATCAACAAGTTCGAGCGGCGCGGCGCCAAGGACGCACTGCGTGACGTGGGCCGCCAACTGGTCCGCAACCGTGAGGCGTTCGGCAAGCGGCCCGAGGACATGCCGGTGTTGGGCACCTCGGCGGCCACATTCAACGACGACGGTGTCACCGCGCTCTACCAGCACCTGAGGACCACCCTGGCCGGGCAGGGCCTGCCGCTGTCCGAGGGCGCGCTGCCGCCGGTCGACGTACGCCACTCCTCGGGCATCCGGCAGGTGGTGCCCGCGGACCGGGTGCGCTACCTCGCCGAGATCACCGAGACGGTCCGCGGATACCACGCGGAGACCGAGCGGCTGGCCGAGGCGGCCCGCCGGGCGCAGCGCCTGGACGCGGTCAGGGGTGAGCTCGTCGAGGCGGGCTCGGACGCCGGAAACGTCCAGTCGCTGCTCGACGACGCCCGTCGGCGGCTCCCGCGCGACATCACGGAGCAGATCGGGAACTGGCCCGCTGTCGTGGCCGCCTACTCCGGTGACGAGCAGGTGGTGAAGGTCCGCGACAGGGAGATCCGCACCACGCTGACCCGCGAGTCCCTGTCGGGCAACAAGGTCCCCCGCGTCGCCCTGCCCAGGTTCACCGACCACGGGGAGCTGGTGCGGTTCTGGCGCCGGGAGAACCTGCCCGGCTACTTCCCCTTCACGGCCGGGGTGTTCCCGTTCAAGCGCGACGGGGAGGACCCGGCGCGGATGTTCGCCGGCGAGGGCGATCCCTTCCGCACCAACCGGCGCTTCAAGCTGCTCTCCGAGGGCCAGCCGGCCACCCGGCTGTCCACCGCCTTCGACTCGGTCACCCTCTACGGCCGCGACCCCGGCGAACGCCCCGACATCTACGGGAAGGTCGGCACCTCCGGAGTGTCGGTGGCCACGCTGGAGGACATGCGGGCCCTCTACGACGGCTTCGACCTGGTCGCGCCGACCACCTCGGTCTCCATGACGATCAACGGACCCGCGCCGACCATCCTGGCGTTCTTCCTGAACACCGCGATCGACCAGCAGGTCGAAATGTTCCGCGCGGCGGAGGGCCGCGACCCGTCACCCGAGGAAGCCGCTCGCTTGCGCGCACACGCGCTGGCGAGCGTGCGCGGCACGGTGCAGGCCGACATCCTCAAGGAGGACCAGGGCCAGAACACCTGTCTGTTCTCCACCGAGTTCTCCCTGCGGATGATGGCCGACATCCAGGAGTGGTTCATCGCGCACAAGGTCCGCAACTTCTACTCGGTGTCCATCTCGGGCTACCACATCGCCGAAGCCGGGGCGAACCCCATCAGCCAGCTGGCCTTCACCCTGGCCAACGGCTTCACCTATGTCGAGGCCTACCTGGCGCGCGGCATGCACATCGACGACTTCGCCCCGAACCTGTCCTTCTTCTTCTCCAACGGCATGGACCCCGAATACTCCGTGCTCGGCCGGGTCGCCCGCCGCATCTGGGCGGTGGCGATGCGGGACCGCTACGGGGCGAACGAGCGCAGCCAGAAGCTGAAGTACCACGTCCAGACCTCCGGCCGCTCCCTGCACGCCCAGGAGATGGACTTCAACGACATCCGCACCACCCTTCAGGCGCTCATCGCCATCTACGACAACTGCAACAGCCTGCACACCAACGCCTACGACGAGGCGGTGACCACCCCGACCGAGGAATCGGTCCGCCGGGCCCTGGCCATCCAGCTGATCATCAACCGGGAATGGGGCCTCGCGATGAACGAGAACCCCCTCCAGGGGTCGTTCATCATCGATGAGCTCACCGACCTGGTCGAGGCGGCGGTGCTCGCCGAGTTCGAGCGGATCAGCGAGCGCGGCGGTGTGCTCGGCGCCATGGAGACCGGCTACCAGCGCGGCCGTATCCAGGACGAGTCGATGCTGTACGAGCAGCGCAAACACGACGGGACACTGCCGATCATCGGGGTCAACACCTTCCGCAGCCCGCACGCGGACACCGCGGAGCCCGGCGCCATCGAGCTGGCGCGCGCCACCGAGAAGGAGAAGGAGTCCCAGCTGGAGCGCGTACGGGACTTCCAGGCCCGCCACCGCGACCAGGCGCAGGCCGCCCTGGCCGCCCTCAAGGACGCGGCGGTGGGCGGCCACAACGTCTTCACCGTCCTCATGGACGCCGCCCGGGTCTGCTCGCTCGAGCAGATCACCGAGGCGTTCTTCGAGGTCGGCGGCCAGTACCGCCGCAACGTCTGACCGAGAGGTTTACTTCTCTTCGTCGTCCAGGAGAGCGAGCAGCGGCCCCTGCTCGCTCTCCTGGACGTACCCGGCGTAGTAGTCGTAGAGCTTGCGCCGCGAGATGCGCGCCGCCGCCAGGCCGTCCCGGGCCCGGATCGCCTCCAGCACCTCCTGGTGGTGCTGGAGCGACTCCCGCATGAGCGCCTTGCGGTTGTGCGCCTGCGCGACCTTGTCCGAGATCAGCGAGAGGACGGCGCCCCGGACCACCTGGTTGCAGACCTCGATGAGGGAGTTGCGGCTGGCCACGGCCACCGCCTCATGGAACGCGACGTCAGCCTTGCTGAACTCGTCGTACCCCGTCTCGATCGCGTCCGCCATGACGGCGATCGTCCGCTCCATGGCGGACAGCTCCTCCTCGGACCGCAGCCGGGCCGCGAGCATGCTCGCCGACCCGTCGAGAATCATGCGGAACGAGATCAGCTCCGCCATCGACACATTGTCGAACTGGACGAGCCGGGTCATCTCCTTGGTCAGGCCGGCCGAGGAGAACGGCAGGATCTCCGGGCCGTTCGGGTCGCCCGGGCGCGAGCGGATGAGGCCGTTGCTCTCCAGTACGCGCAGGGCCTCCCGCACGGTGGGCCGGCTCGCCCCGAACTGGGTCACCAGCTCTCGCTCGCTCGGCAGCCGCTGACCGGGCTTCAGATCACCGCGCGTGATCGCCTGCTCGATCTGCTCGACGATGCGCTGGTAGAGCCGTACCGGCGAGACCTGCTGGAACTGTGCCCCGTCACTCACGGCTTCTCCCCTTCGAGCGTTGTCGTTTCTCCCCCGGCCGTCTCTCCGGTGGTCGCCCCGGGGACGCCGTCCGGCCAGTGCGGGACCGCCTCGGCAGGCCGGTTCCGTTCGTACCACGCGGCCGCCCTCAGAACACCGAGATCGTCGAAACGGGGGCCCGCGATCTGCACCCCGACGGTCCTGCGGTCCGCCGTAAAGCCGCAGTTCACGGTCGCCGCGGGCTGGCCCGACATGTTGTACGGCGCGGTGAAGCCGATGTGGGACATCGTCTTCGCGTCCTCCAGGAACGGCATCGGCTGCTCGGCGGGGAACGCCGCAACCGGAGCCACCGGCGAAAGCACCAGATCGTACGGGAGCGTCGCCGCCACGGTCCGCTCCTGGATGCGCATGATCTGCTGGTAGCACTGGAGCACCCGCGTGCCCGGCACATCCGCGCCCCCCTGGCACCATCGGATGATGCTGGGGTGGACACGCAGCTTGGCCTCGGCCGCCAGTTCGCGGAAGTCGTTCCAGGACCGCACCCGCCAGAACAGATCCAGGTCGTCCAGGAGATCCTGGCCCATGAACGGCTCCACCGGCTCCACGACGGCGCCCGCCGCCTCGAAGACCGCGGCGGCACGGTTCACCGCGGTCAGGATCTCGGCGTCGCACGGCTCTCCGCAGCCCGCGTCCAGTTGCACCCCCACCCGAAGTCCGCGCACCTCGCCGACCGGTGCCGACCAGTCGATGTCCTGCGGCGGCAGGCTCGACCAGTCCCGCGGATCCGGTCGGCTCAGGATGCTCATGAACAGGGCCGCGTCCGCCACGGTGCGCGTCATGGGGCCGGCGGCGCGCCCCAGGTACGGGGCGTCCAGCGGGATCCTCCCGTAGCTGGGCTTGAGCGTGGCGAGGCCCAGCCAGGTGCCCGGCAGCCGGATCGACCCGCCGATGTCGGTGCCGACGTGGAGCGGGCCGTAGCCTCCGGCAGCCGCGGCCCCCGCGCCGGAGCTGGAGCCGCCCGTGGTCCAGGCGGGGTCCCAGGGGCTGCGGGTGATGCCGTGCCGGCTGGAGACTCCCGAGGAGAGCATGCCCCAGTCCGGCATCACGGTCGACCCGAGGATCACCCCACCGGATTCGAGGACCCGCGCGGTGATGGGCGCGTCCGCCTCGGGGACGACCGGATCCGTCCCCGCGTTGCCGGAGGGCATGGGGACGCCTCTGCGGGCGACGTTCTCCTTGAGCGTCACGGGCACGCCGTCGATGGGGCCGAGCGGTTCCCCCGCCGCCCATCGGGCCTCGCTGGCCAGGGCCGCCTTGCGGGACTCGTCCGGATCCCGCACCCAGAACGCGTTGAGCACGCTCTCGCGCGCCTCGATCACCGACTGGACGGCGTCGTGGACCTCGACCGGCGACAGCGTGCGGTCGGCGAATCGGGTCACCATCTCGACGGCCGGCATGGCGGCCAGGCCCTGTTCCGTGAGCACTCGCACTCTCCTCCTCCCCCAGCTACCGCTGGGCGGGTGCCCCTCGCGATACCCGGGGCATTCGAACCCTTGACAAGTACAGCCTCAGTCGTCACGGTACCTGGCAAGTCAGCTTACTGGTCAGGCCAGTCAGAGGGGAAGGTGCGTTGATGGCGCGGGACACCAACGTCGTGCGGCTCGCCGTCATACCTGGTGACGGAATCGGCCCTGAGGTCGTCGCGGCCACCGTGCCCGTGCTCCAGGCCGCGCTGGAGGCCGACGGCCACCGGCTCGACGTGACCTCGTTCGACTGGGGAGGCGAGCGGTTCCTGCGGCAGGGGGCGGCGATGCCGGCCGATGCGGCCGACCTCGTCAAGAAGACGGACGCCGTGTTGTTCGGCGCCGTCGGACGTCCCGATGTGCCGGATCACGAACTGGTCTGGGGCCTGATCATCGGCCTGCGGCAGCAGCTCGACCTCGCCGTGAACATCCGCCCGGTGCGCGCGTTCCCCGGCGTGCCCACCAAGGTGCGCGACACCGACGGCGTGGACCTGGTCATCGTTCGCGAGAACACCGAGGGCGAGTACGTCGGCGCCGGCGGCGTGGCGCACGCCGGCAGCGGACACGATCTCGGCATCGAGATCGCGGTGCACTCCCGCCGTGTCATCGAGCGGGCGGCGCACCATGCCTTCGCCCTGGCCTCCCGGCGGTCGGGACGGCTGTGCCTGGTGACGAAGTCCAACGCGATGCGCTACGGCTATCCGCTGTGGGACCGGGTGGTGCGCGAGGTCGGCGAGCAGTATCCGGCGGTCCGGTTGGAAACCGTGCTGGTCGACGCCATGGCCGCGCGTATGATCCAGGCTCCGCGATCGCTCGATGTCCTGCTCGCCGGCAATCTGTTCGGCGACATCCTGTCCGACCTCGCCGCGGTGCTCGCCGGCGGTATGGGCATGGCACCCAGCGCCAACATCCTTCCGGGCGCCGATGTGCCGGGGGTCTATGAGCCGGTCCACGGCTCCGCACCCGACATCGCCGGGAGGGGTGTGGCGAATCCGGTGGCGTGCATGCTGTCCGGAGCGCTGCTGCTCGACGACCTCGGACACACCAGCGCGGCTCGCCGCATCCGTGACGCGGTGACGGGCACCTTGCGAGATGCCCGGCACCACACGGCGGACCTCGGCGGAAACGCCACCACGGCGGATGTGACATCCGCTGTCCTGCACACGATGGAAAGCCAGGGGTAGAACCTATGAGAGACCACAAGCAGTTGACGCGACACACCGGGGTGGTCGCGGCCACGCTCGCGTCCCTACTGCTGGCAGCCTGCTCGGCCGGGTCCACGGCAGACGGCGGTGGCAGCGGCAAGTCCGGGAAGACCGACGACGCCCTGAAGATCGGCCTCAACGCCGAGCCGGCCAACCTCGACATCACCAAGACCGCGGGTGCCGCCATTCCCCAGGCACTGCTCTACAACGTCTACGAGAACCTGGTGAAGGTCGACCAGTCCGGGAAGATCCAGCCCCAACTGGCCAAGTCGTGGAGCCTGTCCAAGGACCGCAAGACGTACACGTTCCAGTTGGTGAAGGACGCCAAGTTCAGCAGTGGCGCACCGTTCACCGCCGAGGACGCGAAGTTCTCCATCGAACACGTCAAGTCCGACTGGACCATCGCGCAGAAGGCGCAGATGGACGTCGTCGACACGGTGCGGGCGGTGTCACCGACCGAACTCAAGGTCACCCTGAAAGAGCCGAGCAACGACTGGCTGTACCGGATGACCACCCGCGTCGGCGTGATGTTCAGCCGGACCGGCGTGAGCAAGCTGGCCACCGAGCCGGTGGGCACCGGCCCGTACGTGGTGAAGAAGTGGAACCGCGGCGACTCGATCACGCTGGCCCGTCGTGATGGCTACTGGGGGAGCGAACCGCACTTCGCGTCGGTCACCCTCAAGTACTTCAAGGACCCGACGGCCATGAACAACGCGCTGCTCACGGGCACCATCAACGTGATCGGCACGATGCAGACCCCGGATTCTCTGGACCGGTTCACGAACAACCCGACGTACAAGGTCATCGAGGGCACGACCAACGGCGAGGTGGTCCTCTCCCTCAACAACGGCTCGGGCCCGCTGAAGAACCTGAAGGCCCGCCAGGCCGTCCGCTACGCCATCGACCACAAGGCCCTGCTTGACACCTGCTGGGCAGGGCGCGGCAAGCTCATCGGCAGCATGGTCCCGCCGACCGACCCGTGGTACCAGGACCTCACCAACCAGTATCCGTACGACCGCGACAAGGCCAAGAAGCTCCTCAAGGAGTCCGGCGAAGCCGGCAGTACGCTGCGGCTGCGGATTCCGACGCTGCCCTATGCCACCGCGTGCGGCACCGTGGTCAAGAGCCAGCTCGAACAGGCCGGGTTCAAGGTCACCCTCGATCAGCTGGAGTTCCCCGCCGCCTGGCTGAGCACCGTGTTCAAGAACGCCGACTACGACATGTCCATCATCAGTCACCTGGAACCCCGGGACATGCAGACGGTGTTCGGGGACAAGAGCTACTACACCCACTACGACAACGCTGAATTCCGCGCGTTGCTGAAGAAGGCGGACCGGGGCACCCAGGAGGAGCAGGTCACCGCCATGCGGGAGGCCGCCCGGCTGCTGTCCAAGGACGCCGCGGCCGACTGGCTGTTCCTGCTGCCGAACCTGATGGTGGCGGACAAGAACATCACCGGCCTGCCCGTGGACAACGTCTCCGAGTCCCTGGATCTCACCGGCCTGGGCCGGTCGTGAAAGGCGGACTCAACAAATGATCGTCCGTCTGGTGCAGCGGATCGGGATCCTCCTGGCCAGCCTTGTCGTGAGCTCCGTCCTGGTGTTCGCGTTCATGGCGGTGCTGCCAGGAGACCCGGCCCGCGTCGCCCTCGGCGTCAGCGCGTCGGACACGGCGGTGGCGCAACTGCGCGAGCAGTTCGGGCTCGACCGGCCGCTCGTGGTCCAGTACTTCAGCTGGGTCAAGGGACTGGTGACCTTCGACCCGGGCAACTCCTACATCTCACAGACGGCGATCGGCCCGCAGATCGCCGACCGCCTCCAGGTCACCCTGTGGCTCGTCGGCGCCGGGATGGCGTTCGCCTGCCTCCTGGCGATCCCCATGGGCACGCTCATGGCGGTGCGGCACCGCAAGCCGTCCGGGCTCGTTCTCTCGGCCCTGTCGCAGGTCGGCGTGGCCGTCCCGGCCTTCCTCGCGGGCATCCTCCTGATCACCGTGTTCGCGGTGCGGCTCGGGTGGCTGCCGGCGAACGGCTGGACACCCCCGGCGCAGGATCCGGTCATGTTCCTCAAGCAACTGGTGCTGCCCGCGCTGTCCCTCGGGCTGGTGCAGGCGGCCATGCTCACCCGCTATGTCCGCAGCGCCGTGCTCGACGTCCTCCGGGAGGACTATCTGCGCACCGCTCGTGCCAAGGGACTCCGCCCGACGCAGGCGCTGTTGCGGCACGGCCTGCGGAACGCGGCGGTGCCCGTGGTCACCGTCCTGGCGTTGCATCTCGCGACGCTGCTGGTGGGCGCCGTCGTCATTGAACGGGTCTTCGTCATCCCCGGGCTCGGGAGCCTGCTGCTGGACAGCGTCTCCAACCGGGACCTCATCATGGTGCAGGACGTGGTCATGATCATCGCAATGGCGGTGCTGCTGGTGAACTTCCTGGTGGACATCATCTATCTGGTGATCGACCCGCGGCTCAGGGTCGGTGCGTCATGAGCGCTCCGGACACCACGTCCGCTCCGGACAGCAAGGCCGCCGCGTCCGCGGTGCCCGACATCCGTCGTCGGCGCCGCCCGGTGACGGGCAGCCTGCTGGTGGGCGGTCTCATCGTCGCCGTCGTGGTCGGCATGGCGCTGCTGTCCTTCGTGTGGACCCCGCACGACCCGACCCTGGTGAACGCCTCGGCGCGGCTGGAGAAGCCGTCGCTGGAGTACTGGTTCGGCACGGACAAGTTCGGCCGTGACGTGTTCAGCCAGATCCTGGTCGGCTCGCGCACCACGCTGTTCGTCGGTTTTGTGGCGGTGGGGGTCGCCGCCCTGGTCGGGGTGCCCCTCGGCATCGCCGCCGGAATGGCGCCACGCTGGCTCGGCGAGCTGCTGATGCGCGCCAACGACCTGCTGCTCGCCTTCCCGGCGCTCCTGCTGGCCATCATGTTCGCCGCCGTCTACGGCGCCGGCACGCTGGTCGCGATGGTCGCCATCGGCATCGCGTCCATCCCCAATTTCGCCCGGCTGATCCGCGGCGGCACGTTGCAGGTCATGAAGACCGAATACGTCACCGCGGCGCGCGCGGCGGGCCGCGGGCCGTTCGCGATCGCCGTGCGGCATGTCCTGCCCAACGTCAGCAGCCTCGTCATCGTGCAGGCGTCGGTCGGCTTCGCCATCGCCGTCCTCGCCGAAGCCGCGCTGTCCTTCCTGGGCTTCGGCACCCCGCCCCCCACCCCGTCCTGGGGCCGGATGCTCCAGGAGAGCCAGGAGCTGCTGTCGCTGGCCCCCCGGCTCGCCGTGTTCCCGGGCATCGCGATCGCGGTGGCCGTGCTCGGGTTCAACCTGCTCGGTGACGGCCTCCGCGACCGTTTCGACCCCAAGCTGGAGGACCGCCGATGACCGGCAACGTATCTGGCGACGTGCTGGCCGTGCGGAACCTCGACGTAACGGTGGGCGGCCGCAAGCTCGTCGAGGATGTCGGCTTCACCATCCGGGCCGGCGAACGGGTCGGCCTGATCGGCGAGTCGGGGTCGGGCAAGTCGTTGACCGCGCTGAGCGTCATGGGCCTGCTCCCCGAAGGGCTGCGGGCCACGGGTTCGGTGCGGCTCGCCGGAGTCGACCACGACCTGGTCGGTGCCGACGAGGCGCGGATGTCCCGGGTGCGGGGCAAGGAGATGGCCATGGTCTTCCAGGAGCCCATGACCGCGCTGAACCCCACGATGAGGGTGGGGCGGCAGATCGCCGAGGTGCTCCTGGTCCACCGGACCAGGCCCGACCGGGCGTCCGCCCGGGCCGCCGCCGTGGAGTTGCTCGCCCAGGTGGGGCTCCCCGACCCCGCGGCCGCCGCGCAGGCCTACCCGCATCAGTTCTCCGGGGGCCAGCGGCAGCGGGTGGTGCTGGCCATCGCCCTCGCGAACGATCCCGCGCTCCTGGTCTGCGACGAACCCACCACCGCGCTCGACGTCACGGTGCAGGCGCGGGTGCTCGACCTGATCGTGCGGGGAGTCCAGGACCGCAGGTCGGCCATGCTGTTCATCACCCACGACCTGGCCGTGGTGGCCACCGCCTGCGAGCGGGTCATGGTCATGTACGGCGGGCGGCTGGTGGAGTCCGGGCCGGTCCAGGAGGTGTTCACCCGTCCTCGGCATCGCTACACCCAGGGCCTGATCGGCGCGTCGGACCTGACCGTGGTCGACGACCGCGGCCGGCTGGCCACCATCCCCGGATCGGTGCCGCCGGCGGGCCACTTCCCCGCCGGATGTGTCTTCAGAAACAGATGCGCCCACGCGACCGAGGCGTGCGCCACCCGGCCGGAATGGATCCCGACCGGGCCGGACTCCGGCTACGCCTGCTTCCACCCGGCACAGAGCCCGGCAACCGGGAGCCGCGCACACGCGAAGGGCACACCGATGAACCAGGAGGCCGGCCGTGGCTGAGCAGCCGACCGCCATCAGCGTCCGTGACGTCACACGCGTCTACCACCGTCCTCGTACCTCGCTGCGCCACCCCAGCCCGCCGGTGCACGCCCTGCGCGGCGTCAGCTTCGACGTCCCCCAGGGGCAGCGGTTCGGCATCGTGGGCGAGTCGGGGTGCGGCAAGTCGACCCTGCTGCGGATTCTGGCCGGGCTCGACCGCCCCACCAGCGGTGGCGTCGCGATCGACGGCCGGGACATCACCGGGCTCAGGGAGCGGCAGCTCGGGTTCGTCCGTGAGCGGCTTCAACTGGTGTTCCAGGACCCGATGAGTTCGCTGGACCCGCGTATGCGCGTCGGCGACATCGTGGCCGAGCCGCTTGTCGCACAGGGGCACCCGAACCGCCGGGAGCGGGTGGCCGAGTTGCTGGAGGCCGTCGGCCTGCGGGCCGACGCGGCGGACCGGTATCCGCACCAGTTCTCCGGCGGCCAGCGGCAGCGCATCTCGATCGCGCGTGCCCTCGCCCCCCGCCCGAAGATCATCGTGGCCGACGAGCCGGTGAGCGCCCTGGACGTGTCCGTACGGGCCCAGGTGCTCAACCTCATCGCCGACCTCGTCGAGGAGCTGTCCCTCACGCTGGTCTTCGTCTCCCACGACCTGTCCGTGGTCCGCCATGTGTGCGACCGGGTCGCGGTCATGAACGGCGGACAGATCGTGGAGTCCGGGCCCACGGAGCAGGTGTACGAGGATCCGCAACATTCCTATACACGCAGGCTGATCGCCGCCGTTCCGACGCTGGGCAAGGCTCTGTCCGGAGTGTCGGCGGCCGACCTCAACCGGGAGTACTGACCGTGACGACCCACGTCGAACCCGCCGGTGGCGAAAGCGCCCAGGTGTTGGAGTTCCACCAGTTCCCGACGGGGTTGCCCATCGGCGACAGCTGGGTGGCGGCACCCGCCGCCGAGGACGTCCGCTTCCCCTACGACGGGACGCTCGTCGCGCGGGCCCCGGTCGGGGACACCGACCTCGCGCGCCGCGCGGTGGACGCGGCCGTCGCGGTCCGCGAACAGGTCGGCAGGCTCCCCTCGCACACCCGCAGGGCGGCGCTGATCGCGACGCACGACGCGGTCGCCTCACGGCGCGCGGACTTCGAGCGGCTCCTGGTCCTGGAGACCGGTAAGCCGCTGGTCGACTGCCGTGTCGAGGTGGATCGCACCCTGCTGACCCTGCTGACGGCGGCCGAGGAAGTGGCCCGGCTGCACGGCGAGACGGTGCCGCTGGACCTGCTGCCGTCGGGGGAGGGGCTGCTCGGCTTCTGGATCCGCAAGCCGATCGGCGTGGTGGCGGGCATCGCGGGCTTCAACTACCCGCTGTTGCTCGTCACGCACAAGATCGCGCCGGCGCTGGCCGCCGGCTGCCCGGTCATCGCCAAGCCGGCGCCGCAGACTCCGCTGGCCTCCCTGTGGCTGGTGCACCTCCTCCGTGAGGCCCTTCGCGCCGCGGGCGCGCCGCAGGCCGCGGTGCAGCTGGTGACCGGCGGCCCCGAGGTGGGCGTCGCCCTGACCACCGACCGCCGGATCGGGGCGGTGTCCTTCACCGGCTCCGCCGCCGTCGGCCACCGGATCGCCCGGGACGCGGCACCCACCAAGGTGCTGCTCGAACTCGGCTCCAACGCCGCCCTGGTGGTCGCCGCCGACGCCGACCTCGACGCCGCCGCCGACGCGGTGGTGCGCGGCGGGTACTACGCGTCGGGCCAGGCGTGCATCAGCGTGCAGCGGGTCATCGTGGTGGACGCCGTGCGCGACGAGTTCGTGGCCCGCCTGACGGAGCGGGTGGCCCAGGTGGCCATGGGCGATCCCCGCGATCCGGCGACGAGGGTCTCGGCACTCATCGACGAGCGGTCGACCGAGCGGGTCCGCGCGTGGCTGGAGGAGGCGGTGGCGGCGGGGGCGTCGCTCGTGGCCGGAGGCAAGGTCACCGACGGGGTGATCGAGCCCACCGTGCTGCTCGACGTGGACCGTGGCCTGCCCGTCTGGGACGAGGAAGTCTTCGGCCCCGTGGTGGCGGTGCGGTCCGTCCCCGATCTGGACACGGCGTTCGACCTGGTCAACGACTCGCGCTACGGACTGCACGCGAGCGTCTACACCAGCGCCCTCGATACGGCGTTCGCCGCTCTCGACCGCCTGGAGGTGGGCGGGGTGGTGGTGAACGAGGTGCCCGGCTTCCGCTCCGACGTCATGCCGTACGGCGGTGTGAAGGACTCCGGGGCCGGACGGGAGGGCCCCAGGTTCGCCATCGAAGAGCTCACCGTGACCCGTATGGCAGTGATCCGTCCGACGACAACGAAACCGTGAGGACCATGCAAGCAGAGGACCGCACCGATGCGGTGGACGCGTACTCCCGCCTGTTCAGGCTCGACGGCCGCAAGGCCGTCGTGGTGGGCGGGGGCAGCGGAATAGGCCGCGAGAGCGCCCTGGCGCTCGCCGCGCACGGCGCCGAGGTGGTCTGCGCCGACCGTGATCTGACGGCGGCCACGGAGTCGGCGTCGATGGGGCCGGGCCTTGTCCCGTACGCCCTGGACGTGCTCGACGGCGAGGCGGTCGCGCGCGCCGCCGAGGAGCTGGGACCCGTCGACGTGCTCGTCTTCACCGCCGCGACGAACGTGCGCAAGCGCCTGCTCGACTACACGGCGGAGGACTTCGAGCGGGTCGTGGCGCTCAATCTGCGCGCGTCCTTCGACCTGGTGCGGGCGTTCGGCCGTGGCATGGCCGAACGTGGCAGGGGCAGCATCATCGGCTTCAGCTCGATCCGCGCGGTGGCCGTCGAGCCGGGGCAGGGGGTGTACGCGGCCACGAAGGCGGGCCTCGTTCAGCTGGCGCGGACCGCGGCGGCCGAACTGGGCCCGTCTGGTGTGCGGGTGAACACCATCGCCCCGGGCATCGTGGACACACCGCTGACCACGCAGATCAAGGCCGTGCCGGAGTGGTCGGAGGCCTACGCGACCAAGAGCGCCCTGGGCCGCTGGTCCCGGCCCGACGAGCTGGCCGGCGCGGTCGTCTACCTCGCCTCGGACGCGTCGTCCTTCGTCACGGGGAGCCAGCTGTTCGTGGACGGAGGCTGGACGGCGATCGACGGACGCTATACGCCGCCCAGCTGACCGGACGACCGACTGGGAGCGACGCGGGCCCCGAAGGGCTCCGCGTCGCTCCCAGTCGCATGGCGGAGGGCGTCAGTCGATCCGCTCGAAGGGCTCCGTGCCCTCTTCGTCCGGCGCGACCGTGAAGACGACCTTCTCGAAGGCACCGGTGAACGCGAACTCGCCGTCGTAGTTGGGCGAGGAGGGCGACAGGGTGTCCCGGCCGACGTCGAGGCCCTGCCACCCCAGGAAGTGCGGCAGGACCCGCGGAATGGCTTCGGAGCCGACCGGCCTGCCCGACACATACAGGTGTCCGGTGCCCCGCATGTCACCGGTCTTGACGAATTCGAAGGTCAGCTCCGCCGGGCCGACCGGGAGCTCCTCCGCCGAGGTCACCGCGTACCGGGTGCCGAGGAAGTTGTACTCGTAGACCAGCCGGTTGTCCTTGACGTACAGGACGTATCCGCTGCTGATACTGCCCAGGGACACCAGCACACCCTCGTCCGACGCGGTGGCGCGGTCGACGTACGCGGTGATGCGGTGTCCGCGGTTCATCACCGGTGGCACCGCGGCGATGGGCAGATGGGCCATGCCGGGATAGTAGGTGAAGGTGGTGCGCCTGCGCGGGGAGCCGGGACGCGGAATCTTCGCCCGGTAGGCGAATCCGTTGTCGTCCAGCGGCAGCACGTCGTATCTTCCCGCCTCCACCCAGAAGCGGGAGATCATCTTCTGTAGTTGCTCGGGCCGCGTCCGCGCCAGGTCGTTGCACTCCGAGAAGTCGCTGTCGTGGTGGTAGAGCTCCCACTGGTCCGCGTCGAACGATGTGCCGCGTTCGTGGTAGGCGACGGCCTTCCAGCCGTCGTGCCAGATCGCGCGGTGTCCGAACATCTCGAAGTACTGGGCCTCTTTGCGCGTCGGCGCGGCCGGCGAGCCGAAGGTGTAGGCCATGCTGACACCGTGGATCGGCAGTTGCGGGATGCCGTTGTACACCGCGGGCGCCTGGAGACCGAGCAGTTCGAAGAGGGTCGGGGCGATGTCGGACACATGGTGGAACTGCTGCCTGATCTCGCCGGTGCGCGGCAGCCCCCGGGGCCACCGCACGATGAGCGGGCAGCGGACGCCGCCTTCGTGGGTGTTCTGCTTGTAGCGCTTGAACGGCGTGTTTCCCGCCTGTGCCCAGCCCCAGGGGTAGTTGGCATGAGCGCGGGTGGTGCCGATGTCATCGATCCGCGCGACCATCTCCTCGAGGTCCTCGGGGATCCTGTTCTGGAACGCGGTGGGGTTGAGCGAACCCTTCTGCCCGCCTTCCTGGCTGGCCCCGTTGTCCGAGAGCAGGATGGTGATGGTGTTCTCCATCCGACCTATCCGCTCCAGGAACTCCATGAGCCGGCCGATCTGGTGGTCGGTGTGGTCGAGCATCGCCGCGTAGGCCTCCTGGAGGCGTACGGACAGCTTCTTCTCGTCGTCCGACAGCTCGTCGAAGGGCACGACCCCGGGGTTGCGCGGCGCCAGTTCGGTGCCGGGTGGCAAGATGCCCCGTTCGATCTGGCGGGCGTGCCGGGTGGCGCGCTCGGCGTCCCAGCCGTGGTCGAACCGGCCCCGGTACTTGTCCAGGTACTCCTGGGGGGCCTGGTGCGGGGCGTGCGCCGCGCCGAACGCCAGATACAGGAAGAAGGGCTTCTCGGGAGTGACGGACGTCTGGTCCCGGACGAACTCGATCGCCCGGTCGGCCAGGTCCTCGCTGAGGTGATAGCCCTCTTCCGGGCTCTTCGGCGGATCCACGGCGTGGTTGTCGTGGAACAGCTCCGGATAGAAGCTGTCCGTCTCGGCTTCGAGGAATCCGTAGTAGCGCTCGAACCCGCGGGACAGCGGCCACTGGGTGTACGGCCCGGACGCGGTGGTCTGCTCCATCGGCGCCAGATGCCACTTGCCCACGGCCATGGTGTTGAAGCCGCTGTCGCGCAGCACCTCGGGCAGTATCGCGGCGGCCTTGGTGATCCGTCCGCGACCGCTGGGGAAGCCGGTGTCGAAGTTGGACAACATACGCATGCCGACGGAGTGGTGGTTCCGGCCGGTCAGCAGGGAGGCACGGGTCGGCGAACACAGCGTGGTGGTGTGGAAGTTCGCGTAACGAAGGCCGTCGGCGGCGAGGGCGTCCATGGCCGGGGTGTCGATGTCCGAGCCGAAGCAGCCGAGGTCGGAGAAGCCGACGTCGTCGAGCACGATGACCACGACATTGGGCGTGTCCTCGGGGAGCGTCTGCTGATCGGGCCACCAAGGAGTCGACTCCTCGTAGGTGGTGCCGATCCTGCCTTGGAAGGTGCCGCTCTCGGACGGCGGATACGGAGAGGCGGTGGTCATCCAGGACGCTCCTTTGACCAAGGAAGGCTCAGGTTAACTGGTCTTACCAGTAGTCCGGGCGTAAGTTTCGCCCGCTCCTGTGGTTGTGTCAACCATCCGGTGGTTCGCCTACCGACCCGCCCGGGGCAGGTCCGCCGCGCAGCGGAACCCCATGTGCCCGGTGCTGCTGTCAGGTGTGTTGGAGGTGCGCGCGGCCACGCGGTAGCGGTTGCAGTACGACTCATGGCACAGGTAGGAGCCGCCGCGGATCACCTTCGCCTCCCCGCTGGGCGGTCCGGCCGGGTCCCGGCGGGTCTCCGGGCGCTCGGCGGCGTGCCATGTGGTGCTCCACCAGTCGGAGCACCACTCCCACACGTTGCCCGAGGTGTTGTACAGGCCCAAGTTGTTGGGCCGGTAGGTCTTGACCGGCGCGGTGCCCAGATATCCGTCCTCGCCCGTGTTGACCTGCGGGAACCGCCCCTGCCAGATGTTGCAGCGGTGCTGCCCCCGGGGCAGCAGCTCGTCCCCCCAGGGGAAGCGGGCGCGCTCCAGACCGCCACGCGCCGCCATCTCCCACTCCGCCTCCGTGGGGAGGCGCTTGCCCGCCCATGCCGCATAGGCGGACGCGTCGCGCCAGGACACATGGACGACAGGGTGGTTCGAAAGTTCGGTCCATGACGACCCCGGCCCGTAGGGGGCCTGCCAGCACGCCCCCTCGACCGCGAGCCACCAGGGCGCCTGCTGCACCGTGTCGCGCACCAGGTGCCGGGCACCGGGGTGGACGAGTGCGTAGAACACGAAGGACCAGCCGTGGCGCTCGGCATCGGTCCGGTAGCCGCTGCCGCGCACGAACGCCGCGAACTGCCTGTTGGTGACGGCGGTCGCGTCGATGAGGAACGGCGACAGCCGCACCGCCCGGACGGGGCCCTCACCGTCCTCGGGAAACGCGTCGGCGTCATCGCCTCCCATCAGATACGTCCCTCCGGGGATGCGCAGCATGGCGCGCAGCCCCTGTGCCCGGTCCCGCTCCGAGGCCTGGGGCCGAACGGCGGGGGGCTCGGGGTTCTTCCGGTCGCCCCCTGGCGTGGGGGCGCAACACGCGCCTGACATCGCTCCTCCGACCGCGGCTGCTGTTCCTCACCCGACTGACACACCATCGATCTCAGGGCACGGGAGTCCCCCGCTGCCAGGAGGCGATGACGATCAGCGTCTTCGTCTGGAGCACACCGACGCCCTTACGACGCAGGCGATTGACCACCTTCTGGAGGTCATCGACATTGTCGACATGCAACCGGACCAATGCGTCCACGTCGCCGGTGAGCGTCAACACCTCGTCGACCTCCGGCAGCGTCGACGCGAACTCCACGATGTCGTGGATGTCGGTGTCGCCCGTGAAGCGCAGCTCGGTGACCGCCTGAAGGCCCTGACCGAGCTTGGCCTGATCCGTCGTGATCGTGTAGCCGGTGATGACACCCGACTCCTCGAGGCGCGCGATGCGCCGGCGGACCGGCGCCGGCGTGAGCTGCACCAGGCGTGCGATATCGCGAACGGTGCGCCGCCCGTCGGCTCGCAACAACTCCAGGATCTGTAGATCGACCGAGTCGAGATGTACGGGTGCCGACATGCCACAAGTGTAAGCAGCACTTACCGCAACGCCCACTCCCGACCTGGACGGACTGCTCGACAGGAGCGTGCCGCGCATCGCTGTGCGCACCCTTGTTGTGAACGGATCCGGCCCTTGGAACCGTGTCCCGCATGTCAGCCGCGATACCACCACTGCTGCGACTCGATGTCGTCGCCATGCCCTTGACGGTCGCCCGGGTCGCCTCGATCCTGGCCCATCGCCAGTTCGACGTGGTCACCATGGATGTCGCCGCGCCCGTCGACGGGCTGCGGACGATCACCATCGAAGTGGACACGGCGGACGACATCAGGTTGCAGCAGCTCGTCCAGTTCCTGAACCGGTCACCCGACGTCGTCAGGGTCGTGCGCCTCGCCGACGCCGCTTCGATCCGTCAGGGAAAGGTGAGGGTCTGAGCCAGCAACGTCACGAGGACGAGCACCGTGGGAAACAGCGCGAGGAACATGGCGAAGGTGTAGCCCATGATGTCGCGCGCCTTCAGGCCGAGGATCGCGAGGGTGGGCAGCATCCAGAACGGCTGGAGCAGATTGGCGCTGGCCTCGCCGAGGTCGTACACCACGACCATCCAGCCCTGGTTCACATGCAGCTCGTTGGCCGCCCCGAGGACGTAGGGCGCCTCGACCACCCACTTGCCACCGCCGCTGGGCACGAACACCCCGAGCACACAGCTGTAGACACCGATGAGGGCCGGGTAGAAGTACTCGTTCGACACCGACACCAGCCAGTCCGCGATGGTCTGGTGCAGCCCGGTGAAGGCGATCATCCCGAAGATGCCTCCGTACAGGGGGAATTGCAGCAACACGCCCGAGGCGGCCGGTGCTCCCTCCCTGAAGGCGCGGGCGAGGTGTACGGGTCGCCAGTGCAGGATGAGGGCCAGCAGGATGAGGATCAGGTTGACGGTGTTCAGATCGAGCGCGTTGAGCGGATTGCCCTTGGCCTGGGCGAAGTGGCGGACGAGATACCAGACACCCAGAACGAAGAGCGCGATGGTGAGGGTCGGACTGAACTCGACCCACTCGCCGGGGCGGCTGCGCCGGGAGTCCGGGCTCTTGGTGCGGAGCGCGGGCCCGAGATCGATGCCGAGCCGCTCCGCGGTCATCGCCCGCTCAGGCGACGGGGCGAGGAACCACGCCATGGTGACCGCCACCGCGAAGACGATCACCGTGGCCACGATGCCCTGCCAGAGGAAGATGGTGTCGGTCAGGGGAATGACCCCGCTGCCCCGCCCCTCGGCGATGATCTTCTGCACGGCGGCCGGGCTGGAGGTCGCGCTGGCCACCTGGAGCGCGGCCGATCCCGACAGGCCCTGGGCCCATACGGTGCCCAGGCCGAGGAAGGCCATGGCTCCGATGGCGCGGTAGTCGACTCCGGCCAGCCGGCGGGCGATCTCCTTGGCGAGGATGGCCGTGAAGACGAGGCTGAAGGCCCAGTTCACATAGGAGGTGGCCATGGCGACGGCGGCGGTGAACGTGATAGCGCCGCGCGGGGTTCGGGGCACGGCGGCGAGCCGGGCGATGAGGCGGGCCATCGGCGGCGAGACCGCCACCGCGTAGCCCGCGATGACGATGATCGCCATCTGGAGCGTGAACTCTATGAGCGACCAGAACCCTTTGCCCCATGCGTCCACGAGGCCGAAGCCGCTGGTCGCTTCCGGGTCGCTTGGCTTGCCGAGCAGGCTTTCCCCTGAGACGAGCCCCAGGGCGAGGACCACGAAGGTGCCGATCAGGACGAAGCCGAGAGCGTCCGGCAGCCACTTCTCGGAGAAACGGGTGAACCGCAAGGCCAGCCGGGCAAGCCAGGTCTCCTTGCCGCTCACCTCCGCTTCCGACGTCTTGAGGGGGTTCGCGGCCATACGGATCTCCCGTTCGTTCGAATTCGCCCTCGCGGGGCGGGGTGCGCGCGCAAGATCCTGATGGGGGGCGGCTGAACGCGGCAATGGGGAATCCGCACACGGGTTGCCGCCGCACCATGTGGGACATGCCCATGGGAGAACATCCACGGCCCCGGTACATCCGTCCCGCAAACGCACCGGCGAGGACCTGGCACCTGGCCAGGTCCTCGCCGATGGTGGTGAGCGGCCGCCGGGCCGCGCGCACTCGCCCCGGAATCAGCTGCCGGGTGTGAGCTCGAGGGTGTCGAGCACCCCGTACACCCCGAGGAAGAGGATCGCCGCGCTGCTCAGGACGAGGGCGGCGGTCAGCCAGGGGTTGGCGCGGAAGCGCGGTGGGACGCCGGTGTAGCGCAGGCGCCAGACCGCGACCACCACCGCCAGGAGGAAGATGCCACCGCCGATGCCGCCGATCTGCACCATCAGGACGGGGGACTGGACCCACAGGAAGATGCACATCCACACCGGGGGCAGGCAGCAGGTGAGGATGCGGATGGTGCGCGTGCGCACGCGCATGTCCTTCCAGTTGATCACTCCGAGCAGACCGAGGGTGTTGGTCCACAGCCGGGGGACGCTGGCCGACGAGGCGACGGTGACCGAGAAGAGGACGGCGATCGCACCGGCCAGGAACAGGTACTCGGCCCAGGGGCCGAGCGTGTCGGTGTAGATGTGCGAGAGCGTGGTGATCATGCCGTTGCCCTCGGGCACCAGGCCCTGTGGATGGAGCACCGAGGCGCCGATGACGTAGAAGGACAGGGTGCAGACCGTGCAGATGATCCAGGAGACGCCCACGTCGAGCCGCATGACCTTGAGCCAGCCCTCGGCCCGCCGGGCGCGCTCCTCGGTGCCGTCGTCGGGGCCGGTCCAGCGGGCGTAGCCCTTCTCCATGCACCAGTAGGTGTACGTCGTCATCTCGTCGGCGCCGACGCCGGTGATGCCGAACATGGCGAGTGCGATGCCGATCGTGCCCGCGGGGATCTGGAAGCTCAGCCCGTCGGCGAACTGCTCGGTGCCGTACCCGAAGGCGGTGAACGGCAGGGCGAGCGCCAGGCCGACGGTGATGACGGTCTTGAGCGTGATGCCGATGACCTCGACCCGTTCGACGACGTGGTACTTGCCCGTCTGGAGGATGAGGATGGCGGCGCCGGTGACGATGAGGGCCCAGATGGTCAGGGACGATGTGCTCAGCGCCGCCCCGTGGATCGGGAGCAGGATCGAACAGGCCGCCGCGGTGCCGCCGATGATGCCGCCGCGCTGGAACATCTTGGCGAAGTCCATGCCGATCCAGAGCCAGTTGATCCAGCTCAGCCGGCCGATCCGGGGGCCGACGTCACGGAAGCCGTCGAGCGCCGGTCGGCCGTTGAGAATCGTCCAGCGGGCCAGCTCCATCTGCACCCACACCTTGACCGCCGTCGAGACGATCACCAGCCACAGCAGCGCGAACCCGGCCTTGGCGCCGAGCGAGGTAGTGGTGATCAGCTCACCGGAACCGACGACGGCGGCGGACAGCACGAGACCGGGGCCCAGTTCGCGCACTCGGCCGCGGAAGGTCACGGGGGCCGGGCGGGCGTCCTCGGCGCGCAGCGCGTACGGATCGATCTGCGTCTGCGCGGGTGGTGGCGTCGCCGTGGCGCCGTCGGTCGTGGTGGCCATATCAGGTCCTTAGGGCTTCCGGCGTCGTCGCCGGTATCCGGAACGGGGACAGGGGTCGGTGGCGGGGGCGTGTGGGGTGGTGTCTCAGCGCGCCTGGTGATGCGGCTCCTTGCCCGCCAGTACGCGGACGACGTCCTCGGCCACCATCGCGCCCATGGCCTGGTTGGCCTCGGGCGTGCAGGCGGCCATGTGGGAGGTGAGGAGGGTGCGCGGGGCCTCGCGCAGCGGGTGGCCGGCGGGCAGCGGCTCGGTGCTGAACGCGTCGAGGGCCGCGGCCCCGAGGTGCCCGGAGCCGAGCAGCTCGGCGAGCGCGTGTTCGTCGACGAGGCCGCCGCGCGCGGCGTTGACCAGGATCGCGCCCGGCTTCATCGCCGCCAGGCGGGCGCGGCCGAGCAGCGGGGCGCCGGACGGATCGGGCGGGGTGTGCAGGCTGACGGCGTCGGCGCGCGCCAACAGCGCGTCGAGCGCGGCCGGTTCTGCGCCGTGCGCGCGGACGTCGGCGTCGGAGACGTATGGGTCGTGGGCGAGCAGCTCCATCCCGAAGGCGCGGGCGTAGCCGGCCAGCAGACGGCCGATGCGGCCGAAGCCCACGATCCCCAGCGTCTTGCCGTGCAGTTCGGGGCCGAACAGCTTCGGCCAGCCGCCCGCCGCCACCGCGGTGTGCGAGGCGGTGAGGGAGCGGGTCGCGGACAGCAGCAGGCCGAAGGTGTACTCCGCCACCGCGCGCGAGTTGCTGCCCGGCGCGCACACCACCGGTATCGCGCGGGCGTGGGCGGCGGCCACGTCGATGGTGTCGACGCCGACGCCGTGCTTGGCGATCACCTTGAGGCGGGGCGCGGCGTCCATCACCTCGGCGGTGATCGGGTCCATGCCGACGATCAACGCGTCCGCTCCGGCCGCGTACTCGAGGAGTTCGGCGGTGGGCAGCGCCGCGTCCTCGCGGGGGCGCAGGGGACCCGCTCCGGCCTCCTGAAGGATCTGCCAGGGGCGCGCCGAGTGCCGGGCGAAGGTGGGCGTCGTGATGAGCGTGGTCGGCATCAGCGCGCCCCGCCCCGCGCCGCCTCCAGGTGGGACGTCGCGACCTGCTGAAGGTGCACGACGTCGGCCGAGACCGTCGCGAACGTGAAGCCCTCGGCGAGGCGGCGGGCGGCGCTCGCGCCGTCGGCGTTGTGGATGCCGGCCGCGATGCCCGCCGCCTCGGCCGCCTTGCGGACGCGGGCGAGGGCCTGCTCGAACTCATCCTGCACGGCAGGGTCGGTGGAGGTCGCGCCGCCGATGGCCAGGCGCAGGTCGGACGGGCCGACGTAGACGCCGTCCAGGCCGGGGGTCGCGCAGATCTCCTCGACGTTGGCGAGGCCGTCGGCCGTCTCGATCATCGCGAGGACGGCGGTCTGCTCGTGCGTGTCGGCCGGGTTCGGGCCGATGCGCAGCTGGGCCCGCATCGGGCCGTACGAGCGGCGGCCCAGCGGCGGATAGCGGACGGCGGCGACGGCGTCGGCGGCGTCCTGGGCGTTGTCGATCAGCGGGACGATCACTGCGGTGGCGCCCGCGTCGAGCGCCTTGCCGATGTAGGTGAGGTCGTTGGCTTCCACCCGCACCATGCCGACGGCGGTGCTGCCCTTGGTGTCGGTGGCGAGGAGGTTGTTCAGCATGCCCTGGTAGCCGAAGAGGCCGTGCTGGGCGTCGAAGGCCAGATAGTCGTAGCCGATGCGGGCGAGGCGCTCGGCGGCGATCGGCGAGTCGAGCAGCGACCAGTAGCCGATGAGCTGCTCGCGGTTGCGCAGTGCGGCGGTGAACTGGGCGGACGTGCGGCCGGTGGCCATGTTTGTCTCCGTTGTGGGATAGCGATGGGGCGGGGAGGTCAGCGGTTGTAGGCGGGCATCGGGCCGCGCAGGCGGGCGCCGACCTTGTCGCAGGCGGCCAGGACGTCCGCGGGCAGCGGGCCCGCGGCCGCGGCGGCGATGTTGGCCTTCAGGTGCTCGACCTTGGAGCCGCCGAGCAGCAGCGCGTCGGTGGAGGGCCGCGACAGCAGCCAGCGCAGGGCCAGGTCGGTCAGCGGCAGGCCCGCGTCGGCGGCGATGCGGGTGAGGTCGGTGACGGCGCGGAACAGATCCTCGTTCCAGTAGCGGTCGCGGTACATCGCGGCCAGCTTGGAGTCCCCGAAGCGCCCGCCCGCCGGGGCCTGTTCGAAGCTGTGGCGGCCGGTGAGCAGGCCGCCGCCGAGCGGGTTGTAGACCATGGTGCGCAGCCCGGCTGCGTACGCTGCATACTCCACGTATTCCTCCTCGACGCGGCGCGCGAGGAGATTGTGCAGCTGCTGGGCGACGACCGGGCGGGGCGCGCCGACCTCGTCGGCCACGCGGTTCAGCTCGGCGATCTGCCAGGCGGCGAAGTTGGAGACGCCGAGGGCGAGGACCTTGCCCGCCTGTACGAACTCGGCGACGGTCGCCAGGGTTTCGGCGAGCGGCGTCCCGCGGTCCGGCTGGTGCAGATAGAAGAGGTCGACGTGGTCGGTGCCCAGGCGCTTGAGGCTCCCGTCGAGCGCCGCGCGCAGGCCCTCGGGGGAGAGCGGCGCGTGCTCGCCCTGGTCGGGGTGCGGGATGCCGGCCTTGGTGGCGAGCACCACCCGGTCGCGGCGGCCGGGCAGCAACTCGGCGAGGATGCGCTCGCTCTCGCCGCCCGCGTAGCCGTTGGCGGTGTCCACGCCGGTGATGCCCGCGTCGAGCGCGGCGTCCACCATCGCGGCGGCCGTCGCGCGGTCGGCGGTGTCGCCGAAGGTCATCGTGCCGAGGACGAGACGGGACAGCGGGACGGGGACATGCGGGAGTTCAAGGCCGGCGGTCACGGCGGGTTCCTTCCGGGGCGGGTCGTGCGGGTGGTGCGGTTTTGTGCTCATGCGCGCTCTGATGCGTGATGTGCGCATCGCGGATGGGGCCGTACGGCTGCGCGGCCTCGACCGGTCGCCGTGCTGGTCTCCGGCGGTGCGCTGCGCTGCGGCCTTGCTCGGCGCGATGTGCTGTGTAAGCCGGTACGCGTCGCGTCCACGAGGGCGACGCGGACCGCGGGTGACGGCCGTCGGCGCCACGGGAACGCTCGCACGACTGCGTAATTCGCGCAAGGGGCCTCGCGCGCTTCACGCAACTTGTGTCATGATCCTTACCGGGTTGCCCCCTGCCGGCACGCCCGAGGAGGTTCGACCCGTGGCTTCACCGCCCCCACCCCCACGTCCATCCGTCTCGCCGCCCGTACCGCCGTACGTCGTCGCGCTCGCGGACGACCTGTCCGGCGCGGCGGAGACCGCCTGCGCGCTCGGCGGTCCCGTCCGACTGTCGCTGGGCGGCGTCGACGTGGCCGGGACCGCCGCCGCGCATGACCTCGTCGTGGACCTGGACACCCGCCACCTGCCGGTCGCCGAAGCGGAACACGCCGTGCGGACGGCGCTGCGCGCGGCGCGGTCCGGTCCGCCCCGACTGCTCTACAAGAAGGTCGACTCACAACTGCGCGGCCATCTCGCCGCGGAGGCCGCCGCCTACGCCGAGGGCGCCGAGGCCGTCGTCATCGCCCCCGCGCTGCCCGTGGCCCGGCGCACCGTGACCGGCGGCGTGGTGCGTGTGAACGGCGTTCCGCTGCACCGTACGGACGGCTGGCGCGCGGAACGCGCGTCCGCGCCCCGCTCGCTGCCCGAGGCGCTGTCCGGCCTGCCGGTCCGTACCGTCCCCCTCGACGTCGTACGGTCCGAACCCGCCGGGCTGGACGCGGAGTTCCGGCGGATCGCCGCATCCGGCGCGCACCCCGCTCCGGACGCCGAGACCGACGCCGACCTGGACGCGGTGGCCGCGGCGGCGCTGCGGCTCGGCCCCGGATTCCGGCTCCTGGGCAGCGGTGGCCTGGCGGCCGCGCTCGGGCGCGCGCTGCCGCGTCCCGCTGCCGCCGCACCCCCGCCCGCGCCCACCCAGGACGGCACCCCGTTGCTCTTCGTCGTGGGGACCGCCGAGCCCGGCGCGGTCGCGCAGATCGCGCGGCTCACCGCGATCGGCGCGCACCATGTGCCGCTGGACCCGGCCGACCTGGCGGCGGGCACGGTCCGACTGCCGAGTCATGCCGCCGCGCCCGCCCTGACCGTGTTGTCCATCGACGGTTCGGCGGGCCCGCGCCCCGGCGCGGGGCGGGCCCTCAGCACCGCCCTCGGCGCGCTCGCCGCCGCGTACCCGGGCCGCCCCGACCTCGTCATGACCGGCGGCGAGACCGCCCGCACCACCCTGGACGCCCTGGGCATAGGGGAGTTGCAGCCGCTCGGCCAGATCCACCACGGCGCCGTCCGCTCCCGCACCCCCGACGGCCGCCATGTCGTCACCCGCCCCGGCAGCTACGGCGCCGAGGACTCGCTGCTGCGCATCGCCGTTGCGCTACGGCCCCGACTGGCCGCCTCCTGACCCCGCCCCCCATCCGTGTAGGAGTTGCTCTCATGCCCACCCCCCTCCCGCTCATCGCCGTCACCATGGGCGACGGCGCCGGCATCGGCCCCGAGGTCGTCGTCGCCGCGCTGCTCGACGACGCCGTCCTGACCCGCTGCCGCCCCGTCGTCATCGGCGACGCCCGGCGGCTGCGCGAGGCCGCCCGCATCCTCGGCCTGGACTGCGACATCGCCGTCGTCGACCACCCGCGCGACGCCGAGTTCACGCCCGGCCGCGTCAACGTGGTCGACCTCGGTCTGCTCCCCGCCGACCTGGCCTGGGGCGAGCTGTCGCCGGTCGCGGGCGGCGCCGCGTACGCGTACATCGAGCGGGCCGCCGAACTCGCCGTGGCAGGCGAGGTGCACGCCATCTGCACCGCACCGCTCAACAAGGAGGCCCTGCACGCCGCGGGGCACATCTACCCCGGCCACACCGAACTCCTCGCCCACCTGACCGGGACGGAGGAGGTCTCGATGATGCTCTCCACCGAGAAGGTGAAGGTCATCCACGTCACCACCCACATCGGCCTGATCGACGCCGTCAACCGCATCGAGCCGGGCCTCGTCGAGCGCACCGTGCGCCGCGGCCACGACGCGATGGTCCGGGCCGGCACCCCGAACCCCGTCATCGGCGTCTGCGGCATCAACCCGCACGCGGGCGAGAACGGACTGTTCGGCTACGGCGAGGAGGACGAGAAGATCGTCCCGGCCCTGGAGAAGCTGCGCGCCGAGGGCGTCGACGCCCGGGGTCCGCTCCCCGCCGACACCGCCTTCTTCCTCGCCTCACGCGGCGACTACGACCTGATCGTGGCGATGTACCACGACCAGGGCCATGGCCCGGTCAAGGTCCTGGGCATCGAGGCGGGCGTCAACCTCACCGTGGGCCTGCCCGTCATCCGCACCTCCGTCGACCACGGCACCGCGTTCGACATCGCCGGAACGGGCACGGCGGAGGCCGGCAGCATGGTCGAGGCGCTGCGCCAGGCGGCCGAGATGGCCACGGTGCCGCTCGCCCCGCCCGCCTGAACCGCCGTCCCCCGCACCTACGGCGCCGCCCGCGCCTACTCGTCCCCGACCGCTGCTGCCAGGCGCGCGGCGTCCCTGTCGTCGTGGTCGCCGACGGTGAGCGTGAGCTTCTTGGCGCCGCGGTAGGCGGCCCTTCCCGGGGCCGGGGCGCCGACGATGTCGATGATCGGTCCGACCGCGGTATCCGGGCGTTGGCCCAGCAGCCTCCCCAGAACCACGGCGGCGATTTTCATGCCCTTCCCGACGTCGCCGGCGAAGCTGGAACGGACCAGCCGAGCCGGGCCCCAGGTCACGTAGGCGAGGCCCGGATTCTCGCCGGTGGCCAGGAGGCCGAGCAGTTCGTTGGCGCGGCGCTGCTGCGCGTTGGACCTGGTGAACGTGAACCCCTCGCGCATCTCGAGGTCGTCGAAGTCGATCGCGCCGGCTCGCGCTCCGGGAACGGCCGTGTTCACGATGACCGGTCTCTCAGCCGCGCGGAGGAGCGGGGCGAGCCCCGTGACGAACAGGTACTTGGAGAGGAAGAACAGCGCCCAGGAGGCCTCGTGCCCCTCGGCCGTGGTGTGTCGACGCTGCCGGATGAAGGAGGCGGCGAGAACCAGTGCGTCGATGCGCTCGTGGTGCGCCCGCAGGTGCTCGACCACGCGGCGGCTGTCGGCGACCGACGACAGATCGGCCGCGACGAACTCCGCCCGCTGTTTCGCTGACCGGTCGTCGCCCGTCACGGTCGTGAGCAGCGCGTCGAACTTGGCGCGGCTTCGCCCGATTGCCACGACGCGGTCACCCGCGCTCAGGAAGTGGCGGGCCAGCGCCGCCCCCATGCCGTCGGTGCCTCCGGTGATCACGATCGTCCTCATGCCCCTGCCCCTTTTCATTTCCGGAACGCGTGTTCCGGATTAACCTAGCACAGAGCGGAACAGCTGTTCCGATTCGGCTATGGTGAGGGGGTGACAGAGGACCGGAAGCAGCGACGAGACGCCGTCGCCAACAGGGAACGGATCCTGGCGGCCGCGGGAGAGGCCTTCCGGGAGAGCGGCATGACCGTGGACATGCGCGCCATCGCCGCGGCGGCGGGCGTCGGCCTGGGGACCCTCTACCGCCACTTCCCCACCCGTGAGCACCTCGTGCAGGCCGCGATGGGCACCGATCTGGCCGAACTCGCGGAGGCGGCCCTCCCGGAGGGGGCGTCCGCGATCGCCGGCCTCCGCGAGTTCTTCACCGCGACGATGGCTCAACTCTCGCGCAACAGGGCCATGGTCGATCTGCTCGTCGGCGGCTCGCCGTCGGATGAGGACCTCGAGCGATGCCTCGCCCACCTCACCAGGATCGGCCAGCAGGCTGTCGACCGCTCCCGGGCCGATCACACCCTCGCCGCCGATGTGACCGCTCAGGACATCGCCTATCAACTTCTCGGACTCATCCGTATCGCGCAACTGATCCCCGACTCCGACCCGGACATGACCGAACACCAGGTGGATCTCGCGCTACGGAGCCTCGCCGCGAAGTAATGCCCTCGACACGAGACCATTCGGCCGATCCCGGTCGTGTCGGCGCGCGGATTCCCGGGCGCATGACGGAATGTGTACGCGGACGGGGTCAGGGTCGACCGATGACCGAGGTGAGCTGTGATGAGTACGTCGCCGGTTTCCTCGGCCGAGGGGGCCGTGATCGGCCAGGACGGTCTGGCCGCTCTGGTCGACGTTCTCCGGGCGCGCGGGCACACGGTGATCGGCCCGACGGTAAGGGATGGCGCCATCGTGCTGGACGAGCTGGAGTCGGCGGCTCAGCTGCCGTACGGATGGGGGGTGGAGCTCGAAGCCGGACGGTACCGGCTGCGGTCGCGGACGGACGGCGCGGCCTTCGCCAACGCGGCCGGTCCGCAGTCGTGGAAGACGTTTCTGCACCCTGCCCGGGTACGCCAGTGGAGGGCCGAGCGCGCGGCCGGTGAACTGGCCATCGAGGCCGACGACACCACGCCTCCCCGCTATGCCTTCCTCGGTGTCCGGTCCTGCGACCTGCGGGCCATCGCCGTCCAGGACCGGGTGCTCACGGCCGGTCCGCACACCGACCCGGTCTATCGGGGCCGGCGGTCCGGGGCGTTTCTGGTGGCGGTCGAGTGCACCGAGCCCGGCGGCACGTGCTTCTGCGTCTCGATGGGCACCGGGCCGGCGGCCGGCCCCGGGTACGACCTGGTGCTGACCGAGCTGGCCGATGCCGGGGGCCACCGGTTCTGGATCCGCGACGGCACCCCGGAGGGTGCCGAGGTCCTGGCACAACTGCCCGTCGCCCCGGCCTCGGCAGCCGTCCGCGAGGCCGCCGTGGCCGCCGTCGCGTCCGCCGCCGACCGGATGGGCCGCACGATGCCGGAGACCGACCTCCAGCGGCTGATGGCGGAGACACTGGACGCGCCTCGCTGGGACGATGTTGCCTCGCGCTGCCTGACCTGCGGCAATTGCACCATGGTGTGCCCCACGTGCTTCTGCACCACCACCGAGGACATCACCGACCTGACCGGGGACCACGCCGAGCGCTGGCGGATCTGGGACAACTGCTTCGACCTGGACTTCTCATACCTGCCCGGCGGGCCGGTACGCCCCTCCTCCCGCAGCCGCTACCGGCAGTGGCTCACCCACAAGCTCGGCACCTGGTACGACCAGTTCGGATCGTCGGGGTGCGTCGGCTGCGGCCGTTGCATCGTCTGGTGCCCGGTCGCCATCGACATCACCGAGGAGGCCGCGGCCCTGCACGACTGGACCATGCGCACGGAGGACGACCCGTCGTGACCACGTGGCCGCTGCTGCTCGAGACCCTCCCGCGAGTCCAGCGGGAGCGGCTGTTCGCCCTCGCCGACGAGCGGCTCTTCCCTGCGGGCAGCAGACTCTTCGACGAGGGAGGCACCGCGGACCGCTTCTGGCTGATCCGCTCGGGTGAGGTCGCCCTCGACGTGTACGTCCCCGGCCGTCAGGCACAGGTGATGGAGACCCTGGGGCCACGGCAGCAGCTCGGGTGGTCGTGGATCTTCCCGCCGTACCGCTGGCATCTGGGCGCCCGGGCCGTGGGGCCGGTGCGGACCTGGGAATTCCGCGCGGCCGAGGTGCGCGAGCTGTGCGCGGGCGATCCGGAGTTCGGCTACGAGCTGATGCTGCGCTGCGCCGCGCTGATCGCCGACCGGCTCCAGGCCACCCGGCTCCGGCTGCTCGACCTGTACGCCCCGTACGGAAGTGGCCGTTCATGACCACCGTTCCGCTGCCGTACCGGGTGACGGCCGTCTCGGCGGAGACCGCGGACTGCGTCTCGTTCGAGGTGACGCCTGTCGGGCGGGCGCTCCCGGACTTCTCGCCGGGCCGGTTCGCCATGCTGTACGTCTTCGGTGTCGGCGAGGTGCCGATCTCGGTGAGCGCGATCCGCGACCGCCACCGCCTGGTGCACACCGTGCGCGCGATCGGCGCGGTCACCGACGGGCTGTGCCGGCTCGGGCCGGGGGACACGTTGGGCCTGCGCGGCCCCTACGGCATCGGCTGGGACCTCGACCGGGCGGCCGGGTCCGACATCCTGGTGATCGCCGGAGGCATCGGGCTCGCCCCGCTGCGACCGGTGGTACACCATGTGCTCGACCACCCCGGGCGCTACGGCCGCCTTCATGTGCTGATCGGGGCCCGCACCCCCCAGGACCTGCTCTACCGGGAGGAACTGGAGCACTGGCGGCGCGCCCCGGCGCGGGTGGAGGTGACGGTGGACCGGCCCGGCCCCGGCTGGCGCGGCGACGTGGGCACGGTCACCACCCTGCTGGCCCGGGCCGAACCGCGCCCGGACCGGACCACCGCGCTGGTCTGCGGGCCCGAGGTGATGATCCGGCACACCGCCCGGGCCCTGCTCACCCGTGGCCTGCCGGAGCATCGGGTTCAGGTCTCGCTGGAGCGGAACATGCGCTGCGGCACCGGCCACTGCGGCCACTGCCAGCTCGGGCCGCTGCTGCTGTGCCGGGACGGCCCGGTGACCGGCTACGACCGTGCCCGGCCCCTGCTCGCCGTGAGGGAGCTGTGAGATGGAATCCGACCCCCGCCCCGCCCTCGCGGTCTGGAAGTTCGCCTCCTGCGACGGCTGCCAGCTGACCCTGCTCGACTGCGAGGACGAACTGCTGCCACTCGCCGGCCGGGTGCGCATCGCACACTTCCTGGAGATGTCCGCCGCGGAGGACTCACGGGAGCCGGCCACCCTCGCGGGCACCGGACCGTACGACCTCTCCCTGGTGGAGGGGTCCGTCACCACAGCCGAGGACGTCCGGCGGATCCACCACATCCGGCGGATCTCCCGCCGGCTGGTCACCATCGGGGCCTGTGCCACCGCGGGCGGCGTCCAGGCGCTGCGCAACTTCGCGGACGCCCAGGAGTTCCGCGCCGCGGTCTACGCCAGCCCGGAGTACATCGCGACCCTGGACACCTCCACCCCGATCTCCGCGCATGTGCCGGTCGACTTCGAGCTGCGTGGCTGCCCGATCGACCGCGGCCAGCTGCTGGAGGTGATCACGGCGTTTCTGGCCGGGCGCAAGCCGAACATCTCCGGCCAGAGCGTCTGCTTCGAGTGCAAGCGGCGCGGCACGACCTGCGTCACCGTCGCCCACGGCACTCCCTGCCTGGGACCGGTCACCCACGCCGGGTGCGGTGCCCTCTGCCCCGCCTACGGGCGCGGCTGCTACGGCTGCTTCGGGCCGGTCGCCCGTCCCAACCTGGAGTCCATGGTGCGTCAGCTGCGGCACGACGGCATGAGCGGACAGGACATCCTGCGTGTCTTCCGGACCTTCAACGCGGCCTCGCCCGAATACACCCCCGTACCCGGGCTCGCCGCTCAGGAGCCCACCGAGCCCTCCGAGCCCACCGACCCCCCGGCGGAGGGCGAGCCCCGATGAGCCATCGCGGATCCCGCGTCCTGCGTCTGGACGCCCTCGCCCGGGTGGAGGGCGAAGCCGCCCTCCACCTCACCGTGCGCGACGGGACGGTCGCCGAGGCACGGCTGCGCATCTACGAGCCACCGCGGTTCTTCGAGGCGTTCCTGGTGGGCCGGGGCCACCACGAGCCGCCCGACATCACCGCGCGGATCTGCGGGATCTGCCCCGTCGCCTACCAGATGTCCTCCTGCCAGGCGATCGAGCGCGCCTGCGGAGTGACGGTCGACGGCGGGATCGCCCGGCTGCGCCGCCTGCTGTACTACGGCGAATGGATCGAGAGCCAGTCCCTGCACATCCATCTGCTGCACGCCCCCGACTTCCTCGGCCACCCCAGCGCGGTCGAACTCGCCCGCCGGCACCGCGCGGCCGTGGAACGGGGCCTGCGGATCAAGCAGGCGGGAAACGCCGTGATGGAGCAGCTCGGCGGCCGCGCGATCCACCCGGTCAACGTCCGCCTCGGAGGTTTCTACCGCGTGCCCGCACCGGCCGAGCTGCGTCCCCTGGCCGAGCGGCTCCGCAGGGCCCATGACGACGCCCTGGAGACCGTGCGCTGGGTGGCCGGCTTCGACTTTCCCGATGCCGCGTACGACGGAGCACTGCTGGCGATGTGTGACCCCGGCCGGTACGCCATCGACTCCGGAACCCCGGCCGTCATGGCCGCGCCCGCCGCCCCGGCCCTGGACCGGGCCGCCCCGGTACGGGAGTTTCCGGTGGAGGAGTTCGAGCGGCGTGTGGTGGAGCGGCAGGTCCCGCACTCGACCGCCCTGGTGTCCGAACTGGACGGCCGCCGCCACCTGACCGGTTCACTGGCCCGGTACGCGATCAGCGGACAGTGGCTCCACCCCTCGGCCCTCGACGCGGCTCGGGAGGCGGGACTCGGCGATCCCACGGCGGGTGTGGTGTGCCGCAACCCCTTCCGCAGCATCATCGTCCGCGCCGTCGAGGTGGCACACGCCGTGGCCGAGGCGCTGCGGATCATCGACGCCTACGAACCACCGTCCCGGCCGTACGTCGAGGTGCCCCCGCGCCGGGCGTCCGGCTGCGCGGCCACCGAAGCACCGCGCGGGTTGCTCTACCACCGCTACGCCATGGACGCGGACGGCACCCTCACCCTGGCCCGTATCGTGCCGCCCACCGCGCAGAACCAGGCCGCCATCGAGGACGACGTCCGACGCCTGGTCCAGGCCCGCCTGGACGCGCCGGGCCGGCCGGCCGACGACGGGGAGCTGGTCCACCTGTGCGAGCGGGCCGTCCGCAACCACGATCCGTGCATCTCCTGCTCCGCCCACTTCCTGGACCTGACCGTGGAGCACGGATGACGGGACGGGTGGTGGCGATCGGTGTGGGCAACCCGTTCCGCCGGGACGACGGCGCCGGACCGGCCGTCATCGAGGCACTGCGTGCCCGGGCACCCGCGGGCACGCTGCTGACCCTCAGCGACGGCGAGCCGGGACGGATGCTCGGCCTGTGGCGCCCTCAGGACGCCGTGGTGGTGGTGGAAGTGGTGCACGCCCACCCCGGGAAGCCGGGGCGGCTGCACACCCTGACGGCGGAACGGACCGCACATCTGGCGGCACGCCCGGGCAGTACTCACGCCTTCGGGCTCGGCGAGACGTTCGCCCTGGCCGCCGCGCTCGACCGGTTGCCCCGGGAGCTGATGGTGCACGCGGTGGAGGGGACCGAGTTCACCCTGGGCCGCGGCCTGAGCGCGCCGGTGGCGAACGCTCTCCCCGGGTTGATCCGTCAGGTGGCCGAAGCCATCGACGACGCGCACGGCCGTCTTCGCCACGCGGTGAACTGACCGCCGACCGGGCGACCGCTCCGCTCATGGACCGCGGGCGTTGCTCGCCTGGGCCGTCCGTGGACACCATGGCCACCGCACGGGCGTGGTGTCCCGCGGTGGTCCCAGCCGCCTCCTAGCGTGGTCGACGGCCCGCTCGGGCGCTGCGCGGTCGGACGGGACTTCGCCCGACGGCCGGGACCGGGCCTCCCGCTCAGGACCATGATCTTAACCGGACGGAAGTGCCGTACCCATGGAACAGCCAACCGCCGCACCCCGCTCCGCCGTGGCGGAGCCGGTGTGACCGCGGTCGTCCATCAGCGGCCGGTCCGCCGCCTGGTGGCGGTCGGCGGCGTGGTGCAGGGGGTCGGCTTCCGGCCCTTCGTCCACGCCCTGGCCACCGAACTGGGCCTGTCCGGGCAGGTCGCCAACGGACCGGCGGGCGCCCGGATCGAGATCGAGGGCAACGCCGACGCGGTGGTCGCCTTCCGCCACCGGCTGACGGCGGACGCGCCCCCGCTGGCCGAGATCGTCTCGGTGTCCGTCTCCGAACTGCCCCCGACGGGCCGCACCGGTTTCGCGATCGTGCCCTCCACGACGGGCCGGGGCCGCGCCCTCGTCCCGCCGGACAGCGCTACCTGCGAGTCCTGTCTGACGGAGCTGGCCGACCCGGCCGACCGCCGCCACCGGCACCCGTTCATCACCTGCACCGACTGCGGCCCACGGTTCACCATCACCACCGCGATGCCCTACGACCGGGCCACGACCACGATGGCAACGTTCCCACTGTGCCCGGACTGCGCGGCGGAATACACGGACCCGTCCAACCGACGGTTCCATGCCCAGCCCGTCGCATGCTGGGCCTGCGGGCCGCGCCTGAGACTCTCCGGCCCCGTACGACGGGACGGCGGCGCCGCGTTGAGCGAGGCCCGGCGGATGCTCGCCGCGGGGGCGATCCTGGCGGTCAAGGGCATCGGTGGCTATCACCTGGTGTGCGATGCCACCGCCCC
Source organism: Streptomyces sp. NPDC028305 (assembly GCF_055569495.1). Taxonomy (NCBI): domain Bacteria; kingdom Bacillati; phylum Actinomycetota; class Actinomycetes; order Kitasatosporales; family Streptomycetaceae; genus Streptomyces; species Streptomyces sp. NPDC028305. Next base: position 141,542 of record NZ_JBVHTN010000002.1, read on the forward strand.
GCACGCGGTGGGCGAACTGCGCCGGCGCAAGGCCCGCAGCGACAAGCCGTTCGCCGTCATGACGCCCGATCCCGCCACCGCCGCCCGGCTCGGCCACCTCGGCCCGGCGGAGCGGCGACTCCTTACGGCGCGGTCCCGCCCCATCGTGCTGCTGCGCCGTCGAGCCCGTACCCCGCTCGCCCCGCAGGTCTGCCCGGGCACTCCGGACATCGGCGTCATGCTGCCCTACACCCCCTTGCACCGGCTGTTGTTCGGTCTGCCCGACGACCCGTCCGGTTCCGGCGTGCTCGTGGTGACCAGCGGAAACGTCTCCGGCGAGCCGCTGGTGACCGACGACCGGGAGGCCCTCGCGCGTCTGAAGGGGCTGGCCGACGCCTGGCTCTGGCATGACCGGCCCATCGCGGTGGCCTGCGACGACTCCGTGGTCCGGGTGCGTGCGGACGGCTCGCCGCTGCCGGTCCGCCGCTCACGCGGCTTCGCCCCGGCGAGGATCCGCCTTCCACTGGCCGTCCGCCCGGTCCTCGCCGTCGGCGCGGACCTGAAGAACACCCTGTGCCTGGCGGAGGACGACTCAGCCTGGCTGTCCGCCCACGTCGGGGACATGGACAGCCTGGCCGCCCAGCGGGCCTTCGAGCGCGCCGAGAGCCATCTGCGCGCGCTCACCCGCGTCGATCCGGTGTGCGTCGCGGCCGACCGCCACCCCGGCTACCGGTCCACGCGTTGGGCGCGCCGCGACGGTCGGCCGCTGACCCTGGTCCAGCACCACCACGCCCACATCGCCTCCGCCATGGCCGAGCACGGCCTGCACGAGCCGGTGCTCGGGATCGCCTTCGACGGCACCGGCTACGGGGACGACGGCGCCGTCTGGGGCGGCGAGGTGCTGCTGGCCGACTACGCGGGCTACCGCCGCCTGACGCATCTGGCGTACGTACCCCTGCCGGGCGGTGACGCGGGGGTGCGGAATCCGTACCGGATGGCCTTGTCGCACCTGCGTGCGGCCGGTATCGCCTGGTCGCCCGACCTGCCCTGTGCGACCGCCTGCCCGCCGGAGGAACTGCGGTTGCTGGAAGCCCAGTTGGCGCGTGGACTTGGCTGCACACCCACCTCCAGCATGGGGCGGCTGTTCGACGCCGTGTCCTCGCTGGTGGGCATCTGCCACCGGGTGGGGTATGAGGCCCAGGCCGCCGTGGAACTGGAGGCCGCGGCCGTGATCGCCGGCCGGGTGCGGGACGGCTATGCCTTCGAGCTCGACGCCCCGGCGTCGCTGCTGGCGGCGATCGTGGCCGATCTGCGCTCGGGCGTGGGGGTTCCGCTGATCGCGGCCCGCTTCCATCTGGCGGTCGCGGACGCGGTGCGCACGGCCTGCCGGAAAGCGCATCGGACCACAGGGGTGCGGACGGTCGCGCTCACCGGCGGGGTGTTCACCAACGCCCTCCTGGACGAGATGTGCGCCGCCGGGCTCGCCGAGGACGGATTCACCGTCCTCAGGCACACACTCGTCCCGCCCGGGGACGGCGGCCTGGCCCTGGGACAGGCGGTCGTCGCCGCCCGTGTCACCGACGACTGAGGAACCGAGGAGGAGCACATGTGCCTGGCGGTACCCGGCCGGGTGGTCGGCATCGAGGAGCGCGACGGCACGCCGATGGCGCGGGTCGACTTCGGCGGCGTGGTCAAGGACGTCTGCCTCGCCTATCTGCCGGAGATCGAGGTCGGTGACTACGCGATCGTCCACGTCGGCTTCGCGATCCAGCGGCTCGACGAGGAGTCGGCCCTGGCCACCCTCCGGCTCTTCGAACACATCGGCGCAATGGACGAGGAGTTCGGCGATGCCTGGGCACGCGCGGCGGCCGAGGCGGGAAGGGCACCCGAGGAGGAGAACCGGTGAAGTACATCGACGAGTTCCAGGACCCTGAGCTGGCCAGACGACTCCTGGACGACATCGCCCGGACGGTCACCCGGCCGTGGGCCATGATGGAGATCTGCGGCGGCCAGACCCACTCGATCATCCGCCACGGCATCGACCAGCTGCTGCCCGAGAACATCGAGCTGATCCACGGACCGGGCTGTCCGGTCTGCGTCACTCCGCTGGAGATGATCGACAAGGCGCTGGCGATCGCCTCCCGCCCGGACGTGGTCTTCTGCTCGTTCGGCGACATGCTCCGGGTACCGGGAAGCGACCGCGACCTGTTCCGGGTCAAGAGCGACGGCGGCGACGTCCGTGTCGTGTACTCACCGCTGGACGCGCTGCGGATCGCCCGGCGGACCCCGGACAAACAGGTGGTGTTCTTCGGCGTCGGCTTCGAGACCACCGCGCCCGCCAACGCCATGACGGTCCACCAGGCCAAACGCCTCGGCGTCCGCAACTTCAGCCTGCTGGTCTCGCACGTCCGGGTGCCACCGGCCATCGAAGCGATCATGCGGTCCCCGGACTGCCGCGTACAGGCCTTCCTCGCCGCCGGGCACGTATGCAGCGTGATGGGCACCGGCGAATACCCGGGCCTCGCCGACACCTACAAGGTGCCCATTGTGGTCACCGGATTCGAGCCGCTGGACATCCTGGAAGGCATCCGACGGGTGGTCCGCCAACTCGAACGAGGCGAACACCACGTCGAGAACGCCTACCCACGCGCCGTGCGCGAGGGAGGCAACCCGGCCGCCCTGAGCGTGCTCGGAGAGGTGTTCACCACCACCGATCGCGCCTGGCGCGGCATCGGCACCATTCCGGACAGCGGCTGGCGGCTGTCGGACGCCTACCGTGACCACGACGCCGAGTATCGGTTCGACATCACCGGCCTGGCCGTCGACGAGTCCGCCGCGTGCCGCAGCGGTGAGGTGCTTCAGGGCCTGATCAAGCCGCATGAGTGCGCTGCCTTCGGTGCCGCCTGCACCCCCCGCACACCGCTCGGAGCCACCATGGTCTCCAGCGAGGGCGCCTGCGCCGCCTACTACCTGTACCGCCGCCTGGCCACGCCCCGCATGACGGAGGAGACGACTTCCGTTGACTGACATCACCGACACCACCGGAGCCACCGGGTGGTCCTGTCCGGTCCCGCTGCGCGACCACCCGGTGGTGGTGATGGGCCACGGCGGCGGGGGAGCACTCTCGGCGGAACTGACCCGGCACCTCTTCCTCCCGGCCTATGGAAGTCAGGCGCTGGGAGAACTCACCGACTCGGCCGCCCTCACACTCGGCGCCGCCCGGCTGGCCTTCTCGACCGACTCGTATGTCGTCCGCCCGCTGTTCTTCCCCGGCGGCGGCATCGGGGATCTCGCCGTCAATGGCACCGTCAACGACCTCGCCATGAGCGGAGCCGTTCCCGCGTACCTGTCCTGCGCGTTCATCCTCGAGGAGGGGACGGAACTGGCCACCGTCGGCCGGGTCGCCCAGACGATCGGCGCCGCCGCTCGAGCGGCAGACGTCACCGTGGTCACCGGTGACACCAAGGTGGTCGACTCCGGCCACGGCGACGGGGTGTACATCACCACGGCCGGCGTCGGGCTGATCCCCGATGGCGTGGACATCCGTCCGCAGCGCGCCCGGCCCGGCGACGTGGTGATCGTCAGCGGCCCGGTCGGCCTGCACGGCATCGCCATCCTCAGCGTCCGCGAAGGGCTGGCGTTCGGTACCGAGGTGGCCAGTGACACCGCGCCGCTGACCGGACTGGTCCAGGCGATGCTCGCGGTCACCCCCGAGATCCATGTGCTGCGCGACCCGACCCGGGGCGGCCTGGCCGCCGCGCTCAACGAGATCGCGGCAGCCTCGCACACCGGCGTCGTCCTCGACGAGCGAGCGGTGCCCGTTCCGGAGGCGGTGGCGACCGCCTGCGCACTCCTGGGACTGGACCCGATGTACGTGGCCAATGAGGGCTGCCTGGTGGCCTTCGTGCCCAGGCACCACGCGGACGGGGTAGTGGACGCGATGCACGCGCACCCTCTGGGACGTGAGGCCGCGGTGATCGGCGAATGCGTGGCCGAACACCCCGGGACGGTCGTGGCCCGCACCGGCCTCGGCGGCACCCGGATCGTGGACCTGCCGCTCGGCGAGCAACTGCCCAGGATCTGTTGAGCCGCGAGCGGGGCGGCGAAGATCAGCCCTCCACCGGCGGTCCGGCATACGGGATGGTGTCCGGCGGCAGACGGGGTCAGGCTGGATGGTGGGAGACGGGAGATCGCGATGACGAGTCCGCAGGGGCGTCGGCCGGTCGTGGTGGGCGTCGACCCGGACCCGACCAGGCGGATTGCGCTTGCCTGGGCCGTGGACGAGGCGGCGCGGCGCCGGTCGCCGCTGTGGCTGGTGCATGCCCAGGGTGTTCCGACCGGGGGATACCGGTCGAGGGAGGTGCGGCCGTCCTGGGAGGAGTGGAACCAGGTGCTGCACTCGGCTGGTGACCAGGTGCTCCGGGAGGCGGTTGCCTTCGCCGAATCGCGGCGTCCCGAGGTGGAGGTGTCCGCGCTGCTGGCTGAGGGGAATCCGGCGTGGGTCCTGCGTGAACGGGCGAGGGACGCCACGGTGGTCGTGCTCGGCTCCTGGCATTTGAGCACCAGGCAGGAACTGTTCACTTCCGCCTCGGTGGCGCTGCCGGTTATCGCCCATGCGCCCTGCCCGGTCATCGTGGTGCCGGAACCGGAGCACATCACACAGCGCCCGCTGTACATGGTGGTCGGCGTGGACGGTAGCGCGCACTCCGCCGCGGCGGTCGACTTCGCGTTCGGGGAGGCCGCCTTGCGTGGTGCCGTCCTGCGGGCGATCTGTGTGTGGGACCCTCCGCTGATCGGTGTCCTGGACGAGCAGGCGGCGCTGCGGGAGTGCCGCCGGGTGCTCTCCGAGACGGTCGCCGGGCGTACCGCGCTCCACCCGGAGGTGGAGCTGCACCACGAGGTGGTCAAGGGCCATCCGGTGGAGGTGCTGACCGAGGCGTCCGCCCACTCGGTCGGTCTGGTGGTGGGGACGCGGGGGCGTGGCGGGTTCGCGGGCATGCTGCTGGGTTCGGTGAGTCAGGGCGTGCTGCACCATGCGCGGTGCCCGGTCCTCGCCGTCCCGGGGTGATCAGGGCTGGATGTCGAGCAGGTGGCGGGTCGGGCGTCGTGGCGTTTTGGGGCCCGGCGGGCCGTAGCCGAGGCGCAGCACCATGTGGACGTGTCCCGTCCCGGCCACCGGGTCGCGCAGCGGCCAGCGCAGGTCGGGCCACTCCAGGGCCTGGGCGATGAACGAGCTGGACAGCCCTTCGAGCGTCGCGGCCAGCAGGACACGTTCCATGGCCTGCCCCGCGCACAGCCAGTCCTTCGGCTCGTCGCCCGGGGTGGCCAGCAGCGCCAACTGAGGGGAGCTTTCGAAGTCGGCGGCCTCGCGGCCGGGGACCGGTTGGCCGCCCGCGAAGTCCCGCACCGGGGCCCTGCCGCCGCGTCGGCGGGGCCCGAAGGCGTAGGGCGGTACGCCTTCGTCGGCGGACCGCGGAGTCTGGTCGGAGAGCCGGGTCCAGTGGGTGAGGTCCTCGGCGCTGCCGCGGTCGGTGAGGTTGCGCGCCTCGGCCTCCAGGGCCAGGTCCAGCACCGTCTGGAGATGCCATCCGGAGGCGAAGGACAGCGAGACGCCCTCGGTCTCGGCCGCCTTGCGGAGGGTGGCGCGCACGGTTTCGGGGATTTCGGTCTCGGCGAAGGGGGAGCGGCTGGTGTGCCGGGTGTGGATGGCCGGGTACAGGGCGCCCGGATCGTCTTCGTCGCCGAGGAGGCCGGTCAGTGATACGGCGGCGAGCAGGGTCGGGTCGTCGGGGTCGGGCAGCAGCCGGGTCGTCGGATGCCGGCCCGCGTGGGCGGCCGCGACGCGCAGGTTCATCAGGGCGGCGCCGCAGCCCAGGTGGAGGGCGCGGAGGTCCGCGTCGGAGTGCGGCAGGGTTCTCGTCAGGTCCGCGATCACGAGGAAGAGGCCTTCGCCGCGGAAGTACCGGAAGCGCCAGGGCTGTGCGTTGTGCATCGACGGGGCGGCCGCGGCGTCGCGCGCCAGCGTCGTCGCCGCCCCGTCGGAGAGCGGGTGTCCGGTGTGGTGAACATGGGCGTCCGGTCCGGGGAACACGAGGGAGACCCGTCCGGAATCCGACCAGCGCACGTCGTAGGGAGGCGTTCCGTCCGCGTGGTGGACTCCGACGATCTCGCCGTCGCGCCTGGTCGCACCGGTGGTCGGGCTTTCGATGATCAGTTGGTCGCCGATATGGGCACGCATCGGCATCCCCGCCTCTCCGGCCTTCTGTCTTCTGCCTTCGTCCAGAGTTTCACGGTCGGCGATGGATGGCATGGGCGGAATGTCCTCGTGTGGGTACCCGATGGCTCTCATGCCGGGCCGAGTGGCCGGTGAGCGGGACCGTGCGACTCATGTGGTGGCGGTCGTGGGCTGCGAGGCTGGCAGCGAGTCCGAAGGGAGTCGGGACATGCACCACAGGACGGTCGGGGAACTCATGACCCGCAACGTGGTCCGGGCGCCACGCGAGATGCCGTTCAAGGAGATCGTGGAGCTGCTGGCGGAGAACGACGTCACCGCCGTGCCGGTTGTGGACGACTCCGGCCACCCGATCGGTGTCGTGTCAGAGGCCGATCTGCTGCGCAAGTCCTCCGGCCAGGCCGATCCGTCCGGTCGGGTGGCGATCCCGCACCTGGAGGCGTGGGAGCGCGCGAAGACCGAGGGAACGAGGGCGGAGGAGCTGATGTCGGCCCCGGCGGTGTGCGCGCGTCCGGAGTGGAGTGTGGTCGAGGCGGCCCGTCTGATGGCCGTCCAGGGCGTCAAGCGGCTGCCGGTGGTCGACGAGACCGACCAGTTGCTGGGCATCATCAGCCGCGCCGATCTCTTGCGGATCTTCCTGCGCCATGACGACGCGATCCGTGAGGAGATCGAGCGCGACGTGCTGCGCCGGACGTTGCGCCTGGCCCCCTCGGCGGTGACGGTCGACGTACGGGAGGGCGAGGTCACCCTGCGCGGCTCGGTGGAGTTCAGGAGTCTGGTCCCCATCATCGAGCGGCTGTGCCGGAGTGTGGACGGGGTGGTCTCGGTCACCGAGCACATCGCCTATGGGACCGATGACACGCAGGGGCCCGCCGCCGCCACATAAGACGTGGGCGGCTGGTATCGAGCGGCTGTGCGGGAGACGGAGCAACGCCATGGAGGAACAAGTCGTCACCGTGGGCCTCGACGGCTCGCCGGAGAGCCTCGCCGCCGCCCGCTGGGCCGCCGACGAGGCGGAGCGGCGCGAACTCGCGCTGCGTCTGCTGCACGCGTGGATTCTGTTGTCCCCGCCCACGCCCGACAGCCCCGCGGCGGATGACCAGAACTACTGGGCGAAGCGGATCGTGCACGACGCACACATGGAGCTCGGCCGCCGCCACCCGGATCTGCCCATCGCGGAGGAGATGGTCGCGGAGGAGGCCGAGACCGCCCTGCTCGACGCGGCGGCGCGGTCCCGGATGCTGGTGCTCGGGTCGCGGGGGATGGAGCCCTTGGCGAGCTTCTTCCTCGGCGACATCAGCCTCTACGTGGTCGGGCGGGCCGAGCGGCCGGTGGTCCTGGTGCGCGCGGGGGAGGCGGCGGAGGAACGGCCGTCCGAGGTCCGCGAGCGGGAGGTGGTGGTCGGACTGAGCCTGCACGGCCCCCAGGACAACCTGCTGGAGTTCGCGTATGTCACCGCGTTCACCCGCGGTGTCCCGTTGCGTGCCGTCCATGGCAGGGGCCTGCCGGTCCAGGCGTTCGTTCCGTGGGGTGTGGACCCCGGCATCGCCAGGGACGTCGCCGAGAAGGCGCAGCGGGAACTGGATGAGGTGCTGCGGCCGTGGCGGGAGAGGTTTCCGCGCGTGCGGGTGATCGACGAGGTGCGGCTCGAGAGCCCGGCGCAGGCCGTCGTACGGGCGGCCTCCGGCAGTGGGCTGCTGATCATCGGCCGGCGCAGACACCGGGCCGCCCTGGCGCCCCGGCTCGGCCCGGTGGTGCAGGCGGCCGTGCACCACGCCACGTGCCCGGTCGCCGTGGTCCCCCACGAATGAGGGGGCAGGGACCCCAATCCCGGAATCCGGCCACGAGCTGTGTCCTTACGGGTCAGCCCCTGATCCACGGGTCCGGACCCGGAGCGCGGCTGTCGCGTCGGAGCGGACCGACGTCTCAGCGCCGTTCCGGTACGACGGCGACCGGACACGCACAGTGGTGCAGTACGGCATGGCTGACCCGGCCGAGCTGCAGACCGGTGTGGTCCGGGCGGCGGAGGGCCCCGACCACCAGCAGATCCGCGCGCTCCGACATGCCCAGCAGAACCTGGTGCGCGCGTCCCTCGACCACATCGCGGTGGCACGTGATCTCGCGATGTTCGCGTTCGACCTGGTCCAGGACCTCGTTGAGGATGCTCGTCGCCTGCTCTTCGTAGAGCAGGGTGGTGGCCTCGTGTGCCAACAGCGTCCGGCCCGCGTGCCGCTCCGCCGGGCACAGCCAGGTCCGTACGGCGTGTACTTCGGCGTTCCGCGCCCGTGCCTCACGGAAGGCGAAGTGTGCCGCAGCCAGGCCCTCCGAGGGGTCGCCGACCGCGAGGACGACGCGCCCGAAGGCCCCCTCGCGGTTCCGCTCCCCGCCACGGACCACGATCACCGGGCACATGGCGCGGGCCGCCACCGCCAGGCTGACCGACCCCAGGAGCGAGCCGGCGAGCTCTCCTCTGCCCCGAGAGCCCGTGACCACGGCGAACGCTTCACGGCCCGCCGCCAGCAGCGCCGTCACGGTGTCTTCGGCCAGCGCTTCACCACACGCCTTGACGTCGGGGTCGCGCAGCGTCGCACGTTCCGTGGCGGACGCCGCGATCTGTTCGGCCAGGATCTCCCCGGAGGAGCGGCCGGTGGCGAAGACGGGGAAGCCCCCCTCGTACCGCTCCCAACGAGAGGCATGGACCAGGCGCAGGGGCAACCCGTGGCGGGCAGCCTCGTCCACGGCCCAGTCCACCGCCTGGAGACTGGATTCCGATCCATCGACACCCACGACCAGCGAGAGCGACATCATGCCCACCGCCTTCCTGCGACCTCGGGTACCCCTGTGTCCACGGTGGCACCGGCGGGTCTCGCGCGGGTGGGCGGGTCGGCCCCGGACCGGGAACGGTCGGCCCCGGCCCTCCGGGCCGCGGGGCGGCCGCGTTCGACGGAACACCCGCCGCCGCAGGTGGCGGTGCGTCCGGTGGGACACTGGCCGCATGGGCGACCGCGGCTTTGGCCGGACGCACTGCGGCGACGCGGTGCACGCGCTGCTCGCCGACGGCAGCACCGTCGAGATACGCGCCGCCAGGCCCCAGGACCGGGACGAAGTGCTGCGCATGCACCACGAGATGTCACCGGAGGACCTGCGGCTGCGGTTCTTCGCGGCCAATCCGAGCTACGCGGACGAGGCGGCGGCACGCATCTGCGCACCAGCACGCCCCGGCTACCGCGCGCTGCTCGCCGTGGCACAGGAGCGGGTGGTCGGTGCGGCGGAGTACACCACCCTCCCCGCGGCCCCCGGCGAGCCGGTGTCGGCCGAAATGGCCCTGGCCGTCGCCGAGGGCCGCCACGGGCAGGGAATCGGCACCCTGCTGCTGGAACACCTCGTCCACACGGCCAGGGACGCGGGGGTCTCGGCCTTCACCGCCGAGGCGCTCGCCGAGAACCACGCCGTCCTGAAGGTCTTCGCCGATCTGGGCCTGCGCACCTCCCGCCACTTCGACGGCACCGATGTGCGCTGCACCGTGCACCTGGAGGAGGACGAGCGCTATCTGTCGGCGGTGGACCGCCGCGGCCGGATCGCCGACGTGGCCAGCCTGCGGCCAGTGCTGCGGCCGCGCTCGGTAGCCGTCGTCGGAGCGGGACGCCGTCCCGGGTCGGTGGGGCGGGCGGTGCTCGGCAACCTCCGCGCCGGGGGATTCGCCGGAGCCCTGTACGCGGTCAACCCGCACACTGATGTCATCGAGGGAACGCCGGCCCGCCCGACGGTGGCGGCCCTTCCCCTGGCCCCGGAACTCGTCGTGCTCTGCGTGCCGGCACCCGCCGTCCCCAGGACGGCCGAGGAGTGCGGCGTCCGGGGGGTTCGGGTGCTGGTCGTCCTGACGGCCGGCCTCGACGCGGCCCAGGCCGAGGCGCTCCTCACCACCTGCCGCCGCTACGGGATGCGGCTGGTGGGCCCCAACTGCCTGGGCATCGCCAACACGGCCGACGAGGTGCGCCTCAACGCCACCTTCGCCGCGCACCCGCCGCTGCCCGGGTCGGCGGGGGTCGCCGTGCAGTCCGGAGGGGTGGGCATCGCGCTGCTCGAGCGGCTTCGCCGCCTGGGCGTGGGCATCTCCAGCTTCGTCTCGCTCGGCGACAAGTACGACGTCAGCGGCAACGACATGCTCCAGTGGTGGGAGTCCGACCACGGCACCCGCCTGGCCGTCCTCCACCTGGAGTCCTTCGGCAACCCCCGGGCCTTCTCCCGCACCGCCCGACGGGTCGCCCGTGGCATGCCGGTCCTCACCGTGGACGCGGGCCGCTCGGACGCCGGACGGCGCGCCGCCGCCTCACACACCGCCGCCGCGGCCACCCCCACCATGACCCGTCGTGCCCTGTTCGCCCAGGCCGGGATCATCGCCACCCGGAGCATCGCCGAACTGACCGACACCGCGGCCCTGCTGTACGCCCAGCCGTCGCCCGCCGGAGCCGATGTCGCGGTGGTCAGTAACGCGGGAGGCGCCGGAGTGCTCGCCGCCGACGCCTGCGTCGAGGCGGGGCTGAGCGTCCCCGCCCTCGATACCGTCCTGGCCGGTGAACTCCGCACGCTCCTGCCGCCCGGGGCGGCCACCGCCAACCCCGTGGACACCACGGCCGCGGTGACCGCCGACCGGCTGCGCGCCTGCGTGGACCGGCTCGCCGCACACGGCGCCGTCGACGCGGTGCTGGTGGTCCTGGTCCCCACCGCGCTGGCCACCGGCACCGACCAGGACCCGCTGCTCGCCCTCACCGGCACACCGGGCCGGCACCCCCGGCCGGTCGCCGCGGTCCTCCTCGACCAGGAGGCCCCCGTACGACTGCTCGCGAGCACCGACGACCGCGCCGTCCCGGCCTACGCCGAGCCGCAGTCGGCCGCCCGAGCCCTCACCCACGCCGTCCGCTATGCCCGCTGGCGCGCCGAACCGCCGGGCACCGTACCGCCGCTGTCCGGGATCGACACCGTCGGCGCCACGGCCATCGTGGCGGAACACCTCACCCGCCACCCCGACGGCGGCTGGCTCGACCCCCGCGCCTGCGCCGCCCTGCTCGACCGCTACCACATCCCCCAACTGCCCTGGGCCTGGGCCGAGGACGAGGACAGCGCCGCCGAGGCCGTCCGCCACCTCGCCGAGGAGAACACCCGGATCGCTCTCAAGGCGTACTGGCCCGGGCTGGTGCACAAGAGCGACCAGGGAGCGCTGCGACTCGAACTCGAGGGAGCGGAAGCGGTCCGCGACGCCTACCGGGACCTGCGGGAACGCTTCCGGGACCGCATGACCGGCGCGCTGGTGCAGCCGATGGCGCGCCGTGGCACCGAGTTGTTCGCCGGCGTCGTGCAGGACGAGGTGTTCGGCCCGTTGGTGCTCTTCGGCCTCGGGGGCACCGCCACCGACCTGCTCGCCGACCACGCCGCCAGGCTCGCGCCGCTCACCGACCGCGATGTGCACACCCTCATGACCTCCCCGCGCTGCGCCCCGCTGCTCTTCGGCTACCGGGGCGGCGGGGCCGTGGACCTGGAGCGGCTGGAGCAACTGCTGCTGCGGTTGTCCCGGATGGCCTGCGACCTCCCGCAACTCGCCGAGGCGGACCTCAACCCGGTGGTCGCCCGGCCCGAGGGCGTGGTGGCGCTCGATGTCAGGCTGCGGATCCTGCCCCGTCATGCACACGACCCCTACCTGCGTCGGCTGCGCGCGGCCGGAGCCCGGCGGGGGACCTGAACACCGGGCCCCGGGAGGCAGGGTGCAGATCTGTCATGCCTGCTGCGGGACGACGGCGACCGGGCAGTCGGCGTGTTGCAGTACGGAGTGGCTCACCCGCCCGAGCTGTAGACCAGTGTGTCCATGACGTCGGAGCGCGCCGACCACCAGCAGATCGGCGTCGGCGGACGCGGCGAGCAGGACCCTGTGCGCGGGCCCCTCGACCGTGGCCCGACGCGGGGCGGTGCCGCCCTCGTCTGCCTTGACCTGGTTCAAGGCGTCGTCGAGTATCCGGGCGGCCTGCTCCTCGTGCACATGGTCCGTATCGTCCAGATGTCTCCCGGCCGGTCGCCGCCAGGCCCGTACCGCGTGCAGTTCGCAGCCCCGCGCCCGGGCTTCACCGAGGGCGAACCGTGCAGCTGCCGAGTCTTCGGCGCGGTCGCCGACCGCCAGCACCACCCGGCCGAAGCCTCCACGGAGATTCCGTTCCGCACCGCGGACCACGATCACCGGGCACAGCGCGCGGGCCGCCACCGCCAGGCTCACCGAGCCCAGCAGCATTCCGGACAGCTCGCTTCTGCCGCGGTTGCCCGTGATCACGGCGAATGCCGCGCGGCCCTTGTCCAGCAGGGCGCTCACGGCGTCATCGGGCCGCACCTCGCCGGACACCTTGACGTCGGGGTCGCGCAGCCGGGCGCGCTCCGCGCAGGAGGCGATGATGTGGTCGGCCATCACCTCCCCGGCGGGGCGGTCGGCACTGAACGACGGGAGGTTTCCCTCGTAGCGTTCCCATCGGGCCGTGTGGACCAGGCGCAGGGTCAGTCCCCGGTGCGCCGCCTCGTCCACGGCCCAGTCCACCGCCCGCAGACTGGAGTCCGATCCGTCGACACCCACGACCAGCGGGAACTCCATCCTTCCCACCGCCTCTCCTGCGACTGACTCGTTTCCTGTGGCCGATCCGGTCCCGGTACTTCTATGGTCACCGTGACACCGCGCGCGGCCCACTCGGGATGAGTGGGAAGCGGTCCGGCGGCCGAGAGAAGATGGTGAAGGCACGGCTTCTTTTTTGGTGCCTCTCTACAAACCTGTAGATTCTGTTTCCTCCTCATTTGGCGGGCAGTACTGGCAAGGAGATACAGATGGCGCTGTGGGACCGCATCAAGGACTCGGCCCAGACGATGCAGGCCCAGCTCACGGCGAAGAAGAACGAGTTGCGGAGCGGGGCGTTCCGGGACGCGAGCATGGCGATGTGCGCCCTGGTGGCGGCGGCGGACGGGACGATCGACCCGTCCGAGCGACAGCGCGTCGCCCAGCTCATCGCCACCAACGACGTGCTCCAGAACTTTCCCCCGGGCGATCTGCACCGCCGCTTCGAGGAACACCTCGACCAGCTCACCGAGGACTTCCCTCTCGGCAAGGTGAGCGCCATGCAGGAGATCGGCAAGGCGAAGAAGAAGCCGGCGGAGGCGCGAGCCGTCATCCAGATCGGCATCGTCATCGGCTGTGCCGACGGACACTTCGACGACAGTGAGCGGACCGTCGTCCGCGAGGCCTGCTCGGCCCTCGACATCCCTCCGGCCGAGTTCGACCTGCACCGCGCTCTCCGCGTTCCCCGCCCGTACCGGGCCCTGGACGAACTCCCGCGGCTGTCCGAAGACCGATTGCCGCCGCGAGCGGAATCCGGTACGGAACAGGCGGCGCGCCCCGAGGCCGCCATCCCCGACGACGACCTTCAGGTCTTTCTCAAGGCGCTGGCCAGCACGACGCGTCAGCGGCTCTTCGCGCACTTCGCCGGTGGGGAGGAGCTGACGGTCGGCGAGGTCGCCGAGCGTGCCGGACTCGGCCCGTCGACCACCTCCGAGCATCTCGCGGTCCTCCGCCGCGGCGGCCTGCTCCAGTCAACGCGCACCGGCAAGTTGGTCCGCTACCGCGCCGACGAGGAGGGCATCGCCGAACTGCTCGGCCAGCTCCATTCCTACCTCCTCGCCCCGGCGGAACCGCAGGGCACGCGCGCTTCCCGGGGCTGAAGGCGATGCCGTGACGTCGTCGACGGTCCCTGTGCCGACGGTCGGACCGGTGGAATGCGCCATACTTGGTGATATGTCCATATAGTGCGTTCACCCGACAGGGAAGGTATGGGCGGATGACGAACAACGGCCAAGTGGCGCTCGCTTTCACCAGCGGCTATCTCCTCGGACGCGGTCATCGGATGCGCTCGGCACTCGCCCTCGCCGGTCTGACCGCAGGCAGGCGGCTCGTAGCGGGCCGGGGTGCGATGGGGCCGGCGCAGGTGAGCTCCTCCGAGCTCGGCAAACTGAGCCACGAGGTGCGCGACCAGATCGTGGCGGCCGGTCGGTCGGCGGCCATGTCGGCGGCCAGTCATCGTATCGACGCGCTGAGTGACCGGCTGGAGCGGCAGGCCGAGGCGCTGCGCTCCGGCTCCGACGGCCACACGGGGGACGGCCACAGGGAGGGCGGCCGCAAGGAGAGCGGGGAAGCCGGGGAGTCGAAGGCGCGGGACGAGGAGCGCGGAGGCGAGCGGAGATCCGGTCGCGAGGAGCGCTCCCGCGGCGGCGAGCAGGAGACCAGGCACAAGAGGACGGCCGACCGTCCGGAGCGGCCCCGGAGGAGGGCCGACGCCGGAGGATCCGAGCGGCGGGACCGGGGGTGAGGACATGGCCGAGCGACCGGACGGCCACCGTGCTCACGGCGCGCTCTCCACGCTGACCAAGGAGCTGCCCACCGAGCGTCTGATGCAGGAGACGCAGAATCTGCTCACCGCGCTCGGCGAGCGCGCCGTGAGCACGGTCACCCACCTCGGGGAAGGTGGCGGCGTCGGGTTCAAGGTGCCGGTGAAGCCGCTGCTCAAGGCGGGTGCGCGGCAGCTCGCGGAGAAGGCGAAGGAGAAGGTCACGGAGGCAGTGCCGGGCCTCGGCGGGGGCGGTGGCGGCGGCAAGGGCAAGAAGTTCAAGGTCACCAACATCGTTGAGCAGATCGACGTGGGTGTCCCGGTCTCGGTCGCCTACAACCAGTGGACGCGGTTCGAGGACTTCCCCAGCTTCATGAAGAAGGTGGAGGACGTCGAGCAGCGGTCCGAGGCGGAGGTCGACTGGAAGGCCCAGATCTTCCTCTCGCACCGCAAGTGGCAAGCCGAGATCGTCGACCAGGTGCCGGACGAGCACATCGTCTGGCGGTCCCGCGGCCAGAAGGGCCATGTGGACGGTGCGGTCACCTTCCACGAGGTGGCCCCGAACCTCACCCGGATCCTGCTCGTCCTCCAGTACCACCCGCAGGGCTTCTTCGAGCACACCGGCAACCTCTGGCGGGCCCAGGGCCGCCGGGCGCGCCTGGAGCTGAAGCACTACCGCAGGCATGTCATGTCCGAGGTGCTGCTGCATCCCGACGAGGTCGACGGCTGGCGTGGCGAGATCCATGACGGCGAGGTCGTCCCGGCCGAGGGTGAGGAGCGCGAGGGCGAGGAGCCCAGGGACGAGTACGACGAAGAGGAAGACGAGCGCGAGAGCGAGGACGCGTACGCCGAAGAGGAGGAAGCGGAAGGCGAGTACGAGGAGGAGGACGAGGACGAGGCGCCCCGGCGGCGCTCGCGCCGCTGACGGACCCCCGCCCCGGAACGGGTGAGCGTGGTGACCGTAGCAAGTCAGCAAGGCCATTATCTGGACCGGCCCTCCGCCAGCGGTCTGGCCGACGTGGTCGGCGTGATCCTGGACAAGGGACTGGTCATCGACGTCTATGTCCGGGTGTCGCTGGTAGGCATCGAGCTGCTGACGATCGACGCCCGCATCGTCATCGCCAGCGTCGACACCTATCTCAAGTTCGCCGAGGCGACGAGCCGGCTCGACATCGCCCGCAGCGGGACCGAGACCCGCGGTCTGCCGGGTCTGATGGACGAGATGCGCGAGGGCGGCGCACGCCAGAAGACCAAGGGTGCCCTGGAGGGCGTCAAGGAGAAGGTCAGCGACCTTCTCGAGCCCGCGGAGGACGAGGAGGACGAGGAGGACGAGTACGCCGAGGCCGAGGAGCGGCCCCGGCGCCGGAGGAGCCGGACCAGTGACAGGGAGCGCGAGCCATGATGGCCGGGGACGGACCTGCCTGCTACGTGTACGGGGTGATACCCGACGAAGGGGGCGACAAGGCGGTCAAGGACCTGCCCGCCGTCGGCGCCCCGGACTCCCCGGTGACCTTCGTCAGGGACCGCGGGCTGGCCGCGGCGGTGAGTGAGGTGCCCACGGAACAGCCGCTCGGTACCCCGGACGACCTGCGCGCCCACGCCCAGGTGCTGGACACCCTGGCAGCCTCGGGCCTGCCCGTGCTGCCGCTGCGGTTCGGCACGGTGGTGCGGGACGAGCGAGCGGTGACCGAGGAGCTGCTGACCGAGGGCCATGACGACTTCACCTGGGCACTCGACCGGCTCCGGGGCAGCGCCCAGTTCACCCTCCGGGCCCGCTATGTCCAGGACGAGGTGTTGCGCGAGGTGCTGGACGAACACGTCGAGGCCAGGCGGCTGCGGGAGGAGCTGGAAGGGCTGCCGGAGGACGCCGGATACGACCTGCGCATCCAGCTGGGGCAGCTGGTCGTGGAGGCCGTCGGCGCCAAGCGGGAGGTGGACGCCCGGGAGATCGAGCAGCGGGTCGCGCCGTTCGCGCTCGCGGTGGCGACCTCCGAGCCGGAGTCCGCCGAAGGGGTCGTGAACGCCGCCTTCCTGATCGAGGACAAGCAGCGCGGGGCGTTCGAGCAGGCGGCGGAGCAGCTGGCCCGGCAGTGGAACGGCCGGGTCCGGCTGCGGCTGCTGGGGCCGCTGGCGCCGTACGACTTCGTGGCCGACGCGCTGCGCCGGGTGGAGGAAGGCGGCTAGCCATGGGCCTGTTGACCGGGCTGCTGACCCTTCCGCTCGCCCCGGTGCGCGGCGTCGCATGGATCGCCGAGCAGGTGCGACAGGAGGCCCTCCGGGAGCTCTACGACCCGACGGTGATCCATGAGCGCTTGGAGGCGGTCGCGGAGGCCCGCGAGTCGGGGGAGCTGTCCGAGGACGAGGCGGCGGAGCTGGAGAGCGAGCTGGTCGGCCGGCTGATGCGGGGCGGACCCCCGGCCGGGGGCCTGGAGGTATGAGCCGTGGCCCGTGCGGAACGGGACGACCGCGATCGGCGCGACGACCGCCGTGACGACCGCCGTGACGACGCCCGTGACCGGCGCGAGACCCACACCCGGGAGCGCCCGCGGCGCCCGGCGCGGCCGGCGATGGACGCCCGCGAGGCCGCCCGGAGCGCCGTGCGCCAGGTGGGGGAGCTCACCGGGGCGGAGCCCGAAGGGGTGGTCTCGCTGGAGCGAGGCGAGGAGGGCTGGCGGGTCGGCGTCGAGGTGGTGGAGATCCACCGGATCCCGGACACCACCGACGTGCTCGCCCTCTACCAGGTCACCGTGGACGACCACGGCGATCTCGTCTCCTACCGCCGGGCCAGGCGCTACTCCCGGTGTCAGTCGGAGGAGGGTGGCGGATGAGTGAGAACTTCGGCCAGGCCGGCGGGAACGTGCCGAGCCGACGAGTTGGCGCCACCCGCGAGCCCGCCCGCCACGAGCCCGCCAACCTGGCCGACATCCTCGAGCGCGTGCTCGACAAGGGGATCGTCATCGCGGGGGACATCCGGATCAACCTGCTGGACATCGAACTGCTCACGATCAAGATCCGGCTGCTGGTGGCCTCGGTCGACCGGGCCCGTGAGATGGGCATCGACTGGTGGGAGCACGACCCCACGCTCTCCTCCGGCGCCCGCGACGTCCTGGAGGAGAACGAACGGCTGCGGCGGCGGCTCGGGGAGCTTGAGAGCGGCCGCGGCGAGCGGCGGGAGGTGCAGCGGGAGCCCGAGGAGCGCGAGGATCGGGAGGAAGCAGGAGGGGAGGAGCGGTGACCGGGCCCGAGGCCACCTGGCTCTACGCGGTGACGTCCCCCGAGGCGGTCGGCGGTGGTGTGCCCGCCGACGTCACCGGCGTGGCGGGCGAGCCGGTGCGCGTGGTCGAGGGCGCGGGGCTCGCGGCCGTGGTCGGTTCCGTACCCCTGGCCGACTTCGACGAGCGGGCGCTGCGCGCGCACCTGGAGGACCTGCGCTGGCTGGAGCGGACGGCCCGCGCCCACCACCGGGTCATCGACGCGGCCGCCGACCGGGGCCACGTCGTTCCGCTGCGCTTCGCGACGCTCTACCACGACGACCACCGGGTCCGCGCCATGCTGGAGGCACGGCGGGCGGACTTCGCCTCCGCGCTGCGCCGGGTGGCCGGGCGGACCGAGTGGGGCGTGAAGGCGTACATTGACCCTCGGGCGTTTCTCCCGGACCCGGCCGAGAGCGCGGCCGGGGGTGCGGCCGGGGGCGGGCAGCGGCCCGGTGCCGCCTATCTCGCGCGCCGCCGTGCCGAGCGGCAGGATCAGGACACGGCCCATCTGCGCGCCACCGAGTGGGCGGAGGAGATCCACGCGACCCTGGCCCGGCTGTCGGCCGCGACCGCCGAACACCCGCCGCAGGACGCGGCGCTCGCCGCGTACGAGGGGTGGATGGTGCTCAACAACTCCTACCTGGTGCCGGACGACCGCACCGACGAGTTCACCGCCGAGGTCACAGCGCTCGGCGAGCGCTACCCCGAGATCGATCTGGAGGTCAGCGGCCCGTGGCCGCCGTACTCGTTCACGGCGCTGCCGCGACCGGATGTGGAGGAGCCGTGACACGCGCGATCGAACGGCGCGAGGTGGCCCTGGTGGACCTGCTGGACCGGGTGCTGGCCGGAGGGGTCGTGATCAGCGGAGAGATCACCCTGTGCATCGCCGACATCGATCTCGTGCGCATCTCCCTCCGGGCGCTGATCGCTTCCGTACGCGTGGAAGCCGAAGATGACGACCGACCGCGGGCCTGACGACCGCCGGCCGCCCGACCACCGCCGCCACGACGAACGCCGCCCCGGCGACCCGCGGCGCATCACCGTGGACCCGGAGTCGGTGCGGCGCAGCCTGGCGGGCCTGGTGCTGACCATCGTGGAGCTGCTGCGCCAGCTGATGGAGCGCCAGGCGCTGCGCCGGGTCGACCAGGGCGACATCAGCGACGAGCAGATCGAGGAGCTGGGGCTGACCCTCATGGCCCTGGAGGAGAACATGGCCGAGCTGCGTGAACACTTCGGCCTGACCCAGGACGACCTGAACATCGACCTCGGCCCGCTGGGCCCGTTGCTTCCCCGCGACTAGGGGTAACGCGTACCGCGGCATCAGCGCCGCTCCTTGCGCGAGCGGTGGAAAAGCCAGACCGCGGGTACGAACCAGCAGCTCACGAACCACACCAGGGCCACGGCCGCCAGCCAGAACGCGGTCACATCGGACACGACGACGCGCAGGATCAGCAGCAGCGCCGACTCCACGGTGCACAGCAGCAGCACGAGTCCGGCCACGGTGAAGCGCGCCGCCACATGGACCGTCTCCGGCTTCAGCCGGCGCCCGGTGACGATCCGGTGCAAGGAGACCGGTGCGATCAACGCTCCGGTGGCCGCCGCGCCCAGCAGGACGGTCACGACGTAGATGGTCCGATCCGAGTGTCCCAGGCTCTGAAAGCGCGGGGTGAAGGCGACCGTGAGCAGGAAGGCGAACAGAATCTGCATGCCCGTCTGCGTCACTCGCACTTCCTGGAGCAGCTCGGCCCACCTGCGGTCGGCCCGCTCCTCCCGGGTCTCGACGCGACCGGACGGTTGCTCACGGCCGTCATGCCCCGACGCTTCGCCGTCGTCATGCATCACGCGCGCTCCTCACCCAACCGCCCTTCCCCACGGGCACCACCTCATGCGAGCCCATACGGGTGGACGGCGAGGCGGGCCGCCGATTCCAGTATCTGGGCGTGGACGAACGCCTGGGGCAGATTGCCGCGCGGGGACGGCGTCCGGAGGGGTTTGGCTAGCCGCGTGTCAGCGGCCGAGCGCCTTCGCCAACTGCTCCTTGTTCATATGGGAGCGGCCCTCGATGCCGCGGTGCTTGGCCTCGTTGTACAGCTGGTCACGCGTGGGGCCCCTGGCTCCGCTGTGCGACCGCTGTCCGCCCCGCTCCGGCGCGGACTTCGGGTCCCGCGTGGAGGTCCTGCTGGCGGTCTTCGCCTCGCCGGCTCGGGCACGTTCCTTGTTGACGGTACGAGCGGCGATCTCCTTGGCCCGGGAGGTGGGCGTACCACGCTCTTCCTGGCTCTCCTTGATGTGCTCGTACTGGCGTTCCCGCTTGCGGCTGGATCCTGAAGGCATTGTTCGGCCTCTCCTTCCCGAGCATGCTGAACTCCACGTTCAACCCTAAGGCGCAGGACTGTTTCACCGCAGTGCGGCGGCCACCGGGGCATCCGCCCACTGCTGAAACTTGGCCGGGACCCGCCCGGGCAGGATCTTGCCAAGATTCTGGACTTGCTGGTCCATTTTTGGATCTCTACGGTGCACAACGTCGACGCCCAAGGTGGGGCTCGGCGACTGCTCACGGAGAGGCAATCCCCATGCACGCGATCCACATCCAGAACCACGGCGGCCCGGAGGTCATGACCTGGACCGAATTTCCCGATCCGGTGCCCGGCCCCGGTGAAGCGCTGGTCCGGCTCGGTGCCGCAGGGGTCAATTACATGGACGTGGGCGCCCGGTCGGTGGGCGGCCCGGGCTGGGCGGCTCCGACGATTTTGGGTGTCGAGGGCATGGGGTACGTGACCGCGGTCGGTGCCGGGGTCGACGATCTGGCCGTCGGCGACCGGGTGGCCTGGTTCTACCACGTGGGCAGCTATGCGGATGTGCTGGCCATTCCCGTGGACTCGCTGGTGAAGGTCCCGGACGACGTGCCGGACGAGACCGCGGCCGCCGTAATGATGCAGGGACTGACCGCGAATCACTTCACCACCGAGACGTACGCGATCAAGCCCGGGGACACGGCCGTTGTGCACGCCGCGGCCGGTGGGGTGGGTCTGCTGCTGACGCAGATGATCAAGGCTCGGGGCGGCCAGGTGATCGGCCTGGTCTCCCGGGAGGAGAAGGTGGCGGTGGCCGAGGAGGCCGGCGCCGACCACGTCCTGGTGTCGGCCGGGGACGGCTTCGAGGACCGGGTGAGGGAGCTGACGGGCGGCGAGGGCGCGCACGTGGTGTACGACGGGGGCGGCACCGCCACGTTCCGGTCTTCGCAGCTGTCCCTACGGCTGCACGGTGTGCACGCCTATTACGGACCCTTCATGGGGATCCCGTCGATCTCCGTGACCGATCTGCCGAAGAGCATTCTGCTGACCTATCCGGTCGTGCACCACCACGTTCCCACCCGGGAAGCCCTGGTCGAGCGAAGCTCCGAGGTTTTCGACATGGTCAGGAAGGGCCAGGTCACCCCACGCATCGGAGCCCGCTATGCCCTCTCGGAAGCCGCGCGGGCACACGCGGACCTCGAGTCCCGCCGGACCACCGGGAAACTGCTGCTGATTCCCTGAACACACATGTAGGGTCCCTTCCGCCACCGGAGAAACCGCAGAAAGTTCGACACCGGGAGGGTCTTGTGCCGTTGACGCGCAAGGGCGCCGCTACGAAGCAGCGCATCATCGAAGGCACCGCCTCGGCGATCCGGCGGCACGGCGTGTTCGCCATGACCCTCGACGACGTCATAGCGTGTACGGCGACCAGCAAGAGCCAGCTGTTCCACTACTTCCCCGGCGGGAAGGAGGAACTGCTGCTGGCCGTGGCCCGTCACGAGGCGGCCCGAGTGATCAGCGACCAGCAGCCGGAGCTCTCCACCCTCACGTCATGGCCCGCCTGGCAGGACTGGCGCGACAAAGTGGTCTCCCGCTATCGCGAGCAGGGCAGGGACTGTCCGCTCCATGTGGCGATCTCGCAGGCCGGGTCGGCCACGGAAGGCGCGCAGGCCGTGGCCACGGAGCTGCTCGAGAAGTGGCAACACGAGTTGGCCGCGGGCATCCGGCACATGCAGGACATCGGTGAGGTGGACGCCGATCTGGACACCGACAACAGCGCGGCGGCGCTTCTGGCCGGCATCCAGGGCGGAGTGTTGATCTTCATGTCGACGGGTCGTCTGACACATCTCGAGGCCGCCCTGGACCAGGGCATCGCTTCCCTGCGATGCAGGGCCGCTTCCTGAGGGTTGCCGTGTGCGGCTGACGGCCTCTGTTCATCGCAGGGTGAGCGGCGTCTCGGATTCGACGCGGGTCAGTTTCTCGGGGTTGCGGACGTAGTAGAGGCCGGTGATGCGGTCGTCCTCGACGCGGGCCGCCATGACGCCGTCGATCTCGCCGTCCAGGCGGAAGACGAGCCCCGGGTTGCCGTTGACCGTGGTCGGACCGACGGTGACCGTGGCAGTGGTCCTGCCGAGGCCGCCGGTCAGGAAACGGATCACCTTCTCGGCGCCGATGACCGGTCGCAGCGCGGCCTGCTTGATGCCACCGCCGTCGTTGACGACGACGATCTCGGGTGCGAGCACGTCGAGCAGCCCCTGGAGGTCCCTGGTTTCCAGTGCCTGCCGGAACGCCTCCAGAGCCGCCCGGGTCCGGCTCGCGGAGACCACCGCGCGGGGGCGGCGGGCGTCGATGTGCCGGCGGGCGCGGTGGGCGATCTGGCGGACGGCGGCGGGGCTCTTGTCGACGGCGGCCGCGATCTCGTCGTAACCGATGCCGAAGGCCTCGCGCAGGACGAAGACGGCGCGCTCGGTCGGCGACAGGGTTTCGAGGACGAGCATGAGCGCCATCGACACGCTCTCGGCGAGTTCGACGTCGTCGGCCACGTCCGGCGTGGTGAGCAACGGCTCGGGCAGCCAGGGGCCGACGTATGCCTCCTTGCGGCGTTTCATGGTGCGCAGTCGGTTGAGTGACTGCCGGGTGGTGATGCGGACCAGGTAGGCGCGCTGGTCGAGTACCTGGTCCTGGTCGACGTCGACCCAGCGCAGCCAGGTCTCCTGGAGGACGTCCTCGGCGTCGGCCGCCGAGCCGAGCATCTCGTAGGCGACGGTGAAGAGCAGGTTGCGATGGGTGACGAACGCCTCGGTCGCCGGACCGGCGGCGTGGTCGCTCATGTCCCGTCCTGGGGTGCCGGAGGCCGTCAAGCGTGCATCCACAGCAAGATCCTTTCTCTCCTCGAATGTACTCGGTGGCCGGCCGCCGACGCGTGGCCTAGCCGGCCTGTCCAGCGGTGGCCGACGCCTGGCCGCGCTTGGTCCGCAGCACCTGGTGGCGCTTGTCGTCCTTGAACTGCCAGGTGAACGAACCGGGCTTGCGCGCCTCGTCCGCCAGTTCCTTGACGACGCCCTTGCAGGCGCGCTCCTTGATCCCTGCGGCGAGGCGCCCGCCGATGGAGTACTTGTTGGCGGTGTCGTCCTTGGAGGAGAGCTGTACGGTGGCGGCGCGACGGCCCAGGGCGATGCACTGGCCGAAGACGCCCACGTTGATGGCTGCGGGCCGCGCATCCGCGATCCGGGCCAGCACGGTGTCGGCGGCGTGCGCTCCCAGCGGACGCGCGGTCTGGCAGCTCATGCGCAGCGGCAGGTCCGACGGTGCCGCCGAATCCCCGGCCGCGACGATGCGTACGTCGTCCACGCTCGTCAACGTTTCGTCGGTGAGCAGGCGGCCGGCGGCGTCGGTGCTCAGCCCGCTGTGCTTGGCCAGGTCCGGCACGCCGAACCCGGCGGTCCAGACGGTCACCGCGCTCGGCAGCGTGTGGCCGCCGCTGAGCCGCACGGTGTCGCGGGTCACCGCGGTCACCTTGGTGTTGGGGCCTTCGAGCACGGTCACACCGAGCTTGGCCAGCCGCCTGGCCACCGAGCGCCGAACCCGCGGATGCAGATACGGGCCCAGCGCCCCGCCGCACACCAGGGTCACCCGGCGGCCGTGTTCGGCCAGTTCGGCGGCGGTCTCGATACCGGTCGAACCGGCGCCCACCACCGCCACCGCGGCCGTCGCGGGCGCGGCGTCGACGGCCGTCCGCAGCCGCTGCGCCTCCTCCAGGGTGGCGACCGGGTAGCCGAACTCGGCCGCTCCGGGCACGCCCGGGTCGGCGCTGCCACTGCCCACCGCGTAGATCAGGTAGTCGTAGCCGACCGCGCCGCCGCTCGCCATCGTCACACCGCGCCCGGGGGCGTCGATCCGCGTCACGGTGTCGACCACCAGCAGGACGCGCTCGTGCAGGACCTCCCGGTAGTCGACGACCGCCGCGTGGGACCCGCCCACCACCTGGTGCAGGCGAACCCGCTCGACAAAGGTCGAACGCGGGTTGATCAGCGTCACTGCCACGTCGTCGCGCTGCGTCAGGCGATTGGCCGCCAGGACGCCGGCGTATCCGCCGCCGATCACGACCACTTCGGTGTTGCCAGTCACGGTGTCTCCTCGGTCTCTTCGGGGTTCGGCCTCAAGACACCGCGTGTTCGGTCATTGTGACAGCATGTGAGGCAGATCACTCCGTCAGAGGCGGCTTCGGCGACTCGGCCGCGGCGAGGCGCAGGATCGGATCGAGCAGGCCGGGGAAGCGGTCGCCCAGATCGTCGGCGCGGAGCCGGATCCGCCGGTGTCTGCCGTCGACGGTCATGCTGATCAGCCCGGCCTCGCGCATGATCCGCCAGTGGTTGGACAGCGTCGACACCGGCACGTCCAGGCCGTCGGCGAGCGCGGAACAGGTCGACTCGGGATGACCCAGGGCCCGCCGCGCCAATTCCAGGCGCACCGGATCGCCGAGTGCGTGCAGCAGCGGCGCGAGGGTCAATGACTCGCGTGCGGGCTGGGGTAGCGGTCGCATGCCTCCACGGTATCCCAACGTTCGACAGTTCGGGATTATGGAACTATCTTCCCGGGGTGCACCCGCACCATCGGAGGGGAACAACTGTGGCCTTGAGGATTCGATCGAGCCGGGCGGCGTTGCTGACAGTGGCCTGCCTGGGGCAGTTCATGGTGCTGCTCGACAGCACCATCGTGGGCGCGGCGCTGCCCGATATGCAGCTGCGATTGCACACCCAGTTGAACGGTCTGCAATGGATCGTCGACGCCTATGTGCTGCTGGTCGCCATGCTGTTGCTGTCCGGCGGTGTGTTCGCCGACCGCTTCGGCCGCAAGCGGGTGTTCCTGGCCGGCGTCGTGGTGTTCACCGTCGCGTCCGGGATGTGCGCCGCCGCACCGTCGATCGGGTGGCTGATCGTGGGACGGGTGGCGCAGGGCATCGGGGCCGCGGCGCTGAGCCCCGCCTCGCTGGCCCTGCTCGCCGCCGCCTACCCCGTTCCGCAGGAACGAGTCAAGGCGATCGGGCTGTGGGCCGGATTCAGCGGAATCGGCCTGGCCGCCGGGCCGTTGGCAGGCGGCATTCTGGTGGATGCCTTCGGCTGGCCCGCCATCTTCCTCGTCAACGCGCCGATCGGCGCGGTCCTGCTGCTGGCCGGTCTGCGCGTCCTGGGCGAGTCCCGCAATCCGGACGCGCCGGCGATCGACATCCCGGGGACGGTCCTGTCCGTCCTGGGAGTCGGGGCGCTGGCCTACGGGCTGATCGAGGGCGGTTCCCTCGGCTGGACCTCGCCGGTGATCCTGGGCAGCTTCGCCGCCGCGGTGGTGATCCTCGCCGTCTTCGTCGCCGTCGAAGGACGTAGTTCGACGCCGATGCTGCCGCTGCGGCTGTTCCGGCAGCGACTGTTCACGGTGTCCAACACGGCCATGGTCGTGGTGGGTTTCGCGCTCATGGGTTCCTCCTTCTTCTTCTCCCAGTTCTTCGTGTACGTCCAGGGCAGCTCGGTTCTGCTCGCCGGCCTGGAGACCCTGCCCGCCTCCCTCGCCATGGTGATCGTCAGCCCGTATGCGGGCCGGTTGGCCGCGAAGTACGGCTTCCGGATCGTGGTCACCACCGGTCTGGCCCTGGCCGGGCTTGGGCTGCTGGCCCTGGGCTCCGTGCACGCGGACACCGGCTACGGGAATGTGTGGTGGCGGCTGGCGATTGTCGGCATCGGTTTCGCTCTGACCATGTCCCCGCTGACCGGCGCTGCCATCCAGGCGGTCAGCCCGCAGGAGGGCGGCCTCGCGTCGGGCATCAGCAGCACCACCCGGCAGATCGGTGCGGTGCTCGGTGTGGCGGTGCTCGGAGCCATCGTCCGCACCCGGGAAGCGGACGGCGCGTCGTTCGAGGCCGGCCTCAACAGCGCCTTCGTCGCGGCCGGCGCCGTCACGATGGCCGGCGCCGTGTTCACCGGCCTGTGGCTGGTGAAGTCCGAGCCCGCGTCGCGGTCTTCCACGCCACCGCAGCGCGACGGAAGCCGCAGTCGCACATCACTGTGAAGCCGATCACACCATGTCACAGCCGAGGGAGGAGTGGTGTCCGGTGGGCATGACGAACTCGCAGCAGACCTCGGTGTTGATCACCGGAGGCAACAAGGGACTCGGTTTCGAAGCGGCCCGGCGCCTCGGCGAACTGGGCTGGACGGTGTTTCTCGGCTCGCGTGACGAGAGCCGAGGACGGGAGGCCGCCGACAAACTGACCGCCGGTGGCGTGAACGTGGTCATGGTCCCGCTGGACGTGACCTCGGACGAGTCGGTGGCCGACGCGGTACGGCTCGTCCACGAGCACACCGACCGCCTGGATGTGCTCATCAACAACGCGGGCGCGCCCGGACACATCGTCGCGCCCGCGGACGCGACGGCCGACGAAATCCATTCCGTCTACGACACCAACGTCTACGGCCCGATCCGGGTGACGCATGCGTTCCTGCCGCTGCTGCGGGCGGCGGAGCAGCCGCGGGTGGTGATGGTGTCCAGCGGTGGCGGCTCCTTCGCGGTCGTGACCGATCCGGACCAGCCGGTCTCGAAGATGCACGAGCTCGCCTACAGCTCGTCGAAAGCGGCGCTGAACATGATTACCGTCCGGTATGCCCAGGCGCTCCCGGAGATCAAGTTCAACGTCGCCACCCCCGGAGAAGTCGCCAACCGTAAGTTCGCCGCCACCGATATGAACCACCACACCGGCCAGCTCACCGTCACCGAGGGCACCGACTCGATCGTCAGGCTCGCGACGCTCGACGCCGACGGGCCGACCGGGACCTTCATCGACCGCCTCGGTCCGGTCGCCTGGTGACCGTCGTTGCGGTGCGGCCCGCTTGATGCCGCCGCTGTGGGCTCAGCCGATATGTGCCGGTGTCCGCAGGACTCGGTCGTGGCCGACCTGGCGGACCGGTCCGGTGAGGTGGAGGCGTGAGCAGCCCGTCAACTGGGTCACGGGGCGGGGGAGCCGGGCCACCGGGTCGGCGGTGTAGAGCTGTACGACCTCGGCGCCCGCGCGGTCGCCGGTGTTACGGACGACGCAGCTGATCTCCACCTCGCCGTCGGTGACCATCTCCTCGGAGCTCACGGGCAGGTCGTCATACGCGAAGGTGGTGTACGACAGGCCGTGGCCGAAGGGGTAGGCCGGAGTCGGGTCGAATTGCTGACGCCCTGGCTGTTGCCGCCCAACGGGGCGTGCAGATAGGTCCCGGGCCGGCCGCCGGGCGTTCGCGGGATCTGCACCGGCAGCTTGCCCGACGGGGTGACGCCGGCGAGACTCGCTCCAGCTACGAGGGACACGACGCGAAGCGCTGAGCCGGCGCCTCATACCGCCACGAGGCCGAGGCGCTCATCGGCCCGACTCACGACGGGCGTCGTGTCCCTGGAGACCAGGAAGGCGGGACGGGTCGGATGCGCCGGGGCGTTGTCGACGGCGTTGTAGGTGATGAGGAGTAACGCGCGGCGGTCCGGTGACGGATTGTTCGTCGAAGAATGGACGACGCTGGGGTGGAACACCTGAAGGGAGCCCTGCGGGCCCAGGAACAGCTTCCGTCCCTTCTCGCGGATCAGGCTCTCGGCCCGGTGGCCGTTCACGGTGTAGGCGAGATCCGCCGACACATGCGTACGCCAGTCGGATTCCGCGCCGTTCTCCGCCCGGCCCTCGGGGAGGTCGAGCAGACCGAGCCGGTGCGACCCGGGTATGGCCATGAGCGGGCCATTGCCCTCGTGGACGTCGTCCAGGGAGATGGCGATGTTCACGGCGTCCGGACGCGGCATGCCGTCCTCCTCGTGCCAGAACGCGAAGTCCTGGTGCCACGGCCAGGCGGCCCCCTCGTGCGCCTGCTTCAGGTTGACCTTGAACTGGTAGACGTACGCGGGCCCGCCGAGGAACTCCTCGGCCAGCGCGACCAGGTACGGCAGGCGGACGAGGGCCGCGCACACCTCGTCGAAGGCGTGACAGCCGTGAATGGCGCGGGCGATCCCGCTGTCCTGCTCGTGTACGACCTCGGGCCTGCGCTCCCGGCTCATGGCCAGTACGCGGTCCCGTATCGGTTCGACGGCCTCGCCGCTGAACCGGTACGGGGGTTCACACCAACCATGGGTCCGGTAGGCGGACTTGAGGGCGGAGAGCGAGGTGACTGCGGCACCGGCCATGGACGCGAACCTCCAGGGTGAAAGTGGCTTCGTCGCGACGTAATCGGGCATATCGGTGATCAGGGCTTTCGATTTCACGCCATGATATTCGAATGGAAAAGAAGCGATGGGCGCCGCGGAACAGCATGCTGATCGCGATGGCGTAGGCTCGGTGGATGGCGAAGTATTTCGACGTGCACCCCGAAAACCCCCAGCAGCGCACCATCGGCAATGTGGTCGACAGGATCCGCTCCGGCGAGCTCATCGCCTATCCGACGGACTCCTGTTTCGCGCTGGGATGCCAAATGGGCAACCGTGACGGTATCGGTCGGATCCGGTCGATCCGGAACCTCGACGACCGTCACCACTTCACCCTGGTGTGCCAGAATTTCGCTCAGCTGGGTCAGTTCGTGCATATCGACAAAGACGTGTTCCGTGCGATCAAAGCGGCGACGCCCGGCAGCTACACCTTCATTCTCCCCGCGACGAAGGACGTACCGCGCCAGTTGCCGCACCCGAAGAAGAAGACGGTCGGCGTGCGGATTCCCGACCATGCCGTGGCCCAGGCCCTGCTCGCCGAACTCGGTGAGCCGCTGCTCTCCAGTACGTTGCTGCTGCCCGGTGAGGACGAGCCGATGACGCAGGGCTGGGAGATCAAGGACCGGCTCGACCATGTGGTGGACGCCGTGGTCGACTCGGGAGACTGCGGCACCGAGCCGACCACGGTCATCGACTTCTCCAGCGGCGAAGCCGAGATCGTACGCCGAGGGGCGGGCGACACGGCCCGGTTCGAGTAGCCCGTAGCCGCGTTCCGCCGCCCCGACGTCGTCCGGCGTCAGGAACCGGTGACGGTGAGCGCTCCGGAGACGGTGGCCGGGTCACCCTGACCGTCGGCGGGGGCGGCGGTGAGGGTCCAGGTGTAGGCGCCGTCGGGCGCGGCGGGGCCCTCGGCGGTGGTGCCGTCCCAGGCGACCTTGACGGTGCTCGCGGCCGACGTGCCGGTCCAGGTGCGCACCTCGGTGTCGGTGTCGTCGTTGTGCAGCGTCAGTTTCCAGGACGTGGCCGGCTTGGAGAGCCACCACTGGGCGTTCCAGGAGGCCGTTTCCGCGCCGCGGTCCCAGGTGGCGGGGACGCTGCGGTCGGGTACGGAGAGCGCGGAGACGCCGTGCTGGGGCGCGAAGACGTGAACGGTCTCCGCCCTGTCCACATAGGCGAGCTTGCCCGCGCGGCGGTCCACCGCCCAGGTGACGCCCCGGCTGTCGGCGGCGGAGGTGGGCTTCATCCCGAGGACGGTGCCCAGATCGGTGGTGGTCCCGTCCTCGTTGAGGCCGGTCAGGCCGAGCGTGCCGTCGACGGTGTTGTGGTCGGCGATGAAACCGTCACCGAGGAGGGCTCCGGTGGCCGGGGCGGGGTAGGCGGTCCCGGTGTCCGGGTCCTGGACGCCGGCCTGGTCCTGTTCGGGGCAGCTCCAGTAGAGAAGCGTGCCGTTGGTCTGGAGCTCCTCAGGTGTGCACGACGCGCCGAGCGACACGGTGTCGGTCTGGTTTCCGGTCCGCAGATCGGTGGCGATCACGGTGCCGGGCCGGTCCGGGGACGGCGTCCAGAGGGTGGCGTAGTCCAGGGCCGCGGCCTGCGCGGCCTGTTCCCGGACGATCCGGTCGCGGACGATGTCGATGACGTACTGCCGCTTCAGCGGGCCCTGCGACTCGTAGAGGACGTACTCGGGGGAGATGTCCAGGATCCGGCCGTCCGCGCCGGGCAGCGGCAGCCGGTCGACGGGCCGGTCCGGGTCGTCACCCGTCACCAGCACGTCCTTGCCGCCGTTGTCCGGGTCCGCCACCAGCCGGGCCAGCCCCTCGTCGCCACCGTCGGCGAACCGCCCCGGTGCGGAGTCGCCGTACACGGGCAGATCGTCCCCGGCGGCCGGGTCCAGCGCGGTGCCGATGTCCTTGCCGTGCAGCCGCTGTGTCTCCTGAAGCGCGTTGACGTAGCGGACGGTTCCCCGGTCCAGGCCGAGCGCCTGGATCGAGCCGTAGGCCACCGTGACCGGCGCCACCACGCGCAGCTGCTGATCGAATACGAGCCCGCTGCCGTCCACGGTGAACCGGTGGATGGCGCGCGTGCCGTCCGCGTCGCGGCCCAGGGCGGTGAGCGTGCTGTTGGACCCCTGGAGACCTTGTTCGATATCGGTGAGCAGGACGCGTGAGGTCTCCGCCCCGTCGATCGGCGTCAGCCGCAGCGGCCCGCGGTCCCCTTCGTGCCACAGCACGTTCCGGCCCACCGTGTAGGCGGTGATCTCGCTGTCGGGGGACCGCGGTGTGAGCGGGACGACCCGCGGTGTCGTCGTACTGCCGTCGCGCGGCAGCACCCGCACCCCCTGCTCGTCCTGGCGGCTGAACCAGGTCACCGTGTCGCGCGTGAGGCGGAAGCTGCTCGCCTCGCCGGTGACCGGCAGCGGGGCGACCGCGCCGGTGATGCCGTTGAGGATGCCGTAGCCGTGGGTGGAGCCGGTGCGGTAGCGGATGAGGAGCGAGGTGCTCTCGCCGCCGAGCACCACCGGCTCGGACTCGGCGGTGGCGCCCGCGGGCAGCTGCACCTGCACGTCGTAGGGCGTGTCCCCGGCGCGGGGCCGCAGCACCCGCAGTTCGTATGTGCCGTCCTCCAGAGTCCGGGTGGCGAGGACGAACCCGCCGTACACCTGGGGGTGCGCGTAGCCGTCCGGCAGTCTCAGGGTGGACTTGGTGTTCTGGTCGACGTTGAGCAGAGTGATCGTGGTCGCGCCGTCCGCGTCGGTGGTGGCGTAGGCGACGCGGTTGCTCTGGTCGTGGTGGGAGAAGATCGACTCGCGTGACACGCCGTCCAGCGCCTTCACGGGAATGGTCTGCCGGTTATACGTATTCGTCCACAGATAGCTCTTGGAGCCCTGCTCCTGGTGCAGCACACCGGTGTCGCCGGTGGACAGCAGCGTCTCGGCCCGATCGTCGTAGGCGTCGGGCGACGGTATGACCACCTCGGTGGCGTCGGCCGCCCGGGCGGTGGCCGGCGGCAGTGACACGGCCACGCCCGAGGCGAGCGTGAGCGTGACCGCGACCAGGGTCGCGGAACGCGCCGAGCGTCTGAGACGTCTTTGCCGTAGGGTCATTTCTTTCCCCCTCGCTGATCGACCAGTGGCGACCCGTCGCCTCCTGGTCACCCGTGGGCCTGCCGATCATGCGAGGCCCACGTCAGGGTAGGGACAACGTCCGTGCCGCGGCGGCTGTTTCAGAAGATTGCGCTGAAGGCGGGGGAAAAGTGGCCGCGCCGCGGGCGGACGCCCGTCGACCAGTTCGTCAGGTGGCGGTGTTCTGCCGTTCCCGGGCGGCGCGGGCGATGGCGCGCCTGATGGGCTCGTAGCCGGTGCACCGGCAGAGGTTGGAGCCCACGAGGCCCGCGACGGCCTCCGGGTCGTCACCGAGCGCGGGGTCGGCCTCCAGCGCTCCGGCGGCCACCATGAGGAACCCCGGCGTGCAGAACCCGCATTGGAGGGCGTGTTCGGCCGAGAAGGCGCGCTGGAGGGGGTGTGGCTCGCCATCGGGCCCCGAGAGCCCTTCCACGGTGCGCACCGTGCTGCCGTCGCACTGCACGGCGAACATGAGGCAGGAGCGGACGGCGCTGCCGTCGACGAGGACCGTGCAGGCGCCGCAGACGCCGTGCTCGCAGCCCAGATGCGTACCGGTGAGACCGCAGTCCTCGCGCAGTACGTCGGCGAGGATGCGCCGTGGCTCGACGTCGAGCGGGTACGCGTCACCGTTCACATTGAGGGTGATCTTCATGGGGGATCTCCCTTGCCCGCGGCGGCCCGCGACCGATGGTCCGCCGCTGCCTGGCTCAGCGTCCTGGCCACCAGGACCGCGATGGCCTGCCGCCGGTACTCGAGATCGGCGTACGGCTCGGCCACGGGCGAGGCGTCCTCCGCCGCGGCCGTCCGGCCGGCGCGGGCGAACGGGTGGCCCTCCGGAATCCGGTGGCCGACCGGGAGGGGGCCGGCCTCGGCGCCGGTCAGCAACTGCTCCGCCGCGCGTGCCCGCACCGGCCGGTCGGCGCAGTTGACCAGCCCGATCCGCGCCTCGCGGATCACCCCGTCGCCGATGGTCAGGGCCGCCGCGACGGCCACCTGCGCGAAACAGAAGTGCGTGCGCCGGTGCTCGAGGAAGCCGACCCCCGTGTCGTCGCCGAGCAGGGGGTAGCGCACCGAGGTGATCAGTTCCTCCGGGCGCCGCGCGGTCCGGTACGGCCCGTGGAAGTAGTCGCGGGCCGCCACCTCGCGAGCGCCGTCCGGGCCGTGCAGTTCGACGTCCGCGTCCAGGGCGACACCGATGGCACACCACTCGGAGGCGGGATGCGCCCAGGCGAAGCTGCCCACCATGGTGCCGCGAGCGCGGATGGGAGGGTGGGCGATGTTCACGACGGCGCGTGAGAAGAGTGTGCCGAGCGGACCCGGTACGGCCCTGGGGGACTCGAAGACCTGATGCCGCACCAGCGCGCCGACCCGCAGCGAGTGGTCGTACACCCGCATCTCGTCGAGCGCCGGGAGGCGGTTGATGTCGACCACGAGGCCGGGGTGGACGCGCTCCAGGTGCATCTCGAGGATCAGGCTCTGGCCACCGGCGAGAACCTGGGCCTCGCGCCCGGAGTCGCCGAGTGCCTCGACGGCCTCGGGCACCGTGCGCGGCACGACGTAGTCGAAGGCGGCGGGCTTCACCTGGCCTCCTCGAATTTGGGGGCGCGGGCCGCCCGCCACACCACATCCGGGGTGAGCGGCATCTGAAGCAGGGCGGGGTCGGCGACCTGGAGGGCGTCGACCACCGCGTTGACGACCGCGCCCGGGGTGCCGATGCAGCCCGACTCGCCCGCTCCCTTCGCGCCCAGCGGCGTGCTGGGACTCGGTGTGCAGGTGTCCTTGACCTCGAGCGGCGGGATCTCCGTGAACGTC
Organism: Streptomyces sp. NPDC028305; assembly: GCF_055569495.1. NCBI lineage: Bacteria > Bacillati > Actinomycetota > Actinomycetes > Kitasatosporales > Streptomycetaceae > Streptomyces > Streptomyces sp. NPDC028305. Next base: position 174,850 of record NZ_JBVHTN010000002.1, read on the forward strand.
GGCACCAGATAGTCCAGCAGGCCGTTGGCCAGCATCGGTGTGCCGGCGTCGTCGTAGGGGATGCCTTCGTACAGCGCCTGGCCGATCCCCTGCACGGCCGATCCGAACGCCTGGCCGTGCACGAGAGTGGGATTGAGCGCCACGCCGCAGTCGTCCACCGCCACCACCCGCAGCAGCCGCACGGTGCCCAGCTCCGGATCGACCTCGGCCACCGCCACATGGGCGCCGAACGGAAACGCCATGCCCGACTCGAATCTGTCCTCCACCCGCAACGTCCCCGTGGCCTTGGCCAGTTCGGCCACGTCCGTGGCCGCCGGGCCGTGGTGTACGGCGCCGTGGGACCACTCCACCTCCTCGACCGGCACCTGCCACAGCCGTGCGGCCCGGTCGCGGGCCTCATCGATGAGCAACTGGGAGGCGTGCTGGAGCATCGCTCCGGCCACCTGCGCCGACCTGCTGGCGAAGGAGCCGAGACCTTCGGCCAGTTCGTCGGTGTCCCCCTCGACCAGCCGGACCCGCCGCCCCTCGACGCCCAGGGTCTCGGCGACCAGCGCGGGGAAGACCGTCTCGTGGCCCTGGCCGCTCGACGCGGCCCCGCAACGGACGATGATCGTGCCGTCCTCGTCGACCTCGATGCTCCCGAACTCGTGCAGTCCTCCGGGCTCACCGCCGGAGCGCTCCACGTAGCAGGACAGACCGATGCCCACGGGCAGGGCGTCCGGGTCGGCGCGGCGCCGGGCCTGCTCGGCCCGCCACTCGTCGTAGCCGACGGTCTCCAGCGCCAGGTCGAGCGCGGCGGCGTAGTTCCCGCTGTCGTAGCGCCGGCCCGTGGGCGTCTCGTACGGGAAGTCCTCGGGCGGGATGAAGTTGCGCCGCCGCAGTTCCGCCGGGTCCGTGTTCAGCCGACGGGCCAGGTCGTCCATCGCCCGCTCCAGAGCGATCGCGGCCTCCGGCCGGCCCGCCCCGCGATAGGGATACGTCAGCATCGTGTTGGTCAGCACCGAGCGGACGGTCGCGTGCACCTCGGGGGTGGCGTACGGACCCGGTGCCATCCAGGCGGTCTGCATCGGCAGCCCCACCCCGAGGTGCGGATACGCGCCGACATCGGCGTCGACCGTCAACTCGTAGGCGAGCAGCCGCCCCTCACCGTCGGCGGCGAGCCGCACCCGCTGGTCCTGTCCCCGGCCCCGGGTCGCGACCGCCATGGACTCCAGACGGTCCTCGATCCACCGCACGGGCCGCTTGAGCCGCATCGCCAGGAAGGCGACCACCACGAACTCCGGGAACGAGGCGCTCTTCGACCCGAACGCTCCTCCGGTGTCCGGGACGACCACCCGCAGCCGGTCGGTCGGCAACCCCAGCAACGCGGCCAGTTCACGGCGCAGCCGGTGCGGCATCTGATGCCCCGACCACACGGTCAGCCGGTCTCCCTCGGGCACGGCGAGGATGGTCCGGCACTCCATCGGGGTGGGCATGAGCAGTTGCTGACGGTACCGGCCCTCCACGACGACGGCCGCCTCCCGCCACGTCGACTCCTCGACGGGCCTGCCGGTATCCCCTTCGAACGCGACGTTGCTCAAGCCGTCGAACAGGCGAACGCGGTCGTCCGCCGCCGCGGACGGTGTCACCACCGCCGGCAGCGGATCGATCCGGAAGTCGATCTCCGCCGCTCCGTCCTCGGCCCGGTAGCGGTCCTCGCCCAGCACCACCGCGACCGCCTCGCCCGCGAACCGAACCCGGTCCTTCACCAGCGCCGGCCACTCGCGGCCTGCCACCGACTCCTCCGTGGACAGCTTGGCGAGCAAGGTGTACGGCACCGGGGGCAGATCCTGGAGGCCGGCGGCCGACTGCGCGCACGCGGGCAGATCGGTGAAGTCCGCGGCGGACCAGGCCCCGACCACTCCGGGCACCGCGCGGGCGGCGGCGCAGTCCACCTCGCGCAGGGTGCCATGGCCGACGGGGCTCCTGACGAACACGGCGTCCAGACAGCCGGGCACATCGATGTCGGCGACATAGCGGCCGCTTCCGGTGAGAAGCCGTTTGTCCTCGCGCCTGGTCCATTGATCCACGACTACCCCTCTGCGCCTGGTGTCGTTGCGGCGGGTGGCGAGGGCGCCTCATACGCGCGGTGGTACGAGTTTCTCACCGCTGAGGGCCACCCGCATGCCGACCGCGCGGGGCGTTCGGGGCGGGGAGCGGCGCGCCCGGGAGGGGCGCGCCGCGCCTGATGAACCGCGTCTCCCTGAACCGCGTCTCATGCGCCGGGCCTCATGCTGCGGTCAGCCGCAGCATGACCTTGCTGCTGCCGCTGTGCGGGTCGGCGGCGACGGCCAGTGCCTCCTCCGCCCGTTCCAGCGGGAAGCGGTGGGTGATCAGCGGCGTCACATCCAGGCCGTCCCGCAGGGCGCGCAGGGCGTCGTCGATCTCGTCGACGAAGCGGTAGGAGCCGATCCAGGTGATCTCGCGGGTCACCAGGTCACCGAGGACCGCCGGGGCGGGCGTGCCGGGCAGGTTGCCGACCTGGACGAGGGTGCCGCCGCGGGCGGTGGCGCGCAGGACCGGGCCGAGCGCGGCCGGGGCGCCGGAGGCCTCGAAGACGAGGTCCACGTCCTGTGGCAGGCCGTCGCCGCGCGAGAGGTCGCGGGTCTCGTCGGCGCCCATGGCGCGGGCGACGGCGAGGGAGGACGCCGCCAGGTCGGCGGCGACGACCGTGCCCGCCCCGCGGTGCCGGGCCGCGGCGACGACCAGCGAGCCGATCGGTCCCGCGCCGTTGACCAGGACGGTACGGCCGCGCAGGTCGGGGACGCGGCCGACGGCGTGCAGGGCGACCGCCAACGGCTCGGCCAGGGCGCCGCGTTCGGTGTCGACGCCGTCTGGCAGTGGCCGGATCTGGTCCGCGCGGACCGCCCGGTACTCGCTGAACCCGCCGTCGGTGTGCGGGTCGAAGGCCGCCGAGCCGAAGTAGCGGACGCTTGGGTAGAGGTTGGTGCGCCCGGCGATCCGCGCCGGCAGTACGCCGTCGCCGACGAGCTGCGCCGGGTGGACGGTGACCGGCTGCCCTTCGCCGAGGCCGGTGACCCCAGGGCCGAGCGCGGCGATCCGGCCCGCGACCTCGTGCCCGAGCACCAGCGGGTGCGTGAGCGAGGCCGTACCGGACGCCCCCTTCTTCCAGTAGGCGATGTCCGATCCGCAGATCCCGCCCCACTCCAGGGCCAGGAGGATCTCGCCGGGGCCCGGCACCGGCCGGGCCCGTTCGTCGACGCGCACATCGCCGGGGCCGTGCACCACGACCGCCCGCATACGGCGGTCTCCCGTGGCCGTACTCATGCCGCGTCCTCCAGCCGGACCAGGTCGCGTCCGCGTGTCTCGGGGGAGAGCAGCGCGCTGACGAAGGTGATGAGCGAGTAGACGACGAGCATCGCCGCGATCGGCCACCAGCTGCCGGTGACGGCCGTGAGCGTGGCCGCCAGGACCGGGCCGATCGCGGTGGCGAGGATCCCGCCGATCTCCTTGGCGAGCGCGAGCTGGGTGAACCGGGAGCGGGCGCCGAAGAGTTCGGCCATTGTCACGCTCTCCAGCGAGAACAGCCCGAGGACACCGACGTTCAGGGCGAGCACCATGCCGATCAGCACGCCCGGGGTGGAGCCGGAGGTGATCAGGAGCATCGCCGGGAAGGCCGCGGCCATGGTGAGCACGGTGAGCGTGAGGTAGAGCACCCGGCGTCCGAAGCGGTCGCCGAGCAGGCCGATCAGCGGCACGGTGACGAAGCCCAGCAGTGAGCCGTACATGATCGCGTCGGTGGGGACGGTCTTGCCGACGGCGAGGTTGGTGGCGATGTAGCCGACGAGGAACGTCTGGACGAGCCCGGAGTTGCCTGCCTGGCCGAAGCGCAGTCCGAGCGCGAGGAAGAACGCCTTGCCCTTGCGCTGCCGGACACCGGCCGCCAGCACATCGCCCCGGTGGTCGTCGGCCTCGGCGATGGCGGACTCGACCTCGTCGCGGCGCAGGGCCACGCCGTCCACCACGTCGGCGCGCTCGGCGAAGACCGGGCTCTCCCTGAGGCCACGGCGCAGCCAGAACGCGAAGAGCATCAGCGCGAAGCTCAGCAGGAAGGGCAGCCGCCAGCCCCAGGAGAGCAGCTGCTCCTCGCTGAGCACGCCGAGCAGCAGGGCCCACAGGCCCGAGGCGGCGAGCGTTCCGGAGTTGGTGCCGAGCGAGACCAGCGAGGAGACCAGGCCGCGCCGGCGGACGGGGGCGTACTCGGCGAGCAGCACGGTGGCCCCGGCGATCTCGGCGCCCGCGCCGAAGCCCTGCACCAGCCGCAGCGCGACGAGCAGGATCGGCGCCGCGATGCCGATGGCGGAGTAGGTGGGCAGGGCGCCGATGAGGGTGGTGGAGGCGCCCATCAGCAGGATGGTGAGGTACAGGACCTTCTTGCGGCCGATCCGGTCGCCCATCCGCCCGAAGTAGACGGCGCCGGCGAGCCGGGCGACGTAGCCGACGCCGTACGTGGCCATGGCGGCGATCAGGCCGATGGCGGGGCTGACGTCCGGGAAGAAGAGCTTGTTGAAGACGATCGCGGCGGCCAGCGAGTAGAGCTGGAAGTCCATGAACTCCATGGCCGTACCGAGCCAGCCCGAGACGGCGGCTCTGGCCAGATCGCTCGTGGTGCGTTGCGCGGGGCGCGCCTGCTCCTCGGTCATGGTGCTGTCCTGCATGGTGAACTCCGTTGTTCGGGGACGACGGTGAGCGGTGTTCGGGGGAGGGGTGATGTGCGGTGGGCGGGCCGGCGGCCGGGCCGGCTCAGATCTCCACGCGGCCCGAGCGGAGCGCGGGCAGCCGGTCCGCGACGGCGGCGACGAGGGCGTCGTCGTCCGCCAGGTCCGCCGCGCCGAGCAGGCGCAGCAGCGCGCGCACCGCCGTCGAGGGGCGGTCCGACGGTTCCCAGCAGGCGGCGAGCGCCTCGGCCGCGGGGTCGGCGAGGGTGCCGTGGGCGTGGCGGGTGGCGTGCGCCCAGGCCGCGAGGGCGAGTTCCAGCACCGGGGTGGCCGCGCCGCGGGCGCGCAGCTCGCGCAGGGCAGGGAGCCAGCGCTCGGTGATCTTCAGAGAGCCGTCGGAGCCGATCTGCCGCAGCAGGTGGCGCATCGCGGGATTGCGGAAGCGTACGACGAGATCGTCGGCGTACGCGACCGGATCGGGGCCGTCGGCGGGGAGGGTGGGGGCGACCTCCGCGCACAGCGCCCGGACCAGGGGCGCACCCCAGTCCGCCGCCATGGTGTCGGCGATGGTGGCGCACCCGGCGGCCAGGCCGAGGTAGGCCAGCGCCGAGTGGGAGCCGTTCAGCAGCCGCAGCTTGGTGAGCTGGTACGGCGCGACGTCGGGGACGAACAGGGCGCCGTCCCGTTCCCAGGGCGGCCGGGGCGCGGCGAACGAGTCCTCCAGCACCCACTGACGGTAGGGCTCACCCGTCACGGGGAGGGCGTCGTGCACCCCGAGCGCGGCAGCGGCGGCGGACCGCTCGGCCTCGCTCGTGGCGGGCACGATCCGGTCCACGACGGTAGCCGGGAAGGCGACGCTTTCGGCCATTTCGGCCAGGATGGTGTCGCGGTCCGGCCAGGCGGAGGCCCGGACGAAGTCATGGACGACCCGGCCCAGCGCGGCGCCGTTGCCCGCCATGTTGTCGCAGGACACCACGGTGACCGGCGGCGCGCCGGCCCGCATCCGCGCGGCCAGCCCGGCGGCCAGCCGGCCCACCACGGTGGCGAGGCGGCCGCCGGGGGCCGCGGCGAGGTCGGCGGCGACCGGTGCCGCCGCGGTGTCCAGACCGCCGGTCAGCGGCGAGCGGTGGTAGCCCTTCTCCGTGACGGTCAGGGTGACCACGGTCACCTCGGGGTCGGCGAGCAGGGCGTCGACGGCCTCGGCGTCCGGCCCCATCGCGAGCGCGCCGACGACCGAGCCCACGACGCGGGTGACGCTGCCCTCCGGGTGGCGTTCGGTGCACGAGTAGAGGCAGTCCTGGTCCCGCAGCGCGCGCACGGTCTCCGCCGACCGGGGCGCGACGGCGGTGATGCCCCAGGGCTCGCCGGACTGGGCGGCGGCGTTCTCGGTGTAGACCGCCTGGTGCGCCCGGTGGAAGGCGCCGAGCCCGAAGTGGACGACCCTGGCGCGCAACTCGGCGGGGTCGACCGCGGGGCGCGCCTCGGGGGCGAGGCGGGAGAGCGCCGCGCGGTTCAGCGCGGGGCGGGCGGTGGCGCTCACCAGTCGTGCACCGAGCCGTCGAGGCGGCGCGCGACCGGCAGGTAGCGCCGCTGGTAGGGGAAGCGCTCGGCGGCCTTCTCGTCGTACTCCACGCCCAGACCCGGCTCCTCGGACGGGTGGAGCATGCCGTCGGCGAACGTGACGCCGCTGCGGAACACCTCGTGGGTCTCGTCGGCGTGGCCCATGTACTCCTGGATGCCGAAGTTCGGCACCGTCACGTCGAGGTGCACGGCGGCGGCCATGCTGACGGGGGAGAGGTCGGTCGCGCCGTGGGAGCCGGTGCGCACCTGGTAGAGCGCCGCGAGGTCGAAGATCCGCCGCAGATGGGTGATGCCGCCCGCGTGGACGACGGTGGTGCGCACATAGTCGATGAGCTGCTCGGTGATCAGCTGCTGGACGTCCCAGATCGAGTTCATCACCTCGCCCACCGCGATCGGGGTCGTGGTGTGCTGCCGGATGAGCCGGAACGCCTCCTGGTTCTCGGCCGGCGTCGGGTCCTCCATCCAGAACAGCCGGCAGGCCTCGACGCTCTTGCCGAAGCGGGCCGCCTCGATGGGGGTCAGCCGGTGGTGCACGTCGTGCAGGAGGTGGAAGCCGAAGCCGAAGCGCTCCCGCACCGCCTCCAGGTAGGTGGGCGCGAAGCCGAGGTAGGCCTCGGTGTCCCAGGGCTGCTCGTCGGGCAGATCGGTCGCGGCGGGCTCGTAGACCTTGCCCTTGCGGACCCCGTACGTACCACCGACCTCCGGCACCGCGGCCTGCGCCCGGACGGCCTTGTAGCCCAGCTCCAGATAGCGCTCGACGTCGTCGAGCAGCGAGGGCACGTCGGCGCCGCTGGCGTGCGAGTACACCAGGACGCCATCACGGGACCGGCCGCCGAGGAGCTGGTAGACGGGCAGCCGGGCGGTCTTCCCCTTGATGTCCCACAGCGCGGTGTCGACGGCGGAGATGGCCGTCATGGTGACGGGCCCGCGACGCCAGTACGCGCCCTTGTACAGGTACTGCCACATGTCCTCGATGCGGGCGGGGTCCTTGCCGATCAGCAGCGGAGCCACGTGGTCGCGCAGATAGCTCGCCACGGACAGCTCACGGCCGTTGAGCGTGGCGTCGCCGAGGCCGGTCACCCCGTCCGAGGTGGTGATGCGCAGCGTGACGAAGGTGCGCCCGGGGGATGCGACGAACACGTCGACACGTTCGATCTTGCTCAATGGGGGCTCTCCTCGCGGCGCGGTGGTACCAGGCTGCCCGACCGGCGTCCGCCATCGGTCGGGCAGTTCCTGTCGCGCAGTGCTTGTATACAAGCAGCTGTCGTGCTCGTCGGCAATACTCCCGTCACCATGTTTTTACGGGCGGCCCAAAGTCGGCCCACACCTCCCCGACCGGCGCCGGGCGGGCTCCGCCGATACGTACGATGGGCGCATGGCTCAATCGAACCGCCGTCGGACGAGTCGGCGCGCTATCTACCTCAAGCTGCGTCAGATGGTCCTGACCCTCGAACTCGCCCCGGGCGCCGCCCTGTCGGAGAACGAACTCGCGGCGTCCCTGGGCGTGAGCCGCACACCGGTGCGGGAGAGCCTGATCCTGCTGGCCCAGGAGGGCCTGGTGCAGATCTTCCCGAAGATCGGGTCATTTGTGTCCCGGGTGGACCCGGCGCAGGTCGCGGACGCGCAGTTCCTGCGGGAGGCAGTCGAGCTGACCTCCTTGGACGATCTGCCCCCACAGCTCGACCCCGCGGTCGTCGAGGAGCTACGGGACAACCTGAAACGCCAGCAGCGCGCGGACCTCGGCCTCGAGGAGTTCTTCGAGCTGGACGAGGCCTTCCACCAGGGCCTGATGCGGTTGAGCGGGCACGGCAACGTCTGGTCCACGGTCGCCGCGGCCAAGGGGCATCTGGACCGGGCCCGGCGCCTCGGTCTCCATGAGAACGTGTCCCCGGCCGTCTTCGCCGCCCAGCACCACGAGATCTTCGACGCGGTGCTCGGCGGGAACGTCCAGCTCGCCCGCACCTCCATGCGCGTTCATCTGAGGGCCGTCTTCAGCGACATCGAGCGCATCCGCGCCCACTCACCCGAACTGTTCGCCTCCGACCCCTCGGGGGTGCCGGTGCGGCGCAACGTGGTGGTCTGGGAGTGACCCGGACAGGTCCAGGAGTGTCCCGCATGACCAGCACCCGGCGCTGGTTCAGTTTCCGGGTACTCCCGATGCCCGGCCGGAGTCCAGGGCGACCGCTCGGTGGAGGGCGCCCCGGCACGCGAGGACCGCGGGGTGCCGGCTGCGCCCGCGGCGTACGACGGTGAAGATGCGGCGGGCGCGCTGGCCGCGGGGGAGCTGCCGCAGGGTGACGGTCCGGGGTTGTCCGTTCCAGACCAGCTCGGGTAGGAAAGAGGCGGCGTGGCCCTGCTCGACGAGGCGGAGGTGGAGCAGGAGGTCGGTGGTCTCGAACCGTACGTCGGGCTCGAACCCGGCGTTGCGGCACAGGGCCGTGGCCCAGTGCCGGGCGGCCGTGCCCTCGGGTTCCATCACCCAGGGGTGGTCCGCGAGCGAACGCAGCGCCGCCATCGGGCCGTCGGTGCCCGGCCCCACGACCGGTTCGGGCAGGGCGAGGTGGAGGGGGTCGTCGAGCAGGTCCTCTTGTTCGAGTTCGGCGGAGCGCGGATTGGGGTTACCGGGGTATTCCTCGGCGAGGACCAGGTCGAAGTCGCGGGCCAGCAGGGCGGGCAGGGACTTTTCCGGTTCCATGTGCGTGACATGGACGCGCAGGCTCGGGTGCCGATCGCGCAGCAGGCCCAGCGCGGCCGGGACCAGGGCCAGGGCCGCCGTCTGGAACGAGGCGATGCGCAGGGTGCCGGTCAGCTCGGTGAGGGAGGTGGCGATGTCGGCCTCCGCGCGCTCCAGGCGTTCGAGGACCGCTTCGGTGTGGGCGACGAGGATCTCGGCCTGCTCGGTCAGCCGCACCCGCCGGCCGACCGGCTCCAGCAGCGGGACGCCGACTTCGGCTTCCAGCTGGGAGAGCTGCTGGGAGACGGATGAGGGCGCGTAGGACAGGGCCGAGGCGACGGCCGCCAGGGTGCCGCGGTGCTTGAGCTCGCGCAGCAGGCGCAGCCGGTGCAGATCGAACATCGCCGGTCCGGTTTCCCCGCCGTCGCGCAGCGACAGCTTCAATGGTCGGTTTTTCCGATGAGTATACGTCGAAAACATTCGCTGGACCGATCCTGGGCGGGTGCCGGACCCTGATCGTGTGCTTGAGAACCTCTCCTCCCCCCGCGCGCTGCCGTGGCTGGCGCGGCCAGGCGCCCGTACCTGGCGGTGTGATCCGGCACCCACCGAGGTGCGGGGCTTCCACGCCGCGCTGCCCGCCTACTCACCCACCCCGCTGCACGAACTATCCGCTCTGGCCTTCGAGTTGGGGGTCGGCCGGGTCTTCGTCAAGGACGAGTCCTGCCGTCTGGGGCTGCCCGCCTTCAAGGCGCTGGGCGCGTCCTGGGCGGTCCACCGCACCCTGGCCGAGCGGGCCGCGAGCGGCCGGGCGCCGGGCCCGGTCACCCTGGTGACCGCCACCGACGGCAACCACGGCCGCGCGGTGGCCCACACGGCACGCCTGCTCGGGCAGCGCGCCCATGTCTTCGTCCCGCGGGGCGTGCACGCGGGGGCCGTGGCGGCCATCGTCGCCGAGCAGGCGAAGGTCACCGAGGTCGAGGGGGCGTACGACGAGGCCGTACGCCGGGCGGCCCGGGCGGCCGCCGCGCCGGACGCGGTCCTGGTCCAGGACACCGCCTGGCCCGGCTATGAGCAGATCCCGGGCTGGATCGTCGAGGGCTACTCCACCCTCTGCGCGGAGATCGACGAGCAGTTGGCGGCACAGGGAGCCGCCGACGGACCCGACCTCGTCGCCGTCCCGGTGGGCGTGGGGTCGCTGGCCCAGGCCGTGATCACGCACTACCGCAGCCACACCTCCAGGCGGGCTCCGGCACTGCTCTCGGTGGAGCCGGAGTCCGCGGCCTGCGTGCTCGAGAGCCTCACCCACGGTGCACCCGTCAGCGTCACCACCGGCGACACCACCATGGCCGGACTCAACTGCGGCACCCCGTCCAGCATCGCCTGGCCCTACCTGCGCGGCGGGCTGGACGCCGCGGTCGCCATCCCCGACGACGACAGCGCCCTCGCAGCCGCCCGCCTCGACGCCCTCGGCGTGTCCTCGGGCCCGTGCGGGGCCGCGGCTCTCGCCGGCCTGCGCGCGGTGCTCACCGGCGCGGGCGCCGAAGACCGCCGTACGGCGCTGGGCCTCGGCGCGACGTCGACGGTCGTCCTGCTGAGCACCGAGGGCACGGCCGCCAACCCGCACTCCACCACCGCCCACGGCACACACCGCTTCTGACCACCCCCCGGAGACAAGCCATGACCAGCCCGAAGATCACTGTCAACGGCGAACGCCTGTGGCAGTCCCTCATGGACCTCGCCGAGATCGGCGCCTACGACGACGAGCGCACCGGCCTGCGCGGCGTCAACCGCCTCGCCCTGACCGACGCCGACGCGGCCGGCCGCCGCCAGGTCATCGCCTGGATGGAAGAGGCCGGACTGGCCGTCCGTATCGACCGGATGGGCAACATCTACGGCCGCCGCGAGGGCACCGACCCCACCGCGGCCCCGGTGCTGACCGGCTCGCACATCGACAGCGTCGCCACCGCCGGCGCCTTCGACGGCTGCCTCGGCGTCCTGGGCGGCATCGAGGTCATACGGACCCTGAACGAGCGCGGCATCCGCACCCGCCGCCCGGTCGAGGTCGGCATCTTCACCGAGGAGGAAGGCGTCCGCTTCGGCACCGACATGCTCGGCAGCGCCGTGGCCGCCGGCCGCCTGACCGTGGAGTACGCACACGCCCTGACCGACCGCGACGGCCGCACCCTCGGCGGCGAACTCGCCCGCACCGGCTTCGACGGCCCCGGCTGCCCCACCGACGTGTGCCTCGCCCCGCCGTACGCCTACGTCGAGTGCCATATCGAGCAGGGGCCGGTCCTCGCCGAGAACGGCGTCGAGATCGGTGTCGTCACCGGTGTGCAGGGCATCTCCTGGCAGGAGATCACCATCCACGGCCGCGCCGCCCACGCCGGCACCACCCCCACCCACCTGCGCGCCGACGCGGGCCTCGCGGCCGCGCAGATCGTCGTCCACCTGCGGGCCCTGGTCGACTCCGGTGAGTACGGCGAGCTGCGCGCCACCGTCGGCCATCTGGTTGTCCACCCGGACCTGACCAACATCGTCCCGGCCCGCGCCGAGATGACCGTCGACCTGCGCAACCCCGACGACACTCAGATGGCCCGCGCCGAGAAAGCCCTCGCCACGTTCCTCCACGACCTGGAAGGCAGTCAACCGGGGCTGTCGCTGACCACCCGGCGCATGGCCAGGACCGCCTACGTCCCCTTCGACGAGGGGGTGCGGAAGACCATCGCGCAGGCCGCCGACGACCACGGCCTGGAGCACATCTCCCTGCTGTCCGGCGCCGGACACGACGCCCAGGAGATCGCCGCGCTCTGCCCCACCGCCATGATCTTCGTGCGGGGAGAGTACGACGGCATCAGCCACAACCCCCGCGAGTACTCGACCCCCGAGGCATGCGCCCACGGCGTCGATGTCCTGGCGACCACCCTCCTGCGCCTGGCCGACCAGGACTGACCCCACGGCGGCCCACCTGCCGAACGCACCGCCCTGCCGCTGAATCCCCGGCCGGCAGCCGAACTTCGAAAGGTCCTCGATGCCCCCCGAGCCCCCGGACACCGACCCCGGCCGCCTGCTGGCCGAGCTGATCGCCATCGACTCCGTCAACCCGGACCTCGTCCCCGGCGGGGGCGGCGAGGCCGCCATCGCCGGCTTCTGCGGCGCATGGCTGGCCGCCCGCGGCTTCGAGGTCCACCGCCTGGAGAAGCGCCCCGGCCGGCCCTCGCTCGTCGCCGTCGCCCGCGGCACCGGCGGAGGTCGCTCCCTGATGCTGGGCGGCCACCTCGACACCGTCAGCCTCGCCGACTACGACGGCGACCCGCTCGACCCGTGCATCCGCGACGGCAGGATGTACGGCCGCGGCGCCTTCGACATGAAAGGCGGCATCGCGGCCATGATGGTCGCGGCCGCCCGCGCCACCGCCCACGGACCTCTGCGCGGCGATGTCATCCTCGCCTGCGTCGCCGACGAGGAGCACGCCAGCTCGGGCACCGAGGAGGTGCTGGAGTCCTTCACCGCCGACGCGGCCGTCGTCACCGAACCGAGCCACCTCGAAGTCACCCTCGCCCACAAGGGTTTCGCCTGGTTCGACGTCGAGATCGAAGGCCGCGCCGCGCACGGTTCACGCCCCGAACTCGGCATCGACGCCATCGCCAAGGCCGGCCACTTCCTGGTCGCCCTCGAAGAACTGGCACAGCGCCTCGCACAGGGCCCGGCACACCCCCTCCTGGGCACCGGCACCGTGCACGCCTCCGTCATCCGCGGCGGCGAGGAGCCCTCCACCTACCCGGCGCACTGCCGCATCACCCTGGAGCGCCGCACCGTCCCCGGCGAGAGCGCCGACAGCGTCGAGCGCGAACTGACCGCCGTCCTCGACCGCCTCGCCGCCACGGTCCCCGACTTCCGCTACCGCCTGGCCCGCGGCCTGCACCGCGAGCCCTTCGCGGCCGACCCCGAAGCCCTGATCGTGCGCACCCTCGCCCGCCACGCCGAGCAGACCCTCGGCCACCCGCCCGCGGTGCGCGCCGAAGCCTTCTGGACCGATTGCGCCCTCCTGGACCGCGCCGGCATCCCCTGCCTGCTCTTCGGCGTGGACGGGGCGGGCGCCCACGCGGCCACCGAGTACGTCGACCTCGCCTCGCTGGACCGCCTCACCGACATCCTCACCGCCACCATCGCGGACTTCTGCTCCTGAGCCCCGGTCAGTTGGTCTGTTCCGTCGGCCGTACGAGCAGCTCGTTGAGGGCGACATGGCGCGGGCGGGTCACCATGAACACGACGGTGGCCGCGATGTCGTCCGGCTGGAGCGGGCCGTATCCGGCGACGCTCGTCGCTTCGGGCGTGTAGGCGTGGCCGCTGGTCGTCAGCTCGGTGGCGACGATGCCGGGTTCCACCAGGCCGGCGCGCACATGCTGCTCGGCGAGTTCCTGCCGGAGGGCTTCGGAGAAGGCGCCGACGGCGTGCTTGGTGGCCGAGTAGACGTTGCTGTTCGCGCTCGGCACTCTGCGCCCGGCGACGGAGCTGATGGTCACGATGTCGGCGACACCACGCCCGTGGGTCGCGGCGGCACGGGTGAGGTGAGGCAGAGCGGCGTGGGTGGCGTTGAGCACTCCGTTGACGTTCAGCTCGACCGTGCTGTGCCAGTCGGCCAGTTCGGCGGTGACAGCGGGCCCCCAGGAGCCGCCCCCGGCGTTGTTGACCAGGATGTCGATGCCGCCGCAGTCGCGGGCCACGGCGTCGATCGTGTCGCGTACGGCGTCGGCATGCGTGACGTCGGCCTCGTACATCCGCGCCCGGCCGCCGTCGCGCGTGTTGATGGTGCCGGCGAGTTCGGCCAGCTTGTCGCGGCGCCGCGCGAGCAGGGCGACCGTGGCCCCTTCCTCGGCGAGTGCTCGCGCGACGGCGGCGCCGATGCCGCTGGAGGCGCCGGTGACGACGGCTGTGGTGTCTTTCAGCACGGCAGAGATCCCATCGTTCGTGCGTGCACACCGTCGCACGCGTCGGCTGCGTTACAGCATTGCCTTCTGCGGCTGCGTGGACACCACGATGACCGTGGTGGTGTCGGCGGACAGGGCCTCCGTGAGCTCGCGCTCCAGGTCCTCCGTGGTTCTGACATCGACCGCGCGGCAGCCGAAGCCCCGGGCCACGGTGGCGATGTCGAGACCGGGCAGGTCGAGGCCCGGAACGCCCGGTGTCTCCTCCAGCACCGCGAAGCTCTTGAGGATGGAGTACTCGCCGTTGCGCATGACCACATAGGCGATCGGCAGTTTGTGCTGAGCCGCGGTCCAGACGGCCTGTACGGAGTACTGGAACGAACCGTCGCCGATCAGGCCGAGGACGGGCCGTTCGACGCCCTTTTCCCGGTCGCCCAGGGCCACTCCCACCGCGGCCGGTGTGCCCCAGCCGATACCGCCGCTGGCCGTGGCGAAGAACGAGCCGGTCCTGACCGTCGGAAGCCACTCGACCTGTTGCGCCATGGTGGAGGTGGATTCGTTGACGATGACGGCGTCGGCCGGCCTGACCCTGCTGAGCGCGGCGTAGACCTCCGGCGGTGTGAGCGGGCTGTTGGGCGTCCGGCTGACCGGGCGCTCCCGTGACCGCTCCATCGGCGCCGGGGCGGTGCGTGCGGTGCCGTCGGCCACCATGTTCAGCAGCAGGCCGATCGCCGTATGCGTGTCGCCGAGGAGGCTGTCGCCCACCCGCGCCGCCGCGGCGACCTCGGGGTTCGCGGTGATCTGGAGCAGTTCGGTGCCTGCCGGGAGGTAGTCGCCGGGGACGTAGGGGTAGTACCGGAACGCCTCGGCGCCGATGACGACGACCAGGTCGTGCCCGGTCAGCCGGTCGCTGATGGTCTTCACGGACATCCCGAGCGGCCCGCGGAAGAGGGGATGGTCCTCGGGGAAGGAGGCACGGTCCAGCAGCGGGGCGCCGTAGACGGCCGCGCGCAGTTTCTCGGCCAGGGCGATCGCCGCGTCCCAGCCGCCGCCGCGGTCCACCTCCGGCCCGAAGACCAGCGCGGGGCGGCTGCTGGCGGAGATGCGGTCGGCGAACTGCCGCAGGCGGTCCGGGTCCGGGGCGACCCGGTTGCCGACCGTCCGGGCGCGGGTGTAGCCGGCCAGCGGCCGCTTCCAGTCGTCCAAGGGAATCGACAGGTAGACCGGCCCCGCGGGCGGCTGCAAGGCCATCGCGTAGGCCCGCATGAACGCCTCCGGGACATCCTCGGCGCGCGCGGGCTCGTACGACCACTTCACCCAGGGCTTCGGCATGGTGGTGGCCTCACGGTTGCCCAGGTACGGATCGCCGATCACCAGCTCCCGGTGCTGCTGTCCCGAGGTGACGATCAGGGGAGTGCTGCCGTGGTACGCCGCCACCAGATTCCCCACCGCGTTTCCCAGACCTGCCGAGGAGTGCACGTTGACCAGGGCCGGGCGCCCGGTGACCTGGGCGAAGCCGTCGGCCATCGCGATGACGGAGGCCTCCTGGAGCGCCAGTACGTAGGTGAAATCGTCGGGGAATTCCTGAAGAAAGGGCTGTTCGGTCGAACCGGGATTGCCGAAGACGGTGGTGAGCCCCAAGGAGCGCAGCAGATCGTAGGTCACGCTTCGGACGGTGCGTTGCGCAGTCATCGTGAGCCGCCACCTTTCGTACGAGCACGGTGGCTTTTCCTGGAGACGCGGCCATGTGTGCGCCGGTAGACACGACGCTACGGGGTGGACAGCGCGGCAGCCACTGGGCGCCCGGCAGGATCGCGCCGCCGACGTCACGCTGAAAGAGCGGCATGCCTCACCGATCCCTCACCCATGCCTCACCCATCCGAATCGAAAGGAGTGAGGAACTGATGGCCGACATCACCGACCTCCGGTCCTATATTTCCGCGCTCGACGCGCTGGGAGATGTTCAGCGCATCTCCCGCGTGATCGATCCGAACCTGGAAGCGGCGGCCGTCACGCGACGCTCCACCGAGAACGGCCGGCCCGCCCCGTTCTTCGAGCACCTCGACGGAGTCGGAGAGGGATTCCGCATGATCGGAGCCCCCGGCGCGCTCTCGAGCGTTCCCGGGCATCCGCTGGCGCGGATCTCCCTCTCCCTCGGCCTGCCGTATACGACGACCCCTGCCGAGCTGGTCGAATGTCTCAGGGAGGCAGGCGCCAGGCAACTGCTCCCGCCGCGGCGTGTGGCAGCCGACTCGGTGCCCTGCAAGGAGAACATCCTGCTGGGTGACGAGGCTCGTCTCGGCCGATTTCCGATCCCGTTCGTTCACCAGAACGACGGCGGCCCCTACGTCAACACGTGGGGTGTGGTCGTCGCGAGGACACCCGACGGCCGTTGGACGAACTGGTCCATTTCTCGCATCATGATGATCGACGACCGGCACATGACCGGACTGGTGCTGCCGAGTCAGCACCTCGGCATGATCTGGCGCGAGTGGGAGGCCCTGGGTGAGCCGATGCCCTACGCCCTCGTCCAGGGTGGCGACCCGGGTGTTTCCGTCGTCGGCGGAATGACCGTCCCGACCGAGGTCGACGAGGGCGCGTATCTCGGAGCGGTGCTGGGCAGGCCCGTCGACGTGGTGAGGTGCGAGACGAACGACCTGGACGTGCCGGCCTCCGCCGAGGTCGTCATCGAGGGGCATCTGTCCGCAACGCGTGATGCCGTGGAAGGCCCGTTCGCCGAGTTCCACGGCTGGGCGCTGCCCGAGACGTCGCCACAGCCGCTGTTCGGCATCGAAGCGATCACGTACCGAGGGAACCCCATCTGGCCGCTGGCCGCCGCCGGACGGCCTGTCGACGACTCGCATGTCGCACCGGCCGCCGGTATCTCGGCAGAGGCTGTCGCGGTCTTGCGGAAGGCGGGACTGCCCATCACGACTGCCTGGCTGCCGCTCGGCGCCGCCTGCTTCTGGACGGTGATCACGGTCCCGCAGAACTGGCGCGATGTGCTGCCGGGGATGGACAGCGCGCGATTCGTGCACCGCATCGGTGAGGTACTGAACGGCACCCGTGTCGGCCGGCTCTCCCCGGTCGTCTACGTACTCGACGACGATGTGGATCCGTCGAATGATGCGGATCTCCTGTGGGCGCTGGCCACCCGGGTGCATCCGTCATTCCGCCAGGAGCAGTGGCACGGGCCGATCATGCCGTGGTACCCGTGCTTCCTCGAGGAGGAACTCCACAACGGCTGGGGTGCCGTCGTCGTGCACGACGCGCTGCTCCCGGCGGTGGGAAGCGGACGCGTCCCGCCCGCGACCTTCGACGGCGTCTACCCGGCGGATGTGCGCGCCAAGGTCCTCGCCGCTGAGTCGGAGTCCGAGTCCGAGTCCGAGTCCGAGGCGGCAGGTGGACGCCGCCCGGGTGAATGACGGGGTTTCGGCGATCACACGGCGAGGTACCGATCAGCGTGCGTCTCGGACCGCAACGGACAGCGGTCCTCAACCACGGGGATGAGCCAGGAAAGGGACACTCGTGACCCAGCAGAATGTGACAGTTGCTGTCACAGGAGCGGGCGGCACCGGTGTGGCCAAGTGCCTGCTCGCCGCGCTTCAGCGGGACGACCGGGTCGGCCATATCAACCTTCTGGTGTCGGCCAATGGGCGCAAACTGGTGGCCTTCGAATTCCGCACCGGCGAGGATCCGGACTCGGTGGTCGAGGCTTTGGACGCGACATCACCGAAAGTACGCTTCCTGGACCCGGCCGATATGTCCGGACCGGTGACCAGCGGCAGCTACCCGACCGACGCAATGATCATTATGCCGTGTGCGGCCGGCGTCATCGGACGCATCGCTCACGGCCATACGGAGAGCCTCGTCGAGCGAGCCGCGGATGTGATGTTGAAGCAACGGCGGAAACTCGTCCTCTGCCTCCGGGAAGCGCCGCTGAATCTCATCCATCTGCGCAACATGGTCGCCGTCACCGAGGCGGGAGCCACCGTGTACCCCATGATCCCCACGTACTACAACGTGCCGGAGACACTCGCGGAGCTGCGGGAGGAGTTCGTCGAACGCGTCTTGCAGTTCCTGGGCCTGGCCGGCACGGATCGCTACCAGTGGGACGGCAGCGACACCACGGCGCGACGCGAGCACACGCAAGCCCGGTAAATCGAGGGCAACCACAGCCGTTCCCGCTTTGCGAGCAGCTCCGAAGGGGTTGATCCTGAGGGAGAGGCATGCCGACCGATCGTATGGACCGAGCGCGGGGGCCGCGGAGCGTGGCGCGACCGTGGCCCGAGCAAGGAGCGGGTTCCAGATGAGGCTTGTCGTCGATCTCAACCGGTGCCAGGGATTCGCGCAGTGCGTGTTTCTCGCCCCGGACGTGTTCACTCTGCATGGCGAAGAGGCGCTGAGGTTCTCCCCCCTGTTCGACGAGGCGCGGCGTGAGCAGGTGGAACAGGCTGTGGCGGCCTGTCCGGTGCAGGCCATCCTCGTCGACTACTCCGACGAGCCGACGCAGGGGGTGGAGCCCGGTGTCGGCTGACAGCGACGTCGAGGCCCTTCGGCGAAAGGGGCGCATCGTCGTCGTCGGTGCCTCGCTGGCCGGCCTGCGCGCGGCGGAGACCCTGCGCGACATGGGATTCACCGGCTCGCTGACCATGGTCGGCGACGAGCCCTATGAGCCGTACGACCGGCCGCCGCTGTCCAAGCAGGTGCTGCTGGGGCGGGCGCGGGCCGAGGACACCGCGCTGCCGCGACGGCGCGACATCGACGCCGAGTGGCGTCTGGGCGTCGCCGCCGAGAGCCTGGACCGGGAAGCCAAGCAGGTGCGTCTGGCGAACGGCGACACCGTGGCCTACGACCGCCTGCTGATCACCACCGGGACCAGGGCCCGGCCCTGGTTCCACCCGGAACAGGCGGCGCTGGACGGGGTGTTCGTGCTGCGTACCCGGCACGACGCCGCCCGGCTGTACCGGAAGCTGGGCGCCCGCCCGTCCCGGGTGCTGGTGATCGGCGCCGGTTTCACCGGCTCCGAGGTCGCCTCCGCCTGCCGGGAGCGGGGCCTTGCGGTCACGGTCGCCGAACGCGGCCCGGCGCCGCTGGTGGGCGCGCTCGGCGGGGTGGTCGGCGATGTGGCGGCCCGGCTACAGCGCGATCACGGGGTGGACCTGCGCTGCGGCACCAGCGTCACCGCGCTGGAGGGCGACCAGGCCGGACGGCTCAGGCGCGCCCATCTGTCCGACGGTTCGGCGATCGACGTGGGCGTGGCGTTGGCCGCGCTCGGCGCCGTCCGGAACACCGAATGGCTCGCCGGCTCCGGGCTGGCCGCCGGTCCCAGGGGGATCGCCTGCGACGCCGGATGCCGGGTGTTCGACGTCAACGGCATCGTCACCGACGACATCTACGCCGCCGGCGATGTGGCACGCAGCCCCCACCCGCTGTTCGACTACCAGTTCCTGGCGCTGGAGCACTGGGGCAACGCGGTCGAACAGGCCGAGATCGCCGCCCACAACATGATCTGCGCGGGGCCCGACCGCAGTCCGCATCTGTGGCTGCCGACCTTCTGGTCCACCCAGTTCGGCGTCAACATCAAGTCCGTAGGCGTCCCCACGATGGGCGACCAACTGGTCATCGCCCAGGGGACACTCGCCGAGCAGGGGTTCGTCGCGGTGTACGGCTACCGCGGCCGCGTCATCGCCGCGGCTTTCTTCGACCGTGCAAAGTGGCTGGGGTTCTACCGGGAGCAGATCGAGGCCAACGCGTCGTTCCCGCCGGAGTACCGCATGGCCGACCGCCGAACCGAAACGCTGGAGCCGGTCGATCCCGCCTTCCCCGACCCCCACCTCCCCACCCACCAGCCCACCGTCACGCTGACGGGTCACTCACCGAGCGAGCGACGTGTCCGGTTCGTCCCGTCGCGTGCCTGACCAGCGGCCCCGAACACCCGGAGCCCCCAGGAGACACCATGACGCTCGGCACCATCTCCGCGCAGATCACCGACTACGCGAACCGAGCCGATCCCTATCCCCTCTTCGCGGAACTGCGCAAGCAGCCGGTCACGCGGGAGGACGACGGCACTTACCTGGTCAGCACCTACTACGAGGTGAAGAGCCTGGCCAACGACCCACGGCTCAGCAACGACACAAGCAACCGCTCACCCGGTTACGCCCGCTTCGGGAAAACGGAGGAGGACACCGGCCTGCCGCCGAGCTTCATCTTCACCGACCCGCCCGAACACGACCGGCTGCGCAACACGGCGAATCGCCCCTTCGGACCCCCGCACAGCCCCAGGTTCCTCCACGACCTGCGCGGAGACCTGGCCAAGGTGGTCACCGAACTGCTCGACGCCTTCGAAGGCAAGGACCAGGTCGACATCGTCGACGACTTCGCCTACCCCCTTCCCGTCACCGCCATCTGCCGCGTCCTCGGCGTGCCGCGCGAGGACGAACCGCGCTTCCACGGCTGGGCCGACGCCCTGGCGTCCGGAGTCGACCCCCACCCCGGCGGAAGCGGCCAGGAACAGGCGGACACGGCACGGCAGGCGATGGGCGCCTACCTGTCCGACCTGATCGACGCCTCACGCCGCCATCCCCGCCCGGGGATCCTCAGCGCCCTCGCCCCCGAGACCGGCCCCGGCGGCAGCATGACACCGGCGGATCTGGTGGCCACGGCGGTGCTGCTCCTGGTCGCCGGCCACGAAACCACCGTCAACCTGATCACCAACACCACGCTCACCCTGCTGCGCCACCCCGACATCCTCCGGCGGTTCCAACGCGAGCCGGACCTGGCCACCCCGCTCATCGAGGAAGTGCTGCGCTACGAGCCCCCGGTGCAGTTCGTCCCGTGGACCACCGCCCTGGCCGACATCGACGTCGCCGACACCACCATCCCCAAGGGCTCCCCGGTCTGGCTCATGCTGGCCGCGGCCAACCGCGACCCGAGGCGCTTCGAGGACCCCGACCGGTTCATGCCGGAACGCCAGGACAACCAGCACCTCGGCTTCTACACCGGCATCCACTACTGCTTCGGCGCCCCGCTCGCCCGCATAGAGGCGCACCTCGCCCTGCCCGAACTCTTCCGCCGGGTCGAGGACTTCCGGCTGCTGGAGGACCCGCCGCCGTACCGCGCCAACGCCGTGCTGCGCGGCCCCCGCCACCTTCCCGTGGCGATCAGCCTGCCGTGAGCACCATCCGGAAGCGGGCCTTGCCGGCGAGCATCTTCTGGTAGGCCTCGTCGGCCTGGTCCAGCGGCACGGTCTCCGTCATCGGGCGGATGCCGTGCAGGGCGCTGAACGCCATGGTGTCCTCCACGTCCCGCGAGGTGCCGGACGGGTGGCCCCGGACGACGCGGGCGTGCATGAGCAGCTGGGCCGGGGTGATGGCCATCGGTGCGGCGTCCGCTCCGATCACCACCAGCTCCCCGCGGTGGGCCAGGCCGTCCACGGTGGCCGTGATGGCCTCGGAGCTTCCGGCGGTGGCCAGGACGGCCTTGGCGCCGCCGAGGGACTGGAGCGCCTCGGCGACCGGGGTGCCGGAGGTGCTGTCGATGTAGTGGTGGGCGCCCAGCTGCTTGGCGAAGTCGGCCTTCTCGGCGCCGCGGGCGATCCCCACGGTCTCGAAGCCCATCGCCACCGCGTACCGCACCCCCAGGTGCCCGAGGCCGCCGAGTCCGAGCACGGCGACCAGATCGCCCGGCCGGGCGGAGCTGCGCCGCAGCCCGTTGTACGTGGTCACGCCCGCGCAGGCCATCGGCCCCGCGTCGCTCGCCGACAGTCCGTCGGGGATCCGGGCCAGGGCGTCGGCGGGGGCGATGACCTGCTCGCCGAAGCCTCCGTCGTACGCCCATCCCGGGACCTTCAGGTTCTGGCACACGACGAAGTCGCCCTCGCGGCAGGGTCCGCAGTAGCCGCAGCTGCCGCCGAACCAGCCGACCGCGATCCGGTCACCGACCTGCCATCCACGGTCTTGAACGCCTTCGCCCAGCTCCTCGATGTGCCCGGCGATCTCGTGTCCGGGAACCTCGGGGAACGACACGCCCGGTAGTCCGCCGTTCACGAAGAGCGCGTCACTGTGGCAGATCCCGCACGCTTCCACGGCGATCCTCACCCGGCCGGGTCCCGGCCGCGGCACCTCGCGCTCGGCCGGCTCGAACCTACCGCCCGGGGCGGTGACCTGTGCGACTCGATAGCGACTCATGGTTCCTCCGGAGAACAGGTACGAAGGCCCCTCAACCAGCAGATCAGCTCCGGGCCGATCGCGCGCGCCGAGGGCCCGGCCCCGGGGCCACGCGTCCGCTCACCACCGCTCCGCGGTGAGAAATCCGGAGACCAGGGCGCCGGCCGCCGACCGGCACTCCTCAAAGTAGGCGTGTCGGGCGCCGGGGAAGACATGCGTCGTCGCGTGGGGGATGCGGGCTGCGAGCAGGGGGATGTTGTCCGGCGGGGTGAGCCGGTCCTGGTCGCCGTGCAGGAGGAGGGTGGGGGCGCCGATGTCGGACAGGGCGTCCCAGGCGTCGTGCTCGTTGCTGGCCCGCAGGTGGCCTCGCCGGGCGTGTGCGGGCATGTCCGGATCGCCGAGGGTCGAGTACGGGCCGGGGTGGGCGGCCAGCCAGGCGGGGGAGTACATGAGATCCAGCAGGGCCTCGCGCGCGGCGCCCGGATCCGCCTGGGCGAGGGCGCGCCGCACCGAGGCGTCGCGCTCGACGGCGTGCGGGCCGCCGGGTGAGGTGCAGCCGAGGACGAGGCGCCGGACCCGCTCCGGGTGGCGGGCGGCGACCCATTGGGCGACCCGGCCGCCCATGGACGTCCCGTAGACATCGGCGCGCTCGACGCCCAACTGGTCCAGGACTGTGATCACGTCCTCGGCGAACTGCGGTGTGGAGTAGCCGTCCTGGGGTTTGCCGCTTGCGCCGGTACCCCGGTAGTCGACGGTGATCGTGTGGTGCGTGGCGTGGAAGTCCTCGCGTATGCCGTCCCACCAGTGGTGGTTGTTGGCCTGTCCGGCCAGGAGCACGAGCGGATGCCCGGATCCCTGGAGCTGATAGGCCAGGGCCGTGCCGTCCAGGGCGCGGGTGGTGCCGTGGATGTGTTGTGCGCCGTCTGTCATGCCATTCCCTGCGAAGCTGTTGCGGTCGGGCCCTGATCTCACCGGTGGCCATTCTCGGCGGACAGCGGCGCCGGGGCGTGACGGGGGTCGCATTGGACACCATGCATGCGCCTGTACCATTATGTGCATATGAATGCACGCATGCATCAATCAGCTCGCTGGGCCGGCGGATGCCGGTGAATGACGGGCCGGCGACCCCGACCAGGTCGCATACGCATCCCAGCGGCGCGGCGCAGTTCTCCGCGGCCGCCCATGTCTTCTCGCTGCTCTCCGACCCGACCCGGCTGCATCTGGTGTGGTCCCTCGCCCGGGGCGAGGCCGATGTCAACACCCTCACCGAGGCCAGCGGGGCGGCCCGCCCCGCGGTGAGCCAGCACCTGGCCAAGCTGCGGCTGGCCGGGCTGGTCCAGGTGCGCAAGGAGGGCCGCCGCTCGGTGTACTCGCTCCACGACGGCCACCTGCGCCGGCTGGTCGTCGAGGCCGTCAACCACGCCGATCACATGGTCACCGGGGCTCCGCCGCACGACTGAGACGGTAGACGGTCATGCGCCACGGCGTACGGCGACGACCTTGGGCTCGGTCATGGCCTCCACGGCATACCGCACCCCCTCACGGCCGACGCCCGACCGTTTGGGCCCGCCGAAGGGCATCGCGTCGATCCGGAAGTCGCTGCTGTCGTTGATCATCACCGCGCCGACCCGGAGCCGTTCCGCGATGTCCAAGGCGGTGTCCAGCGAGGTGGTGAAGACGCCCGCCTGAAGGCCGTAGCGGGTGTCGTTGGCGCGGGCGACGGCCTCGTCCACCGTGGCGACCGGCTCGACCACCAGCACCGGGCCGAAGATCTCCTCGGTCATCACCTTCGCGTCCGCCGGGACGTCCGTGAGCACGGTCGGCCGGTAAAAAGTGCCGTCCCGGCGGCCTCCGGCGCGCACCACGGCGCCGCCCTCGCGCGCCTCCCGCACCCACTCCTCGACCCGGCGCGCCTCGCGCTCGCTGATGAGCGGACCGATGTCCGTACGGAGATCGGCCTTGCTGCCGACCCGCAGCTTCTCGGTGGCCGAGAGCACGTCCCGGAGCAAGGGCGCGAAGACGCGCGCGGCGACGAAGACCCGCTGCACCGACAGGCAGTTCTGCCCCGCCACGCCGAAGGCCCCCGCCACCACGGCCTGTGCGGCCGCCCGGGTGTCCGCGTCGTCGAGGACGAGGACGGCGTTGTTCCCGCCCAGCTCCATGAGGGTCTTCTTGGCTCCGGCGGCGCCGGCCACCGCGTTTCCGGTCCGGTGGCCGCCGGTGAAGGACACCAGGTCCACCAGCGGGTGGCTGACCAGGGCGTGGCCCGCACCGCCGCCGGTGCCCGGGACGACGGCGATCCGCCCGGCGGGCACCCCGGCGTCCAGCAGGATCTCGGTGAACGCCAGCGCGGTGAGCGGTGTGGCCTCGGCCGGCTTGAGGACCACGCCGTTCCCGCCGGCCAGGGCCGGACCCACCTTGTGCGCGACCAGGTTGAGCGGGTCGTTGAAGGGGGTGATGGCGGCGACCACCCCGACCGGTTCCCGGGTGTACCAGCCCAGCCGGCCCTCGCCGCGGGAGGTGTCGGAGAACGGCAGGGTCTCACCGGTGAGGCGGTGGGTCTGCTGGGCCGAGAGCCGCAGGGTCTCCGCGGCGCGGGACACCTCGCCGTTCGCCTCCCGCAGCGTTTTGCAGCCCTCCCGGGAGATCACTTCGGCCAGCCGTTCGCGGTGGCGCAGGACCAGCCCGGCGGCCTCCTCCAGCGCCTCGCGCCGCCTCCAGGCGGGCCAGCTCGCCCCGGAGGCGACGGCGGCGGCCACGCCGGTGACGGCCTCGTCGACCTCGGCGGGGCTGGTGTCCGTGACATGGCCGAGCAGGCGGCCGTCCTCCGGATCGTGCACAGGCATCGTGGACGCGCCGTCCACCCATCTCCCGGACCACAGCGCCCCGGCGGGCGGCCGCCAGGTCAGCGGGGTGGCGGGCGCGGTCTCGACAGTGGTCATCGGCTCGCTCTCTTCGTTCGGGCGGCGCGTCACGCGCTCGGGTAGTGGCAGGAGACGAGGCGGCCCGTGGGGCCCGCGCCCAGCGTGGGGGCCTGGGTGCGGCACCGCTCGCCGACCAGGGGGCAGCGGGGGTGGAAGCGGCACCCGGAGGGCGGGCTCACCGGGCTGGGCGGCTCACCGCGCAGCGCGCCGAACTCGCCCTCCCCGGCGGACGCCTCCGGCAGCGAGGCGTCCAGCAGCGCTCGGGTGTAGGGGTGGGCGGGGCGTTCGAACAGCTCCTCCCGGGAGGCCACTTCGACGATCTCGCCGAGATACATGACCGCCACCCGGTCGCAGATGTGCCGTACGACGCGCAGGTCGTGGGAGATCATCAGCAGGGTCAGGTCCAGCTCGTCCTTCAGCTCGACGAGGAGGTTGAGGATCTGGGCGCGGACCGAGGCGTCGAGCGCGGAGGTCGGCTCGTCACAGATCAGCAGGCGTGGGCGGAGCAGCAGGGCGCGGGCCACCACGAGCCGCTGGAGCTGGCCGCCGGAGCATTCGCCCGGGCGCCGGCCGAGGAACGACGCGTCGAGCCCCACCTGGCCGAGGACCTGGAGAATGCGCTGATGGCGCTCCTCCCGGGTACCCAGGCCGTGCTGGGCGAGCGGGGCCTCGAGGCTGGTGCCCAGTCGCATCCGCGGGTCCAGCGCGGCGAACGGGTCCTGGAAGACCAGTTGCATCGAGCGGCGCATGGCCTTGCGGCCGCGGCCCCTGGTCCGGGCGACATGGACGCCGTCGAAGAACACGCGCCCGGAGTCGACCGGGGTCAGCCCGAGCATGGCCCTGGCCAGGGTGGACTTGCCGCAGCCCGACTCACCCACAAGACCCAGGACCTCTCCGGGGGCGATGGTGAACGACACATGGTCGACCGAGTGGACATAGCTCTTGCCGCCGAACGCGCGGCCCTTCACCGGGAAGTGTTTGACCAGGTCCTCCACGACGACGAGTGGCTCTCCCGCCGCGGGGCCGGGGGCGCGGTCCGCTTCCACGAGCGCGGTCATACGGCCACCGCCTCGCCGACGGGCTCGCCGCCGGGCTGGGACGCCCAGCAGCGGCAGCGGTGCGCACCACCGTGGGTGTGCAGCGGCGGCTCGGCGCCCGAACACCGGCCGGTGATGCCCAGGTCCTGGGAGAGCGGACATCGGGGCTGGAACCGGCATCCGCGGTCCAGGCCGCGGGACTGGGTCGCGCTGCCCGGGATGGAGAAGAGCCTGCCCTCCTCGGACTGGAGCAGCGACGCCTTCAGCAGGGCGCGGGTGTAGGGGTGTTCGGGGGCGTCGAAGACCTCGCGCACCGATCCCTCCTCCACCACCCGCCCCGCGTACATGACGGCCACCCGGTCGGCGATCGAGGTGACGATGGTGAGGTCGTGCGTGATGAGCAGCACGGCCATGCCGGACTCGCGCTGCTTGCGGCGGAGCAGCCGCAGGATCTGGGCCTGGACGGTGGCGTCGAGCGCGGTCGTCGGCTCGTCGGCGATCATCATGGTGGGGTCGGCGGCGAGGGCCGCCGCGATCATCACCCGCTGCGCCATGCCGCCGGAGAGCTGGTGTGCGTACGAGGCGGCTCTGCGCTCGGGTTCCGGGATGCCGACGTCGCGCAGGAGTTCCACGACGCGCGCCCTCGCCTGGCGGCGGCTGAACCCTCGGTGCAGCCGCAGCGGCTCGGCGACCTGGCTCCCCACCGTGCAGGTCGGGTCGAGCATGACCTTGGGCTGCTGGAAGAGCATGGCCAGCCGATGACCGCGGATGCGGTTCATCCGCTTCGGCGGAAGGGCGGTCAGGTTCTCCTCGCCGAGGGTGATCCGGCCACCGGTGACCCGGGCGCCGGGCGGCAGCAGCCCGATGGCGCTCAGCGCCGTCATGGTCTTGCCGGAGCCCGACTCGCCGACCAGCGCGACGATCTCGCCGCGCCGGACGGTCAGGTCGAGGCCGTCGACCGCGGGGGTGGCGGAGGCGTGACCGGGCTCCGAGAACTCCACCCGCAGGTCCCGGATCTCGAGCGCGGAGTCGCCGGTGGTCACGGGGGCCGGCGGGGGACGGTGAGGCAGGCGCATGGTCCGGGTTCCCTTCAGCGTCGGACCGCGCGAAGGCGGTTCCGCACGGTCACGGTGGCTTCTTCGAAGTGCTGGGCGAGGGTGGCCAGCGCGGCGTCGACGTCGTCGCCCGCGATCAGCCGCGCCAGTTCCCGGTGTTCGTCGACGAGGTCGAGCCGCGCGGGGTCGGCGTCGGCTTGCAGGTTCAGGCACAGCCGGGTCTCGGCGATCACGGTGCCGAACATGCGGGTCAGCCGGGGGCTGCCGGCCGCCTCGATCACCAGGGAGTGGAACCGCACATCGAGGTCGGCCACCTTCGACCAGTCACCGGTGCGCGTGGCACGGGCGAGTTCGTCCACCGTCTCGCCGAGGGCCGACAGCAGGCCGGGCGGTCTGGGCGAGGTGATGACCCGGCGGAAGGCGGCGGCCTCGAGCGCCTCCCTGGCGTAGTAGATGTCGAGGACGTCGGCCTCGCCGAGCAGCGGCACGAACACCCCGCGATGGGGCTGGCTCAGCAACAGTCCCTCGTGGACGAGGCGGGCGAGGGCCTCGCGCACCGGGCCGCGGCTGACCCCCAGGGATTCGGCGAGTTCGGCCTCGCCCAGCTGGGAGCCGGGCGGGAAGGTGCCGGTGAGCAGCCGGGACCGGATCTGCTCCACGACCTGTGCGGTGAGCGTGGTACGGCGGACCGGGGAAGCCGACGGCACCGCCGGCGGCGTGATGTCACGTGGCATCCGTCCTCCTCTTGCGTTTCAGCTCCATGCCGTGGCCGATCAGGGTGACGCTCAGCGCCGTCACGAAGATCGCGGCGCCGGGCGCGATCACCAGCAGGGGGAGGCGCTCCATGTACGGCTGGGCGTCCAGCAGCATGGCGCCCCAGTCGGAGTCGGGGGGCTGCACGCCCAGCCCCAGGTAGGACAGCCCGCCGACGGTGATGAGCTTGTGGCCGAACCGCAGAAAGCCCAGGGAGAGCACGGGCCGCAGCGCGTTGGGGATGACATGACGGAAGACGATGAAGGCCTTGGAACAGCCGAGCGCCTCGGCGGCCTCGATGTACTCCCGGCTGCTGATCTCCAGGGCGAGGCCCCGCATCAGCCGGGCGAAGGGGGTCCAGCCGACGAGGGTCAGGGCCGCGACGAGCATGCCGTAGCCGGTGCCGAAGGCCGCGATCAGGAACAGGGCGACGATCACGTCGGGAATCGAGATCAGCAGGTCGGTCGTGCGCATGACGACCTCGTCCACCACCCCGCCGCGCCGCGCGCTGAAGGCTCCGATCACCGTGCCGATCACGGCGGAGAGCAGCAGCGTGACCGCCGCGATGGAGACCGAGAAGCGGCCGCCGTACATCAGCCTGCTGAGGATGTCCCGGCCCAACTGGTCGGTGCCGAGCAGATGGTGGGCGTCGGGCCCGGCCAGCCGCCGGCCGAGGTCCTGGTGTGCCGGGTCGTACGGCGCGATCCACGGGGTGAGCAGCAGGACGATCAGCACCAGGGCCAGCGCCACGGCGCCGAGGCGCAGCGTCCAGTGCCGGCCGGTGACCGCGCGCAGACCGGTGACGGTCCGGCGGGCGAGGCGCCGGGGGGTGGTGGCGGGCACCGGATCGTGGGAAAGCGAGCTAGACAGCGCCATCGTGCACCCTCACGGCCGGGTTGATCAGTGCGTACAGAAGGTCGGTCGCGGTGGTGATCAGGACCGCCAGCGCCACGGTGCACAGGATTCCGCCCTGGATCAGCGGGACATCGTGGTTGACCACGGCGTTGTAGACGAGCCGGCCCATTCCGGGGATGGCGAAGATGACCTCCACGACCACCGACCCGCCGAGCAGCCCCGCGAACCACAGGGAGAACAGCGTCATCACGGGCAGCAGGGCATTGCGCAGCCCGTGCCGCAGCAGGGCCTGGCCTCCGCTCAGTCCCCGGCTGCGGGCGGCGGTCATATAGGGCGATGCCAGCACATCGCTCATCGCCGCTCTGGTGACCTGCGTGAAGTAGGCCATGGGCCGCAGCGCGAGGGTGAGGGCGGGCAGGATGATGGACGTCGGGTCGCGCCATCCGGCCGAGGGCAGCCAGCCGAGGTAGCGGGAGAAGACCAGCACCAGGATGGGGGCCAGCCAGTATTCGGGGACGGCGACGAAGCTCTGCGTCACCAGGGTCACTCCGTTGTCGACCCGTTTCCCCGGCCGCATCGCGGCGAGCGTGCCCAGCGGCAGGGCCGCGAGGAAGGCCAGCCCGATGGCGATGACGGCCAGGGTGCCGGACACGCCGATGGCGGTGGACAGCAGTTGGTCGACCGGGGTGCGGCTCGTGAAGGACAGGCCGAAGTCCCCACGTACCGCATGGCCGAGCCAGTTCAGATACTGGACGAGGATCGGCCGGTCGAGCCCGAGCTCGGAGCGCAGGGCCGCGATCGCCGAGGGGTCGAGGGCCTGGTCGGAGACTCTGGACCGCAGGATCGTCCGGACGGGATCGCCGCCCGAGGCGTACGGGATGGCGAAGGTGGCCGCTGATACGGCGAGCAGGGTGATCAGCAGCACCAGAAGCCGCCGCACGGCGAATCTGACCATCGTTCACTCCTCCTTTCCGGGCTCTTCCGGCAGGTGGGCGGTGGGTTACCTGATGATGTCGAGGGCCCGGTAGTAGGCCCCGGCGAACGGCAGGAACCAGGGGGGACCGAAGTGTCCGGGGACCCGCGGGAACTTCATGCCGCGCCAGATGTTCGCCTCGGGCCGGCCGTCCATGACATCGGCCATCTGCCGGCCCATGTGGGTGGCCATCTGGACCCCGTGGCCCGAGTAGCCGAGGGAGTAGTAGAGACCGTCCCGCTCGCCGGAGTGGACCATCTGGTCGAGGCTGATGTCGACGAGACCGCCCCACAGGTAGTCGATGCGCACGCCGTCGAGCTGCGGGAACACCGAGAGCATCCCCTTGCGCAGAATCTGTCCGCTCTTCCGGTCGGACTGGGGATTGGACATGGCGAACCGCGCCCGCCCGCCGAACAGCAGCCGGTTGTCGGGGGTGATGCGGAAGTAGTACAGGATGTTCTTGGAGTCGGAGGCCATCCGGCGGGTGGGCATGAGCTCGTCGACCACCTCCTGCCGAAGCGGTTCGGTGACGATGATGAAGCTGCCGACGGGGATGATCCGGTTGCGCAGCCAGCGGAACGGGGAGCCGGTGTAGCCGCTCGTGGCGACCAGCACCTGATCGGCGCGGAGGGTGCCGATGGGGGTGGTCACATCGTGCGTGGTGCCGCTGACCCGGCGGACCCTGGTGACCGGGGCCTTCTCCAGGATCCGCACCCCCTGGGCGGCGGCGGCCTCGGCCAGACCGCGGACGAACTTGCCCACGTGCAGGCCCGCGCCCTGAGGATCCGCCATCGCGCCGTGGTAGTGGTCGGATCCGATCTCGGACCTGATGTCCTTCCTGGGGACCAGCTGTGTGGGGTAGCCGATCAGGTCGGCGAGTGCCTCATGGGTGCGGGCCAGCCGCTCGTAGTGCGCGGGCTTGGCGGCCAGGTTGAGTTTTCCGGTGCGGGCGAAGTCGCAGTCGATGTCCTCCTCCACCACCAGCTTCTCGACGGTGTCGATGGCCTCGTTGTAGGCCAGGTAGGCGGCCTTGGCGGTGGGGAGGCCGTAGCGCTCCACGGCGGTGAGGAAGCCGATGGCCAGCCCCGTGGTGCACATACCGCCGTTGCGTCCCGACGCTCCCCAGCCCACGCTCTCCTGCTCGAGCACGGTGACCTGGGCGCCCTTGCGGGCCAGATGAAGCGCGGCGGACAGCCCGGTCAGCCCGGCGCCCACGATCGCCACATCGGTGCGGCCACCGATCTCCACCGCGCTGCGGTCGGGGCCGGCCGGGGACGTGTCCAGCCAGTACGGGACGGTCTTCACGGCACTCACAGCCCGAGCAGCGCGGGCAGTTCGGACAGGGCCGACACCTCGTGGTAGCCGTAGTACGGCACGCTGGGCTCATAGCGCCGGTTGACGTACACCTTGTTGGCGATCCGCAGATCGTGGGCCGGGATGAGGTCGTAGCGCAGGCTCGAGGAGACGTGCAGGATCTCATCGGGGGCGCAGCCCAACTGCTCCAGCATGTACTCGAACGCCTGGAAGCGCGGCTTGTACGCACGGGCCTGCTCGGCCGTGTACACGGCGTGGAACGGGGCGCCCAGCTTCTCGACGTTGCCGCCGATCTGGTCGTTCGCGGCGTTGGAGAGGATGACCAGCGGATAGCTCTCGGCGAGGGTGCGCAGCGCGTCCGGCACATCGGGGTGCGGACCCCAGGTGGGCACGGCGGCGACGATGGCCGCGCCGTCCGTGTCGCGGTATTCGATGTTCCACAGGGCGCAGGCCCGCTGAAGCGCGTGCCTGATGACGTCGGGGTAGAGCTGGTAGGCGCCCAGCACCTCGTCGATCCGGAACGCCTCGAAGTCGTCGAGGAAGTCCTCCATCCGCTCGGCCGCGACGCGGTCGGCGAACAGCTCACGGGTGAGGGCGGACATCCCGAAGGCGGTGAGGGTGCCGTAGCAGTCGAACGTGATGTACTTGGGCCGGAAGTCGATCACAGCGTGCTCCTTTGGGTGGTGCGGCGTCACTTGGTGCCGAGGGAGAGGTTCGCGGTGAGGGTGTAGTACGGGTGGACGGCGAAGCCCTTGAGGCCGGAGGCGACGGCGACGGACTCGGTCTCGTGGACGAGGAAGACGTCCACGGCGCGGGACTGGAGCTCCGCGGCGACCTTGGCGTAGTCGGCGTAGCGGGCTTCGGGGTCCTTCGCGGAAGCGGCCTTCTTGATGAGGGCGTCGGTCTTCGGGTCGCAGTAGTGCGAGAGGTTGTAGCTGCCCTTGCAGGTGTAGTCCGCGGTCAGGTAGCCCAGCGGGTCGGGCATGTCGCCGAGGTGGTTGCGGGAGAGCAGGGCGGCCTGGAAGTCGCCGGAGAGCAGGTCGGGTTCCACGGAGGCGTAGTCGGCGGTGCGGATGCTCGCCTTCACGCCGATGGCCTTGAGCTCCTGCTGGATGATGGCGGCGAGATCGGAGAAGCCCGATCCCTCGTTGTAGGCGATCAGGGACACTTTGATCGACTCGGGCTTCACCCCGGCCTCGGAGAGCAGGGCCCTGGCCTTGGCCGGGTCGGCCTTCACCGGGGCGGCCCCGTCGGGTGTCCAGGGTTCTCCGGGGCCGAACGGGCCGACGGCCTGCCGCCCCGCCCCCTGGTAGACGGCGTCGGTGATCGCCTTGGTGTCGATCGCCGCCTGGAACGCCTGCCGCACCTTCTCATTGTCGAAGGGGGCTTTCTTGTTGTTGAGGACGAGTTCCGTGGTTCGGGGAAGCTGTTCGGTCAGCACCTCGACGGAGGAGTTCCCCTTGAGGTCCTGGACGCTCGGGACGGGGAGCTTTCTGGATATCTGGGCTTCCCCGGTCTGGATCTGGGTGGCCCGTTTGGCGCCGTCCGCGATGAACCGTACCTCGGCGGAGGCCAGTTTCACCGGGCCGTTCCAGTACTTCGGATTGCGCTTGAGCTGGATTGCCTGTTGGGGGATTTCCTTGGTGATACGGAACGGGCCGGTGCACGTTCCTTCGGGATCGGTCGACGATCCGGTGTACGCCTTCGGGGCGAGTATTCCGGTGTTGGGGGCGGCGAGCCGGAAGGGCAGCAGGGCGTCGGGGGCGGGGGTGGTGATCCGCACGGTCGAGCCGTCCACCGCCGTGACGCCGGCGATCGTGTCGGGCGAGAAGCCGGGGGCCGGAGTCTTCGCGGCGAGCGCGTGTTTCAGGGCTCCGGCCACCGCCTTGGCGTCGAGAGGGGAGCCGTCCTGGAACGTCACTCCCGAGCGGAGGGTGAAGTCCCAGGTGGTCGGGCGGGTCTGCTTCCACGAGGCGGCGAGCATCGGCTTGATCCCGCCGCCCGTCTGGTACTTCACCAGGGTCTCCAGGCAGCCCGCCTTGCTGAGGACGAAGGAGTCGTCGGTCTCCAGGGCCCAGTTGGCGGCCGGCGCGAACGGTTCGTCGACCACGATGGACCGAGCGCCTTTGGCGTCACTGCCGCTGGAGGTCTGGCCGCCCATTCCGCAGGACGTGAGCGTCAGGGTCGTTGCTGTCAGTACAAGGGCCAAGCGCGGTTTGTTCATGGGTCTCACTGATCCGATCGGGACAACTGAGACTTCCCAGCGTTCGGGGAGTCGGCGCGGCCGAAGATGGCCGGAATCGGGGAGGTGGCGCTTGGTTGACGAAGGTAGGAGGCGATGACGGCGCTGTCGATAGGTTGTCGATGATATTTTGTAAACAACCCATTGCCGTCATGTCACCTGCTCGTCGAAGCCGGAATGGGCGGGCGGCAGCTGAATTCCCGGAAAAGGGCATGCCGAATGGATCCAGGACCCTGACGCCAATGGGGCTGGACGAATGCCCGATGTGGCGGCCCCGGCCGTGTCAGCCGGGGCCTGATGTCATGTCATGTGGTGGGCGAGCGCCAGATGGGGGTCGTCCACGTCCGGTCCGAGAGCCGGGTCGGTGTGCACCAGGGCGGCGGTGAGCCGGGGCACCGCGTGGATCAGCGCATGCTCGACGTCGACCGCCACGCCGTGCGACTCCCGTACGCTCAGACCTCCGTCCACCTCGACCGTGGCCTCGGCGCGCAGCTTGTGCCCGATCCAGCGCATCCTCAGCTCACTCACGCCGCGCACCCCGGGAACCTCGCGCACCGCGGCCTCGCCTTTGTCGACGAGGGCGGGGTCGACGGAGTCCATGAGGCGGCGGAAGACCTCGCGTGCCGCGTCCTTGAGGACGAGCAGGATCGCGGCCGTGATGAGCAGGCCGACGATCGGGTCGGCGAGCTGCCAGCCGAGCGCGGCGCCGCCGGCGCCCAGCAGCACGGCGAGCGAGGTGAAGCCGTCGGTGCGGGCGTGCAGTCCGTCGGCGACCAGGGCGGCCGAGCCGATCTTCCGTCCGACCCTGATCCGGTAGCGGGCCACCCATTCGTTGCCGATGAAGCCGATGACCGCCGCGACCGAGACGATGCCCAGGTGGGAGACGTCGCGCGGGTTCATCAGCCGGTCTATGGCCTCGTAGGCGGCCAGGGCCGCCGAGGCGGCGATGGTGAGGACGATGGCAATTCCGGCCAGGTCCTCGGCGCGCCCGTAGCCGTAGGTGAACTTGCGGTTCGCCGCACGCCGTCCCAGGACGAAGGCCACGCCGAGCGGAAGCGCGGTCATCGCGTCGGCGAAGTTGTGGATGGTGTCACCCAGCAGCGCCACCGAACCGGAGATGAGGACGACCACGGTCTGGAAGATCGCGGTGGCGCCCAGGATCGCCAGGGAGAGCCAGAGGGCGCGCATGCCCTCGGCGGACGACTCCATCGCGGAGTCGACCTTGTCCGCCGCCTCGTGCGAGTGCGGCTTCACGACGTGGGTGACCTGGTGCTTCCAGCGGGACCAGCGGCCCTCGCCGTGGTCGTGGCTGTGGCCATGGTCGTGATCGTGGTCGTGCCCGTGGTCGTGGCTGTGCCCGTGATCGTGGTCATGCCCGTGGTCGTGCCCATGGTCATGAGCCGACGCGTGCGCCTTCGGGTGGGCATCTGCCGGGGCTGGGGGATGAGGGTGTTCGTGGGCCTTCATGCGTGGCTCACCTTCCAGGAATGTTGCCGCGGGGAGAACGGTGCCGGGGCACCCTCCTTTCATTATGTGCATACGCGTGCACCAATGCACTTGTAGGATCGTACGGAAAGATTTGAGTCACTGCCTGAGGGCGGTGAACGGCCTCACCGGGCTCGCGTGGGTTCCGGGTGCGCCGACCTCGGCAAGCCGGAGCCCGTTCCGGAGCGGTGGTCCGGGTCGTGCGACGGCCACAGCCACACCGCCAGCAGCGCCGCGGCGAAGGCGATCGCGCCCAGCGTGATCACCGCCGACTGGAGCCCGGCCGTCGCGCCGAGCCATCCGGCGAGCGGGTAGGTGAGCAGCCAGAAGGAGTGGGAGAGCGAGAACTGCGCGGCGAACACCGACGTGCGCTCCTCGGTCGGTGCCGAGCGGCGGACCAGGCGGCCGGCGGGCGTGAGCACCATCGAGCACGCGGCGCCGAACGCGGCCCACGCGGCGAGCAGCGCCGGCCATCGCCACCCTCCCGAGGAGGCCGCCGTCAGGGCGCCGAGCGCGACGTGGACGGCGGTGAGCAGGAGGGCGCCGCGCAGCATCACGGCCCGGTCCGTGACCCTGTCGAGGAGCCGGGGCAGCAGCAGGGCGACGGCCATCGAGCCCGTGCCGTACGCGCCGAGGGCGAGCGGCACATCGGCGGCGGAGCGGCCGAGATGGTCGCGCACGTACACCACGGTGTTGACGGTGACGGTCGCGCCGGCGGCGGCGACCGCGAGATTGAGGGCGAGCAGGGCGCGCAGCCGCGGAATGGCGAAGAAGAGCCGGGTGCCCGCGGTGGCCTTGGCGTAGGCGGAGCCGGTGCGGGGTGCGGCGACCGGCTTGGGCAGGACGGCGGAGACCACCAGCGCCGCCGAGGCCAGAAAGCCGAGCACGGTGCCGGTGAACAGCCAGTTGTAGCTGATCAGCGTGAGCAGCCCGGCCGCGAGCGCCGGGCTGAACAGGCTTTCCAGGTCGTAGGCGAGCCGCGAGAGGGAGAGCGCGTGGGTGTAGTCGCGCTCGGCGGGCAGGACCTCCGGGATGACGGCCTGGAAGGTGGGGGTGAAGGCGGCCGAGGCGGACTGGAGCGCGAAGACCAGGATGTATACCTGCCAGACGTGATCGACGAAGGGCAGCGTCAGCGCCACCCCGGCCCGGATCAGGTCCGCGCCGACCAGCAGCGCCCGGCGCGGCAGCCGGTCGGCGACGGCGCCGACGACCGGGGCGATCAGCACGTACGCCGCCATCTTGATGCCCAGCGCGGTGCCGAGCACCGAACCGGCGTCCGCCCCCGCGATGTCGTAGGCCAGCAGGCCCAGCGCGACGGTGGCCAGACCCGTTCCGACCAGAGCGATCACCTGAGCCGTGAAGAGAAGGCGATAGGTGCGGTCGCGCAGGACGGAGAGCATGCGGCGGTCCCTTGGTCGGAGGGGTGGGCGGCCGATCACTATACGTACAGATGCGCATCTGCGCACATGTGGAGGTGGGTTTCCGGTCATCGACATCGCCGCGAAGGCGAGCCCTAAGCTGTCCGCATGACGGATCGCGAACCGATGTCAACTGCACCTGATGCGCATCTGCGCCCGCCGGACGGTGCGCGCCTCGCCGAGGCGACCGGGGTGTTCGCGATGCTGGCCGACACGACCCGGCTGCATGTCCTGTGGCTGCTGGCGCAGGACGAGTCGGACGTCGGCTCGCTGGCCGAGCGGTGTGCGGCGTCGCGGACCGCTGTCAGCCAGCACCTGGCCAAGCTGCGGCTCGCGGGGCTCGTCGAGACGCGGCGCGAGGGCCGGCACATCTACTACCGGCTCAGCGACGGCCATCTGCGTCGCCTCGTCCTGGAAGCCCTCAGCCACGCGGACCATCGGGTGAGCGGCCAGGCGCCGCACGACTGAGTCACCGCCCCTCAGGTGAGGCTCGCGGCCTGCTCCTTCGCGGTCAGGGGCGCCTTCTCGCGGCGCGGGAGCAGCAGCGGGGTGGCCAGGAGGAGAATCCCGGCGACCGCGATCGCGGTGCGGGGGCTGGTGAGGGCGGCCAGCAGACCCCACACGGCGGTCAGGGCCGCGATGCTGAGGCTGCTGCTCACCGACCACGCGGACAGGGTGCGGGCGACCCGGTCGGGGGCGGTGTGGTCGAGCCGGTAGGTGGCCAGCACCGGGTTGTACACGGCGCAGCAGGTCACCAGGGCGAACTGGACGGCGATGATGAGTCCCATCCCGGGGACGCCGGGCTGGACGAACACCAGGCCGATGGGCCAGCAGGCGCGCAGCGCACCGGCGGTGAACATCACCTTGTGCCGCCCGAACCGCGGCACGAGCCGGCGCGCGAGGCGCGAGCCGACCAGGCCGCCGACGCAAGGCACCGCGAACACGAGGCCGTACTGCCACGGTGTGAACCCGAGGTCCTCCAGCAGGAGCACGGCGAGCAGCGGCTCCGTCACCATGATCAGGCCGTTGACCACGACCGTGTTGAAGAGCAGCGGGCGCAGCGTGGGGTGGGTGAGGATGTGGCGCCATCCTTCGAACAGATCGCCCGCTCGCAGCCGTGGTGTGCCGGACCGCGCGGGGCGCGGCTCCGTCCCGCCGATGGCGCGGATGCCCAGCGCCGAGAGCAGATAGCTGACCGCATCGGCCGCCACGGTCGTCACCGGTCCGAATATCGCGATCGAGGCCCCGCCGAGCGGTGGTCCGACCGTGGTCGCGCTCCACATCGTGGACTCGAACCGGGCGTTCGCGACGAGCAGGTCCTCCGGCGGGAGCAGCGCCTTCAGAAACGCGCCACTGGCCGCGTTGAAAGCGATGTTGGCCGCGGCGACGACCACGGAGACGACGAGGAGTTGGGTGAAGCTGAGCCGGCCGAGCGCGAACGCGAGGGGGACGCTCATCAGCGCCGTGAACCGGGTCAGGTCCATCGCCACCATGACCGGCCGCTTGCGGCGGAACTCCACCCACGGGCCGAGCGGCACCGCCACCACCGCTCCCACGGCCCGCCCCGCGGCGGACAGCGCCGCCACCTCGGTCGGCCCGGAGTGCAGCACGAGGATCGCGATCAGGGGGAACGCGCCGAACCCGAGCCCCGTGCCGTACGAGCTGACCGCGTATGAGGCCCAGAGCCAGCCGAACCGTCTCCCCAGCCCCCGCTTACCCGCCATACCCGACGCACCTCTCGCCGATCCGAACAGCCACACGCTGACCAACGGCATCAAAGCGAGTAGTGGATGGCGAGATCAAACAACCGTCGCGACGGGTAAGCACAACCATTCGTTGTGCGGACGGGGACACCATCGCCGACGTGCGTGTCAGTTGTAGCCGAAGCCGGGTGGCAGTGGCCGGTTCAGGAAGAGACGCAGGGGGAAGGCCTCGGCGAGCACGCGGTAGCCCTCGGGGTTGAAGTGCAGATGGTCACCCACGTCGAGGTCCGGGCGGAGGCGCCGTGGATCGTCCGTGTCCCGCACCGCCCTGTCCAGGTCCACGACCGCGTCGAAGCGACCGCTGGTGCGTATCCAGTCATTGACCCGCTGCCGTGTCGCTTCGCGGTGGCCCGCCGCGTCGTCGTAGGGGGTGTTGCCGCCGAACGGTGTGATGGTGGCCCCGTAGACGCGGATGCCCCGCGCGTGGGCGCGCATGACGATCTGGTCGTAGGCGGCGATGAGCTGGTCCGCGACGTCCCGCTGTGCGTCGGGGGTGGCAGGGGCGGTCCCGATGTCGTTGACGCCCTCGAAGACGACCAGAGAGGTGACACCGGGCTGCACCAGGACATCACGGTCCAGGCGGGAGAGGCCGCCCGGGCCCAACCCGTCATGGAGCACCCGGTTTCCGCCGGCCGCCTGGTTCAGCACCGCGGTGTCGGCCGTCCTGCGGTCCGTGCGCAGACGTGTCATCAGCCGGTCCGTCCACCGGTCGTTGTGGTTGGTGGTGGAGCCCCGCCCGTCGGTGAGCGAGTCCCCCAGCACGGCGGTGGCCCGGGTCCGCGCCGGCGACCACACCTCGACGGCGTTCAGGAAGTACCAGTGGTCGACCGGGGTCGCTCCCGCCAGGTCCGTGGCCTCGACATGGTCGCCGCGCAGCAGGTACGAGGTGGTGCGCGAGCCGGGGTGGGACGTGATGTCGGTCGACTGCTGGCCCGTGGCCAGATAGGCGGTCACGGTGAGGTTCGAGCCCGCCGGCAGCGTGAAGTCCAGGGGGTCGGAGACCACGTGCGCGCCGGTCGGCACGGTCGTCGAGGCCCGGCCGTGGAAGGTGACCGGCCGGGACGTGCCCGGTCTGATCGCGCTCACACCGGCCCGGCCGTCCACGGGCATGGCCACGGAGACCCTGGTGATGGGCAGCGGCGCACCGCCGAATGCATTGGAGAAGCGCAGCCGCAGATGGCTGCCGCCCACCGACACATGCACGGTCTGCCGGAGTGTGCTGTCGGCGAGGACCGTGCCGTCCTGGGTGTAGGGCGCGGGCGGCATGTTTCCCGGCTCGGTCAGCTGGGGCATGGCGGTCCAGGTGCCAACCCAGTGGGTGCCCGCGGGCGGTGCGCCCGGGCCTGCCTCGGCCGGTTCGGTGCGCGCCTCGCTCCTCTCGGCCCCCTGGGCGCCGGACACCAGCATCACCACGGGCACAACCGCGGCGAGTGCGGCCGCCGTCAGCAGACTCAGTCTTCGGGTGTTCTTTCGCACGGATCATCTCTTTCCGGGCAGGGGGCAGGATGCGTGCCGGACCGTCGTCGGTGTCGACGCACCCCACCCTTCCCACCGACGGTCCGCGGTACGCCGCGTTGGGGGGCGGGGGTACTTCGCCGCGTTGGGATACTCAGAACATCTGGATTCCCCGGATATCCTGGCGCGGGCACGGAAGGGAGTCGTGATGGTTCGCCTGACTCGGGCGCAGCAGCAGGAACACACGCGTGCGGCGGTGCTGGCCGCGGCGCGGGAGGAGTTCGCCGACCGCGGATACGCCGAGGCGAAGGTCGACCGGATCGCCGAGCGAGCCGAACTGACCCGTGGCGCGGTGTACTCGAACTTCCCGAGCAAGCGGGCCCTGTATCTCGCGGTGCTGGTCGACATGGCGGGCGCGGCCGCCACCGAGGAGGTCCCGCGGAAGTCGCCGGCGTCGGTGGCCGATGCCCTGGGGGCGTTCGCCCGGGTCTGGCTCGAACGGCTGCCGCTGGTCGGCGAGGGGTCGGCGGGCGGCCATCTGCGCCTGCGCTCGCTGTCCGGCGTGCTCGACGACGACCGGGCCCGGGCCGGGCTGGCCCAGGTCGTCCGGCTGGAGGCCCTGCTGCTCGCGCTGGCGATCGAAACACACCATCCCCGGGACACGGCGCGGGTGCGGCGGGTGCGGCTGGCCGAGTTGGCGCTGACGCTGTTGAACGGCTCGGCGGGCCTGGCGGAGACGGCGCCGGGATTCGGCGACCCCTTCGACGTGGCGCGCGCGTGTGAGCATCTGGCCGGGATCGACCTCGCCGATGTGTGGGACCCGCCGCACCTGCCCTATGTACCCCCGGCGCACCCCTGCGACGAGGCCTGGATCCCGCCGGCCGAGGTGTCCGACGAGATCACCGGCCGCCGCGTCGCCCTCGACGCCGATGGCGTGATCGCGGTCCTGGGGACCGGCCGGCTGGCCGCGGCCGAGGAGGCCGTCCGCGGCGCACCCCCCGGAGAGCAGGTGACCGTGGCCGTCGTGACGAGCGATCCGGCCGAGATCGGGCGGCTCGTCCGGCTCCGGGTCGGCGACCTCGGCGGCTGTCTGCGGCGCGTGTTCGCCCCCGACGCGTGGCCGGGCCTTCGTCTGGTTCTCGACGACCGCGCCCTGACCGCCTCGGCGCTCGGCCTCACGGATGCCGACGACGCGACCGAGGCCGCGGTGCGCGTCCGGGACGGCAGGATCGTCGCCCGGGCCGAGGGCCGGGGCGCGGTCCACGCCGCGGCGACCGCCGACGCCCCGAAGGCCCCGCGATCCCGCCGCAGCGGAGCGTAACCCCGCCCGATTCGACCCACCGTCATGGCCGTGGGCTCAGCCGGTGTCCGCCACCCCGTCACGCCGTGCCCGGGCTCGCAGGGCCAGGGCGATGAGGGCGGCGTCCTCGGGGCGGCGTACGTCGCGACCGGTGAGTTCGCAGAAGCGGTTGAAGCGGTGCTGAACGGTGTTGCGGTGGCAGTACACGGCCGCGGCCGTGTCGGCTATCGCACCGTTCCCGGTGAGATGGACATGCACGGTGCGCAGCAGCCGTTCCTTCTCGGCGTCGCTGACGTCAGGCCGGTCGAGTCCGCCGAGCACATCGTCGACGAGGTCGTGCGCGAGCTCCGAGGTGTGGTGGACCAGGACGTCCAGCCAGCTCTCCCGCAGCCACCGCGGCCCGCGGGCGTCCGCGGGCAGACTGCGCGCCGTGGTGATGGCCAGCCGGACCGCTCGCGGTACGTCGGCCAGGCGGCCGGCGGTGGATGACACCCCGCAGGGCGTGTCCCCCAGGTGTCCCAGCACGGTGCGGGCGGTGGTGCGCGGCCCGAGCTGGGCGGTGAGGACCACGGCCGAATCGAGGGCCTGCTGCTGGACCGGCACCCCCGCGGTGCGCAGCTCCGTGGCGGCCTGGCGCAGCGCGGCGCCGTGTTGCGCGGCAGTGGCGGCGCACAGGTACTCCCCGCTGATCTGGAAGCCGAGGGCCAGCGCGGTGTCACCCACCACGGTCGGATTGCGGCCGTCGCAGTCCATCAGGCGGGCGAACCACATCTGACGTTCGTCGTCGGCGAGGCGCCCCATCTCCAGCACGGTGCGCTGGTAGGCGGTCATGATGCCGGTGACATGGCGCTCGACGGCCTCCCAGACGTAGTACGCGGAGGCCACCAGGTGCGTCATGTTCCGGTTCTCGGCCCGCCGCACCAGGGCCGTCCACACCACCCGGAAGTCCAGCCGGGCCGCGTCCAGCAGGGCCTCCAGCGGGACCCCCTGCCGTGCGCGCCGCGTCCCGACCCGCTCGGACACCTTGGCCATGTGGTCGGGCACGGGCAACTGGGCGACGGTGCGCAGCAGCATCTCCAGGGCGTGTCGCGCGGAGTCCCGGAAGTCGGCGTCCGGCACGCGGTCGGCGTAGGTCCTGCGGATGGGGCCCACCACGTCGATCCACAGATCGATCAGCCCGTCGAGGTCGGCCAGGCACTCCCGGGCGAGCTCGGCGATGCGTGGGTCGGGGGGAGGGAAGGCGACGGCCGCATTGTGCATGTGCACGATTCTGGGCGGCGTATCGGATGCATTTCAACCTTGGCTGGATTCCATCGTCCCGGGATTCTGATGTGACCCACCCCGGGCGTCACGCGCCGGGGTCTACCGTCCAGGAGGTCACCGCAGTGCATCTGACCCCTCGCGAAGTGGAGCGTGTCCAGCTCTTCACCGTCGCCGAGATGGCCCGCCGCCGCCGTGCGCGCGGCCGGCGGCTGAACGCCCCGGAGGCCATCGCCCTCATCTGCGACGAGATGCTGGAGGCGGCCTGGGACGGGGCGAGCCTGGACGAGGTGATCGAGGTCGGGCGGTCGTTGCTGACCGTGGACGACGTGCTGGAGGGCGTGCCCGCGCTCGTGGGTACGGTCCAGGTCGAGGCGCTGTTCCCGAGCGGAACGGCCCTGGTCGCGGTGGAGAACCCGATCGCGGGCGGTGGCGAGGGCCACGCTCCCGGCGCGGTCCGCCCGGCCGGGGAGCCGGTGGTGATCAACGCGGGGCGGCCCCGGCTGCGGCTGACGATCCGTAACAACGGCGACCGCACCGTCTATCTCTCCTCGCACTATCCGCTCGCCGAGGCCAACCCCGCCCTCG
The DNA here is from genome assembly GCF_055569495.1 of Streptomyces sp. NPDC028305. Classification (NCBI taxonomy): domain Bacteria; kingdom Bacillati; phylum Actinomycetota; class Actinomycetes; order Kitasatosporales; family Streptomycetaceae; genus Streptomyces; species Streptomyces sp. NPDC028305. The sequence continues at coordinate 217,341 of NZ_JBVHTN010000002.1, forward strand.
GACTGGACCGCGCGGCCGCCGCCGGGATGCGGCTGGACATCGCGGCGGGGACGGCCCTGGCCTTCGAGCCGGGGACCGCCCGCGAGGTGGACCTGGTGGCCGCCCGCCACGACGGCGCGGCCGCCCACCACGACGCGGACGAACAGGAGGAGTCGGCGTGACACGGCTCGACCGGCGCACCTACAACGCCCTCTACGGCCCCACCACCGGTGACCGTGTCCGCCTGGGCGACACCTGTCTGTGGATCGAGGTGGAGACCGACGACGGCACCCCCGGCGACGAACTGCTCGGCGGCTGCGGCAAGACCGTCCGCGACGGACTGCTGGCCTCCCCGCGCTCCGACCGGGACTCGGCCCTGGACCTGGTGGTCTCCAGCGTGGTGCTGCTCGACCCCGTCCTCGGTGTCCGCAAGACCGACATCGGGGTCAAGGACGGGCGGATCGTCGCGGTCGGCGGGGTCGGCAACCCCGATCTGAGGCCCGTGGACTTCGCCATCGACTCGCACACCGCGGTGGTCACGGGGGAGGGGCTGATCGCCACCCCCGGCATCGTGGACAGCCATGTGCATCTGTCCTCCCCACAGGTGGCCCCCGCCGCGCTCGCCTCCGGCGTCACCACGGTCGTGGGCATGGGGCTCGGCGGGGTCTGGGATATCGGCTGCAACCCGGCCCACAATCTGCACACCCTCATGAGCTCCTGGCGCGGCACCCCGCTCAACGTCGCCTTCCTCGGCCGCGGTTCCTCCAGTTCCCGCGCCCTGCTGGACGAGTCGGTGCTCGCCGGGGCCGGCGGCTTCAAGATCCATGAGGACTTCGGCGCCACCCCGCGCATCATCGATACCTGCCTGACCACGGCCGAACACGCCGACCTGCCCGTCGCGCTGCACACCGACTCGATGAACGAATCCGGCTATCTGCGCGACACCGTGAGCGCGACGCGCGGCCGTACCGTGCACGCGTACCACGTCGAGGGCGGCGGCGGACACCCCGATCTGCTGGAGATCCTCTCCGAGCCGAACATCCTGCCCTCCTCGACCACCCCCACCATCCCGTACACGGCGAACACCGTCGGCGAGCTGTTCCCGATGACGATGACCGTGCACCGGCAGAACCATCACGTCGACACCGACGTCGAGATCTCCCGCGGCCGCATCCGCGGCCACGCCATCGCCGCCGAGAACGCGCTGCACGACCTCGGCGCCATCAGCATCGTCAACTCCGACTCGATGGGCATGGGCCGCATCGCCGAGACCGTACGGCGCACCTGGCAGCTCGCCCATGTCCAGGCGCTGCGCGCGGGCGAGGGCGGAGTGGAGCGGCCCGCCAACGAGCGGGTGCTGCGCTATCTCGCCAAAATCACCCTCAACCCGGCCATTGCCCACGGCCTCGCCCACGAGGTCGGCACCCTCCGGCCCGGACGCCTCGCCGACCTCGTGCTGTGGCATCCGGCCTGGTTCGGCACCAAGCCCGAACTCGTCCTCAAGGGCGGCTTCGTGGCCTGGGGCAACAGCGGCTCCGGCTCGGGGTCGACGCGGCTGACCCAGCCCCGCGCCTACGGCCCGTACTTCGGCGGCCTCGGCGACGCACCGTCCCGGCTGTCGCGGATCTTCGTCGCCCAGGCGGCGCTCGATGACACCCGGGCCCGCGCCGCCCTCCCCGGCGGGCTGCGCTACGCGGCGGTGCGCGGCGCCCGCGGGCTGACCCGCGCCGACATGCTCCACAACACCGCGACCCCGCGGGTGGAGGTGCCCCGTGAGCCCGCGCCCGTCCTCGTGGACGGTGTGCCCACCATCACCGACCCCGCTGTCGAACTGCCGCTCGCCCAGCTCCACCACCTGGCCTGACCGACGGCGCTCCGCATCATCCTCATCCCCAGCCCCCGCCCGGGCCGCAGCCTGCCCGCGCGGCGCGGCCCCTCCGTCCCCATGGAGACCCCGTGAGCACCACGACGACGCAACCACCCGGCCCGAGCGCCAGAGACATCAAGCGGCTGTTGTCCGCCGCGTTCATCGGCACCGCCCTGGAGTGGTACGACTACTTCCTCTACGGCACCGCCGCCGCCCTCGTCTTCAACAAGCTCTTCTTCCCCTCCCTCGACCCGACGACCGCCACCATCGCCTCGTTCGTCACCTTCGCCGTCGGATTCCTCGCCCGGCCGATCGGCGCCGCCATCTTCGGACACATCGGCGACCGCTACGGACGCAAGGCGGCGCTCATCATCACCGTCGTCCTGATGGGCGCCTCCACCGGCTGCATCGGACTGCTCCCGGACTATGACGCGATCGGTGTCTGGGCACCCGCCCTGCTCGCCACCCTCCGCTTTCTCCAGGGCATCTCGGTCGGCGGCGAGTGGAGCGGCGCCATGCTGCTCACCCTGGAACACACCCCGAAGGAGAAGCACGGCAGCTACTCCTCCGTCCCCCAACTCGGCTCGCCCGTCGGCACGTTGCTCTCCAGCGGCGCCTTCGCCCTGGTGGGGATGTTGCCCGACGACGCCTTCTACTCGTGGGGCTGGCGCATCCCCTTCCTCGCCGCCTTCGCCCTGCTCGGCTTCGCCCTCTATCTGCGGCTGCGCATCGAGGAGTCCCCGGTCTTCCGCGCCATGCACGCCGACGCCGAGCGCGACGGGCCGCCGTCCGCCCCGCTGATCGAGGCGTTCCGCACGACCTGGGGGCGCATGCTCATCGGAGTGGCCGCGGCCTTCCTCGGCATCGGCGGCTTCTTCCTGCTGACCACATACGTCATCTCCTACGGCACCGAGCGACTCGGCATCGGCAAGTCCGTGATGATCAACGCCACCCTGCTCGCGGCCGTCGCCGAGATCGCCGTCATCGTGATCGCCGGGCGGCTCGCCGACCGGGTGGGCGCCTGGAAGGTGTGCGCCGTCGGCGGCGTCGTCTCCGTGCTGGCGGCCTTCCCCGCCTTCTGGCTCATCGACACCCGGCAGACCGAGTCCGTGCTGCTCGGTGTCTCCCTCGGCGTGGCCGCCATCTCCATCCCGTACGCGGCCATCGGCGCCGTCGTCACCGGGATGTTCCCCGACACCGTGCGCTACAGCGCGGTCGCCATGTCGTACAACCTCGCCGGTGTGCTGGGTGGCCTGGTGCCCCTGGTCGCCGCATGGCTGACCGGCCTCGCCGACGGCGCCTCCTGGGGCGTGGCGCTGCTCCTGATCCTCATCGCGGCCTGCACGGCGACCGGCTCCTACCTCGCCGGACCGCCGCTCCAGCGCCGCCTCGGCTCCTCCTCACCGGAACACCCCGCAACCGTGAAGGCCACCGCATGACACCGCAGTACCCCGCCCGCACCGGCGGGCAGGTCCTGATCGACCAGCTCATCCGGCACGGTGTGGACACCGTGTACGGCGTCCCCGGCGAGAGCTATCTCGCCGCGCTCGACGCTCTCCACGACGCGTCCGTCCGGATGGTCGTCTGCCGCCACGAGGGCGGCGCGGCCTATATGGCCGAGGCGCACGGGAAGCTCACCGGCCGCCCCGGGGTGTGCTTCACCACCCGTGGCCCCGGCGCCACCAACGCCCTGGTCGCCCTGCACACCGCCGAGCAGGACGCCACCCCGCTCGTGCTCTTCGTCGGGCTGGTGCCGCGCGGCCACACCGACCGCCGCTCCTTCCAGGAGCTCGATCTGCGCGCCACCTTCGGCGCCTGCGCCAAGCGCGTCGAGACCATCGACGACGCCGCCCGGATCCCCGAGTACATCGCCCGCGCCTTCGCTACCGCCACCGGCGGACGGCCCGGCCCGGTCGTCCTCGGACTGCCCGAGGACATGCTGACCGATACGGTACGGGTGTCCGACGCGGCCCCGGTGCCCGAGCCCGAAGGCGCCGTCTCGACCTCCCAACTGGACGCGCTCGCCGAGCTGTTGGACGCAGCCGAGCGCCCGCTCCTGGTGCTCGGCGGCAGCCGCTGGACCCCCGGGGCCCGGGCGGACCTCCGGGACTGGGCCGAAGCGTGGTCGCTGCCGGTCGCGGTCGACTTCCGCTGCCAGGACCTCCTCGACAACGACAGCGAGGTCTACGCCGGAGCCCTCGGCTACGGCAGATCCGACGCGCTGGCCACCCGGCTCCGCGACGCCGACCTGCTGATCTGCGTCGGCGCCGCCCCCGGTGACGTCACCACGGACGGCTTCACCCTGCTGACCGCCGACGGGACGGAACCGCGCGTCGTGCTCGCCCTCCCCGAGGCCGGGGCCCCCGGGCTGCTCCGCGCCCCCGACCTCACCCTGCTCGCCGCGCCGCAGGCCTTCGGGCTGGCCGTACGGAACCTGCGCCCCGCCGCGCCCGTGGCGTGGGCCGCGCGGACCAAGGAGGACCGTGCCGCGCATCTCGCCCACCGCGCACCGGTCCACGACGACGACCGGCTGGATCTCGGCGCCGTCTTCGCCGAGCTGGACTTCCGCCTGCCGCACGACACCATCGTCACCTTCGGCGCCGGAAACCACGCCCTGTGGGCCCAGCGCTTCCTCACCTACCGCGACGGCGCCCGCCAGCTCGCCCCGCGCAACGGCTCCATGGGATACGGCATCCCCGCCGCGGTGGCGGCGGCCATCGCCCACCCCGGCCGCCAGGTGGTCTCCGTCGCCGGCGACGGCTGCTTCCTGATGAACGGCCAGGAACTCGCCACGGCGGTGGCGGAAGGCGCCGCCCCGCTCGTGCTCGTCGTCGCCAACGGCACGTACGGCACCATCCGGCAGCACCAGGAGCAGCACTACCCCGGCCGGGTCAGCGGCACCGGGCTGGTCAACCCCGACTTCGCGGCGTACGCCCGCGCCTTCGGCGCCCATGGCGAAACCGTCGCCGCCACCGAGGAGTTCGCCCCCGCCCTCGACCGCGCGCTCGCCAGCGGCACCGCCGCCCTGATCGAGCTCAGGACCGAGGGCCGGCTGGCCCCCGGCGAAACCGTCGCCCGCCCCGGCAAGGAGCACCAGGATGGCTGATCTGACCCTGCACAACATCGTCGACGGCGAAACCGTCGCCGTGACCGGGCGCATGACCCTCACCGACCCCGCGACCTGCGAGGTCTACGGCACCGCGCCCCGGTCGACCGCCGCCGACGTCGACACCGCGGTCGCCGCCGCCCGCCGCGCCTTCACCACCTGGCGCCGCACCACTCCGGCCGAGCGCCAGGCCGCCCTGCTGCGCCTGGCCGACCTGTTCGCCGAGAACGCCGACCGCCTGCTGGACGCGGAGGTGCGGAGCACCGGCAAACCACGGGAGACCACCCGCGCGGCGGAGGTCGACCGGTGCGTGGACCAGCTGCGCTTCTTCGCCGGGGCCGCCCGGGTCCTGGAAGGGCTGGCCGCGGGGGAGTACGCCGAGGGGCACACCTCCTACCTCCGGCGGGAGCCGGTCGGTGTCATCGGCCAGGTGACCCCGTGGAACTACCCGCTGATGATGGCGGTGTGGAAGCTCGGCCCGGCCCTGGCGGCCGGGAACACGGTCGTCCTGAAACCCTCCGACACCACACCGTGGTCCACCGTGCTCCTCGGCGAGCTGGCCGCCCGCGTCTTCCCGCCCGGCGTCGTCAACATCGTCTGCGGCGACCGGGACACCGGCCGGGCCCTGGTCTCACACCCGGATGTCGACATGGTGGCCATCACGGGCAGCACCCGGGCCGGAGCCGAGGTCATGAGCGCCGCCGCGGCCGATCTGAAGAACGTCCACCTGGAACTCGGCGGCAAGGCCCCCGCGATCGTCTTCGCCGACGTCGACCCGGTGCGCACCGCCCGTGCCCTGGCCGACGCCGCGTTCTTCAACGCGGGCCAGGACTGTACGGCTGTCACCCGGGTGCTCGTCCAGCGCGAGGCCCATGACGCGCTCCTCGCGGCCCTCGTCGCGGCGGCCCGCGACACCCGCACCGGGCCGCCGTCGGAGGAGGCGTTCTACGGCCCGCTGAACAACGCGGACCAGGCCGAACGGGTGGCGTCGGTCGTCGCCGGGCTGCCCGCCCACGCCGTGGTGGAGACCGGCGGCACCCGGCTCGACCGCCCCGGCCACTTCTTCGCCCCGACCGTGGTCTCCGGCGTACGGCAGGATGACGCCGTGGTCCAGCGGGAGACTTTCGGCCCGGTCGTCACCGTCCAGCCCTTCGACACCGAGGAGGAGGCCCTGGCGCTGGCCAACGGCGTCGACTACGGACTGGCGTCCAGCGTCTGGACCACCGACCTGGGCCGCGCGACCCGGATCGGGGCGGAACTGGACTTCGGCTGCGTCTGGCTCAACTGCCACCAGGTGATCGTGGCCGAGCTGCCCCACGGCGGCTACAAGCAGTCCGGCGCCGGGCGTGACCTCAGCCGCTACGGATTCGATGACTACACGCGGGTCAAGCACGTGATGATCTCCCACGCCGCGCCCTGAGCCACCGCCCGCCCGTACCGCTCAGCTGTGCCGGCGTGCCTGGTCCAGTTGGGCATGACCGGCCGCCGGAGCGGGCCCGGCGACCGGAGGCGAGGCGGCAGGGGCGGTGCGGGCGGTGACCACCATGACGGCGAGACCGAGCGCCACGACCGCGGCGCCCACGTACAGCGGCGCGGTGTACCCCAGGCCGGCGCTGATCGCGAGGCCGCCGAGCCAGGCGCCCAGGGCGTTGCCGACGTTGGAGGCCGAGACGTTGGCACTGGCGGCGAGCGGCGCGCCGCCGGCGGCGTCCGTGACGCGGGTGATCATGCCGGGGACGGCGGCGAACCCGAAGACGCCCATCAGGAAGACCAGGACCACCGCTGCGACCCGGCCTTCGGCCAGCAGCCCGAACGCCGCGAGCGTGGCGGCGAGTCCCGCCAGGGACACGATCAGCGTGCGGTCGCGGTCACGGTCGGCGGCCCGGCCCCCGACGATGTTGCCGATCACCAGGCCGCTGCCGTAGACGACGAGCAGCCAGGCGACATCGGTGTCGGAGAAGCCGGTGACCTCGGTGAAGGTGTACGCGATATAGCTGAACGCCCCGAACATGCCGCCGTAGCCGAGCGCGGTGGCGCCGAGGGTCAGCCAGACCTGCCAGGAACGGAAGGCGCGTAGCTGGGGGCGCAGGCCGCCCGCCCGGTGGGCCTGGTCCACGGCGCCGGCCCAGGCCGGGACCCACACCGCGATGGCGGCCACGGCCAGCACGCCGATCCCGGTGATCGCCCAGAACGTGGCGCGCCAGCCCCAGCGTTCGCCGACCAGGGCGCCGAACGGCACCCCCAGCACATTGGCGACCGTCAGCCCGGCGAACATCACGGCGACCGCGCGCGAGGCCCGCTCCGGCGGGACCATGCGGCGGGCGACGAGCGAGCCGATGCCGAAGAAGGAGCCGTGACACAGGGCGGCGACGACGCGGCCGAGCATCGCCACGGCGTAGCTGGGCGCGACGGCGGACAGCAGGTTGCCGAGGACGAACAGCGCCACCAACCCGACGAGTACGGCCTTGCGGTGGAGGCGGGTGGTGGCGGCGGTCAGCAGGATGGCGCCGATCGCGACGCTCAGGGCGTATCCCGAGATGAGCCACCCGGCCGCGGCCTCGGACACCTCCAGGTCGCGGCTCACCTGGGGCAGCAGGCCCGCGATCACGAACTCGGTCAGACCGATCCCGAAGCTGCCGAGCCCGAGCGCGATCAACCCGGCGGGCATCCGCCGCGCGTCCCCGTCCTGTCCGATGTTCACGCAAACATCATGGAGTCCGGCGGCCGAAGAGGGCAAGGTCTTCCTCGCCGCCGGCTCCTGACCGAGACGGTCACGCATTCAAAACCGCGCCGTCCGAACGGTACGGTGACGGTATGCGACCGAGTCAGAAGAACGTGATCCTGGATGCCGCGATCCGTGTGACGGAGCGGGACGGGATCACCGGCCTGACCCTGGAGTCGGCGGCCGAGGAGGCCGGCGTCACCAAGGGCGGACTGATGTACCACTTCCGCACTCGGGACGATCTGTTGGTGGCCATTCAGAAGCATCTGACCCGGAGCTGGGAGGAGCTGCTCGAAGCGGAACTGGGCAAGCCGCTGGAGGAGGCGACCGAGCGGGAGACCGTGGCGGCGTACACCCGGGTGGGCGCTCAGGGCGCGGCGAGCAAGGCCGACCTCGCCTTCATGGTCGAGTCGGCGACCAGCCCGGAGCTCGCCGCCGTCTGGGACGACCACATCACCCGCTGGGCGCCGCCTCCCGCGTCCGCCGAGCCGCACGACATCGACCTGCTTCTCGCGCGGCTCGCCGTCGACGGCCTGTGGCTGCTGAAGGCCACCAGCCCGATCCCGCTCCCGGAACCGGTCATGGCGGCCCTGCGGGCACGGCTGGCCCAGTTGACCGAAGGGGAGAGCGACAAGGCCGAGTGACGGGGCGGCCCCGCGGTCCCGTTCCGGCAGGGGCTGTGGGGCGCTCAGCCGTGCAGGGGGAGAAGCATCCGGAAGGTGGCGCCCTCGCCCGGGGCCGTGCGGACCTCCACCCGGCCGTGGTGGGCCGTCACCAGGGAGTCGACGATCGCGAGGCCGAGGCCCGCGCCCCCGCTCTCGGTGCGGCCGCGGGCGTCGTCCGCGCGGTAGAAGCGGTCGAAGACCCGGGCGGCCTGCTCCTCGGACATCCCCGGACCCTCGTCCTGGAGTTCCAGAACCGCCAGGCCGTCCTGGGTGCCGACGCCGATCCGCACCGGGGTGCCGGGCGGGGTGTGGGCCACCGCGTTGCCGACGAGGTTGGAGGTCACCTGCCGCAGCCTCGCCTCGTCGCCGAGCACCGGCGCGCCCCCCGGCGGGCCGCCGTCGGGGCCGGTGAGGGTGACGGGGCGCCGTGGATCGAGCGCGCGGAGGTCGTGCAGGGCGTCGGCGGCCAGGGTGCGCAGGTCCATGGGGGTGAGCCGGAGCGGGAAGCCCGCCGCGGCGGCGTGCTCGTCGAGGCGGGCCAGCAGCAGCAGGTCTTCGACCAGCCGCACCAGCCGTGCCGCTTCCCGCTCGATGCGGCTCATCGCGGCATCGACATCGGCCCGCTCGGGCATGCCGCCCATCCGGTACAGCTCGGTGAACCCCTTGATGCCGAAGAGGGGGGTGCGCAGTTCGTGTCCGGCGTCCGCGATGAACCGGCGCATGAGCTCGGCGGCGGCCGCCCGAGCGGCGTCACTCGCCTCGATCCGGTCCAGCATGCCGTTGAGCGCCGCGGCCAGCCGGCCGAGTTCGGTGCGGGAGGCGGCCAACTCCGGGACCCGGCTGGACAGGTCGCCGTCCGCGATGGCCGCCGCGGTGGTCTCGATCCGGCGCAGCGGACGCAGCCCGGCGCGCACGGCGAACCACCCGGCCACGCCGAGCAGGGCCAGCACCAGGGAGTCGATGAGCAGCACCCGGGCGCCGAGCTGCGTCATGGTGGCGTCGACCTGGGCGAGCGAGCCGGCGATCATGACGCTGCGGCCGTTCCGTCCCCCCGGCGCGTCGAGCGGCACGGCGATCACCCGCCAGGACTCGTCGCCGTCGACGGCCGGGACCTCGAACGGCCTGCGGTCACGTTCGGCGACCGCCGCCGCGTCGAGCGGGGGCAGCGATGGAGAGCTCCGTACGGCCGGGCGGACGACCCGCTGCACGCGGCCGCTCGGCGCGAGGTAGGCGAGATAGACATCGCCGGTCAGGTGTCGCTCCACGGTGGCCCGCACCCGCGGAGCCTGGTCGCCCGCCACGTCGGACAGGTCGGTGAGGCCCGCGGCGACCGTGGCGGCGGTGCGGAGCCGGCCGTCCAGCTGACGCACCAGGTCTCGCTGGAGCAGGACGACGACCAGGGCGTTGCTGCCGAGCAGGGCGACCACGAGCAGCAGCAGGGAGATCGCCAGCAGCCGCCCGCGCAGCGAGAGCCGACCCCGTAAACCGCGCATGTGCGCGGGGCTTCCGCTCACCGCCGGGGCCTGCGCAGCACATAACCGGTGCCGCGCACCGTATGGATCAGCTTCGGCTCGTCCAGGTCCACCTTGCGCCGCAGATAGCTGATGTACGAGGCGACGATGCTGTCGTCGCCCCCGAAGTCGTACTGCCAGACCAGCTCCAGGAGCTGGGACTTCGACAGCACCTGCCCGGCGTTCTCCATCAGCACGCGCAGCAGGCTGAACTCGGTCGGGGAGAGCTGCACGGGGCGGCCGCCCAGGGTCACCTGATGGCTGTCCGGGTCCAGCTCAAGTGGGCCGACGACCAGCCGGCCGTCGGCCTGCCGGCCGCTGGTGCGGCGCAGGATGGCCCGGATGCGCAGGACCAGCTCCTCCAGGTTGAACGGCTTGGTGACGTAGTCGTCACCGCCCGCTCTGAGCCCGCTGATCCTGTCCTCGGCCGCATCGCGGGCGGTGAGGAACAGCACCGGCGGATGCCCCGCCGCCGCGGCGGGATGCTGCCCGCGCAGCCGGCGGACGACCTCGAAGCCGTCGAAGTCGGGCAGCATCACATCCAGCACGATCAAGTCGGGACGCCGCTCCCGCACCGCGGCCAGCGCCTGGGCGCCGGTCGCGACCGGGACCACCGCGAATCCGGCCAGCCGCAGGCTCGCGGACAGCAACTCGCGCAGCGTCGGCTCGTCTTCCACCACCAGTAGCCGTTCCGATGCCGTCATCCGTCCCGTCCCCACCCGATCGTCCGCCGACGGTCAGTCTTCCGCTCTTCCGGGGCGGATCCGCACGAGTCTGGGTGCGCCATGTGAACCGGGAGGCCCGGCCGACGGAAACCGGCAGGTCATGGCGGCCGTCCGGCCGGAGACTCACAGAAACTCACAGAAAGCGGTGCCCGGCTCAGCAGCGGCTCGATGAACCGGGCGGCGTCCGTGACGCCTTAGGCGGCGTCCTGCACTGGGGGGCCGGGGCCGCCCGGCGGGACGGGGAGGGGTCCGCCGGGCGGCTCGGGGTCAGGCGCAGTTGGCGGGGGTCGCCCGCGACGCGTCGTCGATCAGCGCCTCGTGGGCCTCCTTGAGCCGCCGTGCATCGGGCTTGACGACCTTGCGGTCGTAGGTGAGCAGCCCGTTGAGCTCGCCCTCGACGTCCGAGATCTGGGTGTACACCGCGCCGTTGCCGCCCTTGCAGGCCAGGGCGTGCACCTCGGCCAGCTTGGCCAGGTAGTCATCGGTGTAGGTGGCCGGGTCGACGTCGACGTAGGACTGCTGTACCGACCAGGCGTGTCCGGGTACGGCCAGGCCGAGGCCGCCGTACTCGCCGCTGACCTGGGCGCGCTTGCCGTCCGGGTGCGGGGGCAGCGCGGGGCTCGGGTAGCCGTGCTCGTCCATGATGTCGCCGGTGCCGCCGTCCGCGCCGAGGTTGAGGCCCGACATGCTGTTGACCAGCCGGGTCGGGTCCCAGGCCTTGGCCTGGTCGGCGATGCGGGCCATGTCGTACTGGCCCCAGCCCTCGTTGAAGGTGACCCACATGACGACCGACGGGCTGCTGATGTGCTCGTCGATCATCTGCTTCATCTCGCGCTCGTACTCGGCGCGGGACGCCGAGTCCGGGTTGACCCCCGCGGTCATCGCGGGCATGTCCTGCCACACCAGCAGGCCCAGCCGGTCCGCCCAGTAGAACCAGCGGTCCGGTTCGACCTTGATGTGCTTGCGGACCGAGTTGAAGCCCATGTCCTTGTGCGCCCGCAGGTCGTAGGCCAGGGCCTCGTCGCTGGGCGCGGTGTGCAGGCCGTCCGGCCAGAAGCCCTGGTCGAGGGTGGCCATCATGAACACCGGCTTGCCGTTGAGGACCGTGCGCGGGGTGCCGTTCACGTTCTCGACCGCGATGGAGCGCATGCCGAAGTAGCTGCGGACGCGGTCGGAGCCGACACTCACCTTCAGGTCGTAGAGGAACGGATCGTCGGGCGACCACAGGCGCGCGTTGTGGATCTTCAGGGTGAGCGGGGCGCCGCTGCGCCCGCTGACGGTGGCGACGGCTTGCTTGCCGTCGTAGGCCGTCGCCGTGACCGGAAGACCGTCCCGCACGCCCCGCGGCTCGACCGTCACGGTGCCCGCGTCCACATCCGGGGTGAGCTTGAGCGAATCGACATGGTCGGCCGCGACCGGCTCCAGCCACACCGTCTGCCAGATGCCCGAGGACGGCGTGTACCAGATGCCGCTGGGGTCGAGGCGCTGCTTGCCGAGGGGCGGGTTCTCACCGCTCGCGGCGTCGGTCGGGTCGTAGACGCCGACGATCAGCTCCTGGGTGCGGCCCGGCTTGAGGGCATCGGTGATGTCGGCGCTGAACTTGTCGTAGCCGCCCTGGTGGTCGGCGACCTTGGCGCCGTTGACATAGACCTCCGTCCGCCAGTCGACCGCGCCGAAGTTCAGCCGCAGCTGCTTGCCGGAGCCGATCTTCCAGTCAGCCGGGACGGTGAAGGTGCGCCGGTACCACATGCGGTCCTCGTGCCGCTCGATCCCCGACAGCTGGGACTCCACGGGGTACGGGACGAGGATCCTCTCGGCGAGGTTCCTGCCCACCGGCGGCCGTTCGCCCGCCTTGGCCGCGGCGAACTGCCAGGTGCCGTTGAGGTTCCTCCAGTCGCCGCGGGTCAGCTGCGGTCTCGGGTACTCGCGGTGGGCGTTGGCCGGGGTGACGTCATCGGCCCACCGGGTGCGCAGTTCGTACGTCGAGTGGTTGGCGCCGCTGCTCCAGAAGGGCTTGACAACGTTGCCGGTCGTGCCGGTGAGGCCGCCCGTTCCGTCGTAGCGCACGTCGGCGGTGCCGCGTGCGGTGCCGGTCTTGTTGCCGACGACGGGCTCCTCGAGCGCGACCAGCAGCGACTTGGGGTCGGCCTGGTCCAGCCGGGCCTTGCCGAGCGGCCAGGTGGCGCCGCCGATCACCGCGGTCAGGTGGTCGGTGAGCCCGGCCGGGGGCGTCTGGAGCTTCTGGGTGAAGTCGAGCTTGAGCGTCCGGCCGTCCCCCAGGACCGTGGTGGCGATGGCGCCGTCGTAGTCGTAGCCCTCGGGCAGCAGGAAGGCGGACTGCGGGACGCGTGTCTTCGTGCCGCCGGGCGGTGTCCAGCGCACATGAAGGTTGGAGCCTCCGTAGTGCTCGAAGTACTCGACCTTGATGTCGTACGCCGTGTCCGCCGTCAACTCCACCGGCGCGCTGGTCTGTTCGCGGTCCCAGTCGTCGACCCAGTGGTCGATGACGAGCTTGTCGCCGACCCAGAGGCGGAAGCCGTTGTCCCCGGTGATCGAGAAGGTGGTGGGGCCGGTCTTCTCCGGCACGATCCGGCCGGTCCAGCGGACGCTGACGTCGTCCGAACGGCCGGTGGCGGAACTCAGCCGGGACTCCAGGGAGTCGAAGTCGAGCTGCGGGTCGAACCCGGTGGCCTTGAGCTCGTGGAAGTCGAAGGCGCCGGGGGCGGACTGGGTGTAGTACTCGCCCTTGAGGCCGTGAATCTCGGCGGGATCGTCCGCGGCCGTCGCGGCGGGCGCGGCGGCCAGTCCCGCGGCACCCAGCACCGCCGCGAGGAGCGGGGCGAGTCGGTTTCTCAGCGGTCTGAACGGACTTAACGATCTGATGCGCACGAATCCTCCTTGACTGAGGAAGGGTGGCGGCTCGGTGCTTCAGTCTGTACAACGTTGTCATCAGGAGCAGTTGGCATGAGAGCACGGCTTCCGGTTGTAAGTCCAGACCATGCACAGGCTCCCGGTTCAGGAGCACCCGTCGATGCCACTCGCCGGACCCCTGCCCCGAGCGGAGGCGTCCACGAACACCGGCAGGGCGAAGTTCGGCGATGTATCGGTGACGGCCCGTCCCGGCCGCCGGACGTGACCGTTTACCTCTCATTGAGAGGTAAAGTGGAGGCGTGGTCACAGAGAACTTCCCGGACTCGTTCGCCGATGTGCTGGGCGGCGTCCAGCGGCTGATCCGGCGGCGGCTGCGGGCCGGGATGACGGAGCCGCGGCTGCGGGGTGCGCAGGTGGAGCTGTTGTGGTTGGTCATGGCCCGTCCCGGGATCCGGGTGTCGGCCGCGGCCAAGGAGCTGTACCTCGCGGGCAACTCGGTCTCCACCCTGGTGAACCAGCTGGTGAAGGCGGGCTATCTGCACCGCGAGACCGATCCCGGGGACCGGCGCTCCGGACTGCTGACGGCCACCCCCGCCGCCGAGGCCCGGCTGCGGGAGTGGCGGGCGCGGCGCGGGGCGCTGGTCCGCGAGCAGGTGGCGCGGCTGTCCGAGGACGAGCGGGCGGCGCTGGCCGCGGCCGTTCCGGCGCTGCGCAAACTGGCCGAGAACCTTCATGAGGAGGTGGACGGGCTATGACCGACATCTCGGAGCGGGCCGCTCCGGTCGCGCTCGTCTGCGAGGGGCTGCGGTACGCGTTCGGGGCGACCAAGGCGGTCGACGGCCTGGAGCTGTCGGTCCGGACCGGCGAGGTCTTCGGGCTGCTCGGCCCCAACGGAGCGGGCAAGACCACCGCGATCCGCTGCATCACCACCCTGCTGCCGGTCCCGTCCGGCATGGTGCGGGTGTTCGGGCACGACGCGGCGAAGGAGCGGATGGCGGTCCGCAGGCTGCTGGGCTATGTACCGCAGCAGCTGTCCGCCGACGCCGGGCTCACCGGCCGGGAGAACGTGGAGCTGTTCGCCCGTGTCTTCGACGTCACCCGCCGGGAGCGGGCCGCCCGCGTGGCGCGGGCGCTGGAGGCGGTGGGCCTCACCTCGGCGGCCGACCGGCTCGCCAAGACGTACTCCGGTGGCATGGTCCGCCGCCTCGAACTGGCGCAGGCGCTGGTCAGCGCGCCCCGGCTGCTGATGCTGGACGAGCCGACGATCGGCCTGGACCCGATCGCCCGGACCAGCGTGTGGGAGCACATCAACGCGGTACGGGCGGCCACCGGGATGACCGTGCTGGTCACCACGCACCACATGGACGAGGCCGACCAGTACTGCGACCGCGTCGCGCTGATGCACCGCGGCCGGATCCACGCCCTCGGAACGCCCGACGAGCTCCGCTCCGCGCTGGCCGACCGCCGCCGGGCGGAGGGCGAGGCCGATCCGAGGCCGACGCTCGAGGACGTCTTCCGGGACGTCGCCGGCAGCGGCCTCGATGAGCAGGGAGGAGACTTCCGCGATGTCCGGAGCACCCGTCGCACCGCGTCCCGGGTCGGCTGAGGCCCCCGGGTTCGTACCGCACGCCCGGTCCGATCCGCTGCTGACCCCGCCGCGCCCCCGCACCGGCTGGCGGATGGTGCCCGCGCGGGTCGGCGCGATGTGCGTGGTCGAGTTGCAGAAGCTGCGACACGACCGCACCGAGCTGTACACCCGGGCCGTCCAGCCCGCCCTCTGGCTGCTGATCTTCGGCGAGACCTTCACCCGGCTCAAGGCCATCCCGACCGGCGGCATACCGTACATCGACTATCTCGCGCCCGGCATCATCGCCCAGTCCGCGATGTTCATCGCCATCTTCTACGGGATCCAGATCATCTGGGAGCGGGACGCCGGGATCCTCACCAAACTGCTGGTCACCCCGACCCCGCGAGCCGCCCTGATCACCGGCAAGGCCTTCGCCGCCGGGGTGAAGGCGCTGATCCAGGCGGTCGTGGTGATCGTCATCGCGGCACTGCTCGGGGTGGGGCTGACCTGGAATCCGCTGCGGCTGCTCGGGGTGGCCGTCGCGGTGATCCTCGGCTCGGCCTTCTTCTCCTGTCTGTCGATGACCATCGCGGGGATCGTGCTGACCCGCGACCGGCTGATGGGCATCGGGCAGGCCATCACCATGCCGCTGTTCTTCGGCTCCAACGCGCTGTATCCGCTGGCGCTCATGCCCGGCTGGCTCCAGGCCGTCAGCACCGCCAATCCGCTGAGCTATCAGGTCGACGCGTTGCGCGGACTGCTGCTCGGCACCCCGGACCATCTCGTACTCGACTTCGTCGTCCTGGTGCTGGCGGCGGGGGCCGGGATCGCGGCGGCCTCCTCGCTGCTGGGGCGGCTGGCGCGCTGACCCGATCGGCCGGCGCCGAGCAGCAGCTCCGCGGCCACCGTCGTCCCGTCGGTGCGGACCGCGCCGGCCACGGCGGTCGCTCGGGCCCGGGTCTCGGGGGCCAGGGCCGTCCTGAGCGCGGCCGACAGGGACTCGGCGGTCGGAGTCGGGCCCTCGTGCGCCGCGCCGATGCCCAGTTCGGCCACCCGGCCGGCCCAGTACGGCTGGTCCACCATCTGGGGTACGACCACCTGGGGCGCGCCCGCCCGGGCGGCCGCCGTGGTCGTGCCCGCGCCGCCGTGGTGCACAACGGCGGCCACCCGGCCGAACAGCGCCTGGAGGTTGGCCTCGCCGACGACGAAGCAGTCGTCCCGGTCGTCGACCGGGGCCAGCTCGGCCCAGCCGTGGGAGACGACCACGCGGCGGCCCTGCGCGCGGATCGCCTCGACGGCCACCCGGGCGGCGTCCTCCGGTGCGCGCATGCTGCCGAAGCCCACGTACACCGGTGGTGTGCCGGCGTCCAGGAACGCCTCCAACCCGGCCGGGAGCGGGCGTTCCTTGGGCAGGATCCACGCGCCGGTCTGCACCACATCGAGGTCCGGGGTCTCCTGCCACGGGCTCAGAGTCGGATCCGTCGCCAGCCACGGGCGGTCGGTGAAGACGTGGTCCCGGACGTTGTCCACCGGTGGCAGGCCGATCGACGCCCGGCGGGTGTTGAGCGCCGCGCCGAACAGCTCCTGGATGGCCTGGGCGTCCAGGTCCCACAGCGCCCGGTTGTCGGTCACGTCCGCCGGGAACGGCAGGCCCTCCCGCGGTGGCGGGGGGTAGTGCGGTGACGGAAGGGCGACCGGAAAGTAGCTCGCGTACACGTAGCGGATGCCCCGTTTCTCCGCCACCGACCGCGCGGCGACCTGGCTCAGACCGGCCGCCACCAGCGCATCACATCCCTCCGCCGCCGCGCCGACCACATCGAACTGCTGGGCGACCAACTCGACGCGCCGCCGGGCCAGTTCCGCCGCCGACGGGGGCGTCGCCCCGTGCATCAGCGGGCGGACCGGCCGGCCGAGCGGCACCATCGGCACGCCGACACCGGCCAGCAGCCGGGCGAACTCCTGGTCCGGGGGCGCGCACATCCGCACCTCCGCGCCGAGCGCCCGCAACCGCACCGCCAGTCCCACCATCGGTTCGACGTCCCCGCGCGATCCGTACGTCGACAGCAACACACGCATGCGGACTCCCGTCTCCTTGGGTATCCGGGCTCGGGTATCCGGGCTCGGCCCCGGCTCAGCCCTTGAGCGGGCCGCCGTTGATGGCCACCCGGCGGCCGTAGCGGGTGTGCGGGTAGTAGTCGTACGTCGCGTGGTGCTGGACGCAGCGGTTGTCCCAGAACACCAGGGTGCCGGGCGCCCAGCGCACCCGACAGGAGAGCAACGGGCGTTCCGCGACCACCTTGAAGAGCAGGTCCAGCACCGCCCGGCTCTCGTCGGCCGACAGCTGCGGGATGCGGTCGGTGTAGGCGGGGTTGACGTAGAGGACCCGGCGGTCGGTCTCCGGGTGCCGGACCACCAGCGGGTGCTCGGACTTCGGCACCACGTAGTCCGGTGGCAAGGGGTACCCCCTGAGCGACAGCCCGCCGTCGTGCACGGCGGTCAGCCCGTCCAGCAGCCCGCGCAGCGCGGGGGAGAGCATGTCGTAGGCCAGGTACATGTTGGCGAACAGAGTGTCGCCGCCGCAGCCCGGCTCGGGTGTCCGGGTGATGTGCAGCATCGAGCCGAGCGACGGCTCCGCGTCCGCGGTGCCGTCGGCGTGCCAGCCGTTTCCCGCCACGTTGCTCGCCTCGGCGCTGGTGCGGATCTCCAGCACGTACGGGTCGCCCTCCGGCGGCGGCGGGTTGACCGGACGGGGTTCGCCGAAGTGGCCGGCGAACCGCTTGTGGTCGTCCACGCCGATGTCCTGCCTGCGGAAGACCAGCACATGGTGGTCGAGGAAGGCGCGGCGGACCTCGGCCAGCTGTTCCTCGGTCAGCTCCTGGGTGAGGTCAAGACCGGAGACCTCGGCGCCGATGACCGGGGTGATCGGCGCGACCTCGATGGTCCGGTACTCGGCCCGTGGCCGGGTGGTGATCCGCTTGATGGCGTCCAGTTCGTAGTCTTCCATGGCTCTCCCTGCCGGTATGGGGCGGATGGTTCCGGGCGGCCGGTGCCGGTCGTCAGCGCCGACCGGCCACCTCGCGGTGGACGTCGTTGACCGCGGTTGTCACCGCCGCCACATGGGGTGGCCGGACCAGGCCGTAGTGGGTGGTCTCCAGCTCCTCCCAGGCGCCCGGCGCGGTCAGATGGGCCCGCCACAGCTCCCGCTGCTCGGCGGGCGAGCCGAGGGGCGGCAGGCCCTGCTCCGGGAGCCGGGCCAGCCACATCCGGGCCGGGGTGGCGGCCAGCCGCGGCAGCCGGTGCCCGGCCATGGCACGGAGGTTGGCCAGGCAGCGCCGGGTGAGGCGGTCGGCGTACTCCCGGGCCGCCTCGCCGTCCCGGCCATCGCCGCCGAGCCCCAGCTCGTGCGCGAAAAGCGCCTGCAACTCCGCCTCGCCGTACGTCCGGTAGAGCGGGCCGGAGCCGGGTGGCGGCGGGTCCAGCAGGTGGAGTGTGTCCACGGGCCGGCCGGCCGCTTCCGCTTCGGCGGCCATGCCGAGGGCCACCCAGGCGCCGAACGACCACCCGGCGAGCTGCCGGTGCCGGCCGGCGGCCGGGAAGCGCGCTTCCAGCGCCGCGTGGTAGTGGCGGGCCCGCTCGGCGATGGTCCACTCCGGGCCGCCGGGCCGGCGCAGCGCCGGGTCGGCGATCAATGCCACGGTCAGCCGCGGGTCGAGGCCCGCGACCAGCGCGCGGTACGCCTGGATGTCCCCGCCGACCGGGTGCACCAGGCACAGCACCCCGGTTCCGGTGCCCTGCTGCCACACCTCGAGCGCCACCTGCGATCCGGCCACCGGGACGGCATCGGCCGCCCCGGCCGTACCGTCGGTGTCGCGCGCCGCGGTGCGGGCCCGGTCCAGCAGGGTCAGCACCTCGTTCAGCGAGACCTGGTGGCTCAGCTCGGCCAGGTCGAGCTCCACGTCGAAATGGCGCTTCATCTCGCCGATGAGGTCCAGCAGGGTCAGCGAGTCGGCGCCCAGGTCGTAGAGCGAGGTGTCCGGGTCGAGGGCGTCAAGACCCAGCCACTCGCACAGCCGGTCGCCCAGCAGCCCGGCCGGTTCGCTCCCGCTCTCCGCGGGGCCGGGCCGCGAACCCCCGGCGTCCCGTGTGGCGGTCGTGGTGGCCGGGGCGGGGGCGGGTCCGGCGTAGAAGGCGCGGGACGCCTCCAGCTCGGTGGTGGAGACCAGCACCTGCGGCAGTTGCGCGGCCAGCGCCCGCGCGAAGGTCCGGCGGCCCTCCGCCACCGTCAACCCGACCGCCAGATGGGCCTGGTGGCGGGCGTCCGAGGCCGGGGCACGCAGCGCCATCCCGGCCTCGCGCCACACGTCCCAGCCGATGGCCAGCCGGAGCGTCGCCCCACCGCCCTCCGGCTCGTGGTGGGCGAAGGCGTCCAGCACCCCGGCCGCCGCAGCGTAGTCGAGCTGGCCGACCCCACCCAGCGTCCCGGCCATGGAGGAGCAGTAGACGGCCAGCCGCGGCCGGAACCGCTCCACCAGGCGCTCCACCAGCAGCGCACCGTGCAGCTTGGCGAGCGAACCGGCCCGCGCCACGGCGGGGTCGCGGCGCGCGATCAGCCCTCCCGCCCCCGCGCCGGCCGCGTGCACCACGGTGTCCAGCCGCCGGGTGCGGTCGGCGACGAGAGCAACGAGAGCGGCGAGTTGCTCCAGGGAGCCGGCGGCGGAATCCGCGGCCAAGTCGGCCTCGACCAGCTCGATCCGGTCGGCCCATGGCGCCAGCGCGCCCGGCAGCTCCGGCCGCCGGGCCAGCAGCAGCACCCGGCCGGCGGTCCGCTCCAGCAGCCAGCCGGCGATCGTGGCGCCGATTCCGCCGGTGCCGCCCAGCACCAGGTGGGCCGTGTCCGCCCCGGTCGGCAACACCGGTTCGACGGCGGGCGATGGCGTCGCCACCGGCACCGTGGCCCGCCGCCACCAGTAGCCGTGGCGCAGCGCCAGGTGCGCCGGCAGGGGCTCGTCGGCGCTGTCGGCGGCCAGCAGCGCCGCCAGTGGCGCCGCCCAGCCGGGCGGCGCGGCGGCCGGGAGGTCGACCCAGTGCCCGGCGGCGGCGCCCTCCTGCGGCGCCACCTCGGTGACCCCGGCGAGCAGCGCCGACTCGGGCCGCTCCACCGGACCGCCCACCGGCCGGGCCCGGTACGACAGCCACACCGGGCGCGGCGTGATGCCGGTCCGCCCGGCCGCCGCCCGGACCAGCGCGGCCGGAGCGTCCAGGCAGGCCCAGCGGGCCCGGCGCAGCCGGTCGGTGTCGACCGGGCCCGCCACGCTCAGCGGCAGCGCGTGCAGCCAGTCCACGGCGCCCAGGCCGCCCAGCGCGTCCAGCAGCGCGCCGAGCGACGCCGGGTCTGCCGGGTCCACCAGGTAGGAGTCGTCGTCGAGCCGGGCGAACCCGTCCGCGGCGGCCACCAGCACCACCCGCGGACGGACCGAGCGCAGCTCCCGTACCTGCTCCGGGTCGGCCGGGCCGTCCGTGACCAGGACCAGCGGGCGGGAAGCGGCAGCCGGGGCGGTGGCGCCCGCCCGGCGGAACCGGACCCAGTGCGGCTGGTGCAGCCACCGCTCCTCGGCCAGCCGGGCCGGCCGGCCGGCACCGGTCGGCGCCGGCCCGGCCGCCGCCCGCTCGATGTCGTACTCCGCCCGGTCGAAGGAAGGCGGGGGGAAGTCCCACGGCGGCTGCGCCGGCCCCGCCGGCCAGCCGATCCGCCGGCCGGCCAGCCAGTCGGCGACCAGCCGCGGCGCGCCGCGGTCCGCCGCCGGGACCGGCCCCGTGTCCGGACGGTCCGGCTGTACCTCGGTGGCGGTGGTGGCGGCGGTGCGCAGCCACCGCACCGCCGAGGCCGGGTCCGGGCAGACCGCCGCCATCCGCCAGCGGCGGGCCGGTCGGCCGGCCTGGAGATGGCGCAGCACCGCCGGGTACTCCTGCCGGCGCTCCGCGAGGTACGCGGCGATCCGGTCCGCGTCGGCGCGCAGCGCCGCCTCGCTGGAGGCGGAGAGCAGCAGACAGGGCGGTGGCGCGTCGGCCGGCCGCCCCGGCTCGCCCGCTTCGATCACCGCGTGCGCGTTGGCGCCCCCGATGCCGAAGCTGCTGACCGCCGCCACCCGCGGCCGGTCGGCCGGCCAGGGCAGCGCCTCGGTCGGCACATAGAACGGTGTCGGGTCGGGGCCGAGCCGCGGGTTGAGGGCGCGGAAGTCCAGCGTGGGCGGGATCAGGCCGTGGTGGACACACAGCGCCGCCCGGACCAGCCCGACCACGCCGGCCGCCGCGCCCAGGTGGCCGATCTGGCTCTTGACCGAGCTCAGCGCGGTACGGCCGGACTCCGGCACCTCGAACGCCTGGCGCAGCGCGCCGACCTCGACCGGATCGCCGAGCCGGGTGCCGGTGCCGTGCGCCTCGACATAGCCGAGGTCGGCGCCGGTACGCCCGCTGCGGCGCAGCGCGGTACGGATCACCTCGCGCTGGCCGGCGAGCGAGGGGGCGCTGTAACCGAGTTTGTCCGAACCGTCGTTGTTCACCGCCGACCCGGTGATCAGCGCGTAGACCGTGTCACCGGCGCTGCGGGCCAGCCGCAGCGGCTTGAGCACCAGCATGCCGACCCCGCTGGAGCCGACGGTGCCGGTGGCGTCGTCGCTGAAGGACCGGCAGTGGCCGTCCACCGAGTAGATGTGCTGCGGCCGGTAGCGGTAGCCGTCGCTCAGCCCGGTGTCCACCAGCACCCCGCCGGCCACCATCACATCGGCGTCGCCCTGCCGCAGCAGCCCGGCGGCCACATGCACCGCGAAGAGCGAACTGGCGCACGCCGCCTGGACGGTGAAGGCGGGGCCGGTCAGGCCGAGGTGGTAGGCGGCCTTGGTGGCCAGAAAGTCCTTCTCGTGGTGGAGCGCGAGCTGGAACCCGTCCGGCAGCCGGTCCGGGTCGGTCTCACGCAGCATGGCCTGGAAGTAGGTGTTCTCGCCCGCACCGGCCACCAGCCCGACCCGCACCGCCGAGGTGTCGGCGATGCCGGCGTGCGCCAGCGCTTCGACGCAGGTCATCAGCGTGTGCCGCTGCTGTGGGTCCATCAGCCGGGCCTCCTGCCGGCTGATGCCGAAGTGTTCCGGGTCGAAGTCGAGCAGCCCGTCCATCTGGCTGCGCGCCCCGACCAGCCCGTCCGGCGCGTCGAAGTACTCGATGCCACGGCCACCGTCGCGGATCAGCTCCCAGAAGGCCCGCAGGTCCGGGGCGCCGGCCAGCCGTACGGCCATCCCGACCACCGCGATCGGCTCCTGGTCCGCCGCGCCGGCCGAACGCGCGGCGGGGGCCGAGGGCTGGTCCGCGGCGCCCCCGCCGGAGCGGTCCGGCCCCGTGCCGTCCAGGAAACGGGCCAGCGCACGTACCGTCACCTGCTCGAACAGGTCGGTGATCTCGAACCGCAGGCCGAGCGTGGTGGTGCACCGCAGGTGGAACCGCATCAGCCCCAGGCTGGACGCACCGGCCTCGAAGAACGTCTGGTCCGGGCCGATGGGCGCACCGGTCACCGCCTCGAACGCGGCGGACAGTTCGGCCTCCCGCGCCGACAGCCGCTGTCCGTCGGCCGGGGCGCGCCGCAGCTCCCGGCCCGGGGCGCGCAGCGCCGCCCGGCGGTCCAGTTTGCCGCTCGGGGTGCGCGGCAGCGATTCCAGACGACGGAACCGGTCGATCCGTACGTGCGGCGGGAGCAGCGGCAGCAGGTGGTCGGCCAGCTCCCGGGCCGAAGGGGGTTCGTCGCGGCACTCCAGGCAGGCGGTCAGCCCGCCACTCTCCGGGACCACCACCGCGCCCGTCACCCCCGGGTGGCGCAGCAGCGCGGCCTCCACCTGGCCCAGCTCAAGACGGTGGCCGCTCAGCTTGATCTGCTGGTCGACCCGGCCGTGGTAGTGCAGCAGCCCGTCGTGGCCAAAGGCGGCCCGGTCGCCGCTGCGGTAGCACAGGCCCGCTCCGGGCAGTTCGACGAAACGCTCCCGATTCAGCGCGCCGTCGCCCGGATAGCAGCGGGACACCATGGTGCCGCCGATCAGCAGATCGCCGACGCGACCCGGTGGCAGCGGCTCGCCGGCCGGGTCCACCACCCGCAGCAGCGCTCCGGCCACCGGCACGCCGATGGCCGGCCGCTCCGGCCAGTGCGCCGGGTCGCCGTCCAGACACAGCGCGCTGACCACGTGTGTCTCGGTCGGCCCGTAGTGGTTGAACAACCGGGCGCCCGGCAGGCCGGCGAACCAGCGGCGGATGGCGTCGGTGCACACCAGTTGCTCGCCCGCGGTGACCACCTCGCGCAGCCGGGACGGGTAGCGGCCCAGATGGACGGCGTGTTCGGCCAGCAGTTGCAGCGCCACGTACGGCATGAAGATCCGCTCCACGCCGGCCGCCTCCAGCTGGTCGAGCAGCGCGGGGGCGTCCTGCCGCCAGCCGGGGCGTACGAGGTGCAGACAGCCACCGGCGCACAGGGTGGTGAAGATCTCCTGGAACGAGACGTCGAAGGACAGCATGGAGTACTGCTGGGTCACGGCCGGTGCGCCGAGCCCGCCCTCGGCCGCCTGCCAGTGCAGCAGGTTGGCCAGCGTGTGGTCGAAGACCTGGACGCCCTTGGGCACCCCGGTGGAGCCGGAGGTGAACAGCGTGTACAGCGGACGTCCGGCGTGCTGCGGCAGCGGTACGGCGGGCGGCTCGCCGTCCGCCAGGGTGACCGTCCGGCGTGCCGTGCCGCCCGGGTCCACCGCGTCGAACGCCGGCCCGCCGCCCGGCGCGAGGAGCACGCACACCGGGTCGACCTGGCGCAGGATCTGCCGCAGCAACTCGGTCGGATAGGCCGGGTCGAGCGGCACCGCCGTCCAGTTGAGCCGGGCCAGCGCCAGCAGTGCCACCACGTGCTCCACCGACGGCTCCATGAACAGCGCCACCTGCCGTGGCCGCTCGTCACCGGCGGCCAGGGGGTGACCGGCCCGCAGCTCTCCGGCGAGCGCCGCCGCCCACCGGTCAAGACGCGCGTAGCCGACCGGTCCGTCCGCGGCCACCAGGGCCGGCGCGTCCGGGGTCCGGGCCACCTGGGCGGTGATCCCCTCGGCCACCGTGGTCCAGCCGCCGGTCGGCTCGGGGCCGCGCCCGAACTCCGGCAGCCCGCGCCGGTACGGGGCCGCCAGCTCGACGGGGGTGCCGGACCGGCCGGTGGCGAGCAGGTCGAGGGCGGCCCGGAACAGCCGGTCCATGGCCTCGACCTCGGCGGCCGCGAAGTGGTCGGCCGCGTACTCCCACAGGCAGTCGAATCCGTCCGGGTGTTCCACCAGCGAGACGGTCAGCGCCACCTTGGCCTCGGCCGGTGCCCGCCACTCCGGCCGGGCGGCGATCCCCGGCAGCTCCAGCGCGCCGAAGTCGGTGTTCTCCAGGACGAACAGAATGTCGAAGGGGGACTCGTCGGCCAGGTGGCCACGGTCCTCCAGCACGTCCGCGAGCGACACGTCCTGCCACTCCAGGGTCTCGCGCACCGCCGCGCCCAGCCGTAGCAGTTCGGCGCGCAGCTCGCCGCGTGGCGCCACCGACACGGGCAACAGCACGGTGTTGGCGAACATCCCGACACTCGACTCGAACTCCTGCACAGGACGGCCCGTGACCGGCGTGGCGATCCGCGGCCGGGTCCGGCCGGTCACCGCGTACAGGCTCCAGGCGCACACGCCGAGCAGCAACTCGAAGCGGCTCAGCTCCAGTTCGCCGCAGAGCCGGTCCACCGCGGCACGGCGGTCCGCGCCCAGCGCGGTGTGCCACAGCCGGCCCTCGGGTCGGGGCCGGTGGCGGGCCGGGCGCAGCGGCTCGTCGGGCTCCTCCTCGGCGGCCCACCGCTCGCGCAGCCCGGCGCGCAGCGCCTGGTACCCCGCCCCGGCGAACCAGTCGGCCTGCCAGGCCGCGTGGTCCAGCGGGGTGGGCGCCCCGGAGACCTCCGGCAGCGCGGTGTCCGGCGACCCCAGCGCCCGGGCGTAGCAGGCCGACAGGTCGCCGAAGAGCACGGTCAACGACCAGCCGTCCACCGCGATGTGGTGCAGACGCAGCAGCAGCGTGCCGCCGTTCCGCCGCGGCAGCCAGCAGGCGGCCAGCATCCGGGGGCGCGCCAGCTCGTGCGGCTCGGCGAAGAACCGGTCGGCGAAGGCGGACATGGCCTCCTCATCGGCGAGAGCCGTGGCCTCCGGCTCGGTCCACGGGTCGTACGGCTCGCCCACCACTTGCAGCAGACCGTCCGGCGACGCCTCGAACCCGGTACGCAGGGCCGGATGCCGGGCCACCAGGCCGCACAGAGCCCGGCGCAGCGCGGCCCGGTCCACCGGCCCGTCCAGCCGCAGCGCCTGGCCCACCGTGTAGCCACGGGAGCCGGGGAAGCGCTGGTGGTGCAGCCAGAGCCGCTGCTGCTCGCTGGTGGCCGGACCGCGGGTGGCACCGGACGGCGGGGCCGGCACCGGGTGGCGCGGTCCGGCCGCCGAGCCTGCCTGATCGATCGCCTCGGCGATGGTGGCGAAGTCGGCGTGCAGCACCGCCGCTTGGCTCAGCTCGTGCCCCCAGCGGCGGCGGATCTCGAACCGAAGCCGCAGAGCCCGCAGCGAGTCGCCCCCGCTGGAGATCCATCGGTCGGTGGGGCGCAGCCCCGACGTGGCGAGCACCGCCTCGGCCAGCTCCAGCACCTCGCGCTGCCGGGCGGTGACCGGGGCGACCGGGCCCGTGTCGGCCGAGCGCTGCCACGGGCGGTCCGTACGGCGCAACAGCGCGGCCCGGTCCACCTTGCCGTTGCCGGTCAGCGGCAGCGCGTCCACCCGGTGCACCCGGTGCGGCCTCATATAGGCCGGTACGGCGGACGTCAGATGCCGGTCGAACTCCTCGAACTCCAGCTCCGGGCCGGCCACCAGATAGGCCAGCAGCTCGTGTCCGGCGGCCTCCGGATCCTCCCGGGTGCAGACATACGCCTGCCGGACCGCCGGGTGCGCCGCGATCCGCCGTTCCACCTCGGCCGGCTCGATCCGGAAGCCACGCACCTTCACCTGCCGGTCCATCCGGCCCAGATAGCTGATCACGCCGTCGGGGTCGGCCCGCACCAGGTCACCGGTGCGGTAGTGGCGCTCCCGGCCGCCGTCGTGCCAGGGCAGCCGGACGAACCGCTGGGCGGTCTCCTCGGGCAGGTTGCGGTAGCCGGTCGCCACGCCCGGCCCGGACAGCAGCAGCTCGGCCACCTCGCCCGGTTCGGCGACGCGTTCGGAGCCCGGCACCACCAGCAGCGCGCCGGTCTCCGGGATCGGCAGGCCGACCGGCACCACGTCCGCGTCGAAGTCCCGGGGGATCGGGTGAATGAGCGCGAAGGTGCATACCTCGGTGGGGCCGTAGATGTTGTGCAGCACCGTGGTGCCGCCGGCGTTGTGCTCGTACCAGCGCCGTACCACGGCCGGGTTGAGCTGCTCGCCGCCGACCATTACCTGCCGGGCACCGGCGAAGCAGGAGGGCACGGTGTCCACCACGGCGTGGAAGAGCGCGGTGGTGACGAACAGCGTGTCGATCCGCTCACGCAGCAGCGCGGCGGCGAGCCGGTGCGGCGACTGCACGTCCTCGTCCCGCAGCACCACACAGCAACCGCCGGTCAGCAGCGGTGTCCATATCTCGAAGTCGATCGCGTCGAAGGCCGGGTTGGACAGGCAGGAGAACCGTGCCCCCGCCACCGGCCGCAGCCAGCCGGGCAGCGCCATCCGCATGACGCCGGTCTCCGGCAGCTCCACGCCCTTGGGGCGGCCGGTGGTGCCGGAGGTGTAGAGGACCAGCCCGGCCGGCCGCTCCGGAAACCCGTCGAATTCTCCCGGCCCGGCCCGGTGGTCCGATACGGCGCTCAGCAGCCGGGCCGCCGACAGCGGACGCACCGTGGCCGGCGGGTCCTCGGGCCCTGTGGTGCCGTGCACCAGCACCACGCTGCCCGAGTCCGTGAGGATGTGCGCCTGTCGCTCCGGCGGGCTCTGGGTGTCCAGCGGCACCACCCGGGCGCCCAGCCGCAGCGCTCCGAGCACCACCACGACCAGTTGCCAGGAGCGGGGCAGGCCGACCGCGACCGCATCGCCGGGGCGCACTCCATGGCCGCGCAGCGCCGCGGCCACGTGAGCGCCCGCGGCGTCCAGCGCCGCGTAACTGAACCGGCGGCCCTGGTCCACGAGCGCGATCGCGTCGGGGGTGAGCCGCGTCTGGAGGTGGACGCCGTGTGCCAGACCGGTCGCCACCCTGGCCGGTATGCCGCTCGAGGTCGTCATCAGAGCCCCAGCGCCACAGTCGGCACGGACGGCACGCCCGGCACGGCCGGGCGCCCCGCCTCCGCGGCGTCCAGCCGGGCCAGTTCCGCGACGACCACCTCGGCCACCGCCGGCACCTGCGAGGCCTCCAGCAGCTCCCAGTGGCCGCAGTCGAGCGGCACCACCGCGAACCCCGCCCCGGCCCGCCGCCGCCAGAACTCATGGGTCGGGTGCGGGCCCGCCGCGCCCGGCCCGTCCGCGGCGGCCTCGATCAGGGTCAGCGGGGCGGTGGTCGGCCGCGGCTGGTGGCCGCGGGCGGTCATCCGGCTGTGGTTGTAGGTCGCGAAGTACCGGGTGAGCTGGTCGGCGTCGATGCCCGGGTACATGCCGTTGAACCGCACCAGCTTCTCGGTGAACTCCTCGTACTCCACCGGCTGGATCGCGGCCCGCTCGGCCGGGTCGTCGGAGGCCTGGGTGTCCAGCAGCACCACGCTCAGCCGGGAGTGTCCGGCCAGCGCCAGCCGTCGGCCCATCTCATGCGCGATCAGACCGCCGTACGACAGCCCGCACAGCACCAACGACTGGTCCGGGCGGGCGCCGATCAGCTCCAGGTACGCCTGCGCCATCGCCTCGACGGTGGGCAGCGGCGCCTCGTCCGGATTGAGGCCCGGGGCCTGGACGCCCCAGACCCCGATGTCCTCGGGGAGCGCGCCGGCCAGCGGCAGATAGCAGAAGGCGGTACCGCCGGCCGGATGGACGCAGATCAGCCGCCGCAGGCCGGCGCCGGCCCGGAACTCGATCAGGTTCGTGCCCGGCGGCCCGGAGGCGCCCCGGCGCAGCCGTTCGGCGAGTGCCTCGATGGTCGGATGCCGGATCACCTCGCGGATGGGCAGCGTCTCGCCGAACTCCTCGCCGATCGCGTGGGCCATCTTGATGGCCGAGATGGAGGTGCCGCCGACATCGAAGAAGTCGTCCGATATGCCGATGGCGGGGTGGAGCAGCAGCCGGGACCAGATCCGGTGCAGCGCCAGCTCCACATGGTCGCGCGGGGCCGAGATGTTGACCTGCGCCGGCAGCGCCGCCCGGGCCCGCTCCAGCAGGGCCGCCCGGTCCAGCTTGCCACTGCGGCCCAGCGGCAGATCGGGCAGCTCCACGAAGACCGCGGGGACCATATAGTCCGGCAGCCGCTCGGCCAGCGCCGCCCGCCACTCGTGCGGTTGCCGGGACGGCGCCCCGCCGCGTGCGATCCCCGCCACCAGCCGTGGTTCGCCGGCCGGGTCGCGGTCGACCACCACCGCGGCCTCCCGCACCCCCGGCAGCGCCAGCAGAGCCGCCTCGACCTCGCCCGGCTCGATCCGGAAGCCGCGCAGCTTGACCTGGTCGTCGCGGCGGCCGGCGTACTCGGCGTTGCCGTCCGGCAGCCGGCGGGCCAGATCGCCGGTGCGGTAGATCCGGCCGCCCGCGACGAACGGGTCGCTCCGGAACCGCTCGGCGGTCAGCTCCGGCTGGTTGAGATATCCGCGGGCCACGCCCGCCCCGCCGATGTACACCTCGCCCACCACGCCGGGCGGCACCGGCCGCATCCGCTCGTCGAGCAGGTAGAGCCGGGTGCCGGGCAGCGGCCGGCCGATCGGGCACGGCCGGTCCACCGGCCGCGGATCGAGGTAGGCGGTGCTGTACAGCGTGGTTTCGGTCGGTCCGTAGCCGAAGCAGATCCGCAGCCCGGGCAGGGCCGAGGCCATCCGGTGGAGCGCCGCCTCGGGCAGCGACTCCACACCGGTCAGCAACTGGCGAAGCGCCAGCCCGGCCAGCCGGCCTTCCGGGTCCTCGTCGATCCACCGCACATAGGCCGGCGGCAGGAAGGCCTGGACCACCCGGTGTTCGCGCAGCCAGCCCATCAGCGCGGCCGGGTCGCCGCGTAACCCCTCGGGCACCAGGTGCACTTCGGCGCCCGTGGTGAGCGGCAGCAGCAGTTCGTGCACCGAGGCGTCGAATCCGATGCTCGACCAGGCCGAGGTCGCCTCGCCCGGGGTGGCGCCGAACCGCGCGAGCCACTGGTCGAAGAGGTTGAGCACATTGCCGCGGGTCACCGCGACACCCTTGGGGCGGCCGGTGGAGCCGGAGGTGTACATCACATACGCCAGATGCGAGGGCGGAACGGCGATGCCCGGTGCGTCGTCCCGCGCGCCCTCGGCCTCGACGGCCGTCAGCGACTGCCAATTGTCCGGCGCGCCCCGCCGGTCGGTGAGCACCAGCGCCGGCCGTGCGTCGGCCACCATCGCGGCCAGCCGTTCGGCCGGCTGGCCCGGGTCGAGGGGAAGCCAGCCGGCGCCGGCCTTGAGGACGCCGAGCACCCCCACCACCAGCTCGGCCGACCGGCCGGCGTGCACCGCGACCACCTGGTCCGGGCGCACCCCGCGGGCGATCAGGGCGTGCGCCAGCCGGTTGGCCCGCCGGTCGAGGTCGGCGTAGGCCAGCCGACGCTCGCCGTCCACCACCGCTGTGGCCGCCGGGGCGGCCCGCACCCGCGCCTCGAACCGCTCGACCAGCCCGGCCGGTTCGGCGGCCCGCTCCGCTGTTCGAGCGGTGCCGGGCCCGGCGGCGTCCCAGTCGGCCAGCAGCTCGGCGATCTCCGCCTCGTCCAGCAGCGCGTACTCGGTGACCGGCCACCCGGGCTCCCGGGCCAGCTGCTCCAGCACCCGGACCAGATAGCGCACGTGGCGTTCGACGGTCTCCCGGTCGAAGAGCGCGGTGGCGTAGTCCAGATCGCCGACGATCCGCCCCTCCGCCTCCTCCAGCGCCAGGACCAGGTCGAACTTGGCCGGGGCGAACGGCATCGGCAACAGCCTCACCGCCACCCCCGGCAGCTCCAGCACCCCCTCCATGGGCGGGACCCAGGCGAGCATGGTCTGGAACAACGGGGTGTGCGCGGCGCTGCGCGGCGGGTTGACCAGCTCCACCACCTGCTCGAACGGCAGGTCGACGTTCTTCACCCCGGCCCGGACCGTGGCCCGTACCTGCCGCAGCAACGCGGAGCCGGTCGGCGCGTCCGCCAACTCGACCCTCAGCGCCAGCGTGTTGACGACGAAGCCCATGATGCCGCCGACATCGCCGCGCCGGCGATTGGCCGTAGGGGTGCCCACCACCAGGTCCCGCTGCCCGGACAGCCGGGACAGCACGATCGACCAGCCGGTCAGCAGGGTGGCGAAGAGCGAACCCCCGTGCTCCTCGGTGACCGCCTTGAGCGCCGTGGTCAACTCCGGGCCGATCTCCAGGCGCACCCGGTCGCCGGAGTGGTCCTGCTCGGCCGGGCGCGGCCGGTCGGTCGGCAACTCCAGCAGCGGTGGCACGCCGGCCAGCTTCCCGGCCCAGTACTCCTCCTGCGCGGCGGGCTCCCCGCCGGCCATCCACGTCCGCTGCCCGCGGGTGAAGTCGGCGTACTGCCACCGCGCCGGCGGGAGCGGATCCGGCTCGCCACGCAGCAGGGCCGCGTAGAGCGCGCCGGTCTCGCGCAGCATCATGCTCCGGGACCAGCCGTCGAACATCGCGTGATGCACGGTCAGCACGATCACATGGTGATCCGGGCCGAGCACCACCAGCCGTCCGCGGGCCAGCGGTTCGGCGGCCATGTCGAACGGCACGACGGTCTCCCGGCGCAGCAGGTCGGCCAGCCGGTCCTCGGCATCCGGGCGGCCGGTCAGATTGTCGACCGCCAGCGCGAAACCGGTGTCCGCCGGATCGACCTGCTGGTACGCCTCGCCCTCGAACGGCACCAGTCGGGTGCGTAACGCCTCATGACGGACGGTCAGGGCGTCCAGCGCCCGCCCCAGCACCGTCCGGTCCAGCGGTCCCCGCAGCCGGAAGGCCATCGGCTCGTTGTACGCGGCACTGGCACCGTCCCGCTGGGAAAGCACCCACAGCCGACGCTGGCCGTAGGAGAGCGGCGGCCGACTGTCAGGCCGCGGAACGGGTGCCGGGCCGGTTGAGGAGGCAGAACCGGACAACGATGTCATCGACAAGAGCAGCCCTTCTCACGTGTGGAGCCGGAACATGCGGAAGCCAGGTACTGCGGACCGACCAGCGCCCATGCGACGACGCGCCGGGAACCTGCTCACCGGCAGCGTGGGACCACGATCCAAGGTCATGGATCAGAGAATGCGAAGCGTGCCGGGAAGATTTTTCGGCAGCGTGATGACCATGTCAATGGCGGCCCGGAACGCAACCGGTGGGGACGCGTGGTGTCCCGGGCGGGCCGTGCCGGTCAGCCGCGGGTGACGCCGCTGATCGCGGTGCGGAGGTCGTTCTCCTCCGGGAGCAGGGGCGGGAGCGGGGTCGCGCCGGCGGGGTTGAGCGAGTCGAAGAGCAGGGCGATGAAGCGTGCCCGCGTGGAGGGCGTGGTGCCGGGGAGTGCGAGGCCGGCGATGCCCATGACGAGGAAGCGCGGGATGTCCTCCGCGGTGAGGTCGGTGCGGATCTCGCCCTGCTCCTGGGCGCGGAGCAGCAAGGGGTGGAGGGAGGTGGTGAAGCGCTGGAGGACGTCCACGGCGACATCGGCGAAGTTGCTGGCGAAGGTGACCAGTCCGCGCTCCTCGGTGATGAGGTCGAGCAGCCGGGTGGCGATGTCCAGGAGGGACTGGCGCGGGTGGCGGAGTGCCGCGGCGTCGGTGATCAGGGGGAGGAGGTCGGTCTCGAGGATGTCGTCCAGGACCGCCCGGACGAGGGCCTCGCGATTGGGGAAGTGCCGGTAGAGCGTGGCGATCCCCACGCCCGCCTCGGTGGCGATCTGCTCCAAGGAGCCCTCACCGGTGCCGAGAACGGTGCGTCCGGCCGCGATGATGCGCTCCACGCTGGACCGGGCGTCGACCCGGCGGGACCGGTGTGTACGGGGTGCGGCATTCGGCACCTTCGACTCCTCTCGCTCTGAACCGCAGATTACCCAACCCCTCAAGAAGTGATAGCTTCCTATCGCTTTGATAGTAGCCTCTCACTTAGTGAGGAGAGAGTTGTGTCCGTGCTGCTGTACCGGCTGGGGCGTTTCGCCTACGCCAGGCCCTGGTACGTCATCGCCGGCTGGCTGGCGGCGGTGTCCGCCGTGGTGGGTCTGCTCGCGATCAACCCCGTCAAGCTGAGCAACGAGGTGCGCATCGACGGCACCCCGGCGCAGAAGGTCATCGACGATCTGGCGAAGTCCCTGCCCGAGGCATCCGGTGGGCAGGGCATGCTGGTGTTCCGGGCGCAGCACGGGACCCGGGTCGACGGCGGGGACAGCCGCACCGCGCTCATCGCCGCAGTGGACGCGGTCTACCGCCACGACCACGTCATCGACGCGCGCGAGGCCCTCGCCGCGGAGCTGGCCAAGGGCGAGAAGAGTCCCCTGATACGGGCCCAGGCCGCGGTGGCCCGGGCCGTCGGGCAGCCGGCGGGAGGCGGTGCACCGACGCCGCTACAGGAGGACGGTCGGCCCGTGCCAGGGGTCCTCGTCTCGGCGGACGGAACCACCGCCCTGATGCAGTTCCAGTTCGACGAGCAGACCTATGAGCTGCCCTCCGGGACGATCGACAGCGCCGTCCGGGCCGCCGAGCGCCAGGCCGAGCGCGGCCACCTCGACGTTCTGCCGGCGGCATCGATGATGGAGATACCCGAGATCGTGGGTGTCGGCGAGATCGTCGGCGTCGTCGTGGCGGCCATCGTCCTGCTGGTCACCCTGGGGTCGGTCGTGGCGGCGGGCCTGCCGCTGGTCATCGCCCTGGTCGGCGTCACCCTGGGCGTGGGTGGCGCCTTCACCCTCTCCACCGTTTTCGAGATCCACTCGCTCACCGCCGTACTGGCCCTGATGCTGGGACTCGCCGTCGGCATCGACTACGCCCTGTTCATCGTCAACCGGCAGCGGCGGCTGATCCTGGACGACGGCCTGGACGCGCACGAGGCGGCCGGCCGGGCCATCGGTACCGCGGGCAGCGCGGTCCTGTTCGCCGGCAGCACCGTCATCATCGCCCTGACGGGGCTCCTGGTGGTCGGGATCGCCCTGCTCAACACCATGGCCCTGGTCGCCGCGGCCACGATCGCCATCGCCGTCCTGCTCGCCCTGACACTGCTGCCCGCCCTCCTGGGCCTGGTCGAGGAGCGCATCTGCTCGGCCAAGGCCCGCCGCAGGGCACAGCGGCAGGCCTCCACCGCCGCGCACACGCGGGCGAGCCGCTGGGGGTCACATCTGGTCCGGCACAGGTACTCCGCTCTCGCCGCGGCGTTCCTGATTCCCCTGATCCTCGCGCTGCCCGCCGCCTCCATGAAGCTCGGCCTGCCGTCCGGCGACGGCTACAACTCCGACACCGCGCAGCGCAAGAGCTACGAGGCGGTCAGCGACGCCTTCGGCCCCGGTTACAACGGACCCCTCATGGCCGTCGCCCGCTCCGCCGACGGCGGACGCCCTCTGACCCCCACCGCGCTCGCCGCGGTCGTCGCCGACCTGAAGGACACCCAGGGCGCCGCAACGGTCTCCCTGGCCGGCATGAACAGCTCCGGCACCACGGCTGTCCTCGGTCTCGTGCCCGGCGACGGACCGAACGACGACGGCACCAAAGCCCTCGTCACCTCCGTGCGGGACAAGAGCGGGCAGATGAGCCGGGAGCACGGCGTCGCCGTCGGAGTCACCGGCTTCACCGCCCTCGCGATCGACGTGTCGGACCGGCTCGCCGACGTCCTGCCCCTCTACGTCGCCACGGTGCTCGGGCTCTCGCTGGTCGTGCTGCTCCTGGTCTTCCGCTCCGTCGTCGTTCCGGTGATGGCCACCCTCGGTTTCGTGCTCAGCATCGCCGCCACCTTCGGGGTGACCACGGCCGTCTTCCAGTGGGGCTGGCTCCAGGCCCTGTTCGGGCTGGACGCGACCGCGCCAGTGGTGAGCCTGCTGCCCATCATCGTCACCGGTGTGCTCTACGGACTGGCCATGGACTACCAGATGTTCCTGGTCACCTCGATGCGCGAGGCCCGCATGCACGGGGCCGACCCGCTCGACGCGACCGTCTCCGGATTCGCCCACGCGAGTGCCGTTGTCGTCGCCGCGGCGACGATCATGGTCTCGGTCTTCGCCGGATTCATCTTCAACGCCCAACCCATGATCAAGCAGGCCGGGTTCGCGCTGGCCGTGGGCATCGTCATCGACGCGTTCGTCATCCGTATGACGTTCATTCCGGCCACCATGGCGCTCGCGCGCGAAAGAGCCTGGTGGATCCCCGCGTGGCTGGACCGCGTCCTGCCCGATCTCGATGTCGAAGGCGACAAGCTCACCCAGCGGATCCCGCTCCCCCTTCCCGACGCCTCCCGGCGGCACGACACAACGCTGAAGGCCGAAGCCACCGGCTGATGCCCGGTGTGGTGGGGCGTCAGGCCACCTGAGGCTGCCCCCGGCCCGGCCGAGCGCGTTGCGCAGTTCGGCCGGGCACCGCTCGTCGGCGTACGCCGCTGTGGTGAGCGACGGCGCCGGGACGTCGCCCAGCGGTCAGAGGCCGGCGAGCAGGCCGTCGAGCGGGGCGGGTACGCGATCGGGGTCGAGGGCCTCGATGAGGACGCGGCCGTAGTGGATCTTGCGCCCTTTCTTCGTACCGAGGAAGCGCCGCAACTGCTGCTGCGAGGTGCGGCCCCGCTGCGCGGGCTGGCGCAGGAAGGTCTTCAGGGCGCGCAGGTCGCCCTCCGCGCGGACGAGTTCCTCCACCCGAGTCACGCCCAGCGCGCGGATGAGTTCGTCCTCCAGATCCGCCGAGCAGACGAAAAACCCTTGCTGTAGGCCGCGGGCGTAGTAGGGACGCTCCGCCTCGTCGCACAGTCCCGTGAGGCGGAGGTCCAAGCCGGGAGGCCCGAGGAGACGGGCGAAGCGTCCGATGCTCATCGCTCCGCCCATCGGCAGAACGCAGACTCCGTCGGCCGCCAGGTCCCGGCCGCGGCTCGCGGCCAGCGCGCCGACCGCCGCGGCGTCGCTCGGCCCTTCGAGCAGGACGACCGCCCGGACGGGCAGCCGCGCGGCCAGCTCGCGCGCGGGGTCGCCGGGGCCACCGGCCGCCCACGCGGTGACCGCATCCCGGAACGCCCCCATGTCAGCCATGAGACGAGTCTCCGCCCCTTTCCGGCCGCCACGCCAGGGAATTTCCGCCGGTGTGCCGATCGGCGGTGAGAAGTGGCCCGACGGGGCGCACCCCGCCTCGTGGGCGGGCCCCCGGCGCACGTGCTTCGGTTGGTATGCAGGGCGCCGGTGGTGCCGATGTCCGTGCGCGTGACGCCGCCGCCGCCCTCGGACGGGACGCCGACGCCGACAGCATCGACGCCGTGGCCACTTCGCGCATCCGGCGCGCGGGTGTCGCGACGACGGTCAGCGGTTGAACAGTTCGAAGACGACGGCCGGTTTCCCGCCGAACCGTCCGCTCATCGCTCGGGTGTTGTCTGTCAGGAAACGGCGTACATGCGTCTCGGGGTCCTCGTCGGTGAGCGCCTCGAGGTAGGCGCGATGTTCGAGCAGCGAGCGCACTGCCTGCTCCAGACCGCGCTCCGCCGGCACCGCGTGTGTGGGGTTTCTGGAATTGGCGACAGCGACCCAGCGGACGCCATTCCACGGCCGCAAGCCTTGCTCAGTCAGCTCCGGAAAGATCCAGCGGTTCTCGGCATCCGCCGCCGCGTCGAGGACGGCATGCCCCACCGCCACGTGGTCCTGGGTGTTCCAGGCACCCGAATTCCATGTGGTGTGATGGTTCAGGGTGATCACCAGCTCGGGCCGGTGACGACGAACGGCGGCGGCGATGTCGCGGCGCAGCGAGACGCCGTACTCGATCACGCCGTCCCGGTGGTCGAGAAACTCCACCACGGACACGCCGACGACGGCGGCACTGGCACGCTGCTCCCGTTCCCGCAGCGGTCCGCACTCAGCCGGCACAACGCTGTCGATGCCCGCTTCGCCGCGCGTGGCGAGGACATAGGCGATCTCATGGCCGTCTTCGGTCCAGGAGGCGATGGCGGCCGAGCACCCGTATTCGAGGTCATCAGGGTGGGCCACCACGGCGAGAGCATGCTGCCAGTCCGAGGGCATCGGCAGCAGCTGAGCGGACGTCGAACCGGTCACCGTGCCTGCTCCTCAGCCTGCCGAGGGACGCGGGGCGCGCAGGTGGGCCCGACCACTGAGTCCTTGTCCGGCATTGGACCGCACCTCCATACGTACTCCGGGCTCACACCACTGTCTGGATGTGATGACCGAGTACCCGTGGTTCTGCGACAGATGCCGCCGCCCTCTGCCCGGAGCAACCCACGGTTGGCGTGCACACTCAGTCCAAGGCGGCTTTTACCACCTGCTGGATCATCGGGGTGCGGTCCAGCTCTGCTCTGATGTCGGCAAGAGTCTGGGCGGCCAGAGCCGTGCGCCACGCCTGTTCCGCACGACGCATGGCCATGTTGACGGCGCAAGCGTCTGTAGGAGGCGGTGAAAGTTCGCCGATCTTGCCACAGCAACGGATCTCTGTGCAGTGAAAGAGCTGTGTGCTCCCCTCGATGGCCTCGACGACGTCCAGCAGTGTGATGTCACGGAGAGGCCTCGCCAGGCGGAAACCTCCACGCGGCCCGGGGACGGAGGTCACGAGCCCCGCCCTGGCGAGTTGCTGGAGCTGCTTGTTCAGGTAGGAGGCGGAAAGGCCGTGGGCCTCGGCGAGCTGGTTGCTGCCCACGGGGCCGCCGCCTGTCATGTCCAGGTTGAGCAGTGTGTGCAGGGCCCACTCGACGCCCTTAGCCATTCGCATATCCCGGACATTACATGCCCGGGATCGCCCGCATCGCGACGGATGCGTCGACGAAATCTTGACACTGAATATCCAGGATATGTAATGTCCGGGATTGGAGGCGGTGGGACCGCAAAGAAGGAGAAGTACGTGAAGGATGTCCTGGTCATCGGCGCGGGTTTCGCGGGCGTGTGGAGCGCGGCGGGAGCGGTCCGTGCCGCCCGTGAGGCGGGGAGCGCGGGCGACGAACTGCGCGTGACGTTGGTCAGCGGCGGCGATGACCTGGTCATCCGCCCCCGCCTGTACGAGGAGGCCCCGGACGGGATGCGGGTGCCTCTGGACCGCGTCCTCGGCCCGATCGGCGTACGCCGCATCACGGCGACCGTCACCGGGATCGACACCGAGGCGCACACCGTACGCGCCGTCGGGCGGGCCGGCGAGGAACTGGACCTGGCCTACGACAAGCTGGTGCTTGCCACGGGCAGCCGGCTTGTGCGCCCGGACGTCCCCGGCTCGCAACACATTCTCGACATCGACACACTGCCCGCGGCGGCCGCGCTGGACGGCCACCTGGGGCGGCTGCCGGAGCGGGCGCCGTTCGAGGGCCGTTTCACCGCGGTCGTGGTCGGGGCCGGCTTCACCGGTCTGGAGATCGCCACCGCACTGCGTGAACGGCTTCACGCGATCGCCGACCGGCAGGGCGCCGCTGAAGACGTCCGCGTCGTTCTCGTCGACCGCGCCGACGTCGTCGGCCCGGAGCTCGGCCCAGGTCCACGCTCGACCATCGACGGCGCGCTTGACGAGCTGAAGATCGAACGGCGCCTGGGGCGCACCGTGGCAGCCGCGACCCAGCAGGACGTCACACTCTCGGACGGTGAAGTGATCCCCGCGGCAACCGTCATCTGGACGGCCGGCATGGTCGCTAGCTCGCTCACGGAGCAGATCCCGGGCGAACGTGATCGGCTGGGACGGCTGAGCGTGGACGCGTACCTCCAGGTGATCGGAGTCCCCGACGTCTATGCGGCCGGCGACACCGCACACGCCACCGCGGAAGAGGGGCACTCCACGACGCAGAGCTGCCAGCACGCCCTGCCGATGGGGAAGTTGGTCGGTCACAACGTGGCGGCCGAGCTTCTGGGGAACGCCCTGCTGCCCTTCACCCCGGACCCCTACACCACCTGCCTGGATCTCGGCCCCGCCGGCGCCGTGTTCACACAGGGCTGGGACCGGGAGGTCGTGTCGACCGGGGAGGAGGCCAAGACCCTCAAGAAGAACATCAACTCGCTGTGGATCTACCCGCCGACCGACGACCCGGAGCAGATCCTCGAGCAGGCAGTCCGCTTCTCCAACGGCTGACACCCGCGGCCCTGACCCCGGCCGGCCACCGCGTGTCCGGCGCACAGCGGCAGAACGCCGCTGTGCGCCGGGTAAATCCCCCGTTTTTCAAGCGCGGCCCCGCTTCTGACGCACCCGCCGGACAAGTTCGTCCGCGGCCTGCGGCCACTCGGTGTGGTCGAACGCGAACCCGGCCTCAAGGAGCCGACCCGGAACGACCCGGCGGCTCTTGAGCAGGAGTTCGGTGTCGGAACGCAGTGCGAACGCGCCGATCTCGGCCATCCACTTGGTGGCCGGCAGGCCCACCGGGACGCCCCACGCGGTGCGCAGCGCGCTCATGAAAGCTCGTTGAGGCAGGGGAGCGGGGGCGGCGAGATTGACCGGTCGGGTGATGTCGTCCCGGTCGATGAGGAAGGTGGCAGCGCGGACGAAATCATGGTCGTGTATCCAGGACACGTACTGGGCTCCGCCCGCGACCGGCCCGCCGAGACCGAGGCGGGCCAGCCACAGCAGGTAGTCGAACACGCCACCGCGATCGGGGCTCATCACCATCGCTGAGCGCAGGGCCACCTTGCGGGTGTGCGGCGTCCGGGCCCGTTGCTGTTCCCGCTCCCAGTTCTGTGCGATCTCGACGCTGAAGTCCCAGTAGCGGGGGACATCGGGTTCGCCGCCGCCGATCGTTCCGGTTGCCTCGTCGTTGGGTGCGTCGAAGCGGTGGGTATAGATGGTGGCGGTGCTCATCTGGAGCCAGACCCGGGGAGGCCGTCGGGCAGCCGCGATCGCCTCGCCCACGACACGCGCGGAGTCCACGCGCGAGTCCATCATGGCCCGGAGGTTCTCCTCGGTGTAGCGGCAACTCACGCTGCGGCCGGCCAGATTGATCACGACATCGCTGCCGTCGATGGTCTCCGCCCAGGGGCCGAGACTTCTGCCGTCCCACCGGAGTTCACCGCCGCGCGTCGGCCGTCTGGTGAGAACCACGACCTCATGGCCCGCGGCGGTCAGCGCCCGGTTCAGTATGCCGCCCACCTGCCCGGTTCCTCCGGGCAACACGATCTTCACGGTGTGGTTATCCCCGACCCCTCGCCCCGGGGCATGGTGACGATCCGACGGGCCCGGTGCGGGGTGATCAGGTCGCCGAGGACCGGGTCGGTGAGGAGGATCACCGGGGCTATGCGGTGTGGGGAGTCGGAGTGCCAGTGGGGCAGGGCGGTCTCGATGACCGTCCAGGACTCGTCGGTGTCGCCCTGCCGGGCGAGGGTACGGGCGAGGTCCAGGGCCTGCTGGAAGGCGGGGGATTCGGGGAGGACGGGCGGGACGAAGGCGGCGGCGCGGGCGATCCAGTCGGCGGTGTCGTCGCCCGAGCCGGGGGTGCCGAGGGCGGGGAGGACATCGCCGAGGGTCGAGATGTACCAGCCCGGGGCGCCGGTCCAGTCCTCCGCCGAGCGGCGCAGGAACAGCGGGGCGACCTCGGCACGTACCTGTTCGAGCCCGACCGCTTCGATGACGTGCGGACGGTGGAGGACGCCGCGCCGGATGTCGTGGTGCACACAGCTCCTGTCGAGGAAGGCGCCCAGGACGACTTTCAGATAGGCACCGGCCCCCGAGCCCTTCACCGCGGCCTCCTCGAACGTGGCCATCGCGGCCTCGACCTCGCCCCGCAGAGCCTGAGCGCGGCCCTTGGCCACGAGTTCCTCGGCGCCCTCGGGATGCACCCCGTGTCCTTCGTGGCCCTTGAGCTCCTCGAACGACGTGCGCTCCGCGGCGACCAGCTCGGCGAACGACGCGTGCCGGTCGCCCAGGCCCGGGTACCAGCTCGCCCAGATGTACGCGGCCCACTCCCCGTCCTCGGACACGTCCCCGGGATCCAGCAGCCAGTACTGGGCGTCGGCATCCCCGGAGATCAGAAGTGAGCGGTCCATCAGCGCGAACTCGGCGTCCAACTCCTCATCGTCGGCACCGTCCTTGATGTCGTCCGTGAAGCCGGGCATGGCATCGCGGAGCCAGTCGACGGTGTCGGCCGTCAGCAGCTCGTACATGAACGCGCTGAGGTGCCGCCACCCGTCGGACGCGCCGAGGAAGGCGCGGAAGCTGGGCGGGAGCCGGGTGCCCAGCCGGTCCTCCAGGGCCGCGACGCGGTCCTCACCGGCCCCCTCGTACCCCAGCCAGCCGGCGGCCCGCTGCTCTTCGCTGAACGCGGTCAGCTCGCTCTCGTCCGCCACCCGCAGGACGTCGGCGCTGTACTCGGCCAGATACGACCGCCACTGCTCTACCGTGCTGAGCCGCGCTGCCGCCGTCTCGGGCTTCGGGGAGACGGACGGCGACGCGCCCCGGTAGCCGATCGGGCCCTCGTTGACGCGCTGGTAGTAGCCGATGAAGCCGTCGCTTGCGGGAGCCGTGTCGGGGCCGCAAACGGCGGCCCGCAGCGACACCGAGCCGGAGTTCCCCGCCTGGTCGCGCCACGTCACCCGCTCCACCGGGGCTCCGCCGTCCTCGACGAGCAGCCGCAGCTCCCCGGAGGCGTGCCAGCCGCCGCCCCAGCCCTCCTCCGTACGGAACCGGTGCACCGTGCCGTCGTCCGTGCCCTCCGGGAAGGCCGAGCGTGCTTCGAGACGCCCGCGGTACTCGGCGGGAGAGCCGTCCGCCGCGCGGTAGTGCCCGTAGAAGTCCGTCATCGCCGACTGGAAACTGACCGCCGCCTCCGCGCCGTCCTGCCCGCGCCAGGCGAGCTGCCCCGGCGGCGAGTGCTCGCCGCGGTCGAGGTGGACGAGCAGCCGCGGGGCGGGCCGCCAGCTCGCGGACCCCACGGCGCGCCGCTCGGCCCGGAAGGCGAACACCGCCTCCCTCGCGGCCTCCTCCGCCATCGCGCGGCGCGCGCCGCCGATCGCGTGGCACGGGTCCAGGGTGATCCGGTACAGCCAGAGCATGCTGTGCGCGTCGGCGGAACTGCGCAGGCGGAGGGTATTGGTGCCGGGCACCAGCAGCTCGCCGGGCACGGCGAGGGCCGTGTCCTGAGGTATGGCGCCACCGGGAATGGTGAAGTCCGCGATCAGGACGCGGCCGTTGACGGTGACGTCGACCGGGGCGTGGCCGAGGGACTTCCCCAACAGGGACACCAGGGCGGTGACGGTCAGCGTGGCCTGCGCGGGCACGGCGCCGTCGTCCAGCGTGAAGTCGAGCTCGACGCTCCCGCCCGCATCGATCTCGAGGTGATCGCGGGCCGGATGGCAGCCCTCGTAGCGGGCCGTGCTGTTCCCCAGCCGGGCCGGATCGGTGGTGAAGTCCCCAAAGGTCGGTCGCACGCCAGCGCTCCTGATACATCGTCAACATCGGGTAGACGTCGGCCTGCTGTCGACCTCAGCACCCTCATGGCTCCATCGATGCTAGGGCGGCCCTCTGACAACGCAGGGCCTCTCGCCGCGTGCACCGGGCTGTCATCCGCGCTCGCGGAGATACGCCTCCAGCTCGGCGGCCCCGGCCAGCATCGCCCGCCCGCGGGCGGACAGCCGGCCGTGCCACTCGTGCAGCGCGGCCTCCAGCGGCTCCATCCCGCCGGCCGTCCGCACCTGGGCGATCAGCGGGGCGATCTGCTCCAGCAGATAGCCTCCCCGCCTGAGCTGGTGGGCCAGCCGGGCGTCCCGTACGTCGGCGGCGTCATAGACGCGGTACCCGGTCAGCGGGTCGCGGCGCGGGCGCACCAGCCCGGCGCGCTCCCATTTGCGCAGCGTCGCGGGCCGGATGCCGAGCTTGCCCGCCAGCGGTCCGATGAACGTGCCGCCGGCCTCGGACACCGCCGTGTCGGGTTCGGGCGCCGCGGTGGGCTCCAGGTCGCGGAGGGCGCTCTCCACGGCCTGGAGTGTCCGCCGGTCGTCGAGCAGCTGGGCATGGCTCTCGTCGATGAGGTGGAACGCCTCATCGACCGCGCCCTCGTTCACGGCGCGCATGATCGCCGTGGCCGTCTGGTGGCCGTGGCCGGGCACCAGGGCGAGAAACGCGCGCAGGGCCCCCGCGTGCAGCGAGGTATAGGTGCGGTAGCCGTGGGGTGTGCGACCGGCGGCCGGAAGGATGCCGGCCTCCTCGTAGTTCCTGATCGCCTGCGTGGACAGACCGTGCCCGCGCGCCAGATCAACGGGCCTGAGCCGTTCACCGTTTTGAAGGTTTGGTCCCATGGGATCGGACGATATCGCGGCGGCATCGCGCAAAAGTTTCAACCGATGGTTCAACGATACCGTGGAAGGCATGGCTACTGACATCAAGGACACCACCCATGCCGTCGCGGCAGCCGCCGTCATGGGCCTGCTCCCGGCCCGGCCGCGGTTGCTCGCCC
The DNA here is from genome assembly GCF_055569495.1 of Streptomyces sp. NPDC028305. Lineage (NCBI taxonomy): Bacteria > Bacillati > Actinomycetota > Actinomycetes > Kitasatosporales > Streptomycetaceae > Streptomyces > Streptomyces sp. NPDC028305. The sequence goes on from NZ_JBVHTN010000002.1 coordinate 260,067, forward strand.
TGGGCGAGCCCACCCACGGCGAGGACACTCTGCTCGACGTGCGCAACGACCTCTTCCGGCAACTCGTCGAACAGGAGGGGTACCGGACGATCGCGATCGAGAGCGACTGCCTGATGGGCCTGGTCGTGGACGACTACGTCACCTCGGGCCAGGGCACCCTCGATGAGGCCATGGAGCGTGGATTCAGCCACCCCGACCTGGGGTTGGGCACCTCTGCGGCCAACCGCGAACTCGTGCGCTGGATACGTGAGTACAACGACGGCCGGCCCGCGTCCGAGCAACTCCGCTTCGCCGGTGTCGACGGCCCGCTGGAGATCACCGGCGCCGCGAGCCCCCGGCAGGCCCTCACCGCACTCCACGGCCACCTCTCGGCCCGGGTGGACGCGGACCTGCTCCCCTGCACCGCGGAAACGCTCGACCGCCTGCTCGGGGCCGACGACCGGTGGACCAATCCCGCCGCGATGATGGACCCGGCCCAGTCCGTGGGGCGGTCGGCCGAGGCCACGGAGCTGCGGCTGTTCGCCGACGATCTGGTGGCGCTGTTCGACGAGCAGACACCCCATCTGCTCGCGGGGACCTCGCGGGACGACTGGGACCGGGCGCGGCTGTACGGGCGCACCGCCACCGGCCTGCTGCGCTACCACTACTGGATGGCCGACACCTCACCGGGCCGGATGACGCGGCTGCTGGGCCTGCGGGATTCGATGATGGCCGAGAACCTCCTCGCCCTCACCCGGCGGGGCCCGGTGCTGGTCTTCGCCCACAACAGCCACCTCCAGCGGGACAAGAGCTCGATGCGCATGTGGGACCAGCCGCCGCTGGAGTGGTGGAGCGCGGGCGCGCTCGTCAGCTCCCACCTGGGCGACGCGTATGCCTTCCTGGCCACCGCTCTCGGCACCCTCCGGCACCAGGGAGTGGACACCCCGCCGCCGGACACCGTCGAAGGACTCCTGTACGCGCTCCCGGAGGACCGCTGCGTCATCGACGCCCCCCGGCTGGCCACCGCCCTCGGCGACGCGCGGCCCGCGCCCCGCGTGTCCCCCTGGTTCGGCTACGCCCCGCTCGACCCGGCCCACCTGGCCGGAATCGACGGGCTCGTGTTCATCAAGGACGTCCCGCAGAGCTAGCGCCACCGTCAACAGGTTTGCACACGCGGCTCCTTGATTTGCAGTCAGGGGCGCGGGGCGCCGACACATTCAGGGGTCATATGACGCCAATAACGATCTCGTAAGACTCAACCGCTACTACCGGTAAGGGCTTGCTGCTCCTGGCCGAAAACAGCCTCAATATCTGCCGTGTCCATGGAAATTGGGGAGGGCGTGGATGAACGGCACGATCGACGGTTTCAGCTACGGACTGGTGACACCGGTGGCCGCCTATGTGATGGCCTGCCTGGGGTCGGCACTGGGCCTGCGCTGCGTCGTGCGCACGGTGCACCGTAGTCCCGGATGGAGACCGGGGTGGCTTGCTCTGGGAGCCGCGTCTCTGGGCTGTGGCATCTGGACGATGCACTTCATCGCCATGACCGGTTTCTCCGTGCGCCAGACGCCCGTCACCTACGACGTGCCGCTGACCGTGCTCAGTCTGATGGTCGCGATCGTGGTGGTCTCCGCGGGCGTGTTCATCGTCGGCTACCGCGGTGCCGCCCCGGCCACTCTCACCGTGGCCGGAACCATCACCGGGCTGGGCGTCGCGGCCATGCACTACCTCGGGATGTCCGCGATACGGCTCAACGGCGTCATCCGCTACGACGCGGTCACCGTGGCCCTCTCGGTGGTCATCGCCCTCGTCGCCGCGACGGCGGCGCTGTGGGCCGCGGTGTCCGTCCGTGGCTTCCTGCGCTCCCTCGGCGCCAGCCTCGTGATGGGCCTCGCCGTCTCAGGCATGCACTACACCGGCATGGCCGCCGTGAGTGTCCACCTCCACAGCGATACGGCACAGGCGGCCAGTGGCCCGTCCGGAGTCTCTCTGCTGCTGCCCATGCTGCTGGGCCCGGTCATCTTCCTGATCCTGGCCGGCGCCGTCGTCATGTTCGACCCGGTCCTGATCCTCGGTGACGGCGAATGGAACAGCCAGGCATCCCGGTCCGGCCCGGCCGGCTCCGGCCGGGGCGCGTATTCGCTGGACAGTACTCAGCCGAGAGGCGAGCCTTGGCGGAATGCAGCAGGAGAACATCTGGGACGCTGAGACCGCCCAGCGCTATGACACGCCCGGATCCGGCATGTTCGCCCCCGAGATCCTGGGACCGACCGTGGACCGCCTCGCCCGGCTCGCAGGGGAGGGCGAGGCGCTCGAGTTCGCCATCGGCACCGGCCGGGTGGCCATCCCGCTCGCCGAGCGCGGAGTCCCCGTCACCGGCATCGAGCTGTCGCGGCCGATGGTGGAGCGACTGCGTACCAAGGTGGACGAGGCGACGCTCCCCGTGATCATGGGTGACATGGCGACCACCGTCGCCCCGGGCGAGTACACCCTGGTCTACCTCGTCTACAACACCATCTCCAACCTGCTCACCCAGGCCGAGCAGGTCGAGTGTTTCCGCAACGCCGCCCGCCACCTCGCGCCCGGTGGCCGGTTCGTGGTCGAGCTCTGGGTACCCGAGCTGCGCAAACTCCCACCGGGCCAGACGGCCACCGTCTGGCACTCCGACCCCGGGTACATCGGTCTGGACACCTACGACGTGCTGAACCAGCAGGTCGTATCGCACCACTTCCGATTCGACGAGACCAGGCAGGCAGAGCTGTCCCGCAGCCCCCACCGCTACATCTGGCCGGCCGAGCTCGACCTCATGGCTCAGCTGGCCGGATTCGAGCTGGAGGCCAGGCATGCGGACTGGGACGGCGCCGAATTCACCGCCGAGTCGCGTTCTCATGTCTCCGTCTACCGAATCCCGCCGGCACACTGACGCCTGGTCGATGCCCGGGCCCGGCCGTCCGGCCGCGTCAGTCGTACGCCTTCAGGCACAGCAGCGTCGCGCCGTCGTCCACCTTCGTGGACCAGTACGTGTTCATGTCGTACTGCCCATGGCGGCAGACCTCGGTGCCGGTGCTCGCGTTCGCCCGGTAGATGTCCGTGACGACCAGGATCTCGTTGTACGCGACGGGGACCTTCCGGTCCGTGCAGTTCGGGGACGACAGCATCGCGATGCTGCTGATGTTGCTGCCCTCGTGCTTGGCGAGCAGGCAGTCACCCTGGCGGTACTGGCCGGTGAGGCACAGCGCGGTCCGCTCACCGCTGCTGGTGGAGTAGTACGACCAGGTGGCCTTGGCCACGCCGGACGGGCAGTCGTCGGCGGTGCCGGTGACCTTCACCCGCGTCCCGTAGCCGCAGGACGTCGTGTTCGGCTTCTCCTCGCTCCAGTCGTACTTGGTCAGGCCGCCGTAGCCGGTGTCGACGACGTCCAGGCAGTCCCCGGACGAGACGGCCTTGAAGGCCTCTTCGGTGGGGTCGGGCTCGGGCTCGGGGGAGGTGGTCTCCGGTTCGGGTTCGGGCTCGGTGTCATCGGAGCCGCCGCTCGACGAGCTCGACGAACTGGAGGAGCTTGAGGAGCTGTCGGTCTCGGTGTCGTCGCCGCCGAGGCCGCTGGTGCCGCCCCCGCTGCTGGAGAGGGTGAAACGCGGGGTGGGGCTGCTCGTCGGGGTGTCGTCGTCCTTCTTGTCCCAGGGCTGCCAGATCAGGGCTCCGATGATGAGCGCGACCACGAGCAGACCGCCCCAGCCTTCGGAGGAACCCGAATTCTTGGCGGGTTGCTTGGCCGCTGTCGCGCCGGTGCTCTTGTTCTTGGCGGCGGTCTCGGTCTTCTCGCGCGCTATGCGCTCGCGTTCCTTGCGCTGGCTCTCCTTCCGTTCGCGTTCCTTCTGCTCCCTCTGCTCCTTCTTCTTCCGCTCCTGTTCCTTGCGCTCCCGCTCCCTGCGTTCCGCCTCTTCCTTCCGCGCCTGTTCCCTGCGCCTGCGCTCCTCCTCTTCCTGGCGCGCGAGCTCCCGCGCCTCCGCCTCCGCCCGCTCCTCGGACTGCGCCCGCACCAAGGCGTCCCGCTGCTTGCGCAGGGCCTCCAGTTGCTCGCGCATCTCGCTGACCGCCTCGTGCGCCCCGTCCGGAGCGCCCTCGACCTTCACCTGAGTCGGCGCTTCGGCCGCCTCGAAGTCCAGGGCCCGGTCGCGCAGTTGGCGCCCCTGCTCCGCGTACTCCTCGATCAGCGCGGTCCACTCCCGCGGCAGCCACCGCTCGGCGCCCTGGTCCGCCGCGGCCCGGTCGAGGTCGGCGAGGACGTCCCGCAGCACGTCGGACGGAGCGGGGCGCCGCTCGGGGTCGAGCTCCAGCAGGGGGAGGATCAGCGGTTCCAGCTCCGTCGGCAGCCCGCTGGTGTCGAGCTCGGCGCGCTGGACGAGGGCGAGGACCCCGAAGGAGTGGTCGGTCTGCTCGTACGGCGGGCGGCCGACCGCGAGGAAGAAGAGCGTGGCGCCCAGGGAGTACATGTCGGACGCGGCGGTGGACTTCTTGCCGCACGCCTGTTCCGGCGATGTGAACGCGAAGGTGCCGATGGTCGTCGTCGAGCTGGTGTGGTCGTGGGCGTGCGAGATGCCGAAGTCGATGAGGCGGGGGCGGTCCTGGGGGAGCAGTATGTTCAGGGGTTTGATGTCCCGGTGGACGACGCCCAGACCGTGCAGCTCGACCAGCGCCCGCGCGGCCCCGGCCGCGACCCAGCGCACCGCGTCGGCGGGCAGTGTCCCGGCGCTCACGACGAGTTCGGCCAGGCTGGGCGCCGGAATGAACTCGATGGCGAGCCACGGGCGTTCCGCCTTCGCGTTGGCGTCGAGCACCGTGGCGGTGTACGTGCTGTCGACCCGCCCCGCCAGCTCCACCTCGCGGGCGAACCGCTCGCGGTCCGGCCGGCTCACCATCCCCTCCGCGAGGAGTGTCTTGACCGCGACGAGCCCGTGGTCCACCACGGTTCCGGTGGGCCCGGCCGGGCTCGCGGGGGTCCCGGGGGCCTCCTGCCGGGCGAGGTAGATACGGCCCATGCCGCCGGTGGCGATCCGCCGCAGCAGCCGGTAGGGGCCGAGCCGCCGCGGATCGTTGGATTCGAGTGAATAGAGCTTCATTCCGCCCATGCGATGTCACTTCCCATGTGCGTCCCCCGTCTGTGCTGTTGTCCGGATGCGATCCGTACGCCTGAGCGCTCGTCCGATTCTGTGATCAAACTTGTGTCAGGGTAAGGCAGTCATCGCCAACAGCACCTTCCCGAACTGCCGTTCCCCCCTCATGGGACCGAGCCGGATCCGGCCGCGCCTCGTCAGGGGATGGTGAACCGCAACTCCGGGCGTTCCCAGGCCACCCTCGGCAGCGACGGAGCGACCGTCCCCACCCGCGTGGCGCCCAGGCGCCGGTAGAACCCCTCGGCCGGGGGATGGGCAACCACGCGCACGCTCGGCAGACCGGCTTCCCTGGCCTGGCCGATCATGTGCTCGACCAGAAGGCGGCCGACGCCCGTTCCCTGCGCTTCATCCGCCACGAAGGCCAGGTCCAACTCCGGCGGCTCCACCATGAGGGCGTAGAAGCCCAGCAGCCGACCGGACGCGTCGACGGCCATGAAGACCCGGTGCCGGGCGATGTAGTCGGCGGTGACCCGATACCCGGAGATGATCGAGGCGTACTTCCCCCGGTAGGCGCTGGACTGCTGGATCAGCGTGGTGAGGCGCGCCGCGTCGTGCACGACGGCGCCCCTGATCGTCGTGGACTGCATCCATCGGAGTATAGGGGCGCAAGGGGGTAGTGGCTATTACAGTTCCAGTCCGAGGGCCGTGCGGAGGGCCGTCGGAGCGTGGCCGGGACGGGTGGCCAGTTCCTCGAACTCGGTGATGTCGTCGAGCTCGGTGCCCATCGAGACATTGGTGACGCGTTCGAGGATGACCTCGACGACCACCGGCACCCGGTGCTCGGCCATGAGCTTCTTGGCCTCGGCCAGAGCGGGCGCGATGCGGTCGGGTTCGAAGACGCGGATGGCCTTGCAGCCCAGCCCTTCGGCGACCTTGACGTGGTCGACGCCGTAGCCGCCCACCTCGGGGGCGTTGATGTTGTCGAAGGACAGCTGGACGCAGTAGTCCATGTCGAAGCCGCGCTGGGCCTGGCGGATCAGGCCGAGGTAGGCGTTGTTGACCACCACATGGAGGTAGGGGATCCGGAACTGGGCGCCGACCGCGAGTTCCTCGATCATGAACTGGAAGTCGTAGTCGCCGGAGAGGGCGACGACGGTGGCGTCCGGCTCGGCCGTCGCGACGCCCAGGGCGGCGGGGACGGTCCAGCCCAGCGGGCCGGCCTGGCCGGCGTTGATCCAGTGCCGGGGGCGGTGGACATGGAGCAGCTGCGCGGCCTGGATCTGGGAGAGACCGATCGTCGAGACGTAGCGCGTGTCGCGCCCGAACGCCTTGTTCATCTCCTCGTAGACCCGCTGCGGTTTGACCGGCACCTGGTCGAAGTGGGTCCTGCGGAGCAGGGTGCCCTTGCGCCGCCGACAGCTGTCGGCCCAGTCGCCGCGGTCCCTGAGGGCTCCCGCGGCCCGCAGTTCCCTCGCCGCCTGGACGAACAGTTCCAGCGCGGACCTGGCGTCGGAGACGATGCCCAGGTGCGGGGCGAAGACCCGGCCGATCTGGGTGGGTTCGATGTCGACGTGGACGAAGGTGCGGCCCCGGGTGTACGTGTCGAGGCCGCCGGTGTGGCGGTTGGCCCAGCGGTTGCCGATGCCGAGGACGAAGTCGGACGCGAGCAGGGTGGCGTTGCCGTAGCGGTGGGAGGTCTGGAGTCCGGCCATGCCGGCCATGAGCGGGTGGTCGTCGGGGATGGCGCCCCAGCCCATGAGCGTGGGCACCACCGGCACCCCGGTCAGCTGGGCGAACTCCACCAGCAGCTCGCTCGCGTCGGCGTTGATGACCCCGCCTCCGGCCACGATCAGCGGCCGGTCGGCGGCCTGGAGCAGTTCGACGGCCTTGTCGATCTGTGCTCGGGTGGCCGACGGCTTGTACACCGGCAGCGGCGCGTACGTCTCCGGGTCGAACTCGATCTCGGCCAGCTGGACGTCGATGGGCAGATCGATCAGCACCGGTCCGGGCCGGCCCGACCGCATCAGATGGAAGGCCTGCTGAAACGCGCCGGGCACCTGGGCGGGTTCGAGGACGGTCATCGCCATCTTGGTCAGCGGCGCCGCGATCGAGGCGATGTCGACGGCCTGGAAGTCCTCCTTGTGGAGCCTGGCCACCGGCGCCTGGCCGGTGATGCACAGGATCGGGATCGAATCGGCGCTCGCCGAGTACAGGCCGGTGATCATGTCGGTGCCCGCGGGGCCGCTGGTGCCCACGCAGACCCCGATGTTCCCGGCCCTGGCGCGGGTGTAGCCCTCGGCCATGTGCGAGGCGCCCTCGACATGCCGGGCGAGCACATGGGTCAGTCCACCGTTGGTGCGCATCGCGGAGTAGAAGGGGTTGATCGCCGCGCCGGGCAGGCCGAAGACATGGGTGGTGCCCTCGCGCTTGAGGATCTCCACCGCCGCCTGGGCCGCGGTCATGCGAGCCATGAGGATGCTCCTGTCGGTCGGTCCATCGAAGTCGGTCCGTCGAAAGACGTGGGTTCAGCGCGGGTCGCGGCCGGCCAGCCGCTCGACTCCGCGCAGCAGCGCGGAGTGGTCCAGGTCGCCGTCGCCGCAGGCGCGGGCCGAGGCGACCAGCTGGGCGACGAGGGCGCCCACGGGCAGGGGCGCGCCCACCGCGCGCGCGGCGTCGGTGACGATGCCCATGTCCTTGTGGTGCAGGTCGATCCGGAAGCCGGGCCTGAAGTCGCGGGTGAGCACCGTCTCCCGCTTGCGGGCCAGGACGGTGGAGCCGGCCAGGCCGCCGCCCAGCACCTCCAGTGCCGCGTTCAGGTCCACCCCGGCGTTCTCCAGGAACACCACGGCCTCGGCCAGCGCCTGGAGGTGGATGGCCACCATCAGCTGATTGGCGGCCTTGACCGTCTGCCCGGCCCCGTGCGGGCCCATGTGCACGATGGTGGTGCCCAGCGCCTCGAACACCGGCCACGCGTCGGCGAAGTCGTCCGGTTCGCCACCGACCATGATGGACAGGACGCCCTCGATGGCGCCCGCCTCCCCGCCGGACACCGGGGCGTCGAGCGTACGGACGCCTTTGTCGCGCGCGGCGGCCGCCACCTCCCGAGAGGTCTGCGGGGTGATGCTGCTCATGTCGATCAGCAAGGTGCCGGGCGTAGCGTGTTCCAGGACGCCGCCCTCGCCGAGGGCGACCTCTTTCACCTGCGGGTCGGCCGGGACCATGGTGATCACGACCTCGGCGTCGCGCACCGCCTCGGCGATGGTGTCGGCGCCCCGGCCACCGGCCGTGACCAGGGCGTCGACGGCCGCGCGGCCGCGGCTGTAGCCGGTGACGGTGTGTCCGGCCCGCACCAGGTTGGCGGCCATCGGGCCGCCCATGATGCCCAGGCCGATAAAGGCGATCTTCCGGGAAGTGGTACTCATCGTGGGTTCCTTCGTGTCATGCGTGTGGTCGGGTTCTTTGTATGGCCGGGGCTGTCCCGGTCGGTCAGGAGGGGCGGCCGCCGCCGCGCCGGTCGCGGGGGAGCCAGCCGAAGCTGTCCGCGCTCGGGCCCTCGGGCTTGTACTCCAGACCCACCCGGCCGGCGTAGCCCACGGCCTGGAGGTCGAGCAGCAGCCCGTCGAGGTCCAGCTGTCCCGTACCGGGCGCTCCCCGTCCGGGGGCGTCCGCGATCTGTACATGTCCGATGCGGTCGGCGTGGGCGGCGATGACACCGGACACGTCGTCGCCGTTGACGGCGAGGTGGTAGAGGTCGGCCAGAAGGCGGAGGTTTCCGGTGCCGGACTCGGCCGCCACCCGGTCGATCACGGCGAGCGCGTCCGCCGCGGTGCGCAGAGGGTACGCCGGGGCGCCGCTGACCGGCTCCAGCAGGACCGTGCCGCCGACGCGCTCCGCGGCCCTGGCCGCCAGCGCCAGGTTCTCCACCGCCAGGTCGTCCTGTTCCGCCGGGGCGACGCCGTCGATCCGGTTGCCGTACAGGGCGTTGAACGACCGGCACCCCAACTGCTCGCCGATCGCCACGGCGGCATCGATGTTGTCGCGGAACTCCGCCGCCCGGGCCGGCCAGGACACCAGGCCACGGTCGCCCCCGGGCATGTCCCCGGCGTAGAAGTTCAGCCCCGTCAGCCGCACACCGGCGTCACGCACCGCCCGGACGAATGCGTCGGCCTCGGCGTCCGTCGGCACGGCCGTCGCGTAGGGCCACCAGTACTCGACCGCGTCGAACCCCGCGGCCCTGGCGGCGCCCGGACGCTCCAGCAGTGGCAGCTCGGTGAACAGGATCGACAGATTGACGGTGCAGGGAAGTCGGTGCTTCATCAGTTCTCCCGGCCGAGGGTCGCTATGCAACTTCTGAGATGCGGATAGTATTTTCTGCATCGCGGAATAACAACCCCCCGTTCGTCCGGACGCGCAAAGCCTTGACAGGCCCTCGGGGCGGACCTATACATCTGCCAATCGAAAATTTGATTCCGCATGGCGAAAGACGGGCCCCGTCTGGTCAGTTGGCGAGGCCCTGATGCAGCGGTGTACGGCCCGGCTCAGGAGGTTCTCGACGTGAAACCCATCCATCTGCTCGGCGCGATCCCGTTCCTCGGGATCCTCGGGGGAATCTTCTTCGCGAACCGGGTGACGCCCTACGTCCTCGGTATGCCGTTCATCCTCTTCTGGCTGGTCATGTGGGTCGTTCTGATCTCGGTGACCATGGCCGTCATCTACCGTCTGGACCCGGCGAACCGGGAGGCGCGGAACTCATGATCGCCCTCGCCGTCATCTTCGCCTTCCTCCTCGCGGCCCTGGGCCTGGGGCTCCGCGCCCGCCGCGGCAGGGACATGGATCTCGAACAGTGGTCGGTGGGCGGCCGCGGCTTCGGGACGGTCTTCGTCTTCCTGCTGCTGGCCGGCGAGATCTACACGACCTTCACCTTCCTCGGCGCCTCGGGATGGGCCTACGGCAAGGGCGCACCCGCCTACTACATCCTCTGTTACGCCTCGCTCGCCTACGTCCTGTCGTACTGGCTGCTGCCGGCCGTGTGGCGCTACGCCAAGCAGCACCGGCTGATCTCGCAGTCCGACTTCTTCGTCGCCAAGTACGACAGCCCGTTGCTCGGCGCGCTGGTGGCCCTTGTTGGGGTCGTCGCGATGGTGCCCTACCTCGTCCTCCAGCTGAAGGGGCTGGGGATCATCGTGTCCGTCTCCTCCGACGGCCGTATCTCCTCCCATTGGGCCATCGTGATCGGCACGGTCGCGCTGACCCTCTATGTGACGGTCTCGGGCATCCACGGCTCGGCCTGGACCTCGGTGCTCAAGGACGTCGCCATCCTCGCGGTCGTCCTCATCCTGGGCATCTATCTGCCGTTGCACTACTACGGCGGCGTCGGGGAGATGTTCCGGGCGGTGGACGAGGCCCACCCCCAGCTCCTCACCCTGCCCTCCAGCGGCATGAGCACCTCGTGGTTCGCGTCCACCGTGCTGCTCTCGGCGGTCGGCTTCTACATGTGGCCGCACACCTTCAGCGCCTCCTACAGCGCCCAGAACGAACGTGTCTTCCGCCGCAACGCCATCTTCATGCCGCTCTACCAGCTCATCCTGCTCTTCGTCTTCTTCGTCGGCTTCACCGCCATCCTGGTCGTGCCCGGCCTCAAGGGCGCCGACGCGGATCTGTCCCTGCTGCGCATCACCACCGCCACCTTCCCCTCGTGGTTCGTCGGCATCGTCGGCGGCGCCGGGCTGCTCACCGCGCTGGTCCCAGGCTCGCTGCTGCTCATGAGCTCCGCGACCTGCCTGGCGAAGAACGTCTACCGCCTCGCCCGGCCCCACACCAGCGAGCGGCACATCGGCCGCCTCGCGCAACTGCTCGTGCCGGCCCTCGCCCTGATCTCCCTCTACTTCACCTTCAACGGCGGCAGCTCGATCGTCTCGCTGCTGCTCATGGGCTACGCCCTGGTCACTCAGCTCTTCCCCGCACTGCTGGCGAGCCTCGCGCCACGGCGGATCGTCACCAAACAGGGAGCGGCCGCGGGCATCGTCGTCGGGGTCACCACGGTCGCCGTCGTCACCCTCTCCGGCGTCACGGTGGGCAGCCTGCTGCCGGGGCTTCCCCAGGCGGTGAAGGACCTCAACGTGGGCGTCATCGCCCTCGCCTTCAACGCCGTGGTGATGGTGGCCGTCTCCGCCGCCACCCGCGCCCCGCGCGGTGCGGAACTCCCGCCGTTCCGGGGCCGCTTCGAGCGAACAGGCGCCGCGGCACCGCACAAGGGCGATCGCTGACCGGCAGACAGCCCAGCGGCGACGGCCAACGCGCCATGTCATGGAAATACGGGCAGGACCGCGAATTTCCCATCGGTTCACCCATGGCTGATGTCGTCGGATTCGTTGGCATCTACACCCGCCCCCCTCGGGCGTCCCAAGGAGCTGCTTCCATGCACAGACCTTCGCGTCGTCATCTCACGATCGCCACCGCCGCGGTCACCGCGACCGCCGCCGCCGTGGCCGTCACCGCCGCCGCCGGCGCCTCCGACGGCAAGACGCAGGCCGAGAACGCGATCAAGGGCGGAAAGGCGAAGAACGTCATCCTGCTGATCGGTGACGGCATGGGCGACTCGGAGATCACGCTCGCCCGTGACTACACGGTGGGCGCGAACGGCCGCCTGAACATGGACAAGTTCCCGCTCACCGGCGCCTACACCACGTACGCGGTGCACGCGGACGGCACCCCGGACTACGTCACCGACTCCGCCGCCAGCGGCACCGGCTGGGCGACCGGCGTGAAGACGGTCAACGGCCGCATCTCCAAGACGCCGGACACCGACAAGGCCGTCCCCACCATCCTGGAGCAGGCGCAGAAGAACGGCTACGCCACCGGCAGCGTCACCACCTCCGAGCTCACCGACGCCACCCCGGCCGTGCTCGCCTCCCATGTCACCGACCGCTCCTGCCAGGGCCCGGCCGACATGGCCAAGTGCCCCACCGACACCATCGCGAAGGGCGGCCCCGGCTCGATCGCCGAGCAGTCCGTCAGCCACAAGGTCGACGTCCTCATCGGCGGTGGCAAGCAGCGGTTCGACCAGAAGATCACCGACGGCGCCTACAAGGGCCAGACCGTCACCGAGCAGGCACAGAAGCTGGGCTACCAGGTGGTCACCGACTCCGCCGGCCTGAAGAGCGCGAAGGCGGGCAAGCCGGTGCTGGGCCTGCTCTCCTCCGGCAACGTGCCCACCGAATGGACCGGCAAGGCGGCCGCCGTCGGTGGCACGGGCCCGCAGCGGTGTGTGACCTCCAACCCCAACCGCCCGTCGACCACGCCGAGCCTGGCCGACTCCGCCACCAAGGCGATCGACCTGCTGGAGGCCAAGCAGAAGGGCTCGGGGAAGGGCTTCTTCCTCCAGATCGAGGGCGCCTCCATCGACAAGCAGGACCACGCGGCCGACCCGTGCGGCCAGATCGGCGAGACCGCCGCCTTCGACCGTGCGGTGAAGGTGGCCCGCGACTACGCCGCCAAGCACCCCGACACCCTCGTCGTCACCACCGCCGACCACGGCCACACCAGCCAGATCGTCCCGCTGGAGGCCACCCCGCCCGGCCTGTCCTCCACCCTGGTCACCGACGAGGGCCAGCAGCTCAAGGTCAACTACTCGACCAACACGCCGGGCCAGTCCCAGGAGCACACCGGCACCCAGGTCCGCATCGCCGCCCAGGGCCCGCTGGCCTACCGGGTGCTCGGCGTGACCAACCAGACCGATCTGTTCGGCACCCTCCGCGAGGCGCTGCGCCTGCGCTGACCGCACACGCCTGGAAGGGGAGGCCGATCACGGCCTCCCCTTCGTCGTGCGTTCGCCCGTGAGTTCGCCGTGGGTCAGGCCGCCTACGCGGCGAGTTCCTTGGCGATGCGGTCCAGCATGAACGCCGAGGACTCGCGCGCCCGCTCCTCCCAGGCGAAGACACACGCGGTGGCCACGCCGTCGAAGTCCAGCTCGCGCAGGGTGCCGAAGAAGGCGCCCCAGTCGACCTCGCCCTGCCCGATGTCCAGGTGCTGGTGGATCCGGGCCGTGGTGCCGGGCGGGTTGAGGATGTAGCGCAGGCCCGACGATCCCTTGTGGTTGAAGGAGTCGGCGATGTGGACGTGGCGGAGCCTGTCGCCCGCGTAGCGCATCATCGCCGCGATGTCCGCCGTCGGGTCGGCGCCGGACAGATGGAAGGAGTGCGGAGCGCAGTAGAGGTAGTTCACCCAGGGTTTGTCGATGGCGCGGACGAGATCGACCGCGGGGGTGTTCTCCTCGCAGAAGTCGTCCGGATGCGCCTCCAGGTTCAGGGCGATGCCCTCCCGCTCGAACAGCGGCAGCAGCTCGTCCAGGGAGCGCCAGAAGGCCGCCTCGCTCTCCGCGGCTCGCTCCGGGCGGCCGTTGAACTCCGAGTTCATCAGCGGACATTCCAGGTCCGCGGTGATCTCGATCATGCGCTTCCAGTAGCGGACGGCGGCCTGCCGCTCGGTCTCGTCGGGCGAGGACCACTTGTACAGCGGGAGCACGGAGGACAGCCGCACACCGTGGGTGCGCAGCGACCTCTTCAGCTCGGCGATCCGCTCGTCGTCCGCCCGCGGGTGCAGGAAGAACGGCATGAAGTCGTCGCGCGGCGACAGCTCGATGTACTCATAGCCGAGCTCGGCCACTGTGCGCACCATGTCGTCGATCGGCAGGGCGCGGAACATGTACGGGTCGAGGGCGATCTTCACGAGGTGCCTCCGTAGCAGGCCGGGCGGGGCTTCATGTCGACGGTGACGACCTGACCGCCACTCTCCAGCGAGCGGACGGCGGCGTCGGTGATGACGGTGGCGGCATAGCCGTCCCACGCGGAGGGCCCGGTGGGCTCGACACCGGCCGCGATGCCGGCGATCCACTCGCGGAACTCCGTGTCGAAGGCGTCCGCGAACCGGCCCTTCCAGTCCTGCGGGACCGCCGTGCCGTGCGCTCCGGCGGTACGGACCCCGACGGCGGCCGGGTCGGGCAGCCGGACCAGGCCCTTCTCACCGACGGTCTCGCACTGGATGTCATAGCCGTACTGGCAGTTGACGAAGACCTCCAGGTCGATACGGACGCCGTTCGCCGTCTCGAAGTACATGAGCTGAGGGTCCGCGAGGTGCTCGAACCGCATGCCCGTGGCGCGCGGTGTGATCACCTGGGCGGAGACGATCTCGTCGTCCAGCAGCCAGCGCAGCACGTCGATCTCGTGCACGGCCGTGTCCTGGGCGGCCATCGCCGAGGTGTACGACTCGGGGACCGTCGGGTTGCGGTGGGCGCAGTGCACGATCAGCGGTGTGCCCAACGAGCCGGCGGCGATGACCTCCTTCATCTGGCGGTAGCCGGCGTCGAAGCGGCGCATGAAGCCGACCTGGACGAGGCGGCGGCCGTGGGCGCGCTCGGCGTCGACGATGCGCAGACAGTCCTCGGCGGTGGTGGCGAGGGGCTTCTCGCAGAACACCGGCTTGCCGGCCGCGATCGCGTTCAGCACATGCTCGGCGTGGGTGGGGCCCCAGGAGGTGACGAGGACGGCGTCCACCTCGGGGGAGGCGATCAGTTCAGCGCCGGTGGCCGGTGCCACCGCGCCCACCCGGGCCGCGACCTCGGCGGCACGGGCCGGGTCGATGTCGGTCACGGCGGTGACGGTGGCGCCGGTGACGACGTCGGTGAGGCGCCTGATGTGGTCCTGGCCGATCATTCCGGCGCCGATGACGCCTACACGTACGGTCATGGTCTGTCCTTGGAGAGTGGGGTCAGGAGAAGCGCGTCCGGAGTTCGGCTTCGAGGGTTTCGAGGCTGTGGCCCCTGGTCTCGGGGACGTAGCGCTTGACGAAGACCAGGGAGAAGATCCCCGCCACCACGAAGAGGAAGAAGGTGTTGGAGATCCCGATGCCGGAGACCAGGGACGGGAAGACCAGGCCGATCACGAAGTTGGTCAGCCACAGCACCACGGCCGCCACCCCCATGCCGAAGCCGCGCATCCGCATCGGGAAGATCTCCGAGAGCATCAGCCAGGTCACCGGCGAGATCGCGCCCTGCTGGAAGGCGAGGAAGGTGATCGTCATGGCGAGCACGGCGTACGCCCTGCCGTCCCCGGCGGGCAGCACCAGGGAGAACACGCCGATGAGCAGCAGGGCCGCCGTCGTGCCGAGCTGCCCCGTCATCAGCATGGGGCGGCGGTCGACCCGGCCCAGCAGCCAGATGCCGACGAAGGTGGCCAGCACCGAGATCACGCCGTTGGCGATGTTGGCGGTCAGCGCGCTGTCGGAGGCGAAGCCGGCGTCGGTGAGGATCTGGGTGCCGTAGTACATGATCGTGTTGACGCCGGTGATCTGCTGCACGATGGCGATGCCGAAGCCGATGAACATCAGCTTGCGCACCCACGGCACCGACTTCACGTCCTGCCAGCCGCCGAGCTTCTCCCGCTCGTCCTTGACGGCGAGCGCGGACACCTCGGCGAGCTCCGCCTCGGCCCGCGCCTGCGAGCGCACCTGCTTGAGCACGTCCAGGGCGTCGTTGAAGCGGCTCTGGGAGGCCAGCCAGCGGGGGCTCTCCGGCATCACCAGCATGCCGAACCAGAGGACGACGGCCGGGGCGGTGGCGATCACCAGCATCCAGCGCCAGACACCGCCGCTCTCGCCACCGACGTTCGCGATGATCGCGTTGGAGGTGAAGGCCAGCAGCTGGCCACTGACGATCATGAGTTCATTGCGGGTGACCAGCGCGCCGCGCCGCTCCGCGGGGGAGACCTCGGCGAGATAGACGGGCACGGTCACCGACGCGCCACCGACGGCGAGGCCGAGCACGAACCGTGCCACGATCATCACCGCGGTGGTCGGTGCGAGGGTGGCGCCGAGCGCGCCGACGAAGAACAGCACGGCGAGGGTGAGGATCGTACGCCGTCTGCCACGCGCGTCCGACATCCGCCCGCCGACGACGGCGCCGAGGGCCGCGCCCAGCAGCAGGGAGCTGGTGACCATGCCCTCGGTGACCGGGGTGAGGCCCAGGTCGTCGGTCATATAGGGCAGGGCGCCGTTGATGACGCCGGTGTCATAGCCGAAGAGGAGTCCGCCGAAGGTGGCGATGACGGTGATCATCCGCAGCCGCCGGGAGATCGCGCGCGGGGGGTCGTCCGTGACGGTGGCGGGGGTGGGGGCCTGTGTCGTGTCGTCCCTGACGTCCATGGCCGCCTCCTACCGGTGGTGATTCGGGCGTCGGATTCCGGTCAGGCCGCAGTCGGCCAGATGCTCACGGGTGCGTACGGCGATGGGGAGCGGCACATCGGGAGCGCACGGGTACAGGTCCTGCTCGACGATCACGAACAGCTCGGCGTCGAGTTGCGAGAGCTCGGCGATCACGTCGGCCGGGTTCGGCACCCCGGCGGGCGGCGAGACGCACACCCCGCGCCTGACGGCCTCGCCGAAGGACAGATCCTCGGCGGCGACCTGGGCGAGGATCCCGGGGTCCATCTGCTTGATATGGACATAGCCGACGCGCTCGCCGAACCGGCGGATCAGGTCGAGGTTGTCCCCGCCACCGTACGCCACGTGCCCGGTGTCCAGACACAGATTCGTGTACCGGCCGTCCGACTCGCCCAGCAGCCGCTCGATCTCCGGCTGGGTCTGGAGGTGGCTGTCGGCGTGCGGGTGGATGACGAGGCGGACGTCGTACTCGTCGAGGAGCAGCCTGCCCAGCCGGTCGGCGGCGCGGCCGAAACCGGCCCACTGCTCGGGGGTCAGCTCGGGGGACTCGGTGAACGCGCCGGTCTTCTCGTCCCGGTACATGGGCGGGATCAGGACCAGGTGGTGGGCGCCCGCGGCGGCCGTCAGCGTGGCCACCTGGCGGACGTGGGCGAGCATCTCGTCCCATGCCTCGGGGCGGTGCAGCGCGCCGAAGGCCGTGCCGCCGGAGACCTTGAGGCCACGGGCTTCGAGTTCCTGCTTGAGGCGTTCCGGGTCGGTGGGGAGATAGCCGTAGGGGCCGAGCTCCAGCCAGGTGTAGCCGGCCTGTGCGAGTTCGTCGAGGAAGCGGGTGTACGACACCTGGTGCTCGTCCTCGGGGAACCAGACGCCCCAGGAGTCGGGGGCGGAGCCGAGGCACAGATTGCCCGCGGTGGTGCGGAGTGGGGATGGCGCCGTTGCCATGACGTGTCCTTTGGGGAGAGGGACGGGGGATCTTCCTGCGGTGTTCCTTGCGGGGGGAGAGAGGTGGCGGGGAGGTCAGCCGGCGGTCGGGAAGGTGAACCCGGCGGCGATCTGCTGTGCGGGCCGCGGCCAGCGGGTGGTGACGACCTTGGGGAGGGTGTAGAAGCGGATGCCCTCGCGGCCGTGGACGGGGGAGTCGCCGATGAGCGAGTCCTTCCAGCCGCCGAAGGAGTAGTACGACATCGGCACGGGCACCGGCACGTTGACGCCGATCATGCCGACCCTGACCCTGCGCTGGAAGCGGCGGGCGGCCTCGCCGGAGGCGGTGAACAGGGCGGTGCCGTTGCCGTACGGGTTGGCGTTGATCAGCTCGATCGCCTCGTCCAGGGTGTCCACGCGGACGATCGCCAGGACGGGGCCGAACAGCTCCTCCTGGTAGGCGTCCATCCCCGCGGTGACATGGTCGAGGAGGGACGGGCCGGTGAAGAAGCCCTGCTCGTGCCCGTCCACCTTCAGCCCGCGGCCGTCCACGACGACGGTGGCGCCCTGGGCGGCGGCAGTGGCCACGGCGTTCTCGACCCGCTCCTGGGCCGCCCTGGTGACCAGCGGGCCCATCTCGGTGCCCGGGGCGTCGCCGGGGCCGACCCTCACCTCCCGGGCCTTGCGCTCCAGCGCCGCCACCAGCCCGTCGGCCGCCGCGCCGACGGCGACCGCCACGGACAGGGCCATGCAGCGTTCGCCGGCCGAGCCGTAGGCGCCTGCGGTGATGTGGTTGGCGGCGAACTCCAGGTCGGCGTCCGGGAGGACGACGGCGTGGTTCTTGGCGCCGCCCAGCGCCTGGACGCGCTTGCCGTGCGCGGTGGCCCGCTCGTGGACGTACTTCGCGATCGGCGTGGAGCCGACGAAGGACACGGCCTGGATACCGGGGTGGGCGAGGATCGCGTCCACCGCGTCCTTGCCGCCGTGCACGACGTTGAACACGCCGTCCGGCAGCCCGGCCTGGCGGTACAGCTCGGCGACGAAGTTGGCGGCCGACGGGTCGCGCTCGCTGGGCTTGAGGACGAAGGTGTTGCCGGTCGCGATGGCGATCGGGTGCATCCACAGCGGCACCATGGCCGGGAAGTTGAAGGGGGTGATGCCCGCGACCACGCCGAGCGGCTGGCGGAAGTTGTGCACGTCCACGCCGCGGGAGACCTGGTCGGAAAAGCTGCCCTTGAGCACGTCGCCGAGGCCGCAGGCGAACTCCACGACCTCCCGGCCGCGCACGATCTCGCCGCGCGCGTCGTCGACGGTCTTGCCGTGCTCGGCCGAGATGATCCGGCCCAGCTCCTCCTCGTGCTCGACGAGCAACTGCCGGAAGGCGAACATCACCTGGGCGCGCTGGGTCAGCGACGACTCCGACCAGGTCTCGAAGGCCGCGGTGGCGGCCCGGACGGCGGCGTCCACGTCGGTGGCCCCGCCCAGCGCGACCCGGGCCTGCTTCTGGCCGGTGGCCGGGTTGAAGACGGGGGTGGTGGCGGGGGCGGTGGCGGCGGCCGGGGCGCCGCCGATCCAGTGCTCGATGGTCTTCACGGTGCGGGTTTCCTTTGCGGGGAAGGGATTACAGGTAGTGGCGCTGGGCCCGCTTGTGGGCGGCGTAGGTCTCGTACGCGGCGCGCGTGGAGTCGAGTGCGGAGGTCTGGCCGACCGGCACGTCCCACCAGCCGTGGCCGGGCGGGTTGGGCCCGTACAGGTCGGTCTCGACGTGCACCACGGTGGTGCGGCCTGCGGCCTTCGCCTTCTCCATCGCCGCACGGAACTCGTCAACCGACGCGGCGTGCAGGACGTCCGCGCCCAGGGAGGAGGCGTTGACGGCCAGGTCGACCGGCAGGACATCCCCGTCGAGGAGGCCCGAAGTGCCGTCGCGGAAGCGGTACTTGGTGCCGAAGCGCTGCGAGCCGAGGGCCTCCGACAGCGAGCCGATGGAGGCGAAACCGTGGTTCTGGACCAGCACGACGATGACTTTCAGACCCTCGGACACCATGGTCACGATCTCCTGGGCCATCATCAGATACGAGCCGTCCCCGACCAGGACCACGACCTCGCGCGAGGGGTCGGCCATCTTGACGCCGAGGCCGGCTGCGACCTCGTAGCCCATGCAGGAGTACGCGTACTCCACGTGGTAGGCCTTCGGGTCCCGGGCCCGCCACAGCTGTTGCAGATCGCCGGGCATGGAGCCCGCCGCGTTGATGACCACGTCCCGGTCGCCGAGGACATCGCGCAGCGCGCCGAGGATCTGCGTCTGCGCGGGCAGGCCGCCGGTGTCGCGGTCCGGGGCGAAACACTCCTCCTCGATCTCCCGGGTACGGGCGATGAGGTCGCGGACGCGCGCCCGGTGGACCGGCTCGACCTCCCAGCCCGCGAGCGCTTCCGCCAGGGCCTGGATACCGAGCCGGGCGTCGGCCACGAGCGGCTCCGCGGAGTGCTTGACGGCGTCCAGCCGGGCCACATTGAGGTTGACGAACGTGACGTCCGGGTTGCCGAAGACGGTGTGGCTGGCGGTGGTGAAGTCGCTGTAGCGGGTGCCGATGCCGAGTACGACATCGGCGTCCCCGGCCAGCTGGTTCGCCGCGTAGGAGCCGGTCGAGCCGATGCCACCGACCGCGCACGGATGGTCCCACGCCACCGCGCCCTTGCCGGCGTGTGTGTCCGCCACGGGGATGCCTGTGGCCTCGGCGAACGCACGCAGCTGGGTCTCGGCACCCGAGTAGACGGTGCCACCGCCGGCCACGATCAGCGGCCTCCTGGCGCTGCGCAGCAGCCGCGCGGCACGCTCCACGGCGGTCGGCTCCGGCACCGGGCGGCCCACGTGCCAGACCCGGCGGCGGAAGAAGGACACCGGCCAGTCGAAGCCTTCCGCCTGCACGTCCTGCGGCAGCGCGAGCGTGACGGCGCCGGTCTCCACCGGGTCGGTCAGCACCCGCATCGCCGCCAGGGCCGCGGGGATCAGCTGCTCGGGCCGGGAGACGCGGTCGAAGTACTTCGACACGGCCCGGAAGGCGTCGTTGACGGTGACGTCCCCGCCCCGGGTGTCCTCCAGCTGCTGGAGGACCGGCTCGGCGACCCGGGTGGCGAACGTGTCGCTGGGCAGCAGCAGCACCGGGATCCGGTTGGTGGTGGCGAGCGCCGCTCCCGTGATCATGTTCGTGGAGCCGGGTCCGGTCGAGGCGGTGCAGGCGAAGGTGGCCAGCCGGTCGCGCATCTTCGCGTACGCCACCGACGCGTGCACCATGCCCTGTTCGTTGCGGGCGAGGTAGTACGGCAGATCAGCCTCGCCCGTGGTGGCGGCCTGGAGGAGCGCCTGCCCGACACCGGCCACGTTGCCGTGCCCGAAGATGCCCCAGACCCCCGGGATCAGCCGCTGCTCCTGGCCGTCGCGCTCGCTGTACTGGTTGGCCAGGAAGCGGACGAGGGCCTGTGCGGTGGTGAGCCGTACGGTGTTCTCGCTGGTCACAGCAGGTTCACCGCCCGGTCCACGGCACCGGCCACATCGCCGTCCGAGGGATGGAGCAGGGATCGGCCCACGACCAGGCCCTGCGCGGTGGGGAGTTTCAGGGCCCGGCCCCAGGAGGCGAAGGCCGCGTCGGGGTCGGTGACCTCGCCGCCCAGCAGCAGCGCGGGCAGCGTCGAGGCGGCCAGCACACGCTCCATCTCGTCGACGACCGGCAGCTTCAGCCAGGTGTAGGCGGAGCGCCGGCCGAGCCCGGAGGCGATGGTGATCGACTTGATGACGGCGTCGGGGGAGAGGTCGTTGCGGATCCTGCCGTCACGCCAGTGGGAGAGGAACGGCTCGATCATCGCCACCAGACGGCGGTCGTTCAACTCGTTCACCGCACGGGCCGTGTTCTCCAGCGCGGCCGGGGTCGCCGGGTCCTCCAGGGCGATGCGGGTGAGCATCTTGCCGCCGTCGAAGCCCAGCGCGGCGATCGTCTCGGCGTCGTAGCCGGTGAAGCGATCGTCGATCTCGAACACCGACCCCGCGAGAACGGCCCGGTTCATCGACCCGAAGACGCTCTTGCCGTCGAGGACCCCGAGCAGCAGTAGATCCTCCAGGATGTCGGCGGTGGCCAGCACACCGGTCACGCCCGGCCGCTCCAGCGCGGTGCACAGCCGGTCCAGCAGCTCGAAGCGGTCGGCCATTGCGGTGGGGTCGCCACCGACCGCGTTGGCGCCACGCGCCGGATGATCGGCGGCGATGATCATCGCCTTGCCGTGCTCGCCCAGCGGCGAGGCGGCCCTCACCCGCCGTTCGGCCGCCGCCGCGATGGCTCCTGGGTCGCTGACCCGGGCCTCCACGATCCGGCTCACACTGTCGGACAGCACGTTGTCACACCTCTCGCTGAAGGTCGTCTTCGGTCGTCTCGCGCAGCTTCGCCGCCACCTCGTCCTCGGTCGGCATCGCCTCCGAGCAGGCCAGCCGGCCGGCCACGAGCGCGCCGGCGGCGTTGGCGAAGGACACCGTGCGCCGGGTGTCCCCGCCGGACAGCAGCCCGTGGCACAGCGCGCCGCCGAACGCGTCACCGGCGCCCAGGCCGTTCACCACCTCCACCGGCACCGGCGGGACCTCGACGGCCGAGCCGTCCCGGTCCATGGCCAGCACACCCTTCGGGCCCTGCTTCACCACGGCCAGCTCCACCCCGGCGGCGAGCAGCGCCTTCGCGGCGGCATACGGCTCGCGCTCGCCGGTCGCCACCTCGCACTCGTCGAGGTTGCCGACGGCCACGGTGGTGTGGCGCAGGGCCTCGGCGTAGTACGCGCGGGCGTCGCTCTTCCAGAACATGGGCCGCCAGTCCAGGTCGAACACCGTCGTCCCCGCCTTCGCCCGGTGCGCGAGCGCGGCGAGCGTCGCCGCACGGCTCGGCTCCTCGCTCAGCCCGGTGCCGGTGATCCAGAAGATCCGGGCGTCGCGCACCGCCGCCAGGTCCAGCTCCTCGGGCCGGATGTCCAGATCAGGGGCGCTGGGCAGCCGGTAGAAGTAGAGCGGGAAGTCGTCCGGCGGGAAGATCTCGCAGAAGGTCACGGGGGTCGGTGCGATCTCCGACGTACCGACGAAGCGGGCGTCGACGCCGTACCCGGCCAGGGCCGTCCGGACGAAGTCCCCGAACGGGTCCGCGCCGGTCTTGGTGATCACGGCCGAGGCGCGCCCGTACCTGGCGGCGGCGACGGCGACGTTGGTCGGGCTGCCGCCGAGGTACTTGCCGAACGAGGTGACCTCGGCCAGCCCCACGCCCGACTGGAGCGGATACACATCCACTCCGACGCGGCCCATGGTCAGTACGTCGAACGGCATCACGCTGGTTCCCTTCGCTCCGGAGATCCGGTGAATTGTCAGGGGAGTTGTCACGGGATTTCTCAGGGGATTTCTCACGGGAGAGGGGTCGCTGTCGCGCTCTACTAGCGCGCTCTAGTGCGAGTACGATGGCCCCTGTCCAAATGTCATGTCAATAGCTTGTTGCCAGAGGATTTCGCGGCTGCCCTAGGGTGGGCCCGTTGAAGGGGGTGGATTCACCGGTGGACACTGCGGGCAGGCAGCGGCCCACGATGGCCGACGTCGCCGACAAGGCGGGAGTGTCCCGCGCGCTGGTCTCGATCGTGTTCCGCAACCAGCCGGGAGCGAGCCGGGAGACCCGCGAGCGCGTGCTGCGGGTCGCCGACGAGATCGGCTACCGCCCCGACAGCGCCGCCCGGCTGCTGGCCCGTGGCCGCAGCCGCACACTCGGCGTGATGTTCACCGTGCACCAGACCTTCCACACGGACCTCATCGAAGGGATCTACCCCGAGGCCGAACGCCACGGCTACGACGTCCTGCTCTCCGCGGCGGCCGAGGGACGGAGCGAGGCCAAGGCGGTCGAGGCGCTGCTCGGCCACCGCTGCGAGGCGCTGATCCTGCTCGGCCCCGACGCGGCCCCCGCCTACCTCGATGAGCTCGGGCAGCGTGCCGTCACCGTGTCGGTCGGCCACCGGGCGCCGCGCGCCCGCGTGGACTTCGTGCACAGCGCCGAGGGCAAGGGGGTCCGGCAGGCCATGGACCACCTGGTCGGACTCGGGCACCGCGCGATTGTGCACATCGACGGCGGCCGGGGGCCCGGGTCGGCCGAGCGGCGGCGCTCCTACCGGGCCGCGATGCGCCGGTACGGACTGGAGCCGGAGATCCGGGTGATCCCCGGTGAGCACACCGAGCAGTCCGGGATCGAGACCGGCCGTCTGCTCCTGGACGAGCGCGACCGGGGCCTGCCCCTGCCGACGGCGGTCCTCGCGGGCAACGACCGCTGCGCCATGGGCGTGTGGATGGCCCTGGCGCGCGGCGGTGTCGACGTCCCACGGGACATGTCGGTCGTCGGCTACGACGACAGCCACCTCTCCCACCTCATGCCGATCGGCCTGACCACCGTCCGCCAGGACGCGGTGCTGATGGCCGAGCACGCGGTGCGGTTCGCCGTGGAACGGCTGGAGAACCCGGAACTGGAGCCGCGGGAGGCGGTGCTGGACCCGAAGCTCGTGGTGCGGGGGACCAGCGCGCCACCGCCGCGACGGGCGGACTGAACACGCCCCGCAGAGCCCGGTGGGGGACCGGACACCATGTCCGGCCCCCCGAGGGCGAAGCGTGAGCGGCCGCGGATCAGCCCGCCACCGGGTAGAGGAGGCAGTCCTCGGGCCGGATCAGCAGATTGATCTCCTGGCCCTCGTGGCGGACCGGGCTCTCGGCGTGGATGTCGAGGCCGCCGACGGCGAGTTGGTACTCGAAGCGGGCGCCCGTGCAGGAACACTGCGTGATCCTCCCGCGTCCGTACGACCTTCAAGTGCCGCCCCGTCGTGCCCAGTTCGACCCGTACGGTCCGGCCCTCCGCCGGAGCCTCGTCGACCCGGCCGTCCAGCAGATTGCACCGTCGGATGAAGCCCGCGACCTCCGGGGTGGCCGGGGTCTCGTGGATCTCGGTCGGAGTGCCTGCTGCTCCCCGCGGCCGCGCCGGCGAGTTAGGGGGAAGGCGTCGGTCGGCATTTCGAACATGGTTCGCAATACCGCAAGTTGGTGCTAGCTTCGTATTGTCATGTACTGGTACACCGAGGAGGGACGTCCGGTGGAAAGTGGCAGGATGACACGCCGCGCGGTGCTGACCGCGACGGCGGGGATGGCAGCGTTAGGTTCCGGGGTGTTCGCGGGGACAGCCGAGGCCGCGACGGGCGCGACGAAAGCGGCCGCCGCCCCGCCGACCGGGACCGTGCGAGTGTTCTGGCTCAAGCCTTCGGATGTGGCGTTCGACCAGCGGTATCCCGATGGCATCACCCGTGTGATGCAGGAGTCGCAACGCTACTACCGGCAGGAACTCGGCAAGACGTTCAAGCTGAACACCCCGGCCGTGGAGGTGGTCAACGGCGACCGCAACCGGGCCTGGTACGAGAACACGCCGAACGGCGACGACCCGTACTGGTGGGTCGTGTTCAACATGCACCAGGAGCTGCTGCGCAAGTTGTCCCTCCAGGCCCCGGACTCGCGCTGGCTGTGCGTCGGCGAGATCAGCGCCGAGGCCCAGGGCGTCTCCGGTGGCGGCGGTGGCGGCGGCTGGGTGATCCTCAGCGGCCACGACGCCGACGGTGCCGCCGGGACCAACGGCAATATGAACCGGTGGTACGGCGGCATGGTGCACGAGCTGGGCCATGCCTTCGGTCTGCCCGACTCCACGTCCACCGATGGCACACCGATGTCCGCGTCGTTCTACGACTACCCGAACTGTCACTTCAGTCAGTCCCAGAAGAACGGGATCCTGAACGGCCCGTACGGCAGCTTCCTGTCCTGAGCCATCGCCCGCGCGGAGGTGGCTGTGGTGTGCCGCAGGTCGTGCCCGCCGATCCGCGGCACACCGGCGCGCCGGGCAGTATCGGGCGCTGGGGGCGTGGTCAGCCGTCGGCGCGGACGAAAACCGGTTTGAGGTGTTTCTCCGGCAGCGTGTCGGGGAGCTGTTCCCAGTCGAGGACGTGGGAGACGACCCGTGCGGGGTCGACCGTGCCGGAGCGGGCGAGTTCGAGGGCGTCGGGGATGTGGTTGCGGACGTTGTCCCGGGCGATGCGCATCGTGACGCCGGTGAGGTACATGTCCAGCAGGGGCAGCTCGCCGGGGCGGAAGTGGTTGCCCGCCGATTCGCAGATGCCCTCCGGGGCGAGGGACTTGACGGCCAGGGCGAGCTGGCCGACGCGGCCCGTGGCCTCGACGGCGATGTCGAATCCGTGCCGGACGGGCTCGAGGGTCTCGGCGGTGGCGGCGCCGTAGCCGCGGGCGATCTCGCGGTGTCCGGGGTCGGGGTCGACGTACAGGACCTCGGAGGCGCCGAGCGCTCGGGCGATGTCGCACACGTACAGGCCGATGCTGCCGCGGGCGACGACCAGGACGCGCGCCCCCGGCCTGTCCTTGAGGTGGGGGGCGACCAGGCGCCACGACAGGGACCAGTTGTCGCCGGCCGAGGCCATGGCGACCGGGTCGAGGTCGGCGGGCAGGGGGACGAGCATGGCGTCCGCCCACACCACACGGACCAGGTCGGAGAAAAGGCCGCCCCAGCTGCCGCCGATCGGCGCGCCGTACATGGCCATGTGCGGTACGGCCGTGCAGTGCGCGGTCAGCCCGGCGCGGCAGTGGCCGCAGGTGCCGCAGTTGAGGGACCAGGGGACGACCACCAGGTCGCCGGGGGCCACGGTGGTGACGGTGTCGCCGGTCTCGACGACCCGGGCCACGCATTCGTGGCCAAGGGCGAAGGGCGGGTCGACGAAGGTGTGCCCGGCCAGGATCGCGGAGTCGACGTCGCAGGTGGTGGCGGCCACCGGGGCGACGATCGCCTCACGGTCGGAGCCCAGCCGGGGGTCGGGCGCCTCGCGCCATTCGACGGTGTGCCGGGCGACGTAGGTCAGTTCACGCATCGGCCCGCTGCTCCTTCGCGAGCGCGACCAGGTCGGCGTAGCGGATGACGGAGCCGCCCGCGCCCCAGGTGCCGTCGGGCTGCTCGTGCACCAGCACCCACACGCGCAGGGCGTCGCCCGGGTCGGCCGGGGAGAGCCCGGCGGCCGCGAGCACGGTCCTGGTGGCGTCCTCGACCAGGCCGGCCTTGCGCCGCTCGGACAGCGCCCCCTGCGGAACCGTCACCTCCACGAGGAACCGGGGCGCGTAGTCCTCAGCGGTGGTCTGCGCCCCCTCGGGCAGCTCGACGAGGTAGCTCCACGCCTGGGCGCGGAAGAACGCGGTGTCGGGTGCCCCCTCCCAGCGCAGCAGGACGGTGGCCAGGTCGCGCTGAACGGTCCCGCGGCCCTCCTCGGTCAGGGAACCGGGCGGGGCGGTGAGCCGGATCATCGGCATGGCGAAGTCTCCCTATCGTGCCGTACGCAAGATCTATGACAGTCGTTATAAGCGGGGGCCACGCTAGACTATGACAAGCGTTATATCCAGAGGGGAGCTCGGCCTTGGCCAAATCCAGCGCGCCGTCGCGCGAGCGCATCGTGGCCGGTGCGGCGGACATGATCAGCAGACGCGGTTTGAGCGCCACCAGCATCCGGGAGCTGGCCAAACACGCCAAGGCGCCGCTTGGCTCGACCTACCACTACTTCCCCGAGGGCAAGCAGCAACTGGCCACCGAGGCGGTGCGGTACGCGGGCGAGGCGGTCGCCCGCATCGTGCGCAAGGAGCTGGACGCCGGCCCGGCCGCCGGACTGCGCGCCTTCCTGGCTCTGTGGCGTGGCATCGTCGTGGAGAGCGACTTCCGCGCCGGCTGTCCGGTGCTCGCCGTCTCCGTCGAGGAGCCGGCGGCGGACGGTGAGATCCCCCCGTCCCTCGTCGCCGCGGCCGAGGCGTTCGATTCCTGGGAGCAGCTGCTCGCCGAAGCCCTACGGAAACACGGTGCCGCCCCCGACCAGGCTACGGGCCTCGCGGCCCTCATCGTGGCCTCCGTCGAGGGCGCCATCGCCATGTGCCGCGCCAAGCGGAGCATGCAGCCCCTGGACCGCGTGGCGCAGCAACTCGAAGCGCTGATTGTCAGCGCCCTCGACCACCCGGCCTGATTATGCGCGCAGTTTCCGATCGCAGATGGTCCAGGGGTAGAAGCCCATGGCGGACGCCTTGGTGTTGAAGTCCTTCACCGTGCCGGCCTTCGCGACGGCCTGCTGTTGGAGCTGCCCGTAGCGGATTCCGTCGATGGCGTAGGCAGGGGCGTAGCCGGGCTGGGCGAGGAAGGTGAAGCACTCGCCGAACAGGAACTCCTCGGTCAGGCCGGTTTGTTCGCCGGCCTGGTCGAGGAAGTCCACGAATGTGCGCCACCCCATGTTGACCTCGACGTCGCACATCGCCCGCAGGTGGCGCACCACACGCCAGATGTAGGTCTCGAACTGGGCGGCGCGGATCGCCTGGGACTGTTCAGCGGTGGTCTGCCCGTACAGATTCAGGTAGTCGCACTGTCTGCCGGTGAGGCCGGAGTGTCCGACGATGTCGGCCGCCGCGTGCGAGAAGTCCCACTCGCGCCAGAACGCCTGCCCCTCCGTGAGGGGCACCTGCATCGGCCCGGCGAGGTTGAGCAGGGGCGAGTCGGCGCGCTGGGCCGAGAGCACGAAGTTGATGCCGTGCGAGTACTCGTGGACCACGACGTTGAGCATCGTGAGCAGCGCGCTGGTTTTGTCCTCGGTGTAGTAGAGACACGACTGCGGTTTGTCCGTCAGGAAGTCGACCGCGATGTCCTGCCCGCCCGTGATCATCGGCTCCAGGTAGTGCGGCGTCGGGCTCAGCTTGAGTCCTGCGGGGACCTCGACGAGATACGCGTCGGCGAAGTTCGCGCAGATCTTCGCGGCGTCCTTGACGCGGATGGCGCCCACCGGCCACTTGCGGCCGACTTCGGCCCACACGTCGCCGACGGAGGAGCCGCGTGGCAGCCTCAGCAGGGACGCGAGCTCGGCGGCCAGGGCCTTCACGATGGTCAGGTCCTGCTCGAGCCAGGTGGTCGCGGTCGTGTCCAGGTCCGCGGCGCTGGGGACGAAGTCGTACAGGTCGGCGAGGAGCTGAGGATATCCCTCGGTGTACGTGGGTGCGCCGGTGTGTTCCCGCAGAGCGTGGATCACGGTCGGGACATCGTCCGCGTCGAGCCCCTTGATCGATCCGTCCACTGTCTGCTTGAAGTGGTCCAGTTTCTTCAGGACAGTGTCGATCTTCGCCGAGTGGTTCTTTTTGAGGATCCGCATCGTGGCTTCGCAGTAGGCGGCCGCGGTGAGGCACTGCCTACGGTGAGTGACGTCGAGCGGTATCTTGGTCAGCCGCTCCGTCTCGAAGTCGATCTTCTTGGCGGCGCTGTCGAGGAAGCCGGGAAGCCACTTCCTGGGGTCGGGGCGACCGAACGCCTTGCCGGTGAGGAGATCGATGTAGAAGGCCCCGTCGCCACAGTCCTGGACCGCCACGCCGGGCTGTGGCCAGGCGAGCTGCGTGGCGAGCAGCGTCAGCTGCCTGTCGGCGGTCGTGCGCAGGTCGGCGTCGGAGATCTCCGGCAGGCGCTTGCGGAGGGCGCCGATCTTGTCATTGGCGTCGTGCACCGCATCCGTGGTGGGGATGAAGAGGTGAGCGATGTCCTTGTTCTGTGGCCATCCGGAGGTGTACCCGGCGACTGGGAAGAGCTGCGCCCACTGGTCCGTGATGTCGTTCTCGAGCTTGGTGGCTTTCACGGTTGCTCCTTCGGTGCGCCGACGACAGAGCGGTCCGGGTAGGGGTAGTCGGGAAGCTTGTCGCTCCACCGTGCCGACTGCCACGTTGCGAGGTCGCTGTCGACCAGCTTGTCCGTCGTCCACTTCGTCGGGAGATCGTTCTGGGCGAGCAGAACGTACGGGGCACAGGCGAGCGCGGAGCCCACCTCGCCGGGCGCGGCGTACACGGCTCGGCTGACGGCGAACATCTTCGAGTAGGCCTTCTTGCGGTAGTCCGCTCCGCACATCTGGACGCTTTTCGCCACAGCCCACTCGTGCTTCAGCAGGAGGTCCTTGACCTGGTCGCCCGTGGGGAACACCGTCTTCGTTCCGTTCGTCTCGTACGGACGCGCGGGGAATTCGCCGCAGTCCTCGATGAACAGGTTGCTCTCCGTGGGGTCGTCCGCGATGGCGATCGCGATGAAGGCCCAGGCGTAGGAGGGTCCGCGTACGGTGATGCTCTTGTTGGCGCAGATGACATGGGCTCCGGGGAGGGGCGGGTGCCGTGGGACGTCAACGGTGCCGAAGAGCCGATAGGTCGCGTCGAGCAGGGGCGTGGCGTCGTAGACGTCCAAGGATTTGCTGCCGCCCCCATTGGCGGGAACGGTGAAGACCGGAGTCTTGGGGAGTTCCGCCTCCGCGAGGTGGTATCCCCAGAGGGCGCCGTTCAGCCCGCAGAACGAGGAGGCGGTGCCCATGTTGATCTGGCTGATGTTGGCGTCGGTCGCCTCGCATCGGTCGTAGGACACGATGTTCTCGGTGCCCTCGTCCAGGATGTCGGCCTCGTCGATCTTCACCGTGCCCACGGAGAGCTTCATGGTCGCGATGTATCCGGTGCCCTGCGAGGAGGGTGTGGGTGCCGGGTTGGTGCCCACGGGGTTGAGGTAGCCCATGGCGTACTCCTCCATGGGACCTATGGCGTTCCGCACCACGGACTTGATGTCGCCGGGAGTCGGGTTGTTCGGCATGTCGTTTCCCTTTCCAGCTCGGGTTCTCGACGCTGTCGTTCACCGCTTCGGGGGGAAGGTGGCCCACTGCCGGGTGGGCCGGTCGCGCAACCAGCCCGTCAACCACTCGTACTGCGGGTGTGTCGCCAGGAAGTCCTTGGCGTCGAAGGGGAGGCCGCAGGAGTTGCCCCAGCGGGCCTGGAAGGTCATGTTCGCCGCCATGTCGCTGTCCATGACCTTCCCGTCGTTGGCCCCGTGGGGGTAGAAGGGCTCCCGGCCGTGATTGCCGGCATGGCCGTCATCGAGGTCGAGATGTCCGCAGACCGACCGTGAACCGGGGCGGATGGCGTTGTCGCAGTAGACGTCGTGGTGATCCGCGATCACCTTCTGCGCCTGCTCGGCGGTCATCCGTACGGAGTTGCCGAGCAGCTGGTCGAAGCGCACGCGCCGGGCCCCGTTGCCGCGGAGGTCGGAGTAGGCGCCGGGATCGGAGGTCTCCTGATTGCGCACCCTGAGGTTCGAGGCGACGTTGTAGCAGGCGAAGTATCCGTCGGTGCGTTCCTCGGAGCCGTGTTGGGCCGAGCCCACATCGATGCGCGCGATCCTCTTCTTCGCGCTCTTGGCCTCTCCGACGAGCCATGTGTTCGCGTAGCCCCCGTTGTTGCCGTCGAGCATCCGCTGCTGCCATGTCTCGATGCTGTCGCCGTACTGGGCGGCCTTTCGGGAACGCTGGAACTCGGGGGTTTTGCCCTTGAGGAAGTGTCCGGTGAAGCTTCCGATGGTCGTTTCGCAGATCATCAGCCCCGCGTCGGTCACCACCCAGTCCGCGCCGCTGGTGATGTAGCCGGGGGCCGCTTGCATCAGCACGCGATGTCCCTTGCCCGCCGGAGGGACGATGTCGAGGATGATGTTGTAACACTCGGCGATGGCGTAACGGTCCCAGGTGTTGTGGGCCATCACGATCTTCCCGCCGTCGCTGGCCGCGCCCGTGGTGGCGAAGGCGCTGCACCGCCCCGAGGAGCTTCTGACGCGCGTGCCGACGGCCGTGTCCTGCGGCGGATCCAGCGGCCACCACGTCCCGACCAGCTCGTTGTACGCGTTCCAGGCGATCAGCACCTCTTCGGTGATGGGGACCTTTCGCCTGGGTGTGAACGCGGCCTTTCCGCCGGTGGCGCCCTTGACGATGCCCCTGATCTCGTCCAGGTATTCGTCGTCGAGGGGCCCGAACGCCTCCCCGACCAGACCGGCGAAGTACTTCAGGTTCTCACCGGTGTCCCACTCGGCCATGAAGTCGCCGACGTCGAGGGCGTCTCGTAGTTCCTTGGCCAGCGCTTTCCCGTGCTGTTCGCCGCGGTGTTTCGCGTCTCCTTCGAGACGAAGGTAGATCCAGCCCTCTTCCGGCACCGGCTCGCCCGGCGGCACAACCTTGTCGTCCATGGGATATCGCCCATTCACGAGACATTGTGTGTGTCGCCCCCGGGTCGGCCGCCTCCCCGCCCGCGCCCCCACTGGTGGCCAAACCCCCGCATATCACCATAGGGCAACTCGCGAGCCATCGCGCGACGCGGCGCGGGCCCTGCCAGCTTCCGGAGGGTGGTCAGCGGCCCGGGTCGAAGCGGCCGTGAGCTGTCCAGAACTGGTCAACGGCTCATGGAAGGCTCGATGGTTGGTTTTTCGGTGCGGCACCATGTGATTATGCCGCAGCGCGAGCAACTCAGCACCCTCCGCCGCGCAGCATGCTGACCATGGGCGCCCTATGGCGGTGGATATCTTTACGGAATTTCTCCACCCAGAGAGTTGAGTCGCTGCCGTATCGATTCTTCCTGTTGAATGAGATGTAATTCTTGGTAAATCCGCAGTGCTGCGGCCAAGTGTGCTTTGGCGGCATCGGCTCCCTGGATGCCTCCGATGATTCCAGCAATGCCCTCATGAGCGTGAGCCTCCTCGTACCGCCTGCCAAGATCCTGTGCGACTTTAAGTGCTTCGCGGTAGGTCTCTAGGGCAGTCTTGTCCTGGCCGCATTCACTCTGTATCGCTGCTGTTGCCGCCAGAATGCGTTGTCTCTGTTGCTGGTCGTCAATCTCTCGCGCTATTTCGTCGGCATGAGCTAAGTGGTTGCGGGCTTCAGTATATTGTCTCCGCGCCAGATGCGTGATGCCGAGGTTGACAAGCGAATCTGTCTGACCTGCCTTATCGCGTATGGCTCCATAATTCTCCAGTGCTTTTTGAAAGTAAGCCAGTGCCTGCGCACTGTCGCCCCCGTTGCGGCATACGTTGCCGAGGTTGTTGTAGAGGATCGCGAGCTGTTGTCTGCCGCCGAATTTTCTCACAAGAGCGAGTGATCTTTCATAGTACTCTCGTGCTTCTTCTTGGCGTCCCTGTAGGCTGTGAATTTCGCCGATATTGTTAAGCGCTTTTATCTGGCCGTGCATGTTCCCGTTACTCTGGTGTAGCTCGAGTGTGGCGCGGAATTGGCATGTTGCTTCCTCGAGATGCCCGAGATGTGCCAGTGTTATTCCTTGGTGATTGAGCGCCTCTGCCTCCCCGCTGAGGTTTGCGATCTGTCGATGTAGCGGTAGGGCTTCGTGGAAATTTTGGAGTGCTTCATGTAATCGCCCTGAGACGAGATCAACGATGCCTATTTGCTCAAGTGCTTCAGCTTGGATCCACACGTCACCCATGTTTCGGCCACGCGCCAGGGCCTCCTCTGCGTGCCGGAGGGCTTCCCTGTGAGCGCCTTGGGGGCGCAGGAGAGCAGCACGTTCGATGAGAAACTGAGCGGTCGCTGTAGCATTGTCCTGGTTGCGGGCAACCGTTAGTGCCGATGCGTTGAGGCCGGCAGCCACGTCCCACATGCCCCAGACGTGGAATGCGTGGTCGAGCACGTGGGAAAAGAATATGGCGTGCTCAGGATGCTCCGATGCGGCTAGACGGGCGGCTGCGACAAGGTTTCCGCGGTTTAAATCAAGCCATACCGACGCTGCGTCTGCTGTGCCAAATTCTGGCATCATGTGCGAGAGGAGTGCCTCTGAAACGTCAAGACGCCGACGTTGCGGGTACGCCAGGCGATCGCAGATGTCGGCCACTGCGAGGTAATGATTCAATACGCGTCGTTCGGCATCCCGGCGCTCGGACTCAGTATCATGCTGTTCACCGGTCTTCCGAGCGAAGTCACGGACCATGTCGTGAAAACGGTAGTGATCCTTTACGGGTTCTTCCAGAAGATGGGCATCGACCAGTTCGTCCACGCTTCTACGGGCTTCAGCGAGGTCTACGCCGGCGAGTTCTGCTGTGGCGTGAAGAGAAAGATCGGGACCGGGGTGCAGAGCGAGGAAGCGGAAGAATCGCTGATCCTTCTTGAGGAGTTCGGCGTAGGAGAGATCGAAGGCGGCTGCGATGCCAAGAGGAGTGTCGATCTCTTCGAGTAGATTGGCCGATTGCTTTAGCCGCTCAGCAAGATCATGTACGTCCCAGGCATCGCGATGTCGAAAACGGTTAGCAGCGAGGCGGATGGCCAGGGGGTGCCGGTCACAAAGGGCTACAATCTGCCGCACAGCAGAGCTGTCGAATTTTCGGTGGGAGCCTGCGATGCGCGTGAACATAACAGCGGCTTCCGCTGTGTCCGGAGCATCGAGAGAGAGCGACTGAGCTCCTTCTAGATCCGAAAGTCGATGGCGGCTGGTGACAAAGACTTGGCATGTTGGTGTACCGGGCAAAAGCGGTCGAATTTGCGTGGCGCTCCGCGCGTCATCGAGTAGCAGGAGCACCGAGCGGTGGGCAGTGCGTGTGCGCCATAGGGCCGCCCTCGCGTCGAGACTGGCAGGGAGCCCTTCGGCAGGTACGCCAACGGCCTGGAGCAGGATTGCGAGCGCATCCGCCGCATCGACCGGTGGTTGCCCATGATGGGCACGTAAATGGACGTAGAGGCATCCATCGGGGTAGCGAGCCCGCAGGCGGTGTGCGGCATGGGTGATCAGCGCCGTTTTGCCGACGCCGCCCATTCCATGAATGACAGTGAGCGGCAGTGCGGTTGCCTTGGTGCTGGGCGTTGCCAACAGCACAGCCAGTTCGTATCTGCGCCCGCTGAAGTCACTGATGTCACGAGGAAGATTGTCCGGAGGACCGAGGGGTTGGCGGCGAACTGGCTCGGAAGGTTGGAGTAGGAGACCGGGATCTCGCTTGAGGATGCGCTGATGGAGGTTCTCAAGTTCCGGGCTCGGATCAGCACCGAGAATTTCACCGAGACGTCGTCGCGTGTCCCGGTATACGGTGAGGGCAGCGCCGTGTCGACCGCATCGATGGAGTGCCAGCATTAGGTGCTTGGCATAGGGTTCCGGATCATGCTCATGATCTGCCAAGTTATAGAGCTCCGCCACGAGATCGGCATGGCGGCCGAGATCAAGCTCTAGGTTGATGCGTTGTTCCCTGACCTGTCGCAGACGCTCGGATAACCTCCGCCTCATAGCAGTGGCCCAGCCTCCGCTGAATTCAGCGAGCGGGTCGGAGCGCCAGAGGGACTCCGCTTGGCGTAGCAGCAGTGTTGCATGCTGGATGTCGCCCTGATGGGCTGCTTCGCGGGCCTGAAGATACAGGCGCTCGAATCGTCGGAGATCGACTGCGTCTGACGGAACATGGAGGGTGTAACTGCTGGCGCTGAATCCGATGCTGGCTTGATCACCAACGGCAGCTCGCAGCCTGGAGCGAAGGCGCGAGACATTGCTTTGCAATGTGGCCGTGCCGCTGGCAGGAGGGGAGCTATCCCAGATTCGTCTTATCAGTGTGTCAGCCGGAACGGGAGCTCCGTCCGCACATAATAGAACGGCAAGGAGATATCTCTCCTTCGTTGAACCGAGGCGTTGCTGTGAACCGTTGACCCATAGCTCCAGCGGGCCCAGTAATTGGAACTCCACCAGCGTCCCCTTCGCGCCGGTCGCTCCCGTTCATCGCCTGAGGTGGCCCAGTATGGCACGTACATGCCATAGTGGATAGAGGGTGTGTTACCGGGCGGATGCGCTGGGCATATTGATCTCGGATGCGTGCCGTTGGCGTGTAGGGGATGTGTCGCTGGTGAGGGGTGAAGCGTTCGTTCGACACGCGTATCGAACAGTGGATTGATCGCGGAGTTGTGTGTCCGATGCACGCGTCTCGGCCTGGAGGCGGCTTGAGCGAAGATGACGATGTAGGGATGCTGGGCAAGGCAGCTGGCTCCCCGGGGGCATGGCGCACGGTGGGGCACAACATCCTGGCAGGTACAGTCCACGGGCCCAGCGTGCAAGCCGCCGCGATCTACGGGGATGTATACATGGGTGCCAGTGCTGCCCACCACCCGCGGCTAATTCCGTGGCAACTCCCTCCAACGCCACGTCACTTCATTAACCGAACCGAGAGCCTTGGGATCCTCAACACGCTGCTCGAGCGTACGATGCCATCTGCGGCGATCATTACCGGCCCTGCAGGTGTTGGTAAGACATCCTTGGCCCTGCGGTGGTTGCGTGATCACAAGGAGGACTTTCCTGACGGTCAGCTGTACGTGGATCTACGCGGGCATTCCCATGGGGAGCCAATCGCTCCTAGCGCGGTCCTTGCGCAGTTCCTTCGGGCGCTAGGCGTGCCGGCCGACCAGGTTCCGGTGGAATTCGCAGAAAGAGTCGCTCTCTACCGAACTGTCACTGCTGAGCGGAACATTGCGGTTTTGTGTGACAACGCACTGTCGGCAGCGCAAGTCCGGCCGCTGATACCCGCGTCTCCGAATGCGTGCTGCTTGGTGACAAGTCGGTGGCGACTAACCCCACTGCTTCTTGACGGCGCTGAGCTTGTTTCTCTGGACCCGCTGGACCTCGACGCTGCCGTCGAATTGCTGGGTCAGATCGCAGGGTGGGACCGTGTCGCGATGGACAGCGCCGCTGCGCGGAAAATGGTGGCGTCGTGCGGATGCTTCCCACTCGCAGTATGTGTGGGCGCTGCGCTGCTGGTTTCCAGGCCGGGGTGGACCGTTGCTTCGGTGGCTGCAGAGCTCACGGCCCTTCGTTCGGCTGGACCCGATGAGGAGGTCTCCTTGACTGCCAGCCTTGATCAGTCGTACGAAGTACTGTCTGAGGGTGCTGCACGCCTGTACCGCCGCCTCAGTCTCCATCCCGGAGCCGCGTTCGGCATGGAGGTGGTCGAGGCGGTCGCCGCAACAACACCCACTATCGATCATGTGTCGGATTGTCTGATGGATCTTGTCGATGCCAATTTGCTTTCCTCACCCGAGCCTGAGCAATTGCGGTTCCACGACGTGATTCACCAGCATGCCCGAGGCCGCGCCGAGTCGGATGAAACCGGAGGCCAGCGTCGCGAGTCTATAACACGCATCATCGATTGCTACCTTTCCAGCGCAAACGCTGCCGACCACATCTTGTACCCGCAGAGACGGCGACCTCGAGTGGAGTACACATATCCAGACAGCCCTCGGGTAAATTTCACGGATACCACGTCTGCTCTCGAGTGGTTTGATCGCGAACGCGGTAATTTGCTCGCTGTCCAGCGGATGGCAGAGAATTCGGGTCTTGATACGGAGACATGGCAGCTGGCCGAGGCCATGTGGACCCTTTTCATCCATCTCCGGTATCACGATGACTGGATCTCCTCTCATGAACTAGGTGTCACTGCGGCAGTACGATGCCGCCACCCGGTGGCCGAGGCCAGGCTGCGGACCGGACTCGGTATCGCGCTACGGGATGCTGGCAGGCCGAAGGACGCCTTGCGAGAGTTCACCTCGGCGCTCTCCCTGCGCCGTGAGATTGGCGACCGTAGGGGTGAAGGGCTTGTCCTCCACAACATCGGCCTCACCCACCGGCGTCTGGGGGATTGGGGGAAGGCCCGTTCCATCCTGCAGACGGCTATTTCCGTCCGTGAAGAGGCAGGTGACACTCGCGGAACCGCCCGCGGATTCGCGGCTCTAGGTGAAGTAGAAAGCCTGACGGGGCATCATGAATCAGCTCTGGCTTACCTGACGCTGGCGCGGGAAGCGCTCATCAATACCGGGGACCCCTACGAGGCGCTCACCGAACGGCTGGTCGGTGAAGCACACCTGCGCGCTGGCGATGTTCAGGCTGCACGGCGCCACCTCACGGCGGCTCTGGAAGTGTTGCGCGAAGCCGGCGAAGCCTTTGAATCGGGTGCAATTTACGAAGCATTGGGCACACTCGCGCAGCGTGAGAACGACACGGCCTCGGCTCGACGCTTTTACACGCGAGCCGAGGCTGTTTATGCCCGGCTCAATGCTGAACGGGACGCTCGCCGGGTTGCAGATCTTCGTGGGAGTCTTGGAGCGGGAACTGATCGGTGACTCCCCCCGTTTCGCCTACCGCCATGTACCCACTCGGGTCTGCACCGGGTACACACAGCGCAGAGCTGCGAGTTCCCCGTCGGTCAGAAAGCCCTCTGCAGCAGACTCTGTACCGATTTTCCAACCAGCGAAGATCACGGCCGACTCCAGCGCCTCTACCGGCTCGCCGGAGGCGAGCCATCCGTGCAAGAAAGCGGCGAACAGTGCGTCTCCGGCGCCGTCGGTGTTGCACGCAGGCCGCGGATTCACGGCTGCGATTTCGACCAGTCTGCCATCCCTGAGGCCCATCACGCATCCCCGATCGCCTTTGCCTACTGTGGCGATGCGGCATCCTGGGTACCGCAGGAGCACGTTCGCGATCCACTCCTGTGGGGAGCAGGAGAGCCCTTCGTGACTGCGGAAGATCACGTCGGCGCACTCCAGCCATGGTTGCCGACTGATGTCATCGTGGTCCCTGGCTGCGTGCAGATCTGTTGCGATCGGCAGCTGCAGTAGCTCCTTCGCCACCCGCAGGAAGGGTTCGCCGAAGGGATTGCTGCTGATCACCGCAAGATCGGTGCCAACGGCTTGTTCGATGAAACTCTGCATTGGGTAGTCGGACGGGGTGTTGGCCCAGCCGCTGCGGGCCACGCGTCCATCAGACTCAACCAGAATCACCGTTTTCGCCGATTCCGGAACAGCGACTACACCAGGCCCGAGTAGCCCGGAGCGCTGTAGTGTTGCCCTGATGACTTGCCCTGCCGCGTCGGAGCCCACCGCTGTACACAGCCGAGGTGTATCCCCGAGGCTCAGGAGGGCACTTGCGATGTTGTACGCGCCACCTACCACCGAGCACCGCATCCATGCTGGTCGCCGGTAGGCGGTGTAGGCCAGCGGGAATCCTTCGACCGGCATGATCATCGACAGCCGAGTGACCCCCGCGATAACTAAGTGTGCCATTTTTCTTTATGTCTCCCCCTGTTGGTTTTTGCTGCTTGAGGGCCGTGGTCCGCAAGGGGTAGGGGGATCACCCGCAACGCCTCGCTGGGGCCCGCGGTTTCGAGCATGGGGGAGGCGCTTGGACGGAACGCTTGCAATGCGCATGTAGAAGTCTGTCCGGTGAGGACTGGCGCTCGGCGGTGTGGGTGTCCTGGGAGAGGTTGTTGTGTCCGCCCTCAAGTGCCGGGATGGGATGCTCTCGATGGGTCGGTTGTATTTTCAGTAGTGGCAAATGCAAACCAAGGGGGCTCCTTGATTCGATGGAGGTGGGTCGCTTTTGTGTAACATCGACCTTCGCCGCCTTGTTGCTTGTGGTGAAGGTCGATGTTGCGCCACGGTCACTTGGCCCGAGTGGGAGATGTCCTTTTATTTACCTTATACGCTAGATCATGAAGCGCAAAATGTCCATCATGATGGGGATTGCGTAAGTAGTGCTCAATGCCGCAACAGTCACCTTAAATACTGTGTGCCGTCGAGACTGACGCATGCTTCTCCTTCTGATGATAAACATGGATAAAGGGGGGCGGCGCTCGCCGTGAGTTCAGACCCTATCACTGAATGCGATCTTACGCTTACGCTCAATGGTGTTTGCGGACGCGTATTGATCCGAGTCTCCAGCCATGCGGTAGTCCGTGGATTTCTCCGGGTTCGCACAGCCGACGGGTGGTGTTCTGCTGCATCTGCAGGGCGGACGTCGCTTTGCCCGGGCCGAAGAACACGCCCGCCTCCCGTAGAAGGGTCACGACCCCGGGCGCACCCGGCATCGTGGCGCCCTCCGCGAGGGCGAGGGCCTCGTCCGTCGATCTCCCGGGAGGTCACGCTGCTGTCACCGGCCGGCACATCGATGTGCTCGCCGAGGCGACGATGGAGCTCGGCCATGACGGACTGGCAGAAGTACATGAACTCGGTGTCCGAAGGGACCTTGGGACCGACGTCGCTGGCGCACTTCCCGCCGCCGAGGCCGGTCAGGGCCTTTTTGAGGACCTGTTCGAAGCCGAGGAACTTCACGATGCCGAGGTTCGTGCCGGGACGGAGGTTAGGTGCAGTCGTCCCTCGTGCGGGCCGAGCGCGCTGCTGAACTCCACGCGTTAACGCCGGGTGACCTGCCACTTCGGCTCACACACGCGCTTCACGATGCGGGAGTTCACACACTCCGGGTAGGCGGCCGGCACCGGCGCGAGTACCTGGAGCACTTCGCGGGCCGCCTGGTGGAACTCGGGCTCTCCGGTACTGCAGCGCACGAAATCGGGGAGTACGGCGTCGAAGTGGTCGGTTGAGTTCACTGGTGTCTTCCGTCTTCAGGTGCGACGGCCGGGGTGCCGGGCAGCGGGGTGCGTGCGGGGTGGTCGTGGAAGACGTCGAGGATGTTGCCGACGGCCAGGTCCACCATGGCGGCGCGGGTGTTGTCCGTGGCCGATCCGATGTGCGGCAGCGTGACGACGTACGGCTCGGTGACCAGCGGGGAGAGGTCCTCGCCCATCGGCTCCCGCTCGAACACGTCGAGGCCCGCTGAGTGCAGTGTGCCCGCCCGGACCGCCTTGAGCAGTGCCTCCTCGTTCACCACGTCACCGCGCGAGGTGGAGACCAGGGTCGCTGTCGGCTTCATCGCGGCGAGTTCACGGTGGGAGATCAGATGCCGCGTCTCCGCCGTGAGTGGCACATGCCGATGTCCGCCTCGGCGAGCAGTGTCTCCAAGCCGACCGGAGTCGAGAGGCCGTCGTCGGCTGCGTACGGGTCGTGGTGGATCACGCGCATCGCGAAGCCCTGCGCGCGGCGGGCCACCGCGCGGCCGATCTGGCCGTAGCCGACGAGGCCGAGCGTGGCCCCGTGGACATCGAGGCCCAGGTGGTCATGCATCCGGAAGGTGTCCCAGCCGCCCCGCGCCAGGGTGGTGGCGGCGCCGAGCCGTCGGCGGGCCGCGAGGAGCAGGGCGAAGGTGAGGTCGGCGGTGGTCTCCGCGAGGACACCGGGCGTGTGGGTGACGACGATGCCGCGCTCTGCGGCGGCGGTGCGGTCCG
The DNA here is from genome assembly GCF_055569495.1 of Streptomyces sp. NPDC028305. Taxonomy (NCBI): domain Bacteria; kingdom Bacillati; phylum Actinomycetota; class Actinomycetes; order Kitasatosporales; family Streptomycetaceae; genus Streptomyces; species Streptomyces sp. NPDC028305. Next base: position 300,325 of record NZ_JBVHTN010000002.1, read on the forward strand.
CGTTGTCGAAGCCCATGCTCGCCAGCGCGATCACGCGCAGGGACCCGCCGGCGGCGTCCATCAGTGCGGCGTCCACGGCGTCGTTGCCCAGGGCCTAGGCTGCCGGTGCTGCCGGGGGCTAGGGGGGCGAGCTCCGCGCCGCTCGCCGAGGTCCTGCTGGACCACCCGCGCGTCCGGGTGCTCACCGATGAGATCTACGACGAGATCTGGTACGGCGAGGGGGGACAGCCGGTCCCTGGCCGCCGTCGAACCGCGCCTGACCGACCGCGTGTTCCTCACCAACGGCGTGTCCAAGACCTACGTGATGACCGGCTGGCGGCTCGGCTACGGAGCCGGCCCCGCCGACCTGGTGACCGCTATCAACACACTTCAGTCGCAGATCTCCTCCTGCCCGTCCTCCGTCAGCCAGGCGGCCGCGGCCGCCGCGTTCACCGGGCCGCAGCGGTTCGTCGCGGAGACGGTCCTGGCCTATCGGGGAAGGTGCGACGCCACGGTCCAGCTCATCAACGAGGCCCCGCTCCTGAGCTGCACCCCTCCGGACGGCGGCTTCTACCTGCTGGTCGACTGCGCCGACGCCATCGGCCTCCGCACACCGGACGGCGCGCGGATCGAGAACGACGAGCAGTTCGCCCGCCACCTCCTGGGCAGCCGGCAGGTGGCCGTGATCCACGGCTGCGCCTACGGCGCCCCCGGCTACTTCCGTATCTCCTTCGCCACCTCCACGGACGTCCTCACCGAATCGTGCGCGCGCATCGCCGCGGCCTGCGCCGCCCTGACTCCGGCCGTGCCCGCCTCAAAGGCACTCCATGATTGACCTCAGCACGACGTTCGAGCGCCCCGACCCCGGTCTCGTCGGGCGGTTGGGCGCCTTCTCCTCCGGGACGATCGACGAGGCACAGGGCCGGCTCGGCGCCCTGGACTCGACCATCAAGCCGGTCGACCACCGCATGAAGCTGTGCGGCCCGGCCTTCACGGCCGTCTGCGCCCCGCGGGACAACCTCGTGCTCCAGACGGCCATCCACTACGCCCACCCCGGCGACGTCATCGTCGTCTCGGGCGGCGCCTACGCCGAGGCCGGGTCCTTCGGGGACGTCCTGGCCAACGCCTGCCAGGCGAAGGGGTTGGGCGGCCTGATCACCGACACTGGTGTCCGTGACACGGAGGACCTGCGGGCTCTGGGGTTTCCCGTCTTCTCCCACAGCGTCAGCATCAAGGGCACGGTCAAGGAGACTATCGGTCCGCTGTGCGAGCCCGTGACCGTCGGCGGCCAGGTGATCCGCCCCGGCGATGTCGTCAAGGCCGACGCCGACGGTGCCGTGGTCGTCCGGCGCGAAAATCTCACCGAGGCCATCGCGGCCTCACGGCAGCGGGCGGACACCGAGACCGAACTCATCGCCGCCTACCGGTCCGGCAAGACGGTCGCCGAGATGTGCAACCTCATGCCGATCCTCGCTGTGAAGGGCGTCGTGGTGGGGGAGTAGCCGTCCTCACCCATCGCTTGCCTCGCGTTGCCGGAGGCGGTTACAGCAGGTGTAGCGTGAACCGGAGTCGGCCGGTCCGTCCGGCGAAGTCGTGTCCTGACGGGGGACCTTCCACCATGCGCCACCTTTCTCGCGCCGCCGCGTTCGGCGCGCTCGCCGCCTCCGCCCTCCTCGCACTCTCGGCCTGCTCCAGCGGCGGGTCGGGCGACACATCGTCCTCCACCGAGGGGAAGAGCGGGGAGAAGAGCGCGAGCAGCAGTGGTTCTCCGAGCGCGAAGGCCACGTCGTCGTCGCCGTCCGCCGCGGCGGACGGCTCGGTCGGTGGAACCGGTGCCGGCCAGACCGTCACGTCCAAGGTCGAGGTCAGCATCAAGTCGTGCCAGCTGCGCGACGCGTCCAAGCTGTACGCGATCGTCCAGCTCGACAACGTGAAGGGCGCGGCGGACTACGCCTACACCGTCAAGGTCCGCTTTCTGAACTCCGCGCACCCCGACAAGGCGGTCTACGCCACCCTCGCCAACCAGCCCGTCCTGGCCGGAGCCATGAAGAGCGCACTCGCGTCCGCCTCCTGGAAGGGCGACTCCGCCGCGATGCCGCAGACCTGCGAGGTGGCCAAGGCGACCAAGGTGGAGACGGCCGGCTGAGGCGGATCCCGGCCTGGCGGCGTGGGCATCGGCGAAAGGCGAACCCGCGCAGCGGCAGCAGCTCACTCAGCGTGGCGGGGCGACCGGGGCAGTCGGATAGTGCGGTGCCGCGCGGTCGCCTCGGCCAGAGGGGTGGTCAGCCGGCTGCCGCCGGTGCGGTGGCGGGGAGGTGGGTGGCCGACTGCTCGTGCTCGTCGGGGGCGAGGGGCGGGACGTCTTTGCCGTCGAGGACGGCCTTGGCGCGCTCCAGGTCGAAGGCTCCTTCCCACTTGGCGATGAAGATGGTGGCGACGGCGTTGCCGAGGACGGTGGTGAGGATGCGACCCTCGTTGAGGAAGCGGTCGATGCCGACGATCAGGGCGAGGGCCGCCATCGGGACGTGGCCGATGATGCTGACGCTGCCGGCGAGGACCACGAAGGCGCCGCCCGGGACGCCGGCCGCTCCCTTGCTGGTGATCATCATGATGCCGAGCATCGCCAACTGCTCGCCGAGGGACATGTGGATGTCGAGGGCCTGGGCCAGGAAGAGCGAGCTCATCGTCAGATAGATGGCGGTGCCGTCGAGGTTGAAGGAGTAGCCGGCCGGGAGGGTGAGGCCGACGACCGGGCGGGCGGCGCCCAGGTTCGTCATCTTGTCGACCATGCGCGGCAGTACGGCCTCGCTGGAGCAGGTCGCCAGGATGATCATGAGCTCTTCCTTGAGGTAGCGGCAGAGCTTGAAGAGGTTCAGGCCGGTGTAGCGCAGCAGACCGCCGAAGACGACCAGGATGAAGAGCAGGCAGGTCACGGAGAAGATCGCGATCAGGATCAGCAGCTGGTGCAGGGTGCCGATGCCGTACTTGCCCACCGTCAGCGCCAGGCCGCCGAAGGCGCCGAGCGGGGCCGTGCGCATGACCCAGCCGACGACCTTGAAGACGACCTTGGAGAGGTTCTCCACACCGCGCAACAGGCCCGCGGCGGGCTCGCCGACGGCCTTGACGCCGATGCCAAACAGCACCGAGACCAGCATGACCGGGAGGATCTCGCCCTCGGTGAAGGCGGAGAACATCGTGGCCGGGATGATCGACAGGATGAAGTCCGGCAGGTTCAGATGGGCGGTGGCGGCGCCCTCGGGCAGGTCCTCGGTGCTCAGCGACGAGGCGTCGATGTGCATGCCGGCGCCCGGCTGGAAGACATTGGCTATGACCAGACCGACCACCATGCACAGACCGGTCAGGGCGATGAAGTAGACCAGTGACTTGGCGCCGACCCGGCCGACCCGGCCGATGCTGTCGACCTTGCCCACACCCAGGACGACGGTGCAGAAGAGCACCGGCGCCACGATCATCTTCATCAGAGCGACGAAGCCGTCACTGAACGGCTGCATCTGCTCGGCGGTGCCCGGCCACACCGCGCCGACGACGATGCCTGCCGCCATGCCGATGAGAACCTGGACCCACAACTGGCGCAACCAGTACGTCATCTTTCATCTCCTTCGGAGGCTGGAAATCCATCTCTGTATACAGAGCTGCATTCATCTCTGTATAGCCCTCTGTGGACATCTCTTGGAAACATCCCCGCACCTCGATCGGAGCGTGCGGATTCGGGCATGCGAAGGTCCCGCCTGCCGCATATGGGCAGGCGGGGCCTCGGGGTGGTGCCGCGGTCAGGGAGGGGTCAGGGGGCGACCCAGTAGGCGCGGGTGTTGGTGAACTCGCGGATGCCGGCGCCGGCCAGTTCGCGTCCATAACCGCTGCGCTTCGTACCGCCGAAGGGCAGCCGCGGGTCGGAGGCGACGACGGCGTTGACGAACGCCGCTCCGCTGGTGATGCGGCGGGCCAGCGCGATGCCGCGCCCGGTGTCGGCCGTCCAGACGCTCAGGCCCAGGCCGAAGGAGGTGGCATCGGCCAGCCGTGCGGCGTCGTCGTCATCACGGGCGACGGCCAGGGCGGCCAGCGGGCCGAAGGTCTCCTCGTCGAAGGCCGCCATGCCCGGGCCGGTGTCCGTGAGGACGGTGGGCTGGAAGAAACAGCCCTCGCCGGGCAGAGGCTTTCCGCCGGTGAGAAGACGCGCGCCCGCCGCCACCGACTCCTCGACCTGGCGGGCGATCGCCTCGCGCAGATCGCCGCGGGCGAGTGGGCCGACCTGGGTGGAGCGGTCGTGCGGGTCGCCGATCCGCAACCGCTCGACACCTGCTACGAACGCCGTGGTGAAGGCGTCCATGACCGCCTCGGCCACGATGAACCGCTTGGCGCACACACAGCTCTGGCCGGAGTTGGCGAAGCGCGCCCGCACCGCGGCCGCCGCTGCCGCCCCGACGTCGGCGTCGTCGAGGACCACGAAGGCGTCCGAACCGCCCAGCTCCAGCACGGACTTCTTCGCCGCCCGCCCGGCCGCCGCGCCGACCGCGGCCCCGGCCCGGTTGCTGCCGGTGAGGGTGACCGCGGCGATGCGGTCGTCCTCGATGAGCCGTGAGGTGGTGTCGGGGACGTCGGCGTCCGCGATGACCAGGGTGGTCACCAGGTGTTCGGGGAAGCCGGCTTCGACGATGAGGTCCTGTAGGGCGAGCGCGCCGCCGGTGACGTTGGAGGCGTGTTTGAGCAGCACTCCGTTGCCCGCCAGCAGGGACGGGATGGCGAAGCGCATCACCTGCCAGACGGGGAAGTTCCACGGCATGACCGCCAGGACCAGGCCGGCGGGTTCGTATGCCACCCAGGCCTCGGCACCGTCGATGGCCACGTGTTCGTCGGCGAGGATGCCGGGCCCCCGCTCGGCGTAGTACTCGGCGGTCAGGGCGGACTTCTCGACCTCGGCCTCCGCCTCCCCGACGGGCTTGCCCATCTCCGTGACGGCCAGGTGGGCGAGCCGGTCCTTGTGTTCGCGCAGGGTACGGGCCAGGTGGGCGACGCGTGCGGCCCGCTCGGCGACCGGGACCAGGGCCCAGGCGCGCGAGGCGGCATGGGCACGCTCCACGGCGGCCTCGATCCGTGCGGTGTCCCAGGTGTCGTACGAGGCCAGCGGCTGTCCGGTGGCGGGGTTGACCGTCCGTATGGCGGCGCTCATGAGGTGGGGGCACCGCCCTTGTCGCTCGCGGAGAGATGCTCGAAGGTCTCGCCGGTGGCGGTGATGGTGCGGGTGACGTCCCGGCCGCCGTAGACCCAGTAGATCCGCATGACGCCCGCGCCGCGGTTGAAGAACCGGTGCGGGACGCCGGCCGGGACCCAGGTGGCCTGGCCGACCTCCAGGTCGAAGAGGTCGCCGTCGATCTCCGCGGTCGCCTCGCCTTCGAGGATCAGGACGGACTCCTCGACGTTGTGGCTGTGCAGGGGCAGGCCGGTGCCGGGCTGGAAGACGGTCTGGCCGGTGGTGATGACGGCCGCCTCCGAGTTCCACTTGCCGACGTACGGGACGGTGGCCACCCCGCCGCCGCGGTCGAAGCGTTCGATTTCGTCGGGGTGGATGAGCAGATTCGGTTCCGCAGGGCGGTTGGCGCACATGGCGGCGGCTCCGTTCAGGAGTGGTGGAAAAGACGGCGGGAGAGCGTGTTGACCTGGCTGCCGGGGACGACGTACTTCGCCGCCGCCTCGCGCCAGACCTTGAAGTGGGGCGCGGCGCGATGGGCCTCGACGGCTGCCTCGTCTTCGTAGATCTCGTGGAAGACGAAGTGGTGGTCGTCGGCCAGGTCGCAGACGACGTCGAAGTACTGGCAGCCGGGCTCGTCGGTGAAGGAGCGCTCGGCGTTCTCCTCGATGGCCTTGAGGAATTCGTCACGACAGCCCGGGACGACCTGGAGGGAGACGGTCAGCGCGATCATGCGGGGAGCTCCTGGGAGTTGAGGGGAAGGGGCAGGGGTACGGCGGTGGCCTCGGCGATGTGCGCGAGTGAGGCCCAGGTGTCGTCGACGAGCGTGATGCCCTCGGTGCGCAGACGCTCGGCGGTGCGGGCCTCCGGCTCGCCGGGGACCAGGATCTCGGCCGTGCCCGGGGCGGTGGGGGTGGACTTGGTCTCCCCGATCAGGGCCTCCACCCGCGCCTCGAACAGGGCCGGGTCGGCCATCGAGCGGACGTCGATGCAGATCAGCAGGTGGCCGACGCCGCTGCGGCCGGAGGGGTGGTACGGGCCGACGACCGCCGAGCCGAAGGCGCTGCCGGTCAGCACGCCCGCCAGCACGTCGAACATGAAGGAGATGGCGTAGCCCTTGTGGCCGGCCATGGGCAGGATCAGGCCCTCGACGGCGCGGCGCGGGTCGGTGGTCGGCACGCCGTCCGCGTCGGCCGCCCAGCCCTCCGGGATCGGCACGCCGCGCTCCCTGGCGTAGTAGATCTTGCCGCGCGCGACCGCGGTGTTGGCGATGTCCATCACGACCGTGCCGTGGCGGCCGCCGGGGGCCGCGATCGACCACGGGTTGGTGCCGACCCGCTTCTCCCGGCCGCCCCAGGGCGCCATCGCCGGGCTGGCGTTGGTGACCAACAGCGCCACGCAGCCACGCTCGGCGGCCTTGCGGGTGTAGTACGCGGCGGTGCCGAAGTGGCCGGAGTCGCGGACCGCTACCGCGCTGATGCCATGTCGGCGGGCCCGCTCGACGCCCCAGCCCACCGCACGGTCGGTGATCACCTGCCCGAGGCCGTCGTGGCCGTCGACGACGAGGACGGCGCCGTTGTCGCTCACGATCTCGGGGGCGGCCACGGCGGCCGTCGCCCCGCTCTCGATACGCCTGAGGTACCAGGGCAGGCGCAGCATCCCGTGCGACGGGTGTCCCCACAGCTCCGCGGTCACCAGGGTGTCCGCGAGCAGACGGGCGTCCGCGGGCGGGACGCCATGGGCTTCGGTGGTGGCGGCGGCGAACCCCAGCAGGTCGGCGGCGCCGACGGTATGCGGCATTGGACAGCCCCTCGTGTAGATCGTAGAGCCGAGTATGTATCCACTCCTGTATACATCACTGGGCTCAAGGAAACCACAGGGCCGGAGAGCGCGGGCTCGGGCGAGTGGGGCCGGGGGAGTAGGGCCCGGGGCGTGGGGCCGGGGGCGTGGGGCCGGGGCGTGGGGTCAGCCCACCACGTCCAGCTGAACGTCCGTGCCGAGCGCCAGGTCCTGGCCGGTGAGGCTGTCGATGAGCGCCTGGAGGGTCTGCGCGAGGTGGTGCCGGCACGCCGCCTCCGCCGCCTGGGCGTCCCCCCGCGTGATCGCCTTCAGCATCGCGCGGTGCTCGTCCAGCGAGGTCAGCATGCGGCGCGGGCCGCTGTGCGAGAGATGGCGCAGGCGTACGGTCTCGCTGCGCAGGTCGCGGATCGTGCGGGCCAGGTACTGGTTGCGGCAGGCCGCGATGACCGACTGGTCGAAGTCCTCGGTGATCTCGTAGAACTCCTGGTACGAGCGCGCCTGCGCGGCCGCGTCCCGCGCGCGGAAGGACTCGTCGAACTCCTCCAGCCGCTCCAGCAGCTCACGGAAGGGGAGCAGCGCGCGCTCGTCGGCCGCGCCCGCCGTCGCGACCGACAAGGCGGCCCGGGGCTCCAGCAGCATCCGGAACTCGAACAGGGCGCGGACGCCGCCCAGAGAGATCGGGGCGACCCGGGCCACCTCGCCCGGCACGAAGTCCACCAGTCCCTCCCGGGCCAGCCGCCGGATGGCCTCCCGCACGGGCGTCCGCGAGGCCCCCAGTTCCTCACCCAGCTGGACCTCGCCGAGCTTGGCCCCGGGCCGCAGCCGCAGCGACTCGATGTCGCTCTTCAGCCGCTCATAGACCGCTTCGCTCTTGCCAGTCGCCCGGGCCATGGAACTCCTCGTCGATACCAACCAGTCTGTATACAGACTAGTGTGCCACTAGCCCCCGGTGGCGGCGGTGGGGGTGAAGGTGACGGGCAGCGACTCCAGGGAGCGGTACCAGAAGGGGTCCGACCACCTCAGCTCGTCGGGGGCGACCGCAAGCGTCAGGTCCGGCACGCGGTCCAACAGCACCTCGATCGCCGTCTCCGCGATGATCCTGGCCGTCTCGGGGCCGCCCACCGGGCAGCCGTACTCCCCGACGCTGAAGGCGACATGGGAGTGGTTCCCGCCGTAGCCGACGGGGGCGGCGGGCCACAGCAGCGGGTCGGCGTTGGCCGCGGCCAGGCCGAGGACGACGAGGTCGCCGGTGCGGATGAGCCGGCCACCGAGGGCGGTGTCGCGGGTGGCGTACCGCCCGATGAGGTTCTGGACCGGGGAGTCCGCCCACAGCACCTCGTTCATGGCCTCGCCGGTGCTGCGGCGGTTGCCCGTCAGGGACGCGGCGAAGCGCGCGTCGGTGAGCATCAGCCGGAGGGTGTTGCCGATCCAGTACGCGGTGGTCGGCAGCGCCGCCGCCATCAGCAACATCACGTCCGCGACATGCTGCTCCTCGGTGAGGTCCGGGGTGCTCAGGATGAACCGCGAGGTGAGGTCGGGGCCCGGCGCCTCGCGCTTGGCCTTCACCAGCTCCGTCACGTGGGCGGCGGCCCGCTGCTGGCCGGCGATGGCGTCCTCGCCGGAGACGAACGAACTGGTCAGCCCCTCCGCCAGGGCCGCCAGCCCGGCCTCGTCGTCGGAGAGGCCGAACACCTCGGCCATGGCGAGGGCGGGCACCGAGTGGATGTAGTCGAACACCAGGTCCGCCTTGCCGATCGTGGCGAACTTGTCGATCAGCTGGTCGGCGAACCTCTCGCAGCTCCCGCGCAGCATGAAGGGGTCGATCGTGGCGAGGACATCGCTGACGGCCGTCGCGCGCAGGTGGTGCTCCTCGCCCTCGGTGAAGGACATCATCGGGCTGTACGCCACCCACGGCATGAGGGGCCAGTCCGGCGGCACGCTGTCCCAGCCGTTCCAGCGGCGCGGGTCCCGGCCGAAGGTCTCGACGTCGGACAGCACGTGGCGTATCTCGCGGTAGCCGAGGACGAACCAGGCGGTGATGTCGCCTTCGAGCAGCACGGGGGCGACCTGTCCGTGGTCGCGCCGTATCCGCTGGTAGGTCTCGGTCGGCTGCCGCCGGAAATCCGGCCCGTACAGCCGTGCGGCGTGGGCGGGGCAGCCCGGGGGAGGCGTTTGGGTGTCCTGGGGGTTCGTCACTGCGTCGACTTCCTCGGAGCGGGGCGTTTCTGCGGGGATGCCGGGAGGCTAACGAACCGATCGGTTCAGGCCAACTCCAGAACGATCACAATCCCAACGCATCCGCGGCGCCACGGCGGGGAGAGGTCAGGAAGACGCGCGCACCACAAGGCGTGGCACGATCACCGTCTCGCGCGCCGCGACTCCGGTCATCTGCGCGGCGATCCGCTGCACCGCGGACCGGCCGAGGAGTTCCTTGTCGACCAGCAGGGTCGTCAGCGGCGGGTCCGCCAGCCGACTGAGGGTCAGCCCGTTCGCAGCCCACGAAGGCGCAGTCCGCCGGGACGCGCACGCCGCGGTCGCGGGCGCGGCGCAGGGCGCCGATGGCGATCAGGTCGTTGTACGCGAGCACGGCCGTCGCCCCGAAGCCGGTGTCCAACACATCGTCCATGGCCGCCGCCCCGCCGTCGAGGGAGTTGACCGCCGGGAACACCCAACCCGCGTCGGCGGGCAGCCCGAGTTCCGCGGCGGCCCGGAGGAACAGCGAGTGCCGGGTGCCGCGTTCGCCCGCGTCCGGGCGCCCGCGGTCGTCCAGCATCGCGATGCGACGGTGGCCGCGCTCCACGAGGTGGCCGACCGCCTGCCGCATGCCGGCGGCGAAGTCGATCCGCCCCCCGCTCACCGCCGGTGGCCGGTGTTCGTTGTCGCAGCACAAAAGGCATGCCGGAGCGGTGGATCAGCTCGATGGCGCCGGGGTCGAGCAGAAAGGCGACACACGCGTCCACATGGTCCACCACGGTCCGGGCCACCGCGGCCTCGCGTTCCAGGGCGGACCCGGTGCTGTAGACGGCGACCTGCCAGCCGCGCTCGTCGGCCGCCGCCAGCACGCCCGAGACCACCTCGGGGAAGAAGGGATCGAGCACATCCGCGATGACCAGGCCCAGCGTGGTGATCCGCGGGCCCACCATGCCGCGGGCGAACCGGCTGGGCCGGTAGCCCATGGCCTGGGCCACCCGCAGCACCCGCTGCCGTGTGGCCGGGTCGATCTCCGGTTTGTCGTTGACCGCGCGGGAGACGGTCACGTGACCGCTCACGCCTCGGTCATCACCGCGACGGCGACGGGCGTCAATGGATCGTATCCGCGTAACATCCCGCCGTTTCACACGTATTGACGCGGCGGTCGGGTGGGCCGGACAGTGCTCCGTGAACGCTCACGGTGACGTTCACGGAGGACAGGACATGCCCACGTTGAGGATCCCGCTCCGCCCCGCCCGCGCCCTCCTTGCCATCCGAGCCACCCGCGCCGCCCGCTCCCGGTGGCGCGCTCTGTGCGCGGCCCTCGTACTCGCCCTGACCTTCGGCCTCCTCGCCGCCCCAGCGGCCGAGGCCGAGGTCCAGCACCCGCGACAGGAGTGGCTGCGCCAGTCCACCGCCGGACTCTTCCTGCACTGGGGCATGTTCACCCACCCCCGCCACCTCGACTGCGCCGACTGGGAGCGCGATGTCACCGAGGGTGGCTGGAGCGCCGACACGGGAGCGTAGCTCCGCAGCCTCTGGCCTGCGGAGCTGGCCAACGCTACGCAGAATGCGGTAGTTTGCTACTCCCATGCGGGAGTCTCCGAAGGCACAGATCCGGTTTTGCCGGTGGACCCGGTTTCACACGGGACGACGGGCATCACCGGCTGCGGGCCCTGCTCTGGGGCCGAGAAGGTGCGCAACATCGGCGACAGCGAGCAGGCGGCGGTGCTCTTCCCCGACGTCGTCGTCCCCGACGGCGGGGAGCGCACCCTCTACCTCGACTACACGGTCTACGGCACCCGCTCGTTCCATGTGAGCGTCAACGGCGGCCCGCCGACCGTGGTGACGGTGACCGACATCGGAAACACCACCCCGCGCACCACCTCCCTCCCCGTCACCCTGAATCCCGGCGCCAACACCATCGAAATCTCCAACGACACCGAGTCCGCCCCGGAGCTCGACCGGATCTCCCTCGGCTAGCCCGTGTGGCGACCTCCGACCCGCCCTCGACGACGCCAAGGAGTGTTCAGGCCATGCACCCGAGACCTTCCCGCCGCTCCGCGCTGCGCACCGGCGGTCTGCTGGCGGCAGGCGCGCTGCTCCCCCAACTGCCCGCGGGGCCCGCGTACGCGGCCGCCCCGTACACCGGGGCGTGGCGCCCGGTGCCGAAGATCCTGGCCCGGATCAGGCCGCCCGACTTCCCCCGCCGGACCTTCACGATCACCGACTACGGCGCGGTCGGCGACGGACGGACCATGAACACCGAGGCGTTCCGGGCCGCCATCGCCGCCTGCCACCGCGCGGGCGGCGGCCATGTGATCGTCCCCGAAGGCCGCTACCTCACCGGCGCGATCCACCTGCGCAGCGCCGTGGACCTGCACGTCACCGCGGGCGCCACCATCGCCTTCAGCCCCGACCCGCGCGACTTCCTGCCGGTGGTGTTCACCCGCTGGGAGGGCACCGAGTGCTACAACTACTCGCCCTTCATCTACGCGTACGGCGAGCGGGACGTCGCGGTCACCGGCCCCGGCACGCTCGACGGGCAGGCGCGGCTCGGGCCCTGGGAGAGCTGGTACCGCGACAGCGGACCGCAGGGCCCCGACCAGAGCCTGCTGCGCAGGATGGGCTCGACCGGAGTGCCGGTGGCCGAGCGCGTCTTCGGCGACGGACACCACCTGCGGCCGCAGCTGGTGCAGTTCTACCGCTGCCGCAACGTCCTGGTCAGCGGTCTTACCATCGTCGACCCGCCGATGTGGACCGTGCACCCGGTGCTGTCGGCCAACGTCACCGTGCGCGATGTCACCGTGGACAGCACGCTCTACAACACCGACGGTTGCGACCCGGAGTGCTGCTCCGACGTGCTCATCACCGGCTGCCGGTTCAACACCAACGACGACTGCGTGGCCGTCAAGTCCGGCCGGGACGAGGACGGTCACCGCGTCGCCGTGCCGAGCAGAAACATCGTGGTGCGCGACTGCCTGTTCTCCGGCCGCTGGGGCGGGATGACGGTCGGCAGCGAGATGTCCGGCGGGGTGCGTGACGTCTTCGCCGAGAACTGCGAGATCAACCCGCCGGACTTCCCTGGGCGCTACCCCGTCAAGCACGCCCTGTACGTCAAGGCGAGCAAGAAACGCGGCGGCTGTATCGACGGCGTGCACATCCGGAATTTCACCGGGCGGGGCCTGGAGCGCGACATCGCGTTCGTGACCATGAACTACAACGGTGGCGAGGGCGGGACACTGCCGGTGTCCGTCCGGAACATCCACATGGACCGGATGGAGATCGACGGCGCCCGCGCCGTGCTGCAACTGGTCGGCCTGGAGACCGACCACCTGCGCGGGGTCCACCTCTCCCGCTCCACGTTCACCGGCGTCCGCAACCCCGACAGCGTCGTCTGCACCGACGAACTGACCTTCCGGCGGGTCTTCGTCAACGGCCAGGAGATGCCGTACCGCTGAGGCTGTTGGGCCGCATGTCCGCCCACGGGTCAGGCATTGGCGGGCGTCCACCGGATCCGCGTGGCGCACAGGGACACCACGACCGCCGACGCGGCCACGACGCCCAGGCCCCACACCAGACCGCTGGAGTTCGCCACGAAGCCGATGACCGGGGGACCGGCCAGCAGGCCCGTCGTTCCCATGGCGGCGACCAGGGCCAGTGCCTCCGGACCCTGCTTCGCCGCGGCGACATAGACGCAGGGGGTCACGGCCGCGATGCCGAGGCCCACGCAGGAGAACCCGATCAGGGCAGGCACCACACCGCCGCTCAGCAGGGCCAGGGCCAGCCCCGCCCCGGCCACGGCGCTTCCGACGATGACGACGCGCCCGTCGCCCCAGCGGCCGCGCCACCCGTCGGCGAAGAGCCGGGCCAGCACCATCATGCCCGAGACGACGGCGATCCCCAGGGGCGCCAGCTCCGCCGAGGCCTTGACGACGTCCGTCATATAGAGGGCGGACCAGTCGTTGATGGCGCCCTCGGTGACGGTGCCGAAGACCATGGCGCAGCACATCCACAGCGTCATGCGGGTCGGCAGGGACCTTCCGCCACGGTTCTTCTTCTCGCTCCGCTTCTCCTCGGCGGCCTCGTCCTCTCCCAGGAGCCCGGTGCGCGCGCAGACGAGCAGGAGGAGCAGGACGACGGCGGCCATGCCGAAGTGCACGGCGACCGACGAGGTCACCGTGTTCACGCAGGAGGCGAGGAGGGCGGCGAGGAGCGAGCCGCCGCTGAACGTCGCGTGCAGTTTGGCCATGGCGTTGCGCTTGTGCCGGAGTTCGAGCGCGGCTCCCTGCGCGTTCATGGCGACGTTCAGACACCCCACGAGCACTCCGTCGCAGCACACGACCGCCAGGGCGACGGGGTAGTCCGGTGCCGCGGCCAGGGCGATGAGCAGCAGGGTCAGTCCCAGGGCCGACAGCAGCGCGAGACGCTGTGAGCCGAGGCGTCTCATCAACACCGACACCAGCGGGAACGACACGCTCGCGCCGATCCCCGCGGCCATCAGGAGGAAGCCCACCTCGGCCGCCGTCAGGCCGAGATCGGCCTTGATGGCGGGGATGCGCGAGGCCCAGGTGGCGTACTGGAAACCGAGGGAGCAGAACAGCGCGGCGATCGCCAGTTGGCTCCGGTAGAAGGGATCCCGTATCCGCGGCATGTGCTTCAACCCAGTTCCTCCCGCGATGACGAGCCGCACGGCGACACCCCGGCCGGCTCCGGCTCCGGTGTTCCCGCCCCGCGGGACGGCACCGCTCTCGACATGTAGACGACGTCCGGGCCATAGCCGTCCGGGCGTACGACCTCCTGGTGGGCGGTGAAGCCGCGCGCCGACCAGTACGTCGCGCTGCCCCCGACGGCGACCAGCGAGATCCGCTCGTATCCGCGTGCTCTGGCCGACGTGGTGAGGTGGCGCAGGAGAAGCCGCCCCAGCCCCCTGCGCCGGAAGCTCTCCGCGATGACCAGGTCGTGCAGATGCAGATTGCTGGACGGGAACGCGACCTGCTCAGGCCGCGCCAGGTCCGGGTACCGGTACATCGGATAGGGCAGCGCCAGCACATAGCCCACGAGCCTGGGGCCCACCTCCAGCGCGCGGCAGGTGCCCGGCGACACGCGCGCCCGGGACTGGAGCGCCACCCGTCCCTCGGACAGGCCGAGGCCGGTGTAGGCGCGGGACTCCAGCGCCGCGATCCCGTCCCAGTCGCGCTCGCAGATGCGGCGTATGCGCACCTCGTCGTTCATCCGCCACGCGCCTTCCCGGCCCCGCCCGCGCCGCCGCCGTCGACGCAGGTGTACGGCAGCGGGCCGAAGCCGTTGAAGCCCTGGGTCATATAGCTGGTGGCGTACGCGCCACAGGACAGCACCCAGACCGGGTCGCCCGACGCCAGCGCCTCCGGCACCTGGACCAGGCCGTGCTCGGGGGAGTAGGCGTCGTCGCTGTCGCAGGTGGGCCCGGCCACGACGGCGGGCACACGCCGGACACCGGGCCCGCCGTGGGTGGGGAAGACGAGCGGGTACTGCAACTCGTCCATCTCGTACAGGCCGTTGAACTTTCCGCAGCTCAGATACAGCCAGTACTGGCGCCGGCCGTCGCGGCCCCGGCGCGCGGAGAGCCGGGACACATGGGCCCGGATGGCGCCTTGGCCGGCGACGAGGTAGCGGCCCGGCTCCACGACGAAGCCGAGACGGTGTCCGCCGACGCCGCCGAGGTACGCCATCCCGTCCCGGATCGCGGCGAACAGCTTGTCGATCGGGGGATCGAGCGGTCTGCCGTGTCGGTCGAGACACCCCGGGACGGGCAGGCCACCGCCGAGGTTGACGTGGTCCAGGGCGATCCCGCGGCCGTCGAGGGCCGTCAGGACCTCCGCGAGGCGTTCGAAGGCGCCGTGCCAGGCCTCGACCGTCATCTGCTGAGAGCCGACGTGCACGGAGAGGCCCGAGGGGGTCAGGCCCAGCTCCCGCGCCGTTTCCAGGACGGTCACCGCGTCGGCCGTCGAGCAACCGTACTTGTCGCTCAGCCCCCAGAGCGCTCCCCGCGTGTCGATGGCCAGTCGGCAGAACACCCGGGCGCCGGGGGCGTGTTCGGCGATCGCCGCCACGTCCCCCAGGCTGTCGGTTGCGAAGTCCCTGATGCCGAGGCGGTGGGCGTCGGCGATGTTCCGGTCGGACTTCACCGTGTTGCCGTAGTGGATTCCGCCGATCGGCACACCCGCGCGCACCGCCTGTTCCATCTCCGGGATGCTCGCCGCGTCGACCCCGGCGCCCGCCTCGGCCAGACGGGCCAGCACCTCGTCGACCGGGCACGCCTTCATGGCGAAGCGGACGGTGACTCCGGGCAGCTCCCGGAGCAGGGAGGCGTAGCGCTCCTCGATCCCCGCGAGGTCGAAGAAGAGCCTGTCCTCGGCGGTGGCCGCGAGAGCGGCCGACAGGGGTATGTCCTGGTGCGTCATCGTGGCCGTCGACCCGGGCCTTCCAGCGCCGGCGCCAGGGCGGTGTCGCGGGCCGCCCGCACCAGCGAGCCCCACGCCTCGACCAGCAGGGCGAAGTCGGCGATGTCGCTCTGCGCCTCGTCGAGGAGGTGCTCGCGGCGCGACGCCAGGAGGGCGGCGAACGTCTCGTATCGGCCGCCCAGCTTCCGGTAGGCGGCCTCGATGGTGTCGAGGCGCCGGACGTTCTCCGCCCGGTCGAGCAGGGTGCTCCTCCTGGCCAGCTCGGCGATCACGGAAGCCCGCACCTGACCCCGGGCGTCGAGGAGCGAGTCACCGGCCTCGGCCATCTCGGCGTAGAGGAAGTTGAAGTAGAGCATCGACAGGAAGAACTTGGCGAACCGTAACTGGTAGGCCATGAACCCCGGGTCGGTGCGGCGCTCCCCGGTGTGGAAGTTCTCGATGTGGCGGTTGTGCAGCACACCGGGCAGCGCGGCGGCCTCGACCAGGTGGATGAGGAAGTAGTCGCTGCCGATGGTGTCGGTGGCGGGCGGCAGCGGCACCCGCTCGTGCACCTGGTGGAAGCCGATGTTGCACATGTCCACCCGCATGGGGTCGACGACGGCCAGGGTGGTCCGGTCGCCGGTGAACGCGCCGGTCCCGGGCCCTTGGAAGGACTCGTCGACCAGTGCCCGCTTCTGCTCCTCCGACCAGTCGCCGGGCGCCCACAGGCTGACCACGTCGTAGTAGACGTCCGGGTCGAGCCGGCGGATCTCGTCGATGTCCACGGACGGCTCGCCCACGAAGGAGGCGCCCACCATCGCCACCCGCTTGTGGGTGTCCTTCGGAGCGAGCGCCGTCTCACCGACGTCGTGCGCCGCGTCGGCCGCACGCCTGCCGAGCGACATCAGCTCATGGTGGACGGGGAAGGCGGTCTCGCCGCGCAGCACCTGGTAGCGGCTGTCGGAGTCCCTGCGGTGGACGGACTCGCACCCGAGCGCCACGGCGATCAGAAACGCGCGGTTGGTGCAGGCACCGTAGGAGAGCCCGGCCGGAAGCATCAGGTCGAGCAGCAGCTCGGGCTTGGTGGGGTCGGTCCGGTGGATCACCCGGCGCAGGAAGTCGCGCTGCTCCGCCTCGCCGAGGTGGTGCACGACGACGCGCGGCACCTCGCGCGCGGCGCCCAGGGCTCGCGCGTGTTCCGCGAACGCGTCGGAGGAGTCCAGGATCAGCAGGTGCACCTCGACGTCAAAGTGCCCGGCGGCGTAGGCGGCCTCCTCGCCGATGGCGGTGACCATCGCGGGGCACGTCCGGTTGGTGGGAAGTGTCAGACAGATGCGTCGCACGCCGCTTCTCCGCCGCTCCGGTCGAATTCCGTCCCGTCCCACGAAGTGCTGCCGAGCAGCCTGGCGCCCAGGTCGTTCAGCGTGGCGGTGCCGTATCTGAGGGCCTCGGGCTTGTCGGCGTCGCCGAGAAGGGTGGCGTTCCAGGTCGGAGTGGTGAGGTGGCGCCACGAGTCGATCCGGGAACGCCGCAGCTCGTGGTGCGATTCGAGGGCGGGCATCATCGAGAGGTACTGGACCGCCCGCACACCGTTCTCCGAGGTGTTGGGCGCCACTCCGTGGGCCAGCAGGCCGTTCCAGATGAGCAGGTCCCCGGCCTCGAGTTCCGGTCGTACGACGGGCATTTCGCCCCGGTCGATCCTCGGCCGGACCGGATCGCGGTCGTCCGGCTGGAGCACCCGCCACTGGTCGAACCGGTGGAACAGCTCGGGGCAGCACTGGAAGCCGCCCAGCTCCGGCTCGGTGTCATGAAGGGCGATGATGCCCTGGACCCGCTGCGGCAGCACACTGAGCGTCGTGTCGACGTCCCAGTGGAGTTCGATGTCGAACCCCTTCTCCGTGGGGGCGATCAGGGCCCGGTCGCGGTTCCCGACGTTGGGCGGGTTCAGGTTGAGCCGGTCCAGGGTGACCCAGAGCTCCTCGCAGTCCCACACGTCCACGAACGCGTCGTAGACCCGGCGCGTCTGGCGGCTGTCCCAGATGAGCTGGTGGTGGTACGCCTCGACGAACCCGTAGATGTGCAGCTCCCGGTCCAGGTCGGACCGGTACTCGCGGTCCTGGTACCAGGTGTCCGGGCGGCCGGGGTCGAGCGCCTGGAAGTCCCAGGTGAAGTCGAGCAGTTCGCGCGCCGCCGAGGCCGGGATGGCCTGCTTCACCACGACGTAGCCGTAGTTCTGCCAGAAGGCGAAGTCCTCCTCGGACAACACTCTCAGCTGCCGGGTCTTGGTGAGGTTCCGCAGCTGGGTCTGTGCCAGGTACGTCTCGCCGTCCGAGCTGAAGTACGGGACGTCCGAGGGGGACCGGTGCAGGTAATGATCGGGCTTTGGCATGCAGTGCTCCACAACTGAAAACTCTCGGTAGCTCCCGGGCCCTGCCGTCAGGCGCCGGAGCGTAGTGTCGGCTCCGCTCCGTGGTGTACTGACGGCTCCACAAAAATGGACTAGACCAAATACGTTGTCAACATCTGATTTCCCTAGTCCTGTTGGCCGAAGCTCCGGTGGCCCCCCTCCTTGACACTGCTGATTCGACTGGGCGAGTATCCGTTGGTCTGGACCAGAGATCGCCGATGTCATCGGTGTGTCGGCGCTACCCGAGCTATCCGAAAGGCGTGGTCGATGTCCTCCAGCAAGCCCGGCAGGGACCTGCGAAGGCTCGCGCTCTCCGTCCTTCAGCCGGGGTTCGTGGGCACCGAGGCGCCGGAGTGGATCCTGCGGGAGATCGGCGAGGGCCTGGCCTCCGTCGTGCTCTTCTCGCGCAACATCGAATCCCCCGACCAGCTCGCCCGGCTGACCGGGCAACTGCGCGCCGAGAACCCGGCACTGATCGTCGCGATCGACGAGGAGGCCGGGGACGTCACCCGGATCGAGTCCGCCACCGGCTCCACCCGCCCTGGCAACCTCGCCCTCGGGGCGGTGGACGACACCGAGCTCACCGAGTCCGTCGCCGCCGACCTCGGCCGCCAGCTGCGCGCCGCGGGCATCAGCCTCAACTACGCGCCGACCGTGGACGTCAACTCCAACCCGGACAACCCCATCATCGGGGTCAGGTCCTTCGGGGCCGACGCCAAAGCGGTGTCCCGGCACGCCGCAGCGTGGATCAAGGGACTCCAGTCGGCCGGGGTCGCCGCCTGCGCCAAACACTTCCCCGGCCACGGGGACGTCGCCGTCGACTCCCACCACGGGCTGCCCAGTTACGACGCCGACCTCGACCGGATCGCCGCACAGGCCCTGCCGCCGTTCCGCGCCGCCCTGGACGCGGGGGTCCGCGCGGTCATGAGCGGCCACCTCCTGGTGCCCGCGTACGACCCCCGGCTGCCCGCCACCCTCAGCCGCCGCATCCTCGACGGCCTGCTGCGCCAGGAGCTCGGCTTCGACGGAATGATCGTCACCGACGCCATCGAAATGGGGGCCGTCGCCGACCGCTACGGGATCGACGGGGCCGCGGTGCGCGCCGTCGCCGCCGGGGCCGACGCCATCTGCGTCGGCGGGGAGAACGCAGAGGAGGCCACCGCCCAACTGCTCGCCGGTGCCCTCGTCGAGGCCGTGGCCGCCGGAGGCCTCACCGAGGAGCGGCTCGCGGAGGCGGCGCACCGTGTCCGGGCGTTCGCCGAGTGGTCGACGGAGCTGGGCCGGGCCGCCCCGGCCGGCACGGCCGGTGGCGGCATCGGCTTCGTCGCCGCCCGCCGGGCCCTCCGCATGACCGGCTCCGTACGGGACTCGCTGCCCCTGGCCGCGCCCCCGCATGTGGTGGAGCTGGTGCCCGCCACCAACCTGGCCATCGGCAAGGAGACCCCGTGGGGCGTCGCCGCCCCGCTGAGCGAGCGGCTCCCCGGCACCACCTCCGTCCGGATACACCCGCAGCAGCTGCGGACGCCGGCCGCCACCCTGGAGGCGTCCGCGCTGACCCCCGCCACCGGACGGCCCCTGGTCGTCGTGGTCAGGGACGCCTCCCGCCACTCGTGGATGGGCGGCGCCCTGGCCGACCTCGTCACGGCGCGCCCGGACGCGATCGTCGTGGAGATGGGCCTCCCGGGCGCCACCGCCCCCGGCGCGGTGCACATCTCCACCCACGGGGCGACCGCAGCGTCCGGGGTGGCCGCGGCGGAGGTCCTGGTGGGGACGGCCCAGGGGGTGTCCGAAGGGCCCTGATGCGGCTCCGCCGCGCCGGAGGGGGGAACGCCCGGCGTCACCTGTGTGACTCAGGTGGCGCCGGGCGTCGCATGGTCGAAGCGGTGTCGATGTCTGTTCCCGAGTGAGTCATCCGTGCGATCGTCTGATGAATCGTCTGAAGCGTCAGGCGCCCGGGTGAACGATGGCGGGTTGCGCCGCGCCTGGGTGCTGTACCCCAGGTGTCCCATCACCCCCAGGGAGTGCAACTCATGTCCTTCGCACGGCAGACGAACGCACAACAGGCGAACGCACAACAGGCGAACTCACCGCAGACGAACTCACGACAGACGAACGACTACACCCGCCGCGGTGTTCTGCGGACCGGCGCCGGTGTCGCCGTCGGCGCGGTGGCCGCCGGGACGGTGGCCCCCGGCGAGGCGGCCGCCGCCGACCGGCGTGACCGGGCGCGGCCGGAGCCATGGCGGCTGTGGTACCGCGGACCGGCCCAGGAGTGGCTGGAGGCGCTGCCGGTGGGCTGCGGCCGACTGGGCGCCATGGTGTTCGGCGGTGTCGCCGTCGAGCGCCTCCAGCTGAACGAGGACAGCGTGTGGGGCGGCGGCCCGCACGACTACGACCCGCCGGGCGCGCTGGAGGCCCTGCCGGAGATCAGACGGCTGGTCTTCGCCGACGAGTGGGGCGCGGCGCAGCGGCTGGCGGACTCCTCGTTCATGGGCGTCCCGAGCGAGCAGGCGCCCTATCAGCCGGTGGGCGACCTGCGGCTGGAGTTTCCGGGCGCGGGGGAGTACACGGACTACCGCCGGGAGCTGGACCTCACCACGGCGATCACCTCGGTGACCTACGTCAGCGACGGGGTGCGGCACACCCGTGAGGTGTTCGCCGGCCTGCCCGACCAGGTCATCGTGGTGCGACTGAGCGCCGACCGGCGCGGCTCGGTCTCGTTCGAGGCGGAGTTCTCCAGCCCGCAGGACAGCACCACGGGATCTGCGGGCGGCGCCACGATCCGGCTCGACGGCATCAGCACCGCCTGGCAGGGACGTCCGGGCGAGGTGCGCTTCCAGGCCCTGGCCCGGGCCGAGGCCGACGGCGGAACGGTGCGTACCGACGGGGGCCGGCTGATCGTCGACAGCGCCGACGCCGTCACCCTCCTGATCTCCATGGGCACGAGTTACCGCCGCTACCACGACGTGGACGGCGACCCCGGCACCGCCGCCGGACGCCATCTCCAGCACGCCTCGGCCCGGCCGTACCGCGTGCTGCGCGAGGCGCACACCAAGGACTACGGGGCGCTCTTCCGCCGGGTCGACCTCGACCTCGGCACATCCGAGGCCGCGTCGCTGCCGACCGACGAACGCATCGCCCGGCGGCAGCTGGACACCGATCCGCAGCTGGCCGCCCTGTACTTCCAGTACGGCCGCTATCTGCTGATCTCCAGCTCGCGAACCCCGGGGCACGCCGCGAATCTCCAGGGCATCTGGAACGACGGCCTCACTCCGGCCTGGGAGTCCAAGTACACGCTCAACATCAACTGCGAGATGAACTACTGGCCCGCCGGGCCGACCAACCTCGTGGAGTGCTGGGATCCGCTCTTCGACCTGATCCAGGACCTGTCCGAGACCGGGGCGCGCACGGCACGCGAGATGTACGGCGCCGGAGGGTGGGTGGCGCACCACAACACCGACGGCTGGCGCGGCACCGCGCCGGTCGACTTCGCCTTCTACGGTGTGTGGCCCACGGGTGGCGCCTGGCTGGCGGGCATCATCTGGGAGCGCTACCTCTACACCGGCGACAGACACGCGCTGCGACGGCACTACCCGCTGATGAGAGGTGCCGTCGAGTTCTTCCTCGACACGCTCCAGGAAGACCCCGGGACCGGATATCTGGTGACCAACCCCTCGCACTCGCCCGAGGTGGGCCACCACGAGGTCGACGGCGAGAACGTCAGCATGTGCGCCGGGCCGACCATGGACATGCAGATCCTGCGGCAGCTCTTCACCGCGTTCGAGGGCGCGTCCCAGGTGCTGGGCGAGGACCCGAAGACGCGCCGCGCCGCCGTCGCCGCCCGCGGGCGGCTCGCCCCGACCCAAGTCGGCTACCTCGGCCAGATCCAGGAGTGGCTGGAGGACTACGAGGGGGACGCCGCCCTCTCGCGCAGCCGGCACATCTCGCATCTGTGGGGTCTCTTCCCCGGTGAGGAGATCAATCCGCGGACCAGTCCGCAGCTCGCCGCGGCGGCCCGGCGCACGCTCGAACTGCGCGGTGAGGCCGGTGCGGGCTGGTCCCTCGCCTGGAAGATCAACTTCTGGGCGCGGCTGCTCGACGCCCCCGAGGCGTACAAGCGGCTGACCAACCTGCTGGTCCCGGCCCGTACCGCGCCCAACATGTTCGATCTGCACCCGCCGTTCCAGATCGACGGCAACTTCGGCGGGACCTCGGGCATCACCGAGATGCTGCTCCAGAGCCACTCCGGAGAGGTCGCGCTGCTGCCCGCCCTTCCCGCGGCCTGGCCCGACGGCGAGGTGCGGGGGCTGCTGGCCCGTGGCGGGTTCACGGTCGACCTCGCATGGCGCGATCAGGCCCTGCACCAAGCCGAAATCCGGTCCACCGGCGGCCATGAACTCCGGCTGCGCACACCCTCGTCCGTGACCGTCACCTCAGGGGGAAGGGCGGTGCGCGTCGACCGTCCCGAGGAGGGCGTCATCGTCTTCGCCACCCGCCGCGGCGCCACCTACGACATCCGGCCCGCCACCACCTGAGCGTTGCCGAAAACCTGGGAGGTCACCATGGAAGACCTGGCCAGACGTCGACTGCTCGGGCTCGGAGCCCTGCTGACCTGCGGGATACCACTGCTGAGCAGTACACCGAGCCAGGCCGCCGACCGTACGGAGGGACAGGGCGCGCCCGACCGGCAACCCGCCCCGGGCGACCGGGAGGCGGCCGAGCGCGCAAGGAGGATCAGCGAGAGCGTCACCGTACCGACCTTCCCCGACGCATGGTTTCCGATCACCGCACACGGAGCCGTCGGCGACGGGGTGACCGACTGCACCGGGGCCATCGACCGGGCGATCAAGGACTGCCATGCGGCCGGCGGCGGCCATGTCCTGGTGCCCGAGGGGCGGTGGGCCACCGGGGCCATCCATCTGCTCAGCGGCGTCGACCTGCATGTCGCCCGGGGCGCGACCCTGCTCTTCAGCACCGACCCGGCCGCCTATCTGCCCGTGGTCCGCACCCGATGGCAGGGCGTCGAACTCTTCAACTACTCGCCCCTGATCTACGCCGACGGGCAGCATGACATCGCGGTGACGGGCCGGGGCGTCCTCGACGCACAGGGCGACAACGGGCACTGGTGGTTCTGGGTGGGCTCCGGGCAGTACGGATGGCAGCCGGGGATGCCCAACCAGCGGGCGGACTGGGCGGCCCTGGAGCGCATGGGCGTGGAAGGAGTCCCGGTCGAGGAGCGGGTCTTCGGCGCCGGCCACTACCTCCGGCCCAGCTTCATCCAGCCACGCTCCTGCCGGAACGTCCTCATCGAAGGCGTCACGCTGCGCCGCTCGCCGATGTGGAACATCCACCCCGTGCTGTGCCGCGAGGTGACCGTGCGGGACGTCGTCGTGGAGAGCGTGGGGCCCAACGGCGACGGCTGCGACCCCGACTCCTGCGAGAACGTGGTCATCAGGCGGGTCACCTTCGCCACCCACGACGACTGCGTGGCCATCAAATCCGGCCGGGACCAGGACGGTTGGCGCGTCGGTGTCCCGTCGAGGAACGTCCTGATCGAGGACTGCCGCTATCTCGGCGGCGGTGGTGCGGTGGCCGTCGGCAGCGAGATGAGCGGGGGAGTGGAGAACGTGGTCGCCCGCCGGCTGTGGATCCCGTACGACAGCTCGCTCGACGAGGCCAGTGTCGCCTGGATCCTCTCCGTCAAATCGACCTCGACGCGCGGCGGCTACATCAGAGACGTGCACATCGCCGATGTGGCCTGCCCCGCGTGGACCTATGTGCCCTTCGAGGTCACCTTCCAGTACATGGGGGGAACCGGCGGCGATCGTTACCCGGAGGTGTCGCGGCTGACGGCGCGCAACTGGTCCGTCGGCGGCCCCTGCGAAATCCCCTTCCGGATCCGCGCCGTCCCCGCGGCCCCGGTGGAGACGGTGCGCCTGGAGAAGCTGTCCTTCGCGCGGGCCGCGAAGGATCCGGTGATGGAGAACGCGACCGGTGTCACCGTACGCGAGGTACTGATCGGGGGCAGCCCGTACCCCACGGACACAGCACGGACCACACAGGCAGGGCAACTGAGGGAGGCAGGATGAAGAAGCGACGATACGGCCTGGTCGGCACGGGGATGCGGGCCCGCCTCTACACCGACGCCATCACCGGCCCGCACCGGGACGTCGCCGAGCTTGTCGCGCTCTGCGACACCAACGAAGGGCGGATGCGGCACTACGGGGACCGCGTCGCCGCCGCCGGGGGCGGTGACCCGGCCCGGTACCACCCCGACGACCTGGCCCGGCTGATCGGCGAGGAGGGCGTGGAGCGCATCGTGGTCACCTCGCCCGATCACACCCACGCCGACATCGTGGTCGGCGCTCTGGAGGCAGGCGCCGACGTCATCGTCGAAAAGCCGCTGGCCATCGACGCGGACGGGGCCCGGGCCATCGCGCGCGCCGCCGAGCGCACCGGCCGCCGCGTGACCGTGACCCACAACTACCGCTACTCGCCCCGTAACAGCGCGCTCAAGCGGCTGGTGCACTCGGGCGCCATCGGCACGCCCACCTCGGCCCACTTCGAGTGGGTGCTCGACACCCGGCACGGCGCCGACTACTTCCGGCGCTGGCACCGCGAGAAGGACCGCTCCGGAGGGCTGCTGGTACACAAGGCCTCCCACCACTTCGACCTCGTCAACTGGTGGCTCGGCGACACCCCGGTCCGGGTGTACGCCGGCGGCGGGCTGTTCTTCTACGGCGCCGACAACGCCCGTGACCGGGGCCTCGGCCCCCGGCCCGCGCGCGGCAGCGCCGAGGCGGCCGCAGGCGATCCCTGGTGCCTGGACCTGCGCGGCGACCCGGCGCTGAAGTCGCTGTACCTCGACCAGGAGCACCGCGACGGCTATCTGCGCGACCGCGACGTCTTCGACGAGGGCATCTCCATCGAGGACAATCTGTGCGCCGTCGTCCACTACGCGGGTGGCCCCACCCTCTCCTACTCCCTCAACGCCCACGCTCCGTGGGAGGGCTACCGCGTCTGCGTCAACGGCACGGAGGGCAGGGCCGAGCTGTCCGTCGTCGAGCGGGGCGCGGTCCGCCCGGTGTCGGGCGCGGTGGACCCCAGCGCGGTCGACGAGCGTGGCGGGGGCGCCGTCGCGGTGCGCCCGCCCGGTGAGCGGCTGGTGGTGCAGCGCCACTGGGAGGACGCCCGCGAGGTGACGATTCCGCGAGGCGAGGGGGCCCACGGCGGCGGTGACATCCGGATGCTCCGGGAGATCTTCGTCGGCCCGGACGGTGCGGATCCGCTCCGTCATCAGGCGGGGTACGCCGACGGGCTGCGGTCCGTCGCGGTGGGCATCGCGGGCAATGTCTCGCTCGCGGAGCGGCGGGCGGTGGACATCGCGGAGCTGCGGCTGGGCATCGAGGCCGGGCCGAACGTCGGGGTCGGCCCGTCGGCTGATCGATCGTCGTAACGTCAGCCGCAGACAACTTCCCTCTGTCTCCGGGGTTTTCAGCGCGTGGGTGGTGTGCTTCCATGCCTGGTATGCCACAGGTATGCCGGAGGGGGCAGGGTCCATGAGAGCGTTCCGTCGGTTCGTATCCCGGGTCCGTTTCCGGTCGCTCCGCCGGCGGAAACGCCTTGCGGCGCTCGTGGCCGTGCTGCTGTCACTGGCCGCCGCCCCGTCCGTCGCCGTCCCGTCCGCCGGTGCTCGCGCCCCGGCGGACGGGCGCCCCGCGGTCGCGCTGGAACCGCGGGGGCTGGGCCGAGCCGTGTGCTCGGACACCTCGCTCCGGTTCACCTTCGGGACCGCCGTACGGCTGGGCACCGAAGGACGGCTGAGCGTATACCGGGCGGACGGTGTCCTCGCCGATGTCGTCGATCTCGCCGATCCGGCGACGTACCAGCGCTCCATCGGCGGCGCGCGGTCCGACTACGGCGAGGTGCACCGCTGGACCTATGAACCGGTGATGGTGGACGGCCGTACGGCCACCGTCCACCCGCACCGGCGACTGGCCCCCGGCCAGGAGTACTACGTGACGGTGGATCCCGGCTTCTTCGAGGGCCACCCGGGCATCGAGTCCCCCGGCACCTGGCGCTTCCGCACCCGGCGCGACCCGGCGCCCGGCACCTCCCGGCTGACCGTGAACGGGCGGGGCGGCGGGGACTTCTGCACGGTGCAGGGCGCGGTCGACTTCGTCCCGGAGGGCAACACCCGCCCGGTGCGGATCGACGTGGCCCCGGGGTTCTACCGGGAGATCGTGTACGTCGCCCAGTCCCGGCCACATCTGACCGTGCGCGGGGCGGGGGCGCGCCGCACCGTCATCGGCTACCCGAACAACAGCGTCCTCAACGGCGACGCGGCGATGGCCGATGTGCCGCCCGAGCAGAGCTACTGCCCGCGCCGGGTGCTTCCGCATCCCGACCGCCACAACTGCTGGCGCGCGGCCTTCGGAGTGGACGCGGACGACTTCCGGCTCCAGGACGCCACCGTCCACAACCTCACCCCGGAGGGCGGCTCCCAGGCCGAGGCGTTCCGGGGCAACGGCGACCGGATCGTGCTCGACCGGGTCCGTGTCCTCAGCTACCAGGACAGTCTGCGCCTCCAGGGGCGGGCCTTCGTGACCGACAGCTATGTCGAGGGCGATGTCGACTTCGTCTGGGGGACCGGAGGGGTCTTCATCCAGGACTCCGAGCTCAAGGCGCTGGACCTGGGCTACCTCAGCCAGGTCCGCAACGGCGAGGACGGCCCCGGCAACGTGTTCGTGAACACCCGGCTGACCCGCGCCGCCGGGGTGCCCGACGGGAGTGTGCTGCTGAGCCGCATCGACAGCCGCTTTCCCGCCAGCCAGGCGGTGTTCATCGACACCCGGATGGACTCCCATGTGGCGCCCGTGGGCTGGGGGCTGACCGGGTTCGACTGCTCGTCGGGCCAGAAGCTGAGGTTCCAGGAGTACGGCAGCGAGGACCTGGCGGGCCGGCCCGTCGACACCGCCGGGCGGCTGGCCTGCTCCCGTCAGCTCACCGCGGCGGAGGCCGAACGGTGGCGGGATCCTGCTGCGCTGCTGGACGGCTGGGACCCGCGTGGCGCGAGCGATCGACGAGAGGGAAGGTGAGGGACCGGCATGTTGCCCATGCGCCGGAGGAATGTCCTGGGAGGTGTCCTGGGGGCAGCCGGCTCGCTGGCCGCGTTCGGCACCCCGAGTGCGGCGTTCGCGGCCGACGCGGCGGACGCGGCGGACGCGGGGGACGCGGGGGACGCGGGAGACGCGCCACGCGGAGGCCGGGACCGGCCGCGCCCGGTGGCGCCCGTCAACCAGGAGGTGGCGGCCGCCCACAGCCTGGCGTACAAGTCGCTGCCGCAGGACGCCGTCGGCGTCGACACCGAGGCGCTGATGACGGTGCACACGCCGGAGGACATCGCGCGCCTGCGGACCGCCCTCGTCGCCGAGGTGTGGAAGTCCGCCGACGGGCGGCTGCCCGACGCGCTGCCCGAGGTGGAGCGCCGGGTCACGGCCCCGGAGCTGCCGGAGTTCACCGGCGTCCGCCGGATCGACCGGCTCACCGTACGTCTGCCGTACGGACTGTCCTCCGTCGTGTTCCTGCTGCTGCCGCGCCGTACGGCACACGGCCGCTTCGCGCTCTACCACAACGGCCACGGTGAGTTGCCCGACACCATGCGGCGCACCGCCCAGGCGCTGCTGGACGCCGGGTACGGTGTTCTGCTGTTCGCCATGCCGCTCTACCACTGGAACCCCAAGGAGCTGAGGGATCCCGCCGACCCCGGCACACCGGTCGTCGTGGAGTCGCACAACGATCTGGGGCCCTGGGAGAGCGGGGACTTCTCCACCCTGCGCTTCTTCCTGGAGCCGCTCGCGGTGGCCGTGAACCATGTGCGGCGGGTGTACGAGCCGCCGTCGCTCCAGATGATCGGGTTTTCCGGAGGAGGCTGGGCGACCACCGTGTACCCGGCGCTCGACCCACGGATCACCCGGAGCTATCCGACGGCCGGGTCCCTGCCGTTCTTCCTGCGCTCGGCGCCGCCCAGCCCGAGGCCGACCACGGGCGACTGGGAGCAGCGGCGGGACCGGCATCCCATCTTCTACGGGATCTGTGACTTCCCGGACCTGTACGCCCTGGCGTCGATCGGTGAGCACCGCCGCCAGATGCAGATCCTCAACCGGTTCGACTCATGTTGCTTCAACGGTGTCGGACACCGCGCGTACGAACCCGTGGTGCGCCAGCGCGTCCAGGTCATCGGCGGCGGCCACTGGGAGCTGCTGGAGGACGCCACCCACGGTGACCACACCATCAGCCCCTTCGCCCTCTCCGTCATTCTCTGGGATCTCGACGTCAACTGCGCCCGGGAGCCCTGACCGGTCGCGAGGAGCCCGGGCCGCTCACGAGGGGAGGTGGCCGCGGCGGTAACGGGAGGCCTCGCCCGCCGCGTGGGCGGCGAACAGGGCCGCGGTCTCGTCCGGATCGCCGTCGCGCAGCGCGGCGAGCAGCTCCGCGTGGAGCTCGGCCATCGCCCGCCAGTCCCCCCGGTAGCGGGGGTTGCCCAGCACATGCAGCCCCCACATGCTCGGCTCGATGATCCGCCACAGCCGCACCAGCGCCGCGTTGCCGCCCGCCGCGCACACCGTGCGGTGAAACGACATGTCGGCGTCCCGGAAGTCACCGATGTCCCCGTCGTCGGCCGCGCGGCGCATGGCGTCGATGTCCTCGGACAGGCGCCGCAGACACTCGGCGTCGAGGCGGCCGGTCGCCCTCCGGGCCGCGTACATCTCGAACATGACGCGGATCTCGCGCACATCCCGCGCCTGCCGGTCGGACACCTGGGTCACATAAGTGCCCTGGCGCGGCTGGGAGTTCACCAGCCCTTCGTGGGCCAGCCGTTTGATGGCCTCGCGGGCCGGAGCCTGGCTGGTGCCCATCCGGCGGGCGATCTCCGACTCGACCAGGCGCTGGCCCGGTACGAGCTCGCCGGAGACGATCCAGTCGCGCAGCCGCGCGTAGACGTGGTCGGACAGCAGCTGGCGGGGGAGCGGGGCGTCGGGGGCCGGCCGCGCAACGCGGGCCGTGTACGCGGGCTGCCCAGCCTCCGCAGGTGACGCCTCCGCATGTGGCGCCTCGGTACGTGGTGGCTCCGGATGCCGGCGGGTCTGCTCCTGCCGGATGCGGGCGACCGTTGACTGGGACAGGCCGAGTTCCTCGGACAGGGCCCGGGTCGACGGCACGGGCTCGCCCTCGCGCGCCAGGTCCAGCACGGCCGCGACGCGGCGCTCCGCGTCCTGGCGCCCCGGGTTGCGCGGGCGCCCGGAGCGGCGGGCGTCGGACAGCCCTGCCGGGCCCCGCTCCAGGAAACGCTGCCGCCACTTGGCCACCGTGGCCGGGCTGACGCCCAGCCGCTGCGCGACCTGACGGGTGGAGTGTCCCTCGGCACAGGCGAGCACGATGCGGCTGCGGAGGCGCATCGCGCCGGAGCCCCGCGCCGACCACTGGAGCAGGGTGTCACGGTCCGCCGCGCTCAGCCGGGGCGCCTGCGGCGCCTTGGACTCCTCAGGCGCGACCATGAGCCGTCCTCCCCTTCTCGTGCGGCAGGGACTTATGGGTCATGACATGTACCTGCAACATTTAGGCCATCAATTTTTGGCTGTGCGCACCGACTTGACCATCCTGTCACAACGCACTTATGAAGTAATCGTTGCTCGATAACTGACCCAATAAAAGCCTGGAGCCCCGAAGAGCCGCTGAGCCTGAGCCCTCCTGGAGGACCGATGCGCCGACGACGGACACGACGGAAGACGGGCGCCGCGATGGTGTTGCTGGCCCTGGGGCTCACGGCCTGCGGAGGTGGTGGTTTCTCCGACGGCGGCTCCGGTGGCGGCGGACGGGACAAGACCCTCCGGGTCCTGGTCAACATCACGCCCAACCTCACCCAGGAGTTCTGGAACGACCTCGTCGAGCCCTTCGAGAAGGCTCACGACGGGGTGAACGTCAAGATCGAGGCGCCGACCGGCACCGGAGTGGCCGACACCCTCCAGCAGCAGCTGGCCGCCGGTGACGCCCCCGACATCGTGGAAACACTGGTCGCCGACGAGACGCTGGCGCCCAAGATGCTGGACCTCACCGACCAGACCTGGGTCGCGGACACCCCGCTGGCCAAGGAGGCCATGCTGGACGGGAAGGCCTACACCGTCGGAGTGGGTGAGCAGGCACAGTCGCTCGTCTTCTACAACAAGGAAGCCTTCGCCGAGGCCGGGATCACCCGGCCGCCCAGCACACTCGACGAGCTGACCGCGGCCATGGGCAAGCTGAAGAAGGCGGGCCGCCTGCCGCTGCGGACCGCGGGCGACTTCGTCACCGGGCTCCAGTTGCTCCAGCTCTCCAACCCCTCCCTCGCCCAGAGCCGCCCCGGCTGGTACGGACAGGTGCGCGACGAGAAGCTCACGGTGGGGCAGGTCATGCTCCCGTATCTGCGGCTCTACAAGACCTGGCTGGACCGCGGATACCTCGACAAGAACGCGCTGGGGCTCAAGTACGCCGACGCGGAGACGGACTTCCTCGCCGGCAGGTCCGCGATGTACGTCATGGGCAGCTGGTTCACCGCGGCGGAGGCCGAGGCCGACAAGGACTTCGAGGTGGGCGTGTTCCCCGCCCCGGTGGAGAAGGGGCAGCGCCACCCCGGCCCGCAGGGGACCACGATGTCCATGCCGTACATGATCCTCAAGGACAGCGGGCAGCGGAAACTCGCCCTCGAACTCGTCAAGTGGCTGGTCACCGACAAGAAGGCCGTCGACACCCAGCTGCGACAGGACGGCAACTTCCGCCGTGGCTCCGAGCGGACCTTCAGCACGCTGGAGCGCGAGGTGCAGAAGATCCTCGACGAGGCCCCCGCGAGCGTCGCACAGGGCGAGGGCTACGGCGAGGACACCCTGCCCCGGGGCTTCAACGCCGCCTGGAACACCGCCGTGCAGAGCCTGTACACCAGGCGCTCGCCCGACGATGCGGCGAAGGCCGTCGACCGCTGGGTCCGCGACCGGTCCTGAACAGCACCTTCTTCAGGCTCGGCCCGCCAGGGGCCGGGCAACCCTCCTCCTGAGCCACACCATCGCCGCGAGCGCACAGGAAGGGACACCATGCGCTTCGATCGGGAGACCGGCGGGCCGCGCCGGCGCACCGCCACCCCGGGCCGGCACGCCCGCCCCCCGGGCCGTGGCCGGCGGCCCGGCGTACGAGGGGGCGGGCTGGCCACCGCGATCATGGTCCTCCCCGCCACCGTGCTCTACACCGGGCTGCTCGCCGTACCGGTGGCGCTGGCCGGCTATCTCAGCCTCACCGACTGGGACGGCTTCAGCGCCAACCCCTCGGTCGTCGGCACCGCCAACTACATCGCCCTGCTGGACGATCCGGACCTGCGCCACTCGATCACCGTCACCCTGCTGCTGGCCGGGCTCGGCACCGTGGGCCTGAATGTGCTCGGCCTCGGCTTCGCGCTGCTGCTGAACGGCTCCTCGCGCGTCAACGCCTTCTTCCGGATGGTCCTCTTCTACCCCCATGTCCTCAGCGCGCTGGTCATCGGGTTTCTGTGGAGCGCCATCCTCGGCACCACGGGAGCCGTCAACTCCCTGATCACCTCGCGCGGAGGCGAGGTGCTGCCGTTTCTCGCCGACCCCGACTGGGCGCTGGCCACCCTGGTGTGCCTGGTGGTGTGGTCGGCGTTCGGTGTGAACGTGGTCCTGTACCTCGCCGGGCTCCAGGCGGTGCCCCGCTCCCTCACCGAGGCGGCCCGCATCGACGGCGCGACGAAATGGCAGGTGTTCCGGCATGTCACGCTGCCCGCGCTCGGGCCGTCGGTGACCGTGAACATCGTTCTGTCCCTGGTGACTCTGCTCAAGACCTACGACCTGGTGGTGTCGCTGACCGCGGGCGGACCGGCCGGGCAGACCCGCACGATCGCCTACCTCATCCTCTGGAACTCCTTCCACGACGGCCGCCTCGGACTCGGCTCCGCGCAGTCCGTGGTCCTCATGGCCGTCACGGCCACGCTCGCCCTCCTCGTGACCCGGCTGCGGCGGCGGTCGGAGATGGCGGTGTACTCATGAGCCCTCGTCGTGAAACGACCCCCGCCCGAAGGTGGAGACCGAGCAGCGCGCCCAGACTGGTGTTCCTCGGCGCCGTCAGCCTGCTGATGCTGGTGCCGCTGTACGTCCTGGTCGTCAACGCCTTCAAGTCCCAGCAGCAGATCCTGACCGATCCGTTCGGCCTGCCGGACGGCGGCGGCTCCCTCCAGTACCTCGGGCGGGCCCTGGACAGCGAGCGGTTCGACATGGTGCGGGGCTACGCGGTGACCCTGCTGTTCGTCGCCTGCGTCAACGTCCTGTCCCTCGTGCTGGCCGGGCCGGCCGCCTACGTCATCGCCCGCAGCCCGCGCCGCCGCTACCGGGCGCTGATGCTGTTCTTCCTGTCCGGGACGTTCATCCCCGGACAGGTGCTGGTGATCCCCGTCGTCTACGTCCTCAAGACCCTCGGCCTGATGGGCACCCTCCGCGGCTTCGTCCTCTTCGAGACGGTCCTGACGCTGCCGTTCTCGGTGTTCCTGTACGCCGGGTACATCGCCACCATCCCCCGCGAACTCGACCAGGCGGCGGCTGTCGACGGCGCCGGGCGCATCCGCACCTTCTGGCGGATCGTCTTCCCGCTGATGCGGCCCGTGGTCGCCACCATGGTCATCCTCAACACCTTCTCGGTGTGGAACGACTTCGTGAACCCGCAGATCATCCTCGGCCCGGGCAGTGGCCTGTACACGGTCACCACCGGCGTGTACGCGGCGGTCAGCCAGTACCAGACCGACTACACCGTCGTCTTTCCCACCCTCCTGCTGGCCATCGCACCCCTGCTGGTCTTCTTCGTGTTCATGCAGCGGCACATCATCAGCGGCCTCACGGCCGGGGCGACAAGGGGCTGACCCATGACGCACACCATCCGGGTGACCGCCACCGTCCCGCTCGGCGCACCGCCGGAGTGGGCCGTGCTGGAGCGCAGGCTGTTCGATGTGCTCGACGAGGCGTGGCGGGCCTTCGCCCACCGCTACTGCGAGCCCGACGGCCGGCTGCGCTACCGCGGACCGGTGGCCGACCGCGACGGCGGCGACGACTTCTACGAGGCGTTCTTCAACTGGCCCGTCCTGTACCAACTGGGCGGCGCCGACGACCTGCTGGACGCCTGCAAACACCACTGGACCGGAGTCACCGCCCAACTCACCGAACTCGGCCTGGCCGTGGACGAGTTCGAGCGCGGATACGACTGGTTCCACCTGGGCGAGTCGATGCTGCTGTTCTACGGCATCTGCGCCGCCGACCCGGCCGACCAGGAGTTCCGAGCCCGCGCCCGCCGCTTCGCCGACCTGTATCTCCCCGGCTCCCCGGCGGGCAACTACGACCCGGCGACGCACACCATCCGGGCCCCGCACAACGGCGCGGCGGGCCCCCGCTACGGATTGCAGAAGGAGTGGGCGTCCTACGGCGCGGACCTGGCCGTGATGCGCCCCTACGGCCTGCCACTGAGCGATCTCGACTCCATCAACACCTGGGAGGACCTGGCCGACCCGGACCACGCCCGCCGCATGGGCCAGGCCATGAACGCCCGCCTCGGCCGCGGCGACACCGCGGTCAACCTCGCCGCCACCAGCCTCGCGGTCAACGCCTGGCTGTACGACCACGACGACCGCCACCGCGACTGGGCCCTCGACTACCTCACCGCCTGGCAGCACCGGGCACAGGCGCACGGCGGTTTCCTGCCCGACAACGTCGGCCCCTCGGGGAAGGTGGGCGAGGACCACGGCGGCCGGTGGTACGGCGGCCTGTACGGCTGGACGTGGCCGCACGGCCTCTACAGCGTCGGCAACGCCGCCGTGATCGCCGCCGTCAACTCCGTACTCCTCACCGGCGCCACCGATCTGCTCCCCCTCGGCCGCGCCCCGCTCGATACGGTCCTCGGCCACGGGATCGAGGGCACGGTCACGGGCACCGAGATGAGCACCTCCGACCGCTGGCTCGCCGAACTCGGCGAGGACGCCGACCGTCCCACCCTCCTGGTCCCCAACCGGTACGACGACGGCGGCTGGTTCGACTACCAGCCGCCCCAGATCGCCCTGCCCCTGTGGTTATGGCACGCCTCGCTCGCCGACGAGGACCTCGACCGCCTCCGGCGCCTCCGCGAGGTCTCCGGCTACGACTGGCGCACCGTCCGGGCGTTCCGCAACAAGGAGGAGGGCGGCCACGAAGCCCCCTGGCTGGCCTACCTGAGCGGCGACAACCCCGGATACCCGGCGGCGATCCTGCGCACCGCCCTCGGCCAGGCCGCCCGCCGCATCGCGCTGATCGACGCGGACACCACCGACCCGGCCGAGCTGCACATCCACCACTGGCAGCGCCTCAACCCGGTCCTCACCGAGGCCCTGCTCCAGCTGGCCACCGGCACCCCGCAGGTGCTCTACAACGGCGGACTGCTGCCCACCCGCCTCGCCTATTACGACCTGGAGCGCGGCCGCCCCGGGCTGCCTCCCGACGTGGCGGCCCTCGTGGACACCGTCACCGCCGACCGGGTCCGCGTCGAACTCGTCCACACCGGCCTGTCCGGTGCCCGCACGCTGGTCGTCCAGGCTGGTGGCTTCGGCGAGCACCGCATCGACCGCGCGCTGGTCGACGCGGCGGCGCCCGGCTACCCCGGCGACCCCCGCTCGTACACCGCCCCCGACCCCGCCACCAGCACCGTCGACCTGCCGGTCGGCGGGCCGCGCCTCGAGGTGGAGCTGCCCCCGGGACACCGGGTCCGGCTCGATCTGCGGCTCACCCCCCGGGCCTACCCGCCCGCCCACCAGACCGGTCCGACAGCGACTCGACAGTGATCCGACAGTGAGGAGACCGTTCGTGGACGACGAACCCGTGTGGGATCTGCCGGTGCGCGGGGACGCCCCCGGCCCCGCGGACCCCCAGGTCCTGACCCGGCTCGCCGAGGTGTCCGCCGCCACCGCCTGCGCCAAACTGCACGCGCAGGGCATCCGCCGCACCTTCGTGTGCGGCCCGCGGCCGCTCGCCCCCGGTCTGAAGATCGCCGGCCGGATCCGCACCCTTCAGTTCATGCCGCAGCGCGAGGACATCGCCTCCGGTCTCGGCCAGGAGTACGTGGAGCGGCACACCGCCCTGTGGGCCGTCCTGGAGACCATCGAACCCGGGGACGTCCTCGTCGTCCAGGCCTACGGCTCCCCGTACACCGGCTGCTTCGGCGACATGCTGGTGCGCTACTTCCGGCAGAAGGGCGGCGCCGGGATCGTCGTCGACGGCCGTATCCGTGACGCGCCCCGGGTGCTCGAGACCGGTGTGCCCGTCTGGGCCACCGGCGTCACCCCCCACTACGCCTCCCAGGCCGAGCTCTTCCCCTGGGCCTACGACACGCCGGTGGCCTGCGGCGGAGTGCTCGCGCTGCCCGGCGACCTGCTGGTGGCCGACGACGACGGCCCCGTGGTGGTGCCCCGGCGCACCGCACCCGCCGTGATCGCCGCCGCGCGCGAGCACGAGCAGTGGGAGCGCTTCAGCCGCGCCCGCATCGAGGAGGGAGGAGCCCTCACCGACTACTACCCGCTGACGGCCGCCACCCGCGCCGAGTACGAGCGATGGCGCGACCAGAACCAGGCCTGACACAAACCCACACAAGGAGGACCAGGACCGTGTTGCGCACCATCCGAAGACCACAGCTCAGGCTTCCCCTGGTGGTGGCCGGCGCGCTGCTGCTGATCGGCGGCGCGGCGCTGCCCGGCCACAGCGCGGACGCGGCCGCCGCCGGCTGCCGGCCCACGCAGCTCTTCGTCGCACCGGACGGCCGGGATGGAGCCAAGGGCAGCAAGGACGCCCCGTGGCGGACCATCGAGCAGGCCCGCGACCACATCCGCGCCAAGGGCCTCAACCGGCCGGGGAAGATGCGCTGCGACATCGTGGTCAATCTGCGCGCGGGCGACTACCCGGTCAGCCGCACCATCGAGTTGGACGACCGCGACTCCGGGAGCGGCGGCCACCGCGTCGTCTACCGCTCGTACGACGGGCCCGGCAAGGCGCGTGTGCTGGGCGCCGAGCCCGTCACGGACTGGACCGAGTACAAGGACGGCATCTACCGCACCGACGTCGGCACCGACCGGCGCTTCTACACCCTGTTCGAGGACGGGAAGCGGGCCACCACCGCCCGCTACCCCAACCGCGGGTCCGACGACACCTGGGCCCCGTACATGTTCTCCGTGCTCAAGGAGCCGGAGAAGGAGGCCGTGCACCAGTGGCTCTACTCCAAGCCCGGTGAATGGGACGCCTCCTGGGACCTCAGCAACGCGCAGGCGGTCGTCTGGTCCGGCGGCAGCTGGAGCTGGTTCACCGACACCGTGCCCATCCGGGACTGGAACCCCGCCAAGAACCAGATGACACTGTCCCACTGGACCCGCTACGCGCTGATGAACTCCCGCAGCGGCTCCCGCTACTTTCTCCAGAACTCCCTGGACTTCCTCGACCAGGCCGGGGAGTACTACCTCGACTACGGCAAGGGGCAGCTCTACTACAAGCCCCGCGGCGACATCGACGACGTGACCGTCATGCGCCCCACGGTCAAGACACTGTTCAAGATCGCGGGAGCGGCCCCCGACCGGCGGGTGGCGGACATCTCCCTGGACGGCCTCGCCCTCCAGTACACCGACTTCGTCGACTGGTACCGCTACGGCTGGATCAGCGACGGTGACTCCGGCGACGTCCACAAGTATCCCGTGTACGACCGCCAGATCGAGATGAACCGCAACCGCTTCGGCGCCGTCACCGTGACCAACAGCAGCGGCATCACCCTCCAGCGGATGCGGATCTCCGACACCGGCTTCACCGCCGTCTACGCGCTGTTCGCCAACGACCGCCTCACCGTGCGCGACAGCCTGCTGGAGAACCTCGGCGGCGACGGCATCAAGGTCGAAGGCGGGTATCCGGGTGAGGGCGACATCTCCGGCCACCACCTGTTCACCGACAACTACATCACGCACTACGGAGAGCTGGTGCCCGGCGACGCGGCCGGGGTCGAACTCCTCAACACGGGTTCCAATGAGGTGAGTTACAGCTACTTCGAGCACAGCGCCCGCTACGGCGTCACCCTGGAGGTGATGCCCGAGGTGGGGCCCGGCGACTCCTACGCGCGCAACAACACCTTCAAGTACCTGCGCATCGAGAAGGCCGGTCTGGACAGCGGTGACATGGGCGCCTTCTACACCTACGGCGTGGACAACACCGAGCCGCACACCAGCAACAACAGCGTCTCGCAGGTCGTCATCGGCGATGTCATACCGGACGGCTCCATGCCCGACAGCGGCACCCGAGGGGTGCACATGGACGCGGGCGGCTGCGGCTTCTCCTTCACCGACGTCGAGGTCGGCAAGGTCACCGACGACAAGTACCAGAGCTACCGGTGCAACACGGTGGAGAACGCCAACTGGCAGGACGGCTTCGATCCCTCCCGCATGGAGTACGACAAGATCGGCGTCAAGCCCTCCTTCCCCTATCCGCTGCCCGGCGCGGACGGCTGAGCGCACAGGCGCACCCGCGTGGGCCCTCGCCGGGCCGCCACTCCCATGCGTGCGGCCCGGCGAGCCCCGGCCCATGCCCGTCAGGAGATGACATGGACATCATTCCGACCAGCTCGCCGCCCGCCGTGACGGACGAGCTGCGCGGACTCACCTGGGACCACCCGCGCGGCTACGCGCCGCTGGAGGAACTGGCCCGGCTGGACGCCGCCGTCCCGCCCGGCTGCGAGACCGTCGGTCTGCCGCTGCGCTGGGACCGGCAGCCACCGGCCGCCTTCGAGACGGCGCCGATCGACGGCCTCGCCTCCGACTACGACCTCCTGGTCGTCGAGCACATCGGCCTCGGCGCCGCGGTGGAGGCCGGGTGCCTGGTGGCGATGGACGACCTGTTCCCGGCGGCCCAGCTGGAACACTGGCGCCGGCGCACCGTCGGCGCCTGCTACGACAGCCATGTGCTGGACGGCCGGGTCTGGGCGCTGCCGCTGGACGCCGCGGCCCAGGTCGCCGCGGCCCGCCCCGACCTGATGGCCGGCCACCCGATGCCGCGGACCTGGGACGAGGTGCTGGCGCTGCCCGTCCCGCCGGCCCTCTGCATGGGCGGCCCGCACGCCCTGCTCACCTTCTGCGCGCTGTGCGTGGCGCTGGGGGAGGAGCCTGGCCGCGGCCCGGAGTTCGTCTCGCGGGAGACGGGCGGGGCGGCCCTGGAGACCATGGCCCGGCTGCTGGCGCGCGGCGACCCACGGCTGTGGCGGCTCGGCCCGGCGGGGCTGCTGGCGGCGATGGCCTCCGCCGAGGGGCCCGCCTACTGCCCCCTGGTGTACGGCTACGCCCCCGCCACGCAGT
Source organism: Streptomyces sp. NPDC028305 (assembly GCF_055569495.1). Classification (NCBI taxonomy): domain Bacteria; kingdom Bacillati; phylum Actinomycetota; class Actinomycetes; order Kitasatosporales; family Streptomycetaceae; genus Streptomyces; species Streptomyces sp. NPDC028305. Next base: position 338,757 of record NZ_JBVHTN010000002.1, read on the forward strand.
CCGGACCGTACCCGCTCACCTTCGCCGACGCCCCGGCCAGCCACCCCGGAGGGCGGCCGGGCAGTGTGCTCGGCGGCGCCGGGCTCGCCGTCTCGCACCGCCGGACCGACGACCCGCTGGTGCGCGAGGCCATCCGGGACCACCTGCGGCGGCTGCTCGCCGAGCCGGTGCAGTGCGAGCTCTTTCCGGTGACCGGCGGCCAGCCGTCCGACCGGGCCGCCTGGCTGGACCCCCGCACCAACAGCCGCTGGGGCGGCTTCTACCGCGCCACCCTCGCCACCGTCGAACACGCCTGGGTGCGTCCGCGGGCCGCCGGCTTTCCGGACTTCCAGCGGTCCGCCTCCCGGCTGCTGCGCGAGGGGCTCGCCGACGGGCGGCCGCCCGCCCGGCTGCTGGCCGAACTCGACGAGGGCTTCCGCCACCGGGCACGGCGCCCCGACCACTTGCTGCGACGAGAGGGAAACGGGACATGAGCGAAGGAAACAGACGGGAGGCGCCACGGGACGGGGCGCGACCGCTGGCCCGGCGGGCGTTCGTGGCCGGCACCGGCGCGCTGCTGGGCGCCGCGGCTCTGTGGACACCGTCGGCGCGGGCGGACGACAAGCTCGCCGCTGCCGCGGACGCCGTGGACGGCGTGTTGGCCTTCCCCGGAGCCGAGGGCGGCGGCAGATACGCCAGCGGTGGCCGCGGTGGCGAGGTCTACGAGGTCACCACGCTCGCCGACTCCGGACCGGGCTCCCTGCGCGAGGCGGTGTCCGGCAGCGACCGCACCATCGTCTTCCGGGTCTCCGGCACCATCGAGCTGGGGGGCGGTCTGGACATCACCGGGTCCAACCTCACCATCGCCGGCCAGACCGCGCCCGGCGACGGCATCTGCGTCGTCGGCAACGAAACCAAGATCAAAGACGTCCGCAACATCATCCTGCGCCATCTGCGGTTCCGGGGCACGGACGCCCTCGGGACCCCGATCGACACCTTCGGCATGGAGCGCTGCGAGAACGTCATCATCGACCACTGCTCCTTCAGCTGGGCGGTCGACGAGGTGTGCTCGCCGTACGGCAACGAGAACGTGACGATGCAGTGGTGCGTCATCGCCGAGGGGCTCACCATGTCCGCGCACGAGAAGGGCCGGCACGGCTACGGCGGGCTGTGGGGCGGCGACAACGTCACCTACCACCACAACCTGCTGGTCCACAACGGCGGCCGCAACCCGCGGTTCAGCTTCGTCGAGGACATGGCGCTCAAGGCCGACCACCGCAACAACGTGATCTACAACTACGGCTACACCTCCGCCTACGGAGGCGAGTGGTCCGACGGCATCAACATCGTCGGCAACTACTACAAGCCGGGCCCGAACACCGTGGCCGAGATCGCGCCCGTCATCATCGCCCCCAACCGCGGCGGCATCTGGCACGTCGACGGCAATCTCATCGAGGGACACCGCAAGGTCACCGCCGACAACCGGCTCGGCGTCCGCTTCCCGCTCGGCGGCGCCACCCTGCGGGACGAGCCCGTGGCCTTCCCCAGCCCCATCGAGGAGCAGTCCCCGAAACAGGCGTACAAGGCGGTCCTCGCGGGCGCCGGTGCCACCCTGCCGCGCCGGGACGCGATCGACGCGCGGCTGGTCAACGATGTGCGCAAGGGCACAGGACGCAGCATCAACTCGCAGAAGGAGGTGGGTGGCCCGGTGCCGCTGGCCTCCGCCGACCCTCCCAAGGACAGCGACCACGACGGCATCCCCGACGACTGGGAGCGCGCACACGGCCTCGACCCCGACGACCCGGCGGACGGCCGTGCCGTCGACCCGGACACCGGCTACAGCAATCTGGAGCTCTATCTCAACTCCATCGGGCCCACCGGCGCCCCGAACCCGGCCGTCGCCCTCACCGCCCCGGCCATCGACCAGATCTTCGCCCATGACAGCGGCACCGGCGACCTCACCATCCGCGCCACCGCCACCGCGGCCGACGGCGCGACCATCGCCTCCGTCGTGTTCTACGCCGACGACAAGAAGCTCGGCGAAACCACCGCCGCCCCGCACGAGATCGTGTGGCGGGGCGCGCCCGCGGGCACCCATCACCTCACCGCCCGCGCCACCGACACCACCGGCACCGCCACCACGTCGAGCATGGTGCCCGTCCACGTCAACCGCTCCACCTCGCTGTCCACCTGGACCGCGGCCGACATCGGCGCGGTGCCCATCGCGGGGGCCGCCGCACTGGACGGCGCGGTGTTCACCCTGCGCGGCTCCGGAAAGATCAAGGGCCGTGAGGACTCCTGCCACTTCGTGTACCGGGCCATCGACGCCCCCGACGACGAGGTCGTCGAGGTCGTCGCACGCCTGGACTCGATCAGCGCGGTGTACCAGGACGTCCTCGCCGGAATCATGATCCGCGAGAACCTCACCCCCGACTCCCCGTTCTGCCTCATGGGCATCTATGTCGCGAACGGCGGGATCAAGGCCACCGCCAAGCGCATGCACTCCCACGGCACCGAGATGAACGTCGGCAACTACCCGTGGGAGGAGGACGAGATGCTGGGCAACAAGCCGTACTGGCTGCGCATCACCCTGCGCGGGGACGAGTTCACGGCCGAGGTCTCACCGGACTCCCTCCAGTGGACACGCGTCGGCTACGAGCGCGTCCCCATGGGGCCACGGGTCTACGCCGGGCTGGTGGTGGAAGGCAACAAGGAGGCGAACGCCGTCGCGCACTACACGACGGCGAAGTTCAGCAAGGTCCGCATCAACAACTGAGTCAGCAGCCGACCGCGCCGCTCTCCTCCAGCGGCACCCACACCCGCATCGCGCCGTCACCGCGGTTGTCCCACTGGAAGTACGGCACCGCGGTGGCGGTGGTGGGCCGCCGCGTGTCCACGGCGCCGAGGGTGCGGTACGGCAGCCCCGCCTGGTGCGGGCCGGTGACGGCGAGCGCCTCCGCCTCGATCATCACCGTACGGCCGAGACCCGGCACGTCCGCCAGGTCCCGCACCCGCAGCGCGGTGTCCGCGCGCAGCGCCAGCTCGTCGACCGGAGTGTCCGCGGGCTGGTCCAGCTGCTCGAAGCAGTACACCAGCGGCCCCCGCTCGATCGCCGCACAGCCGCGCACCGCGTCGATCCTCGGATGCGGCACGGTGAGCCGCGGCGCCATGTCCAGCTCCAGTACGACGCGGTCCCCGGCCCGCCAGCGCCGCCTGACCACCACCCGCCCCTGCGCGTCGCCCGCCACCGGCTGTCGCGCGCCACCCGGCTCCGTCAGCCACGTCCGCGTGCTCCACGGTGGCACCCGCAGCCCCAGCGCCCATGCGCCGGCCGGCGCGCGGTCCACGGTGACGGTGACCGTTCCGTCCCACGGGTAGTCGGTGTCGATCCGCAGCGCCACCGTGCCGCCCGCGTGGGCGCAGGACAGGGCCATCGACGCGTACAGATGGAGAAAGAGCGTGTCCCCCGCGGTGGTCGCGGCGTAGTGCGGGAGCGAGGCCACCAGCCGGGTGACCGACGGCGGGCAGCAGGCAGAGTAGAACCACTCGTCCCGGCTGCGCGGATCGCCCACCGCCTCCGCGTGGTCGGGGCGCCGCTGAAGCGGATTGCCCTTGTAGTACCTCCGCCCGTCCACCGAGCGGGCCGCCGCGAAGGCGTTGTACAGGGTGCGCTCGATCAGATCGGCGTAGCGCCCCTCGCCGGTGGCCAGCAGCAGCCGCCGGCTCCACTGGATGCTCGCCGCGGACGCGCAGGTCTCGTTGTACGACAGGTCGGGCGGCAGCTCGTAGCGCTCGCCGAAGACCTCCCCGACCTGGCGTGAGCCGAGACCGCCGGTGAGCGACGTCCGGGTCGCCGCCATGTCCGCCCAGCGGGCGGCAGACGCCCGGAGCAGCTCGTCGTCGCCCGTCTCCATGGCCACGTCCACGGCCCCGGCCTCCAGATACAGCGCCCGGACGACATGCCCGGTCACCGCCGGTGCCACGCGGACCGGGAGGTGGTCGAGACGGTGCCGCGCCCCGTGCTTGTGGCGCCCCACCAGGCCGTGCCCGCGCCGCTCCACCAGCCGCGCCGCCAGGGTCAGACAGCGCTCCTCGGCGGTGGTCCGGAACAGCTCCACCAGCGCCGTCTCCACCTCCGGGTGGCCGTCCAGGCCGGGCCCGGGGCCGTCGAGGAACACTGCGCACAGATGGTCGGCGCAACGCCGCGCCACCGTGAGCAGCCGGGTCTCCCCGGTGGCGCGGTGAGCGGCCACGGCGGCCTGGAGGAGATGGCCGGCGCAGTACAGCTCGTGGCTGTCGACCAGCCGGCCGTAGCGGCCGCCCACCTCGGCCACCTGGTAGTACGAGTCGAGGTAGCCGTCGTCCCGCTGGGCCCGCTCCAGCAGCCCGGTGGTGCGGGAGAGAAACGCGGCCGACGAGTCCTCGGGGCCCGCCTGGAGCTCCCAGGCCGCCGTCTCCAGCATCTTGTGCACATCGGAGTCCGCGTACACGGGCCCGCGGTACGCGCCCTGCTCCTCGCCCGCGGCGATGCGCAGATTGGCCAGGGCGCCGGACTCCTCCAGCCAGTGCAGGGCCAGCGGCACGCTGGTGGCGCGGTTGACCCGCTGCCACAGCCGCCACAGGCCGTCCGTCACGCTAATCCGGCCACCGCGCGGCGGCCGGTGTGCCGTGCGCGCGCCGGGGGAGGGGAGTACGGGGCCGTCCACGGATGCCTCCTGGCGTGAGGGCTTGACGTGAGGGCTTGCCGGAAGGGTGCGGCGTGCGGGTGCGGAGCGCTACATGCGGGGCCGGGCGAGGAAGGCGATCATCTGGTCGCGGACCCGCAGGATGTGCGCCTCCAGCAGATCCCTGGCCCGCGTCCGGTCGCCGCTCTCCAGCGCGTCGACCACGGCACGGTGCTCCGCGACGGCCATGTCCAGGCGGGAGGCGGTGATCGGCGCCTCCATCCCGGCCCGAGTCACATGCAGGCTCAGGTGCAGATCGTCGTGCAGCTCCAGCAGCATGGGGAGGCTGCCAAGACGGACGAGCTCGCGGTGGAACCGGGCGTCGTTCTCCCGGAACTCCTGGTAGCGGCCCGGATCCTCCAGCGAAAGCCGGGCCAGTTCGGCCGCCTCGTCCACGAGCTCCCGCAGCCGGGCCGGGACCTGGCGGTCCGTGCGCTCGGCGAACAGCCGCAGGCTGTGCGACTCCAGCATCAGCCGCAGCTCGAAGAGTTCGTACAGGCTGGACAGGGACGGGATGGCCACGGTGAAGCCGACCGACGCGTCGTACGCCAGCAGGCCGCGCTCATAGAGCCGGCCGACCGCGCTGCGCACCGGGGTGCGGCTCATGCCGAGGCGGCGGGCGAACTCCCGCACCGGAACGGCCTGGCCGGGCGCGGGATTCTCCTTGGTCAGCCACTCCACGATCGCCGTGCGGGCCCGGGTCTCCAGGCTCTCGGCGGGTCCCGGCTCCGGAGCCGGTGACTCCGCCTCGCGGGCCGCCGCCGCTCGCGGTCGGATCATGCCGCCTCCCACTGTTGCCACGTCCGATCGATGTGCCGGCCCCATGGTATGCCGCTGGTAAACCGCGCGTCTGCGGTTCGGGAGGCAGCAAAGAAATACTTCTGCGCGGGGGTTGACGCTCCGAAGGGGTGGCCAACAGACTCATGGCATACCACCGACATGCCCCCCTGGGTCCATCCGTCCAGACAGCTGCCGCATGGGAAACACGGGAACATCGGCTCAGCCGTCCCCTTTCACGACGGCGCGAGGCGCGGTGGATCGGTCCGCACTGGAATGCCATCTGGACCATCTGGAGCGTGGACATGACTCCCGAACACACCCCCGGGGCCACCCGGCACCGCGCCGGCACACCGAATCGGCGTGCTGTGCTGCGTGCCGGCGCCGGAATGCTCGCGGTGGCCGGCCTGCCCGGTTGCGGATTCTTCGAGACGGACCCGGACAACGGCGAGTCCGAGGGGAAGAAGGGCAAGGAGGCGCCCTCGCTCAAGAAGCGGGTGGACGCCGGCGAACTGCCCCCGCTGGCCGAGCGCCTGCCCGACAAGCCCCGTGAGGTCACCCCGCTGGAGAAGGCCGGGGTCTACGGCGGCACCTGGCACTCGGTGATGCTCACCCAGGAGGACATGAACTGGCTGCGCTACAGCATGGGATACGAGCCGCTGGTGCGCTGGGCGCCCGAGTGGCGGGGAGTGGCCCGTACCGAGATCCTGCCCAACGTCTGTGAGAAGTACGAAGTCCACAGTGGCGGCAAGGAGTTCGTCTTCCATCTGCGCAAGGGCCTGAAGTGGTCCGACGGGAAGCCCGTCACCACCGATGACTTCGCGTTCGCCTTCGAGGACTTCAACGCCGACAACGACATGCACACCACGGGCGTCTATGAGCTGTGGCTGTCCAAGTCGGGACGGCCCGCCCGCTTCGAGAAGGTCGACGACCTCACCGTGCGCTATGTGTACGAGGAGCCCAAACCCGGCTTCCTGGAGGAGATCGCCGGCACCTCCGGTGTGACGATGCTGCTGCCCGCCCACTATCTGAAGAAGTTCCACGCGGGGCACAACGACGGCGCCCAGGCCCTGGCCAAGAAGGCGGGCCTGAATCGCTGGATCGACTACATGGTCATCCAGGCGGACCCCTGGGCCAACCCGGACCTGCCCTCCCTCAACCCGTGGGTGGCCAGGAACGCGGTCGGCAAGGGCAGCAGTGTGATCGCCGAGCGCAACCCCTACTACTGGCAGGTGGACCCGGACGGCAGCCAGCTGCCGTACCTCGACAAGGTCATCGTCGATGTGGTGCAGGACGTCGAGGTCGAGGTGTTGAAGGTGTCCAACGGCGACCTCGGCATGCAGCTCTACAACTTCGGCACGGTCCGCAACAAACCGGTGATCGCCCGCAACCGGGGCAAGGGCGGCTACGAGCTGATCGAGGTCGCCCCGGACCTGGTGAACACCATGATCATCGGCTTCAACCAGACCCACCCCGACAAGGCCAGGCGCGCGCTGTTCGCCACCAAGGACTTCCGGATCGGCCTGTCGTACGCGATCAACCGGCAGAAGATCATCGACACCTTCTACGGCGGCCAGGGCCGCCCCTGGCAGTGCGCGCCGCTTCCCGGCAGCGAACTCTTCGACGAGGAACTGGGCAGCCAGTACACCGAGTACGACATCGACAAAGCCAACGAGGCCCTGGACCGGGCCGGGCTGACCCGGCGCGGCGGCGACGGCATCAGACGCACCGCGGACGGCGCCCCCGTCGCGTTCAATGTGCTGGTCGTCTCCGATATGCCCGACCACGTGGACGCGCTCGAACTGATCCGCGCCGACTGGAAGAAGGTCGGCGTCGACGCCACTATCCAGCGGCTCGCGGAGACGCTGTACTGGGAGCGCGTCGAGGCCGGCGCGTCGGAGGCCGCCACCTGGGCCGGGGGCCCCTTCGACCTCCGCACCGGCCCGGGCGGAGACCACTACTACCTGCCCACCAACCCCCGTGGCTCCTCCCGCTACGGCGGCGCCTGGGCCAGGTGGTACACGCGCGACGGGAAGGACGGCGAAAGGCCGCCCGCCGAGATCGAAAAGCAGCTGGACCTCTTCGACCGGATGCGGTTCACCTTCGATTCCGATCGGGCGCTCGCCCTCGCCCGGCGGATCCTGGCCATCACCAAGGACCAGTTCTACTACCTCGGCATCTCCACCCCGCCCTCCGAGTACGGCATCGTGAAGAAGAACGTCCACAACGTCCCCAAGAAGTTCAGCGGGGCCGTGATGCACCAGGCGCCGGGGCCCAGCAACCCCTCGACGTACTTCATCTCGGGCAAGGCGTGACGGACCGCCGCCATGCTGTCCTTCCTCACCCGCCGACTGCTGCTGATGGCCCTGACCCTCTGGGCCGTCTCGCTCGCCTCGTTCTTCATCATCAGCCTGCCGCCCGGGGACTATGTCTCGACCCTCCAGGCCGAGGCGGAGAGCCGCGGCGAACTCATGAGCGACGCGGAACTGGTCGCGCTGCGCCAGCGGTACGGACTCGACCAGCCATTCCTGGCCCAGTACTGGAAGTGGATCTCGAACATCCTCTTCCATGGCGACTTCGGGCAGGCCTTCGCCTGGAACAGCCGCCCGGTCTCGGACCTGATCTGGGACCGGGTCGGCCTGTCCTTCTTCCTCTCCCTGTCCACCCTGCTGCTGGTGTGGGCGGTCGCCTTCCCGATCGGCATCTACTCCGCGGTGCGCCAGTACTCGGCGGGTGACTATCTCGCCACCTTCCTCGGCTTCATCGGGATGGCTGTCCCCGAGTTCCTGCTGGCGCTGGTCCTCATGTGGGTCGGGATGCGCTACTTCGGCCAGAGCCCCGGAGGGCTGTTCTCACCCGAGTACCAGGACGCGGCCTGGAACCTGGGCAAGCTGCTGGATCTGATGGGCCACCTGTGGCTGCCGATCCTCATCATCGGCATGTCCGGGACGGCCGGACTGATCCGCACCACCCGCGCCAATCTGCTGGACGAGCTCTACAAGCCGTATGTGGTGGCGGCCCGGGCCAAGGGCATGCCGGAGTGGAAACTCCTGCTCAAGTACCCGGTCCGGATGTCGCTCTCGCCGTTCTTCAGCACCGTCGGATGGCTGCTGCCCGGCCTGATCAGCGGCGAGACCATCATCTCCATCGTGATGAGCCTGCCCACCACCGGGCCGCTGCTGCTGAGCGGAGTGGAGAACCAGGACATGTACCTGGTCGGCAGCTTCGTGCTGATCCTCTCCACTCTCACCGTCGTCGGGACCCTGATCAGCGACCTCGTGCTCGCCTGGTGGGACCCCAGGATCCGGCACCGGTACGAGGGCGGGTGATCGCGGATGCCGATACGAGCCAAGCACGCCACACCGGGCGCCGGCGGCCGGGCTCCGGAACCCGGCCGCGCCTCCCCATGGCGCCTGGTGTGGCGGAAGTTCCGCCGGCACAAGCTGGCGGTGGCCGGGGCGGTCGTGGTGCTGTGCGCCTATCTCGTCGTCGCCTTCGCCGAATTCCTGGCCCCCGGATCCCCGAGCGCCGCCGACGAGCGGCACACCTACGCCCCGCCGCAGCTGGTCAAGGTGGACTTCAGCTGGGACGACGGCCTCCAGCTGTATGTCAACGGCTTCCGCACCGAGCGCGACCCGGAGACCTTCGAGCAGATCCACACCATCGACCGCGACAAGCGCATCCCACTGCGGCTCTTCGCCCGCGGAGACGACTACCGCCTGTGGGGGATCATCCCGTGGGACCGGCATCTCATCGGCCCCACGGACCCCGGCCAGAAGGTGTATCTCCTGGGCACCGACCGGGCCGGCCGCGATCTGCTCTCCCGTATCGTCCACGGCTCGCGGGTCTCACTGTCCATCGGCCTCATCGGCGTCGCCGTCAGCTTCCTGCTGGGACTCCTCTTCGGCGGGATCTCCGGCTACTTCGGGGGCGCGGCCGACACCGTCATCCAGCGCCTCATCGAATTCCTGATGGCCATCCCCACCCTGCCGCTGTGGCTCGCCCTCTCCGCCGCCGTACCCCCCGACTGGGGGCCGCTGATGCGGTACTTCGCGATCACCACCATCCTGTCGGTGATCGGCTGGACGGGACTTGCGCGGGTGGTGCGCGGCCGGTTCCTCTCGCTGCGCGAGGAAGACTTCGTGATCGCCGCCCGCCTGGACGGCTGCGGGCGCGGCCGCATCATCTTCCGCCACATGGTGCCGTCCATGTCCAGCCATGTCATCGCCTCGCTCACCATGGCCGTCCCGGCGATGATCCTCGGCGAGACCGCCATGAGTTTCCTCGGCCTCGGCCTCCAGTCCCCGGCCGTGAGCTGGGGCGTGCTGCTCCAGGAGGCCCAGAACATCCGCACGGTGGAGACCGCGCCATGGCTGCTGCTTCCGGGGGTGGCGGTCGTCATCACCGTCCTCGCCATGAACTTCGTCGGCGACGGGCTGCGGGACGCCGCCGACCCGTACAAGAGTTAGGAGCGCGCGTGGTGGCACCCGCCGAGACCATCCTCGAGATCAGGGACCTGCGCACCCACTTCGAGCTCGAGGACGGGGTGGTGCGTGCCGTCGACGGCGTGGACCTGGACATCCGGCGCGGCGAGGTGGTCGCGGTCGTCGGCGAGTCCGGCTGCGGCAAGAGCGTCATGGCCCGCTCCGCGCTGCGGCTGGTCGACCGGCCCGGCCGCATCGTCGGCGGTGAGGTCCGGGTCCGCACGGACACCGGGTGGGCCGATGTGCTGACCGCCGACGGCCGCACCGTGCGGTCCATCCGCGGCGCGCGCGTCGCCATGGTCTTCCAGGAGCCCATGACGTCCATGAGCCCGATGCACACCCTCGGCGACCAGATCGCCGAGGCCATCCTGCTGCACGAGCCGGTCACCAAGGCCGAGGCCCGCGCGCGCACCGTCGAACTCCTCGGCCGGGTCGGCATCCCCGCCCCCGAGCGGCGCGCCGGCGAATACCCCTTCCAGATGAGCGGCGGCATGCTCCAGCGCGCCATGATCGCGATGGCCCTCTCCTGCGGCCCCGAACTGCTCATCGCCGACGAACCGACCACCGCCCTCGATGTCACCACACAGGCCCAGATCCTGGATCTGCTGCGCTCCCTCCAGCGGGACACCGGCATGGCGCTCATGCTCATCACCCATGACCTCGGGGTCGCGGCGCAGCTCGCCGACCGCGTCGCCGTGATGTACCTGGGCGCGGTCGTGGAACACGGAGACCTCGCGGACGTGTTCCGCCGGCCCCGCCACCCGTACACCAAGGCCCTGCTGCGGTCCGTGCCCCGGCTCGGCGCCCGGCCCCGGGAACGCCTCCGGCCCGTACGCGGCATGGTGCCGCCCCCCTACCGGCGCCCGGACGGCTGCCCGTTCCACCCGCGCTGCGAGGAGTTCATGGCCGGGCGCTGCGATGTGACGGTGCCACCGCCGGTCACCGGCCCCGAGGCCGGGCGCGCCGTGAGGTGCCTGCTGTACGAGGAGACCCGCGCATGACCACACACCCGGGCCCCACCCTCCTGGGGGTCCACGGCCTGACCAAACACTTCCCCATCCGCCGCGGGCTGCTCGGCCGCACCGTCGGCCACGTACGCGCCGTCGACGGCGTCGACCTGCGGATACCGGCGGGCCGCACCGTCGCGCTGGTCGGGGAGTCCGGCTGCGGCAAGAGCACCCTGGGCCGCTGTCTGCTCAGGGTCCACGAGCCCACCTCCGGACAGATCCGCTACCACCCGCGTGACGGCGCCGGCCCCGTCGACCTGGCGGCCCTCGGCGAGCGGGCCCTCAAGCCGTACCGCAACGAGATCCGGCTCGTCTTCCAGGACCCGTACGCCTCGCTCAACCCCCGGATGACCCTGCTTCAGATCGTCGGCGAACCCCTCAGGGCCAACCTCGGCCTGCGGCCCGCCGAGATCGAGGAACGGGTCGCCGAACTGCTGCGCCGTGTCGGTCTGCCCCCCGAGTATCTGCGCCGCTACCCCAACGCCTTCAGCGGAGGCCAGCGGCAGCGCGTCGGCATCGCGCGGGCGCTGGCGCCCGGGCCCCGGCTGGTGGTCGCCGACGAGGCGGTGAGCGCGCTGGACGTGTCCGTGCGTGCGCAGATCCTCAACCTGCTCAAGGACCTCCAGGAGGAGTCCGACCTCACCTATCTCTTCATCTCGCACGACCTGGGCGTGGTGGAGTACATGGCCGACGAGGTGGCCGTGATGTACGTGGGCAAGGTGGTCGAGACCGGCGCCACCGACGACCTGTACGAGCGGCCCCTGCACCCCTACACCGAGGCGCTGCTCTCCGCCGTCCCCGACCCGGACCCCGGCGCGCGGCGCCGGGAGCGCATCGTGCTGCGCGGAGAGGTGGCCGACCCGTCGCGGGTGCCGCCCGGCTGCCCGTTCCACCCGCGCTGCCGCTACGCCCAGGACCGCTGCCGCACCGAGGTGCCCCCCCTGCGCCAGGGGGCGCCGGGCCGGGCGGTGGCCTGCCACTTCGCCACAGATCTTGACCTGAAAGGAGTGCACGGCACATGAGCGACCCGCGCTTCGACGGTGTCGTACGGCCCTCGGCACACGACGGGAGGGTGCGCGAGGCGCTGCTGCCCGTGTGCCACCCCGGCGACAGCCACGCCGCCAATCTCCTGGAGCTCGACGACGGCGACCTGCTGTGCACCTGGTTCAACGGCCCGCAGGAGGGCGACCGGGACACCAACGTCGTCCTGTCGCGGCTGCCCCGCGGAGCCGACCGCTGGACCACCCCGGCGCCGCTGTCCGCCGACCCCGGCCGCGCCGAGCAGAACCCGGTGCTCGCCCAGCGGCCCGACGGCACCGTCTGGCTGTTCCACCCGTCCAACGAACCCCATGACCAGACCACCGCCCGCCTGATCGCCCGCACCTCCGCCGACCGGGGCCGCACCTGGAGCCCGCCGCGCGTCCTGCTGGAGGGGCCCGGCGTCTTCGTCCGCAATCCGCCGCTGACCCTCGACGACGGCACCTGGCTGCTGCCCGCCTACCGGTGCCGGCGCTCGGGCGAGCACAGCACCGTGCTGCTCAGCGAGGACGGGGGCGGGAGCTGGCAGGAGCACGAACTGCCCGGAGCCGAACACCTGGTGCAGCTGACCGCCGTCCCGAGGGACGACGGGTCGCTGTTCGCGATGTTCCGCAGCCGCGCGGCGGACCGTATCCACGCCTCCGAGTCGACCGACGGCGGCCGCACCTGGGCGCCGCCGGCCAGGACCGCGCTGCCCAACAACAACTCCGCCGTCCAGCTCACCCGGCTGCGCGGCGGGGCCCTGGCGCTGGTCTACAACCACGCGAGCCTCGAGCGCGGGGAGTACCGCTGGGTGGGGGAGGGCGCCGGACGGCGGAAGAAGGCCCTGCGCACCCCGCTCACGCTCGCCCTGTCCGACGACGGCGGCCGCACCTGGCCCCACCGGCGCGACCTCCAGACCACCGACGAGGAGTACTGGGACAACGAGTACGGCTATTCCTACCCCAGCGTCGTCCAGACCCGGGACGGGCTGCTGCACATCGCCTACTCCTATCTGCGCAAGACCATCAAACACCTGACGGTGGCGGAGGACTGGGTTCGGGACGGCCGCCCGTGACGGCGCGGCGCGTCGAGCGCTGGGACGTGTACGAACTGCGGCTGACCGGGCCGTCGGCCGGAAACCCGTACCGGGATGTCGTGTTCGGCGCCGACTTCCGCCACCGCCACCGCGTGGTCCCCGTCGACGGCTTCTACGACGGCTGCCACGACGGCCGGGGCCTGTACCGGGTCCGCTTCATGCCCGACCGGCCCGGGCCGTGGACGTACACCACGCGCTCCGACGCCCCCGAACTCGACGGTCACGGCGGCGAGTTCACCTGTGTGGCGGCGGTCCCGGGCAACCACGGACCCGTCCGCGTCGCGGGCCCCCGCCGCTTCCGGTACGCCGACGGCACCCCGTACGAGCCCTTCGGCACCACCTGCTACCACTGGACCCACGACGAGAACGAGGAACTGGAGGAGCGGACCCTGCGCACCCTCGCCGCCTCGCCGTTCAACAAGGTCCGCATGTGCCTGCTGCCGACCCGGGCGATGAACCCGCCCCGCCTGCCCTTCCCCGGCCGCACCCCCGGCGCGCTGGACACGGCCCGCTTCGACCCCGCCTTCTTCGCCCACTTCGAGCGGCGCGTACGCGACCTGCGCGACCTGGGCATCGAGGCGGACATCATCCTCTTCCACCCCTACGACGAGGGCCACTGGGGCGTGGACAACATGACCCGCGAGGAGGACCTCTCCCTCGTCCGCCACACCCTCGCCCGCCTCGCCGCGTACCGCAACGTGTGGTGGTCCATCGCCAACGAGTACGACTTCAACACCGCCAAGACCGTCGAGGACTGGGACCACATCGGCCGGTTCGTGCAGCGCCACGACCCCTACCAGCACCCGCGGTCGATCCACAACGGCACCCGCATGTACGAGTACGAGCGGATCTACGACTTCACCAAGCCATGGACCACCCACCAGTCCATCCAGCACTGGGACGCCGCCCGCACACCGCGGTGGCTGGCCGCCTGCCCCAAGCCCGTGGTCCTCGACGAGATCGGCTACGAGGGGAAGCTCGGCCGCCGCTGGGGCAACCTCACCGGGCGGGCGCTGGTGCGCCAGTTCTGGCACGGCGTGAGCGCGGGCGGATACGTCGGCCACGGCGAGTGCTACCCCGAGCAGGACCCCGACCACGCGGCCTGGATCTCGCGCGGCGGCCGGCTGCACGGCGACAGCGCGCCCAGGATCGCCTTCCTGCGCCGGCTTCGGGAGGAAGGGCCCGAGGACACCTACGTCTACTTCGGCGACCGGCGCCACGCCCACCGCGACATCGACCTCCCCGACATCGGCGCGCCCTGGCGCCTCGACCTCATCGACACCTGGGACATGACCGTGACCCCGCTGCCCGGGGTCCACCGCGGACGGGCCCGCGTGCCGCTGGACCGCCGCCCCGACCTGGCACTGCGCCTGCGGAGGGCGACATGACCGCCGACCACGGCCCCGACCACGGTCCCGTTCGCGTCCAAGGCACGCGTTTCCGGCACGCGGACGGCACCCCCTTCCACCCCTGGACCACCGCCGTGCCCCAGGCCGACCCCGACACCCTCCGCGCCCTGGCGGCCTCCCCGTTCAACCGGGTCCGGCTCACCGCCTCGGCCGCCCTCTCCCTCGACCGGCTCGACCAGCAGATCGGTGCCCTGGGCGCCATCGGTGTGCAGGCCGAGGTGATGCTGCACGGCCGCGACATCCCGGAGACGGTGGAACGCCTCGCCCGCCACCCCCATGTGTGGTGGTGCGCCCCGGAGGACCCTGACGCCCAGACCGACGTCCAGGAGTGCGACCACGGCCACCACCCGCTCACCGTGCACGGCGGTGTCCACACGGACTTCGGCGCCCCCTGGCTCACCCACGCCTCCCTCCGCCACCAGCAGGTGCGGGCCGTCTCACGGCTCACCCGGGACCTGTGCAAGCCGGTGCTCGCCGACGACTGCGGAGCGGAGGGGGACGACCCGGACCCCGACGCCGCCCTGTCGGCCGAGGAGTTGGTGTTCCGCGTCTGGGAGGGGGTGTGCCGGGGCGGCTACGTCGCCCACGGCGAGGCCCACGGGCCACGCCCCTGGAGGGCCCACGGCGGACGGCTGCGCGGTTCGAGCGCGTCCCGCGTCGCCTTTCTGCGCTCGATCCTCGACGAGGCTCCGCCGGGCCTCGCGCACACCCCCGAGACCTACGACGCCTCGACCCTGGAGGCGCCGGGGGAGTACTGGCTCCAGTACCTCGGCCCGCACCGCTATCCGCGCCGCCCCTTCGAGCTGCCCGGCGGCCCCTGGCGGGTGGACGTCATCGACACCTGGAACATGACCGTGCGCACCCTCGACTCCACACCCACCGGGAGCTTCGAGGTGGAACTCCCGGCGGAACCGTACTTCGCGATACGGATCCGCCGGGCCTGACCGGCCGGTGTCACCAGTCCTTGCCGGACGCCGCCTGCGCCTTGATGTAGGCCGGGATGTCCTTGGCCTCGGTCACCTTCAGCGCGGAGCGCACCGCGAGGCCGTCCTTGAGCACATGCTGGCGGAACACCATGTACAGCGGGAGGTCCCAGTACTCGGTCTCCTCGTAGCCCGTGACGACGGCGTTGTCCCCCCAGAAGACGCCCGAGGTGTCCACCCCGGCCAGCCCCGGGATCGCCTCGCCGAACGCGGCCCGGGCGGCGTCGGACGTGAGCGCCGGCTTCATGCCGTTCCGGGCGAGCTCGGTCTGGGCCTCCTGCGACACCAGCCACTTCACGACCTCGAGGGCCTGCTTGCGCTTGCCCGCCTGGGGCGGCACGAACGCGGCGATGGTGTTCGGCTGGTACACCGACCGCGCGTCCCCGCCCAGCACGGGGAGGGAGGTGACACCGAGGTCGATGTTCTTCGCCAGCTCGCGCCACTCCTCGGCGTCGTCCTCGGGGAGGTAGAGCGGGCTCAGGGCGTAGGCGCTGAGCTTCCAGAGGCTGTCCACGGCCATGGCCACATGCCCGGTCAGCAGGAAGTCGTCGACGGTGGTGAAGATGTTGTGCGGCAGCAGCAGGAAGCGCTCCAGGTTGTCGCCGAGCCGGTTCCAGCCCGCCGAGGTGATGTTCACCCTGATGTCCTCGGGCGCCGGATTCTCGCTGCCGGTGGGCAGGAAGGGGTAGAGCCCGAGCTGGTTGAACTCCAGATACAGATCAGGATGCTGGAGATAGCCCTTGTACGCCACCAGGTCCTGCTCGAACGTCAGCTTCTTGGCGAGGCGGTACGCCTGGTCGTACGTCATGCCGTTCGCCGGGGCCCTGACCCCGCGCAGGTCGAAGATCTTCTTGTTGTGGAACAGGACGTACTCGTCGACGAACAGCGGCACGCCGTACACCCCGCCGTCCGAGCGGGACTTGACCAGCTCGACCGCCGCCGGGTTCAGCGAGCCGAGGTCGATGCCCTCGGACGTGAGGTCGTCGGTGAGGTCCCGGACCCAGCCCCTGGGCTCCAGGTCGCGGTCGATGCGTCTGCGCGGGTCCTCCAGGATGATGTCGGGCACCACGCCGGCCTTGTCCAGGTCTTCGTAGCGGATGGGAAAGTCCCAGGTGACCGCCTTGATCTTCAGACCGGGGAACGCGGCCCTGAGCTTGTCGCCGATGACCGCGTCGAAGAAGCCCGGGTTCTCGAAGGGCTTGTAGTTGGCCATGAAGACGAGCAGTTCGTCGTCGCACACGTCGAACGGCTTGTTGTAGCGGTTCGGGATCTGGACGCAGGCGGACGCGCCCGACGACGCGGAGCGGGCCGCGGGGCGCATCCGCGCCTGAGCCGACGTGGCCGCGGCGGTGCCGGTCAGGGCCGCGGTGCCGACCGCCGCTCCGGCCGCGACGAACTTTCTACGGCTGAGGCGCGACCGGGAGCCGCCCTCCTCGTCCCTGGGTTCCTGACGCATACTCACACTCCTCTTCGGATGCGGTACTCCACTGGTATGCCATCTGAATGCCATAATGGTCACGCCGGGCGTGGGCGGGGTCAACACCCGTGCGCGCAATGACAGTTGTCGGTGAGGGGGAGTCGCCGGTGTTCCGGATAGCGAGCGGTGACAACAGCCTGGAGGTCACCGTGGAGCGCGGCGAGGCACGGGTCGCCTTCCGGCACGGGGCGGCGGGCCGGGCCGAGCGGGACGGCGGAGACCTGTGCTTCGACGCCCCCCTGAGCCGCATGCTGGCCGTGTCCACCGGCCGCCCCTGGCGCATCGCCCTGCCCGGCGCTCGCGAGCCCGAGGTCCGCCGCACGCCGCAGGGGCTCGCGGTGCGCTGCGCGGTGGGCGGGCTCGCGGCCGAGGTCGCCTTCGCGTTCGTACGGGGGCTGCTGCGCCTGGACGTGACCTGGCGCAACACCGGCGAGCGCGGGTACGAGGACGTGGTGCTCGGCGTGGCGCTGCCGCTGCCGTGCCGAAAGGCCTCGGCCGTCACCCTGCCGCAGGTGCTCTACCGGGGCAACCCGTCGGCCGACCCGGACCGCACCGTGCCCCGGCTCGGCGTCGGCCCGCACCGCGCCCTGGTGGTCGAGGAACACCGGCTGCCCGTCCCGTGCGCGCACGCGGAGTGGCGCTCCCGCGGCCGCGTGCCCACCTGGTATGCCACCCTCTACGCGGCGGAGCCCGGCGAGGGCTCCCTCGGGGCGGTCCAGCGCGGACACGTCACGCTGCTCGCGATGAGCGGCGCGCTGATGTTCAACGGCGTGCCGGACACGGCCTACGTCCATAAGGGGAAGACCGCCCCCTACGACGGCGGCTACCTCGACCTTCCGCCGGGCGCGGTCCACCGCGCGCACTACGCCCTGGACTGGGGGGTCGCGGCCCACCCGGGCCACGGCTTCCGGCCCCTGGTGCACCAGGGGCTCGGACTGTACGCCCCCGAAGGCGCCCGCCCCCTCACCCTGGACCGGATCGTCCACTACAAGACGGCGGCCATGGACCGCCGCTGGCACGAGGCCGGAGGGGCCGCCGGATTCCTCAAGTTCACCGGACCCGGCCACACCCCCGGCTTCCTGTACGGCTGGACCGGCCAGAGCCTGAAACTCGCCTGGTGCGACGCCCGCGTCGGCCTGGAGCGCGACCAGCCCTGGCGCGTCGACCGCTGCCGCCGGGCCGTCGACTTCTACCTCGACGGCAGCGCCGCCGGAGCCCCACCGGGCCTGCGCATGAGCTTCTACTCCACCGAGGACCGCGCCTGGTCGGCCTTCGAGCGGGACGGCGAGACCTTCATCTCTTCCCGGGCATACGGCGACGCCCTGTGCGACCTCGCCGACGTCATCGAACTGCTGGGGGCCCACGGCCACGCCGTGCCACGGCGCTGGATCCGGGCGCTGGCCGAGGGCGCGGACACCGCGTGCGCCACCACCGCGAGCGCCACCGTGCCGCCGCTCGGCTGGCGGCTGGACGGCAGCCCGCTGCCCCAGGAGCCGGGGGCGGCCGGGCTGGCGTGCGTGCTGGCCCTGCTCAAGGCCCACCGGATCACGGGCGAGGCCCACATGCTGCGGCGCGGCGAACAGCTCGTCGCGCACTACCGCCACCGGCACGCCGACGACTGGGCCAAGCCCTTCGCCCGCGCCACCCTCGACGCCGTCTGCGAGGACAAGGAGGGCGGCATCGCGTACTTCCTGTGCGTGTACGAGCTGCTGCTGCTCGCCGGTGGCGAGCGCCGGCGCGCCTGGGCCGAGGAGGCCGCCGACTGGCTGCTCACCTGGGTCTATCAGTGGGACCCGCCGTTCGAATCCGGCTTCCGGACGGCCGGGTGGCCCGGGGTCAGCGTGCAGAACCACCACGTGGACGTGTTCTTCCCGGCGTACGAGCTCGCCAGGCTCGGCGAGCTGACCGGCCGCGAGATGTATCGCCGACTCGGTGAGCTGATCCTGTACGCCTTCGGACAGGGCATCTGCACGAAGGCGGGCGAGTGGGGCTTCGAAGGGCTCGGCGAGCAGGCCGAGGGGTTCTTCCCCACCAACTGGCAGGCGCGCGGCACCAGCAACACCTGGAACCCCTCCTGGGTGACCGCGCAGGTGCTGTCGCAGGCGCTGCGGATGCGCGCGGCGGGTCAGCCCAGCCCGTGGCGCGCCGGCTCCGGCCGGTGCACCCCCCGGGGCCGGTAGCCGAGCGCCCCGGCGACGCCGAGGTGGTCGGCGAGCAGCCAGGCGATGGCCAGCCACATCTCCGTCCCCTGAAGGCCGGGCACATGCGGCGCACGGCCGCCGGGCTCCAGCGCGAACGAGAACCCGGCGCCGTCCTGCCACCGCCCGAGCAGCCGATCCAACTGCCCGCGCGCCCAATCGCGGCCCTCGGCGATCCGGTGCCCGGTCTGCCGCGCGCACAGCCACAGCGGATGGATCACATCCAGCACGTCGCAGGCGTCGCCGCGGTCGGGACCGAAGAACGCGGGGTCCCGGCTGTGCGCGAGCACCGTGTCCACGGTCCGCTCCGGGTACGGCAAGCCCAGCCCGAACTGCGCGAACGTACCGCGGGTGACCCGGTAGAAGCCGTTGACCGGCTGCCGCCACCGGTCGGTCCCGCCCGGCGCGCCCCACAGCCCGTGTCCGGGGTCGGCGCGGGTGAGCAGCCAGCCGAACAGCGCCTCGGCCGCGGGAGCGCGCAGCTCGAAGCCGTCGAGGTCGCGCAGGATCGCGGTGCCGACCCCGTCCACCCAGTGGCCCGAGCGCCAGGCCTCGGTCCGCCACGGCAGCCCGTCCAGGTGGTCCACCAGCTCGGCGGGCGCGAGGTCCTGCACGACGCGCACGGGGTGGGCGAAGCCGGAGCCCAGCAGATCCAGCGCGTAGCCGACGGACAGGATGTGGTACATCGCCGTGTCGTCGGCCAGCGATGGCGGACCGGCGCCGTACTCCGGGACGAGGCCGGTGTCCGGGTCCTGAAGGGAGCGCAGCCGCTCGGCGAGTTCCGCGCCGTCCGACCCCGGTGGAGGAGCGCCCAGCAGCAGATCCGAGACCTCCACGGCGTCGCACACCGCACGCACCGTACGGGCCGCGCCCGGACGGTCGGTCCAGCCGTCGCCGTCCCGGCAGCGGGCGAGGACGTCCGGCGCCTGCTCGCGGGCGCGGTCGGCGAACCGCTCCAGCCGCACATCCAGGGCGCCCGGCGAACGCGGAACGGGGGCGGCCGGCGTGTCCCGCCGGTCGCGCAGCCGCCGCGCCGGGTTTCCCGCGGCGACCGACCAGGGCGGGAGGTCCTTGGTGACCACCGCGCCCGCCCCGATGACACAGTGATCGCCGATGGTGACCCCGTCGACGACCACCACATGCGAGCCGATCCACACATCGTCGCCGATCACGATCCCGGCCGAGGTGAGCGGCTGGCGGTGCACCGGACGGTCGGGCGCGAAGGAGTGGTTGAAGCCCAGCAGCGAGGTGTGCGCGCCCACCCGCACCCCGTCGCCGAGCCGCAGCCGGCCGCGCGCCGTCGAGAAGGGGTTGAGGGTGCAGTCGCGGCCCAGGGACACCTCGCCGGTGACCACCGCGTGCGCGCCGATGTACGAGCGCTCGCCCATCCGCAGCCGGTCGGTGAACACACCCGCCCACGGCGAGACGAAGACCCGTTCGGCGAGGTCGACCTCGCCGTCGCCCGAGGCCAGCCGCTCCGTCAGGCGCCGCTGGTGGTCCAGCTGCTCCGCGCGCTCCTCCTCGGTCGCCGCGCTCCAGAACTCCCAGGGACAGTAGTCGTACCGTCCTGGCTGTCCGGGTTCATTCCCGCGCACCGGTCACCCTCTCTCGCACCAAGCCGTCGACGTGTTCGATCCGGTCGGACTCCGCCAGCGAGCCGAAGTGGCAGTCTGACAGGTGCAGCCCGTCGATCGGCGCGTGGGCGTAGCCGCGCGCGAGCACGGCGCGCCGGGCGTGGTCCACCGTGACGTCCCGGATGCCGATGTCCCGCACCCTCGGCGGATACGACCCCGTGTCGCCCTCCCCGCGGTGGAAGTCACAGCTGAGGAACTCCTTGCGGAGATGGGTGACGGTGAGGTCGGCGAGCTGGATGTTCTCGGCGTAGCCGCCGCGTACGGAGTTGGTCTTGATGTAGAGCCCGAAGTAGAGCCCGGGGCCGCCGATGCGGCAGCGGCGTACGTACACATCGCGGATGCCGCCGGTCATGTCGCTGCCCAGGGTGATGGCGCCGTAGCGGTGCCGGAGCACACAGTCCTCGATCACGATGTTCTCGCTCGGCACGTTCACCCGCCGGCCGTCGGCCTCCCGCCCCGACTTGATCGCGATGCAGTCGTCGCCCGCGGCGATGTCGCAGCGGCGGATCACCACGTCCCGGCAGGACTCCGGGTCGATCCCGTCGTTGTTGGGGCCGGGGCTGTCGATCGTCACATCCCGGATGAGCACACCCGTGCACAGCACGGGATGGATCTCCCACATGGGGGAGCGCACGATCGTCACGCCTTCCACCAGTACCCCGTGGCAGCCCTGGAACTCCAGGAAGTTGGGCCGGAAGCGGCAGCCGTCCGCGTGGATCCGCCGCTCGACCGGGACGCCCGCCTCGGCCTGCCGCCACAGCCTGGGCCAGTCGTCCTCCTGCTGCCGGATCCCGGGCCGCCAGCCGAACTCCGCCTGCCCGGACCAGGGCCACCAGTGCTCGTCGTCGGCATGTCCGTCGAGCACGCCCCGGCCAGTGACCGCGATGTCGCGCTGCCCCCGGGCGTAGACGAAGGGCGAGTAGCCGTACATCTCCACGCCCTGGAAACGGGTGAGGACCGGCGGGAGGTAGGCGGCCGGGTCCCGGTCGAAGAGCAGCCGGGCGCCGTCCTCCAGATGCAGATCGACATGGCTGAGCAGATGGACGGGCCCGGTGGCGTACGTCCCGGAGGGCACCGTCACATGGCCGCCGCCCGCCGCGGCGCAGGCCGCGACGGCCCGGCGCAGCGCCGCCGTGCAGTCCGTGCGGCCGTCGCCGCGCGCGCCGAACGCGGTCACGGGGAACTCGTGGTCGGGGAAGCGTGGCCGGGCGACCCGGGCCACGATGGCGTCCGCCCGGCTCCAGTCACCCATCGGACGCGGCCTCCTGGCCGTCCACCACGACGCGGCGCAGCACCAGCCCCGTCACGTTCCGCACCTCGCCGGGGCCCGCCATCTCCGTGAACACGCAGTCGCTGAACAGGACGTCGCGGACGGGGTTCGCGTCGTTGCCGATCAGGTTCCAGGGCCTGCGGCCGGTCCGCGCGGTGAGCCGGTGCACGGCGATGTCCCGTACGTCCGGGTAGTAGTCACCGGTCTCGACGCGCTCGTAGTCGAGCGCGATCTCGATGACGGCGTCCCCGACCTGGCCGACCGTGATGTCGTGGCAGGTGATGTCGCGTACATAGCCGCCGCGTACCGGGTTGGACTTGATGCGGATCGCCCGGTCGAGCTGGGGGCTGTCCATGCGGCAGTCCCGGGCGAGGATGTCGCGGACACCGCCGGTCGTCTCGCTGCCGATGGTGACGCCCCCATGTCCGGCCCGCATCTCGCACCGCTCCACCAGGGCGTGCTCGCAGGGGACGTTCACGCGCCGCCCGTCCGCGTTCTTGCCGGCCTTGAACGCCACACAGTCGTCGCCGGTGTCGAACACGCAGTCCTGGATGAGGACATGGGCGCAGGACTCCGGGTTGCAGCCGTCGTTGTTGGGGCCGACGGGGCTGTCCACGGTCACACCGCGCACGGTGACATTGCGGCACAGCACCGGGTGGATGTTCCACATCGGCGAGTTCTTCACCGTGACGCCCTCGATCAGGACATCGCGGCAGTCGTAGAACTGGATGAGATTGGGCCGCAGATGGTATCCGGCGCCGAAGACCCGCTCCGCGACCGGCACCCCCGCCTCGGCCCACTCCAGCAGCTTCCTCTTGTCCACCCCCTCGGGGGAGGGTCCGCCGCCCGCGCCCTTCGTCCAGTTCCACCAGTGGTCGGCGTCGGCCTGCCCGTCGATGACGCCACGGCCGGTCACCGCGATCGTGCGGCAGCCGTGTGCGTACAGCGGCGGCGCGTAGTTGAGGCATTCGGTGCCCTCGTACCGGGTGTACACCACGGGGAGATAGGCGGCCGGGTCCTGGCTGAAGCGCAGGGTGGCGCCTTCTCGCAGATGCAGGTCGATGCGGTCGCGCAGCCGTATCGCGCCCGTGAGGTAGTCGCCGGGCGGTACGACCACATGGCCGCCGCCGGCCGCGGCGCAGTGCTCGATGGCGCGGCGGAACGCGGCCGTGCAGTCCGTCGAGCCGTCGCCGACGGCCCCGTGGTCGGTGACCAGCACCCGGCGGCGGGGGAACCGGGGGGTACGGACGCCGGAGAGGATACGGGCCGCCTGCCGGTCCGCGGCCGCGCGCGGATCCGCCGGGGCGGCCGGGACACCGGAGGCGGCGGCCCCGGCGTCCTCCCGGCCGGCGGCCTGTGCCGTACGCGCGGCCAGGGCGAGCGCGGCGGTGGAGCCCGCCGTCAGCAACAGGGCCCTGCGGCCCGGACCGTTCACCACGTCCACTCCTTTGCGGGGATGTGCAGGGTGTGTTCGCGCTCGGGGGCCTTCGGCGCCGGCCGCCGGGTGCCGTACATGGGCCGGCACCTGCCCTCCGGCTGGATGCCCACCACGTCGTCGCCGCGCCAGTGGGTGCGGTAGGTGCGCCCGGCCGCGGTCTCCTCGGTCGTCGACTCGGCGAGCGGGAAGGTCACGGTGATGCGCTCGCCCGCCCGGGGGCGGTCGAGGCTCAGAGACCCGTCGGGCGCCCACAGGCCCGGCTCCGGCCCGCGGGCGTGGGTGGCGGGCCCGGACGCGGGCCGCCGTGTGACGGCGAGCCGGGCGTAGCCGGCCCACTCCGGGACACGCAGGCGCAGTTCGCGGCAGTCGTGGTGGACGTTCAGGTCGATCCGGCCCTCGTGGGGCAGATGGCTGAGCACATCCACCAGGCGGCTGCCGCGGTTGAGCAGCAGATTGACGCGCACCAGGCGCTCGTCGCCCGTGACGGCGGTGCGCCAGCCGGTGAACAGGCCGCGCACCCCCGACCCCACACAGCACGCCTGGACATCGGCGGTGTGCCCCCGGCCGAGGACCGCGTCCGAGACATAGTCGTTGGGCGCGCCGTACCCGGCGAACGCGCCGCGGACCCGCTCGCCGACGCGGTGGCGGGTGAGCCAGCCGGGGATGTCGCGGGAGCGGTCGGGGGCCGAGCGCACCCAGTCGACGTCGGTGAGCTGCGAGGCGGTGAGGTGGTTGCGCAGAAAGCGCTCCACGACCGTCCAGTACCGGGTGTGCCCGGCCTGGGCGAGGGTGGTGCCGATGCCGATGAGGTCCACCAGGGAACACGTCTCGTGCTCGAAGCGCTGTCCGGCGAGGTCGCCGGGGGTCCACCCGTAGGCGGTGCACTGGGACAGCGCCCAGTCGAAGGACCGGCGGACGAACGCGGTCAGGGCGTGGTCTCCGGTGAACACCGCGTACTGGGCGATGCCGTCCAGGGTGCCCAGGCGCGTGTGGAAGTGTCCGCTGCGATACGCGAGCGCCGCGTTGAACGAGCCGTCGGGCAGGAAGACCCCGCTGTGCTCGGTGATCAGCCGGGTGAACCAGCCGCACAGCTCCAGTGCCTGCTCATTGCCCGTCGCCCGGTGCCAGACCAGCAGTGGCATGATCAGCCGCCCGCAGAAGGAGGCGGGGTCCGGGGCCAGACGCAGTTGGACGGCGTGGAGCGAGGGCCAGCCTTCCGGGGTGTACTCGGAGGCCGGGTAGTACCAGACGTCGCGCTCCTTGACGGCGATCTGGTGCAGCGCCGCGACCTGCCGGTCGGCGGCCCGCCGCACGGTCTCGTCGCCGCTGTCCCGGTACCAGCTGGTGAGCGCGAGCAGCGTGGCCCGCTGATCGATGAGGCTCGCGTGCGGCTCCCAGCGGCCGCGCGGGTGGCGGCGCCGGTACGTCAGCCCGTCCTCGGCGAGCAGGTCCAGCAGGGTGGCCCGGTAGCGGCTCTCCGTATCGGACCACCAGGACGCGCCGGTCATCCGGCGGGCCAGGACGCAGGCGTCGGTCAGCCGCCCGTGACTGGAGCCGTAGTCCCAGTCGCCGTGCAGCAGCACCGCGGGGTCGCCTCGCAGGTCGGCGCTGAAGAAGGGGATGCCGCCGAGATCGGGATCGGCCAGGTTGACCACGGCGTTCATGGAAAGCTCGGCGCGCTCTTCCAGAAGCAGGGTCGCTGGAATGCCAGTCATGTTCCGTCTCGCCGTCCTGAGGTCGGAGCGAACACGGGGGAGGGGGAACGACGGCAACGCTAGGCACGCGGCACAGGGCCGTCAAGGGTGCGGAATCCGCTGGAAGAGGCCAATATCCCGGCGTCGCCGCGCTGTTGACGCCCTCTGCGGATCCGCCTTACCGTCGATGCGAAAGCATGGTCCGAGGTGGCATACCAGCGCGGGGTTCGATGTCGATGACGGCGCTGCGGAGGACCGGAGCGATCGGCAGCAGGGAGTTCAGCGCCCCAGGCCCTCGGGAGCACGCATGCTCGCCTACCACGAAGACTTCTCGCCCGGCACCGGCCGCCGCGCCCCCCGGGCCCACTTCACCTCCGACGCCGCCCGGCTCAGCCTGAACGGCCGCTGGCTCCTGCGCATGTCGCCCACCGCGGACGCGGCGCCCCTGGACTTCCTCGGCCCCGAACCGGCCCCGGGCGACGACTGGTCACGGCTGCCCGTGCCCTCGCACTGGGTGCTGCACGGCCACGGCCTTCCCCGCTACACCAACACCGCCTACCCGTTTCCCATCGACCCGCCGCACGTGCCCGACGACAACCCGACCGGCGACCACCGGTACGTCTTCGAGCTGCCCGAGGGGTGGCGGACGCCCGGCAGTGTGCTGCGCTTCGACGGTGTCGACTCCTGCTTCCGCGTGTGGCTCAACGGCCGCGCCCTCGGCACCTCCAAGGGCAGCCGGCTGCCCGCCGAGTTCGACGCGGGGGAAGCGCTCCGGCCCGGCCGCAACGTGGTGGCCGTGCGCGTCCACCGCTGGTCCTCCGGCAGCTACCTGGAGGACCAGGACATGTGGTGGCTGCCCGGGATCTTCCGCGATGTGACCCTGCTGGAGCGGCCGGAGGGCGGCATCGACGACTTCTTCGTCCACGCCGACTACGACCACGAGACCGGGCGCGGCCTGCTGCGCGTCGACACCGAGGCCCCCGCGCTGCTCACCGTCCCCGAACTCGGCATCGCCGGACACCCGGCGGGGCTCCCGCTCACCGTGCCCGGCGCCGAGCCGTGGAGCGCCGAGACGCCCCGGCTGTACGAAGGGTGGCTCGCCACCGGCACCGAGCGCGTCCGGCTGCGCATCGGATTCCGTACGGTCGCCATCCGCGACGGACGCTTCACCGTCAACGGCGCGCCCGTGCTGCTGCGCGGCGTCAACCGCCACGAGCACGACCCCGACCACGGCCGCGCCCTGTCCCTCGCCACCATGCGCGAGGACCTGCTGCTGATGAAGCGGCACAACATCAACGCGGTGCGCACCGCGCACTACCCCCCGCACCCCGCCTTCCTCGACCTGTGCGACGAGCTCGGGCTGTGGGTCGTCGAGGAGTGCGACATCGAGACCCACGGCTTCATCTACGCCGACTGGCACGGCAACCCGGCCGACGACCCGCGCTGGCGGCCGATGCTGCTGGACCGCATGCGGCGCATGGTCGAGCGCGACAAGAACCACCCCAGCGTCGTCATCTGGTCGCTCGGCAACGAGAGCCACCACGGCCGCAACTTCGCCGCCCTCGCCGACTGGACCCGCGCCCGCGACCCCGCGCGCCCCCTCCACTACGAGCGCGACCGTACCTACCGCCACTCGGACTTCTACAGCCTCATGTACCCCCCGGTGGACGAGGTCGCCCGCATCGGACGCCACGAGGAGGAGCCGCCGCCCGAGACCGCCGCCGAGCCGGCCCTGGAACACCGCCGCCGCGCCCTGCCCTTCCTGCTGTGCGAGTACGCGCACGCCATGGGCAACGGCCCCGGCTCCCTCACCGCCTACCAGCGCGCACTGGAGGCGCATCCGCGCTGCGCGGGCGGCTTCGTATGGGAGTGGATCGACCACGGCCTGCGGCGCCGCACCGCCGACGGACGGACGTACTTCGCCTACGGCGGGGACTTCGGCGACACCCCGCACGGCGGCACCTTCTGCGTCGACGGCCTGGTCTTCCCCGACCGCACGCCCTCACCGGGGCTCCTCGCGTACAAGACGGCCATCGAACCCGTCGTGATCACGGCGGATCCCGGCGGCGGCCGGATCGCCGTCCGCAGCCGTTACGACCTGCGCGACACCTCGCATCTGCGGTTCATCTGGACCTTGGAGGACGAGGGGAGGGCCGTCGCGGGCGGCGAGCTCGACGTCCCCCCGCTGGGCGCCCGGCGGACCACCGGGATTCCGCTGCCGGAGCTGCCCGTGCCCGGGACACCGCGCGGCGAACTGTGGCTGACCGTACGGGCCGTGCTCGCGGCCGGCGAGCCCTGGGCACCGTCCGGACACGAAGTAGCCTGGACCCAGGCCCCGGTCCCGCACGCCACCACGCCTCGGGGACGTCCGGCGGATCGTGACGCCTGCGGCGGGCTCCCCTACCCGCCCCTTCCCGAAACCATGGGCTCCGCCCCTGGACCCCGGGGTCTGGGGCGGAGCCCCAGTTTGGGGAAGGGGCGGGTAGGGGAACAGACACCCCCCAGCCCGACCGGAGTCACCCTCGCGGAGCTCGGCCTCGACGTCGACCGGCGGACCGGAACGCTCCGAGCCATCGGCGGCGTCCGCCTGGACGGGCCGTGGCTGGACATCTGGCGCGCGCCCACCGACAACGACCGCGGGATGGGGGACAACTCCGTCCTGCGCGCCTGGCGGGCCGCCGGCCTCGACCGCCTGGTCGCGCGCACCGTACGCGTCGAGGAGCGCCCCGACCGGCTCCTGGTGGAGACCCGCGCCGCCCCGGCCGGCCTCCCGCACGCCCTGCGCGTCCGGTACGTCTGGACGGCGGATTGGCCGGCGGACGGGTCGGCGGACGGCCCCGGCCTGCGGCTCACCGTCCACCTGACCCCCGAAGGCCCCTGGGACGGGCTGACGCTGCCACGCCTCGGCGTGCGCCTCGCGCTGCCCGCCGGCCTCGACCGGGTTCGGTGGTACGGCAAGGGGCCCGGCGAGGCCTACCCGGACAGCGCGGACGCGGCGCGCGTCGGCCTGTTCACCGCCACGGTTTCCGAACTCCAGACCCCGTACGTCGTCCCCCAGGAGAACGGCCGCCGCGCCGCCGTCCGCTGGGCCGAGATCACCGATTCCGCGTCCGGCGCCGGACTGCGCGTCGAGGGCGCGGGGGACACGCCGCACTTCGGGCTCACGGTCCGTCCCTGGAGCACCGAGGCACTCGAAGCGGCCGACCACCCCACGGACCTCGCGCCGGACGGCCGTACGCACCTTCACCTCGACCACGCCCAGTACGGCCTGGGCAGCGCCTCCTGCGGACCCGGCCCCCTCCCGGAGCACCGGCTGCCCCCCGCGGAGTGCGCCTTCACCTTCGTGTTCCGAGCAGCACCCAGTGGAAGCGGAAAGGGAGACTCATGAGCGCCGGACCCATGAGCGACGGGCAAAACTACCGCCCCGACTGGGGGTCGCTGCGCGGCCACCGCGTCCCGGACTGGTTCCGGGACGCCAAGCTCGGCATCTGGTCGCACTGGGGCCCGCAGTCCGCCGCCCGCTCCGGCGACTGGTACGCCCGGCATCTGTACGGGCCGTACGACGGCACCGAGGAGTTCGAACGGGAACGGGCGGGCCGGCAGACCGCCGCGCACCGGAAGCGGTACGGGCACCCCTCCCGGTTCGGCCACAAGGACCTGTGCGGTCTGTGGCGCGCCGAGAAGTTCGACCCGGAAGCGCTGATGGACCGATTCCGGCGCACCGGCGCGCGCTACTTCGTCTCCATGGCGGCGCACTGCGACAACTTCGACCTGTGGGACTCCGCCCACCAGCCCTGGAACGCCGTCAACGTCGGGCCGCGCAGCGACATCGTGGCCCGCTGGGAAGCCGCGGCGCGCGGCGCCGGGCTCCGCTTCGGGGTCAGCATGCACGCCGGTTCCTGGACCTGGCGCTGGCTGGACGCCGCCTTCGCCGCGGACACCGAGGGGCCCGCGGCGGGCGTTCCGTACGACGGGCATCTCACCGCCGGGGACGGCCGGGGCCTGTGGTGGGAAGGGCTCGACCCGCGGGCCCTCTACGGCCGGCCGCGGCGCCCGGGCGAGCCGCCGGACCCGGAGTTCATCGACGACTTCTACGCCCGGCTGCGCGATGTCACCACCCGCCACCGGCCCGAACTGGTCTACCTGGACGACTCACGGCTGCCCTTCGACGACGGCAGCGTCTGCCCTGCCGCCCCGCCCAGCGGGCGTGGTCTGGAGTTCCTCGCCGACTACTACAACCGGGTGCCCGAGGGCGTGGTGAGCATCAAGACGGTGCCGGGACGCGACCGCGGGGCCGTGCTCCTGGACATCGAACGCCAGCAGCTGGGCGACACGGACCCCGAGCCCTGGCAGTACGACACCAGCATCGGCGACTGGTTCTACTGCGACGGCTATCGCTACAAGACGCCGGACGACATCGTCCATCTGCTCGTCGACACCGTCAGCAAGAACGGCTGCCTCCTGCTCAACGTGCCCCAGCTGCCCGACGGCACGCTGGACGACGCCACCGGGGCCGTCCTCGACTCCCTCGGCGGGTGGGTCGAACGCTGCGGCGAAGCCGTCTTCGGCACCCGCCCCTGGGCGCGGTACGGCGAGGGGCCGACCCGGGTTACCGGCGAGCGCGCGAGGGAGTCGGCCCTCGCCTACACCTCGCGCGACATCCGCTTCACCCGCGCCGGGGACGCGCTCTACGCCTTCCTGATGGCGTGGCCGGACGGCCACGACCGGACCGTGCGCATCCGCAGCCTGGGACGGGCCGCGGGGCTGCTGCACGCTCCGCCCCGGCGGGTCACCCTGCTCGGGGCGTCCGCGCCCGCGCGGTGGACGGTGCGCGCCGACGCCCTGGAGGTGACCCTCCCCGACCGGCCCCCGACGCCGTACGTCCAGGTCCTGCGGATCGACATCGGGGAGCCGGGCGCCGACGAGGCCGGCGCCGACGAGGCCGGCCGGACGGCGACATGACGCACCGTGTGCCCGGCGGGGAGGCGGCGGCCCTGCCCATCCGCGTACTCGGCCGCAGCGGCGTCCCCGTCACCGCGCTGTCCTTCGGGTCCGCGGCCATCGGCCACCTGTTCACCCCGGTCACCGACGAGCAGGCGTACGCCACCGTGGACGCCGCGTGGGATACGGGCATCCGCTACTTCGACACCGCGCCCCACTACGGCGCGGGTCTGGCCGAGCGCCGCCTGGGCCGCGCCCTGCGCACCCGCGCCCGCGACAGCTATGTGATCTCCACCAAGGCCGGCCGCCTCCTCGAACCCGCGGAGCCGGGGCGGGACGGCCGCCCCGGCCACCGCCGCGTCTGGGACTTCAGCGCGGCCGGTGTCCGCCGCTCGATCGAGGACAGCCTGGCGCGTCTCGGTCTCGACCGGGTCGACATCGTCTATCTCCACGACCCCGACGACCACGCCGAACAGGCCTTCGGCGAGGGCTATCCGGAGCTGGAGCGGCTGCGCGGGGAGGGCGTGGTCGGCGCGATCGGCGCGGGGATGAACCAGGCCGGGATGCTGACCCGTTTCGTCCGCGACACCGACGTCGACGCGGTGCTGTGCGCGGGCCGCTACACCCTCCTCGACCAGCGCGCCGCCCTCGCCCTGCTGCCGGCGGCACGGGAGCGCGGCACCTCCGTGGTCATCGGCGGGGTCTACAACTCCGGGGTGCTGGCCGATCCCCGCCCGGGGGCCACGTACGACTACGCGGCCGTGCCCCCGGACCTGCTGGACCGCGCCCGCCGCATGCGGGCGGTGGCCGAGCGGCACGGCGCCACGCTGCGCGCCGCGGCCCTGGCCTTCTCGGCGGCGCCGGAGCCGGTGGCGAGTGTGCTGGTCGGCGCGCGCTCGCCCGGTGAAGTCGCCGATGCTGCTGTGCAGTTCAGGGCTTCCGTGCCCGCCGACCTCTGGCGGGAGCTGCGCGCGGAGGGGCTGCTGCCCGAGGATGTGCCCACCCCTGGGCCTCGGGGGTCATGACGGGCGGGGCGCGCATGGCGTAAATTTAATGCAGTTGATTGACTTACGTGGTGCTGCTCGGTTGACTGACGCCATGTCCACCCCCCACGCGTCATCCGGCCCTGTCCCCATCGACCCCGAGGAGCTCGGCTTCGACCCCGACGAACTGCGAGCCCGCTACCGCGCCGAGCGCGAACGCCGGATCCGCCCCGACGGCAGCGCCCAGTACCAGCGCCCCACCGGCGAGTTCGGCCACTTCGACGAGGACCCCTACGCCGACCCCGGGCACACCCGGGAGCCCCTGCGCGACCGGGTCGAGGTGCTCATCGTCGGCGGCGGGTTCGGCGGTCTGCTCGCCGGGGCCCGGCTGCGGCAGCAGGGCGTGGACTCGATCCGGGTGATCGAGAAGGGCGCGGACTTCGGCGGCACCTGGTACTGGAACCGCTACCCCGGCATCCACTGCGACATCGAGTCGTATATCTACCTGCCGCTGCTCGAAGAGGTCGGCTACATCCCGGAGTGGAAGTACGCGCCGGGGGAGGAGATCCGGCAGCACGCGCGGGCGATCGCGCGCCGCTTCGACCTCTACGACGACGCCTGCTTCCAGACACAGGTGACCGAACTGCGGTGGGACGACTCCGCATGGGAGTGGGCCGTCACCACCGACCGCGGAGACCGTATGCGGGCGCGCCATGTGGTGGTCGCCGGCGGGACACTCAGCCAGGTCAAGCTGCCCGGCATCCCCGGTATCGAGACCTTCCGGGGGCACACGTTCCACACCAGCCGCTGGGACTACGCGTACACCGGAGGCGACGCGAACGGCGGCCTGGACGGGCTCGCGGACAAGCGCGTGGCGCTCATCGGCACCGGCGCGACCGCCATCCAGGTCGTGCCGCACCTCGCCGAACACGCACGGCAGCTGTATGTGTTCCAGCGCACGCCGTCCTCGGTCGACGTACGCGGCAACCGGCCCACCGACCCCGCGTGGGCCGATTCGCTCCAGCCCGGCTGGCAGCGGCGCCGCATGGAGAACTTCCTCAAGGTCGTCACGGGTGTCCGTGCCGACGAGGACCTGGTGAACGACGCCTGGACCAGCAGCGCGCGGCTCCAGGAGAAGATGATCCCGGTCAACAGCTATGCGCACATCCCGGCCGAAGAGCGCGAACGCGCCTACGAGATCGCCGACTTCCAGAAGATGAACGAGCTGCGCGCCCGGGTGGACACCGTCATCGAGGACCCGGCGACGGCGGAGACCCTCAAGCCCTGGTACCGCTACATGTGCAAGCGGCCCACGTTCAGCGACACCTACCTCCAGACGTTCAACCGGCCCAATGTCACCCTGGTCGACACCGCCGACACCCACGGCGTCCAGCGGATCACCGAGAACGCCGTCGTGGTCGGCGACACCGAGTACGAGGTGGACTGCGTCATCTTCGCGACCGGTTTCGAGGTGGGCGTCTCGGGCGTCATGTCCGGAAAGCTGCCCGTGTACGGCAGGGGAGGCGTCCCCCTGCTGGAGGCCTGGAAGGACGGCCCGAAGACCCTCCACGGCTTCTACAGCCACGGCTTCCCCAACTTCTACCAGCTCGGCCCGCTCCAGAACGCGAGTGCCGTCAACTACGTCCATATCCTCGACGAGCAGGCCGGCCATGTCGCCGAGATCATCTCGCAGGCGCGCAAGCGCCAGGCCCGGTACGTCGAGCCGAGCCCCGAGGCCCAGGACGCCTGGGTGGCCACGATCCGGGAGAAGGCGGCGGACCTGTACAAGTTCCACGCCGAGTGCACCCCCGGCTACTACAACAACGAGGGCACACCCCGGGCGCGGAGCCAGTCGTACGGCGACGGACCGGTCGCGTTCCACGAACTGCTCCGGCGCTGGCGCGCGGACGGCGGCGCGGACGGCGTCCTGGTGGTGTCCGAGTGAGCGCGACACCGATCCCCAGCCGCTTCGACGACACGGGCGGCCTCCGGACCAGCAGCGCCCGCTGGAAGGCCGAGCGGCTCAACCCGCCCAGCCGGCTGTGGGGTTCGAACGGCGTGGCGTTCGGCCCCGACGGGCGGCTGTACGTCGCCCAGTTCCTCGCCGGACAGATCAGCGCCGTCGACCCGGCCACCGGGGACATCGAGGTGGTCGTGCCGATCGACGGCCCGGTCCAGTCGCCGGACGACCTCGCGTTCGGCGCGGACGGCTCGATGTACATCACCGACCTGGTCCCCGGCCGGGTGTGGCGCCGCACCCCCGAGGGCGAGTACACCCTCGTGTCCGACGAGGTGACGAACCCCAACGGCATCACCTGCATCGGCGACCGGCTCTTCATCAACGAGATGAAACCCGACGGCCGCCTGATGGAACTGTTCCCGGACGGCGGCGACCCGGTGGTGCTCACGGCGGGACTGGCCCTCGGCAACGCGATGCAGCTCGGCCCCGACGGCCACCTGTACTACCCGCACATGATGAGCGACCAGGTCTGGCGGATCCCCCCGGACGGCGGGGTGCCCGAGCCGGTCGCCGAGGGCGTACACGAGCCGGTCGCGGTCCGCTTCGACCGAGGCGGTGTCCTCCACGTCCTGTCGCGGGGCGTGGAGGGCATCGTGACCCGCGTCGATCTGCACGGCACCGGCTCCCGCACGCTGGTCACCAGCGGTGTGGCGGGGCTGGACAACGCGGCGTTCGACACCGAGAACCGGATGTTCATCTCCAGCTACGCCAGCGGCGGCATCGCGGAGATGCACCCCGACGGGCGGATCCGGGAGGTCGTACCCCGCGGGCTCGACGGCCCCTATGGGGTGACGATCGACCTGGGCGGACGGGTCTACGCGGCCGACCACTACCGGCTGGCGGGCCCCGCGGCCACCCACGAGGGCGAGCCGAACTCCGGCCTGGACGGCGACGAGACGGGCGGCGTGACGACCCACGCCCTGATGCCCTTCGCCCACGGGATCACCGCCGACGGCGAGCTGCTGCACCTCACCTCGCAGTACGGAAACGTCCGGACCCACCACCCCGCGCGCGGCATCACCCGGGAGCGGGCGGCCGGCCTGGACCAGCCCCTGGGCATCGCGGTGAGCCCGGACGGCTCGCTCGTCGTCGCCGAGGCGGGCGCCGGCCGGATCGTGGCCATCGACGGCGACGACACCCTCACCGTGCTCGCCGAAGGGCTCGACCACCCCGTGGATGTGGCCTTCGACGCGGAGGGCCGCTGCTATGCGACCGACGACCGGCTCGGCGCGGTGCTCCGGATCGACGACGGGACACCGGTGACCGTCGCGGACGGGCTCGGGGCGCCGCAGGGGCTGGCGGTCCTGGGCGACGAACTCTTCACGGTGGAGACCGCGCACCGCAGACTCCGGGCGATCTCGCTCACCACGGGGGAGAGCCGGATCGACGCGGAGGAACTGCCGGTGGGCCCGCCCCCGGGCGTCGCTCCCCGCGCCGACCCCGCCCTGTTCGCGGGCGGCCTGCCCGGCTCCCCGCGCCGCTTCGCCGGCCTCGCCGCCGCCCCGGACGGTTCGCTCCTGCTCGCGGCCGACGGGGAGGGCACGGTGCTGCGGCTGACGCCGTCCCCGGCCGGCGCCTGATCCTCCGGTCGTTGACGGTGACGTCGGCGACCGGCAGGTCTCCCGCCCGGTGGTGACGGTCAGTCGCGCTCGCGGCGCCGGACGACATACGCGTACTGGTCGGGCCAGCTCGGCTCGGCGCCCAGTTCGAGGGCCGCGCGCTGCGGCCAGTACGGGTCGCGCAGCAGCTCACGGCCGAGAAACACGGCGTCGGCGCGGCCACCGGCGACGATCTCCTGCGCCTGCCGCGGCTCGGTGATCAGGCCGACGGCCGCGGTGGGGATGTCCGCGCCCGCGCGCGCCCGGGCGGCGAACGGCACCTGGTAGTCCGGGCCGGTGGGGATCTTCGCGTCGCGGACCATGCCGCCGGTGGACACGTCGAGCAGATCCACGCCGTGGGCCTGGAGCTCCTTGGCGAGGCGGACGGTGTCCTCGCCGGTCCAGCCCTCGCGGTCGTCCTCGGGGCTCTCGGTCAGCCAGTCGGTCGCGGAGGTGCGGAAGAAGACCGGCAGGTCGTCGGGCCACACCGCGCGTACGGCGTCGACGACCTCGAGGGCGAAGCGGATCCGGTTCTCGAAGCCGCCGCCGTAGGCATCGGTGCGGTGGTTGGCGGCGGGGGAGAGGAAGGAGTTGATCAGATAGCCGTGCGCGCCGTGCACCTCGGCGACCTGGAAGCCCGCGGCCAGCGCGCGCCGCGCCGAGTCCGCGAAGTCCCGTACCAGCCGACGGATCTCGTCGACCGTCAGCTCGTGGGGGACGGGCAGCCCGTCGTACGCGACCGGGCTGGGGGCCACGGCGCGGTAGCCGCCCGCGGACTCGGGCACATACCGGTCGGACAGCCAGGGCTTGTCGACGGACGCCTTGCGGCCGGCGTGCGCCAGCTGGATCGCCGGGACCGAGCCGTGCGCCTTGACGGCCTCGGTGATACGGGCGAACGCCTCCTGCTGGCGGTCGTTCCACAGGCCCAGGTCCCAGGGGCTGATCCGACCGTCGGGGCGGACCCCGGTGGCCTCGGCCATCACCAGACCCGCGCCGCCGGCGGCGCGGCTCGCCAGGTGGGTGAGGTGGAAGTCGGTCGGCGCGCCGGTCTCCGGCCCCTCGGGGGCGGCGGAGTACATGCACATCGGGGACATCCAGACGCGGTTGGGTATCTCGAGGGAGCGGAGCTTGAGGGGGGTGAACAGGGCACTCACGGGTGGTGTCGTCTTTCTGGTGATGGTCTGCTTGCTGCTGCGCGGTGCACGGGAAGCGGCTCAGGCCGCGAGCGCGGCGACCGCGTCGGCGACGGGCGTGTCGCCCGAGGTGAGCTCGACGATCGCGCGGTTCAGGGCGGGCTCGTGCAGCGCGGCGTCGATGAACGCGGCGACGTCGTCGCGGTGCACATCGCCGTACTCGACCGCCGGCCCGGCGGTGACGCGGCCGGTGCCAGGAGTGTCGAGGAGCGTGCCGGGGCGGACGATCAGCCAGTCAAGACCGGTACGGGTGAGATGGACGTCCGCGGTCTTCTTCACCTTGATGTAGTGCTCGAAGCCCTCCCCGGCGCCCCCGCCGCGCAGGGCGTCCGGGAACACCGACACCAGGACGAACCGGCGCACACGGGCCCGCTCGGCCGCCTCGGCGGCCTTCTCCAGGCCCTTGCCGTCGATCAGCGTGGTCTTGTCCGTACCGGTGCCGTGGGCGCCCGCCGAGAAGACCACCGCGTCATGCCCGGCGAGCTTGGCCGCCAGTGCCTCCACCGAGTCCTCGATCAGGTCCCCGGCCAGCGGAACGGCCCCCGTGGCGCGGACGGTGTCGGCCTGCGCCGGGCTGCGGTGCATGCCGGTCACCTCGTCACCGCGGGCGGTGAGCAGCTCCGCGAGCCGACGCCCGACGCCGCCTGCGGCGCCGATCTGGAACACCTTCATCAGTGATCGCCTCTCTTCTCAGCAGCAGGATCGCGCCGATCGCGCTGTGTCTGAATGTTGACATTAGTACAACATGGGCAATGTTAACATTGCGACATCGAGGAGGTTGGGGTCATGGACGAAACCGGCAAAGTTTCCCCGGCGCGGCGGCGAGGCCTGGCCGATGAGGTGGCGGACCGGATCCGGGAGGCCATCTTCAACGGGGGCTATGCCCCCGGCGCACAGCTGCGCGAGGTGGAGCTGTCGGGCGTGATGGACGTCAGTCGCGGCCCCGTACGCGAGGCGCTGCGGATCCTGGAGCGCGAGGGCCTGGTCCGGTGCGCCTGGCACCGCGGCACCGTGGTGACCACGCTGTCCGCCGAGGACGTCGCGGAGCTCGAGAGCCTGCGCGGCGCGCTGGAGCGGCTCGCCGTCGAGCGGATCACCGCCCATGCCTCGGAGGAGGACCTGGCGTCCCTGGAGAAGGTGGCCGGGCTGATGGAGCGGGCCCGGGACGAGCACGACATGGTCCGCCTCGACATCGGGTTCCACGACGCGGTCTTCGCCGCCGCCGGCCACCTGCGTCTCGCGGAGGCGTGGGAGGCCATTCGCTGCCAGGTGCACCTGTTCCTGCTGACCCGGATCGGCCGCTCCACCCAGGGCTATCTCGGCCGCGTCCCCCGGGAGCACCGCGAACTCGTCGCCGTCCTGCGCTCCCGTGACCTCCAGGCGGCGCTCGACCTGTTCGCGGCCCACCGCCGCGTCGCCGTCGACGTGGTCAGCGCGGAGCCCGCCCCGAGCTGACCCGCGTCGCACGGCGCGGTCCCTGAGGGATCGTGGATCACTTCCGGCCAGTCGCCGCGCGCGGCATTGACGCGATTCGACTCTGCGGCGACAGTGAACGACGCCGCTTCCGGGTAGCGAGCCTCCACCGGTGTCACGCGGTAATCGTGAGTGTGTGTCGGCAGAAGTACGCCCCAGTTTTGAAACGATTCATTAACGGAGGTTCGACCCGGAAGACCCAGCTCCGCCCGGCTCAGCCCTGCTCTGTGTCAAGCCCTCCTCACCCCGGAGACGCATGTGATCAGTAGAAGGAATCTCCTCGGCACCGCCACCGCGGCGGCCCCCGCCCTGGCGGGCCTGACCGCTCTCGCCGCAGCCGCGCCGGAAGCAGCGGCGGCCGAGGCGGCCGAGTCCGGCCACGGCGGACTCCGGGTCGAGAAGACCACGGTGGAGTACGCCGACCGCCCGCTCGGCCTGGACGCCGCACACCCGCGCCTCAGCTGGCAGCTCGGCTCGGACCGGCGGGACCAGGCGCAGAGCGCGTACCAGGTGCGGGTCGCGACCTCCCCGGGCCGGATCGGCGCCCCGGACGTCTGGGACAGCGGCAAGGTGAGCTCCCGCCAGTCCGTTCTGGTCCCGTACGACGGTCCCCAGCTGCGGCCCCGGACCCGCTACCACTGGGCCGTCCGGGTCTGGGACGGCCAGGGCCGGCCTTCGCCCTGGAGCGAGCTCACCTGGTGGGAGACGGGGCTGGGCACCGAGGACCAGGGGACGGCGAAGTGGATCGCCGCACCGGACACGGTGACCCGCGGCCCCGATCTGGCCAAGGCCGACTGGGTCTGGTACCCCGAGGGCGACCCGGCCTCCGGCGCGCCCGCCGGGACCCGGTATTTCCGGGGTGCCGTCACCGTGTCGGGCCCCGTGCGGCCGGCCCGTCTGGCGATGGTCGCCGACGACGGGTTCACCGCGTGGGTCAACGGCACCGAGATCGGGGGGCGCCCTCCCGTCCAGGAGAACTGGCGCCATCCGGTGGTCGTCGACATCACCGCCCTGCTCCACGACGGGGCCAACACCATCTCCGTCGCGGCGGTCAACGCCTCGCAGAGCCCCGCCGGACTGCTGGGCATCGTGGAGCTGACCGAAGCGGACGGCGTCCGCTCCCTCACCACCTCCGCCGACTGGAAGGCCACCGACGCCGAGCCGTCCGGTGACTGGCACACGCCCGGATACGACGACGGCGCCTGGCCCGCCGCCAAGGTGCTCGCCCCGTGGGGCGGCGGGCCGTGGGGCAGGGTGCGGGCGGCGCAGCGGCCCGCCCTGCTGCGCCGCGAATTCCGGCTCGCCGCCAAGCCCGTCGCGCGGGCGCGGCTGTACTCCACGGCACTCGGTCTGTACGAGGCCGAGGTCAACGGCGAGCGCGTCGGCAAGGACCGGCTCGCCCCCGGCTGGACCGACTACCGCAAGCGCGTGCAGTACCAGACGTACGACGTCACCGGTCTGCTGCGGCGCGGCGCCAACGCCATCGGCGTGATCCTCGCGTCCGGCTGGTACTCCGGCAACGTCGCCTGGTTCGGGCAGGAGCTGTACGGCGAGCGGCCCGCCCTGCGGGCGGAGCTGGAGGTCACCTACGCCGACGGCAGCACCGACCGCGTCATCACCGACGCGCGGTGGCGCGGCGCCACGGGCCCGATCCTGACGGCCGACCTGATGGCCGGCGAGCAGTACGACGCCCGGCTGGAAGCGGCCGGGTGGTCCTCGCCCGCGTTCGACGACGGCCTCTGGCACTCCGCCGACGTCGTGCCGGCCGACACCACGTCCGCCGTGTCCGTGGTGGCCCAGGCGGACGCCCCGATCCGGGTGGAGCGGGAGCTGGCCGCCGTCCGCGTCACCGAGCCGAAGCCGGGCGTGCACGTCTTCGACCTGGG
Organism: Streptomyces sp. NPDC028305; assembly: GCF_055569495.1. NCBI lineage: Bacteria > Bacillati > Actinomycetota > Actinomycetes > Kitasatosporales > Streptomycetaceae > Streptomyces > Streptomyces sp. NPDC028305. Next base: position 378,041 of record NZ_JBVHTN010000002.1, read on the forward strand.
CCAGAACATGGTCGGCTCGGTGCGGCTGCGGGTCCGCGGCGAGGCCGGGCGGACCGTACGGCTGCGCCACGCCGAGGTGCTTGACCAGGACGGCATGATCTACACCACCAATCTGCGCACCGCCCAGGCGACCGATTCATACACCCTGAAGGGCTCGGGCACGGAGACGTACGAGCCGCGCTTCACCTTCCACGGCTTCCGCTACGTCGAGGTCACCGGCTATCCCGGCAGCCCGGACGCGAGCGCGGTCACCGGGCGCGTCATGCACACCGCGGCCCCGTTCACCATGTCGTTCAAGACCGATGTGCCGATGCTCAACCAACTGCACCGCAACATCACCTGGGGCCAGCGGGGCAACTTCCTGTCCGTTCCCACCGACACCCCGGCCCGCGACGAACGGCTCGGGTGGACGGGGGACATCAACGTCTTCTCCGCCACCGCCGCCTACACCATGGAATCCGCCCGCTTCCTCGCCAAGTGGCTCCAGGATCTGCGCGACGGGCAGTCCGACGCCGGAGCGTTCCCCGATGTCGCGCCCCGTCTCGGCAACCTCGGCGAGGGAACGGCCGGCTGGGGCGACGCCGGGGTCACGGTGCCGTGGAACCTCTACCAGGCCTACGGGGACCGGCAGGTGCTGGCGGACAACTTCCCCGCGATGCGGGCCTGGATCGCGTATCTGGAGAAGCACAGCAGCGGCTTTCTGCGGCCCGCCGAAGGGTACGGCGACTGGCTCAACGTGGCCGACGAGACCCCCAAGGACGTCGTGGCCACCGCGTACTTCGCGCACAGCGCGCGGCTGGTCGCCGAGGCAGCCAGGGTGCTGGGCCACGACCCCGCGCCGTACGACGAGCTGGCCGCGAAGGTCCGCGACGCCTTCAACCGGGCCTATGTGTCCGCCGACGGCACCGTCAAGGGCGACACCCAGACCGCTTACGTCCTGGCGCTGTCCATGGACCTGCTGCCGGACAGCGCGCGAACCCGGGCCGCCGACCGGCTGGTCGAGCTGATCCGGAGCAAGGACGGACATCTGTCCACCGGCTTCCTCGGCACACCGCGCCTGCTGCCCACCCTCACCGCCGTCGGACGCACCGATGTGGCCTACCGACTGCTGGAACAGCGGACGTTCCCGTCCTGGGGGTACCAGATCGAGCGGGGCGCGACCACGATGTGGGAACGCTGGGACTCCATCAGGCCCGACGGGAGCTTCCAGGATCCCGGCATGAACTCGTTCAACCACTACGCCTACGGCTCCGTCGGCCAGTGGATGTACGAGAACATCACCGGCATCGGCATCGGCGACCCCGGCTTCCGGAGCATCGTCATCCGGCCCCGCCCCGGCGGCGATGTGCACGAGGCGAACGGGCGCTACGACTCCCTCTACGGGCCGATCACCACACGGTGGACGCGCAAGGACGACGGCGCGCTCACGCTGGACGTGTCGGTGCCGGTCAACACGACCGCCGAAGTGTGGCTGCCCGCCACCACCTCCCGCGCCGCGTCCGGGATCACCCACGACGGGGCGACTTTTCTGCGCCTCGACGGAGGCTGCGCCGTCTACGCCGTGGGCTCCGGCTCCTACCGCTTCACCGCCCCGTGAGCGGACCAGGTGAACCGGCGGCTGCGAAAACCTCAACAAGCGGCCACACTCACCTACGTCTTGTCGTATGTTTCACGGGTGAGCTCACGTGACCTGGAGCCTCGATCTCCGACCACACTGGTGGACAAGATAGACAGCGCGCTGGCAGTACTGATCATCATCGGTATTGCCTACGGGGCGTACTGGCTGGTTTCCAGCCTCGCCTCGTCTTACATAGGGTTCTTCACCTAAGGCGCGGTCCCGACTGCGCGAGGGCGTCCGCGCCCTCGCGCAGGTGAGCTGCACTGGTTTCCCTCCGCGAGGTAGTCTCATTCATTGACACCGCGTTTCACTCACGGAGGCTGTATGACCTCGCCCGCCACCACCCCCGCTGTTCTCGGGCCGGGTTCCGGCGCTCTGGATCGCGGTCTGGCCATACTCGATCACCTGGCCGTGGCCCGCACCTGCTCCACGCAGGATCTCGCCGCGGCGCTGGGGTTGAGCCGCAGCACCGCGTACCGGCTGGTCGACCGGCTGGTCGAGGGCGGTTGGCTGGCGGTGGAGCAGGGGAGCGGATTGCTGCGGCTCGGCCCGTCGGCCACGCGACTGGCCTCCGCGGCGGTGGGCTCGACGGATCTGACCGCCACGGCGATGCCGGTCATCTCCCGGCTGATGCGGGAAACCCGCGAGACGGCCAGCCTCGGCGTGCCGAACGGCGTGAACATGGTGTTCGTGCACCGCGAGCGCGGTCCGCGCCCGGTGGCGGTGACGAGCGAACTGGGCGCGGGGCGGCCGCTGCACTGCACATCGCTGGGGCGGGCCTATCTCGCGGCGCTGCCGCAGCAGGCGCTGGAGGAGAAGCTGGCGGAGCTGGTGGCGTCGAGCGATTCCCCGGTGGACGAAAACTCGGTCGGTGCCCTGCGGAAGGTCCTCCAGGAGACGCGGGAGCGCGGCTGGTCGGAGGACCGGCGCGAGTTCGACGAGTCCAGCTGCTGCTGCGGGGCCGCCGTCTACGACCACACCGGCATGCCGGTCGCGGCGATCAGCGTCGCCGGGGTGGCGGAGCGCATGGAGCGGATCCTGAGCGACGTCGGTCCGCTCGTGGCCGAGGCGGCCGCCGAGATCTCGGCGGGCCTCGGCCACGTACGGCGCTGAGCGCCGACCGCCTGCCGCTGCGGAGGGTCAGCGCGTTCGGACCAGGACGCTGTGCTCCTCCAGGCGGTGGGCGCGCACCCATTCCTCGTCGACGGTGACCCCGAGGCCGGGGCCGTCGGGGATGGCCACGGTGCCGTGCTCCGATATGAGCGGGGCGGCGAGGACGCCCTCCCGCAGGGGGTTCTCGCCCCGGTCGAACTCGAAGATCAGCGGCTCGCCGCCGGCCATGCCGAACGGCGCCCGGGGCACGGCGGACAGCAGTTGAAGCGTCGCGGCCTGGGCCACCCCGGTGCCCCAGCAGTGCGGGGACAGCCGCAGGTTGAAGGCCGCGGCGAGCTGGCGGATGGCCTGGGCTTCCGTGAAACCGCCGCATTTGGCCAGGTCGGGCTGGACGATGTCGAAGCGGCGCTCGGCGATGGGGTCCCGGAAGCCGTAGCGGGTGTAGAGGGCCTCGCCGCCGGAGAGCGGCAGGTGTACGTCGCGCAGTTCGCGCCAGCCGGCGCTGTCCTCGGGCGGCAGCGGCTCCTCCACCCAGTACGGGTCGAGGTCGCGCAGCCGGGCCAGGGAGCGGCGGACGGTCGCCACGGTGGAGTTGGCGTTGTAGTCGACGATCACCAGGCCGTCGTCGCCCATGGCCGCGCGGGCGGCGGCGGTGCGCTCCCGGTCCTCGGCCGGGGAGAGCCCGATCTTGATCTTGACGGCGGTGAACCCCTCCGCTGCGTGGGCGGCCATGGTGTCCCGGAATTCGCCGGGGTCGCGGGTGGCGGTGACATAGCCGGAGGAGGCGTACGCGTCGACCCGGTCGTGGAGCCGGCCGCCCAGGAGATGGCCCACCGGGATGCCGAACGCGCGGGCCTGCGCGTCCCACAGCGCGATGTCGATGCCGCTGGCGGCCGCGATGTGGGGGCCACCGGCGGTGAGGTGGTAGCCGAGGGAGACCCGGTCCAGGATGCGGTCCTCCCGGATGTCGGCGGGCTGCCCCAGCAACGCCTCGGCCTGCTCCGCGAGGAACGGGGCGATCAGCCGCGGCGGGCCGAAGGACTCCCCCCAACCGGCGACGCCGTCCGAGGTGGTGACCTTCACCAGGGTGGCGACGCGTACCGGCAGCCGGACCTTCGAGGCGCCGTAGCCGCCGTCCGGCAGGTGCGCCTCGAGCGGGAAGGTCTCGACTTCGGTGACGACGGTTCGTGTGCTCATGCCCGCCTTTCCAGGGTGGCGTCGTAGTCGTCGATGTTCCGCGGGGTCCATACCGGGCCGTTCTCGGTCTGCGGCGGACGGGCCTGCGCCGCCATGCCGCCGTCGACATTGAACACCTGCCCGGTGACCCACTGCGACAGGGGAGAGGCGAGATAGACCGCGCTGGTGGCGATGTCGTCGGGCGTGCCCTCGCGGTTCAGCGGGATCTGGGCGGCCCGGAACTGGCGGGCCCGCGGGTCGGGGTCGCTGGCGTCGACCTCAACGGAGCCGGGGCGCAGCGCGTTGACCCGGATGTTCCAGGGGGCGAGGTCGACGGCGACGGCCCGGGTGAAGGCGTCCACACCGCCCTTGACCGTGTCGTAGGGGATGTGGTTGCGGTGGGCGCGGGCGGCGGCGTGGGAGCTGATGTTCACCACGGTGCCGGGCCTTCCGGCGTCGGCGAGGGCGCGGGCCATGCGGTGGGTGGGGTGGAACAGCAGCCCCAGGTTGACCCGGTGGAACTCTTCCCACACCTCCCCGGTGAGCCGCAGGAAGGGGCCGAAGGCGCGCGCGTCCACGCGGGCGTAGGCGTTGTTGACGAGGGTGTCGACGAGGCCGAAGCGGCTCTCGGCGGCGGCGAACGCCTCCTCGGCGCCGGCTTCCGTGCACAGGTCGGTGATGACGGCGGCGGCGTCCCCTCCGGCCGCGCGGATGTGGTTCACCGTGGCGTCCGCCGCGTCGGCCGCGGTGTCCGCGACCACGACCCGCGCGCCCTCGGCGGCGAAGCGCAGGGCGATGCCCCGGCCGATGTTGCGGGCGCCTCCGGTGACCAGCGCCGTGCGCCCGCGCAGCAGTCCGTACCCGGGGGAGGGGCGCTCGGTGTGCTCGGCCTCGGGATCGAGGGGGTGGTTCATGTCGTGCTTCCGTTCTCGCTGTGAGCCCTCTTGTCCTGCTGCTTGCGGTCGTACCGCTCGCGCAGGTCCTCCTCGATCTCCTCCAGGGTGCGGCCCCGGGTCTCGTGCACGAAGAGCTTGCAGAAGACGAAGCCGAGGAGGTTGCCGCCGACGAAGAAGATCATGGTGTTGGTCAGTCCCCAGGCGTCTCGCATGACGGGGAAGCCGAAGGTGATGCCGAGGGTGGCCAGCCAGGTGACCATGCCGGCGACGCCCATCGCCGAGCCCCTGACCCGCAGCGGGAAGATCTCCCCGAGGACCACCCAGTTCACGGGCCCCCAGGTCAGGGAGTAGCTGACGAACATGATGCTCATCGCGGTGAGCATGGCGCCGGGGTTCATGGCGTCGCCGCGCGATGCCTCGTACGCCATCCAGCTCATGCTCACGGCCATGGCCGCGCTTCCGGCGAGGAACAGGAACCGGCGCCCGAGCCGGTCTATCAGCTGAAGGCCGACCATGACGGAGAGGACCTTCACGGTGCCCAGGATGATGGTGAAGTAGAGGGCGTTCTTGTGCGGCAGGCCGAGGCTCTCGAAGATCGTGGGGGCGTAGTAGGTGACGATGTTGAGCCCGGTGTACTGGGTCAGGATCGGAATGCCGATGCCGATCACCATCGCCGGCCGGATCCAGCCCGCGAGCAGCTCGCGGCGGTGCGGGGTGTGTGTGGTCAGCTCGCGGATGGCCGCGATGTCGCGGTCCGCCTCCTCGGGCGAGCGGGTTCCGGCGAGCAGCGTCCGGGCCTCCTGCTCCCGGCCGTGGAGGACCAGCCAGCGGGGACTCTCCGGCAGCAGCTTCAGGCCCGCGATCAGGACGACGGCCGGGGCGGCTCCCGTGGCCAGCATCGTCCGCCAGTCACCGCTGCCGGACAGGGCGAGGTTGGTGAGGTAGCCGAGCAGCAGCCCGGTCACGATCATCAGCTGGTTCAGCCCGGCGAGCCGGCCCCGGGTGCGGGCCGGGGCCATCTCCGACAGATAGACCGGCACCAGCGAGGAGGAGCCGCCCACCGCGAGCCCCAGGAAGATCCGGGCGGCGATGAGCCAGGCGTTGTTCTGAGCCACCGCGCAGGCGAAAGAACCGACGATATAGATCAGGCCGATCACGAAGATCACGGGTCGGCGGCCGAAGCGGTCGGCGAGCCGCCCGGAGACCAGGGCGCCGAGCACGGCGCCGCCCGCGATGCCGCCGACGATCAGCCCCGTGGTGACCGCGCTCGGGGGGAAGCCCGGCGTCTCCTGGATGTAGGTCAGGGCGCCCGCGATGACACCTGTCTCGTAGCCGAACAGGATGCCGCCGAGGGCGCCGAAGAAGTAGATCACCGCCGGGCGCGGCGATCGCGGGTGCGGAGTTCCCGCTTCCGTCATCGGTTGGTCCGCGGCTCTGGCAGCGGCGCTGACTGAGTTCGTCATGGTCGCCTCCTTGCGACGCCCACCCTATCGTCCCATTCAATGGGATTGAGCGTCATTCAGTGGGAAGTAGTGTGTTGAAGGTAGGGCAGGACGCCCCCGGCCGCAATGGCCAGTTCATGTCGTAGGGAGCTACTGATGTCACGGATTCGCATCGGCACCGGGCCGTTGACGGCCGAGATCGACGAGCAGGGCGCCGAGTTGTGCTCGCTGCGGTACCGCCCGGAGGGGCGGGGTGAGGGAACGGAACTGCTCTGGCAGGCGGAGCGGGCCTGGCCCTGGCACGCACCGCTGCTCTTTCCGGTCATCGGCCGGATGAACGGCGACCGGCTGCGGCACGACGGCACGCTCCACCCGATGCCCAAGCACGGCTTCGCCCGCGACCGGCGTTTCACGGTCGAGCGCCACGACGGCACCAGCGCGGTCCTCACCTTGAAGGACGACGCGGAATCCCGTCGGCTCTTCCCGTTCCCTTTTCGCCTCACCGTCGGCTACGCGGTCGAGGGCGGCCGACTTGACGTGTCGTACTCCGTGCACAACCCGGGACCGGGGACACTGTCGGCCTCGCTGGGCGTCCATCCGGGCTTCCGCTGGCCGCTGCCCGGCGCGGCCGGAAAGCGCGACCATGCGGTGGTCTTCGAGCGGCCCGAACCCGCGCCCGTACGACGGGTCGAGGACGTGCTGCTGCTCCCCGAGCGGCACCCCACGCCGGTGCACGGGCGGACACTCCGCCTGGACGAGGCCCTGTTCGCCGACGGCGCGCTGATCCTCGACGCGGTCGACAGCGCGTGGCTCACCTACGGCGCCCCGGGCTCGCCGACGGTGACCCTGAGCTGGCACGGATTCCGGCAGCTGACACTCTGGTCGCCGCCCGGGGCCGATCTGCTGTGCATCGAGCCGTGGTACGGCCTGCCCTCTCCGGCCGGACCCGACGGCGAGAACGCCGAGAACGCCGAGTACACAGCGAAGCCCGGCCAGTTCCACCTCTCCGCGGGCCGGTCCCGGAGGTTCGGCCTCGGCGTCGAGATCAGGACGGCACGATGAGCCGTCCGTCGACCCGCCGGGGAATCCCGGCGAAGCCGTCCCGCAACTCCTCGGGCAGCACCTCCCGCGGGGCGTTCTGCCAGGTGACAGGGCGCAGGAAGCGCCGTACCGCGTACGGACCCACCGAGGTGTGCAGGGTGTTCGTCGACGGCCAGGGGCCGCCGTGGTGCTGCGCCCAGGAGACCAGGACGCCGGTGGGGAAGCCGTTGTAGAGCAGACGGCCGGCCAGGGGGCGCAGCACGCCGGTGAGACGGAGCACGGTCTCGGTCTCATCGGCCTCGGCGTGAATGGTCCCCGTCAGCGACGCGGGCAGCGACCGCAGAACGCCCTCCGCGCGGCCGGGCGCGTAGCGGACCACGACGGCGGCCGGGCCGAAGCACTCTCCGAGGGGATCGTCCCCGAGCGCCTCGGAGTCGATCTCGAACAGCCGCGGGGTCACCGAGAACCCGGACCCGGACGGGACCCCGCCCTCGGCGGCCGCCGACCCGCCGGCACGGTGGCGCCATTCCTCCGTGCCGGCCTCGTACGCGGCGGCGATGCGGGAGTTGAGAAGAGTGGCGGCCGACGCCTGGTCGATGAGCCGGGCCGCCTCGGCGACCAGCGCGTTCCCTGCCTCCCCGGCCGGGACGAGGACCAGACCCGGCTTGGTGCACAGCTGCCCGGCCGAACCCGTCACCGAGGCGACGAGCCCCGCCGCGATCTCGGACGCCCGGGCCCGTGCCGCGCCTTCGGTGACGACCACCGGGTTCACACCGGCCAGCTCACCGTAGAACGGGATCGGATCCGGGCGCGCGCCCGCGATGTCGAGCAGAGCCCGGCCGCCCGCGAGGGAGCCCGTGAATCCCACGGCCCTGATGTCCGGGTGAGCGACCAGCGCGGTCGCCGCCTCCCGGCCGAACACCAGCCCCACCAGCCCGTCCGGACCGCCGGCCGCCGCGATGGCCGTGACCATCGTCTCGAACGCCAGCCGTGACAGGGCCGGGTGGGAGTCGTGGGCCTTGAGCACGACGGGACATCCGGCGGCCAGCGCCGACACCGTGTCCCCGCCCGGCACGGAGAACGCCAGGGGGAAGTTGCTCGCCCCGAACACCGCGACCGGCCCGAGCGGGACCAGCATGCGGCGCAGGTCGGGCCCGGCGCCCATCGGGGTCTCGCCCGCGTGGTCGATGGTGGCCTCAAGGAAGCCGCCGTCCTCGACCACCTCGGCGAACAGCCGGGCCTGGTGGACCGTGCGGGTCAGCTCGCCGGCCACCCGCGCCTCGGGCAGGGCGGTCTCCCGCATCGCGAGGGCGGTGATCTCCGGCCGCCGGGCCTCCAGCCCGTCGGCGACGGCCCGCAGGACCGCGGCCCGCAGCGGGCGGCCGCCGGCCTCGTACGGAATGAATGCGGCGACGGCGCGTTCGACGACGGCGTCGAGTTCCTTCGGGGTGGTCGCGGTCGCGACCTGGTCGACGGCGTGGCCGGTGCTCGGGTCGATGCTCTGAATGACGTTCACGGGGTGTCCCTGGGTGTCCCTGGCCGGTGCGGTGCGGTCAGTGTTCGGTGCCGGCGTATGCGGCGTCGGGATGGGGGCGCTCTACGGGCGGCGCCATGTGGTGGCCGCCCGCGGCGTAGTCGTAGCCCTCGAGCGTCACCTCGGATCGCCCGTCGGACGCCGAGGCGTAGAAGGCGCGGATCTCGGTGATCAAGCCCGTGTCGGGGTCGAAGCGGTACCACTCGTCACCCCGGAGGTAGCCGCCGGGCCTGGTCTTCCAGTGAGTCCACTCGATGACCGCCTGGAAGGTCTCGGGCTCGACGACCATGCGCTCGATGGACCAGGCGGAGCCGACGGTGAGGACGAGCCGCCGCCAGTTCTCGGCGATCGTCGTGTCACCGACCCACGGTCCCTCCAGCCCGGGCGGGAAGTAGTGGACCGCGTCGGGCGTGAACTGGGCGGCCATCTTGGCCACATCGGCCTCATTGCAGCCGTCGAAGTAGGTGCGGATCGTGGCCTCCATCCGGGCTCGGCGTGCGGCCGGGGGGAGATCGGCGAAGCGGCTCATGCGCGGGCCTCCTGGGTCCGGTGTTCCTGGCGGGTGGACTTCCAGACCTCGTATTCCTTCAGGGTCTCGGCGCTGGGCGGGTAGGTGCCCCACAGCGGCTGCCCGTCCCGCACGCGCTGCTGGAGCCACTCCTCCAGCCGCTCCTGCTCGACGGAGGGCCCGGCGATCTCCGCGGCGAGGGACCGCGGCACGACGATGACCCCGTCGCGGTCGCCCACGAGGATGTCTCCCGGGTAGACCGCGACATCCGCGCAGGCGATGGGCACATTGAGGTCGGCGACGTGGAACGCCGCCGGCCGGGTGGTGGCCGTGTTGGCACGCGCGTACGCCGGGAAGCCGAGTGCGGCGATCGCGGCGCCGTCCCGGAAGGCGCCGTCGGTGACGACGCCCGCGGCGCCGCGCTTCATGGCCCGGGTCACGAGCATGTCGCCGGCCGACGCGGCCGACGTGTCGTTCCGGCTGTCGACGACGAGCACCTGGCGCGGGCCGAGGCTCTCCACCGCCTCCCACTGAAGGACATTGCCGGTCCGGTAGGGGTCGCCCACCGGGTCGGTGTCCTCGCGGGACGGGATGAAGCGCATGGTGAACGCCTCGCCCACGAACCCGTCGAAACCGTCACCGACGGGCGAGAGACCGACGAGGAACGGCTGCCGTATCCCGCGCTTGTACAGCTGGGTCGCCAGGGTCGCGGTGCTCACCTGGCCGAGTTGCTCGAAGACGGCGCCGTCCAAGGGCGCCGATGCGTCTGAGGACACCTGATCGTCCTTTCTGACCGCCGACGCGGTCGCGACTGGTGCCCCGGACGCTAACACCGAACCGCCTCGGATTCCCAGTGGCAGAAACGCATTCTCAGTCAGTGGGAACTGCTCGTTGATCCTTGACGCCGCCCCGGGTCGACTCTACGGTGTGTCCCGCCGGTCGATACTCCATCCCATTCAATGGGACTTAATGCGAGGAGCCCGGCTGGTTCCTGTCAATGACGACGGAAGAGACGGCCGCACATGACATCCCTTCCCGGCAGCACCGAACTCTCCAGCGCCGTCGCCAAGATAATGCGCCGGGTCATTCCGCTGTTCGCCATCATGATGATGTGCAATCAGCTCAACCGCTCCAATATCGGCTACGCCGAAAGCCATCTCGAGGCCGATCTGGGAATAGGGGCAACCGCCTACGGGCTCGGTGCGGGACTCTTCTTCATCGCCTACTTCATCTTCGAGGTGCCGAGCAATCTGCTGATGAAGCGATTCGGCCCCAAGATATGGCTGTCCAGAATCTGTGTGAGCTGGGGCGTGGTCTCGGCGTGCATGCTCTTCGCCCAGGGACCCATCAGCTTCTACGTGCTGCGGTTCCTGCTCGGTATGGCCGAGGCCGGCTTCGTACCCGCCGTTCTGTACTACCTGGCGAAGTGGCTGCCCAACGCCTACCGGGGCAGGGCCAATGCGCGGTACGCCGTCGGCGCGCTCGTGGCGTTCTCCGTCTCCGGTCCTCTGTCGGGTCCGCTGCTGCGGATGGACGGCACCCTCGGACTCACGGGCTGGCAGTGGATGTTCCTGGTCGAGGGGGCCATGTCGGTCGCCATCGGCGTCTTCGCCTTCTTCCGTCTCGACTCCCGGGTCGAGGACGCGCGCTGGCTCACCGCCGATGAGAAGCGCGAGCTCACCGCCGCCATCGAGGCGGAGGAAGCGGAGTATGTGAACCGGCACGGCGGCGACAGCCGGACCCTCTGGTCCGTGGTGCGCGACCCGAAGATCCTGCTGTTCGTCTTCATCTACTTCTCGGTCCAGATGTCGATCTACGCCAACACCTTCTGGCTGCCCTCGATCGTCCGGAACATCGAGGGCACCAACGACTTCACCGTGGGCCTGCTCTCCTCCGTGCCGTGGCTCTTCGCCATCGTCGCCATGTTCCTGCTGGCCCGGATCGGCGACCGGACCGACCGGCGCAAGCCGCTGCTCATCGGAGCCCTCCTCGCCGCGGCCGCCGGTTCCTACCTCGCCGCCATCGCCTCCCCCTGGCTCGCCCTGGCGATGCTCACGGTCGCCGCCATGGGATTCAAGAGCATCAGCCCGATCTTCTGGCCCATCGTCCAGCGCACCGTCCACCCGATGGTGATCGGCGTCGCCATCGCCGTCATCAACTCGATCGCGAATCTCGGCGGATTCGTCGCGCCTTATGGATTCGGGATCGTCAAACAGCAGACGGGCAGCGCGCAATGGGGCCTTGTCGGTCTCGCCGTCTTCTCCCTCATCGCCGCGCTCGCCTCCTTGCTCATCCGTGAGAACGAGGACGGGAACTCCGGTCTCTCCCGGAAAGAGCACGCAGTTTCCGGCCGCCATCCGAAGAACTGATCCGGGAGGGTCCACCCATGCGCCTGAGCACCATCGTCCACGACGGCCGTCGAGCGCTCGCCGTCGCAGGGCCCGAGGACACCTGGCGCCTCGCCCCCGGCCACCTCCGACTGGAAGACGTCATCGCCGGTGCCCCCGTCCCGGCCGGAGGCGAATCGCTGACCGCCGACGAGGTCGCGCCCGTCCTGCCCCACCGGCCCGGCACGATCTTCGGCATCGGCCTCAACTACCTCGACACCATCGCCGAGATGGGATGGCCGCGCCCCGAGGCGCCGTATCTCTTCACCAAACTCTCCTCCAGCGCCATCGGCACCGGCGAGGCCATCGTCATCGACGCCGCGGTCACCCGGCGCGTCGACTGGGAGACCGAACTCGCGGTCGTCATCGGCGCCGAGGCCCGCGACATCCCCGAGGACAGTGCGCTCGACGTCGTGTTCGGCTACACCGTCGCCAACGACATATCGGCCCGTGACCTTCAGGCCGACGACGGCCAGTGGGTACGGGGCAAGGGGCTCGACACCTTCTGCCCGTTGGGCCCCGTCGTCGTCACGGCCGACGAGATCGAGGATCCGCAGCGGCTCGCGGTGCGGACATGGGTCAACGGAGAGCAGGTGCAGGACGGCACCACCGCCGACATGCTCTTCGGGGTCCGCCCGCTCATCGCCTACCTCAGCCGCTTCTTCACGCTACGGTCCGGCGATGTGATCCTCACCGGAACGCCCTCGGGGTGCGGTGACTTCATGGACCCGCCGCGCGCCCTGCGGCCCGGGGACACGGTGGTGTCGGAGGTGGAGGGCATCGGCCGCCTCGTCAACCCGGTGCGGGCGGCGGGGGAGTAGGGCGCCTCAAGGACCGTTCCACGGCCGATCCGGCGATCCGCCGATCCGTCCTCAGCCAGTCGCTCGCGTTTCGAGCATCACTCCGATCATCAATTCGGGCATCAAGGAGCACTCATGAGCATCGCCCCCAGCGAGTCGGTCGTTTTCAAGCCCTGGGCGTCCGTCCCGGGCGAGGCGACCAGCGACCGCATCGAGTCGGTCCGCCTCTCCCTCGTCCAACTGCCCCTGCACGCCCCGATCAGCGACGCCAAGGTACTGACCGGCCGCCAGAAGCCGCTCACCGAGATCGCCTTTCTCTTCGCCGAGGTCAGGACCGAGGGCGGCCATGAGGGCCTGGGCTTCAGCTACTCCAAGCGCGCCGGCGGACCCGCGATCTACGCCCACGCCAAGGAGATCGCCCCCGAGCTGATCGGCGAGGACCCGAGCGACACCGGCAGGCTGTGGTCCAAGCTGGTGTGGGCGGGCGCCTCCATGGGGCGCAGCGGCGTGGCCGTCCAGGGCATCGCGGCCCTCGACATCGCTCTGTGGGACCTCAAGGCGCGGAGGGCGGGCCTGCCGCTCGCCAAACTGCTGGGCGCGCACCGCGACGCGGTGGACGTCTACAACACGAGCGGCGGCTACCTGTCGATGCCGATCGAAGAGGTGCTGGAGAACATCGACCTGGCCCGGGCCCGTGGCGTCGGCGGTATCAAGCTCAAGGTCGGCTCGCCGGACCCGTCGGTGGACCTGCGGCGCGTCGAGGCGGTGCGTGAGCATCTCGGCGACGGCGTTCCGCTGATGGTCGACGCCAACCAGCAGTGGGACCGGATCACCGCGACCCGGGTCGGCCGGGTCCTGGAGAAGTTCGACCTCACATGGATCGAGGAGCCCCTCGACGCGTACGACGCCGAGGGGCACGCCGCCCTCGCGGCCACGCTCGACACCCCCATCGCCACCGGCGAGATGCTGACCAGCGTGGGCGAACACAGCGCGCTCATCGAGGCGGGATCGTCCGACTTCGTACAGCCGGACGCTCCCCGGGTGGGCGGCATCACCCCGTTCCTCCAGATCGCGGCGCTGGCCGACTACAAGGGCCGGGCCCTGGCCCCGCACTTCGTGATGGAGATCCACGTCCATCTGTCCGCGGCCTATCCGCGCACGGCGTGGGTGGAGCACTTCGAGTGGCTCGAGCCGATGTTCAACGAGCGCCTCGAACTGAAGGACGGCCGCATGGTCATCCCGAACCGCGGCGGACTCGGCCTCTCCCTCAGCGAGCAGGCCGCCGCGTGGACCACGGAGTCGGCGGTGTTCGGCAGCGGCGCCTGAGCCGGCCCGGGTCAGCGGTGGCCGGCCCGGGTCAGCGGTGTGCCAGCAGCCGCGATGCCGCCTCCCGCGCGAGGGCGGCGGCGCCTTGGTCGCCGACGCTGACCCGGACGCAGGCCGCTCCGTCGGCGAGCGTGAGCACGGTGGCCGCGACCTTCTCGGGGTCGGTCTCCTCCGCCGCCGTGGCGAGCTCTGCCAGGTAGCGGAGGATTTCGCGCTTGTGGTCGCGGATGGCGACGCGCACGGGGTGGTCGGGGTCCGGGTATTCGGCGGCGACGTTCACCAGGTCGCTGCCGCGGTAGGAGGGGTCGGCGAACTCCTGACCCAGCAGGTCGAAGATCGCGAGGAGCTGGTCCTCGGGGGTGCTCGCGGCGGCGGCGAGTGTGCGCAGACGCGCGCACCACTCGTCGTTGCGGCGGCGCAGAACGGCCGCGACGAGCTCGTCCTCGATGTCGCCGCGCGGCTGACGGACCCGGCGCTCGAGGCGGCCGTGCGGGAGGACGAGCGGCTCGCCGAGTACCTGGGCCTGCGCGGGGTGCCGCTGCTGGTCGTCGGCGGCCAGGCCATCACCGGAGCGGTGGAAACCGAGGCGCTCGTCGAGGTCCTGGAGCGCCACGCCAACCGGCCGCCCACCGGGGCCGGGTGCGAGGACGGGGTGTGCTCGCTGTGACCGCGGTGTCGGACGTCAGAACTGTGGGCGTCGTCGGCGGTTCGCTCGGCGGGCTGTTCCAGGCGGTCGCGCTCGCCGAACTCGGGCTGGACGTCACGGTCTGGGAGCGGTCCGCGGGCCGCCCCGACGACCGCGGCGCGGGGATCGTGCTACAGCCGAGCGTCACCTGGTTCCTCAGTGTGTTCTGCGGCGTCGACCCGGACCGGATCAGCGTCCCCGTCACACACCGGCAGTTCTTCGGCCGGGACGGGCGAAGCCATCACACGCTGACGCGGCAGCGGATGATCTCCTGGGGAGCGATCTACACCTCCCTGCGGGACCGCCTCGACAGCGAGCGGTACCACGACGGGCGGCGGGTGACGGCCCTCACGCCCCGGCCCGACGGCGTCGACGTCCACCTCGGTGAAGCCGTCCACCCCGTCGACCTCGCGATCATCGCCGATGGCTCCGCGTCCCGCCACCGCGGACTCGTCGCCCCCGACGGCGCTCCCCGCTACGCCGGATACGTCGCGTACCGCGGCGTGATCGACGAAGCCGAACTCCCCGAGGAGCTCAGCGAAGTCTTCCGTGACCGGTTCAGCTTCTACGACGGCGACCGCACCCAGTTTCCTGTGCTACTTCATCCCCGGCGACTTCGGCAGCACCACGCCGGGCAGCCTCCGGATGAACTGGGTGTGGTACGTACGCGCCGACGCGGCCGGCCTGGACCGCATCACCACCGTCCGGGACGGGACTGCCCACCGACTGTCCCTGCCCCCGGGGCTGATGGCCGCGCGGGTGAGCGGTGAGCTCCTGGACCGCGCCCGGACATCGCTGCCCGAGCCGTTGCGCCGGCTGGTGGAGCACACCCGCGAGCCGTTCGCGCAGGCGATTCTCGACGGGCACGCCTCCCGGATGCGCCGGGGCCGGACGCTGCTCACCGGGGACGCGGCGTTTGTGGTCCGGCCGCACACCGCGGCCAGCGCGGAGAAGGCGGCCGCCGACGCCATCGCCCTCTTCACCGCCCTCCATCAGGTCCCGTCGGTGGACGCAGCCCTCCAGGCGTGGGAGAAGGACCGGCTCGCCGAGGGCGCCGCCCTCTACGAGCATGGAGTCCGGCTCGGACAGCGGCTGGCGCTGGCCGGCCCCGAGGCGGATCCACCGCACCGGCCCGCGCCGGGCAACGCGGCACGGGGCGGATCGTAAGGAGCCGCCGGGCGTCAGACGCCGGGCCCGTACAGGCCGAACCGCAGGTCCGGGTCCCCCGGCGTCCAGGTGCCCTCGACCTGGGAGCGGTGTCCCATGCGCGCGACGCGGTCGATCAGTTGGTTGCCCAGCCGCAGCTGGGCGGGTTCCCAGTGCTTGAGAGCGGTGGGGATGTCGCCGTCGGACGCGCGCAGGTGCTCGTACAGCGTCCAGGCGTCGTCGGCGGCCTTGGCCGTGCCGGCGGCGGCGTGGGGGCGCGCGGCGAAGGCGGCGTCGCCGATGACCGCCACGCGCCCGTCGGCCATCGCCGGGATGCGCGTGTCGAACACCACCTGCATATAGGGCTGCCGGGTCCGGATGACCGCCTCGGCCGCCGCTGGGGCCAGCTGGGCGGCCGCCGCGGACCGCATCTCGTCGACGAAGCGCTGCTGCACCTGACCGGGGTGGACGGAGACCGGGCACTCGAAGCCGCGCAGGTCGGTGGTCAGTTCGTGGAGCCGCGGGCCGTCCGGGACATTGCGGTACCAGACGTAGTTGAGCAGGCGCCGCCCCTCCTCGATCTCCCCGTCCGGGCCGGGGATCGGGTAGAGGACGATATGCGTGCCCGGGGCCACGCTGTAGGTCAGCGCCTCGCCCAGCAGACGCCGGGTCTCCTCGCTCACCTCGCCCTCCGGGACGGTGCCGCGCCAGCCGACGTATCCGGAGTAGTGGCGTACGAGGTCGGGGAACAGCCGCCGGCGGGCGGTGGAGGTGATGCCGTCGGCGAAGACCACCAGGTCGGCGGTCTCGGTCCGGCCGGAGACGAACCGCAGCGTCACGCCGTCGGCGTCCTGGTCGAACCCCGCGCAGAACTCGCCGAGGTGGTAGTGGTCCGTGCCGAAGTCGTCGAGCAGGGCGCGGTAGATCGTCGACCAGGACGAATAGCGCCACTCGACCGCGTCGTCGTGCACCACCTCGTTGTCCCCGCCCAGGTGGCGCACAGCCCTCCGATGGAGCCGCCGACGACCGCGGCGCGCAGGCCCTGATAGGTGTCCACCGTGGATTCCTCTCGACCAGGGGGTGGTGGACGCCATCGTGGCCCCGCGCGCCCCCTGCATCGCATGTGCGACCCCCTAGCGATTCGTCGTTAACATGGGGGCGAGCACAGCATCTGGATCGCCATACGAGGGAACGCCATACGGGAGGCAACGATGGGCGCCGCGTCCTCCGCACCGCCGGACCTGCTGCGCTGGATGAGCGCCATCGACGAACTCGCCATCGCCGTCAACCAGCAGCGCGATCTGCCCGCCCTGCTCCAGCAGATCGCCCGAACGGCCTGCGACCTGCTCGGTTACGAGAGCGCGGCCGTGCTGCTGGTCGACGAGGACCGCGCGGTCCTGCGGATCGAGGGCTCCTGGGGGCTGAGCGAGAGCTACCTCCGGCTGGTGAACGAGGAGTCCCCGCTGCTGCTGGCGCCCGAGGGCACCTTCGCCGGCAGCCCGTCCCGGCGGGCCTACGTCGAATGCGCCCCGGTGATCGTCGAGGACATCTCCCGCGACCCCTCGTACGGGCCCTGGGCCAAGGCCGCCGAGGAACACGGGCACCACTCCATGGCATCGGTCCCGCTGCGCAACCAGGGCGAGACCGTGGGCACCATGAACGTCTACGGGAGCGACCCGCGCCGGCTGGGCCCGGGCGGTCTGGAGCTGCTCCAGGTCCTCGCCAGCCACGCCGGGATCGCCCTGGAGACCAGCGCGCACCTCGAGCGGGACCGGCGTCGCGTGCGGGAGCTGAGCTCCCTCAACGAGACGCTGCGCCACCACACGGAGCTGCTTCAGCAGCACGCCGCCATCCACGACCGGTTCATCGGCGTCGCACGGCGCGGCGGCGGCATCGCCGACATCGCCGCCGCCCTGGCCGAGACGGCGGACCGTGCCGTGGTCGTCCAGGACGTCTCCGGGCAGACCCTGGCCGGCGTGGCGCGCGCCGGGGTGTCCGTCCGGCCGCCGGACTGGTTGTCCTGGCAGCCGGACGCCGACGGTGGTGGTGGCGGCGGGGGCGGCGTGCGCTCGCTGCTCGACCTGGTCGCGCCCGCCTCCCCGGTGATGTCCTCCGAGGCGTTCCCCGGCCTGCTCGCGGGGCCGGTGCGGGTGGGCGAGGAGACGCTGGGCGTGCTGTGGCTGGCCGGGGACGCCGAGGACGACGACCTCCGGCTGCGCGCCATCGAGCAGGCCGCCGTCGTCCTCGGGCTGGAGCTGCTGCGCCGCCGCGCCGTCGTCGACGCGCAGTGGCAGCTGCGGGGCGACCTCGTCTCGGAGTTGGCGAGCGGGGCGCTCTCCGACCCGGAGGCGCTGATCGCGCGCGGCGACCGGCTCGGCAGCGACCTTCGGCTGCCACAGCGGGTCCTGGCCGTCCGGCACGAACAGGCCGGCGAGGCGGTCACCGCGCAACTGCTGCGCCTGGTCCAGTCGCTCGTGCTGTCCCGGCCGCGTCCCAAGCCCCTGCTGGCGCTGCGCGACGGCGTGATCGTGATCGTCGCGCCGGCGCCGGACCCGGCGGGGGCGGAGGAGCTGGCCCGGCACATCCGGACCGTCGCCGCCCAGGCCATGGAGGGAGGCGTGCGCGTCGCCGTCAGCGAGAGGTGCCCGGTGCCGGACCAGCTGTCCGGGGCCTTCCGCCAGGTCCTCGGCCTGCTCCGGCTCATCCCGTACGCCCCGGGCGAGGACGTCCTCACGGTGGCCTCGGCAGGCGTGATCGGCATGCTCCTCGCGGATGTCGACCCCCAGCGCATGGGCGTCCTCGCCGAACGCTGGATCGGCCCCCTGCGGACGTACGACCAGCGCCGCGGCACCGACCTCGTCACCACCCTGCGCACCTATCTCGACCACGACCTCAACACCAACGCCACCGCCGAGGCTCTCTTCATCCACCCCAACACCGTCGGCCTGCGCGTCAAACGCATCGAGAGCCTGCTCGGCGTCTCCCTCACCAGCGTCGGCGACCTGACCACGCTGCGCACGGCTCTCGCGATCGACGACATCACCCGCACGCCGTGACCTCGGGGCGGAATTAGCCGATCGCTTCGGCGTCCGCCGACCCGCGCCCTCGAACCGCGTTATATGCCTTTTTTGCCTGCAACAGTTGAATTCGCAGTACCCGTACGGGCCGTAACTATTTGGGGAGCGGGATTGACTTGTGACTTATGTCACACGCTACATCTCTCTATCCCTGTGAAATGATAACCGCGTGTTGGCCTGTGTCGGCAGGATGGCAAATCACTTCTTCAAGGTTTTGGTCAGCCGTAACCGGGGGAGACAGGATTCCGGCAATGGTTGTCATGGGTTCATACTTCTGCGTCGCTCCAGGGGTGGAAATCTGACTCTGCAGGATTTTCGAGCGCAATTTTCTCTTCGATGAGATCCAGTAATCACTTGATGCGCCCGTCGGGCCCTATGGGCGCGCCGGGCAGGCGATCGTATCCGCGATTCAATGAGGTCGGCAGCGGCTAGCCGGCATACGCCGGCGTTGAACCGGACCCCAGGGGGCACCTCCCGGCGTTAGCTGGGGGAGCCAGAATTTGCGGGAGAACTTTCACATTCCGTGGCTCTCACGGGATCGGCTCATGGGCGACGTCCGCCCTGCCTTCCGCATGTCTTCACCGAGGGTCCGACACCCCCTGCCCAGGATTCTGCTCGCTAAAGTTTTCCGTCCCTTCCGATCGGAGGGCTTTTCCCATGCCGGATCAACGTCATGTTTCGACGCTCCCGCAGCTGCTCGAGCGTGCGGCTTCCGAGACAACTCAAGGCATCACCTTCATCGGCGGTCCGTTCCTGTCCTACGCCGAGTTGCGCGACTGCGCCTGCCGGATCTCCGAGGGTTTGCGCGGCCAGGGCACCGCCCCGGGCGACCGAGTGCTGATAGCGGCCAACGATCCGGAGAGTTTCTTCCGCGCCTTCTGGGGGTGCCTGCTCACCGGTGCCGTGCCGTGCCCGATCGCACCGCCGGCCGACCCCTCCCGGTGGCGTGCGCAGCTGGAGCATCTGCGCACGCTCCTGGGCGACCCGCTGGTGGTGGTCTCCAAGGCGGCGCACGGGGACCTGCCCGATGTCGGGCTGCGGTCCGTGACGGTCGAGGAGCTCAGCCACGCCTCGGCCGAGCACGATCGGCTCCATACGCCCGCACCGGACGATCTCGCCCTGCTGATGCTCACCTCCGGGTCCACCGGAGCGAGCAAGGCGGTCCGGCTCACCCACGCCAACCTGCTGGCGGCTCAGGCCGGTAAGGCCGGCGCGCTGGACCTCGGCCCCGACGACACCTCGTTGAACTGGATCTCGGTCGACCACATCGCCGCGATCGAGGCACACCTGCTGCCGATGTTCAACGGCGCACGCCAGGTCATGACGACTCCCGCCACCGTGTTGGCGGACCCCGTGGAGTTCCTCCGGCTGGTCGCGGCCCATCGGGTGCGGGTGACGTTCACCCCCAACTTCCTCTTCGGGCAGCTCAACCAGGCGCTCGCTGGGCGTCCCCTCGCGCCCGAGGAGTTGGATCTGTCGCAGGTGCGGCACATCATCTCCGGCGGCGAGGCCACCGTGACCGCCACCGTGCGGGCATTCCTGCGCACGCTCGCCCGCTACGGGCTGCGCGAGGACGTGATCGTGCCCGCGTTCGGGATGACCGAGACCTGCGCGGGCAGCGTGTTCAACCGGGACTTCGCCGCCCTTGACCTGGACACCGAGTTCCCCCCGCTGGGCCGCCCGGTGCTGGGTCTGCGGATCCGTATCACCGGCGGCGACGGCACGGTGCTGGCCACCACCGACCGGCCCGGCACGGGGCCCGGCACGCCGGAGCCGGGCGAGGTGCAGCTGCGCGGCACCATGGTCTCCGACGGGTACTTCGGCAATGACCAGGCCACCGCGCAGGCGTTCACCCCCGACGGCTGGTTCTGCACCGGCGACCTGGGCCACCTCGACCCCGAGGGGCGGTTGATGCTGGTCGGCCGTACCAAGGACTCCATCATCGTCAGCGGCGTCAACTACTACAGCCACGACCTGGAAGCGGTCCTGGACGAGCTGGACGGGGTGAAGCGCGGGCAGGTCGCGGCCTTCCCGATCAGACCCGACGGGGCCGATTCCGAACAGCTCGCCGTCGCGTTCGTCCCGGCCGGCGATCCCGCCGACGAGACGGCCCTGTACCGGGCCATCGTGGCGATCCGCAGCTCCACGGTGCTGCACTGGGGGTTCCGCCCCCAGCTGATCCTCCCCGTCACCGAGGCCGAGATCCCCCGCGGCAACCTCGGCAAGGTCCAGCGGTCGCGGCTGCGCGCGGCCGTCGAGGAGGGGAGCCTGGACGAGGCGGCCCGCCGGGCGGACGAGGTGAGCACCCGGTTCCTCGGCGGCCATGTGGCGCCGGAGGGGGACGTCGAGACCGCGCTGGCCGGCGTCTACGCGCGCGTACTGAGCACCGAGACGGTGTCCGCGACCGCCAGCTTCTTCGATCTCGGCGGAACCTCGCTGGACGTGCTGCGGCTCAAGCTGGAGATTCAGACCGAGTTCGGCATCGACGATGTGCCGATGTCGACGGTCCTCCAGGCCCCCACCGTACGGGCACTGGCCGCCCGGCTGACCGCCGGGCAGGGCGCCGACGGAGACTCCGCCTACGATCCGCTGGTGCCGCTCCAGGTCACCGGGGACGGGACGCCGCTGTTCTGCGTCCATCCCGGCCTGGGGGAGGTGCTGGTGTTCGTCAACCTCGCCAAGTACTTCACCGGCGAGCGGCCGTTCTACGCGCTGCGGGCCCGAGGGTTCGGGCAGGGGGAGACCCACTTCGGGTCGTTCGCCGACATGGTCTCCACCTATGTGGAGGCGATCCGGCGGGCGCAGCCCAGCGGACCGTACGCCGTCGCGGGGTACTCCTACGGCGCGGCGGTGGCGTTCGAGATCGCCAAGCGGCTGGAGGCCGACGGCGACGAGGTCGACTTCGTGGGCGTCTTCAATCTGCCGCCGCGGATCTCCGGCCGCATGAACGAGATCACCTTCACCGACGGCGCGATCAACCTGGCCCTCTTCCTCGAGCTGATCAAACCCGCCGACATCGAGGAGCTGACCGCCACCCTCCGCCCGCTGCCCGAGGCCGACCAGCTGGCCCATCTGATCGATCACGCCCCGAAGCGGCGCCTCACCGAACTGGACCTCACACTCAAGCGGTTCGCCGACTGGGTTCAGCTGGCCCAGAGCATGGTGCACCTGGGGCGCGCCTACGAACCCTCGGCGACGGTCGGGCAGGTCAAGGTCTTCTACTGCACCCCGCTGCGCGGCACCAAACAGGAGTGGCTGGACAACCAACTGCGCGACTGGGACGAGTTCACCCGCCACCCCAACACCTATATCGAGGTCGACGGGGAGCACTACACCTTGATGAGCCCGCAGCACGTGCACACCTTCCAGGCGACCTTGCGGCAGGAACTGGCCCGGTCGCTCGGCTGAGGACGGGCCGGGGCAACCGCTGACACGAGCAGGAGCAGCCGATCATGCAGGGCAAGAAGATTCTCGTCACCGGCGGGACCGGGCAGGTCGCCAGGCCCGTCGCCGAATCGCTCGCCTCCGGCAACGAGGTGTGGTGCCTGGGCCGGTTCGGCGACCGGCAGGCGCGCAAGGCCCTCGAGGAGCTGGGCGCCCGCACCGTCACCTGGGACATGGCGACCGATGACCTGGAGGGCCTGCCACGCGACTTCACCCATGTGCTGCACTCGGCCGTGCACCGGGGCGACGGCAAGGACTTCGAGGAGACCGCGCGCATCAACGCCGTCGGCACGGCACGGTTGATGACACACTGCTCCGCGGCCGAGGCGTTCCTGTACGTCTCGTCCGGGGTGGTCTACAACCGGGCCGACCGGACCCATCGGTACCGGGAGAGCGATCCTCTGGGCGGGGCGGCACCGTGGCTGCCCACCTACCCCGTCGCCAAGATCACCGCCGAGGGGGTGGTGCGCGGCCTGGCCGAGGCACTCGCGCTGCCGACGGTGATCGCTCGCCTCAACATCGCCTACGGCCCGTACGGCCACGGTGGCGTGCCCATGATCTTGTTCCGGGAGATGCGCAAGGAGCAGCCGTGCGCGGTACCCCGCGACGGGCAGAACTACTGCAACCTGCTGCACACCGATGACGTCGTGCGCCAGGTGCCGCTGCTGTGGGACGCGGCCCAGGTGCCCGCGCGCGTCGTGAACTGGGGCGGTGACGAGGAGGTCGGCATCACTGACCTGCTGGAATACATGTCCGCGCTCACCGGAGTGCCGGTGCGACTGGACCGCGGCGACTACAGCCGGGAAACAGCGATCTTCGACCATGACCTCCGCCGCGGCCTGATCGGCGACTGCTCCGTCGGCTGGAAGACCGGAATCGCCCGCACCCTCGCCGACCTGTTCGAGGAATACCGCGACCGCATCGACACCTATGTCGAGGCGCACGGAGCCGAGATATCCAAGTGACACAGAGGAGTGGAGAACGAGCATGCGCAGGTCCGCAGATATCGACGCGCTCCAGCAGGTGCTGTGCGCCGCCCTCGGGTCCCGTGCGCCTGTGTGCTCCCTGGCCCGAATAGGCCGGGACGCCGGTGCGTTCGCCGCCCTGGACCCCGCGGTGCTCGAACGCCCCACCCTGGTCGGCGGGGGATCCCCGCACAACCCGACCAATCCGGCCCCCGCCGCGCACGCCGTCGATGAGCTGGTCGGCCGGGCGGAGGAGCTGGGCGTGGACCAGATCCTCGTGCCCGGCGTGCGCCGCAGCGACGACACCGGCGCGCTGCGGGCGGCGGGCTTCGCTCCCGTCGCCGCCGGGAGCGAGTGTGTCGTCCGGCTGACCGGGGAGGTGGACGACGTCCTGCGGGAGCGCGTCGGTGCCGAGCGACTCGGCGACCTGCGTCGCCACCACGAGGAGGCCGCCCATGAAGTCACCTGGGAGAGCATCCCGCTGAGCGAGCTCGACGGGAAGCCCTGGGCGCGGGACGCCTTCGTGGAGCTCCACCGGCGCCAGGCCGAGCGCGACGGAGGCCACGGCAATCTGTACAACGCCGACGCCCTCGACGCGCTGACACAGGGGGAGTTGGCGGAGCGCACCGAGATGTTCGTGCGCCGCGGGGGGAACACCGTCGTCCAGGCCGGGCTCATGACCACGTCCCACAACGGCAGGGGGATCTACTGCCTCACGCAGGCCATCGACCACGACGCCCCCGTCGTCCGGCCCGGCCTCTCCGACGCGTCCGTGTACCGGCTGTACCTCCATGCCCGGGACTCCGGCCTGGACTGGGTCCACCTCGGCCGGGGGGACGCCGACCGCATGCGGCGCCTCGGAGCCGACCTGTTCATCCCCCTCGACCACTGGCTGCGGGCCCCCGGCCTGGCGATCCCGGAGGAGGAAGGGGAGCAGGCACTGTCGGACTTCGCGGCGCCCCCCGTCACGACGGTGCCGGTCCCGGGCCCGGCCCGCTTCCGCCATGTGCCACGGTTCGACCAGATCGATCTGTCGAGCAATACCAACCCGTTCCTGGGCGCCGACGGCAGCTATCCCGAGCTCGACACGGCGGAGCTCGCCCGGACATATCTGTCCACCGTCGCGAAGCTGCCCGGCCATGACGGACTCGACGCGCTGAGCGCGGACCATCTGCTGTTCAGCAGCGGGGCGGTGGACGGCGTCCTGCTGCTCCTGTCCGCGCTGGCCTCGCCGGGCGAGGGCGTCTGCGTCACGCCTCCCACCTTTCCGCTCTACGACCACTTCGCACGCGTCCTGCGCCTGCCCGTCACCGAGGTGCCGCTGTGCGGGGAGGACCTGTCCCGGCTGGACACCGAGCGCATCCTGGCGGCCGATCCACGGGTGACCATCCTGTGCGATCCGAACAACCCCGCCGGGACCAGGCTCGATCCGGCGCAGATACACACCCTGCTGGCGCGCGGCCGGGGGCTGGTGGTGATCGACGAAGCCTATGTCGAGTTCAGCGAGAAGCCCTCCTACGCGGGGCTGGTCGCCCAGCACGAGAACCTCATCGTGCTCAGGACACTCTCCAAGGCGTGGGGGCTCGCCGGCGCCCGCTGCGGGATCGTCCTCGCCCAGCCCGGCATCGTCGAAGCGCTGCGGCGGGTGCAGGTGCCCTTCGGGTTCACCAACGCCTCGCAGCGCGCCGTACGGGACCGGCTGACCAACTCCCGGCCGGTGCTCGACAGTATTCGACGCATCCGAGCCGAGCGCGATCGCCTGGCCGAGGCACTGGCCGATCACCCCGCCGTGGACCGGGTGTTCCCCTCGGAGACCAACTTCCTGCTGGTCCGGTTCCACAAGTACGAGCGCGTCGTGGCCCAACTGGAGGCCGCGGGGATCCTCGTCGCCGCCATCGGGCGCGTCGTGCCCGATACCTGCCGCATCACCATCGGTGACCGGCGCGCCAACGACGCGCTGCTCGAAGCACTCTCCTCCGCCCTGTGACCCCAAGACCGAAAGGATGCGGTTCGTGGGTAATGGTCCTCTCCCCGATGTCCCCCTGGCCTCCACCGTCGTCGCCGAAGGATTCGCCCGCTGGAGTCCGGCGCTGAAGGCCGAGTTCGACAGCAACGCCCACCACGGCTGCGTCGGCCAGTCGCTGCTGAAGGAGACCGATGAGCTGCGCATCTGGGAGACCCGTCTGCACCCGGGAGAGCGGATTCCCGTCCATCGACATGTGCTGGCCTACCACTGGACAGCCCTCACCGACGGCCGGGCCCGCCAGCACAACAGCGACGGCAGCACGCGGGAGATCTCCTATGTCCGTGGACAGACCCGGTATTTCGACCTCGCGACGGGGCGGTACCACCTTCATGATCTGAAGAACATCGGCGATGACGTTCTGTCGTTCCTGACCATTGAGGCAAAGAGCGGGCCGAACGAGCCCCTCCGGCTCGGGTAGCGCCCCGGCGAGGGCCGGACGCCGGCCCGCAGGTCGAGCGTGACCTGCGGGCCGACGGCTCAGCTGCCCTTCTTGGTGACCACGAACCGGTCGATGACCAGATAGTCGATCTCGGTGGCGAGGAAGCACTCCAGCGCGTCCCGCGGTGAGCAGACGATGGGCTCACCGGCCACATTGAAGGAGGTGTTCAGGAGGCAGGGCACATCCGTCCGCGCCGTGAAGGCGCGCAACAGCTCCGCGAACGCGGGGTTCTGCCGCTCGTTCACCGTCTGGACGCGGGAGGTGCCGTCCACATGACACGCGCCGGGAATCCGCTCTTGGTACTCCTTCCGCACCGGGAAGACGAACGTCATATAGGGGGACGAGGTCTTCTTGCCCATCTCGAAGACGCGTGGCGCCTCGGACTCGAGGATGACCGGCGCGAAGGGGCGGAAGGGCTCCCGGTGTTTCACCCGGAGGTTGATGATGTCCTTGATATCGGGGAAGGCCGGATTGGCGAGGATGCTGCGGTTGCCCAGGGCACGCGGTCCGAACTCGGCGCGGCCCTGGAACCAGCCGACGACGTTTTTGCCGGCCAGCAGCTCCGCCGTTCTGCCGGCGACCGCGGCGGCGTCGGGCTCCTGCTGCCACTCGACACTGTCCGTGAACTCCGCCAGCGCGTCCAGGACCTGGCTCTCGTCGTACGAGGGCCCCAGGTACGGGGTGGTGACCGCGTCGGCGGGCCGGTTCCGCAGACCGGCGGCGTACACGGCCGCGCCGATGGCCACACCCGGGTCGCTGGCCCCGAAGCTGACCTCCATGCCGGTGAAGGGCGACCTCTCCAGCATCTTGGTGTTGGCCACGCAGTTGAGCGCCAGCCCGCCCTCGAAGAGCAGGGTGTCCAGGCTGGAGGCCGCGGTCAGCGAGCGCAGCTGATGAGCGGTGATGGCCTCGACCATGTGCTGCGCCAGTCCGGCGACCTTGACGCGGAAGTCGAACTGCTCGCGCTTCTCACTGTCGCCATCGAACAGGGTGTCGAACAGTGCGTAGTAGGCCCCGATGTCCCGGGGGATGGAGATGGTGTACGAGCCGTCCTCGTGCAGTCGCACCACGCGTTCGAGCAGGGGGTTGTGGCGCGGCGGCGGGCCGTACGCGGCCAGGCCCATCACCTTGTACTCGTCGTTGTTGGGAACGAACCCCAGATAGCGGGTGATCCTCCCGAAGGCCACACCCAGCGAGCTGGTCATGGGGACGGCGCTCTCGTCGAAGAGCCGGACCACGCCGTTCCGCAGTTCCCCCATAACGGAGGACAGGGTCTCCGCCCGGCCGTCGCTCACCAGGAAGGCCGCGTCGCCCCCGCCGGCCAGATAGGCGCCGCACATGAGATGCGCCAGATGATGGGGCACCAGGCTGAGCTTGTTGGGATCCAGTTCATAGCCGGTGCGCTGGACGAAGTCGTCGTACACCGCGTCGCGGCTGAGCATGCCGGTGTAGAGCTCGCCCGTGCTGCGCAGGGCGTCGAACTTGGCCGTGACCGGTATGTCGGAGTCGCATATCTGCGAAATCATCTCCTCAGCCACGGTCGGCGAAAAGCGCCAGGGGAAAGCGAAGACATCCACCTGGTCGAGTTCGACACCGGCGGAGCTCAGACACCATTCGATTGCCTTGGCCGGAAAGTCGGAGGTCTTCTTGACCCGGCTCAGCCGCTCCTCCTCGACCGCCGCGACCATCTCGCCGTCGATGACCAGAGCCGCTGCGGCGTCATGACCCACCAGGAGATTACGGCCGACGCCGGTCGCCCCGTAAAGACGCCCAAAAAGTTCCGCACCTCTGCTGAATCCGTTGTAACCGAGCACGATCACTGGTTCTCAGCCTCCCAAGCACGAAATAAGCAACATGGCGAGCCGGTCATTCGGCCCGCTGGCCGGGTCCGGCCTCGTTGAATCGCGCGATCTCCTCGATCGTCTGTCGAAGTTTCAGCTCATCCGGGTCGGACACGATCGCCTGCCCGACGCGGCCGTACGGCCCGACCGGCGCATCGGGGGATGAAGAGTAATGGAGCTCATCGAAACGGAAGTTGCGTTCGAAATCCTGTTGAGTCAGATTGCCGGCGGGCGCGGAACGCAGCAGGATGTATCCGTGAAAGCGCTCCGGTGTGCTGTTGTTCGCCAGCGCCTGAGACGCCCCTTCCCCGAGCGCGAGACTGATTTCGACGTCGAAGAGATCGACGCCGTACGTCAACTTGTTGACCTGAGGGGACAGCGCCCCCGGGAGACGGATGGCGCACTCGCCGAAAGTCAGCCCTGCTTCTTCCGTGAACGCTTCCAGATGGAATACGCAATCAGGTGCGTTCAGGCTTGTCAGTACGTGTCCGGCGAGCGTCTCCGCCTGATGGAAAAGTGTCGAATGTCGCCTTCTGTCCAGCGTGTACGCGGCCAGGATGTCGCCCCGTGCGGCGCTGAGCGGTGAGACGTGGTAGCTGCTCATGGACGACCATCGAAGATCGCCGTTCTCCCAGACGCCATCGATATAGACTTCCGGGGCGTCTACGAAGGACTCGGCGACGATCGCGACCTCCGACTGGCCCGGGAATGGCTCCAGGGCCTGCGAGTACTCTTCCGGGGAACGGACGATGCTCGTACGGAGGGCTCCGGCTCCCGTCGCCGGCTTGATGACGAAGGGATTCCCCAGATCGTCCGCGAGATCGGTGAACGACGTGTCCCGTGATGCATATCGGCAGCGCGCTCGCTTGATGTCGCGGGGCAGTGCGCTCTTCTGGAGGTTCTTGTCCCGGAAGTAGAGGACTCTCTTTGAGTCCGTGTTGCCGGGAAGGTTCAGCTGTTGCCGCAGATAGGCTGCCCCGAATACGCCCATCTCATGGACGCTGAGCACTCCGGCCACATCGTCGATGCGCGCGGACAGCACTGCTCGCAGTATTTCCTGGGCGTTCTCGATGTCGTCGACGCGTGTGAAGTCGCGGTCCTTCGGCGGGATCGCCGGTGGCTGTACGAGATAGTAGGGGTCCAGGCCGCGGTGGCGTATTGCCTGATCGAGATCTTCCCGGTATCCGATAACAATCATTGTCGGCATTCTTGCCTCCCCGAGGTGGCATCTTTTCACAGGGGAGCGGATTTGTGATCCATTGCCGATGGGCTGTGATGCAAGTCACAAGTTGATTCAAGTTGTGAGTTGAATAATGTGCAGGAATGGAATCGCTCACCCCATTCCTGCACAGGCGTCACCGCCCCGCCGACTTATCGCGCGGAGTCCGCGAGCAACTTCAGCGCGAGCTGCTGAAGTTGCGGGCCCGCCTTTTCCGGGCTGCCGGTGTCATAGGGCGGGGCGGGGTCGTACTCCACGGCGAGCTGCATGGTCTGCGCCGTCCCTACGGACCCGCCCGGCCTTTTCGGCCACCATGGTCACCGTCACCCCCGGTACCCGGCACAGCACCTCGTACGGGCCGACCGCGTCCAGCGCGGTGAACCCGTCGTACAGCAGCACCGCCACATTGCGGTCCACCTCTGCCATGCGTGACTCCCTGATTCGGGCAAGAGCCGGCGGGGTGCCGGCGAACCAGGTAGTCGCTCCGGGGCGCGGGTGAGTTCCGGCGGTCACGCGCCATCCCGTTTCCGGAAATCTTTCGGGCCCGGTGACCTCAAGATCACCATGGTGATCGAGATCTGTCGCTCGGTGTCGAGAAGCCACAGTTCAAAAGGTCGCCAGCGCAAGTGTGACGGGAAGTTCCTTCCGGAACTGTTCCGGAAGAGAGCGTTGACGCTGTGTCAGTCCCGCAGCATACTCCGCATCGATCGCCATCCGCGGCGGGCTCCGGCGGCGCTGCGAACAGGTGCACCTCCACCACGCCCGTCAAGGAGGAACAATGCTCGGAAGCGCGCGCAACCGCATACGGATCGGGCTCATCGCCGCGGCCACGGCCGCCATGGCGGCGCTCTCGGTGGGGCCGTCCCCGGCGGCCACGCCCGGGGAGGCACGCGGCGATGCGGCCTGGGCCAACTGCCCCAACGGCTACGTGGGTCTGACGTACGACGACGGACCGAACCCCTCATCGACGCAGGCGCTGCTCACCGCTCTGCGGGCCGGCGGGGCCAAGGCCACCTTCTTCATCTGGGGCCAGCACGCCGAACAGTACCCGGACCTGCTCAGGGCCGAGCAGGCGGCGGGCATGTGGATCGCCAACCACACCGCCACCCACGCCCACCTCACCCAGATCGGCGAACCGGCCGCGTACCACGAGATCGCCACCGCCCAGAGCACCATCCAGCGCATCACCGGACAGGCGCCCACTCTCTTCCGGCCGCCCTACGGGGAGACCAACGCGCAGGTCAAGTCGGACGCGGCCCGCCTCGGGCTGACCGAGGTCCTGTGGAACGTGGATTCCCAGGACTGGAACGGCGCGGGCACCCAGCAGATCGTCCAGGCCGCCGCCACCCTGCGGGCCGGCGGCATCATCCTCATGCACGACGGCGGTTACCAGAGCACCGTCGGCGCCGTGCCGCAGATCCTCAGCGGGCTCGCCGCACGGGGGCTGTGCCCCGGCCGGATCACCGCGGGGGCGGGCGGCACCGCGGTCGTCACCGCCCCCTGAGCCCGTCGGCTCACCGCGGCGGCCCGGCTCAGCGGAGGTGATCGGCCGTGGCCGCCGCGGCCAGGGCGAGCAGGGCCGCCGTGTCGTCCAGGGCGGCCGGGTCTTCGGAGAGCCTGCTGGTGGCGACCCGCACATGGGGCTCGGAGTAGGAGACACAGAAGCGGCTGCCAGGTGAGACGGTGACACCCCGGGCAGCCAGGGTGACCAGCGCGGAGGTCTCGTCGGCCACCGGCACCCAGAGCATGAGGCCGTCCCGGTTGAGGGTGGGCACGCCGAGCCCGGCGAGCCGTTCGGCGAGCGCGCCGCGGCGCAGCGCGTACCGCTCGGCGGCCTCCTGGACCCGGCGGGTGGTGGCCGCGTCGGTGAGCAGGTGGGCGAGCGCGTCCTGGAGGATGCGGCTGGTCCAGCCGGAGCCGAAGGTCCGCAGGACGCGGGCGCGTTCGATCAGTTCCCCCGGGCCGCCGACCACGCCCAGGCGCAGATCGGGCCCGTACGCCTTGGAGTACGAGCGGACCAGGGCGGTGCGCCGCGGGAGGTGCGTTCCGATGCTGGCGGCCGGGCGCGTGGCGAGCGGGCCGATGCCGTCGTCCTCGAGGACGGTGACGTTCGGGGCGTCCTCCAGCAGGGCGGCCAGGGCCGCGGCCCGTTCCTCGCTGAGCGTCCAGCCGCAGGGCGCCTGGGCCCGGGACTGATGCAGAAACAGGGCGGGCCGCTGGTCCAGGGCGCGGGCCAGCGCGTCGGGCCGCGGGCCGTCGGCGTCGCAGGCGACGGGCACGACCTGGGCGTCCAGGGCTTCGAGGATGTCCAGCAGGCGGGCCGCCGTCGGGTCCTCCACCATGACCCGGTCGCCGGGGACGATCAGCGCCTGGCACAGCAGCTGTACGCCTCCGTAGCCGCCGTCGATGGCCATCCACGCCTCGGGCGCGAACGGCCAGGTGTCGCGCACGGCGTCGAGGAGCCCGTCCGTGATGGCGGTGCGGGAGTAGTCGTTGAGCAGCGGGGTGCGCGCCCCGGCCAACAGGGCCTCGGCCGGCGGGGGCAACAGGGCGGGGTCCGGCGCCGCCACGGCGAGATCGAGGGTGAGATGGGCGCCGAAGTCGCCGACGCGTTCGTAGCGGACCGGATGCGGCACCGACGGGGGGCCACTGACCACGCTTCCGCGCCGGCCGAGGGTGGTGATCATCCGGTGCCGGCGCAGCACGGCCCAGGCCTCGGCCACGGTGCTGGGGCTGACGTTCAGCTCACCGGCCAGGGCCCGCACGGTGGGCAGCGCGCTTCTGGGGGCCAGCTCACCTGACCGGATCAGATCGGTCATGGCGGCCGCGATGCCGTGGGCGCTCGCGTCCTTGATGTGCCCCGCGAGTCTGCTGGTCGGCCATGCGCCGTCCGGTCCCCCGACCTTGCCGTCTCCGCTGCCCACCGGCTCATTCCCCCACATCCGCGCTCCATCGCCGCCTGTGCGCACTCAGGTTACGACATGGAAAAACTATGTTCAGTAACAAAGCAGATCTTGTTTGCCTTCTCTTCCGAACAA
This sequence comes from Streptomyces sp. NPDC028305, assembly GCF_055569495.1. Lineage (NCBI taxonomy): Bacteria > Bacillati > Actinomycetota > Actinomycetes > Kitasatosporales > Streptomycetaceae > Streptomyces > Streptomyces sp. NPDC028305. The sequence continues at coordinate 409,762 of NZ_JBVHTN010000002.1, forward strand.
TAGCCTTCCGGTCATCGCATGGATGAAAACAAGCCATGTGCGCCATGAACGAGCTTTGTGTGTCATGTACCAACCGCTAGGAGTGCGTGCTGTGTCTTCGCCCACGATCCGTCTGGGACTCCGCGACTGGGACCACCTGGTGCCGCTGATGTCCGGGCGGGTGCAGGTGCCGGGCTTCCAGGTCGAGATCGACGCCCGGGACGTCACTCCCGACGTGCTCGCCGAGCCCGGTCTCGACGGCGGGGAGACCTCCTTCAGCCGCTATGTACGGGCCCGCGCGGCGGGCGACGACCGGCTGGTCGGCCTGCCCGCGTTCGTGATGCGCGGCTTCCGCCACCGCTGCGTGCTGGTGCGCGCCGACAGCCCGCTGCGCTCGTTCGAGCAGCTCGCCGGCGCCCGGATCGGCCTCACCGGCTGGCCCGACTCCGGCAACACCTGGACCCGGGCGCTGATCCGGGCCGCGGGCGTGGATCTGTCCGGCATCCAGTGGCGGGTGGGGCCGCTGGCCGCCGGGGAGGTCGGCAAGGACCGGCTGGGGGACCGTCCGCTGCCGCGGCACGTCTCGGCCATGGCCGAGGGCGAGTCGCTGGTGGGGGAGCTGGCCGCGGGACGGCTGGACGCGGTCCTCACCCCGTTCATGCCGACCGAGTTCTTCACCCCGGACAGCCGCTTCCGGCATCTGCTCGACGACCACCCGGCCGCGGAGCGCGCCTACTGGGCGGCGACCGGATTCGTGCCCGGCATCCACCTGGTGACGCTGAAGAGGGAGGTCGTCGAGGCCCACCCGGAGCTGCCCGCCGCCCTTCTCGCGGGCCTCGAGGCGTCCAAGCGGCACTGGCTGGAGCGGCGGCGGCTGCTCGCCGACACCACGCCCTGGCTGCTGCACGCCCTCACCGAGTCGGCCGAGGTCTTCGGCGAGGACTGGATGCCGTACGGCACCGAGCCCAACGCCGCCATGACCCGGGCCTTCTGCGAGGAGCTGCACGCCCAGGGCATAGCGCCCGAGCCCATCGACCCCGCCGTCGTCTTCCCGCTCCCGTCGGCCGCCGTCGTCCCCGCCGCGTGACGCCGCCGTCCCCGTCGGACCTGCCCACTTCACCGATCGAGACATCTTGGAGCACCGCCCCATGCACATCGCCGTAGGACAGTTCGCCGCGAGCCCCGACTGGAAGGAGAACCTGGGCGCGTGCCTCGACCTCGCCGCCGAGGCGGACCGGGGCGGCGCGGACCTGCTCGTCCTCCCCGAGGGCGTCCTGGCCCGCTTCACCGAGGACCGCCACCGCATCCGCGAGGTGGCCCAGCCGCTGGACGGCCCGTTCGTCACCGAACTCGCCGCCGCCACCGCGCACAGCTCCACCACCGTCGTGGTGGGCATCCACGAGCCCTCCGACGACGGCCGGGTCTTCAACACCCTGGTGGTGCTCCGCGCGGGCGAGCTGATCGCCCGCTACCGCAAGATCCACCTCTATGACGCCTTCGGCGACCAGGAGTCCGCCAACGTCCGCCCCGCCGACGAACCCCCCGTCGTCGTCGAGGTGGCCGGCACCAAGGTGGGCCTGATGACCTGCTACGACGTCCGCTTCCCTGAGCTGGCCCGGCTGCTGACCGACGCGGGCGCCGAGGTGCTGGCGCTCCCGGCCGCCTGGGTGCGCGGCCCGGCCAAGGAACGCCACTGGGAGGTGATGATCGCCGCGCGGGCCCTGGAGAACACCTGCTGGGTCGCCGCCAGCGGCGAGTCCGGCCCCCGCAACATCGGCAACAGCCTGATCGTCGACCCGCTCGGCACCGTGCGCGCCCGGCTCGCCACCGGCCAGGGCCTGGCCTGGGCCGAGGCCGACCCGGGCGTCACCGCCGCCGCCCGCTCCACCCTGCCCGTCCTCGCCAACCGGCGGTTCGCCGTCGACCCGACCGTCCGTCCCCTCGGCACCCTTCCCCTCGGAGCCTGATATGTCCCCCAGACGACTCGCCCTCGCCGCCGCGGCTGCTCTGTCCTGTACCGCCCTGCTCGCCGCCTGCGGCTCCAACCCGCCCCAGGCCGACGGCGCCGTGAGCAAGAAGACGGCTGCCGCGGCGGGGTCCCAGCTCACCGAGGACAAGGAACTGCACGACCAGCTGCCGGAGAAGGCGCGCAAGTCCGGAAAGCTGGTGTCGGTCAACAACGGGTCCTTCCCGCCGTACGAGATCGCCGGCTCCGACGGCCACAGCCTCACCGGGGCGTCCGCGGACCTCTCGGCCGCGCTCGGCAAGGTCCTCGGCGTCACCATCGAGCATGTGACGGCGGACGGGCTGCCCAGCGAGCTGACCGGCATCAAGGCCGGCCGCTACGACTTCGCCATCGGCCCGATCGGCGACTTCAAGGAGCGGCAGGGCGCCAACGACTTCGTGGACTGGGTCCAGGAGTTCGTCGTCTTCGCCGTGCCCAAGGGCAACCCGAAGGGCATCACCTCCCTCGACACCGCCTGCGGCCGGAAGGTCGCGGTCATGGCCGGCGGCTCCGCCGAGGGCGTCATCAAGAAGCAGTCCGAGGCGTGCACCAAGAAGGGCAAGGCCGCCGTCCAGGTCCAGTCGTACAAGGACCAGCCGTCCTCCATCCTCGCCGTGAAGTCCGGCCGCGCCGACGCCTTCTTCTCCTCGCAGGCCCCGCTGACGTACTTCGTGCAGCAGTCCAAGGGAGAGCTGGAACTGGCGGGCACCGGGCAGTCCAACGGGTTCGACGACCTCTACCAGGGCGCCGTCGTCCCCAAGGACGGACCGCTGCGCGACGTCCTGCTCAAGGCCATCCAGAAGCTGATCGACAACGGCACCTACGACCAGGTCATGGCGAAGTGGGGGCTCAAGGACAACGAGCTGAAGAAGGCCGGCGTCAACCTCGCCAAGTCCTAGGCCCGGCTCCGGAAGACTCACGAAAGGAGGTGAGCCGCCATGGCCACCACACCCTCCCCGGAATCCCGGGACCACACCCCGGCGGATGTCGCCGTCAAGGAGCGGGCGATCCACCCGCACGCCCCCGACCAGCCCGTGGACGTGGCCGACGCCGTACCCGTACGGCATCCGCTCCGCTGGCTGTCCGTGGCGGTCCTGGCGGTCCTCGCCGCCCAGCTCGGGCACTTCCTGATCACCAACCCCAACTTCGAGTGGGGCACGGTCGGCGAGTACTTCGGCGCGCAGGTCTTCGGCCAGGGCATCGTCACCACCATCGAACTCACGGTGGTGGCCATGGCGATCGGCATCGTCGGCGGCGTCTTCGTCGCGGTGGGCCGCATGTCGGAGAACCGGGTGCTCAGCACGGTCTGCGGCGCCTACGTCTGGTTCTTCCGCGGCATCCCGGTCCTGGTGCAGCTGATCTTCTGGTACAACCTCTCCGCCCTGCTGCCCCGGATCTCCTTCGGCATCCCGTTCGGCCCCGAGTTCATCAGCACGGAGACCAACACCCTGATCAGCCCCTGGCTCGCGGCCATCCTCGGCCTCGGCCTCAACGAGGCGGCGTACATGGCCGAAATCGTGCGCGGCGGTCTGCTCGGCGTCGACCACGGCCAGACCGAGGCCGCCTCCGCGCTCGGCATGGGCCGGGCCCGCATCCTGCGCCGGATCGTGCTGCCGCAGGCGATGCGCTTCATCGTGCCGCCCACCGGCAGCCAGGTCATCAACATGCTCAAGGCGACCTCGCTGGTCAGCGTGATCGCCCTCGCCGATCTGCTCTACACCGCGCAGTCGATCTACAACCGCACCTTCGAGACGATCCCGCTGCTCATCGTGGCCTGCCTCTGGTACCTGGTCATGACGTCCGTGCTCTACGTCGGGCAGTCGTTCATCGAGCGCTACTACGCCCGCGGCAGCAGCCGCAACGCCCCGCAGAGCTTCTGGGACTTCGCGCTCTTCCGCCGCCGCATGGCACGGACGGCACAGACGGCCCCCGTAACGGAGACCTCCTCATGACGACGATGACGACCAAGGCGACGGACCCGGAGACCACCTGGCCGATGGTACGGGCGCACCAGGTGCACAAGCGGTTCGGACATGTGGAGGTGCTCAAGGGCATCGACCTGGAGGTCCACCCGGGCGAGGTCGTGGTGCTGCTCGGCCCGTCCGGTTCGGGCAAGTCGACCTTCCTGAGGTGCGTCAACAACCTGGAGCCGATCGACTCCGGCTCCGTCCACGTCGAGGGCGAGCTGATCGGGTTCCGCCGGGCCGGCTCCCGCGTCCACCATCTGCGGCCCCGCGAGGCGACCCGGCAGCGGCGTGACATCGGGATGGTGTTCCAGCACTTCAACCTCTTCCCGCACCAGACCGTCCTCGGCAATGTCATGGAGGCCCCGGTGGGTGTCCTGGGCATGCCCAAGGCCGAGGCGCGGGAGACGGCGCTGCGGCTGCTGACGCAGGTGGGGCTCGCCGAGAAGGCGGACGCCTACCCGCGCCAGCTGTCCGGCGGGCAGCAGCAGCGGGTGGCCATCGCCCGCGCCCTGGCCATGCGGCCGAAGCTGATGCTCTTCGACGAGCCGACCAGCGCCCTCGACCCGGAGCTGGTCGGCGAGGTCCTCGCCACCATGCGGGACCTGGCGCGCGGTGGCCTCACCATGCTGGTGGTCACCCACGAGATCGGCTTCGCCCGGGAGGTCGCCGACCGCGTGGTCTTCATGGACGGCGGCCGGATCGTCGAGAGCGGCAGCCCCGAGGAGGTCCTGGACAACCCGGCCAATCCGCGCACCCGGGCGTTCCTCAGCCGTTTCCTGTGAGCCGGACGGTACGTTGCCGCGGCCGCTCGCCAGGGTAAGTGACCTGGCAGCGGCCGGGCCCGGGCCGTGGTCGGCCGGGCCCCGGCGGCCGTCGGATACGGGGGAGAGCGCGGGGTGGACGACAAGCGGCACCACAACGACAGCGGGGACCGCGGGCCGGTGCTGCGCGCCTGGGCCGACATCGCCACCCGCCAGGCCAACGAGGTGCTGCGCCGGCCGGCGAACGACCCGGGGCGGACCGCCGCGCTGTGGCAGACCATGCAGCATCTCGCCGCCGTCGAAAAGCTGTTGCCCGCGGACGATCCGCTCCGGGACGGCGTCGTCCCTTCGCTCGGCATCCTGATGTGCGTCTGGCTCGACAGCGGCGGACCGGACCAACGGCACGACGCGGCCGGGCGCGCGCGGCAGTTCGCCCTGCACCACCTGCGCTGGGCCGACCGCACCAGGCCGCTCACCGACCCGCTCGCGGTGCACGCCCGCAGAGCGCTGCTCTGGCTGCTCGTCCCGGAACACTACGCGCGAGCCATGCGAGCCTTGCGTCAAGGCCCACGCCAGGAGCCGCCGCTTCGCGGCACGGGCCCGCAGCCGCTGACCGGATCCGTGCCGGACGACGTAGCGGAGGCCGCGGGGGTTGTCAGGCGCCTCGCCCAGGTCCCGGAAGATCCGCAGCTGCACCGACTGCTCGGGTTTGTCGTGTCGGAGATCAGGCTGACAATGTCCGCCCTCTCCGGCTCGCTCGAGGAGAACACGACGGAGCCGGCGGGCACGGACTCCCTCGGCGAAGACGCGTTGGCCGACGCCGTCCAGGGCGTACTCGCCTGGGCCTCCGAGGACCTCCCACGGTTCACGGGTCTCCTGGTGTGGCTGTGCCACGCGGTGTACGAGCTCAGGGTCTCCGCCGAGAAGGCCGATGAGGAAGTGGCGGCTCTGGGCCTGGACCAACCGGTCTTCGCACCGCTGAGCGAGCTGCTGATCGGGCTCAGGTCGGGAGAGGACGACCCCCAGGCGCTGGCCGAGGACACCCGCCGCTGCGCGGACGTCGCCCGGCGCGCCATGCGGGAGTTGCCGGCGGACGCCCCCGAACGGGGCCGCATGGCCAAGCTGCACGCCGCTCTGCTGGTCCAGGCCAACTTCCTGGTGCCCGGCACGATGGACTTCGACGAGGTGGATGAGGCCGTGTCGGAGCCCGACCCCGGGCTCGTCGGCCGTCTCGGTGGTTCGGGCCAGGTCACTTTGGAACAGTGGCTGACCAGTCTGATCGATGCGGTACGGGTGCAGCAGACCGGCGATCTTGCACACCTGGAGCGGGGTGCCGCGCGGCTCCGGGAGATGATCGACGGGCTGTCCCGGGAAGGCGAGAAGGCCACGTCCGCCCGGCAGGCCATGGCCAGCGCCCTGGCCGGGCGCCTCGATGCGGCGGCGACGCTCGGGGGCAGCTTCCAGGCCGCCGACGCCGCCTTGACGATGGCCAGGGATTTGCGCGCCGCCTACCGTAACGACGGCGGACCGCCCTCCACGAGCATGGTCAACGCGGTGATCTTCGCGTCCTACCAAGAGCTGGCCCTGGCCCGCCGCAGCGACGACCCCACCGTGCTGCCGCGCCTCATCGAGGAGCTGACCGACCTGTACGCCACCCTGCCGCCCGACCAGGAGAACCGCTTCGCCATCGCCGTCATCCTGGCCGATGCCCATCAGGAACAGTCCGCCCGCAACCCGAACCCGGTCGAACTCCGCGCCGCGGCCCGGTACCTCCGGGACGTGGCGGAGACCGACCAGCGGCAGATCGCCGCCTTGCTCGCACCGTACTTCCCGGCCGTACGGGCCTCGGCGATGATCCAACTGGTCATGATCGATCCCGGCCGGGGCGCCGCCGCCCAGGCCGTCGCGGAGGTCCATCGGATCCTCGAGGGACCGCAGCCCACCCCCCACCAGGAAGTCCGGCTGCGATCCCACCTCGGCCGGGCCCTGCTGCACACTGCCCGCCACCTCGATGACCCGGGCCTGCTCGACCAGTGCATCACCGAGCTGGCCCGGGTCCGCGAGCTGATGGCCCAAGGGCACGGCCTGCCGCACACCGCCGACGCGCTGGCCCAACTGTCCGAGGCCTACTGGCTGCGCCGCGACCGTCACGGTCCGACCGCGAACGACGACGTGAACGCCAGCCTGGCGACCCGAGGGGAGGCGCTGGCCAGGCTGGCCGCGGACGTCCTCCTCCAACTCGGCTCCGAACACGGCCTGGCCGTGGCCCGCACCGGGTCGGCGCAGGCACTGTGGCTGGCCTTCTGGAACACCGTATGCTTTCGCCCCGCCGATGCGGTGGACGCGCTGGAGATGGGCCGGGCCCTGGTGCTGCGCGCCGCCGCGGCGTCTCGCGGCATTCCCGAACTCCTCGAAGCCCGCGGCCACCCCGACCTGGCCCGCCAGTGGCGCGCCGAAGTCGCAGCGCACAAGCTCCCGCCCGGTACCGACGCCCCGCTCCTGGGCGGGCCCACGGAGCGGCAGATCCCCGGCACCCTGCGCCGCAGGGCACTTGACGCGCTGGGCGCGGGCAGCGACGCGGGCGTCCGGAGCCTGCTCGGCCCCCCGGACCTGGCAGGGCTGAAGGCCGGCCTCACCGCCGCCGGCACCGATGCGCTCGTCTATCTCATCCTCGGGCTCCACCCTGGCCAGCTCGGCTTCGCGCTGATCCTCCGCCCTGACGCCGGTGACGTGCCGCCCGCCGTCCTGAAGCTGCCGCTGCTGACCCCCGGCAGCCCGCCCCTGGAACGCTATCTCGATGCCACCGCCCAACGCTCCCGGGCCGCCGCCGACGCCACGGCCGACGCGAGCGGGCAGGCGGTGTCGGACCGGCATTGGCAAGCGGCGCTGCACGAGTTGTGCGACTGGGCCTGGCCCGCCGCGATGGGCCCCGTCCTGGCGGCCGTAGGGCCGCTCAGCCGGCCGCCGCGGATCGTGCTGGTGCCCTGCGGGGCGCTCGGCGCGGTCGCCTGGCACGCGGCCCGCACCCCGTACGGGCGCGACGGGCGCCGGTACCGGTACGCCTGCGAGGAAGCGGTGCTCAGCTACGCCCCCTCCGGTGCCGAGTTCCTGCGGGCCGCGGCCCGGGACCGGCTGCCCACCGACGCCGGGCAGGTCCTGGTCGCCGACCCCGAACTCTCCCTCCTGTGGGCCGGGATCGAGACCGAGGCGCTGCGCGCGGCCTGCTACCCGGACGGCCTTCGCTACGGCGAGTTCCCCACGCCCGGCGTCAGCGACGCGCCGGGCACCCCGGAGGACATCCTCGCCGTCCTGCCCGGCGGCGGGTCCCCGGCCGCCGTGCTGCACATCTCCTGCCATGCCCTGGTCGGACCGCATCCCACGCGCTCGGCGCTCTGGCTCGCCACCCCGCCGGACGGCCCCCATGACGCCGGACGCCTGACCGTGGCCCGCATCCTGGACGGCACCGCCACCGGACAGCCGGACGCCGCGGGCCCGTTGGTGGTGCTCAGCGCCTGCGAGACGGACCTGAGCACCCGCAACCACGACGAGGCCCTGACCCTGTCCACCGCCCTGATCGCCCGCGGCGCGGCCGACGTCATCGGCTCGCGCTGGGCCGTCCGCGATGCGTCGACGGCTGTGATGATGGCCGTCTTCCATGACTTCGTCACCACGCACGGCCTCGCCCCGGCGGACGCGCTGCGGGCCGCCCAGATGTGGATGCTCAACCCGGACCGCGAGCCCCCGCCCACCCTCCATGGCGACCTCCGCGGCGAAGCCGCCCGCACCGATCTCGACCGGATCCAGCTCTGGGCCGCCTTCACCCACCAGGGCAACCCGTCGGCCCGTTGAGCCCGGGCGCGCCTGCGGCCCGCGTTTCCCGTTCCAAAAGTCCTCGGGCCGACCCTGCCTTTACCAAGTCCAGGACTCGCTCCCGAACGTATCGATGCGCTCGAACGGCACCTTTGAGGGAAAGTCCTATTAAGGATTCGGAGCCTGTGTACCACGGGCCCGACCAGCGGACTCGGCATGTCAGACGCGTCGTTGCCTGCCTCGATCCGGGCCTTCTGGGCTCAAGGGCGGTTCGACCGGGGCGCGAGCCGATCCGGGCATCTTCGGGCAATGCCCGGCGTGTTGCTTTACTGTTTCTTGGCCTCCTGTAAACCTGGGCATGCTGTTGCGCAATCCTTGCGCAGCAGCGAGAGGTTCCGAACTCAAGGGGATATCATGCTCTGCGGAAATGCCCTGCGCGAGGAAATCCACTCGCCTCGCACCACACCCCTCATCGGTATCTACGACATGTACTCGGCGTCGATCGCCGCCCGGCACTACAACGGCTTCTTCGTCTCCGGTTTCGGCTTCGCCGCCTCGCATTACGGACTTCCCGATATCGGCTTCATCGCCTGGCCCGACATGGTGGCCTTCGTGGAGCGGCTGCGGCTGGCCTTCCCCGAACACCATCTGCTCGTGGACATCGACGACGGCTATGTGGACCCCGAGGTCGCCTGCCATGTGGTGCAGCGGCTGGAGCGCACCGGGGCCTCCGGGGTGATCCTCGAGGACCAGAAGCGGCCGCGCCGCTGCGGCCACGCGGACGGCAAGCTGATCCTGCCGCTCGAGGAGTACCTCCAGAAGCTCCACATGGTGCTGAACAGCAGGAAGGACCTGGTGGTGGTGGCACGCACCGACGCCACCGAGGAGTCCGAGATCCTGCGGCGGGCGGCCGCGCTGGCGGAGACCGACGTGGATGTGGTGCTGGTCGACGGGGTGCGGAGCGTGGAGTGGATCCGCAAGGTGCGCGCGGTCATCGGCGACAAACCCCTGCTGTTCAACCAGATCGCGGGCGGGAAATCGCCCCGGCTCTCCCTGCCCGAGCTCACCGAAATGGGTGTGGACGTCGCGATTTACAGCACCCCCTGTCTCTTCGCCGCCCATGGCGCGATCGACGGTGCGCTGAGGGAACTGAAAAGGGCGGACGGGCGGCTGCCCGACACCGTGGAAACCGGCGCTGTCGGGGTCAAGGGCTCCACGGAATTGCTGGAGAAAAACATCAGCAGGCACCACGGAAATCGCCGTCCGGTCACGGTCTGACGCGGGAGCCGCCTCTATGCCCTCCACGATTTTCCGGCCTGGCACCGGCCGGCGCCGGAAGTCCGCACAGCACATCCGCCCGACCCGTCCGTCCGCGGCCGGGCTCGTCCTCGCGACCACCGCGGTCGTCCTGTCCGGGGGTCATACGGTCCGCGCGACGACGACGACGACCCCGCCCGTGCGCGCATCCCAGGGCGACGACGAGCCGGAAGCGCCGGCCCCGGTCTCCGGGCCGCACAACGGCCTGGTGGTCATCGACAACTCCTCCGCCGACTCCTGGCTGGAGGTCGACCGCACCCTCAACACGCTGCTGATGAGCCACGGCACTGCGGGCAGCGACCACGACGGGGGCGGAGGTGCCGTCGAGGTCCGGACCGGCGACATCACCGGTCCGGACCCGGTGCCGGAGATCGGCCACCCGCCGTGGCAGGGCGAAAGCGGGGATTGACATGAAGCGCAAGGCTTGGCCGCAGTCGTGGCCGGGCCGGCTCGGGAGGGCGGTGGACCCCTATGTCGCCGCCCTCCTCGGGACGGTCGCGCTGGCGGCGCTGCTGCCCGCGAGCGGCGCGGCGGCCACGGCCGTCGGCGATGCCGCGGACCTCGCCATCGGGCTGCTGTTCTTCCTCTACGGCTCGCGGCTCTCCTCCCGCGAGGCGCTGAACGGACTGCGGCAGTGGCGGCTCCACCTGGTGGTGGGCGCGAGCACCTTCGTGCTCTTTCCACTGCTGGGGCTGGCCGCGGGGGCTCTTGCCCCCGCCCTTCTCAGCGACCGGCTCTACACCGGTCTGCTCTTCCTCTGTGTCGTGCCCTCCACCGTCCAGTCCTCGGTCGCCCTCACCTCCACCGCCCGGGGCAATGTCCCGGCCGCCATCTGCGCCGGGACGTACTCCAGTCTGCTCGGCATGATCGCCACCCCGCTGCTCGCGGCCTGGCTGATCGGCTCCGACGTCCGCTTCTCCGCCCACGGCCTGCTGGCCATCGCCACCCAGCTGCTGCTCCCCTTCCTCGCCGGACAGGTGCTGCGCCGCTGGACCGCGCCCTTCATCGGCCGCCACAAGCGGGTGCTCGCCCTTCTGGACCGGGGCTCCATCCTGCTCGTCGTCTACACGGCGTTCAGCCGGGGGATGACGGAAGGCGTGTGGAACCAGGTCACCCCGGCGCGGCTGGGCGCGCTGGTGGGCGTGGCCGCGGTGGTGCTGGCGCTGGCCCTCGCCGCGACCTCGTACACCGCACGGCGGCTCGGCTTCCGTCGGGAGGACCGCGTCACCATCGTCTTCTGCGGCTCCAACAAGTCGCTGGCCACCGGGCTCCCCATGGCCGCGGTGCTGTTCGGCGACGCGGCCGGGCCGGTGATCCTGCCGCTGATGCTCTTCCACCAGCTCCAGTTGATGGTGTGCGCGGTCATCGCGGGCCGGTGGTCCCGCCGGGCGCCGGAGCCCTCAGCCGTCCCCGGCCCGCCCGGCGCCCCCGTACAGGTCTAGTAGATGCGGCGGCCCCGGGCGTCCGGGATGCCGGACTTCCGGAAGAAGTAGGTGTTGATGTGGTCGCGCCACTCGCGGGCGCTGCGGAGCTGCTCCTCGTACCGCTCCGCCGCCCGGGCGTGGCGCGCCGGGTTCATCAGGTCCGCGAGCCCGGCCCACACCCGGCCGGCCTCCTCCGCCTCCTGCACGCCCTCGAAGTGCGTGTCGTAGATGTGCTGGATCACCGTCTCGCCGCTGTGCAGCACATGCCCGTACGGCACGTGGTGGAAGAACAGCAGCAGTTCGTCCGGGCAGGTCGAGGGCGACTCGTACAACTCCGCCCACGGCTTGGCGTACTGCCCCGCGAACCCGGTGCCGGTCGCCCGGCTGCGGTCGACGCCGACGCCGTCCCGGTCGGCGAAGTGGTACGTCCCCCACGGGCTGTACTCGTAGCCGTCCACGCTCGGCCCGTAGTGGTGCCCGGGCTGCACCATGAAGCCGACGCCGAGCGGCGCCGTGTACTTCTCGTACGTGCGCCAGGAGCCGTCCAGCACCGCCCACAGCCCATCGCGCAGCCGCGCCGGATCGGCGGTCCGGTCGGGGGTGAAGGACAGCTCGATCCACTCCCGCAGGACGGCGCGCGGGTCCGCGTCGGGCTGCCAGGCCAGGCGGCCGACCGCGTAGAGATTCGCCTGCGCCAGCGGATGCCCGGTCCAGAACGGGTCGTCACCGGCGTTGGAGACCGCCACCAGGCCGCCGCCGCGCGCCAGGTCCCCGACGCCGGGCCCCTCGTCCCCCTCGGGCCGGAACCGAAGCGCGTCGCTCCACATCGGCCCGAGCCAGCACGCGTGCCGCTGCTGTCCCGTGTACTCCTGGGTGGCCTGTATCTCCACCGCCAGCCGGGTGTTGGGCATCGCGCCGATCACGGGGGAGACGGGCTCGCGTGTCTGGAAGTCCATCGGCCCGTGCTTCACCTGGAGCACCGCGTTCGGCGCGAACTCGCCGTCCTGCGGGGCGAAGTGGTCGTAGGCGGCGCATGCCCGGTCCACCGACCGGTCCCGCCAGTCCTGCTGGTGGTTGTAGACAAACGCCCGCCAGTGCACCGTGGCGCCGTACGGGGCGAGCGCCGCGGCCAGCATGTTGGCGCCGTCCGCGTGGCTGCGGCCGTAGGTGAACGGGCCGGGCTGTCCCTCGGAGTCGGCCTTGACCACATACCCGCCGAAGTCGGGGATCGCCGCGTACACCTGGCGGGTCGTCTCCGCCCACCAGCCGGCCACCGCTTCGTCCAGCGGATCGGCGGTGGGGAGGCCGCCGAGCACGACGGGCGAGGCGAAGGAGACGCACAGATGCGTCCGGATCCCGTACGGGCGCAGCGCGTCCGCGATCGCGGCCACCTCGCCGACGCGATCGGTCAGCAGATGCGCTTCCGCTTCGTGCACATTCACGTTGTTCACGGTGATCGCGTTGATGCCGGACGCGGCGAGGAGCCTGCCGTAACAGCGCACCCGCTCCAACTCGTCGCGCGAGCCCCGGGCCAGGCCGTCCCGCCAGAACAGGGAGCCGCCCGAGTACCCCCGCTCCACCTGGCCCATCACCGGGTGCACCGCCACGTTGTCCCAGTGGTTCAGCATCCGCAGGGCCAGCGCCGGACGGTGCGTCTCGCGCGCCAGCTCGCCCCGGAAGGCCGCCTCGCCGAGCCGCACCAGGTGGAACAGCCCGTACAGCAGCCCGGCCTGACGGGCGGCCGTCACCCGTGTGACGCCGTCCGCCCGGACCAGCGCGAACCCCTCGTCCCCGAGCCCGTCCGGGTCGCCGTCCTCCTCGAGTTCGAGTTCGAGGTCGCACGGCGCGCCCTGCGCCCGCGCGGCCGTGACGACCTCACCGCCGAACCGTGCGCAGGCGTCCGCCACTTCTCCGTGCACCGTGTCCACCAGCGGGCCCGTGCCCGAGATCAGCGTGCGCCGGGAACCGAGCGCACGGAACGCCTCGGGCGGCAGCCAGGCCGGGTCCACGCCGTCGGGCAGCGCGGGCACGGATACGGGTACGGATGCGGATGCTGTCACGGAAACCCCTGGTCAGTGCGTATCCCAGTGCGTATCGAGCGCGCCTGACCGCCTGGGCGCGGGCGGGCGGCCCAAGTATGCCGTGTGCCGGCCGGGGCCGGGAGGGGCCGATCCGGGGACTTCGCCTTCACTCTCTTGTGGTTACTCGGCAACTGTAGGAGAGTGGCCGCTGACATGGGAGAACGTACTTCTCGATGAAAGGGGGGAACCCCATGGGGGGCAAGCGGTACAGCGGCTCGCCCGAGGATGCGGACCTGGCGCGAGCGGACTCCTTGGCGCGGGAGATCTTCTCGGACGTCGCCAACAAGTGGGCGCTGCTGATCATCGAGTTCCTCGGTGAACGCACCCTGCGCTTCAGCGAGCTGCGCAACGCCGTCGAGGGCATCAGCCACAAGATGCTCACCCAGAACCTGCGCATGCTGGAGCGCAACGGCCTGGTGGAGCGGACCGTGCACCCCACCGTGCCGCCGCGGGTCGAGTACACCCTGACCGAGGCGGGCCAGGCCCTGCGGGGGACGATCGACGGCATGTGCGCCTGGACCCACCAGTACATCGGTCATATCGATGAATCCCGCCGCCGCTTCGACGGCTGACGCGCGGGAGCGCCGGTTCAGTCGAGGACCGCGGTGGCCTCGATCTCGACCAGATGCTCGGGTACGTCCAGCGCCGCGACGCCCAGCAGGGTGGCCGGCGGGGCCGGGGTGACCCCCAGCTTCGCGGCCGCGCGGGCGATCCCCTCCAGGAGCAGGGGCATCTTGTCGGGGGTCCAGTCGACGACGTGGACGTTCAGCTTCGCCACGTCGTCGAAGGACCCGCCGACCCCGGCCAGGGCCGTACCGATGTTGAGGTAGCACTGTTCGACCTGGGCGGCGAGGTCGCCCTCGCCGACGGTGACCCCATCGGCGTCCCAGGCCACCTGGCCGGCGATGTGGACGAGCTTCGACCCGGTCGCGATCGACACCTGCCGGTACACGTCGATCTCCGGCAGTCCGGCGGGGTTCACCAGCGTGATGGCCATGGTGCGCGTTCTCCTTGTATCGCTCTCTTGTGGTTACTCGGGAACCATAAGAGAGTGGTCGCTGACATGGAAGAACGCACTTTTCAGTGACTGGGGAACCTTTCGGTGACCCAGCAGTTCAGCCGGACGTCAGTTTCCGAAGGCCGCGTCGAAGGAGGCCGCCGGCGGCTCGTAGTCGTACGCCTTCAGGCGGGCCAGCGCCTCGGGGGCGCCCTGGAGCCGGTCCATCCCGGCGTCCTCCCACTCGACCGAGACCGGACCGGCGTAATTGATGGAGCGCAGCATCCGGAACACGTCCTCCCAGGGGACATGGCCGTGACCTGCGGAGACGAAGTCCCAGCCGCGGCGCGGGTCGCCCCACGGCAGGTGCGAGCCGAGGCGGCCGCTCCGGCCGTCGAGCCGCTTGCGGGCCTCCTTGCAGTCGACGTGGTAGATCCGGTCGCGGAAGTCCCACAGGAAGCCGACCGGGTCGATGTCCTGCCACACGAAGTGCGACGGGTCGAAGTTGAGGCCGAAGGCGGGGCGGTGGTCGATGGCCTCCAGGGCGCGGTGGGTGGTCCAGTAGTCGTAGGCGATCTCGCTCGGGTGGACCTCGTGGGCGAAGCGCACCCCCTCGGAGTCGAAGACGTCGAGGATCGGGTTCCAGCGGGCGGCGAAGTCCTCGTAGCCGCGCTCGATCATGGCTTCCGGGACGGGCGGGAACATGGCCACCAGATGCCAGATGGCGGAGCCGGTGAAGCCCACGACGGTGTCGACGCCGAAGGCCGCCGCCGCGCGTGCCGTGTCCTTGATCTCGGCGGCGGCGCGCTGCCGCACGCCCTCGGGTTCGCCGTCGCCCCAGACGCGGGACGGCAGGATGGCCTGGTGGCGCTCGTCGATGATGGCGTCGCAGACGGCCTGGCCGACCAGGTGGTTGGAGATCGCCCAGCACGTGAGGCCGTACTTGTCGAGGAGCCGGTGGCGCGACTCGAGGTACGAGGGGTCGGCGAGCGCCTTGTCGACCTCGAAGTGGTCGCCCCAGCAGGCGAGTTCGAGGCCGTCGTAGCCGAAGTCGGCGGCGCGGCGGCAGACCTCTTCGAGGGGCAGGTCGGCCCACTGGCCGGTGAAGAGGGTGAAGCGATGCGGCATGCTCGGGGCCTCTCAGCTGACGGGGGTGTAGACGGAGTTCTTCCCGGCGCTCTCCTCGACCGCCGCGAGGACGCGCTGGACCTGGAGCCCGTCGGCGAAGGACGGCTCGGGGCGGCGGCCCTCGGCGACGGCGTGGATCAGATCGCGGGCCTGGTGGACGAAGGTGTGCTCGTAACCGAGGCCGTGGCCGGGGGGCCACCAGGCGTCGAGGTAGGGGTGGTCGGGTTCGGTGACGAGGATGCGGCGGAAACCGGCGTGGGCGGCCGGTTCGGTGTGGTCGTGGTAGGCGAGTTCGTTGAGCCGCTCCAGGTCGAAGGCCAGCGAGCCGTGTTCGCCGTTGAGCTCGAAGCGCAGGGCGTTCTTGCGGCCGGTGGCGAAGCGGGACGCCTCGAAGGAGGCGACGGTGCCGGCGGCGAAGCGGCCGGTGAACAGGGCGGCGTCGTCCACGGTGACGGTGCCGAGGCCGCCGGGGCCCGCCGCCGGGCCGTCCGCCGCGGCGCCGGGCAGCGGCCGCTCGCGTACGAACGTCTCGGTGAGCCCGGAGACCCCGACGAGCGGTGCGCCCGCGAGGTACTGCGCGACATCGACGATGTGGGCGCCCAGGTCGCCGAGTGCCCCGGACCCCGCCATGTCCTTGCGCAGCCGCCAGGTGAGCGGAAACCCGGGGTCGACCAGCCAGTCCTGGAGGTAGGTCACCCGGAGGTGCCGAAGGGCGCCCAGCCGCCCCTCGGCGACCATCCGCCGGGCCAGGGCGATGGCGGGCACCCGGCGGTAGTTGAAGCCGACCATGGCCACCTGGCCGCGCCCGTGCGCCGCCTCGGCCGCCTCCGCCATGGCCTCGGCCTCGCCGACCGTGTTGGCGAGCGGCTTCTCGCACAGCACGTGCTTGCCGGCGGCGAGGGCGGCGAGGGCGATCTCGGCGTGGCTGTTCCCGGGGGTGCAGATGTCGACGAGGTCGATGTCGTCCCGGGCGACCAGGGCCCGCCAGTCGGTCTCGACCGAGGCCCAGCCGTGTCGGTCGGCGGCGGCCCGTACGGCGGCCTCGTCCCGGCCGCAGAGGGCGGCGAGGACCGGGCGGCGGGGCAGGTCGAAGACGCGGCCCACGGTGTTCCAGCCCTGGGAGTGGGCGGCGCCCATGAAGGAGTAGCCGACCATGCCGACGCGCAGTGGCGGTTTCCCGGGTGTCGTTGCGTCATCCTGCTGCGGCTGTGCCATGCGGGGGTCCTTCTCCTCCTCGTCGGGCGACGCCGTGGCGGGCGCCGTGGGGGCCGGGGCGGAAACCGGCGGGGCGGGAACCGTCACTTGAAGCCGGTGGACATGTACTGGTCGACGTTGTCCTTGTCGACGACGGCCGAGTAGACGGTGAGCGAGGCCGGGATCTCGTACTGGGAGAGCCCGCCGATGCCCTTGCTCTGGCCGAGCGCACGGGCCAGGTCGATGGCGGACGCGGCCATGGACGGCGGGTACAGGACGGTGGCCTTGAGCACCCCCTTGTCCTGCTTGATGGCCTGGAGCGCGGAGAGCGCGCCCGCGCCGCCCACCATCAGGAACTCGTCGCGGCCGGCCTGTTCGATGGCGCGCAGCGCGCCCACGCCCTGGTCGTCGTCGTGGTTCCACACCGCGTCGATCTTCGACTGGGCCTGGAGGAGCTGGGCCATCTTGGCCTGTCCGGACTCGACGGTGAAGTCGGCGGCCTGCCGGGCGACCTTCTCGATGTTGGGGTAGTTCTTCAGCGCGTCGTCGAAGCCCTTGGTGCGCTGCCGGGTCAGCTCCAGGTTGTCGAGCCCGGCCAACTCCACGACCTTGGCGTTCTTCTTGCCCTTGAGCTTCTCGCCGATGTACGTGCCCGCGTTGAGGCCCATGCCGTAGTTGTCGCCGCCGATCCAGCAGCGGTACGCCTGCGAGGAGTTGAAGATCCGGTCCAGGTTGACCACCGGGATACCGGCCCGCATCGCGCGCAGGCCGACCTGGGTGAGTGCCTTGCCGTCGGCGGGCAGGATGACCAGGACGTCGACCTTCTTGTTGATGAGGGTCTCGATCTGGCCGATCTGCTGCGCGGTGTCGTTGGAGCCCTCGGTGGTCTCCAGGGTGACGTCGGAGAAGTTCTTGGCCCGGCTCTTGGCGTTCTGGTTGATGGCGTTGAGCCAGCCGTGGTCGGCCTGGGGTCCGGCGAAGCCGATGGTGACGTGCTTGCCGGGCTTGTCGTCGGCGGCGGGCCGGTTGTTCTCGGCGGCCGCGGCCTCGTTGCTCTCGTTGCTGGTGCAGGCGGTGAGAAGGGCCCCGGCGGAGACGGCGGCCGTCCCGAAGAGCAACCCTCTGCGGCTCGTGAAAGACCTCTGCTCTGGCATGTCGGTGAACCCTTTCCTCAGGTGGTGCTCGTGGTGCGGCGCTGGACCAGCACGGCGGCGACGATGATCGCGCCCTTGGCGATCTGCTGGACGTCGCTCTGGAGGTTGTTGAGGGCGAAGATGTTGGTGATGGTGGTGAAGATCAGGACGCCGAGGACCGAGCCGGTGATGGTGGACCGGCCGCCGGTGAGCAGGGTGCCGCCGATGATCGCGGCGGCGATGGCGTCGAGTTCGTACAGGTTGCCGTTGGTGTTCTGGCCGGAGCCGGACAGCACGATCAGCAGGAAGGCGGCGATACCGCAGCACAGGCCCGACAGCAGATAGAGGTAGAGCCGCTGGCGCCGGACGTCGATGCCCGCGAGCCTGGCCGCCTCCGCGTTGCCGCCCACCGCGACCGTGCGCCGGCCGAAGGTGGTCCGGTTGAGCACCAGCCAGCCGATGACCGTGACGACGGCGAAGACCAGCACGAGCGGCGGGATGCCGAGCACATAGGAGTCGCGGTTGCCGAGCTCCAGGATGGAGTCGATGGTGACGATCTGGGTCTGCCCGTCGGTGATCTGGAGGGCGAGGCCGCGCGCGGAGGCCAGCATGGCCAGGGTCGCGATGAACGGCACCATCCCGCCGTACGCGACGAGCAGGCCGTTGATCAGGCCGCACCCCACGCCGACGATCACCGCGGTGAAGAGGACGCCGGCGAACCCGTACTCCTGGGTGGCGACCGTGGTCGCCCACACCGAGGCGAGCGCCACGATCGCGCCGACCGACAGGTCGATGCCCCCGGAGGTGATGACGAAGGTCATGCCGACGGTGACGACGCCGATGACGGACGCCTGGGTGAGCACCAGCTGGAGGTTGCGGGTGTCGAGGAACTGGTCGGGCTTGGTGATGCCGCCGATGACGACGAGGGCGGCCAGGACACCGAGCAGCGAGAGGATACGGACATCGGCACGGGGCACGAGGGCGCGCCAGGCGGGGGGCGTGGCGCCGGGGGCCGCCTTGCCGGTGTCGTCCCGGGGCGGGGATATGGACTGCGTCATGACGCGAGGCTCCCTTCAGTGGCCTCGGGGCTGCCTTCTCCGGCCCCCGGGCTTCCTTCCATGACGAGGTCGAGGACGCGGTGTTCGTCGAGTTCGCGGGCGGGCGCGGTGTGCACGACGCGGCCCTCGCGCAGCACCAGGACACGGTCGGCGAGTCCCAGCACCTCGGGCACCTCGCTGGAGACCAGGAGCACCGCCAGGCCCTCCTCGGCGAGGCGGCGGATCACCGCGTACAGCTCGGCGCGGGCACCGACGTCGACGCCCCGGGTGGGTTCGTCGAGCAACAGCACGCGGCAGCCGCGCAGCAGCCAGCGGGCCAGGACGGCCTTCTGCTGGTTGCCGCCGGAGAGCGTGCGGACCGGTACGGAGGGGTTGTCGGGCCGCAGCGACAGCTCCCGGGTGGCCGCGTGGGCGGCCTCGCGCTCGGCGCCCCGGTCGACCCAGCCGCCGCGCGAGAAGCGGGAGAGGGTGGAGACGGACACATTGCTGGTGACGGACTCCAGCATCAGCAGGGCCTGCGCCTTGCGCTCCTCGGGGGCGAGGCCGAGCCCGGCCCGTACGGCGGCGCGGACACTGCCGGGCCGCAGCCTGCGGCCGTCCACGAGCACCTGACCGGCGCTGGGTCTGCGGGCGCCGTAGATGGTCTCCAGGATCTCGGAGCGGCCGGAGCCGACGAGGCCGGCCAGGCCGACGATCTCTCCGGGGCGCACCGAGAGGTCGAGCGGCGCGAACTCGCCGGCCCGGGCCAGCCCGCGGACCTCCAGGACCGGTGCGCCGTCGGGCCCGGACTCCGGGCGGTCCGGGAACACCTGCTCCACCTTCCGGCCCGTCATCAGCGCCACGACCTCGTGGGTCGGCGTGGACTTCGCAGGCAGCCCGCCGGCCACCGAGCGCCCGTCCTTCAGAACGGTCACACGGTCGCCGATCCGCCGGATCTCCTCCAGACGGTGCGAGATGTAGACGACGGCGACGCCGTCGGCGGTCAGGCCGTCGACGATGCGGAAGAGGTTGTTCACCTCGTCCGGGTCGAGGGCGGCGGACGGCTCGTCCATGACGATGAGCCGTACGTCGTGCGAGAGGGCCCGCGCCATCGACACGATCTGCCGCTGGGCCGCCGACAGTTCGGCCACCGGCCGGGCCGGATCGATCTCCGGGTGTCCGAGGCGCCTCAGCAGCTGGGCGGTCGACGCCCTGGCGGTCCTCGCGCGGACGATGAAGCCGGCGGCGGTGGGTTCATGGCCGAGATGGACGTTCTCCGCCACCGACAGGTGCTCCACCAGGTCGAGTTCCTGGTAGATGGTGGCGATGCCCAGGCGCATGGCGGCGATCGGCGAACGCAGGGTGACGGTTTCGCCCTGCCAGCGGATGGTGCCCCCGTCCGGCTGGTGGGCGCCGGCCAGGGTCTTGATGAGCGTGGACTTCCCGGCGCCGTTCTGGCCGAGCAGACAGTGCACCTCGCCGGCCTGGACCTCGAGGTCCACGCCGTCCAGGGCCCGGACTCCGGGGAACGACTTGGTGATGCCGGACATGCTGAGCAGTGGCGTTGGTGCCATGTGGGTTCCCCTCGGCGGGCGTGCGGGCCGTTTTCACGCAGGGCAGGGCGGAGCAGGGCGCTGTGCTGGTGCGCCGTACGGGTGTGCGGTGGGACGGGTCGTGGGGTTACGCGGGCAGTAACAAGTGGTCGCTGATGAGCCGGGCCCCGCCGATGACGCCTGCGGCGGGCCCCAGTTCCCCGAGGACGATGGGGAGGTTGCCGGTGGCCAGCGGCAGTGACTGGCGGTAGACCTGGGCGCGGATCGCGGCGAGCAGGGTGTGGCCGAGGCCCGCGACCCCGCCGCCGACCACCACCAGGCCGGGGTTGAAAAAGGACACCAGCGTGGCGAGGACCTGGCCGGTGTGGGTGCCGCCCTCACGGATCAGGTCGAGCGCGATGGTGTCGCCCGCCGTGGCCGCGGCGGCGACATCGGCGGCGCTGAGGGCGCCGCTCGCGGCCAGCCGGGCCGCGAGGTCGGCCGAGCGGCCCTGCCGGGCGGCCTCGGTGGCGTCGCGGGCGAGGGCCGCACCGCTGAAGTGGGCCTCCAGACAGCCGTGGTTGCCACAGGCGCACGGGCGGCCGTCGGGCACGGCCTGGATATGGCCGATGTCGCCCGCGCTGCCGGTCGTGCCCCGGTGGACCCTGCCGTCGACGACGATGCCGCAGCCGATACCGGTGCCGATCTTGACGCAGAGGAAGTCGCCCGCGGAACGGGCGACGCCCGCGTGCTGCTCCCCGATCGCCATCAGGTTCACATCGTTGTCGACCATGACCGGGCAGCCGAGTTCCTGGCTGAGCACTTCCCTGACCGGGAAGCCGTCCCAGCCCGGCATGATCGGCGGGGCGACGGGGACGCCCTCGGGGAAGCGGACCGGTCCGGGGATGCCGATCCCGGCGCCGTGGAAGCCCTCGGCGAGCCCGGAGGCCCGCAACTCGGCCGCCATGGACAGGGCTTTCTCGAAGACGGCGACCGGGCCCTCGCGCACGTCCATGGGCTGGGTGATGTGGCCCAGGACTTCCAGTTCGCCGTTGGTGACGGCGACGTCGACCGAGGTGGCGCCGATGTCCACGCCGAGAAAGCGGAGTTCGGGGGAGAGCCGGAGGCTGTGGGAGCGGCGGCCGCCCCGGGAGGCGGCCAGCCCGTCGGCCACGACCAGACCCGCCTCCAGCAGCCGGTCCACCTCGACCGCCAGCTTGGACCGCGAGAGGCGCACCTGTTCGCTCAGTTGGGCGCGGGAGCTGGGGCCGCCGTCGCGCAGCAGTCGGAGCAGCTGGGACTGATGGGCGTTGGCCGGTCGAGCCGTCATATGTCTCACGTGCCCCTCACCGCCTCTGCCGGCCATGTCCGTCGGCTCCGGCCACCGTGGGCCTGCCGCGCTCCCTTTCGCCAGGAACGTAGCAGCATCAGAACGGCCTAGGAAGAAGTTGCGCCAGAATCTTCTTAACTTTTTCCCGGAGAAGGACAAAGTTCCGCCTCGATCCCAGAGCCGAGGCGGATAGAGGGCTCGCGTGAGGGTGTTTGATCCTGGATATATTCTTAGAGGGCGATAAGTGCGCTTCGCCTGCATATGGTGTGCTTCGGGAGGTCGCAATGAGCCAGCAGCCGGTTGTTCTGCCCTATGCCGACCCGGCCTTCGTGGCGAACCCCTTCGCCTTCTACCGGCGACTGCGCGAGGACGGCCCGGTGCGGCGCGCGACCATCGCCGGGGGCCTGGACGCCTGGCTGGTCATGCCCTACGAGGAGTGCCTCGCGGCCCTGTCCGACCCGCGGCTGAGCAGCGACGTCTGCCAGGCCTCGGACCCAGGGCTCAGACGGCAGCTGCCGGTGGCGGAGCGGGAGTCCATGGTGAGCAACATGCTGCGCGCCGACCCGCCCGACCACACCCGGCTGCGCCGGCTGGTCTCCCGGGCGTTCACCGCGCGCAGGGTGGCCGAGCTGCGGCCCCACGTCCAGGAGATCGCCGATCGGCTGCTGGACGCGGTCGTGCCGACCGGCCGGGCCGAACTGATCGGGGACTTCGCGCTGCCGGTTCCGGTCACCGTGATCAGCGAGCTGCTCGGTGTGCCCACGTCCGACCGGCAGGACTTCCAGCGATGGGTGGACGACCTGATCCTGCGCGGGCCGGAACCGCCGGACCCGGCCGTGCTCGACCGCGGATGGCGTCGGATGCGCTCGTATCTGACCGGGCTGCTGGCGGCCAAGCGGGCCAGGCCGGGGGAGGACCTGCTGAGCGCGCTGATCACCGCCCGGGACGAGGAGCATCGGCTGATCGAGGACGAGCTCATCTCCATGGCGTTCCTGCTGCTGGCGGCCGGATACATCACCACGGTCAACCTGATCGGCGGCGGCATTGCCGCGCTGCTGGCCCACCCCGATCAGCTCCGGATGCTGCGGGAGGACCCGGCGCTGTTGCCGGACGCGATCGAGGAGCTCCTCCGCTACGACGGGACGCTCAACCCCGGCATCGCACGCTTCGCGCGCGAGGACGTGTCCATCGCGGGCGTGGACATCCCGCGCGGCGCGACCGTGCTGGTCGCCTCGGCCATCGCCGACCGCGATCCGGCCCAGTTCCCCGACCCCGATCGCCTGGACATCACCCGCGGGGACAGCGCCCACCTCGCGTTCGGCCACGGCATCCACTACTGCCTCGGGGCGCAGCTGGCCCGGATGGAGGGGCAGGTCGCCATCGGAACCGCCCTGCGCCGCCTTCCCGATCTGGCGCTGGGCGTGTCGCCCGAGGAGCTGCGGTGGCGGCCCGGCGGGCTGCGCGGCCCCGAGCGGCTGCCCGTCACCTTCACCCCGGACCCCTCCGCGTAAGCCGGTCAGCGGGCCATCGCATCGATGGCCCGCCGATCGCGGCGGTCTGTTCGTGGTGTGGCTCGGTTACTCCCCTGACGGTGCGGTCAGCGGGACACCGAGGGCCACCGGGGTGCCGAAGTTCGGGGTGCCGTCCGCGTTCCAGGTGAACTTCTGCGCTCGGGTGCTGCGGTTCATGTCGCAGCCACCGCCGGCGGAGTTGTTCGCGTGGTAGACCATCCAGTCCTCGGTCCCGTCGGGCGACTTGAAGAAGCCGTTGTGGCCGGGGCCGTACACGCCGTTTGCGTTGGACCGCTGGAACACCGGGTTGGGCGACTTGATCCAGGAGGAGGAGGCGAGCGGGTCGCCCCCGTTGTAGGTGAGCATCCCCATCTTGTAGTCGGGCGTGGAGCAGTGGCTGGCGGAGTAGACGATGAACGTCTTGCCGTTGCGCTGGAGCACCTCGGCGCCCTCGTTGACCGCGCCGCCCACCGTCTCCCAGCTGTAGGTGGGGGTGGACAGCAGCCTACGGGTGCCACTGGCGGTCCACGGGTTCGACAGCGGCCGGATGAACATCGGCTGCGAGCCGTTGTAGTACGTGCCGAGGAGGTAGAGCTTGCCGTTCAGCTGGAGGATGCTCGGATCCAGCTCCCAGGTGTTGTCCTGGTTCGGGTCGAGCAGGTCGGCCTTGAAGGTGTACGGCCCCATCGGGTCCTGGCCGGCGCTCTCGAGCACATGGATCCGCTGGGTGCCCAGGTCGTACGGCTCCCGCCCGGCGGTGTAGTAGAAGTACCACCGCTTCCCGTTCGGGCCGTCCAGCAGATGGAACTCCGGGGCCCACATCGTGCCGGCCCCGTTGGGCCGGGACAGATTGAAGATCACCTGGTCGTTGGCCGTGGCGAGGCCCGCGAGGGTGCTGGCCTTGCGCATGGTGATCGTCGAGTTCCAGGTGGTGGTGGCGAGGTAGTAGTACCCGTTGTAGTAGGTGAGCCAGGGGTCGGGGCCGTGCTGGGAGAGCGGGTTGGTGAAGGTGCCCGCGCTCTGGCTTCCACTGGTGTTCTGATACCCGGGGGTGGTGGTGGCACCGGCCGCGGACGGCGCCACCAGTAAGGCGATCACCATGGTGAGCACGCCGGTGAGCGCGGACAGAAATCTGGCTCGAGTCACTGGTGCTCCTTCTTCGTGGGGAGGGCTCCGGAGCCACCCCGGTTGTAGACCTTGACCTCGGTGAGGCCGGTCTTGGCTCCGGAGGCGTTGGTGGCCAGGACCCGTATGCGCTGGGCGCTGATCGACGGGAACCGCACCACGTTGTAGTTGGCCTGTGGCGCGGCCGGTGTCTTGGCCTGACCGGGTGCGTCCACCCACGAACTGCCGTTGTAGTACTGGACGGTGTACGCGGACGGGGCCCGGTAGGTGGCGGAGGCCGGGCGGCTGTCCTTGAAGTGCAGGCGCACCTCGTTGAGCGTCCGGGCGGTGCCGAAGTTCAGCTCGTACCAGTCCTGGCTGTTGGGGGAGCCACCCGCGCCCCAGAACGGCTCGTTGGTGGGGTAGCCGTCCACCGCGCCGGAGACATTGCTGCCGGACCCGGTGTAGGAGGCGGACACGGTCGCCCCGGAGGCGAGGTTGGCGGGGTCGCCGGTCAGGTCGACGCCGGCCTTGGCGAACATGTCGACCATGCGGGGGCTGTTCTGTACGACCTGGTTGGGGGCCTGGAGCCCGGGGACGGCCGTGTGGTACGTGACCGTGCCGTTCGTCGTCACATTGCCGGTGGCCGGGTCCCAGGTGAAGGGCACCAGCTTGTCGACGGTGGCGACCCGGTTGCCGTTGATGAAGATCGAGTAGCCCTCCGGGACACCCGGGTAGCGCACCACTCCGTCGGCCGGGTCGTCCCAGACGATGGACAGATCGGCGTTGCGGTAGCGGAGGTTGTTGACGGTGAAGTGCGTCCAGCCGATGTCGATCGGGGAGAGCTCGACCTTGGCGTCGTTGCGGGTGCGCAGGCCGGCCACGTCCTCGATCACGGTCCAGTTGCTGCTGCCCAGGATGTTGTGGTGGATCCAGGAGCGGTAGTCGATCCCGCTGCCGTTCCAGTCGGCCCAGAACTCGTTGGCGTCGGGAAACTGGGTGTTGCCGCCGACGTACTGCGCCCAGGCGTTCCAGTAGAGGAGCTTCTTGTAGTCGGTGGCGGTCATCCAGGAGTTGGGATAGTTGCGCAGCACCGAGGAGTAGAGCCGGAACTGCACGGTGGAGTTGATGGTGGAGAAGTTGTTGGAGCCCGGGTTCCCGGCGTCCGCCGCCGCCTTCTTGTCGACCTGGTTGGCCGTGTAGAAGGGGAAGACGGGGTACTGGGCCGGATCGTTGAACAGCCGCAGGGCCTGCTTGTAGGTCGAGGTGTTGGGGACGGCTCCGACCGAGAACGGGTAGTAGTTGTTGATCTCCTTCCAGGGCACCCATTCGTTGGTCGACTTCAGCCGGTGCTCGAACAGCTGCCGGTTGGGGTTCCACAACACGTTGACGATGGCGTCCTTGATCTGGTTCGCCAGCGTACGCATCTCGGCGGCCTTGGCCGTGTGGCCGACCGCGTCGTAGGCCTGGGCCGCGGCCAGCGCCCCGCTGTACTGGTACGCGGACTCGGCGCGGTCCATGTTGCCGGGCTTCCAGTGGAAGGAGACCGCGTCGGCGTCGTTTCCGGTCAGGGCGCCCCAGTCGTATTCGATCAGCTTGTTGTTGTCGTGGTCGTAGTAGGCGAGCTGGCCCTTGACGTCGCCCTCCGCG
This sequence comes from Streptomyces sp. NPDC028305, assembly GCF_055569495.1. NCBI lineage: Bacteria > Bacillati > Actinomycetota > Actinomycetes > Kitasatosporales > Streptomycetaceae > Streptomyces > Streptomyces sp. NPDC028305. The sequence goes on from NZ_JBVHTN010000002.1 coordinate 435,722, forward strand.
TAGTGGGCGAGGTTGCCCGCGATGGCCGGCTGGCCCCCGTGGAGCTGATAGCTCTTCCACGCCGCCTCGGCGATGTACTGGGTGTAGCTGTTGGACCAGTTCTCCGGGTCACCCGGGTTGTCGAGGAAGCGGCCGCCCTTGGAGATCTGGCCGACGTTGAGCCAGTTCCCGTAGGCGTACATCGGGTTGCGCAGATACTTGAGGTCGTCGATGTGCATGGGCTGGGTGAGCGCGATCGCGTTGTTGTAGCCGAGGACGCCTTCGGTCGAGGTCGGGAACTGATAGGTCTGACCTGGGATGTTGGCGTCGAGGCTGTTGAAGCGCATCAGCCACCAGCGGTAGTAGATGCTCTTCTTGATCGCGGGCTCGGGCACATCGATGTACGGCACGTTCTGCGCCCACCACAGGTTGTACGCCTTGACGTGGGTGGCGAACGCGGTCGCGTCCGAGTAGCCCGCGTAGGCGTTGTAGTCGGTGAGGGACTCCGGGATCTCGCTGGTGATGAAGCCCATCACCACCTTGGCGGTCACCGTGGCCCCGGCCGCGATCGTCACCGACCGGTTGAGCCCGCCGCTGTTGGCGGCGAAGCCGTCGCCGGTCAGCCGCGTCTGGATGCTGGTGAGGTTGTTGTAGGCGTTGACCTGTCCGGTCAGCTCGCTGCCGGAGCCCGACGTGGCGTACGGGGAGGTCGCCCGTAACTGGAGCGTGGTGGAGCTGCTGCCGTTGTTCTTGATCGACAGGTTGGTCACGGCGACGTTGTTGTCGGTGATGAACTTGGTCTGGTTCACCGTGATCGAGCCGTTGGTGTGCACGCTCTTCCAGTTGCTGGGCGTCTGCCGGCGCTGTGCGACCTGTTCGGTGAAGGTGCCCGGACTGATCGCGATGGAGTAGGCGTTCTTGTCGCTGATGCTCTCCCAGTAGGCGACATGGCCGCCGAACCCGAGCACCGCGGGGTCGTGGGTCTTCATGAAGACCGCGCGCCCACGGCTCATCAGCCAGGGCCCGGCCGGGTCGTTGCCGGAGCGGGCCAGCAGGCGGTCCATCCAGAAGTCGGTGCCGGAACTCTCGGAGTCGTAGATGGACCGCATCATGTCGCCGGGCGTGTAGGCGACGGGCGCGGCCGGGATCGCGGGTCCGCTGAAGGTCGGGAACCCGATGGTCTGGTCGGCGGCGGCCGGGGTCGCCGCGGAACAGACCGTGCAGATGATCAGCGCCAGGGCGAGGAAGAGGCGCTTCATGGCAGGGCCCGTGCGCTGCGGTGGTGCTGCGTGTGGTCCATGGTGGCGGCCCCGTGCGGAGCCGTCATCGTGCGTCTTCTCATCGGGCGCTCCCTGTCCGGTTGACAGCAGGCGGTTGCTCACGATGGTGCTGACGTTCTCCGACGAGGACTCCCGGGAGCCCCGGCGGACGGGGTGCGATCAGGCGTACCGGGGTCGTGCGTGAAACAGACCTAAAAGGTTTTCGCAAGGTAGGCGCGTGCCACGGCACTGTCAACAGAAGTAGCACCACGCCTCAGGAGAGCGGGGCCGTGGACCCCCTGATCACCACGCGGCAGGGCAGGGTCTCGACCCCCGAGCGCCGAGCGCCGGAGATCGCGCCGAACAAGGTGTGCGCGGCCGCGCGCCCGACCTGCTCCAGATTCATGTCGACGCTGGTCAGCGGCGGGCGGGAGGCGGAGGTCAGGACCTGCCAGTTGTCGAAGCCCATGACCGCCACATCCTCCGGCACCCGGTGGCCGCGCTCGCGCAGCACATCCATGACCCCGCGGGCGATCTGATCGCTGCCGCACAGGACGGCGTCCACGTCCGGGTGCCGGTCGAGCAGCATCGCGGTGGCCGCCCGCCCCCACCCCTCCGACCACGCCCCGAACCGCACCTCACCGACCAGGGCGAGCCCGGCGTCGGCCAGCGCGGCCCGGGCCCCCTCGGCCCGCTCCTGCGCCGCCAGATAGCCGGGATCGCCGGTGATGTGCGCGATCCGGCTACGGCCGCAGGCGAGCAGATGGTCGACGGCGATCCGGCCGGCGCCGATGCTGTCGGGAACGATGGACAGATCCTCCGGGTCGTCCGACGGGGCGTACGCGTAGACCACGGGGACGGGCAGTTCGCGGCCCAGGGACGGACGGGGGTCGGTCCGGCTGCCCACCACGATGAGGCCGTCGACCCGGCGGCCGAGCAGCGCGCGGACATGGTGCTGCTCGCGGATCGCGTCGCCGCGGGCGTCGCACAGGAACACCGCGACCTCGCCGGCCCCGAAGGCGTCCTCGGCGCCCATGAGGATCGGGATGGAGAACCGGCCCTCCAGGTCGCTGGTGAGCAGCCCGACGGTGCCTGTGCGCCCGGCGAGCAGGCCGCGGGCCAGCTGATTGGGTCGGAACGACAGCCGCTCGGCCGCTTCGATCACCCGCTGCCTCGTCTCCGCGCGCACCTGGCTGCGGCCGTTGAGGGCCTTGGACGCGGTGGCGATGGACACGCCGGCCAGCCGGGCGACGTCGCTGAGGGTGACGGGATGCGAACGAGAGGGGCCGGTGGCCTGTGTCATGGGTAGTTCTCCTGTCTCGCGTCGCGTGCCGGGCCGTCGAGAGTGGCACATCGCGCGCAAAAAAGGGTACGCGAGTTGTTTCGGTCCGGGGACATGCAAGGTGCCTTCGAAGTTTCGACGGCTCCCGTACAGGCATTCTCAGCAAGGGGATTGACGGGTGATGAGCGGAGTTCTACGTTCGCTGAAAGCCTTTTCGGTCAGTTTCCGTCGCAGAGTTCAGTGCCACCACAGCCATCGTCCCGTCCGGTTCGGCCTGCCCACGGCCCGCCGCCACACAAGGGAGATCGTCATGGGGAGCACGGCCGGACCACAGGGACGCATACGCCGACTCGCCACCGGCGCCCTCGCGCTGATCGCCGCCGCGAGCATGGTCACGGCCTGCGGATCGGGGGACGGCGGCTCGGGCGGCGGAGGGGGCTCGGCGGGCGGGGTCAACGGCGTCGACGACGGCGCCAAGCTGACGATGTGGACCCGCGCGGCGACCCGCCCGCAGAGCGAGGCCCTGGTCAAGGCGTACAACGCGAGCCACAAGAACCGGATCGAGCTCACCGTCATCCCCACCGACGACTACCAGGCCAAGGTCGGCGCGGCCGCCGGCGCCCGCGACCTCCCCGACCTGTTCGCCTCGGACGTGGTGTTCGTGCCCAACTACACCTCCAGCGGGCTCTTCGCCGACCTCACCGAACGCGTCGACGCCCTGCCCTTCGCCAAGAACCTGGCCCAGTCGCACATCAAGGCCGGTACCTACGAGGGCAAGAAGTACGTGGTGCCGCACACCCTCGACCTGTCGGTGCTCTTCTACAACAAGGAGCTCTACCGGCGGGCCGAGCTCGACCCCGCGAAGCCGCCCACCACCCTGCGCGAGTGGGACCAGCAGGCGCGGGCCGTGGACGCGCTGGGCGGAGACGTCAACGGCACCTTCTTCGGCGGCAACTGCGGCGGCTGCGGCGTCTTCACCTGGTGGCCGTCCATCTGGGCCGCGGGCGAGGACGTGCTCAACAAGGACGGAACCGAGGCACAGCTGTCCTCCGACACCGCGAAGAAGGTCTACCAGACCTACCGCGGATGGGTGAAGGACGACATCGTGGCCCCCGGCGCGCGCGAGGAGACGGGCACCACCTGGACCGGGGTCTTCCCGAAGGGCAAGGTCGGCGTGATGCCCATGCCGTCGACCACCCTGGGCCTGATGCCGAAGGACCTCGACCTCGGGGTCGCGCCCATCCCCGGACCCGACGGCGGCAAGTCCACCTTCGTCGGCGGTGACGCCATCGGCATCTCCGCCACCAGCAAGTCGGCCAACCAGGCCTGGAACTTCCTCGCCTGGTCGCTCGGCGACAAGGCCCAGGTCGACGTGGTCGCCGCGCACAAGGACGTGGTGGCGCGCACCGACCTCGCCTCCAACAAGTACTCCGACGCGGACCCGCGGCTGGTGACCATCAACCGGCTCGTGGCGGACGGCCGCACCCCGTACGCGCTGAAGTTCGGCCAGACCTTCAACGACCCCAACGGGCCGTGGCTGTCCCTGATGCGCCACGCCGTCTTCGGTGACGGAGGGTCCGTGGAGAAGGACAACAAGGCGGTCAACGCCTCGCTGGCCGACTGAGCGCCCCCGCTTACCCGGCAGAGGAGAGCCATGCAGGTGAAGGCGCCCGACCGAGCGGCCGCCGAACACCGGGCCCGGTCGGCGCGGCCGGCCCGCCCGGCCCGCCGGCCTCGTACCCCCGGACCCCGGTGGTGGCGGTCCCGGAAACTCCAGGGGCTCGGCTACGCGGCCCCCACGGCCGTGTTCGTCGCGGTCTTCTTCGTACTGCCCCTGCTGCTCGTCGGGCAGATGTCGCTGAGCGACTGGCCGCTGCTCGCGGGGGACCGGGGCGGCAACGCCCCCGAGAACTACACCGATGTCACCGACTCCACCCTGTTCTGGCCCGCGGTCCGCTTCACCCTCCTCTACACCGTGGTCGTCACGGTCGTCCTCCTCGGGCTCGCCCTGCTCCTCGCCCTGCTGGTGCAGGAGTCCCGCCCCGGCGCGGGCTTCTTCCGCACGGTCTACTTCCTGCCCGGCGCCCTGGGGCTGGCCTCCGCCTCCTTGCTGTTCTGGGGCCTGTACAGCCCCACCACCGGACCGCTCAGCCGGATCCTGGAAAAGCTCGGCGTCACCGACGAGCCGGTGTCCTTCCTCGGCTCGCCGACCTCCGCCCTGCTGTCGACGGTCTTCCTCATCGTCTGGAAGTTCGCCGGCTTCTACATGCTGATCCTCCTCGTCGGCATCCAGCGCATTCCCCACGAGGTGTACGAGGCGGCGCGGATGGACGGCGCGAGCCGTGGCCAGATCTTCCGCAGCATCACCCTGCCCCTGCTGCGGCCGTCCCTCGCGCTCTCCCTGCTGCTGTGTGTCACCGGATCGCTGCTCGCGTTCGACCAGTTCTTCATCCTCACCAAGGGCGGGCCGGACAACAGCACCGTCACCATCGTCCAGCTGATCTACCGCGAGGCCTTCCAACGGATGAACCTGGGCACCGCGGCGGCCCTCTCGATCCTCGTGCTGGCCGCCCTGCTCGTGCTCAACGTCGCGCAGTTCCTCGGTCTGCGCCGCGCCGACGAGTCATGACCTCCACCTCATGAGAAGGGACACCACGGTGCTCACCCGCGCCCTCGGCCGGACGCCCCACTACGTCCTCGCCGGAGGACTGGCCGTCATCTTCCTCTTCCCCCTGCTGTGGAACGCCTGGGCGTCGGTCAGCGGACAGCCGGGCACCGCGCAGGAGTCCGGCTACGGCCTCGGCAACTACCGCACGCTGCTCGAGTACGACGCGGGCCTGTGGCGCTACCTCCTCAACAGCACCGTCGTCTCGGCGCTCACCGTCGCCCTGACCCTCGGGGTCTCGCTGCTCGGCGGCTACGCCTTCGCCCGCTTCGACTTCCCGGGCAAGAACCTGCTGTTCCTGGTAACGCTGGCCATCCTCATGGTCCCGTACGCCACGCTCCTCATCCCGCTCTATGTGCTGCTCGGCAGGCTCGGGCTACAGAACTCGCTGCTCGGGCTGAGCCTGGTGCTGGCCATGTTCCAGCTGCCGTTCGCCACCTTCATGATGCGGATCTCCTTCGAGGCGGTGCCGCGCGAACTGGAGGAGTCGGCGCTCGTCGACGGGTGCGGCACGGCCGGCGCACTGCGCCGGGTCCTGCTCCCGGCGGTGCGGCCGGGGCTGATCACCGTGGGGCTCTTCGCCTTCCTCGCGGCCTGGAACGACTTCATCGCGCCACTGATCCTCATCTCGGACAGCGAGAAGGCGCCACTGCCGCTGGCCGTCGCGAATCTTCGGCAGCAGAGCATGGGCGCCGTCGACTACGGCGCCACCGAGGCAGGGGTGGTGGTCCTCGCCGTGCCCTGCCTCCTCCTCTTCCTGCTGCTGCAACGGCACTACGTACGGGGCTTCATGTCGGGCGCGCTCAAGGGCTGACGCGCCGCACCACGGAGACGGACAACCGAAGGGATGAACCGAAGGCATGAACTGGTGAGGGAGAACACGGCGCGGTCACTCGTCCTGCCGGTGGCGCCGGCCCGGGGCCGGCTGCGGCCGCTCGGGCTCGACGAGGTCACGATCACCGGGGGCTTCTGGGCCCGGCGCCGCCGGATCAACGCGACCGCCACACTCGACCACTGCCGCGACTGGATGGAACGCGTCGGCTGGATCGGCAACTTCCGGGCCGCCGTCGAGGGCCGGATCCACCGGGACCGGCGTGGCCGGGAGTTCGCCGACTCCGACGTCTACAAGCTGCTCGAAGCCATGGCCTGGGCGGCCGCCGGGCAGGGGCCCGACACCTCGCTCGACGCGGAGATCGCCGCGCTCACCGAGGCCATCGCGCCCGCCCAGGAACCGGACGGCTATCTGAACACCGCCTTCGGCCGCCCCGGCCAGCAGCCCCGCTACAGCGACCTCGAATGGGGCCACGAGCTGTACTGCTACGGGCACTTGATCCAGGCGGGGGTGGCCCAGGCCCGGGCCCGGGGCGAGGGCGAGCTGGCGAAGATCGCCCGGCGGGCCGCCGACCATGTCTGCGCCACCTTCGGCAGGGGCGGCATCGAGCGCGTCTGCGGCCATCCCGAGATCGAGCCGGCACTGGTGGAGCTGGCCAGGCTGACGGGGGAGCAGCGCTATCTCGACCAGGCCGCGCTCTTCGTCGACCGCCGCGGCCACCGCACCCTCGCGGACCCCGAGTTCGGCCGCGCCTACTACCAGGACGACCTGCCCGTCCGCGAGGCCACCGTGTTCCGCGGCCACGCCGTCCGCGCCCTCTACCTGGCGTCCGGCGCCGTCGACGTGGCCGTGGAGACCGGGGACGACGCCCTGCTGGCCGCGGTCGTGCGGCAGTGGGAGCGTACGGTCGCCCGGCGCACCTATCTGACGGGCGGCATGGGCTCGCACCACCGGGACGAGTCCTTCGGCGACGACTTCGTCCTGCCCCCCGACCGGGCCTACTCCGAGACCTGCGCCGGTGTCGCTTCCGTCATGCTCAGCTGGCGGCTGCTGCTGGCCACCGGCGAGCCGCGCTTCGCCGACCTGGCGGAGCGCACCCTGTTCAACGTGGTCGCGGCCTCCCCGGCCGAGGACGGCCGCGCCTTCTTCTACGCCAACACCCTGCACCGGCGCGACCGGGGCACCGTGCCCCCCACCGACGCGGAGAGCCCGCGCGCCGAGTCGAGCCTGCGCGCGCCCTGGTTCGCGGTGTCCTGCTGCCCGACCAACGTGGCGCGGACCCTCGCCCAGCTGCCCGCCTATCTCGCGACGGCCGACGACCACGGCGTGCAGCTGCACCAGTACGCCGACGCGGAGATGGCCACATCCCTCGCCGGAGGCCACGGTGTCGCGCTGCGCATCCGCACCGACTACCCGTCCGGCGGGGCCGTGACCGTGCGGATCGACCGGTCCCCCGACCACCCGTGGACCCTGTCGCTGCGCGTCCCCGGGTGGACGGAGGGCGCCGCCGCATGGCTGGTCGAGCCGGACGGGACACGCCGCTCCGTCCCCCCGGGCACCGCCACCGTCAACCGCCTCTTCCGGCCCGGCGACGAGATACGGCTCGAACTGCCCATGGCGCCCCGCTGGATCGGGGCCGATCCGCGCGTCGACGCGGTGCGCGGCACGGTGGCCGTCCAGCGGGGGCCGCTGGTGTACTGCGCCGAGTCGGTGGATCTGCCGGACGGACACGAGGCCGACGCCGTGCGGGTGGATCCGTCGGTCGAGCCGAAGGACGGGCCCGGCGCGGACGACACCGTCGTCGTGGCCGGGGAGCTGGCCGGACACGCCGGTCAGGGCGACACTTCATGGCCGTACGGACCGCTCGACCGCCCCGCCACCGAGCCCGCCGCCGAGCGCGCGGACATCGTCCTGGTGCCCTACCGCTCCTGGGCCAACCGCGGGCCCGCCACGATGCGGGTGTGGCTGCCGACGGCGGGACCGGACACCACAGCCCCCTCGTAACCCGCGCGCGCTCCGCGTCCCCCTGCCCATGCCCGCCGACCACCGACCACCGACGATCGGAGTCAAGAGCATGTCCCACCCCCCGTCCCGCCGCCACGCGCTGAGACTCGCCGCCGGGGCCGCGGCCACCGCCCCGCTCGCGTACGCCGTCCCGACGGCACAGGCCGCCCCGGCCGGAGCCACCCCCTCCGCGGTGTCCTCCCAGGCCGCGCGCGGGCCGTTGCCCGTCCCGGACACCTGGTCGGTACGCCCCTTCCCGCTGGACGGGGTGACCCTCGGCGACGGTGTCTTCCGCCGCAAGCGCGATCTGATGCTCGGCTACGCCAGGTCCTACCCGGCCGACCGCATCCTGGCCGTCTTCCGGGCCAACGCCGGGCTCGACACCCGCGGCGCCCGGCCGCCCGGCGGCTGGGAGACCTCCGACGGCAATCTGCGCGGCCACTACGGCGGCCACTTCCTCACCCTCATCGCCCAGGCGTACGCCGACACCAAGGAGGCCGCGCTCAAGACCAAGCTCGACTACCTGGTCGGCGCGCTCGGCGAGTGCCAGAAGGCCCTGGCGGACCACGGCTCGCCGAAGCCCAGCCACCCCGGCTACCTGGCGGCGTACCCGGAGACCCAGTTCATCCTGCTGGAGAGCTACACCACGTACCCCACCATCTGGGCGCCGTACTACACCTGCCACAAGATCATGCGCGGTCTGCTCGACGCGCACACCCTGGCCGGGAACGCGCAGGCCCTGGAGATCGTCTCGGGGATGGGCGACTGGGTGCACAGCAGGCTCGGCCACCTGCCGGCGGCCCAGCTGGAGCGGATGTGGTCCATCTACATCGCCGGTGAGTACGGCGGGATGAACGAGGTGATGGCGGATCTGTACGCCCTCACCGGCCGGGCGGAACACCTCGCCGCCGCCCGCTGTTTCGACAACACCACGCTGCTGAAGGCCTGCGCCGAGGACCGCGACATCCTGGAGGGCAAACACGCCAACCAGCACATCCCGCAGTTCACCGGCTATCTGCGGCTCTTCGACCACACGGCGAAGGAGGAGTACGCCGCCGCGGCCCGCAACTTCTGGGGCATGGTCACCGGCTCCCGCATGTACAGCCTGGGCGGCACTGGGCAGGGTGAGATGTTTCGCGCCCGTGACGCCATCGCGGCCACCCTCGACGACAAGAACGCCGAGACCTGCGCCACGTACAACATGCTCAAACTGAGCCGGCAGCTGTTCTTCCACCAGCCGGACCCCGCCTATATGGACTACTACGAGCGGGGCGTGACCAATCACATCCTCGCCTCCCGCCGGGACGCCCCCGCCACGGACAGCCCGGAGGTCACCTATTTCGTCGGGATGGGCCCGGGGGTGCGGCGCGAGTACGACAACACCGGCACCTGCTGCGGCGGCACCGGCATGGAGAACCACACCAAGTACCAGGACTCGGTGTACTTCCGCTCCGCCGACGGCGGCGCGCTGTACGTCAACCTCTACCTCGCCTCGACACTGCGGTGGCCGGAGCGGGGCTTCGTCATCGAGCAGACGAGCGACTACCCGGCCGAGGGCGTGCGCACCCTGACGTTCCGCGAGGGCAGCGGGCAGCTCGACCTGAGACTTCGTGTTCCGGTCTGGGCCACGGCGGGCTTCACCGTCACGGTCAACGGGGTCCGGCAGTCGGTCAAGGCCGTGCCCGGCAGCTATCTGAGCCTGAGCAGGAGCTGGCAGCGCGGCGACCGGGTCGCCGTCTCCGCCCCCTACCGTCTGCGCATCGAAAGGGCCCTGGACGATCCCACCGTCCAGTCGGTGTTCTACGGTCCGGTGCTGCTGACCGCCCAGAGCCAGGAGTCGGCATTCCGCGTGTTCTCCTTCTACAAGGACTTCACCCTCCGGGGCGATCTCGCCGACGCGATCAAATCCGGCGGCCGGCCGATGTACTTCACCACGCACGGCCTGACCCTCGCCCCGTTCCATGTCGGGGACGAGACGCGCTACCACGCCTACTTCAAGCGCTCGGAACCGGTCGTCGTGTTCGGCACGAAGAACTCGGGCGTACCGAACCGCGCCCGTGGCAACGGCCTCACGTTCCTGGACGTGCTCTGGGCGCAGGCCCCCTTCACGACCTCAGGCGTCTTCGTCCAGGCGGTACGCACCCTCGCCGACACATGGCTGTCCGAGGGGCTGTTCAGCCGCACCGAACGGGACAGCGTCGTGGCCGCCGCGGTCGGGGCGAACCTCAGGCACTGACGTACACCACACCCCCCACCATCCCCCCACAGGAGGAACGTCATGAGTACCTGGCGCAACAAGGCGGTCGTCGCCGCGCTGGTGGCCGCCGCGGTGGCCGGGCCCGGTGTCGCGCAGGCCGCACCGGCGGCCCCGGCGGCCGCCCAGAAGCAGGTGTCGGCGGCCACCATCACCTGGACGCTCGAACGGGCGAGCAACCCCACCCAGGACCAGCAGACGGCCTACAACCTGATCACGGCGGCCATGAGCGCCGCGGTGGCCCGGTACAACAACCTCAGCGATCTGGGCAAGAACATCACCGTCCGCTACGACCCCGGTGTGCCCACCGCCGACGGCAACATCAACGGAACCATCCGCTTCGGCAACCGCGCCTATATGACCGAGCGGACCGCCCTGCACGAGATCGCCCACACCATCGGCGTGGGCACCAGCTCGGGCTGGAACACCCTGTCCAGCGGCGGAGGCTGGCGCGGTGCGCAGGCCACGGCGCTCGTCAAGCAGTACGACGGTTCGGGCGCCACGCTGTCCACCGGTGGTGGCCACTTCTGGCCCTACGGCCTGAACTACGACAACGAGTTCTCGAACACGGCGGCGGATCGCCATGTCCGGATCGTCGCCGCCATGGTGCGTGACGGACTGTAGGTTCAGGACACCCCGAGCCGTGGCTCGCGGGTGAGGACCGCGGCCAGTCGGTGCAGGGCGGGGTTCGGGCTGTCCGGGCTCCAGCAGGCGTGCAGGGTCACGGAGTGGGCGTCGGCCGGGGCCAGTTCGCGGTACCGGACGCCGTGCACGCCCATCGTCATGATGGAGCGCGGTACCAGCGCGCACCCGAGCCCCGCCCGCACCAGCGCCAGCATCGTCGGCACCTGTGAGGTCAGCTGGCTGACCGCGTAGCGGTCCACGCCGATCATGGCGGCACAGATGTCGTGCAGATACCGGGAGCCCTCGGGGCTGTACCCGATGTAGTCGTCGGCGACGTCCGCGAGGGGCACGGGTTCGGTGGCGCGGGCCAGCGCGTGGCCGGCGGGGACGGCGAGCACCAGGTCCTCGGAGTGCACCAGGACCGACCGGTACCGCTCGGGGATCGGCGGCCGGACGAGGCCCATGTCGACCTCCAGATCGGCCAGCGCCGCGAACTGGTCCGGGCTGACGAGTTCCGTCAGCTCCACGGACACGTCGGGGAGGTGCCGGTTCACCAGGTCCAGGACGTCCGCGAGTATCGCGTACGCCCCGATCGCGGTGAACGCCAGCCGCAGCGTCCCCGTCCGGCCCTCGGCGGCGTGGCGGGCGGCGACCGGCGCCGCGTCGAGCAGGGCGAGGATCCGGCGGCAGTGGTCGAGGAGCGCCTGGCCCGCCGCCGTGATCCGCGCGCCACGGCCGGTGCGCTCGAACAGGACGACGCCCAGATTCCGCTCCAGTGCCTGGATCTGGCGGGTCAGCGGCGGCTGGGTCATGTTGAGCCGCGCGGCGGCACGGCCGAAGTGCTGTTCCTCCGCCACGGCGACGAAACCACGGAGCTGTTGCAGAGAAAGGTCCATGCCGTCAAGGTATCGCGCAATGCCAAATAGGGCTTGGACGGGCATAACAGCGGGTCCCTACGGTCGTGACAGTCATCGCACACCGACCCGGCCCGAGGAGCAAAGGTGTCCAAACTCGCCGTCGTCATGACCCCCGAGCGAGCCGCCGATGTCTGCGGCACCGACGCCCGGCGGCTGATCGCGGAACACTTCGAGGTGACCTGGGCCGAAGGCGAGCTCGACGGGGACGAGGTGGCCCGGCTGGCCGCCGGCTCCGAGGTGCTGCTGACGAGTTGGGGCACCCCCCATCTGGACACCTCGATCTGGGCCGGCGGCGGCGGCCCCAAGGTGGTCGCCCACGCGGCCGGCACGGTGAAGAAGCTCATCGACCGCGAGGTGCTCGACCAGGGCGTGACCGTCTTCTCCGCCGCGGGGCGGATCGCCTGGTCCGTGGGGGAGTACTGCCTGGCCGCCATGCTCACCCTCGCCCGCCGCCTGCCGCGGTTCGACGCCGCGGTGCGCGGCGGCGGCTGGAAGCAGAAGGACTTCAGGGGCGGCGAACTCGCCGGCCGCTCCGTGGGCATCGTCGGCGCCAGCTCCACCGCACGCGCCCTGATCACCCTGCTGAGGCCGTTCCGCTGCGACGTGGTGGTGTACGACCCGTACCTGGACGAGGCGGGGGCCGTCGCGCTCGGGGTCCGCACCGCCACGCTGGAGGAAACGCTCGGCTGCGCGTTCGTCTCCCTCCACGTACCCGATCTCCCGGCGACCCGGGGAATGGTGACCCGGCGGCTCATCGAGGCGATGCCCGACGGCACGATCGTGGTCAACTCCTCGCGCGGCCCCGCCGTCGACCAGGCGGCGCTTCTCGACCACGTCCAGTCCGGCCGGATCCTGGCCGCGCTGGACGTGTACGACCCCGAACCCCCGAGCCTCGACGAGTCCGCGCTGAGCTGCCCGAACCTCCTGCTCACCCCGCATATCGCGGGGGACACCACCCAGGGACACCTGGCGCTGGCCGGGTATGTGCTGGCCGATGTCGTGGACTGGCTCGGCAAGGGCGTCCGCGGCCCGAGCCTCGTCGATCCCGCCGCATGGCCGACCGCCGCCTGACCGCGCGTGCCCCACCCCCCTCAGGTCTCCCGTGAAAGGAACCACCTCCCCATGTCGCGCATCACGGCGGTCGATGTGTTCCCCGTGGCCGTGCCGTTCGCCCGCCGGTTCGTCCTCGGCAGCGGCACCGTCGGCACCCCGGACCAGGCGGGTTCGGTGATCTTCGTCAGGCTGACGACGGAGGACGGGGTCGTCGGCTGGGGCGAGCAGCGGGCCCTGCCGAGCTGGAGCTATGAGACCGCCGAGACGATCGCCGTCGTCATCAAGCGCCACCTCACCCCCGTTCTGCTCGAACTCACCCCGTTCGACGTGGAGCTGTTCCACGCGCGAGCGAACCGCCGACTGAGTCCGTCGGTGTCCAACGGCTTTCCGTTCGCCCGGGCCGCCGTCGACATCGCCATGCACGACGCGGCGGGCAAGCTGGCCGGGCTGCCGGTCCACGCCCTGCTGGGAGGCAAGGTGCGGGACACCGTTCCGCTCTGCTCGGCCATCGGCGTGGGCGACCCGTCCGCCGTCCGCGAGCACGCGCGGGCTTCCGGCCACTACCCGGCGTACAAGGTGAAGATCGGCGGGGATGTCGACGCCGACGCCGCCGCCGTCACGGCGGTCGCCGAGGTCGCCGCGGCCAAGCCCATCTGGCTGGACGCCAATCAGTCCTACCGGCCGAGCGCGCTCAAGCAGCTGCTGCGCGCGCTGCACGACGTGCCGGGCATCCACTGTGTGGAACAGCCCGTGCCGAGCACCGACACCCTCGGGCTCCAGCGGCTGCGGAGCATGATCGACCTCCCGGTCGCGATCGACGAGGGCAGCTTCACCGCCCAGGACCTGGCCCGCACCATCCGCCTCGACGCCGCCGACCTGGTGGTCGTCAAGCTCTGCAAGTCCGGCGGCATCCGCAACGCCCTGAAGACCGCCCAGGTCGCGCTGGCCGGCGGCCTGGAGGTGCTCGCCAGCGGGCTGACCGACTGCGGCATCGGCTTCGCGGCGGCCCTGCACCTGTTCAGCCAGCTGGAGCTGGCCCTTCCGGCCGAGTTGAACGGCCCCGAGCTGCTGGCCGATCTGTATGTCGACAAGCTGCACATCGACTCGGCCGTCGCGACCGTCCCCACCGCCCCCGGCCTCGGCATCGAGGTCGACGAGGAGCGCATCCGCGCCGAGTCCATGGACCTGGCCTTCGCCTGACCCGGAGCGTCCTCACCACGGCACGCCCTCACCACAGCACGTCCTTGAACAGCGAGGAGACGACGATGTCTTCCAGCCTGTCCCGCCGCACCCTGCTCAGGAGAACCGCCGCCGGAGGGCTCGCCGCCGCCGGCCTGAGCGGCTGCTCGTCCGGCCCGCCACCGGGCACCGCCACCTGGTCGATGTGGTCCAACGGCCCGGAGGAGGCCAAGGTCTGGGCCGCCTTCGGTACGTACGTCGAGCAGCGGATGCAGGTCGATTCGGTCTCGACGCTCACCCCGTCGGACAGCTACGCCACCAAACTCGACCTCCAACTGGTCAGCGGAACGGCCAGCCTGGTCACCGGCATCAACGGCTGGATGGTGCCCACCTACGCGGCGCGCGGCGCGTACCGGCCGCTGGACGACCTGATCGCCGAGGACCCGGACTTCGACCTCGACGACTTCTACCCCGCGATCCGGTCGATCTCCTCCTTCGCCGGCAAGACCTACGGCATCGGCTTCGACGTGGCGCCCACCGTGCTCTACTACAACAAGACGCTGCTCGACAAGCACGGCATCGACCCGCCGTCCCCCACCGAGCCCATGACCTGGGACACCCTCCGGGACCTCGCGATCGAGGTGAGCGGGCCCAAGGACAGCTACGGTTTCACCTGCGGCCCGGCCATCGACGACCTGGTGTCGTGGATCTACTCCGCCGGCGGCAACGTCATCAACGAGAAGGGCGACGCGAGCGCCCTGGACGCCCCCGAGGCCCGGGGCGCCATCGAATTCGTCATCGATCTGTTCGTCAGGGACCGGGCGACCCCGCCGATCACCAATCTGGTCAGCGCGAAAGCCAGCGGCAACGCCCTGGCCAACTTTCTCCAGGGCAATGTCGCGTTCATGCAGAACGGGCCCTGGCAGGTGCTCAACGTCCGCAAGGCGCCCTTCGAATGGGACATCGTCCCCTTCCCCGCGGGGCCCGCGGGCAGCAAGCCGCGCGTGTCGGGCTCCAGCTTCGGCATCCCCTCCGGCGTCAAGGGCTCCGACCTGGACCTGGCCTGGCGCCTGCTGAAGACCCTGACCAGCACCGGCGCGCTGGACATCTACGCCACGGCCGGGCGCAACAACCCGGCCAGGCGCTCGGCGGGCAGCGCCTTCAAGCCCCCGCCCGCCAACCTCGGCGTCGTCCAGAAGATCCTCAAGGGCGAGGTCGGCGGCGGCCACCCCTTCGACGTCACCACCAACTGGAACCGGGTGCGGCTGCTGATGGGCCAGGAGCTGCCACGGGCCTTCCTCGGCGATCTGACGGTCGCCGAGACCATCGAGAACATCAACCCGCGGCTGAACGTCCTGATGCGTCAGCACCGGGACGCCGTCCGCCAGGCCGACCGGCGCGGTGAGTGAGGATGACCATGGCTGTCGAGACCAGCACCGCCGCATCCCGGACCCCGACTCCACGGCCCCCGCGCCCCCGACGGCGCCGCTCGGACGCGTTCGCCGCCTGGCTGTTCCTGCTGCCCAGTCTGGTGGGGTTCGTCGTCTTCACCGCCGGCCCGGTGATCGCCGCGGGGGTGATCTCGCTGCTCGACTGGAATCTGTTCAGCCCGCCCAGCTTCGCGGGTCTTGACAACTTCACCCGGCTGGGACCGGACTCGACCTTCTGGTCGGCATTCGGCAACACCCTGTACTTCACCTTTGCCAGCGTGCCGTTGACCCTGCTGGTCAGCCTGGCCCTCGCCCTGCTGCTCAACCAGGGGCTCCGGCGCATCGCGGTCTTCCGGTCGCTGCTCCTGCTGCCCTACGCCACCATCACCGTCGCCGTGGCCTTCGTCTGGGTCTGGCTCTACATCCCGACCGACGGACTGGTCAACGCCGTGCTCGGCGTCTTCGGTATCAACGGCCCGGCATGGCTGATCTCGGACGACTGGGCGATGCCGGCGCTGATCGCGATGAGCGTCTGGAAGAGCTTCGGGTTCGGCATGGTGATCTTCCTCGCCGGGCTCCAGGCCATCCCGCAGCAGCTGTACGAGGCGGCCAGGGTCGACGGCGCCACACCGTGGCGGACCTTCCGCAGTGTGACGCTGCCACTGCTCTCACCGGCGATGTTCTTCGTCGTCGTCACCTCGATCATCAACTCGTTCCAGGTCTTCGACCAGGCACTGGTGATGACGGACGGCGGTCCGGGATCACGCACCACCACCCTCGTCATGTACATCTACCAAACGGGATTCCAGAACTACGAGCAGGGCTACGCGGCCGCGCAGTCGATCGTGCTGTTCGCCTTCATCGCGGTGATCACCGCGATGCAGTTCCTCCTCCAGCGGAGGCTGGTGCACTATGACAACTGACCTCCCCGTCCTCACGCCGCCGCGCCGCTCGCCCGTCGCCAGACGGAAACTGCTGGTGTTCACCTGCTTCCTGGCCACGGCGGTCACCCTGACCCCGATCGTGATGATGGTGCTGGTCGGCTTCCAGTCCGACACCGAGTCGATGGCGGCCAAGCCCTCCTTCTGGCCGAGCAGCTGGCACTGGGAGAACCTCGGCCGCGCCTTCGACCTGGTCCCGCTCGGCGACTATCTGCTGAACACCGTCATCTTCGCCGGTGGCACCACCATCCTGGAGACGATCACCGCGGCGCTGGCCGCGTACGCCTTCGCCCGGCTGAACTTCCGCGGCCGTGAGGTGCTGTTCGGCGTGTATCTGGCCACGCTGATGATCCCCACGCAGGTCACCCTGGTCCCGCAGTTCATCCTGGTGGCCAAGTTGCACGGGGTCGACACCTGGGCGGGGATGATCCTGCCGCACGCGTTCACCGCGCTCGGGGTGTTCCTGCTCCGCCAGTTCTTCCTCGGCATCCCCCGGGACTACGAGGAGGCGGCCCGCCTCGACGGGGCGAACCGCTGGCAGACCTTCACCCGGGTGATCATCCCGCTGGCCGTGCCGGCCATCGCCACCCTTGCGGTGTTCAAGTTCATCAGCCAGTGGAACAACCTGCTCTGGCCGCTGGTGATCTCCAACAGCGATGCCACCAGGACCGCCTCGGTCGGCCTCCAGGTGTTCCAGTCCACCAACGGAACCCAGTGGAACCTGCTGCTGATGGCGGCCACCATCACCACCGTCCCGCTGATCCTGATCTTCTTCCTCACCCAGCGCTGGTTCGTCAAAGGCATCACCATGAGCGGACTCGGAGGCCGCTGACCCATGACATATCTGTGGTCCGTCTTCACCAAGCCCTGGTCCGCCCTGCCCGGTGACGAGCTGGGCAAGCTGGTCTCCGGGCTCGGATTCTCCGGCGCCGAGGTCCCGGTACGGGACAGCGCCTATGTCACCCCGGCCGAGGCGGAGCGGCTGCTGCCGGCCTTCGCCGCCCAGCTGAGGGCCGAGGGCGTCGAGGTCATCAGCGTCGCGAGCGGCCTGGACGAACCCGTCTTCGCGGCCTGCCGGGCGGCGGACGTACCGATGATCCGTGTCATGGCCGAGCTCGGCCCCGACGGCTACACCGCCTCCGTCCGCCGCTTCCGGAAGCGCCTGGAGGCCGCCGCGCCCCTGGTGAAGCGGTACGGCGTACAGGTCGGGGTGCAGCCGCACCACGGGCGCTTCGTCTCCTCCACGCTGGGCGTGATGGACCTCCTCGACGGGCTTCCGGCGGAGGGTTTCCGGGTGGTGTGGGACGCCGCACACGACGCGCTCGCGGGCGACGACCCCGGGGTGACGCTGCCGTTGGTCGTCCGCCGGCTCGGGATCGTCAACCTCAAGAACGTCATCCATGTCCCCGTCGAGCCCGCCGGGACGTCGGTCGGCGGTCACTGGAAACCGTGGTTCGTCCCCGGCGCCGAGGGGCTGTCCAACTGGTCCGCGGTCCTGGGCCGGCTGGCCGACCTGGGCTGGGCGGGTCCCGTCTGCCTCTCCGGCCAGTACTCCGACCCGAGCGTCCCGGTCGAGGAGCGCCTGGTGACGGATCTGGCGGCGGCACGCGCGGCGAGCGCCTGACGGCGCCCGAGCGGGGTGTGTGCGGCGCGTGCGGGGCCGTGTTCCATGGAGTGCCCCCTCCCCAGCGGGTGTTCCGGAGGATCGCTGTCGCCGTCGCGCACCCCGACCGGGAGGTCCGCAAGATCCGGGCTCCTGGACCCCCGGGTCGGAGGGCCCGCCGCTACGCGCGCCAGTCGTACCGGCGCTCCGGGCGGCCGGTCGAGCCGTAGCGCAGGGTCACGTCGGCGTGGCCGGTGTCGTGGAAGTACTCCAGGTAGCGGCGGGCGCTCACCCGGGAGACGCCGGTGGCGGCCGCCGCCTCGGTGGCGGAGAGCGTGCCGTCCGCGTCGCGGAGCGCGCGCTCGATCAGATCGGCGGTCTCCACACTCATGCCCTTCGGCAGGGCGCTGCCCGCGGGGGGTGTGAACGCCCCGGCCAGGACGCGGTCCACGTCCGCCTGGCCGCGGACGACGGTGGTGAGCAGCCGTCCGCGCCGGGTCGCGTACCGTTCGAGGCGGGGCTGGAGGTCCTCGTAGTCGAAGGGCTTGAGGAGGTAGTCGACGACGCCGTGGCGTACGGCGTCGCGCACCGCGTCGGCTTCGCGGGCCGCGCTGATGACCAGGACGTCGCAGTCGTGTCCGGCGGTGCGCAGCCGGGGGATGACGTCCAGGCCGAAGACGTCCGGCAGATACAGGTCGAGCAGGACCAGGTCGGGGCGCAGCTCGTCCACCGCCTTGATCGCCTGCTCGCCCGTGTGCGCGGTGCCGACGACCCGGAACGAGGGGACCCGTTCGACGAAGGTGCGGTGGACCCGGGCGACCATGAAGTCGTCGTCGACGACCAGGACGTCGATGGTGTCGGTCGGCTCGGTCATGGGGTAGCTCCTTCCGCCACCGCGTCGGTGGGCCGGCCGACGGACATGCGCGCGGTGAACATGGCGCCCTCGGCCGTATTGGTCACCGCGATCTCTCCGCCGCGGCGCTCACAGACGAGACGGGTCAGGGCGAGCCCGATGCCGCGCTCACCCTCCTGGGCGGCCTTGGTGGTGAAGCCGTGGGCGAAGACCTCCTGGGCCAGCTCGGGGGCGATGCCGGGCCCCGAGTCGCGGACCACGATCTCCACGCTGGCGGCGTCCTGCCTCAGCTCGATCTCCACCCATGCCTCGTCGGGCGGGACGCCGCCGTCGGGCTCGGCCGCGGTGGCCGCGTCGATGGCGTTGTCGACCAGGTTGCCGACCACGGTCGCCACATCCGCGGCGTCCTCCGGGGCGAGCCGGCCCAGCGCCGTGCGGTCGGAGATGCGCAGGGCGACCTTCCGCTCGGCGGCCTGGGCGGACTTCGCCATCAGCAGCGCGGCGACGGCGGTGTCGCGGACCCGGCGGCCGACGGTCATGTCGAGGGAGTGGCGGCGCTGGTTCAACGCGCGGATGTAGCACACCACTTCCTCCTGCTCGCCGATCTGGATCAGCCCGGAGATGGTGTGCAACTGGTTGGCGAACTCGTGCGCCTGCGCTCGCAGCAGCTCCGAGGTGCTGCGGAAGGAGCCGATCTCCCGCTCCAGGTGGGCCAGTTCGGTTCGGTCGCGCAGGGTGGCGACCGAGCCGAGCAGCCGTCCGTCCTTCGTGACCGTCATCCGGTTCATGACCAGGACGCGGCCGTGGCGGACGACGACCTCGTCACGCGCGTTCGCGGTGGTTTCCTGCGTCCCGGTCAGCACGTCGAGCAGCCGTCCGTCGATGCCGAGCTCGGCCACGGTCCGGCCCACGCAGTCCTCGGGCAGGTCCAGCAGCCGTCGGCCCATGTCGTTGACGAGGGTGAGGCGGTGCTGCGGGTCCAGGGCGACGACCCCCTCGGCGATGCCGTACAGCATGGCCTCGCGGTGTTCGGCCAGCCCGGTGATCTCGCGTGGTTCCAGTCCGAGCGTCTGCCGTTTGACGCGGCGGGCGAGCAGCCAGGAGCCGACGACGCCCAGCGCGCTGGCCACGCCGAGGTAGATCAGCAGATACGAGGACGCGCCGCCGAGCCGCTGCCACACCGTCGGGGACGCCTCGCCGACCATGACCGTGCCCAGCCTCCGGCCCGCGTCGTCCCCCGTCGTGCCGAGCACCGGCACCTGGGCCACCAGCTCCCGGTTGCCGTCCCAGTCCAGTGAGCCCGACCAGCCGCGGCCCGCGCCGACCCCCTCGCCGAGCGGCAGCCGGTCGCCGACCACCGTGGGGTTCGTCGAGCTGACGACGCGGCCGTCGCGGTCGGCCACCGTCACCGAGGTGACATCGGACTGCACCCGCGTGGAGAGCACCAGGGGGGCCAGCGCCTCCGCGGGCGCGGGCTTCACCAGCCGGCTGTGCACGAGGGGGTGGGCGGCCAGCTGCTCGGCCAGCGCGCTCACCCGGCGCCCCTCGACCCGGTTGAAGGTGGCCTCCGACTGCGCGAGCGAGACCGCGGCGACCGCCAGCAGCACCACCACGACGATGGCGAGCTGGAGCACCAGCATCTCGCCCGCGAGCGTATGGCGACGGAACACGGCGACCACGATGAATTCAATCTCTCCTGCCGACACAGCCTGGGCGACCCTCCCGCCAGGCCGCACAATCATGACGTCCGCCGTGCGCGAAGCGAAAGGGAGGTGCCATGAGAGGACGTAACCGAGCCCTGTCCGGCACCCTCGCGCTCCTGGTCTCGCTGGTGGCCGGTGGCTGCGGCGTCTGGCCGGGCGCCGGGGGCTCCGATGGCGATCTGCGCGTCCTGGTGCCCAACACGGCCGGGGGCGGATACGACACGACGGCTCGGACCGTGGCCCAGGTGCTGGAGGAAACCGGAACCGCCTCCGATGTGCAGGTGTTCAACCTGCCCGGCGCCGGCGGAACGGTGGGCCTCCAGCGCACCGTCAACGAGCGCGGCAACGGCCGGCTCGCCCTCCAGATGGGCCTCGGGGTCCTCGGCGCGTCGCATGTGCTGCGCACGCGGGTGACCGTACGGCAGACCACCCCGATCGCGCGGCTGATCGAGGAGCCCGAGGCGGTGGTGGTCCGCGAGGACTCGCCGTACCGCACGGTCGGGGAGCTGGTCGCCGCATGGAAGGAGAGCCCGCGGCGCGTCACGGTCGGCGGCGGCTCCTCCCTGGGCGGCCCGGACCATCTGTTCCCCATGGAGCTGGCCGGGACCGTCGGCATCGCTCCCCGGCGGGTGAGATACGTCGCCTACGACGGCGGTGGCGGCGATCTGCTCCCCGCGCTGCTCGACGGCAGGGTCGACTTCGCCACCAGCGGCATCGGTGAGTTCCTGGGCCAGATCCAGGCGGGCCAGCTGCGGGTGCTCGCGGTCTCCGGCGACCGGCCGATGGCCGCGCTGCCCGGTGTGCCGACGCTCCAGGCGTCCGGCATCGACCTGGTGTTCCACAACTGGCGGGGGATCGTCGCGCCGCCCGGCATCAGCCCGGCGGACCGCGAGCGGTGGATCCGGGCGCTGACCGCGCTGCACACCTCACGGCAGTGGAAGGCCGAGCTCACCCGGCACGGCTGGACCGACGCCTTCATCACGGGCGACTCCTTCGCCGCCTATCTGACCCGGCAGGACGCCGTGGTGGCCGGCCTGGTCGCGCGCCTCGGACTCGACCGTCGTCCTGGCCGCGGCGGTCAGACGGAGCGGACGCGGTGGACGAACTCGGCCAGGTCGGCCGCCGACGCGTCGCCCCGTGACGTGGCGAAGTTGTCGACGAGCCGGATCAGGGCGCCGTACGCCTCGGTGTGGTCATAGGACACGGCGTCCGCGATGCTCAGCGACCACCGCCAGTACCCGCCCAGCGTGTCCGCCAGGGGCATGCGGAAGGTGGCGAGCACGTCCTTGAGGTCCGGCACCGTCGCCGCGAGTCCATGCCGCCCGATGTAGGCGGTGAGGAGCTCGGTGTAGAAGGCGAAGTGCCGGGCCTCGTCCCTGGCCAGCCGATGGAGCAGCTCGCGCAGCACCGGCTCCGTGGCGACCGCCTTGAACCGTTGGTAGAAGAGTTGCGTGGCCTTCTCCTGGACCAGTGTGTAGGTGAACGCCTGGACGGGGCTCTCGTACGGCAGCGCGAACTTCTTTCTGCCCTCCTCGGCCAGCTCCCGGATCAGGGTGTCGGGGTCGCTGATCCCGGCCTCGATCTGATAGCGGGTGAGCGCCGAGGCATGCCGTTCCTCTTCGTTCGCCCAGGAGATCAGGAACCGGAAGTACTCGCGGTTGAAGCAGAACTCCTCGATGGCCAGGTCCTCACCGGACACCGGGAAGGAGTCCAGGAAGTAGGTGAGATACCCGGGGATGTGGTCCTCGACGAAGGTGATGAACCGCACCACCGATCGGTCGGTCTCGGTGAGTTCCTCCGGCCGCAGCGTTGCCCAGGGCAGCTCGTCGATGGACCAGTGCTGCCGGTCGGCGTGGCGCACGGCCCGCCGGGTCAGTCTCCCGGCCTCCGCGGGGTCGATCATGGCGCCTCCGCCGGGCCCATCCGGGACTTCAGCGCGCTCAGCGCGTAGTGCTTGGTGGTGTAGCCCCAGCCGGCGTTGGCCGTCCGGAGATAGCGGATGAGCGGCTCGCTCATGCCGGGTGCCACCCGTTCGATACGGTCGCGCGCGGCGTGGGCCCGCTCCTCCCAGTCCTGGATGGTCCGGTGGTAGTGCGCGGTGAGGTCGGAGAGCGCGGTGAGGCTGAACCCGGCCGACTCCACCGCTTCCACGAGAGTGGAGAGCGGCACCATGTCGGCGAACCCGAATATGTTCTCGGTGACATGCCTGGTGCCCGGCCGGCGCGAGAACTCCTCGTAGGCGGCGTGGTTCCGGAAACAGCTCTCCGACAGATACAGCGACCCGCCGCGGCGCAGCAGTTCGTGGACCTTGCGCAGGACCGTGCCCCGGTCGGGCATGTGCACGATCGAGCCGAGCATGGTGACCGCGTCATACACCCCGGCCACCTCGACATCGGTGAAGGCGCCGTGCGTCAGCGTGATCAGCTCCGCCACGCCCGCCTTCTCCGCCTGGGCCCGGATGTACTCGATCTGCGGGCGCGACGGGGTGACACCGGTGACCTGGCAGCCGTACTCCTGGGCCATGAACAGGGTCAGGCTGCCCCAGCCGCAGCCGATGTCGAGCAGCCGCTCACCGCCGGTGAGACCGAGCCGCCCCGCGACAAAGCGCAGCTTGTCCGTCTGCGCCTGGTCGAGGTCGGTGTCCTGGGTGGTGTAGAGCCCGGAGCTGTACTTGAGCCGCCGGTCGAGGTAGGCGGCGAACAGCTCGGCGGGCAGCTCGTAGTGCTGGTTGGTGGCCTGGAATGCCTCTTGGGGGGTCAGAGTGATCACGGCGTCGTCAGTTCCTTGCCGACATAGGTGTGCACCAGGGTGACCAGTTCATCAACGGTCTCGGCGGAGAAGACGGCCTGGTCGTCGAATTCGATGTCCCACCGGCGCTCCAGTTTGGAGACCACCCGCAGCAGTTTCATCGAGTCGGCCCCGGGCAGCGCCTTGAGGGTGTCGGCGGGGCCGATCCCGTCGGGGGAGATCTCCAGTTCGGTGGCGAGGAACTCGGTGGTGATCGCGGCGATCCGCTCGCGGCTGGTGGGCTCGGCGGTCATGACTCTCCCGTACCGTGGTCGAAGTAGTGGCGTACGCGGCCGAAGGCGGCATCGTCGAGCCGCATGAACTCTCTGGCTTGCTGGGAGCGGATCGGCTGGTAGGTGCCGGTGGCCATGACGTGCAGTTCGCCCCCGGGCCCGGTGATCTCGGCCTGGGTGTGCAGCACTCCGTTGCCCTGGCCGCTGATCCGCGCGGCGGTCAGATACGGCTCGCCCACCGCGAGCGGCAGCAACATCTTGCTGCGCAGGGTCACGGAGAACGCGAGCAGGCCGTGCACCAGCGCGAGGGTGTCGCCCATCACCTCGTCCAGCAGCACGTTCACGATGCCGCCGTGCACGATCCCCGGGTAGGAGGCGTAGTTCTCCGAGAAGGCCGTCTCGGCGGCGTGGTCTCCGTTCGGCAGCCGTTTCAGCCGCAGCTTGAGCCCGATCGGGTTGCGTGGCGAGCAGCCGAAACAGTTGAAGGAGGGCTCCGCGTGCCAGGGGAGTTCGATCGCCTCGCCGGTGGTGTTTTGCGCGGTGCTCATGCGGCGACCTTGCTCTTCGGCGACTCCTCGGCGATCGCCCGGCGCACGTCGGACATCTTCGTCAGCCGGTGGCCGGTGAGCGCGGAGAAGTACTTGAACAACTGCTCACAGCACTTCGCCCAGTCGCTGCCGTCCTCGTCCATCTCGGCGAAGTAGGAGAACATCTCGTCGATGGTCTCGTGGTTCTCCAGCTCGGGAAGGTTGCCCTTGAACCGGCTGACCGGATGGCGGTACAGGTCACGGGTGGTTCCCATGTAGATGTACAGGGTTTCCACGACCGACGCGCACTCCTCCGGCCGCGCGGCCAGCTGCTGCGCGGTGTAGTGGACGAACTCGCGTGCGTGCCGCGCCTCGTCGCCGCTGGCCTTCTTCAGGATGGCCGCGAGCACCGGTTCCTCCATGCGGCGGGCGACACATTTGTAGGCGTGGGTGGCGAGGACCTCGCAGATGACATTGGTGGCCAGGGTGGCCGCCCGGGTCACCCCCGGTGGGTACGGTTCGCGCATCGAGGCGATGGTGTGGTGGTCGATGCTGTGGCCCGCCAGCTGGAGCCAGGTCTGGAAGGCCAGGTGGTGCTGGATCTCCTGGTAGCCCCAGACACAGGCGAACTGCGAGAAGTCGTAGTCCATGGCGAACTCGTTCAGCAGTCCGTGGGTCGCTGCGATGACGTTCGACTCGCCCACGATGGCGCCCTTGGCGAACACGATGTGCTCGGGCAGCACCAGATCGGCCCGGAACTCCTCCCACGGGATGTGGTGCAGCTCCCAGGTGGCGTGTTGATACGCGGCGAACACCCGGGCGCTGTGCATCCGGTCGTCCGCGAGCAGGGGGACCCCGGCCGGCGATTGTGTTCTGCTGTTCACACCCGTTCTCCTCGGTCTGGACTTCCGGTGGCGGGGAACACCCCTTCGCCGTCGCCCGCGGTCACGCGCCGCGCGGCCAGCACGCGCTGCCACTTTCCGCTGGTGGTGCGGGGGATCCAGCGGGGTTTGACCGCGTAGACCCGCACCTGGGACAGGTCCAGCTCGGCCGCCACCCGGCTGCGGACCTCCTTGATCACCGGCGCGGGATCGTCACCGGTCTCCACGATGACCCCGATCCGCTCGCCGCCCTCGGCATCGGTGTCGGCGAAGGCGACACAGCGGCGGCGGTAGACACCGGGCACGGTGCGGGCGACGTTCTCGACGTCGTCGGGGAAGAAGTTCTGCCCGTGCACCACGACCATCTCCTTGCGCCGCCCGGTGACATACAGCTCGCCGTCGAGCAGGAAGCCCAGGTCGCCGGTGCGCAGCCAGCCATCCGCGAACACCGCGCGGGTCGCCTCGGGGTCACGGAAGTAGCCGGTGGTCACCGGCTCCCCGGCGATCTGGATCTCGCCGAGCGTGCCGTCGGCCGCCACCGCCCCGTCGTCGCCGGCGATCCGCAGCTCGACGCCGTGCACCGCGCGGCCCACCGAGACGACCGGTTTGGCCCCGGGCGCGGCCTCGGCGACGGGGCGCACGGCACCGGTCCTGGCCAGCTCGTCGCGGTCCACAGCACGGATCCGAGCGGTGTCCCCGGGGGCGGGATAGCTGATCGACAGGGTGGCCTCGGCCATGCCGTACACCGGGTACATCACCGACGGGCCGACACCGCTGGGCGCCAGCGCCTCGGTGAACCGCCGCACGGTGGCCGCGCTGACGGGTTCCGCTCCGTTGAACGCCAGCCGCCAGCTGGACAGGTCGAGCGCGGCGAGCCGCTCCGCCGGCACATGGTCGAGCAGGTAGTCGTAGGAGAAGTTGGGGCCGGTGATCACCGTTCCGCGGTGTGCGGCGAAGTGTTCGAGCACCGTGCCCGGTCGCCGGAGAAACGTGGTCGGCGAGAACGCGTGGACGTCGGCGCCGTTGAGCCAGTGGGCCTGGAGGCCGATGAGCCCCATGTCGTGGAAGGTCGGCACCCACTGGACGAACACGTCGTCCGGGCTGAACCCGCCGGAGACCACACAGGCGCGCAGGCCGGCCATGGTCGTGCGGTGCGGCAGCATCACGCCCTTGGGCAGGCTGGTGCTGCCTGAGGTGAACTGGACGATGGCCAGCGCGTCGGGGTCGACGGTGGGCAGGGCGAGCGGGTCGCCGGTGGAGCCGGGCGACGGCGGGGGCACCAGGGCCACCTCGGGGGCCGTCGTGGCGAGTGCGCGCCCGAGATCGTCGCCCAGTTCGTGATAGTCCCGGTCCAGGACGAGGTGGCGCAGGCCCGCGACACCCGCGATGCGCGCGATGCGCCGCGCGGTGTCCCGCGGATCACCGAATCCGGCCTGGACCGGCAGCACACTGATCGCCGCCCCGGCCCGCCAGAGCCCGAAGACCGTGGTGAAGAACCGGGCGGCGGTGGGCACCAGCACGCCCACGATGTCACCGGGCCGCACCCCGGCGCGCAGAAACGCGTGCGCGGCCGCGGCGGAGGCGATGTGGAGGTCCGCCGCGGTGATGTCGTCGCCCGCGGTGGGAAACCTCGCGCGGGAGTCCGGTGCTGCCTTCGCCAACAGCGCCAGGCTCTCTCCCAGCGTCTGTCCGTCCAGCAAGGCAGGTCGCATGGATCGCTGCAAGCTGATTCCCCTATCGCGGGTCGAAGACCAGATTCCTGCATTCCCGACCCTTAATGGATGAAGAAAGTGCAGGGGGCCGGGCCTGGCAATGACAGTTCTGGAGATTCTCAGCATGGCATGGATGTGCGGGGACTTGCGCCGGCGCCGGGGAGGACTAGGAGATCTGCTAAACACCCGCTCCACCCGGAGGCGGAGCCTGGAATCGCTTGCCGGGAATAGTTACGCTGCCGATCCCGTCGCCTCTTCCCGGGATTACCCGCGTATTCGGTGGCATTCCCTCAAGCGATACGTCCACGGCCCGTGTTCGGCACGATTCCGCCCGACGATGAGACGGTGAACAGGACAGGTGGTCCCATGCAGCCCGGCAGTACCGCTCGCCCGGCGCCGGTCGCGGTGATCGGCTTGTCCAACTGCCCCTCAGGGGTGCCGCCGACCGAAGCGGCGCTGCGGGCGCTGGACAACGCGGGCCTCGTCCCGGAGCGGCTCCGCAAGGCGGCGGCCAGTGTGTTCGCCATGGCGCAGGCCGACCCGATCGCCGCCGAACTGGGCGTGACCGGGCCCGCGCTGACGCTGGACACCCTGCCCGCCGGGGTGGTCCACCTGGCCTGCCAGTCCATCCTCACGGGCGAGTCCGCGCTGGCGCTCGCCGGCGTCGTGTCGCCCGAGGGAAGCAGCGGATTCCTGGTGCTGAAGCCGGCTCCGGCCGCGGTGGCCGAAGGCGACCCCGTCCACTGTGTGATCGACGGCAGCGCGCTGGGCCGCGGTGACGTCGTGCGGCAGGCCTGTGCGCGCGCCGAGGTGGCGGGCGACGGGATTCACTTCTGGTGGCGGGGCGGCTACCACGCGGCCGAGTCCGCACCGGACGGCCTGTTCGACGACGGCGGGCCGGGTGGCGAGGCCGGGGACGCGGTGGCGGCGTTGCTGGAGCTGCCCGTGCTGCTGGGCCGGGGACAGGTGCCGGTCCCCGGAGCCCCGGACCTCGACGGTCGGCTGACCGCGGTTCTCAGCTCCTCGGACGGCGCGGGAACGGCCTGCGCGTTGGTGCTCTCCGAACCGCCCGTGCGCCCCGCGCCGCCGGTGGAGGCTGCCGTCCCGGCGCTGCCTGTGCTGCTGTCGGCGGACAGCGAGGAGACGCTGTACGGCAAGGCGGAGAGCCTGCGCGCCCATCTGGCCGAGCCCGGGGGCCCGGACCTGCTCGACACCGCGCACACCCTGGCGGTCGGCCGCCCGCATCTGCCGTATCGCGCGGTGCTCCTCGCCGCCGACCGCGCGGAACTCGCCGACGGGCTCGGCGAGCTGGCCGCGGGCCAAAGCGGCGCGGTGCGGGCCGACACCGGTCGCAAGGTGGCCTTCCTCTTCCCCGGTGAGGGCGGCCAGCGCCCCGGCATGGGGCGTGAGCTGTATCCGCTGTTCGACGTGTTCGCGGACGCGCTCGACGAGGTGTGCGCACACCTGGACGCGGTCGCCACCTGGTCGGTCCGCGATCTGCTGCTCGACACGGGCAAGGCCACCGAGGTCGCGCCGGCCGACGAGGCGCTGTACACCCAGGACGCGCTGTTCGCCCTTCAGGTCGCGCTGTTCCGGCAGTTCGAGCACTGGGGCGTACGCCCCGACTTCGTGGCCGGGCACTCGGTGGGGGAGCTGGCCGCCGCGACGGCGGCCGGGGTGTTCTCCCTGCCCGACGTGTGCGCGCTGCTCGCCGAGCGGATCCGGCTGTTCCGGGAGAGGACACCCGTCGGCGGCGCGATGGTCGCGATGCGCGTCACCGAGGCCGAGGCCCTCGAATCGCTGGCCGGACACGAACACCTGGTCGCCCTCTCCGCGGTGAACGCCCCGAACTCCGTCGTCGTCTCCGGAGATCGCGAAGCCGTGCTGCGGATCGCCGCGCTGTGGTCGGAGCGGGGGCGCAAGGTGAAACAGCTGCCGGTCGACCGGGCTTTTCACTCACCGCATATGGCCGCGATGGCCGGGGACTTCGAGCAATTCGCCCGCGGCCTCGTCACACGACCGCCGCGCATTCCGATCGTCCCGGTGCACCACGCGCTCGGAACCGATCCCACGGTCGTCTGCCTGCCCGAGTACTGGGGTGCGCAGGTGCGCGGCACCGGGCATTTCCTCCAGTGCGTGACCGGCCTCGACGCGGCCGGAGTGAACACCTATGTGGACATGAGCGCGAACGGCGTGCTGGCCGCGCTGGTCGAGGAGACCCTGCCCGAGCCCGCCGCCGCGAAGGCGCACATCACCGCGGCCCTGCACGGCGGCGGGTCCGATCTCCGTGCCGTGCTCGGCACGCTGGGCGGGTTGCACGCCCACGGCGTCCCGGTGGACTGGCCCGCCGTCTTCGGCGGCTGGGGCGGCCGCCGCACCCATCTGCCGACCGAGGTGGCACAGCCCGCCCGCGCCGTGTCCCGGTCCACGGATCTGCGGCGGTCGATCCGGATCGAGACCGAGGCGATGACCGGGGGTGGCTACGGGCCGGACCGGTCGTTCTTCGAGCTCGGGCTGGACTCCCTGGCCGCCGTGGAGCTGGTGAACCGGCTGCGGAAGCGGACCGGGCTCAAGATCGCCACAGCCGCGCTGTTCGACCACCCCACCCCGAACCGCCTGGCCGCACACCTGGAGCACCGCGCGCCCCGGCCGGTGGCCGCCCGCCCCCGTCGGACCGGCCCGGACGAGCCGATCGCGATCGTCGGGATGAGCTGCCGGTTTCCGGCCGGAGTGCGATCGCCGGAGGATCTGTGGCGGTTGCTCGTCTCCGGCCGGAACGTCATGTCGCCGATGCCCGAGGACCGCGGCTGGGACCTGGCCGCGCTGTACGACCCGGAGCGGAACCGCCCGGGCACCAGCTATGTGCGCGAGGGCGGATTCCTCCACGACGCCGCCGAGTTCGACCCCGCGTTCTTCGGCATCGGCGGACACGAGGCCCTCGAGATGGACCCGCAGCAGCGGTTGCTGCTCGAACTGTCCTGGGAGGCGATCGAACGGGCCGGCATCGACCCGGTCACCCTCCGCGGCAGCGACACCGGGGTCTACGCCGGGCTGTCCCACGGCCAGTACGGCACCGGCGCCGGCCACCCGGACCTCCATGTGCGACCGCATCTGGCGATCGGCACCGGCGCCAGCACGGCCTCCGGCCGGATCTCGTTCACCCTCGGCCTGGGCGGGCCCAATCTCGCGATCGACACGGCGTGTTCCTCGTCGCTGGTGGGGCTGCACCTCGCCGCCGCCGCGCTGCGCCGCGGCGAGTGCTCGCTGGCGCTGACGGGCGCGGTCACCGTGCTCTCGTCGCCCATGGTGTTCGTCGAGTTCAGCCGCCGGGGCGGGCTCGCGCCGGACGCCCGGGCCAAGCCGTTCGCCGAGGGCGCCGACGGCACCGCCTGGTCCGAGGGCGGCGGGATGTTCGTCCTGGAGCGGTACTCCGACGCACGCCGCAACGGCCATCCGGTGCTGGCCCTGGTCGTGGGGTCGGCGGTCAACTCCGACGGCGCCAGCAACGGGTTCACCGCGCCCAACGGCGCCGCCCAGCACCGGCTGCTGGTCTCCGCCCTCGCCGACGCCCGGCTGAGACCGTCCGACGTGGACGTCGTGGAGGCGCACGGCACCGGGACGATGCTCGGCGACCCCATCGAGGCCGGCGCCCTCCTGGAGGCGTACGGTGCGCACCGGCCGCCGGACCACCCGCTGCTGGTGGGCTCGTCGAAGTCCAACCTGGGCCACACCCAGGCCGCGGCCGGTGCCGCGGGGGTGATGAAGATGGTGCTGGCCATGCGGCACGGGCTGGTCCCGGCGACCGTCAACGTCGACCGGCCCAGCCCGCACGTGGACTGGGACGCGGGGCTGCGGCTGGTGACCGAGGACACGCCATGGCCCGACCAGGGACCGCTCCGGCGGGCGGGCGTGTCGTCGTTCGGCATCGGTGGGACCAACGCCCATGTCATCCTCCAGCAGCCGCCCGCCGAGCCACCGGCCCCGGCGGAGCCCGCGCGGACCGTCCGGCCGCTGTGGACCGTCTCCGGCGGCTCGCCGGCCGCGCTGCGCGCCCAGGCCGGACGGCTCGCCGCGCACTGGGACGCCCGTCCCGACCTCGACGCGCTCGACATCGGCTTCTCGCTGACCCGGACACGCTCGGCGCTGACCCACCGGGCCGTGCTCACCGGCGGTGACCGGAACCGGCTGCGGCGCTCGCTGACCGCCCTGGCGGGTGGACGACCCGACCCCGGCCTCACGGTCGGCGCGGTGGCCGAGGGCGGCCTGGCGTTTCTGCTGACCGGTCAGGGCAGCCAGCGCGTGGGCATGGGACGCGGGCTGTATGCCGCCCACCCGGCCTTCGCCGAGGCCTTCGACGAGGTGTGCGCCGCGCTGGAGCCGCCCGTGAAGGAGACGGTGTTCGGGACCGACCAAGCCCCCCTCGATCGCACCGAGTTCGCGCAGCCCGGGCTGCTCGCCTTCGAAGTGGCGCTGTTCCGGCTGTTCGAGAGCTGGGGCATCCGGCCGGACCTGCTGCTGGGCCACTCCCTCGGCGGGCTGACCGCCGCCCATCTGGCCGGGGTGCTGTCCCTCCAGGACGCGTGCACGCTGGTCGCGGCGCGCGGCTCGCTCATGCAGGCGCTGCCCCGGGAAGGGGCGATGTACGCGGTGGCGGCCGCGCCGGACGAGGTTGCCGAGCTGCCTCCGGGCGTATCGCTGGCGGCGGTGAACGGGCACCGGTCGGTGGTGGTCTCCGGTGTCGAGGAGGCGGTCGTCGCGGTGGCGGAGCGGTTCCGCGCCCAGGGGCGCAGGACCACGCGCCTGAGGGTCGGCCACGCGTTTCACTCGGCCCTGATGGACCCCATGCTCGACGCGTTCCGCACCGTCGCCGAGGGGCTGACGTACCACCCGCCCGAGATCCCTGTCGTGTCCGATCTGACCGGGCGGCTCGCCGAGCCCGGTGACCTGTGTTCCCCCGAGTACTGGGTCCGCCATGTGCGCTCCACGGTCCGGTTCCGGGACGGGATGCGGACCCTGCGGGACGAGGGCGTCACCACCTTCCTGGAGCTGGGACCGGACACGACGCTCACCGAGATGGCCGCCGACTGCCTCGATGAAACCACCGAGGCGGCGGTGATCCCCGCCCTGCGCCACGACGATGTGCTCGGCGCCGTCGCGGCGCTTCAGGTCCGCGGCCACGGGCCCGACTGGTCTGCGTGGTACGCCGGAAGCGGGGCGCGCCGCGTGGACCTGCCCACGTACGCCTTCCAGCGCAAGCGGTACTGGCTGCTGCCGGAGGCGGCGGAACACCGTTCCCAGCGGACGGACTCGGCGTTCTGGCGGGCCGTGGAGAGCGAGGACACCCAGGCGCTGAGCGATCTGCTGGGCACCGGCACCGACCGGACCCTCGGCGAACTGCTGCCCGCGATGGCGCGCTGGCGGCGCGATCACGACCGGGAAGCCGCGATGGACCGGCTGCGGTACCGGATCGGCTGGCGGCCCACCGCGGACCGGGTCGCCACCCGGCGCGACTGGCTGATCGTCCATTCCGAGGCCCTCCCCGTACCGGACCCGCTCCGTGACGCGCTCGGCACCCGGACACTCCCCGTCGCCATCGGCGCGGACCGCGCGGAACTCGCCGAGCGTCTGGCGTCCGTGACGGGCGGCGCACCGCCCGGCGGGGTGCTGTCCCTGCTGGCCCTGGACGAGCGGACCCATCCGGAAACGGCCGGAGTACCCGCGGGGCTCGCGCTGACCACGGCGCTCATCCAGGCCATGGGGGACACCGCCCTCGACGTGCCCTTGTGGTGCGCGACCCGGGGAGCGGTGTCCACCGGCCACGGCGACCGGCTCGGCAGCCCGGCGCAGGCCATGGTGTGGGGACTCGGCCGGGTCGCGGCCCTGGAGCACCCCGGGCGGTGGGGCGGACTGGTCGATCTGCCTCCCACCGTGGACGCACCGGCGGCCGAACGGCTGGCCGGGATCCTCTCCGCCACGGACGACCAGGCCGCCGTCCGCGCCTCCGGAGTGTTCGTACGGCGCCTGCTGCGCGCGCCGCTGCGCACCGGGCCCCGGCGCGGCTGGCCGCTGCGCGGAACCACCCTCGTCACCGGGGCGTTCGGGGCGCTCGGCGGACACGTCGCCAGATGGCTGGCCGCCGAGGGCGTCCAACGGCTGCTCCTGACCGGCAGGCACACCGACGACCCCGAGCTGGTCGCCGCACTGACCGCGCTCGGCGCCGAGGTCGACACCGCGGCCTGCGACGTGGGCGACCGGGAGGCGGTGGCGGCCCTGCTCGCGGGGATCCCCGGGGACCGCCCGCTGACCGCGGTCGTCCACGCGGCCGGGGTACTCGACGACGGCGTCATCGACGCCCTCGATCCGCCGCGGCTCGCACGCGTCCTGCACGCCAAGGCCACCGGCGCCCGCAACCTCCACGAACTCGCGGGGGAGCTCCGGGCGTTCGTGCTGTTCTCCTCCGCCACCGGCGCGGTCGGCAACGCCGGCCAGGCCAACTACGCGGCGGCCAACACCTACCTCGACGCGCTCGCCGAACAACGCCGCGCCGACGGACTCGCGGCCACCTCGGTGGCCTGGGGGCCATGGGGCGCCGGAGGCATGGCGGTGGACGGGGCGGACGCGCGGATCGTGGGCACCCGGCTGCGCCGCAACGGCATGACGGTGCTCGACCCGGACCTGGCCGTCGCCGTACTGGCCCGGGCCTTCGCGGACGACGAGTCCGGACTGGTGATCGCGGACATCGACTGGGCCCGGTTCCTCACGGCGTTCGCCACCACCCGCGACAGCGCCCTGCTCGCGGACCTGCCCGAGGCCCGGCGGGGCGAGGCCGTCGATCCGCCGACGGAGGTCTCCTCGCTCGTCGGCCGGCTCGCCGGGATGTCGCGGGCCGAGCGGGTCCGTGTGCTGCGCGACCTGGTGTGCCAGGACACCGCGCAGGTGCTCGGGCACGAGTCGGCCGCGCAGATCCAGCCCGGAAAACCCTTCCATGAGCAAGGGCTCAGCTCGCTGGGCATCGTCGAGCTGCGCAACCGGCTCAGCGCCCGGACCGGCCTGCGGATGCCCGCCAACACGCTGTTCGACCACCCCACCCCCTCCGCGCTGGCCGGCCACCTCGCCGCGGAACTCGCCCCGGCCGTCCCACCCGAGCCCGTACCGGAGGCGGAGCCCGGGACGGCGGACCTCGAGGCCGTCCTGAGCCGCGCCGAAGAGGAGCTCTCCCGGGCCGGGGAGGACCGGCTCGATGGCTGACGACCGCAGGCTGCTCGACACCGTGCAGCGCCTCACCACCGCGCTGCGGGACACCCGGGAACGCCTGCGCGTGGCCGAGGCCGGCGCCCGCGAGCCGATCGCCGTCGTGGGGGCGGGCTGCCGGTTCCCCGGCGGAGTGGGCGACCCGGAAGGCCTGTGGCGGCTGGTCCGCGAGGGGCGGGACGCCGTCACGCCCTTCCCCACCGACCGCGGCTGGGCGGACGAGTTCACCGGCGCGGGGGCGTTCCTGACCGACCCCGGCTGGTTCGACGCGGGCTTCTTCGGCATCGGCCCCCGCGAGGCCCTGTCGATGGACCCGCAGCAGCGGCTGATGCTGGAAATCTCATGGGAGGCCGTGGAACGGGCCGGCATCGACCCGCTGTCCCTGCGCACCTCCCGGACCGGGGTGTTCACCGGCACCAGCGACCAGGACTACCGCGGCCTGCTGGGGAGGATCAGCAACCACAACGAGCACACCGACCACCTGGCGACCGGCACCGCGGCCAGTGTGCTGTCCGGGCGGGTCGCCTATCTGCTCGGGCTGGAGGGCCCGGCGGTCTCCATCGACACCGCCTGCTCGTCCTCGCTGGTGGCGTTGCATCTGGCCGTCCGGTCGCTGCGCTCGGGGGAGTGCGATCTCGCGCTGGCCGGGGGCGTCGTCGTGCTGTCCACCCCCGGACTGTTCACCGCCTTCCAGCGCCAGGGCGCGCTCGCCGCGGACGGCCGCTGCAAGGCGTTCGCCGAGGCGGCCGACGGCGTGGGCTGGGGCGAGGGCGCCGGGGTCGTGCTCGTGGAGCGGCTGACCGACGCCCTCGCCCACGGCCACCCCGTGCTGGCCGTGATCCGGGGCACCGCGATCAACTCCGACGGCGCCTCCAACGGGCTGACCGCGCCGAACGGGCGCGCCCAGCAGCGGGTCATCCGCGACGCGCTGGCCGACGCCGGGCTGTGCGGCCGCGACGTGGACGCCGTCGAGGCACATGGCACCGGGACCCGGCTCGGCGACCCCATCGAGGCGGCGGCGTTGCAGGCGGCGTACGGCGGCGACCGGGAAGCCCCGCTGGCACTCGGATCGGTGAAGACGAACATCGGGCACACCCAGGCCGCCGCCGGGATCGCCGGAGTACTGAAGACCGTACTGGCGCTGCGCCACCGGACCCTCCCGAAGACCCTGCACGTGGACCGCCCGTCGTCCCAAGTGGACTGGGATGCCGACGCGGTGGAGCTGCTCACCGAGAGCCGCCGGTGGCCGCCCCGCCCGGGCCGCCCCCGGCGCGCGGGAGTGTCCGCGTTCGGCATCAGCGGCACCAACGCCCATGTGATCCTGGAGGAGGCGCCGCCCGCCGAAGCGCCGACGCCCGGCGAAACCCCGGCCGCCCCCGGGGCGGAGCCGCTGCCGTGGGTGCTCTCGGCCCGCACCGACTCCGCGCTG
The DNA here is from genome assembly GCF_055569495.1 of Streptomyces sp. NPDC028305. Lineage (NCBI taxonomy): Bacteria > Bacillati > Actinomycetota > Actinomycetes > Kitasatosporales > Streptomycetaceae > Streptomyces > Streptomyces sp. NPDC028305. The sequence goes on from NZ_JBVHTN010000002.1 coordinate 471,120, forward strand.
CGCGCCAGGGCGAGACAGTTGCTGTCGCACCTGGACGGCAGGGACCCGGCAGGCGTCGCACACGCGCTGGTCACCTCCCGCAGCACGTTCGAGCGCCGTGCCGTGGTGCTCGACACAGAGCCGCGGGCCGCCCTGACCGCGCTCGGCCGCGGCGCCGCCGCGCCCGGCCTGGTCACCGGCACCGCCGATCTGACGGGCAAGGTGGTGTTCGTCTTTCCCGGCCAGGGCGGTCAGTGGGCGGGCATGGCCGGCGACCTACTGGAGACGTCGCCGGTGTTCCGGGAACACATCCACCGCTGCGCCCGGGCGCTGGCGCCGCACGTGGACTGGGACCTGATGGACGTGTTGCGGCAGCGGCCGCACGCGCCCTCGCTGGAGCGCGTGGACGTGGTGCAGCCGGCGCTGTTCGCGGTCATGGTCGCACTCGCCGCCCTCTGGCGCTCCTGCGGCATCGAGCCGGACGCCGTGGTGGGGCACAGCCAGGGGGAGATCGCCGCGGCCCATGTGGCCGGCGCGCTGTCCCTCCAGGACGCCGCGCTGGTGGTGGCCCGGCGCGCGAAGGCGCTGACGGGGCTGTCCGGCCACGGCGGCATGGCCGCGGTGGAGCTGTCGGCGGACGAACTGCGGCCCCGGCTGGACGGGAGGCTGTCCATCGCCACGGTCAACGGGCCCGGATCGGCGGTGGTCGCCGGGGACACCGACGCCCTCGACGCGCTGCTGGCGGACCTGGCCGAGTCCGGCGTACGGGTGCGGAAGCTGCCGGTGGACTACGCGTCCCATTCGCCCCAGGTGGAGCTCGTCCGCGACCGCGTCCTCGCCGAGCTGGCGCCGATATCGCCGACGGCCACGGACATCCCCTTCCACTCCTCGGTGACCGGCACCGCGCTCGCCGGGACGGAGCTCGACGCCGTGTACTGGTACCGGAATCTGCGTCTTCCGGTGCGGTTCGACGAGGCCCTCGCCGGGCTCGCGGCGCCGGAACACTCGTTCTTCGTGGAAGTCGGCGCACACCCCGTGCTGGTCCCGGCGATCGCGGCGGCCGTCGGTGACAAGGCCGTGGCCGTCGGGTCGCTGCGCCGCCGGGAGAGCGGCCGCGCGGCGCTGCTCGCCTCGCTCGCCGAACTCCATGTCCGCGGGCTGTGCCCGGAGTGGACGGCATGGACAGGGCCGGACACACCCGCATTCACCGAACTGCCCACCTACCCCTTCGAACGCAAGCGGTTCTGGCTGACACCGGGCGAGTCCGGAAGCGGCGAACACCCCTTCCTGGACACCGCGATCGAGCTGGCCGACAGCGATGAACTGGTGCTGACCGGACGCCTGTCGATGGCGTCGGCTCCATGGCTGGCCCACCACCGGGTGCTGGACGAGGTGATCCTGCCCGGCACCGCCTGGCTCGAATGCGCGCTGCACGCGGGCGCCGTGGCGGGCTGCGCCACCGTCGAGGAACTCACCCTGGAAGTGCCCCTGGCCCTGCCGGACGAGGGCGCCGCGACCGTGCAGCTGCGGGTCGGCGCGCCGGACGGCACCGGGCGCCGCGCGCTGCGCCTCCACGCCAAAGTGGACGGCGCGGGCTGGGTGCGCCACGGCGACGGTGTGCTGAGCCCGGCGCCCACCGAGCCCGAGGGCCCGGAGAAGTGGCCACCCCCCGGCGCCGAGGAGATCCCGCACACCGGGCTCTACCCCGCGCTGGTCGGCCACGGGCTGCGCTACGGCCCCGCGTTCCAAGGGCTGCGCGCCGTGTGGCGGCGCGGCGACGCGGTGTACTGCGAGGTGGCCTGCCCGGTGGACACCCGCGGCTTCGTGGTCCACCCGGCGCTGCTCGACTCCGCCCTGCACGCCATCGGATTCGGCGCCTCTACGAATGGCGGAGCCGCAGACGGCCCGCTGCTCCCGTTCGCATGGACCGGGGTGACCGCGCACCCGGCCCGGCCCTCGACGCTGCGGGTGCGGCTGTCCGGGTCCGCCGAGAACGGGGTGCGGCTGACCGCGACCGACGGCGAGGGCGCGCCGGTGCTGTCGGTGGACTCGCTGGCGCTGCGCCCGGCGGCCGTACGGAGCGCCGCCCCGCGCGACGCGCTGTTCCGGACCCGGTGGGTCGAGGTGCGCCCGGCGAGCGGCCTGGCATCGGAGACCATCGCGACCGTCGGCCTGGACACCGGCCACTTCCCGAACTTCGATGATCTTCCGGCGCTGGCGGAGGCGGTCGCCGCGGGGCTGCCGGTGCCGGGCGCGGTGCTTGTCGCGGGCTCCCGCGGCTCGGTCCGGGAGTCCGCGCACCGTGCGCTGAGCCTGGTCCAGTGGTGGAGCGCGCACCCGGAGTTCGCCGCCTCCCGGCTGGTGTTCCTCACCTCGGGCGCGGCGGCGGCCAGGGCCGGCGACGACCTCCCCGACCTGGCCGGCGCGGCCGTCATCGGCCTGGTCCGGTCGGCGCAGACCGAGGAACCCGGCCGGTTCGTCCTGCTGGACGCCGACGAGATCACCCCGCACACGATCACCGCCGCCCTGGCCGCGGAGGAACCGGAAGTCGCCCTGCGGGGCGGACGAGTGCTGGCGCGCCGCCTGGTGCGGGCCGTCCCCCGTGGCCCGGGGCGGTTCGCCGGGCCCGAGGACACCGTCCTGATCACCGGTGGCACCGGCACGCTCGGCCGCCTGCTGGCCCGCCACCTGGCCGCCGCGCACGGGGTGCGGCGGCTGGTCCTGACCGGCCGCCGTGGCCATGCGCCAGGGCTGCGGGACGAACTCGCCGCCCTGGGCGCCACCGCCACCGTGGCCGCCTGCGATGTCACGGACCGGACAGCGCTGGCCGAGCTGCTCGGCACACACCGGCCGACGGTCGTGGTGCATGCGGCCGGGGTGCTGGACGACGGCGTGGTGACGGCCATGACGCGAGAGCGCGTCGACGCCGTGCTGCGGCCGAAGGCCGAGGCCGCGCTCGCCCTGCACGAGCTGACCCGGGATCTGCCCCTGACGTCGTTCGTGCTGTTCTCGTCGGCCGCCGCCACCGCGGGCAGCGCGGGCCAGTCGAACTACGCCGCCGCCAACGCCGTGCTGGACGCGCTGGCGCACCACCGGCGGGCGCGGGGGCTGCCCGCGGTCTCGCTCGCCTGGGGCCTGTGGCGGGAGCGCAGCGACATGACCCGCCATCTCGACCCGGCGGCCGACTCGCTGTCCACCGAGGAGGCGCTGGCGCTGTTCGACGCCGCGGCCGCCCTCGCCGACCCGGTGCTGGTGCCCGCCCGGCTCGACCCGCGCGGCCAGGCCGGGCCCCTGCTGCGGGAGCTGGTGAACCGGCCGGAGACGCCGGGGGGAAGCCTGCGCCGACGGCTCGAACCGCTGGGCGGGCCGGAGCGCGAGCGGACGCTGCTCGACCTGGTGCTGGACACGGTCGCGCTGGTCCTCGGGCACGACGGCACGCACGAGCTCAGTCCGCAGGCCGGGTTCCTGGAGATGGGCGTGGACTCGCTGGCCGCCGTCCGCATCCGCAACCACCTCGGCCAGGCGCTCGGCGTACGGCTGCGGGCGACCGTCACCTTCGACCATCCGACACCGCCGGCGCTGGTCCGGCATCTGCTGGAGGTGCTGGCCCGGCCCGCGGACCAACCGGCCCCGGAGGAGCGCGGCGAGACCGTCGACGAGCTGATCGCCAGGGCCAGGGCCACCGAATGGGGGACGACGCGCACCTACTTCTCCTCGCTGGACGAGCTGCCGCGGATCCCGCGACCGACCCGGCTGGCCAGTGGCCCGGAGGGACCGGCCCTGGTGTGTGTCACCTCGGCCATCGGCACCTCGGACCCCGTGCAGTACGCGCGCCTGGCGAGGCCGTTCCAGGGTGAGCGGGACGTCTGGGCACTGCGGCAACCGGGTTTCCACCGCGGCGAGGCGCTCCCGCGGACCTCGGAACTGCTGCTGCGGACACACGCCGCCGGTCTGCGCGTGGAGCTGGGGGAGCGGCCCTTTGTGCTCGCCGGCCTGTCCTCCGGCGGCCTGATCGCCCATATGCTCGCCCGGTACCTGTACGACCAGGGCACCCCGCCCGCCGGTGTCGTCCTGCTGGACAGCTACGCCCCGGGCGAGGACGAACGGCTCGCCGTCCTGGCCCCCGGCCTGCGGGGGGAACTCCAGCACCGGGCGGACGACCCGGACTCGGCGATGCCCGGCGACGACAGCTGGGTCACCGCCATGCTGCACTACGAGACGTTCGACTGGCCGTTCACCGAGCTTCCGGCCCCGGTGCTGTTCGTGCGCGCGGGGGCGCCGCTGGAGGGCTGGCCTGACGACTGGGCCCCCGTCTGGCCGTTCGACCACACCGCCGTCACCACCCGCGGCAACCACTTCACCATGCTGGAGGAGCACGCCCCGCACACGGCGGCCCTGATGCGCGACTGGCTGCGGGCCACGTACGGCTGAGGCCGGGGGTGGACGCGGCCACCCGGGCCGTGCGCGTCGTCAGCGCACCAGCCTGAGCGGCAGCTCCTCCAGGCCGCGGAAGCTGACGTTCGGTCGCCAGACCAGATCGTCGCCGGTGAGCTCGATCGTGGAATACCGCCGCACCAGCTCCGTCAGCACCATGGAGGTCTCCAGCTTCCCCAGCGCGGCGCCGACGCAGTAATGCGGCCCACCGCTGAAAGCCAGCGTTTTCACTCCGGTGCGGGCCAAGTCGAGGCGGTCGGGGTCGGGATAGCGTTCCGGGTCCCGACCGGCCGCCCCGAAGAGCAGCATCACCTTGGCCCCCTCGGGGAGGGTGATGCCCTGGAGGGGGAGGTTTTCGGTGAGAAGTCTGGAGACGATCTGCACGGGAGGGTCGTATCGACTGATCTCATCCATGGCGCCGGCGATTGTCTCCGGGTTGTCGCGCGCGATGCGCAACTGGTCGGGGTGGCGGAGCAGCGCCAGAAGGCCGTTTCCGATCAGATTGACCGTTGTCTCATGGCCCGCGACGAACAAGAACTGAACATTGGCGATGATCTCCTCCTCGGTCAGCCGACCGCCGTCGGCCTCGGCGTGCAGGAGGAGGGACAGAATGTCGTCCCGCGGAGTCGATCTGCGCTCTTCGAGATGGCCGGCGACATATTCGCGGAACTCCACCTCCGCCGCGTTCATATCGACCGCGTCCGCGGCGGTTATCGAGGGGTCGATCACGCGGCTTATCTGTTCCGTCCAGCGGCGGCACTGGTCCCGATCGCTTGTGGGCAGGCCGAGAAGCTCGCAGGTCACGGTCGTCGGAAGGGGCAGGGCCAGGCTCTGGATGAGGTCGGTGTCGCCTTCGCCCACGGCGTCGAGCAACCGGTCGGTCTCGGCGGCTATGCGCGGCCGCAGCCGCTCCACGGCGGCCCGGGTGAAAACCTTGCCGATCACGCCGCGGATCCGTCGATGGGCGGGCCCGTCGAGCATGAGCATCCACTTTCGCACGCTCCGCACGAGGGGGCTGTCCGGACCGCCGCGGCGGTTGGCCCAGGTCGGGTCCCGGTAGAACTCGCTCGAAGCGCCCGGCGCCCGCAGTACGGCATCCACATCGGCGTAGCGCGAAAGGATCCAATAACCGAAGTTCGACTGATGGACCGGATCCGACTCGCGCAGCTTTCGATAGAGGGGATACGGGTCCGTGCGCACCGAAGGATCTCGTGGATCGAAAAGTGCCGTCATTCCCGTCCCACCCCTGTGTCCGTGGCCGATTGCCCGTCCCCGCGGAGTTTCCGCATTCTCCATGAGACATAACACTGTTCGGAGAGGAGCGGCCAGGAGACGGAACCCGGACTAGGGAAAGTGCCATAAGGGGGCGGCTCGGCCGTCAGGCGGACGAGCCCGGCGCGAGCCAGCGGTAGCGGCCATCGCACTGATCGGTGAGCCAGCCGTTGAGGCTGCCGAGCCCCCGCTCGTTGATCTGCCCGTCGTGGATGCCGTACGCCCGCTCCGGCCCGACCCCGCGTACAAACTCGATCGCCTCGTCCGTCTTCAGCCATGACCCCTGAAGAGGGACCAGCAGTGTCTCCACCGGTTGGCCGGGAAGGTGCAGCGAGTCCCCGGGGTGGTAGAGGCTGTCCTCGACGAGGTAGCCGAGATTGGCGCAGTCCGGGAGTTCGCCGTAGATACGCGCGTGCCGCCCGCCGCGGGCGATCACCCGGAAACCCGCCGCGGTGAATTCCTCACCGGCGACGACACCGGTGAAGTCCAGGCCCGGGATGCGTGCCGCCTTGGGCGCGTAGACCGGGATGCCCAGCCCTTTCAGCCGCAACAGGTCCATGTGGTCGTCGTGTTCGTGGGTCACCAGGACCGCGTCCGCGCCCGCGAGGGCCTCGGGCTCGCTCCAGATGCCGGGGTCGATGACCAGCGTGCCGCCGCCGTCGTGTTCCAACCGGACGCAGGAATGGGAGTACTTGGTGATCCGCGTCATTCGCACCCGCGTGAGCATAACCGGAAACCTGAATTCCCTCCGGAAGGAATGGCTGGAAAGGCCCACTTGTCAACTCCCCTGCGGACATGGGCAGTTCACCTTGTCGCAAGGTGCGGTCCCTGCTAGCGTCAGATCATGGACATATCAAACTCGAACGTCGAAGAGCTGGCCGACCTGGCTGAGCTGGAGTTCTCCCCGATCTCCCCGGAGGAGGCCGATGACCTGGATGACCGCGTGTACCTGCTCGGCGTCCGCCCCGAGTTCGTAAAGCGGTAACGTCCACTCGTCAACCCGCCCCTCGCCTATTCGGGGCATGTTGTCAATAAAGGTTCACCACCGGCATCGGTGCCGAACCTCGCCCTTGGGAGATGGGGATACAGCGCGTGGTCAATGATCATCCGCCGGGCTGCCTTCCCGCTGATTCAGCATTGCGGCTGCCGGTCGATGCGGCTGACGACACCATCCATGAGGCGATCGGCGCGCTCGATCCCGATCATCGCCTCGGGAGCGCGGATGACCCCGTTTTCCTGACAGCATGGCTTCCCTGCCCGAAGGGAAGTCGCCTGTCATTTCTCGGAATGGGCCCTGCCGGCCAACGGTGGCTGGCAGGGCTCGCCGGTGATGAATTCGCCGCGGCCCGCCGGGCCGAACTGGCCGCCGCCCTCGCCGCCGTGGATCCCGGCGCCGCGCTTCCCGACGACCCCATCGAGCAGGTGACCACCCTGGTCCGCGCGCTGACCAGGGACGGGACGGGACCGGATCAGTTCATGCTCGGGCGGCAGCTGCTGTGGTGCGGCCCCGACGGAGGCAGCGGACTCGCCTATTCCTGCGATCCGTCGACCGGCCGCCCCGGCGTGACCGGCACCTATCTCGCGGGAGGATCCGGGGCCCAGCTGCTGACGGCGGGCGGCACGGATCTCGCCGAACTGATCGACACACAGCCCTGGGGCCCTCGGTTACGCGAGGCGGTCCGCGCCGCCGAAGCCGGACTCGAATGGCCGGCCAGGGTGGAATTCGCCGTCGAACACGGCCTCGCGCACCTCGTCGGAATCACCCCGGCCCCCCTGCACGGCGCCGCTCGCCTGCGCGCCGTGGCCACACGGTACCGACAGGGCCGGCTGACCCCCGCGCGGGCGGTATCGCTGGTGGAGCCCGCGGACATCGAGCAGGCGCGCTCCGCACCGGCCCGGTCCCTCGGCCTGCCCGTCGCCGCGCGCGGCCTCGGCGTGTCCCCCGGCATCGCCACCGGCACCGTCGTCTTCGGCGCGGCCGAGGCCGTCGCCGCCCAGGCGAACGGCGAGCGGCCGGTGCTCGTCCTCGCCGAGTCCAGGCCGGAGGACCTGCCGGGCCTGCTCGCCGCGACGGCCATCGTGACCGAGCGGGGCGGACAGACCTCACACGCGGCGGTCGTGGCGCGCGGACTCGGGCGGCCGGCCGTCGCCGCCCTCGTCGACGGCGTGCTGGACGGGGACGGCACGAGCCTGCGCACCACAGGCGGCGACACCGTCCGCGCCGGCGACCTGGTGACGGTGGACGGCGGTGCCGGGACGATCCATCTCGGCGGCCGGAAGCAGGGGACCGCCGAACGGCAGGCCGGCACGGCGCTGCCCGGCTGGCTGGACGAGGCGCTGTCCGGGCTGCCCGGCATCTCGGTGCGGGTGAACGCCGACACGGGCGCGGACGCCGCCGCCGGGCGGGAGCTCGGCGCGACCGGGGTGGGGCTGTGCCGGCTCGAGCACATGTTCCTCGGTGAGCGCCATCAGACGCTCCAGCGGGTCCTGATGGCCCGGCCCGGCCCCGAGATGGCGGAGGACCTCGCCGCGATGCGCGCCCTCCTGCGGGCGGAGATCACGGACGTGCTCGGCGCGATGGACGGGCTTCCCGTCACCATCCGGCTGCTCGACCCCCCGCGCCACGAGTTCCTCCCCGACCTGACCGAACTCGCCCTGACCTCGGCGGCGACCGGCGCCCCCGCCGACCGGGACCGGCTCGACATCACGCGCCGCCTGCACGAGCACAACCCCATGCTGGGGGTGCGCGGCGTGCGGCTGGGCGTCCTGCTCCCGATGCTGACGACCGTACAGATCCAGGCGCTGGTGGAAGCGGCCCTCGCGGTGCGCCGGGCGGGTGGCGACCCCCGGCCCGAGCTCCTGGTCCCCATGGTCAGCACACCGGCGGAGCTGGACTTCGTCCGGGGCCTGCTCGACGACGTCTGCGACCGTCTGGGCACCTCGCGCGAGGAGGCGGGCATCTCGCTCGGCGCCATGATCGAAACCCCGCGGGCCGCGCTGCTGGCCCGGTCCATCGCCCGCCGCGCGGACTCCCTGTCCCTGGGCACCAACGATCTGACCGCGCTGGTCTGGGGGCTCTCCCGCGACGACGCCGAACGGCATCTGCTGCCCGCCTACCAGGACCTCGGGCTCCTCGTCGAATCGCCCTTCGCCCGGCTGGACCTCGAGGTGGTCGGGGCCCTGGCCCGGCGGGTCGCGGACGAGGCACGCGCGGTACGCCCCGACATCACGCTCGGCGCCTGCGGCGAGCAGGCCGCCGACGCGGCGGCCGTGCGCTTCTTCGCCGAGGCGGGCTTCGACCATGTCTCCTGCGCACCGCCACGCATCCCCCTGGCAAGGCTCGCCGCCGCGCGGGCCGCCGTGGCCGAAGGGGCCACGGACGTCCACGCGATGGAGGCGGCGCGTTGAGCGAACCGGCGATCGTCGTGGAACACCTGGGCCGCACCTTCACCGACCGCGGACACGAGATCGTGGCGCTGCGGGACGTCGGCTTCCAGGTCGGGGTCGGCGAGATCGTGGGCCTGCTGGGCAGCAACGGCGCGGGCAAGACCACCCTCACCAAGATCCTGGCCACCCTGCTGTTGCCCACGACCGGCAGCGCCCGGATCTTCGGCCATGACGTCACGCGCGATCTGCGCGAGGTGCGCCGTATGACGGGCGTGGTGCTGGGCGGCGACCGCGGCCTGTACGCCAAGCTGGGCGGCCGCGACAACCTGCGGTTCTTCGCCATGCTCGCCGGGGTGGGCCGGCGCGGCCTGAGCGCGAAGCTGGACGCCGCCCTGGAACAGGTCGGCCTGGTCGACGCGGCCGACCGCGCGGTGGAGACCTACTCCAAGGGCATGCGCCAGCGGCTCCATATCGCCATCGGCATGATCGCCGAGCCGCGGGTGCTGCTGCTCGACGAGCCGACCGTGGGTCTCGACCCGGTCGAGGCCGAACGGCTGCGCGGCACCGTCGCCGCGCTGCGCGACACCGGGGTGTCGGTCCTGCTCACCAGCCACTATCTGCTCGATATCGAGCGCCTCGCCAGCCGGGTGATCATCCTCTCGGGCGGCACCCTCGCGGCCGACCTGCCGGTCGACGAGTTCGCCCGGCAGGCGGGCTACACCGCCACGGTGACGGTGCGGGGCACCGGCAGCCCGCCCGACGGCGGCGCCCTGTCGTCACCCGACATCGCCGTCGGCGGCGTCGACGTGGCCGAGGGGGCATGGACCCTCCGGCTGCACGTCCGCGACTGGAGCGTCGGCTCGTTCGGCCTCCTGGAGAAGGCCCTGGCCCATGTCAGCGTCCTGGACGTGCGCATCGATCCGGTGCGGCTCGAGGACGTCTACTCGCATGTGGCCGCGCGCCTGGCGAACGGCAGCCGGGTCGGTGGGGTGCGGTGAGCGGCGCCCTGTGGATGTTCCTGACCGCGGCCCGCATGGAGCAGCGGGCCATGCGACGCAATCCGCTGCTGCTGGTCAACTCCGGCATGCTTCCGGCCGTGTTCCTGGTGACCGCGGTGGAGACCGGCCGCCCGGACCGGGACGGGGCGACGGAGCTCGTGGTGGCCGTGGCGCTGACCGCCCTGTGGGGCTCCACGGTGTGGATGAGCGGAGGCGTCCTGCGCCGTGAGCGCACCTACGGCACGCTCGCCCGCTGTGTCTCCGGAGTGTGGTCCCCGTATCTGGTGCTGCTGGGAAAGAGCCTGGGCGCCACCGTCACCAGCGTCGGGGCGATTCTCGTCTCCACCGGTGTCACGGCGGCGGCGCTGGGGCTGCCGCTGAGCGTGGCGCACCCCGGGTGGATCGCGGTGTCGCTGGTGGTGCTGGTGTGTTCCGGCACCGCCCTCGGGGCGCTGGTGTCATGTCTCTTCCTGGTGACCCGCAACGGGCTGGTGTGGTCCCACGCGCTGATGTATCCGGTCTTCGTCCTCGGCGGGCTGCTCATCCCCGCGGACGCGCTGCCGGAGTGGTTGCGCTGGGTGCCCGAGGTGATCAGCCTGCACTGGATCAAGGACTGCATGGTCGGCGCGGCCACCGGCGATGTCACGGCCACCCCGCTCGGTATCGCGACTCTGCTGACGCTCGGCTACTTCTCCGCCGCGGGGTTCGCCTACCGCAGGTCCGTCGAGGTGTCCCGGAAGGGGGGCACGCTTGACCTCGCATGACGCCGCCCGGGCGGGTGACGCCGCCCCGGCCCGCGCCCCCCTGGCCTGGCGGGCGGCCGAAGCGGCCCGCATGGGCTGGCTGGAGTACCGCGCGCTCGAGACGCCCGCCGGTCTGCTCGGCGCCACCCTGCCGCGCGGGGTCCTCCAGATCCTCTTCTTCACCACGCTCGCGGAGGTCCTCGCCGGTCCCGGACACCGGGAGTACGCGTTCGCCGGCTCGCTGGTGTTGGTGCTGAGCGGCACCAACGTCAACGGTGTCGTCGCCGTCCCCGTCCTGGACAAGCAGTACGCCACCTTCGCCCGGGTCCGGACCGGCGCGCTGTCCCCCACGGTCACCCAGATCGCCCGGGCGCTTCCCTATCCCGTCATGGGCTGGGTCCTGCTCCTCGTCCAGGCCGCGATCGCGGCACCCCTCCTCGGTATGACGGACTTCGCCCTCCGGCTGCTGCCCTGGGCGTGGGTGTACGCGCTGATCGCGCTCACTCTCAGCGTGCTGGGGCTCGCCGGGGCGACGATGACGGTCGGCAAACGGGCCGACGTGGTGGCGCCGAACGTCCTGTCGTATCTGGTCATGCTGTGCAGCGGCGCGATCGTCCCGACCGGCCGGGTGGCCTGGGTGGACGCGATCGGCCAAGTGCTGCCGGGCCGCCACGGCCTGGACGCCGTCCGCGCGGGGATGGCCGGGCGGCCCTGGCTCGGCGACCTCGGTCTCGAGGCCGCCGCCGGCCTCGGTTTCACCGCCCTCGCCGCGCTGTCGATCCTCGTCCAGGCCCGGCGCGCGAGCAGGCTCGGCCACGACGACTTCGAGTGACCGATGTGCCCACACCCGAGGGGAAACCGATGAGCATCATCCACCTGCCCCTGGCCGTGCGTACGGCACAGGAACCACAGGACCGCACACCGCCCGCCAGACGGCTGCGCGTCGCCCTGGTGAACATGCCCTGGGCGCGCATCCACGCGCCCTCCATCCAGTGCGGACTGCTCCAGTCCATCACCCGGAGCGCCGGGCACGAGTGCGACAGCCACTACCTCAACATCGAGTTCGCCTCGCTCTTCGGGGCCGAGGCCTACGACGCGATCGCCAACATCGCCTCCGAGCGGCTGCACCTGATGGGCGAGTGGCTCTTCTCCTACGCCGCCTTCGGCGAAGTCACCGCCGACGACGCGTACTTCGGCGAGTATCCGGAAGTGAAGTCCATCTGGGACGAGCTGACCGGAAAGGGCCTCGAGGACCTCGCCCGGACACGCCGTGAGACGCTGCCCGACTGGATCGCCGAGTGCGCGGCCAGGGCGGTCTGGGGGGAATACGACGTCATCGGCTTCACCTCCACGTTCATGCAGAATACGGCGTCCCTCGCGCTGGGCAGGAAGATCAAGGAATGCCACCCGGGCGTGACACTGGTCTACGGGGGCGCGAACTTCGACGGCGAGATGGGGGCCGAGTACGCGAGGAAACTGCCCTGGCTCGACTACGTCGTGGCCGGCGAGGGCGACCTCGCGTTCCCCGCGTTGCTGAACAACATCGCCGACGGCGTCGACACCCCGCTCCCCGGCGTGCTGCGGCACGGCGCCACCGGCCGGCCCCCGACCGCCGACGCACAGCGCCCGCAGGCCCTCGACGAGCTTCCCGTCCCGGACTACCGGGACTACTTCGCCTGGCTGGAGCGGTTCGACCGCGCCCGGCTGCTGGGCCGGGCCCCCGTAAGGCTGCCGGTGGAGTTCTCCCGGGGCTGCTGGTGGGGCCAGAAACACCACTGCACCTTCTGCGGCCTCAACGCGCTCGGCATGGCGTACCGGTCCAAGTCCGGCTCCCGCGCGTTCACCGAACTCGCCGCGCTGCTGCGGGACTACCCGGTGGTGCACGTCGACACCGTGGACAACATCCTCGACATGGGGTACTTCTCGACGCTCTGCGCACAACTCGCCGAAGAGCACTGGGACGTGAACCTCTTCTTCGAGGTGAAGGCCAATCTCACCCGGGAGCAGCTCGCCACCCTGAGACATGCCGGGATCCTCCGGATCCAGCCCGGAATCGAGAGCCTGAGCACCCATGTGCTGCGGCTGATGCGCAAGGGCGCAAGCAAGCTGATCAATATCCGGCTACTGAAATGGGCCATGTACTACGGGATCGACGTCTCCTGGAACATCCTGGCGGGATTCCCGGGGGAGACCGAGGAGGACTACGCGGAGCAGCTGCGCCTGCTCCCGCTGCTGCACCATCTCCAGCCACCGGGGGGCTGCGGAAGAATCTGGCTGGAGCGCTTCAGCCCCTACTTCACGGACCCGTCCTTCCCCATGACCGGCATCCGGCCCCGGGCCAGCTACGGCCATGTCTATCCGGCCTCCCTGGACCATGAGAAGATCGCGTACTTCTTCGACTACGAGGTGTCCGGCACCTGCTCCAAGGAAGCGGTGGCGGAGCTGGGCGCCGCCGTCTCGCAATGGCAGCGGCGGTTCTCCGAGGCGAAGCCCAGCCTCGTCCACCAGCGGCTGCCCGGGAAGCTCACGCTGATCGACCGCCGGACCGACCAGCCCAGGCGGGCCGTCCTGGCGGGCTGGAAGGCCGAGGCCTATGAGTCCTGCGGCGACGCGCCCCGCGGAGCGGCGGCCATCGCCCGGGAGCTGGTGGCGAAGGAGGTGCCCGTGTCCGAGGACGAGGTGAGGGCCTTCCTCGAGCAGTGCTGCCGGGCCGGGGTGATGGTGTCGGACGACGGTAAGTACCTCGGGCTCGCGCTGCCGGAAAACCCCGGCTGGTAGGCGTCGTGGCCACGCGTCAAGGAGGGGTGAGCGCATGACACAGGCCGCATCGGCCCGGGACCGGGTCCGCCTGGGCAGAAGCGTCGCTGCCCGCCTGGCCGCCACGGTGAACGCGGACGCGGCGTTCCTCGCGGGCAGTTCGGTGGTCGGGCTCTCCAGCGCCACCAGCGACATCGACATCTATCTGGTCAGGTCCTCGGCGCGCGAGGAACGGCGGCAGATGTTCGCCGACACCGTCCGCGTCGACGTACAGCATCTCTCGCCGGACACCCTGGAGTCGCTGGTCGACCGGGTCCTCGGCACGGGACTGCGCTCGGACCACACGGGAGAGACGCTGTCGGAGCGCGAGGTCGCGCTGGCCGTCCGGCTGTGGACGGGCGACATCGTGACCGACTCCGGCACGCTGGCCGCGCTGCGGCAGCGGCTCGCCGAGCAGCCCCTCCGGCTCTCCCGCCTGGTCATGAACAGCTGGATCCTCACCGCGTTCTTCGCGGCCGAGGACTGCCTCGGGCTGCGCGCGTCGGACAGCCCGGTCGACCTGGACCCGGCCGCGCTCGTCGGCCGGCGCGCACTGGTGTGTGCCGGCAAGGCGCTGGCCGCGGCGTGCGGGGAGCTGTACTTCGGCGAGAAATGGGTGTGGCGGCAGCTCGCCCGCGGCGGCCCCGAGGGGTTCCCCTTCGCCGAGTTCCAACGGCTGCTGCGGGAGGACCCGCTGGCCGCCGACCCACAGGCCGGGCTGACCGCCCTGATGTCGTTCGCCCAGACCTGTCTGATCGCCACCGCCACCCTGGGCTGGCAGGACGTCGACGTCTCCCGCTGGCCGGCCTGGCTGGAGGGGAGCGGCCCGCTGCGCAGAGCCCCGGGGTTCTTCCCGCGCGCCTACGACGACATGGTGACGCTGGTCCAGCCCGGCGGCCGGCACTTCCGCCTGCCGCCCCACACGGCGCTGGTCTGGGGCCTGTGCCATGGGCGTGCCGAGCGGGCCGTCACCGAGGCCGCGCTGGAGCTGTCGAAGGAGTCGCCCGTGTTCGCCGGGCTGACCGAGCAGCGGTGCCGGAGCGTCATCACCGAATTACGGGACGCGGGTCTGCTCACCGAATCGGACGGACCACGGGGAGAGCGGGATCGGACGTGAGGTTCCGTCAGCAGCGCAGCACCACCCTCGATCTCGCCCTGGCGCTCCAGCGCGAGCTGATCGGGCGCACCGGCTCCTGGGAACTCAACTTCCTGCCCAGGCCGGTCACCCCCGAGACCGATCTGTTCCGCGACGGGCTGCGGTCCTGGGCGCGGACGGTCGGCTCCGGCCTGCCCGCGTTCCTGGCCGCCGCACGCAGGCCACAGGATCTGCCCACGCTCGTCGACGACGACGCCCTCCGTCCCGGCGCCGAGCTCATCACCACCGCGCTGACCGCCGCAGCGCCGATGTTTGCCGACGCGCTCCCGCTGTTCGAGGACGTCCGCAAACAGGGGGTGGCGGAGGTGACCGACCTCCTCGCGCCCGAGCGCTATCTGGCCCCGCTCTGCGCCGCGCTGGGCACCGTGGACACCGGGCGGACGCTGGACCTCCACCTCGTGCCGCTCGCCCCCGCCCCGCCCGCCACGGGCTTTCTGATCGCCGAAGGCAGGGCCACCGGCGTCTACGCCGACTGCCGCCGGTTCCGGGGCGCCACGCTCGCGGACGCCGTCCTGACCATGCTGGGCTGGGCCCAGCTGAAGTCCGGTGCCATCCCCGAGGGCCATCTGTCCACCGAACTCGTCCGGCGCCTGCCCGGCGGCGCTCCGTACCGGCGCCGGCTGCGGGTCGTCCTCACCAAGATCCTCGTCGAGATGACGGCCGGGCATCTGGTGCGCGCGGTGGACTCCGGGCACCGTCCCTGCGCCGACGTCCTGGGCACCAAGTGGCGCTATCCGCGGCTGTACTCGGTGGCCGAACGGCACTGGCCCCGGTATCTCGACGGCGACATCGACCGCGACCAGGCCCTGACCCGGATGGCCGCGGACCTGTCCGCCCACAGCCCGCGCTGGTTCGTCGACCATGTCGACCCGTCCTCCCTCGCCGCCGACTTCTATCTGCTCGAATGGCTGACGGCGGCGGGCGACCGCACGGCCCGGGCACGGCTGTTCCAGTGGCTGCCCCACCTGTGCGCCGAGCTGGCCGGCCACCTGGACAATGTGATCGGCAACGAGCTCGGACACTACGAACGGGCCAGGACCGGGCACTACCCGCGCGAGCTGGCGGACTTCATCGGGGAGATCAACCAGGGGGACAGCCGCGTCACCTGGCAGCGTCTGCGTCGTGAGCTGGGCCACGCACGGGCGCTCCAGCTCGCCACCGAGGCGTTCGCCGGTCCGGGGGTCGAGTTCGGCGGAGAGGCGTGGGCCCCCGTCGCCGCCATGGTGCGCCGGTACGTCCTCCACGAGCTGCCGGACCGGGTCTTCGTCGACCAGTGCTTCACCCTGGAGCACAACAACGGCTCGCTCTTCGACAAATACCAGGACACGGCGACCATGCGCGAGCTGCTGGACGCCCAGGCGGCGACTGATCTCGGCACGCTGCTCACCCATGCCTCGGCGGAGGTCCGCGAGCTGTGGCACGGACGGTTCCGCGACTCGGCGGAACACCATCCGATGTGGCTCGGGCCGAGCCCGACCCCGCCGCCCGGGGCCCGTACGAGGCGATCGGGGCGGGGCGGCACCGGGCTGCCCGGAAGCGCCCCCGGCACCGTCGGATGCGGAGACCGCGGCGAGCGAGACGCGTTCGACCCGCTGCGGGACCCGCTGCGCGACTCCCCGGTGCGGATCCGCCGCATGGTGGCGCGCCGCCCCTTCTCGTCCCCCTTGAAGATCTACCGGTCCATCACCGCCGTCCTGCACACCGGGCACGGCGACATCCACCTCGACCTGCGGCCCGAGGAAGCCCCGTACACGGCGGACAACTTCGTGGGCCTGGCCACCGGAAGCCGCCCCTGGACCGACCCCTTGACCGGAGCCGCGGGCACCGGCGGTTTCTATGACGGCACGGTCTTCCACCGCCGTGTGCCCGGATTCGCCATCCAGGGCGGCGACCGGCTGGGCACCGGGCACGGCAGCGCCGGATACCGGATACCCGACGAAGTCCTTCCGGATCGGGGATTCGAGCACCCCTTCCAGCTGGCCATGGCGAATCTCGGCCGGGACAGCACCGGTTCCCAGTTCTTCATCACCCTCGCTCCGGCGACGCATCTGAACGGGCACTACACGATCTTCGGCGAGGTGGCGGACGCCCTGTCCCGGAGCGTGGTCGGCGACATCGCCTCGTCGCGCACGGCGGTCCGGCTCGACCGGGTCACGATCTCGGCCGACTGAGGAGTCAGCGGTCGGTCCTTACGGCGGTGCTCATGCGATCGGCTCTCAGTGGCCCCTTCTCGGTCATCTCTGATGGGAGCGCTCCCGTAGTGGCGATGGTGCCGATGCTAACGATCGAACGTTGTTCGCGTAAGGACGTAACCGGGGCGGCGGGAAAGGCCCTTGTGCCGGGTGGTCGGCCTGTAGTCGGCTGATCGTCATGAGGAGCATGAGGAAGCGGAGCACTGCCACCCTGCTCGCCGCCCTGGTCGTGGGCTCCCTGTGCGCGGGTGCGCCGGGTCCGCGTGCGGAAGCCGCCGAATCCGGCGTCGGGATCCGGCCGTCGGCGGCCTCGTCGCAGGGGGCGCCGGGAGTCGACCTCGACACGGTGACGATTCCGGAACTCCAGGCGCGCATGGCGGACGGTTCGCTGACCTCGTCGGCGCTGACCACCGCCTACCTGCGGCGCATCGAGACCATCGACCCCAAGATCAACGCGGTGCTGCGCACCGACCCGACGGCCCTGCGCCAGGCGGCCGCCAGCGACGCCCGGCATCGGGACGGCGACATCCGCGGCCCGCTCGACGGCATCCCCGTCCTGCTCAAGGACAACGTGAACACCCGCGACATGGCCACGACGGCCGGGTCCCTGGCGCTGGCCGGCGGCCCGCCGGGCACCGACGCCGCCCTGGTGACCCGGTTGCGGGCCGCGGGGGCGGTGATCCTCGGCAAGACCAACCTGTCCGAGTGGGCGAACTTTCGTGCGGCCAAGCCGACATCGGGGTGGTCGGGGGTCGGCGGGCAGACCAACAACCCCTATGTACTGGACCGGAATCCGTGCGGCTCCTCCTCCGGCTCGGCCGCCGCGCTCGCCGCGTCGCTGGCGCAGGTGGCGATCGGTACGGAGACGGACGGCTCCATCGTGTGTCCGGCCGGAATGAACGGGGTGGTCGGCCACAAGCCCAGCCTCGGCCTGGTCAGCCGGGCCGGAGTGGTCCCGATCTCCGCCGAGCAGGACACCGCGGGGCCCATGGCGCGCAATGTGACCGACGCCGCGCTCACCCTTGCGGTGCTCAGCGGCGGCGACACCTCGCGCCCGGGCGATGCTGTGGGTCTTTCGGGTCTGCGCGGCAAACGGATCGGCCTGTGGCGGCTGCCCTCGCTCGGGCCGGAGGTGGACGCCGTGATGACCCGGACCGCGCAGCGACTGCGGGACGCGGGGGCCGAGGTGGTCGAGGTGACACCGCCGTACCAGCAGCGGCTCGCCGAACTCGAGTTCCCGGCGCTGCTGAGCGAGCTCCACCGGGACATCGACGCCTACCTCGCCACCCGCGACGGGCCGCGCGACCTCGCCGAGCTGATCGAGTTCAACAGCGCCCACCCGGCCGAGCGGACCTGCTTCGCCGGCCAGGAGCTGTTCGAGCAGGCCCTCGCCGCACCTCCCGTCACCGACCCGGAATACCGGGCCAACCGTGCCGAGCTGCGGGACCTCTCCCGGCGTTCCGTCGACGAGACCATGGCCACCCACCGGCTGGACGCCATCGCCTCGCCGACGAACCCGCCCGCCTGGACGACCGACTGCGCGCGGGGCGACAACGACGTCATCCCGTCCTCGACCCCCGCGGCCGTGGCCGGATACCCGTCGCTGTCGGTGCCCGCCGGATCCGTGGACCAGCTGCCCGTGGGTCTGCTCCTGATGGCCGGTGACCACGAGGACGCGGCGCTCCTGTCGCTGGGGGCCGCGGTGGAGCGGCGACTTCACGCCTGGCGGCCACCGCGCTATCTGCCCTCGGTGGGGCCCGACGCCTGAGGGCATCGCGCCGGTAGAGCCGCAGGTGACCGCGACATCTGTAACGCGTCTTACTTTCATGAGGTGAGTGGCCAAGCGGCGATGCAGTGGATGGTGCTGATCGTGCGGCTGCCGGCGCAGCCCTCGCGGCACCGGGTGGCGGTGTGGCGGGAGCTGCGCAAGGTCGGCGCGCTGTCGCTCGGCCAGGGCGTCTGGGCGGTGCCGGACGTGCCGGTCTTCGCCGACGGCGTGCGCCGGGCGGTGGAGCTGGCCCAGCGCGCCCAGGGCGAGACCGTGACGCTGCGCGCCGCCGGGCGCGAGCCGCGGGACGCCCAGCGGTTCGAGGCGATGTTCACCGCGGCCCGCGAGGAGGACTGGGCCGAGTTCACCGCCGACTGCGGCAAGTACACCGCGGAGCTGGACAAGGAGATCGGCCAGGCCAAGTTCACCCTCGCCGAGCTGGAAGAGGAGGAGCACTCGCTGGAGCGGCTGCGCCGCTGGCACCGCGATCTGAAGGCCCGTGACGTGTTCGGCGCCCCGGGCGCCGGAGAGGCCGAACGGCAGCTCGCCGAGTGCGCCCGCCGGTTCGAGGACTACAGCGAACGCGTCTTCGCCCACCTGCACGCCTTCTCCACCGGCGGCGTCGAGGAGGTGCCGTGAGCGGGCGGCGGGCCGCCGAGACCGCCGCGATACCCGCGGCGGACCGGCGGCGGATGTGGCCGTTGTACGCGGCGGGGTTCACCACGGCCTTCGGCGCCCACGGCATCGCCGCCAACCTCGGCGCCGGTGACAAGGGCCTGGAGCGGTCGGTGCTCTACCTGGGGCTGCTGCTCGCCCTGTACGACGGAGCGGAGGTCGCCCTCAAGCCGGTGTTCGGCACCATCGCCGACCGCGTCGGCGCCCGCCCGGTCCTCCTCGGCGGCCTGATCGCGTTCGCCGCCTCCTCCGCCGTGTTCGTCGCGGTACGGGACCCCGGGTGGCTGTGGGCCGCCCGGCTGGGGCAGGGGGCTGCGGCCTCCGCCTTCTCCCCGGCCGCCTCCGCGCTGGTCGCCCGGCTGAACCCCCGGGCCGGGCACGGCCGCGCGTTCGGCTCCTACGGCTTCTTCAAGAGCATCGGCTACACCGCCGGCCCCCTGCTCGGCGGCGCCCTGGTCTGGGCGGGCGGCCTGACCGTGTTGTTCGCCGTCCTGATGGTGCTGGCCGCCGCGGTCGCGGTGTGGTCCGCGCTCACGGTGCCCGCCGTGCCGCCCCTGCCCAAGAGCCGCCAGACCCTTCTGGGCCTGGCCCGCCGCCTGTCCGACGG
This sequence comes from Streptomyces sp. NPDC028305, assembly GCF_055569495.1. Taxonomy (NCBI): domain Bacteria; kingdom Bacillati; phylum Actinomycetota; class Actinomycetes; order Kitasatosporales; family Streptomycetaceae; genus Streptomyces; species Streptomyces sp. NPDC028305. Next base: position 491,127 of record NZ_JBVHTN010000002.1, read on the forward strand.
CACCTTCCTGCGCCCGGTCGCCGCACTGGCGGCGGCCACCGCCGCACTGTCCGTCGGCGTCGGATTCCTGCCCCTGTCCGGCGCCGCCGACGGCCTGCCCCCGCCCGCCACCGGCGCCGCCGTCTCGGCCCTGGCGGCGTGCGCGGCCCTCGTCCAGCCCTGGGCCGGGCGGGCGCTGGACGACGGACGGCTGACCGCCCGCGCCGGGATGGCCGCCGGGCTCGCCCTGACCGCGTGCGGCCTGACCGTCGCCCTGCTGCCCGGTGTGGCGGGGATGCTGACGGCCGCCGTTCTCATCGGCGCCGGCACCGGCCTGATCACCCCACTCGGCTTCGCCGCCCTCGCCGCCGTGACGCCACAGGAGCGGATGGGGCAGACGATGGGCGCGGCCGAACTCGGCCGCGAACTCGGCGACGCGGGAGGCCCCTTGCTGGTCGCAGCCGTCGCCTCCGCCGCCGCACTGGGCTGGGGCTATGCGGCGCTCGCGCTGGTGGTCGCGCTCGTCTCGCTCCTCCTGTCCGCCGGCCGACCGCGCGGGTGACCCCGCCGGGCACCGGGGCGAAACCGGCTTCACCCTTTCTGGAAGTCGGCAGCGTCGCCGACCGGGAAGCTGCCGAACCATGAACAAGCGCTTACGACCCAGTAGATGTCAGGATTCCGGTTATGACCGATGTGTGGGAAGTGACCTGCCGTCCCCTCTGGAAGCGCCCCCTGTGGTTCTTCGTCGGGCTCGGGGCGGCCGGGGCGAGCCTGGCCGCGGCGCGCGTGGCGTACCGGGGCGGGCTCCTGGACGGGCTCCTGGACGTATGGGCGGGCCTCGGCCTGCTGCTGACGCTGGTGGGCATCGTGTCGCTTCGCGCGGTCACCGCCGAGGTGAGCGCCGACGCGCGGGGCGTGCACTCCCGGACGCTGCTGCGCCGCCGGAGCGTGGCCTGGCCCGACATCGCCGACCTGCGCGTACGCCTGAAGTACGCGAACACTCCCCGGGCCCAGGACAGCCGACGGATCATCCTGGTGCTGCGGAACGGGCACAAACGGCTCCTGCCCCTGCCGCACAGCTGGTCCCCCCACGACCCGGCCTTCGACGCGGAGCTGGAGACGCTCCGCGCGCTGCACCGCCGCTACGGCGCCCCGGAGTCGAGCCACCTCCCCGTCGTCTCGTACCGCACCGCGGGGCGCGGCTGGGCCGGATCGCTGGCCCTGTGCGCGCTGCTGCTCGCGGGCGCGGGGGCGGCCGCGTGGTTCGTGCCGAACGCCGCGTCGGACGAGCGGGCGTGGAAGTCGGCCACCCCGTGCACCGCCGAGACGCCCGCCGCGGAGCGCGGGGGAGAGTGCCTGGCCACCCGGTCGGCGGTGATCGCGCGGACCGAGGTCAACGAGGGCAAGGGCCCCAGCCGGCTGTACTTCGCGGACGGCCGGCCGCTGGAGCGGCTCGAGGTCTCCCGCGAGGCCGCCGGGGAGTTCCAGCCCGGCGACAGCGTCGAACTGACCATCTGGCGCCACCAGGTGAGGGAGGTCGCCGGGGCGGGCCATGTGTGGCGCGAGCACGTACCCGGCCCCGGGTCCCTGGCCGTCGTGGCGGCCGTGCTCGCCCTCGCCGCGGGCTGGCCGGGAGCCCGGATACTGCTGCGCCTGCGCGGACGACGGCTGCCCGACGACGAGGTCCTCCCATCCGCCCTGCCGTTCGTGTGCGCGCTCGTCGGCACCGCCCTGTGGCTGCTGCCGCTCTGCTACCTCCACCCCACGACCCTGCTCGCCTCACCCTCGGCGATCACCTGGGCAGCCGTGGGCTCGCTGGTCACACTGGCCCTGCTCACCTGGGCCTGGCGCGCCACCCGGATCCGTACGCCCGGGACGGCCGGAGCGGCCAGGGCATCCGGGGCGGCGGGTGTCCCCGAGGTGTCCGCCGAAACGGAGGGTGAGGTGTTCCTGGCCGCCCGCTTCCTGGACCACACCGACTACAACCCGCACGGTTTCGGCACCCACATCGTCATCGGAGGCGGTGCGCCCGCGGTGACCCCCCACCCCGGTCCGGGCCGGTTCGCGGCGCGACCGATACCGGTGGAGCGGCTCACCGTCAAGGATGTACGGCGCGCCCGGGGCAGCGACGGCGACACCGTCCCCCGAAGCTGGCACATCGCCGAACTCGACGACGCCGGCCGACCGGTCCGCCTCGCGGCCGCCCCGGCCGACCTGTCCCGCATCCTCCGCGAGCTGAGTCCCGCGCACGCCGCGCCCGCCCCGAGGTGAGGGCGCGGTAGAGTCCGCTCCCGGGCATCGGAGGGGGCGAACGGGTGCCGGAGGAGCGAGAACACGGCCAGGGGCAGGACCGGCAGCCGCCCACGAGGCCCGGCGCCCGGCCCGGCCTCGACCGGCGCAGACGGCTGGTCCTGGCGCTGGAGGCGGTCCCCGTGATGGCCGATCCGGCCGCACGCGGCCAGGTCCTGGCACTGCTTCCGCCCGAGATCCACGGCAGTCTGCCCCGATCGCCGATCACCCGGGTGGACTTGGTGGGCGTGGTGGAGACCTGCCTGGCCTTTCCCGGCGGCCTCACCCTGCTGTGGCAGGCCGTCGAGATGGTGGACTCCGGGTCGTACGCGCTGCGAGAGCTGGCCGAGGCGCTGGCCGAGATGCCCGGATTCGACGGTGGGGGAGCGGCGACCGGTTGAAGGCGACCGGCCGAAAGGTGTCCGAGACACGGGCTACCCGTCGGTCCGGCGCTGGGACATGATGGGTGAACGGGAGAGGTCAGGGCCCGGAATCGGGGAGGTCATCGCGGGATGGATCGGCCTGGGACGGTTATCGAGTCGGAACTGCTCGATCTGACAGGCGTCAGTCTTGAGAACTTGCGCGCGAGATGCGGCCTTGAGTGGGACCGGATCGAACAGCGGATGGCACGGCAGCTCTCCGGTGGCCCGGCCAGTCTCGCCGCAGACACCAAAACCAGTTGGACCATGTGACGCCTGTCGGCAGCGGCGGCGAACGTCCCTTCGGGCGGCACCGCCCTCCGGGCTCGGCGCGCGCTCCACGGCACGGGCTTCCCCCGCGCCACTTCGACGCCCTGGCCGCCGGCGGCGGCGGGGCGGCGGTCATCGCCCATCTCTGGGACGCGGAACGCAGCCATCGGCTCCTTCTCCTGGGATTGCTCATGACCAGGGCGGCCGATCGTCCCGATGCCGTCGGTCCCCTCGCACCCCTCGAACAGGCATGGGAACTGCTCAGCGCGTCAGAGCGACAGAGCCGCGCGGTGACCGACGACCTATTGCTGCTGCCGGAAACCGGCGTCTGGCTTCAGCACACGCTGCGCCGATTACATGAGGCCCTGGCCCCGTCGGACGCCGATCCGCCTCTGTGGCTGGACACCGGGCAGCTGCACCTCATCGCCGCGGCCTGCGGCATTCGGACCGGCCTGCCCTTCTCCCTCCGCCTCCCCTCGCGCGCGGGGACCGTCTGGCTTCCCTCGCTGGGACTTGCCACCCTGCCCGGCGCGGCAGGCCCGGGGGCCGTGCGGGCGGAGTTCGACGGTGACGCGCTCACCCTCGGCCACGGCGGCGAAACGCTCCATGTGCCGTTTCCCAGCCGGGCGGACACCCCCGGATGGCAGCCACCGACCAGGCTCGTACTCGAACTTCCCGAAGGACCGAAGGACCTCCAGCTCAACGACCTCGGTCCGTATCGCATCCTGTCCGCGGCCCCCGCCGGTCGGCTCCCGTCATCCTCGGGCGAGCAGGCCGACCGCTGGGCCGAACTGCTCGGACGCGCCTGGCCGCTGTTGCGGCGCGCCGATCCGCAGGCGGCCGAGGATGTCGCCGCCTGCCTCCGCTCCATCGAACCGCTGCCCCCGTCGACGCCCTTCCGCTGGCACAGCGCCACCATGCGGGACGGCATGGGCGGTCTGGCCGCCTCCGCACCGACGGGGTCGGAGCCCGCCGCCGTGCCTCAATTCGCGGCGATCCTCACCCATGAGGTCCAGCACAGCAAACTCAGCGCCCTGATGCACATGTACTCCCTGCACACACAGGAGAACCAGGCGCGGCTGTACGCGCCCTGGCGGGACGATCCGCGGCCGCTGAGCGGGATGCTGCACGGGGTCTACGCGTTCACCGCCGTGGCCCGGTTCTGGCGCGGGTATGTGCTCAGTGGTGCTGCGCCGCCGGACGAAGCGGCGCTGGCCCATTTCGAGTTCGCCCTGCGCAGGAACCAGCTGCTGCGGGTGTTGCCCCCACTGGGTGAGGACCCGGAGCTGACCCGGCTCGGCCGCCGACTGCTGGGGCAGCTGACCGAAACCGTGTCGGACTGGACCGATGCCTCCGTCCCCACATTGCTTCTCACCGCGGCTGAGCGGGCGGCCGACGACCACGCCGTGAGCTGGCGGTTGCACCATCTCGCACCGGATCCCTCGCTGGTGGCGGAGATGGCCCACGACTGGATCACGGCCGGCCGCACCGGCCGTCCGCTTCCACGGCACGGCTGCCCGGCACCCCGCCTGGTGCCGGACCCCACTGCCAGAAACCTGGACGCCCGGGCCGTCCTCGCGCGGATGCGGCTGATGGAACCGGCGCTGGCGAAGCTCCGAGCAACTCCCGAACGCCTCGCCTCGACGGTCGAGGGCGCCAGGCCCGCCGACCTTCTCCTCGTCTCCGGTCAGGTCACGGCGGCGTGGGAGCTGTATGAACGGGAGATCAGCGCAGGGTCGGGCCCGGCGCCGGGCGGTGGGGTGGGCTTCCCCTCCACCGCCGGCGCCTGGGCGGGCCTTCGCCTCGCCCTCGGGGTCTCCGGTGGGCACCGGGCGGCCGGCCGGGCGCTGCTCCGGTGCCCGGAACTGGTCCGCGCGGTGCACCGGGCGATCGGGGAGGCTACAGGAGAGCCCGCCGATCCCGTCGCGGTCGCCGCATGGGTCGGGCGTACGGCTGGGGAGTCGGCCTGACACCGACCCCCGGCCCGCCCCCGGCGCCGTCAGAGCGGCATGGGGTCGGCATCGCAGTTGGCACGCCGCCAAGCCGCCGCGTCGACACAGGCGGGGTGGCCTTCGCCGAGTTTGGCCTGGAGCTCCTTGACCGCCGTGGCGTGCAGAGTCTCGGCCTCGTCGGTCTGGCGCAGCGCTCTGAGGTCACAGGCCAGGTTGCCCATCACGACCAGCGCCGTCGGGTGCGTCGCGCCCAGGGTGCTCTTGATCACTTCGAGGTTGGCGCGGTCGAGTTCGGCGGCCGCGACGGCGTCGCCCTGCGCGAACATGTCACTGGCCAGGTTGGCGGAGGCGATCAACACATAGGGGTGAGTGTCGCCAAGGGCCTCGCGGGCCCGCCTGAGCGCCGATTCGTTGAGGGCACGAGCGGTATCGACCTCGTTGAGCAGCCGCAGCGTGATGGCCAGGTCCACATCGGCCGCCGCGGTGTCCGGGTGGTCCTCTCCGAAGACCTCTTCGTACCGTTCTCTGGTCGACTGCCCCAGCCGCATGGCCTCGTCGAGGACACCGGACTGTCGCAGATCGACGGAGAGGTTGAGGGAGGCGATCAGGGAATCCGGACTCCGTACGCCGTATCGCTCGGTGAGGGCCTTGCGAACGGGCCTGCTGAGCTCGAGCGCTCCGGGGTGGTCTCCCGCCTTCCGCCGGGACACCGCCAGCCGCCCCACGGTGCGCAGGGTGTTCGGGTTCATCTCGCCGAAGACCCTGCGGAACTTGTCGACCAGTTCCTCGAACATCCGTGCTGACAGGGCGTATTCGCCCGCTTCCCGACGGTCGACCGCCAGCCCCATCTCCGAGAGCAGGCTGTCGTAGGCCTCCTCCCCGTAGAGCAGCATGGTGCGCCGATAGGTCTCCTGGTCGACCTCCCGGGCGCGTAGGAATTGGCCGGAAGTCCGCAGGGCGACGGCCAGGTTGTGGGAGTGGATCAGCGTCAGCGGGTCCTCGTCGCCGTACGCCCGCACGGCCCGCTCGTACACCTCCTCGGCGATCTCCAACGATCCCCGGAAGTCGCCCCGGGCTCGGCGGTCGGCGGCCACCTGACCGAGGATGGAGAGCAGTTCCTCCTCCGCGTCGGGACCGAGGCCCCGCACCTCTGCCCGCATGCGCTCGCTCAGTGCCGCGGCCTCCTGGTAGCGGCCCATCCGCCACAGCACGAACCACAGATCCCGGCAGAGCAGCAGGGTGTGCTGGTCGCCCTCCCCGTACTTGTCCTTCCAGACGTCGTACGCCTGCTGGCCGAAGTCGCGCGCGGCCTCGTGGTCGCCCCAGAAGTAGAGGTACTGCGCGAGATTGATGATCATCTGCCGCGCGTTGCGGGAGTCCGACTCGACGGCCTTCGAGACCACCACATGCGGATAGAGGTCGGCGAACCGCCCCCAGTGCTCGGGGTCGCGGGGATCGCGGGGGGCGTTGGCGGCCAGCAGCATATGCGCGCCCTGCCGCATGCGCTCGCGCTGCTCCTCGGTCATCCGGGCGATCAGCACGGCCTGCACCAGACGGTGCATCTGGATGGAGTTGTTGCGGTGGTCGATCTTGGCCAGGGAGTAGCGGTTGATCTCCCGGATGGCGCGGCCCAGCCGTAGCGGGTCGGTCAGCGCCCGGTCCAGGTCCGGGGCGATGGGCTCGACGGCGGCGCCGGAGAACAGCGACCGGGCCACCGGCTCGGAGGCGAAGTAGGCGCAGATCTGGAGAAGTTGCAGCGCAGCCGGGTTCTTGCTCGCCAGGTGGTCCAGCGAGACATTCCAGGCGGTGGCCACCGTCTGTTCGTACTGGGTCGGCGGCGACACCGACATCAGCTCGGCCCGCTTCTCCTCGAACAGCCGCAGATACTCCGCCGCCGGCATGCCGGTCTCGGCCCGCCAGGCCGACGCCTGCTCGACCGCCAGCGGCAGATCGCCGAGCACCTCCGCGAGCTGGTCCGCCTCCTCCTCGGGGAGGTCGGGGTTGCGGCGCTGGAGGAGCTGAATGCTCTCGGAGCGTTCGAACACATCCACCTCCAGCGGATGGGCCAGCGTGTTCCACTGCGGATTCCGGGAGGTGACCAGAATAGATCCGGAGGGGCCGCCCTCCGGGCTGCTCGGGAAGAATTCCTGCACTGATTCGGGACTTTCCGCGTTGTCGAACACCAGCAGCCAGTTGCCATAGGGGTTTCCGGTGCGCAGCGCCTCCAGGACCGCGGGCACCGCGGTAATGGCCTCGCTGGTCACCGGCAGGCGCAGCCGCTGGGCGAGTTCCACCAGTGCCTGGGCGATCTGGGTGGGCCGCTCGGCCGGAATCCACCAGACGACGTCGTACCGTGAGGCGTGTCGATATACATATTCCAGGGCCAGTTGGGACTTTCCGACACCGCCCATGCCGTGCAGCGCGTGCGGAAGCACCGCGGTCGGGCCGTCACCGAGGTCACGTTCCAAGCGCTCGAGCAATTCCTCGCGCCCGGTGAAGACAAGGTTCCGCGGCGGCATGTTTCCCCAAATGGCGGGCCGCGTCGACGGCCCGGAAGAGCCTCGATCGAGCGGCGCGCCCGATTCCGGCGTCGTCGCCCCCTGGGAAACCGCGGTCAAAATCGTACCTCCTCGAAGTGCGCCTTCGCCGCCCACACCTCCCTGCTGCGAGGGGACGGGCGTCTCGGGCATTCCTGGAATATTCACTGTGGCAGGGCTTTCGTTGTGTGCGGCGGGGTTGCTCTCTTCGCGCGCCGTTGGGTCAATCTTCTGATCCGATGACGTGCGGCCGGTGCGGATGACTCGCTGAATGCGCCGGGCGCGGCGCAAATGGGGCCCGGACAGGGCCTCCAGGACGGTGTGCTCGATTTCCCGGAAGCGCAGGTTCTCCCCGGTGACCTCGGGCTCTCTCGGAACCTCCCCGCCGCTGAGGTGGATGAGCAGCTCACGAGCCGCGCCGCTGTGCGGCGCCAGGACCTCCGCGGCGATCCTGGACGCCATTTCCGTCGCCTGCCGGGTGCTGGAGGCGAGCAGTTCCTCGCGCACTCCACGGCCGAAGAGAAAGGAGTTCCCGCCGCTCGCCGGCATGGGCTCGACGAGATCGCTCATAAAGAATTCAGCCAGATGGGCCGGGCCCGTTCGGGGCAGGGTGCGGCGCTGAACGGCGTACATGACGGGAAGGTCGAGCGGGACCGCGGCCAGCCGGGTGGCGAGGGAGAACGCCTCCGGCGAGGCCCACACCCGGAAGCGCGCGACGCGCTCCGCGGCGCCGCCGGCGGTCCTGGGTCGCTCCGGCCATGGGGCGGGGGGATCGGGCCGGCACGGGGGCACGAGGAGGGCCGCCACCTCGGTCCAGCGCGGCCCGTCACCGGCGATGAAGCGGGCCCAGGGGGCGATCCACTCGTCGGCGACCTCCAGGACGGGCACGGGGACCGGGCGCCGACGGCCGCTCGCCTCCGCGGCGGGTGCCGCGATGGAGGGCTCGGTGAACTCCCAGTCCACCCGGGCGCTCCCGGCCCAGGGGCCGGAGGCGCGCAGCCGGACCCGCCGCGGGTCGAGGGCCGTGCGGTGCCACAACCGCTGCGGCAGCGTCTGGAGTACGGCCACGGGCTGATGCCGGCCCCATACGGCCAGCGCCTCCTGCACGGCACCCGCGCGCCAGGCGGGGCCGAGGCCGTCGGTGAGGACGAGCACGATCCGGCGCCCGGTGGGATCGGCCAGACTCCTCGGCGGCTGGGGTCTCGACCGGCGGTTCGGGCCGCGCAGAGAGACCCCGCCCGGGTGGTCGGAGTGGGTGTCCAGGAAGCGCAGCCGCAGATCGCGGAAGCCGCCGTGGCGGCGCAGCGTCGCCATGAAGCGCCGGGCCAGTGCGGCCCAGAGCGTCATATGCGGGCCCGCGTCCACCACCAGCACCGCGTCCCAGCGGCGCTCGCTGCCCGGGCCCATCGCTGGGGGCAGCCCGGGGGCCTCGGCCAGCCGCTCGGCGGTCGCCTCCTCGTCCAGCTCCTGGAGGCGCGCCGAACGGATCCGCTCGCGGAGGGGGCGTAACGCGTCTCCCACCCGGGCCGTGTGGAGGTCGTCCGCCACCCTGGCCCGGGGCGAGGGCCGACGCCTGGCGGCGTGGTCATGGGTCCGGACCGCGGGGGTTCGCGGCGGCCCGGGCGGTGGGAGGCGGTCCGGTAACGGGTGTTCGTGTGCTTCGCCGCCGTCGGCCGTCGGCGACGCCGTACCCGCCGGGGCCGACGGCGCGGCGTCCGGCTCCGGGACCGAGGGCTCCGGTTGCGGCGCGGCGGCCCGCTGCTCCCCGGGAGTGGGTAACTCGCCGGTCGGTGACTCCTCGGACGGTGACTCGGCGGATTCCGGGGAGACATCGGGTTGCCGCGGCCCGGCCAGCTCCGGGTGGTGACGGGCCAGCCACAGCGCGTCCGCCACCTCCCACCACCGCAACCCGCCGACGTGCAGACGTCCGTGGTCCGGGGAGGTGGCAGGGCCCTCGGCCGCGCCATCCGCCCCGGATCCCTCGGGAACCGACGGACGTTCAGGCACTCGGTTCCGCCCCGTCGGCGCGTACGTCCGTACTCAGGGGATGCCAGATCGCGCCGAGGAGGGCCTGCCACTCGGCGCCGTCACCCTCGGCAGGCGTATACGCGCCGGAGGTCGCCAGATGGGCGGCGTTCAGCAACTGGTCGGCCGCCAGGCCGTGCACCTGCTCGCTGCGCGTCATGAAGTCCCGGACCAGCCTGTCGTGCATGTCCCCCAACTGGTCTGCGAAGTGAGCGGCGACCAGCTCGCCCAGTGCCTCCGGGCCAGGGTCCGGTATATCGAATCGGAGACAGCGGCGCATAAACGCCTCCGGGAACTCGCGCTCCCCGTTGGAGGTCATGATGACGATGGGGAATGACCGCGCTGTGACAATACCGTCCACGATGGGTGCGGTTCTGCCCGGATCCGCGGTGTGGACGGTCACTTCGGGGGACCGGCGCTTCACCCGCACGAGTGGTGGCACGGTGTACCAGCCGTCCTCGAAGAGCGTGAGCAGGTCGTTCGGGAGGTCGGCGTCGCCCTTGTCGAGTTCGTCGATGAGCAGGACCCGCGGTAATCGATGGGGGAGCAGCGCGGTGCCGAGCGGGCCGATCTGGATGAACTCGCCGATGTCCACGCGGTCCTCGCCGCATGAGGCCGTGGACCCCTCGTCGGAGCCGTCCGCCGGACGGCTGTGCTGCCGTGCCGCGTACCAGGCCTGGCCGGCCTGGGCGCGCCCGATCACATCGTATTCGAACAGCCCCGAGGCCAGGGTCGTCCGGGAGGTGACCGGCCACTGGAGCACCCGGCCCAGCCTCAGCTCACGGGCGATGCGATAGGCCAGGGTGGACTTGCCGACACCGGGCCGGCCGGTGACGAGCAGCGGACGCCGCAGCAGGATCGCGGCGTTGACCAGGCGGACCTCCTCCGCCGACGGGCTGCGCACTGCGCCGTCCGGGCCCAGCCGCCGGTCGGCCTCGTCGTCGTCGGGCGGCTGCGGCAGACAGGGGCCGCCGACGAAGGTCCGCCAGCGCGGCCCCTCCGGCCACTGGCGTTCCTCGTACGGGGCATCGGGCGGCACCGCGCCCGTCCCCTGGTACGGGAGTGCGCTCGTCGCGGCCGGAACCTCCGCCCCTCCGCTGCTGCTCTCGGGCGTGTTCAATCGATCCCCCCTACGAAGGTGGCGGGAGCACACGGCCCACCGTCGAGGAGCAGTTCGGGGTTGTCCCAGATCACGCTGAGATCCCTGACCGGGTCTTCCCGCGAACCGATTCCGCCTGCGGCGCAGTCGCTCTTCCACTGTCTCGTACGCTCGGGAAGCTTTGACAGACCGTCCTCGGCCAGTCCTTCACGCACGACGCTGCGGAAGGTCTCCGACGCGCTGTCCTCACGGTGGTGGATCAGCACGGGAACCCCGAGGTCGAGCCCCAGCCGCAGCTCGCGCAGCCCCACCCCGCTCCTGGGCCTCGGTGGCTCGCTGAGCACCATCGCCACCACCTCGTCCCGTCGCCCGATCTGCGCGTCCAGCAGAGCCAGGTGCTCGTCGGACGAGCGCCCCTCGGCGTCGCACCAGTGGACGTCTGCCTGGCCGGGCCGACTCTTCCACCGGGCCCAGCGCATGCGCCAGGCATGATGGAGCTCGCGTCGCTGCACTCGCTCCAAACTGTGGATGAATATCTCGTGATACTTGCTCAAGATCGGGTTCGCATAGCCTAGTTGTGGGTTCCGATTCCACCACTCCACGGGCTCGTTCAGCAGCTCGGTGGGTAAAAAGAACTCCAACACCACTTCCTCGGAGCGCGACTGCCACAGCTCCGCCATCCGGGTCAGCAGCTCCGCGACGGCGACGGGGACCCTGCTGCGCGTCACCAGCTCGCGGGGGTCGCCCTCCGGCTCCTGGTGCAGCCAGGAGGACTCGGCGTAGCGCACCCGGGCCGCCAGCCGGTAACGCGCCTCTCTGCGCCCCTGTCTTCTGCCCTTGGCGTCCACCGGGGTCAGATCCGGCGCCACCTTGACGAACAGCTTGATCACCGGGCGCTCCGGCTCGGCATCGGGCCCGTCGACCGTGCTTCGGCCGACCCGGGGCAGGACATCGCCGGTACGGCCGCCGGCCAGGCCCGCGCGCGTCGCGATCAGCCCTTCGTCGTCGTCCGCGACCCCCCATTCATGGGCGAAGTGATCATTCCAGGCGTACAACTCGCCCACCGAGGAGGCCAGGTCGGCGCAGAGGGCGAGCCGCTCCAGCAGCTCCATACTGGGCGGCAGGCCTCCGGGCCGGGTGTTGCGGCAGGCCAGATGGAGGAAGGTGTGCCAGGCGGTGGTGCAGTGGGCGGGGAGACGAAACCGGTCCCCGCATACCTCGGCGACGATCGCGTGCAGCTCGGGGATTCCGACGTCGAGCGCCTGCCGCAGCGCCGACCAGTCACGCCCCCGGTACAGATCGGCCGCGTTCCACTCGTCGAGCAGGGGCCGCAGCCGGTGGGTGAGCGCCGGGGCCACAAACCCGGTGATCTCCAAGAGCGCCTCCATGCCTCCCGGAAGGTCGCCGCAGGCGCGCACCGCCTCGAAGAACTCCTGATGGGGGGTTGGATACGGCTCCAGTTCCAGTCCGTCCAACGCCTCGGACAGCTCTCGCCGCCATTGGTGCCGCCCCCGGGCATCGGCCAGCGCCGCTGAGGCTCCCAAGACATTCACCATCTCCCCCAGTACCCGGCGCCGGGCCCGGCTTTCCGGAAATCGCTCCGACACGTGCGTCCCCCCTCGCACCCGACAAGCGCGCCCCCTGGTATCGCGCCTATTCGGCATACCCATCGTCGCGAGCGATTAGCGTAGAGGCACGATCCGCTTGTCGGAGGCGATTCACACATGAATCAGACGGCGTCCGGATCCGGCATGCCTCGTTCGTGTGCGCGGTGCGTCGATCAGCTGCTCGAAGCGGACCACGGCGGATCGGCCCCTCGCTCTGTTACCTTCCTTCCTTGATCGGCCGTGCGGAACATGGCACAGCGGGTGGAGGAATGTGGTGTTGGGGGACTCGGGATTGGCCTGGCGTACGAAGCCGCTTTCCCCGCGGGGCGGCTCTACGGGGAGTTGGTGACGGGCGTCATGGTGACTTTCGCGCAGTTGAGGGCGCTCGACCCGGCCCAGTTCGAGGAGGCGGCGGACGGCTGGCACAAGGTCAGCAGCAATGCGAGCGCGTCCAAGGACCGGCTGGACAATGAGATCAACGCGAAGCTCCGCGGGGCCCTGAAGGGCCAGGGCGTCGGCTCGGCGCTGGGCCGGCTGGAGCGGCTGAGCGAGAACTTCCACTACATGCAGGTGGAGTGCGCGCTGGTGCTCACGGCCCTGAACGGGCTGGCGGCGGAGTTGCGGGCGGCGAAGACGAAGTTGCACAACGCCGTACAGGACGCCCTGGATGCGGGGATGACCGTCAAGGAAGACGGTTCGGTGCAGTACACGCCCCCGCTGGTGCTGCTGCCGGGCCAGGAGTACGAGCCGGCGGGGAACGGCCGGACACCGTTCGTCATCACGACACCCAAGGAACAGGCGCAGGGGTTCGCCGACCGGATCGGTGACGCGCTGAAGGACGCGGCCGTGGCGGACGGCAAGTACGCGAAGACGCTGGGCAAACTGATCACGGTGGCGGATCTGTCGGTCACCAAGGAGGACTGGACCGACGCCGACGCGGACCGCGGGGCGGTCAAGAAGACCGTCGGCGACTATCTGCGGGATATCCCGAAGGACAAGTCACCGAAGGACAACGCGGCCTGGTGGAAGAGCCTGTCCAAAGAGGAGCAGACGGAGTACATCTCCCTGTATCCGGCGGGCGTGGGCAAGCTGGACGGCCTTCCCGTCGAGGACCGCGACGAGGCGAACCGCGTCTGGTTCAACGAGCAGCGGGCGAAGTACCAGACCGAGCTGGACAATCTGCCGCCCGAGCCGAAGCCGAGGCAGCTCCTGGCCGGCCGGTCCATGGTCCCCAATCCGAAGTGGACCGAGTGGTACAACCGCAAGAAGCATCTGGAGGGGGCGCTCGACGGAATGATGCGCATTCAGATGCGCTTCGACTCCACGGGAAAGGTCGATCCGTACCCGACCAAGAGGCCTGCCGATTACAAACCGACCGGCGACGGGTTGCCGCCGGCGTATCTGCTGGATTTCGACCCGGAGAACAACGGTCGCGCCATCATCGCGAACGGCAATCCGGACACGGCCGATCACACCGTCGTGATGGTCGGCGGTACCAAGAGCAGGCTCAGCGGCCTCTACACACCCATGGTCGCGGGCACCAATCTCTGGCAGGCGGCCAGTGCGATGCCGGGGGAGCCCAAGGTCTCGACGATCACCTGGAACGGTTACGACGCTCCGCAGAACCTCTTCCCGGAGGGCGCGCTGAACAGATACGCCGACCGGGGGGCGGGGGATTTCAACGACTTCCTGGCGGGGCTGCACACGTCCCATGACCCGTCGGCCGATGACCATCTGTCGGTGCAGGCGCACAGCTATGGGTCCGTGCTGGTGGGCTCCGCCGCCCGACAGGGCACCCTGGAGGCGGACGACGTGATGTTCAGCGGCAGCCCCGGCGTACAGGTGGGGCGGGCCGAGGACCTGGACGTGCCCCCGGGGCATGTGTGGAACCAGAGGGCGCAGGACGACCCCGTCCCCAGGCTGGGGGCGCCCACCCATGGCCACCGCGAGGGTCTGACGCAGTACATCACCCCGAACGACCCCATCTTCGGCGCCAAGCAGATGACCACCGACACCAAGGGGCACGGAAACTACTGGCTGGCCGGTTCGGAGAGCCTGGAGAACCAGGCGAGAGTCGTGGTGGGACGCTATGACGAGGTCCAGCTGAAGTAATCGGCAGCCGACGGGATATCGGGGATATTGACATGGCGTGGCCAACACGCCTAAAGTTATTGAAACGAACTATTGAAACGTTTCATGCGTATCGTTTGTGGTCGGCCTGTTGTGATGACACGGGAACACAAAGGAGTGTTCATGCTCGATCGCAGGCGATTTCACCAGTTCGGCGTGGCGGCAGCGATCGGCGCCGCGCTGCCGATCGCGGGGAACGGGATCACCGACGGCATCGCTATGGCGGATGAAGCGCTCGGCGTGGTCGAGACCGACACCGACATCACCGTCGACAACGGGCCGGTCCAGCTCACCGTCAGCAAGGTGAGCGCGGCCCGTGCCACTTCGCTCAAGTATCTCGGCCAGGAACTGCTCGGCAGCGGTGGCCGCGGCAACTTCGACATGAACAACGCCCGTGTGGGCGACCCGCTTCCGCTGCCGCCCCCGCAGAACACCTATGAGATCCGCCGGGGCGAGGACTTCGTCGACATCGCCTTCCGCTACAGCCCCACCAACGGGGGGCCGTTCTGGCTGGAGCGGCACCACATCGTCCGGGCCGGAGAGCCGGGCATCCACCTGGCCACCACGTTCCACCACACCGCCGAGCTGCACGGCTTCTCGTCCGAGCAGCACCGCTATGTGTTCTACCTGGACAAGGAGCTGTTCACCCACGCCTCGGTCGAGGACGACGGCATCGGCGGGGTCGCCTGGCGCGAGAGCGCCGCCCGGATGCCGACCCCGGAGGAGCTGAAGGCGGCCACCGTGGTCATGGACGCCACCTACGACCTGGCGGGGCTCGGATCGGCGTACCCCAAGCGCTACTACACCAAGTACGACTGGGGCACCTACATCAAGGACCACGCCGTGCACGGTCTCTACGGCAAGGGGTTCGGCATCTGGGCGGTGACCGCGCACCGGGACGCGTTCAGCGGCGGACCCACCCGGCATGACCTCACCCTGCACCAGACCGACAGCAGGCCGGTGCTGCTGGTCGAACCGCACGGCGCCCACTACGGCTTCCCGCCCGTCCGGGTGGCCGCGGGCCAGGAGTGGCAGAAGACGTACGGACCGTACTACGTGCACTTCAACACCGGCGACGACCCGGCCGCCCTGCGCGCCGACGCACTGCGGTACGCGGACGAGAAGGCGCACGCGGCGTTCTACGACCGGGTGGCGCTGCCCGGGTGGACACCGTCCACCGAGCGCGCCACCGTGCACGGCAGGGTGGTGGCGCAGGGCGAGTCACGGCTGCGCGGTGCGGTGGCGGTGCTGTCGGACAACGGGGTGGACATGCAACGCACCGCCCTCGGCTACGCGTACTGGACCGATACCCATGCCGATGGCGGGTTCACCCTGCGCGATGTGCGCCCCGGCACCTATCGGCTGACCGTGTACAAGCCCGGGGTCTGGGGCGAGTATGTGCGCGACGACGTGGTGGTGCCCAGTGGCGGCACGGTCCGGCTGGGTACGCTGCGCTGGACGCCGCTGCGCCACGGGCGCACCGTGTTCCAGATCGGCACGCCCGACCGCACATCGGTGGAGTACCGCCGCGGTCCGGAGTATCAGCAGTGGGGCACCTGGTCATTCTATCCGCAGGACTTCCCGGAGGGCGTGGTCTATCGCGTCGGCCGGAGTTCGCCCGCGCGGGACTGGAACTACCTGCAGTTCCAGCAGATCGACGGGGTGCGGCAGGCGCCGTGGCGGATCCTGTTCGACCTGGACGAGGCGCCGCGCGCCGGGCGGACCGCGACGCTGACGGTGGCGCTGGCCGCCTGGTCGCTGGACACCGCCCGCAGTGTGCCCAGCGGGCCCACCCATCTCACCATCAGCGTCAATGACGAGAAAACGGTCTGGAGGTTCGAACCGGACGATTCCCGCGGCGCGACCTACCGATCCGGTTGCTCCGGCGGCTACTTCCGGCGGATCTTCTCCTTCGACGCCGCGGTGCTGCGGCGCGGCGAGAACGAGATCACGCTGACGATCAACGAGGACACCGGTCCGGAGATGGTCAACACGGCGGCCTACGACGCCATCCGGCTCGAACTGCGCTGACACTCCTCGCGTCGACGGCGACGGTGGCGGCGGCCAGCGGCCCGGCGAGCAGCAGCGCCGTGATCGGCAGCAGCGTCACCACCGCGACCGCGGTGCCGACCGCGACCAGCAGCAGCGCGTCGCCGCCCAGGTCACGGCGGCCGACCTGGCGCGCGGCTCCACGCAGTACGGCGCCCCAGCGCAGCCCGGGCCGCCACCCACCGGCGGCGCGCAGACCGAGCAGCACCGCGGCGAGCAGGGCGACGGCCAGCGCCGTGGCGAGCACCGGACGGCCGGGCGCCCCGGCCGCGATGGCCAGGGCGTCCACGGCCAGCACCGCCGCGACCGCAGGCGGGATCAGCAGGCCGGCCGGTCCGGCGCGCAACGCCTGGGCCAGGCGGACCAGATAGGGGCGCACCCCCACCCCGGGCCCGCCCGCGACCCGCTCCCGCAGCAGAGCGCAGGCCGCGGCGAAGGCGGGGAACGCGGTGATCACGCCGACCGACGCCACCGCGGTGAACACCCCGAGCAGCAGCACATCCGCGAACAGCCCGAACCGGCCGTCCACCGTGGCCCGGGTTGACGATGTGCTCATGCGCCGCCCATTCCGGAGGTGCTGACGCCCTCCACCAGAAGTCGCTGAAAGGCCAGGAAGAACAGGCCGATGGGGAGCAGGGTGAGCACCGACATGGCGAACATCGGGCCGTAGGAACTCTCGCTGGTCTGGTCGATGAACAGGCGCAGGGCGAGCGGCAGCGTGTACTTGTCCGGATCGTTGAGGTAGATCAGCTGGGACAGGAAGTCGTTCCAGGTCCAGATGAAGGTGAAGATCGCTGTGGTGACCAGGGCGGGCTTCGACAGCGGCAGGAAGATCATGGTGAAGGCGCGGATCGGGCCGCAGCCGTCGATGCGCGCGGCCTGGCCGAGCTCGTCCGGCAGATTGCGCATGAACTGCACCATCAGGAACACGAAGAAGGCGTCGGTGGCCAGGAACTTCGGCAGCACCAGCGGCACGAAGGTGTTCACCAGGCCCAGATGGTTGAAGATGGTGTACTGCGGGATGAGCACCACGTGTGCGGGCAGCATCAGCGTCGCGATCATGAAGGCGAACAGCGGCCCGCGCATCCGGAACCGCATCCGGGCGAAGGCGTAGGCGGCAAGCGCGCAGGAGATCACGTTTCCCAGCACACACAGCAGCGCCACGGTGAGCGAGTTGCCGAAGAAGGTCCATACGCTGACCCCGCCCGAGCCCTTCAGCGCCTCGGTGTAGTTGCCGAGGACGAGTTTCCTCGGCAGCAGGGCGAGGCTGGAGACGATCTCCTCGGCCGGCTTGAAGGACATCGAGATCAGCCACAGCACCGGATACAGCAGCAGCGCCAGCAGCGCCGCGCAGACCAGATGCCAGAGCGTTCGGCGCCAGATCCTCGCGGCCCGCGGCGCGCGGGCGGTCGTCATGCTCACCTCTCCTCCCCGCCGGAGTAGAAGACCCAGGCCCGAGAGGTGCGGAAGAGGACCGCGGTGACGACGGCGATCGCGATCAGCAGCAGCCAGGCCATGGCCGAGGCGTAACCCATGCGGTACTCCACAAACCCGGACTGGTACAGATAGAGCGTGTAGAACAGGGTCGAGTCGCTGGGCCCCCCGCGCCCGCCGCTGACCACGAACGCCGAGGTGAAGGCCTGGAACGAGTGGATGGTCTCGAGCACCAGGTTGAACAGGATCACCGGTGACAGCATCGGCACGGTGATGGAGCGGAAGGAGCGCCACCACCCCGCCCCGTCCACCGCCGCCGCGTCGTAGAGACTGCGGGGGATCTGCTTCAGACCGGCCAGGAAGATGACCATCGGCGCGCCGAACTGCCACACCGTGAGCAGCACGATGGCCAGCAGGGCGTACTGCGGATCCGTCGTCCAGCCGCCCGCGTGCAGCCCGAAGGCCGAGGCCGCCTTGTCGACGGGGCCGCCGTTGTCGAAGATCACCCGCCAGACGAGGGCCACCGCGACGCTCGCGCCCAGCAGCGACGGGGCGTAGAAGGCGGCGCGGTAGAACCCCTGGGCCCGGCTGGTCCGGTTGAGCAGCAGTGCGACGCCGAGCGCGGCGCCGAGCTTGAGCGGGGTGGCGATCAGGACGTACTTCAGGGTCACCCACACCGAGGTGAGAAAGCGGTCGTCATCGGTGAACAGCCGCCGGTAGTTCTCCAGGCCGATCCAGCGGGGCGAGGTGAACAGGTCGTATGCGGTGAACGACAGATAGAGCGAGTAGAGCATCGGGCCGAGGGTGAGCAGCAGCGCGCCCAGCACCCAGGGCGAGAGAAAGAGATACGCGATGCCGGGCCGCTCGCCGTAGCGGTGTCTCCGCCCGCCACCGCCGGGCGGCGCCTTCGCCGCCCTGGGGCCCGGAGCGGCCGAGGCCGCCACCGCCCCCCGCTTCAGGGCCTGTTGTGCCATCAGCAGTACTCCTTAGCGCTCCTTTGTGCTCCTGGCGTGTCCATGGGGCTTGCCGGGCCCGGGTGGCGGGCCCGGCAAGCCGTGGTGTCACCGGTTGATGGCTTGCTCGGCTTCTTTGATGAATTCCCCGGCGGCCTTCTCCGGGGTGGAGCGCTCGAACATCACGTCGTCGTAGACGCGCTGGAGGGCGGCCTTGACGGCACCCGCGCCCTTGGGCGGCGGGGGAGGGGCGGCGGTCAGCTTCGGCAGCAGCGCGGTCTCGAAGTCATAGGCCAGGCGGGGCGGGCCGGTCAGGCTCTTGCCGACGGCGGCGCGCACATCCGAGTTGGCGGGCATGCCGCGCGAGGTGGACTGGATGGTCCCGGCCTTGGTGTCATTGAGCAGGAAGTCGACGAACTTCGCGGCCTCCTTGGGGTGTTTCGACCGCCTGGTGATCGACATCAGCATGGACGGCTTGGCGTACTGGCCCAGTTCACTGCCGCTCGACGGAAACGTGCTCAGCTTGAGCGGCCGGCCGTAGATCTCCCAGGACGCGGCGGTCAGGCCGGAGTCGTAGTTGAACTCGGCGGCGGAGGTCTTCTTGACCAGCGGCGAGTTGGCCTGTGAGCCGTCCATCTTCGTGGTCTCGGCGGCCTGGGTCGCGGCGCCCGAGGTGCGGAGCCGCTCCGCCAGCTTCCAGTACGCGGCGAGGTCGGCGGCGGTGTAGCCGAGCTTGCCGTCGTCGGTGTAGAGGGTCTTCCCCTGCTGCCGCAGCCACACCTCGAACCAGTCCTCGATCTGCCCGAAGCTGGTCACCCCGCGCACCTTGCCGCCGCTCGCCTCGCTCACCTCGGCCGCGCCGGCCTCCAGGTCGGACCAGGTCCAGCCGTCCTCGGGGGCGTGCTCGCCGGCCGACTTCCACACCTTGGGGTCGTACAGCAGCGCCTGGGTGGTCTGGCCCACCGGGATCGCATAGGTCCTGCCGTCGATCCTGCCGGAGCTGAGCAGGTTGGGGCTCATCTTCGTGGTGTTCACGCCGTTGATCTCGGCGAGCACATTACGGTCGGCGTACTCGCGTATATACCGGTAATCCATCGTCAGGATGTCGGGGCCGCCACCCCCGGCGAACTGGGTCGCCATCTTCTCCCAGTACGCGTCGAACTCGGAATACGAGGTCTCGATCTTGATTTTGGGGTTTTCGGCCTCGAACAGGTCGATCACTTTCTGGGTGATCTCCGCCCGGTCCGCGTTTCCCCACCAGGTGAAGTGCAGTGTGACCTTGTCATCGCCACCGGTTCCACCGCCACACCCGGCCGTGGTGGCGACGACGGCCACCCCCAGCGCCGCGGCGGCCATCCGTCTGCCCCAGTGGATACTTCCGAGCCGCATGGTTGCTCCTTCAGTGAATTGAAACGTTTTGAAGGACCTTGGCGGGGAGAAGCTATTGTCGTGACTGACCTCTGTCAAGATGGTGCGTCGAACCTTTGCAGGGCTCTGAGTCCTTTCAAAAGGATCGTGCCAACCGAATGGAACCGAGAAACGTGACAGATTTTCAGTCCTCGCCGCCCCGTATCGCGCCCTGGGACCGCTTCGTGCGGCAGGTGCCCGCCTGGTACACCGATGCCAAGTTGGGGATCTTCGTGCACTGGGGTGCCTACTCCGTCCCCGCCTGGGCGGAGCCCGTCGGCCAGCTCGGCGAGGTCGACGAGGCGGCGTGGTTCCGGCACTGCGCCTACGCGGAGTGGTACGGCAACACCATCCGTCTCGACGGCAGTCCGGCCCAGCGCCACCACCGCGAGACCTACGGGGGAGCGCCCTACGACGACTTCCTCGACATGTGGCAGGCCCAGGCGTTCGACGCCGAGGAGATGGTGGGGCTCTTCCGGCGGGCCGGCGCCCGCTATGTCATCCCGACGACCAAGCACCACGACGGCATCGCGCTGTGGGACGCCCCCGGTACCGGCACCCGCAACACCGTGCGCCGCGGCCCCAAGCGCGATCTCGTCGCCGAGTTCGAGCGGGCGGCGAGAAAGGCCGGTATGCGGTTCGGCGTCTACTACTCCGGGGGCCTCGACTGGCATGTCAGCGACTTTCCCCCGCATGACACCCAGCGCTCGGTGTTCGAGGACCGGCCCAACGACGCCACGTACGCCGCCTACGCCTACCGGCATGTGCGGGATCTCGTCGACCGCTACCGCCCGGACCTGCTGTGGAACGACATCGACTGGCCGGACGCGGGCAAACACGACGGCCCCGACGGGCTCGCCGGGCTGTTCTCCCACTACTACGAGCGGGTCCCCGAAGGGGTCGTCAACGACCGGTGGGGCGAGACGCACTGGGACTTCCGCACGAGTGAGTACCAGAGCGGGACGGAGAACGAGAGCGCCGGAGTGTGGGAGAACACCCGGGGCATCGGCCTGTCCTTCGGCTACAACCAGGCCGAGGACGCCACCGTCAGCCTCGACGGCCCCGGGCTGATCCGCCATCTGCTCGACACCGTTTCCCGCGGCGGCAACCTACTGATCAACGTCGGCCCGGACGCCGCGGGGCGCGTCCCGGAGCTTCAGCGAAGGACCCTGGAGTACCTGGCCGACTGGATGGACACGGGCGCTCCGGCGGTCTTCGGCACCACCCCCCTGGGGCAGGGCCTGGCGCGCCCCGGCGATGATCCGTGGGTGCGCTGGACCCGCTCCGGACATCTCACGCACGCGGTGATCGACGCGCGCGGAACGGTGGCGATCGGCGCCGACGCCGACGCCTTCGACCTCTCCTCGGCCCGCCTGACCGACGGGACGCCGGTCGAGGTGGCGGCGGTTGCCGGACGTCTCGAGGTGCGCCTTCCCGAGCCGACGGCTGTGGGCCCCGCGGTCGTTGAGCTGCGCCTGCGCGACGCACGCTGATCCGGCGGGCGGGCCGGCCACGTCGAGCGGCTCGCCAAGACCGGGTTTTGTCAGAAGCGTTGACGAATCTCTTGCGCCCCTCCTACCTTCATCGCGTCATGCATCGTACGTCATATACGAGACGCGTTATGCCGGGATTGGGGGGACAGTGACCGTTGTGTGCTCATGGGGGTCGCCTCATGCGTCGGCGCGCGCCACGGCCGTGGCCGCCCGGCCGCTTCCCGAGCCCGGGTATCCGTTAGCGGCATAAGCCAGGCGCCTCGATGGGCAGCCACGCGGACTGATCAGAAAACAGCCGCGGATGCACTGACGAATGAGAAACGCGGCCCGTTCACCGCCAAGATCCCGGGCCGCGTCAGAGAGTTCCGATGCTCCCTCTTGGGGGAGCCTATCCAACTTCGGGAGCGATGGTGCCCCTTTCCAGCCTGTCCACGTCCAAGACCGGGAGATCACCGGCCCGGCAGCGCAGCAGAATGCGGTGGACGATCGTCGGTTTCTCGGCGCTCGGACTGACGATCGCCTATCTCGACCGTGCCGCGCTGAGCGTGGCCATGCCGTATATGTCGAAGGAGTTCCACATCAGCTCTGCGGTGCAGGGCGTGATGCTGTCGGCGTTCTTCTGGACGTACGCGCTGTTCCAGATTCCCTCCGGCTGGCTGCTCGACCGGTTCGGGCCGAGGGTCATCTACCCCATCGCGGTCGGCTGGTGGTCGATCTGGACCGCGCTGATGTTCTTCGCGCGGGGCGTCGGATCGGTCATCGTGTTCCGTCTCGGCCTCGGCATCGGTGAGGCGCCGGTGCAGCCGGCGAACATCAAGGTCGTCTCGCGGTGGTTTCCGCGCAAGGAGCGGGCCTTCGCGTCGAGCCTGTTCGACATGGGCCAGCAGATCGGTACGACGCTGTCGATCCCGGTGGTGACGGCGCTGGCCCTGTTCGGCGGCTGGCGGCTGTCCTTCGTCGTCATCGGGCTCGTCGGGCTGCTGTGGCTGGTGGGCTGGCTGGCCGTCTACCGCGATCCCGAGGAGCACCCGCGGGTTTCCGAGGCCGAACTGGCGCACATCCGGTCCGATCAGGGCCCGAAGGACGCCGCGGCCTCGGGCGACGCCGAGGTGCCGTGGCGGGAGCTGCTGGGCGACTCGCAGGTGTGGGCGCTGACCACCGGCTATGTGTTCCGCTCGCTCGCCGGGGCGTTCTTCCTCACCTGGTACCCCAGCTATCTGCTCGACGACCGCGGGTTCTCCAAGGCGGACTTCGGCATGGTGGGCTGGATCCCGTCGCTCATCGCGATCGGCTCCACCGTGCTCGGAGGCATCGTGTCCGACCGGATGCTGGCGTCCGGACGCTCGCCGAACCTGGCCCGCAAGGTGCCGATCGTCACCGGGCTCGGCCTGAGCGCCTGCATCGGCTTCGCCCCGTTCGTCGACAGCAATCTGCTGCTGATGGTGGTGCTCACCATCAGCAGCTCGGCGCACTCGTTCGCCGGCGCGGCGATCCTGAGCCTGCCGGCCGAGGTGGCGCGCTCGTCGGAGCGCGTCGGCGCGGTGGCCGGCTTCCAGAACTTCGGCTCCCAGGTGGGCAATCTGCTCAGCCCCATCGCCATCGGGCTGTTCCTGGCCACCAGCAACGGCTCGTATGTGGGCCCGCTGGTCGGCGCGGCCGTGTGCTGCCTGGTCAGCGCCGCGATCTATTTGTTCTGGGTGAGCATCAAGCCCGTCGCGCCGGAGGGGGGCGCCCTCGCGGCGTCCGCCGGACACCATGGAAGGAGCACCTCGTGAATGCCTCTTGGGACCCGGCTCGCCTGGTCGAGCGGCTGAGCACGGTCATCGGGATCCCTGTCGTCCCCTACGACGAGGAAGGCGCGGTCGACCGCGACCTGACCGCCGCGCTGACGGCCCGGCTGATCCGCAACGGAGTCACCGTGCTGACGCCCAATGGCAACACGGGCGAGTTCTACGCGCTCTCCCCGGACGAGCGCCGCCATGTGCTGACGTATGTGCTGTCGGCGCGCGAGAGCGCCACGACCGTCATCGCCGGGGTCGGGCTCGACCTCGGGACGGCCGTCGCCGACGCGCGCTTCGCCCGGGACTCGGGCGCGGACGCGGTCATGATCCACCAACCCGTCCTGCCGTATCTCTCGGCGGACGGCTGGGTCGAGTACAACGCCACGGTCGCGGCGGCCGTACCCGACATCGGGGTGCTGCCCTATCTCACCAAGCGGGCGGTCACCGGCGCCCACATCACGCGCCTGGCGGAACGGGCGCCGAACGTCGTGGGGCTCAAGTACTCCGTTCCCGATCCGGTGGTGTTCGCCACCACCAAGGCCCAGGCGAAGGACGGGCTGTTGTGGATCGCGGGCCTGGCGGAGTCCTACGCCCCCGCCTACTGGCAGGCCGGGGCCCGGGCCTTCACCTCCGGCCTGGTCAACCTCGCTCCGGCCGTGTCCCTGGAGATGCTGGAGGCGCTCCGGCGAGGTGACTACGTCGCCGCGGCACGGGTCTGGCGGCGGATCCGCCACTTCGAGGAGCTGCGCGCCCGCGACGCCTCGGCCAACAACGTGTCCGTGGTGAAGGAGGCCATGCACCAGCTCGGGCTGTGCCGGCGCGACGTCCGTGCGCCCAGCCACCCGCTGGCCGAGGAGCTCGCCCGCGAGGTCACCGAGTCCATGGCGCACTGGCGCTCCGCGGTGCCCGAGGCGACGGGGGAGCGTGCGGCATGAGGATCGAGTCACTGGAGACCTTCAGGCAGCGGGTGGGCGACCGGCCCAGGGTGCTGGTGAAGATCGGCACCGAGGACGGGATCCACGGCTGGTCGGAGGTCTACAACCACGGCCCCGACCTGGCCTATCCACCGCTGCTCGACTACCTCTTCGAGCAGATCAAGGGCATGGACGCGCGGTCCCCGAGCCGCGTCAACCAGTTCCTCCTCCAGTCCGGCCGCTTCCCCCAGGGCGCGCTGGGGCTGGCCGCCATCGCCGCCATCGACCACGCTCTGTGGGACATCGCGGCCAAGGCCCTGGGCGCACCGGTGTACCAGCTGCTCGGCGGCGCCGTGCGCGACCGGGTACGGGTCTACGCCGGGCTCTACTCGGCGCCGGACGTCGGCGAACTGCGCGACACCACCGCGGCGTTGCACGACCGCTTCGGCTTCACGGCGTTCAAACTGAGCCCCTACCGGAAGGAGCTGCACCGCACCCGGTTCGGGCTGGTCGTCCGCGAGCTGGGCGAGTACTTCGGCGAGGTGCGCGAGAGCCACCCCGCGGAGTGGGAGTTCGCGTTCGACGCCCACGCGTGTCTGTGGGAGCCGCGGCAGGCCGTCGAGCTCGGGGCCGCGCTCGCCCTCCACCAGCCGCTCTTCCTCGAGGAGCCCATCCGCCCCGAGCACATCCCCGCCTGGGCCAGGATCCGCTCCGACATGGCGGTACCGCTGGCGACGGGGGAGTGCCTCTATTCGCCCCACGAGTTCCTGGCGCTGCTCGGCGCGGGCGGAGCCGACATCGCGCAACCCGACATCTGCGTCGTCGGCGGCCTCACCCACATGATGAAGATCGCCGCCATCGCCGACGCCCACTACGTCCCGATCGCACCGCACAACCCGCTCGGTCCGCTCGCCACCGCGGCGAATGTGCACTTCGCGGCCGCGACGACCAACTTCGCCATCCTCGAGTACAAGCCGGACACCGTGTCCTGGTGCCCCGACCCCTACCTCCCCGTCGACGGACACCTCGAACTGCGCCCGGACCGCCCCGGATGGGGCATCGAGATCGACGAGGACGCGCTCAGGACCGACGACTGGGTCACCTGGAAGCGGAGAGTACCGGTGCGCCCGGACGGCTCGACGGCGTGGATGTGAGGAGGAAGACGGCGGCCCGGCCCGGGTGGTGAAGGGCGCCGCACAAGGAAGCCGTAGCCGTGCGCGGGCGTTGCGGCCCGCGCACGGCAATGGCTCGATATTCGTGCGCGCGAGGCGGGATGATGGGCACATGACGAAGCCTTGGCGAAGAACCCTGCCGCTGCTCCTGCTGCCGCTGGCGGTGACCCTGTCGGCGTGCGGGGAGGGGTCGGTGGACCGCTCCGAACTGGAGTCCCGGGCCCGGGCGTTGGGCACCGAGCCGGAGATGGTGTACGTGACCGACGTACCCGGCTACACGCTCGCGTCGCAGTCCGTGGGCGTGATCGGCGACCACGGCTTCGGGGGCGCCTACACCAAGCCCGGCGGCGGGACGATCGAACTACGGGTGGACGAGGCCGGGAACGCCCCCGTCGACTGCGCGAAGTCCGGCCCCGACCAGGCCGGGGGCGAGAAGCGGACGTGCGAGCGGGACGGCGAGAGCTGGTACCGCGCTTCGAAGTCCGCCCACGAGTATGCGCGCGAGGACGGCGGACGGGTCATCCGGCTGAGCGCCGACCGGGAGAGCGTCACCCGCGACACCCTCCGCCGGGCCGCGAAAAGCGTCCATCAGGCCGATGACGGGGAGCTGGCCGAGGTCCTGCCGGAGGGTGCGGGCGACGGCGGCGGGCAGGGTGGCACCGAGCGCGGCGATCTGCCGAAGACCGGCGACGGCGCGCCCCAGGACCCGGCCGGGATGACCGAGGGGACCAGCGGCTGAGGGCCTGGGCCGGGAGCGCCGCTGGAGCCGGACGCAGGTCTTCCGCCCGGCTACCAGCGCAGCGGAAGGCCGGCGAGGAAGGTGTCGAGCAGACCGGAGATGATCCGGTGGTCGTGGGACGAGGGGTGCCAGTCGCAGCCGAGGCGATCCAGGGCGGGATCGTCGTAGTACCAGGAGCGGACCCGGTCGTCGCCCCGCCGGTTGCGTTCCTCGACGATCCGCAGGGCGGTCCGGGCGAACGCGGTGGTGTTGGCGAGGTAGGTGGCGCCGACCACGATGAACGGCGTGGGTCCGTACCGGGCGCGCAGCTTGTCGAGGAAGCCGTGGTAGGCCGCCTCGTAGGCGGCGGCCAGGCCGTCCTCGGTGGTCCAGCGCTCGCCCGGGTTGAGGGGGGTCGAGAAGTCGTTGATCCCGAGGCCGATCACGACGACCCGCGGCCGCCAGGTGTCCGGCTTCCGCCAGATGTCGCCGTCGACGTGCAGCAGGGCCCGGTCGTAGTACGTGCGGAAGTCGGTGCCGGGGCTGCTGCCGTTGTAGTTGCGGACCATGCCGAGGCCGGAGTAGGCGTTCAGCTGGTAATCGGCGTCCAGGCTGCGGGCGGTGAGGGCGCCGAAGGCGAGGTCGGCGTTGCTGTTCCGGTTGACTCCGCCGTTGCTCGAACAGTCGCGGGTGCCGGAGACATTGCCGTAGCCGGCGGTGAAGGAGTCACCGATGAACTCGATCTGCCTGCTCCGGGGCCGGGGTCCGGGCAGGACCGCGCCCCCGGGCGCGGCGAGAAACCCGCCGAACCGGCCCGCGGCCCACGGGCTTTCGGTGCGCTTGACGAGGCGCACGCGGTGCTCGGTGTCGGGGAGGTCGCCGATCCAGGAGGTGGTGCGGCCCGGCGTCACGAGCGTGGTGGCGGTCGTTCCGTCGATCTGGACGTCGTAGTCGTTGTCGGCGTCGTCGAGGACGATGCCGACACCGGTACCGCGGAAGCGGCCCTCGAAGGAGATGCCGGGCCAGGAGTACTCCACGGATCCGTCGGAGGTGTTCCTGACCCGGCCCGCTGTGTGGAACCGGGCGCGGGCACCGGATGCCTGTGAGGGGGACGCGGCAGCGGTGACGAGGCCCGCGGCGGCGGCCGTCACCAGTGTCCTTCGGGTGAAACGACGGGGCGTCTGCATGTGGCCATCCTTTGATGGTGGGGCACATGGTGCCGGGGCACGGCTGGGGCGGGGCACGGCTGGGGGCGGGGCGCGGCACACAACCGCACCACTGTAGGGGCGGGCCGGGGAATGCGACAGCTCCTCCGCCGCGCGAATCGGCCACCGAGCGTGCCGAGTTGCTCGCGGCCCGGGAGGGCGGCGCTCAGCCTTCGAGCGGCGCCGGCGGCACCCCGGGCGGCATGTTGTACGGCGTGACCACCTGGATCGCCGAGGGGAGGGCGGGCCCGTCGTCCGGCAGCGCCTGATGGGCCCGCATGATGGTCTGGCAGGCGCGGCGCAGGTCCTGGCGCAGGTCGTGGTGGAGGACCGCGGACAGCCGGCGCTCGCGCAGCAGCCGGGTGTTGTCCTGGTCCAGGTCGTGGGCGATGAACACGGCGCACTCCCGGCCGAGGGCGCCGAAGGCGTCGAGGGTGGCGAGGTTGCCGCCGCCCATGGAGTAGACCGCGACGATGTCCTCGTCGCGTTTGAGCGCCTCCAGGGCGAGTTCGCGCTGCGTGGCGTCCAGGCCGTCGCTGTCGGTGACCTCCACAAGGGACCGCTTGGGCTGGGTGAGGCGCATGGCGCCTCGGAAGCCCATCTCGCGCTCCTCCTCGCCGCGGAAGGAGCCCCGGCTGATGGTGGTGAGGACGTTGCCGGGGCGGTCGCCTAGCCACTGGCCGAGGAGGTAGGCGGCGGTGGCCCCTGCCGCGCGGTTGTCGATGCCGACGTACGCCACGCGGGCACTGTGGGGCAGATCGGTCACCAGGGTGACGACGGGAACGCCGGCCGCGACCAGCCGGCCGACGGCGGCGGCGATCTCCGGGACGTCCGGGGCCTTGAGGATCACCCCTTGGGTCCCCCGCTTGGCGATCTTGTCCAACGTCCCGATCAGCTCGGCGGAGGGGCACGTCTCCCGGAAGTGGAAGCGCGAGCGCACAACGGCGGGGTGCAGGGAGGGCAGCTCCGCCTCGAGCGCGTCACGCACGGCGCGCGAAAACCGCTCCGGCGCCTGCATGACGATGTCGATCATGAAGGTGCGGCCCCCGATGCGGATCTGGCTCCGCTGCCGGTCCAGGTCCTTGATCGCCTGGTGCACCTCCCTGACCGTGCTCTCCCGCACCCCGCCGCGGCCGTGGAGAACGCGGTCGACCGTGGCCGTGCTCAGCCCGGCCTGGCGGGCGATTTCCCTGATCGGATAGGGGTGTCCCATGGCTGTTCCCGATGGATGATGATGGTTTTTTGATGTACTGCTGAGGATTGAATGATGGGTTCGGATTCACAAGACTGGCAGAAAGGCAAGGACGGCGAAAGGACCCGGGATGTCCCCCACGCTTGAGGGATCACGGATGTGGCTCACCGAGGAAGACTGTGACTTCCACGCCTTCCGGTCGCTCGTGGAGCAGCGCACCGATCCGGGCGACCACCCCTCGGCCGAGGCAGTCGACCGGAACGTACCGCTCTACGACAGCGCCCGGCTGCGCGCCCTCGCGGACACCCCGGACGGGCGCCGGGCCGTTCAGGCGGAACTGGTCCGGGCCCTGCTGGACGGCCCCGGCATCGTGGTCCTCAAGGGCGCGTTCCCCGACGTGGCCGTCGTGGACCGGGCGTCCGAGGCGTTCAACGCGCTGATCGAGGAGGAGCGCGCCACCGGCGGGGCCCGCGGTGACCACTTCGCCAAGCCGGGCGCCAACGACCGGGTCTGGAACGCCCTGGACAAGGTGGCGGTGCGCGCCCCGGAGGCGTTCGCCGACTACTACGCCAACGACATGCTGGCGCTGATCTCCGAGGCCTGGCTCGGCCCCGCCTACCAGGTGACCTCCCAGGTCAACGTGGTCAACCCGGGCGGAGCCGCGCAGAGCGTGCACCGCGACTACCACCTGGGCTTTCTCACCCAGGAGCGGGCCGCGGCCTACCCGGCGCACGTCCACCGCCTGTCGCGCGTGCTGACCCTCCAGGGTGCGGTGGCCCACTGCGACATGCCCGTCGAGTCCGGCCCGACGATGTACCTGCCGCACTCCCAGAAGTACGAGCCCGGCTATCTCGCCTGGCGCCTCCCGCGGTTCGTCGAGTACTTCGAGTCCCACTACATTCAGCTCCCGCTGGAGAAGGGGGACGCCGCCTTCTTCAACCCCGCGCTCTTCCACGCCGCCGGGCACAACCGCACCGCCGACATCAAGCGCATGGCCAATCTGCTCCAGGTCTCCTCCGCGTTCGGCCGCGCCATGGAGACGGTCGACCGCGAGGCGATGGCGGGCGCGGTCTTCCCGGTGCTGCTGCGCCGCAAGGCCGAGGGCGCCTCCGAGGACTGGCTGCGCCGCGTGGTCGCGGCCACCGCCGAGGGCTACCCCTTCCCCACCCAGCTGGACCTCGACCCGCCGGTCGACGGTCTCGCTCCGCCCTCCCAGGCGGACACCGTGTGGCGGGCCGTCAGCGAGGGCTGGACCTCGGAGCGGCTGCGCGAGGAACTGCGAGCGGGCGCCGAGCGGCGTCAGGGCTGAAGGAGACACAGCACTCATGGGACTGCTCGATGACAAGGTCGTCCTCGTCAACGGCGGCAGCCAGGGCGTCGGCGCGGGCATCGTACGGGCCGCCGTACGAGAGGGCGCGACGGTCGCCTTCACCGGGCGCCGGGCCGAGGTCGGCGACAAGCTCGCGGCGGAGACGGGCGCGCACTTCCTCCGCGCGGACCTCGCGGACCCGGCGCAGGCGCGCGACAGCGTCACACGGACCATGGCCGCGCACGGGCGCCTCGACTGCCTGGTCAACGCGGCCGGGCTGACGTCGCGGGGCTCGCTGCTCGACACCACGCCGGAGCTGTTCGACGCCCATGTCGCGATCAATCTGCGGGCGCCGTTCTTCGCCATGCAGGCCGCCGTCGCCGACATGGTCGCCCGCAAGGCGCCCGGCACGGTGGTCAACATCATCACCACCTCGGCACACGGCGGACAGCCCTATCTGGCCCCGTATGTCGCCGCCAAGGCCGGGCTCGTCGGCCTGACCCGCAACGCCGCGCACGCCCACCGCCACGACCGCGTCCGGATCAACGGCCTCAACATCGGCTGGACCGACACCGAGGGCGAGGACGCCACGCAGCGCGCCTTCCACGGCGCGGGAGACGACTGGCGCGAGAGGGCCGCCGAGGCGCAGCCGATGGGCAAGCTCGGCCAGGTCGACGAGATCGCCGACTTCGTCGTCTTCCTGCTCTCCGACCGCAGCGGCGTGGTGACCGGCTCGGTCATCGACTGGGACCAGATCGTCATCGGCGGACTCGACTGAGCCGCCCCTCGGGCTGAAGGAACGAGAAACTCATGCGTATAGGCATCATGGGACTGGGCCGGATCGGCGCCTTCCACGCGGAAACCCTCTTCGGGCTCGACGCGGTGGACTCCCTCGTGGTCACCGACCCGGTGGCCACGGCCGCGGCCACCGCCGCGGAGCGGTTCGCGGCCACCGCCGTGGACTCCCCGGAGGCCGTGTTCTCCGCCGGTGTGGACGGTGTGGTCATCGCGGCCGCCACCGACGCCCACCCGGAGCTGATCCTCGCCGCCGTCAAGGCGGGCGTCCCCGTGTTCTGCGAGAAGCCCGTGGCCCGCGGCGTCGAGGAGAGCCTGGAGGTGCTGCGTGCCGTCGAGGCCGGCGGCGGCGGTGTTCAGGTGCATATCGGCTACAACCGTCGCTTCGACGCGGGATGCGCCGCCGCCCGCGAGGCTGTGATCAGCGGTGAACTCGGGCCGCTGCACACCGTACGGTCCACCACCCTCGACCCCGCGCCCCCGCCGGCCGGATATGTGGCCACCTCCGGCGGCATCTTCCGCGACTGCGCCGTGCACGACTTCGACATCGTGCGGTGGGTGACGGGCCGCGAGGTCACCGAGGTGTACGCGACCGGCGGCAACCGGGGCGCGGACCACATCCGTGAGGCGGGCGACGTCGACACGGCCTCGGCCCTGCTCACCCTCGACGACGGCACCATCGCCGTCGTCTCCAACTCACGCCACAACGCGCGCGGTTACGACGTGCGCCTGGAGCTGCACGGCATGAAGGACAGCATCGCGGTCGGCCTGGAGGACCGGCTGCCACTGCGCTCCGTCGAACCCGGCGCCACCTTCCCGGCCGGGCCGCCGCACGACTTCTTCATGGACCGCTTCGCCGACGCCTACCGCGCCGAACTCACCGCGTTCACCGAGGTCGTGGCGGGCACCCGCCCCTCGCCGTGCACGGTGGCGGACGCCCTCGAGGCGAGCTGGATCGCCGAGGCGTGCACCCTGTCGCTGCGCGAGAGGCGGCCCGTGCGGCTGACGGAGGTGCGCACGGCATGACGGACGGACCCCTGCGCATCGGTGTCCTGGGCGCGTCCCGGATCGCCGAGCTGTCGATCGTGGGTCCCGCCCGCGCGGCCGGCCACCGCCTCGTCGCGGTGGCCGCCCGTGACCGGGACCGGGCCGAGGCGTTCGCCGCCGCCCACGGCGTCGAGCGTGTGGTCGGCTCGTACGCCGATCTCGTCACCGACCCGGAACTGGAGGTCGTGTACAACCCGCTGGCCAACGGCGCGCACGGGCCCTGGAACCTGGCCGCGCTCCAGGCCGGCAAGCATGTGCTGACCGAGAAGCCGTCCGCGAGCAACGCCGAGGAGGCGGCCGAGGTGCACGCGGCGGCCGCGAAGGCGGGCAGCGCCTTCATGGAGGGCTTCCACTATCTGTTCCACCCGGTCACCCGGCGGCTGCACGAGCTGCTGGACAGCGGTGAGCTGGGCGACCTCCGGCACGTCGAGACCATGGTCGCGATGCCCGCCCCGCCGGACGACGACGTACGGTGGTCGCTGGCCCTTGCGGGTGGCGCGCTGATGGATCTGGGGTGCTACAGCCTGCACGCCCAGCGCATGCTCGCTCCCTGGGCCGGTGGCGCTCCGCGCCTGGTCGCCGCGCGCGGCGGAGCGCGGGCCTTGGCCCCCGGGGTCGACGAATGGCTCCACGCCGACCTGGAGTTCCCGAACGGCGCCACCGGCGCCGCCAACTGCCACATGGCGTATCACCAGTGGCAGATGAGCTGCCGGATCGTCGGCACCCGCGGCGAGGCCACCGCGGTGAACTTCGTCCAGCCGCACCTGGACGACCGGGTCGTGGTGCGAACGGCCTCGGGCGAGCGCACCGAGGAGCTCGGCCGCCGGTCCTCGTACACCTACCAGCTCGAAGCCCTCGCCGCCCACCTGCGCCACGGCGCGCCCCTCGCCCTCGACGCGGGGGACGCGCTCACCACCATGCGGCTCATCGACGACTGCTACCGGGCCGCCGGCTTCCCGGTGCGCCCGCGGACGGTCCTCCCGGCCGCGGCCTCGTGATCGGACGTTACGTCGGCGGGGCGTCGTCCCCGGGCGTTGCCCCCCGGGGCACCGGCTCGAGGCGCACGCTCTCCGGGTGTTCCAGGTAGGTGACGAGCGACGGCGGCCGGTAGCCGGGGTCCCCGTCGTAGTGCTCCTTCGCGGTTGTGGCCAGATACTCGAAGCCGTCGGCGCGGCCGTCCTTGTCCGTGGCCTCGCCGATGGGCCGGTTGAAGGGCTTGACCAATCGGTAAAGCCCCGTCCGGGAGGGGTGCGGAGAAGCCATCGGATCGGGTGCGACCCTGAATTCGACGCTCTCGCCGGGGGTTATCCGGATGGGGCCTTCAGGGCTGAAGGCCCCGGGCCGGAACTCCAGGCCGTATTCCCGGGCCCGCTCGACCATCCACAGCAACGCGATGTCCGACAGGGAGGTGTCGGTGTATCCGCCGCCGACATCGCAGTGCACCCCGCTGAACCACACCTGC
Organism: Streptomyces sp. NPDC028305; assembly: GCF_055569495.1. Taxonomy (NCBI): domain Bacteria; kingdom Bacillati; phylum Actinomycetota; class Actinomycetes; order Kitasatosporales; family Streptomycetaceae; genus Streptomyces; species Streptomyces sp. NPDC028305. The sequence continues at coordinate 524,365 of NZ_JBVHTN010000002.1, forward strand.
TTCAGCTCCTGCCCCTGGACTCCGGGCTGCTGATGCCACAGCGTCGGCTCGAACGCCGCCCGCCGCTCGTCGATGGCCAGGGCGTGGAACGCGCCGTCCACCCGGGTGCTGAGCTTGGTGTCGTGAAACTCCCAGCGGTGGTTCAGCCGCCGCACCACGGGCCTCAGCCAGCGGGGCCCGAGAGCCGGGACACCGAGGGCACCGACGGTGTCCCACACGCCGATGAAGCGTATCCGCGGGTCGTGCGAGTACGCCCGGCGGAACAGGCTGGCCGCCACGCCGGTCGGCTTGTCGGCCGAACTGCGGTACAGGGACCACGCCTCGGCGATCCGGTCGGCGTTCTCCCGGCGCAGGATGCCGCAGTTGCGGACCATGCCGACGATGCTGCGCGCGGTGAACGCGCCCCTGCTGAACCCGAAGAAGTAGAGGTGGTCACCGGGTTCGTAGTTGTCGATGAGAAAGCGGTAGGCGTCGAACACATTGCGCGACAGCCCAATCCCGAAGGCGCCCCCGCGCAGCCGGTCCTTCCGGCTGGTGCCCACACCACGGTGGTAGTAGACGCACTGCCGGTTCCCGCCCGAGTCCTCGGAGGCCACGGTCAGGGCGAGTTTGGTGACATTGGTCGGGCAGGGGCGCCTGTCCTCGGTCTGATCGGGGGTGTTCCATGTACCGTCGCAGCACACGACGAGACGTTTGGGCATGACAGCCTTCCTCCCACGACCGTGTCCAGCCAGGCCGTTGGGTGGTTCATACCCTACGCATCACCCCCTCGGAGCGGAGGAACGACCCTCCGCATGCCGCTATGGTGGAGGTGCTCCCGCCCCTGGTGAACGAGCGGCGGTGTCGAGCAGTCAGGCGGTGCGGGCCGTATCGGCCCCCGCCTTCGCGACGCCCTCACCAGGCGTCCGTCCCGGCAGCACCGGCCACTCTCGCGGTCTCCCGTGTACTCCGCTGCCCCCTTCCCCCCATCGCACGCCCTGTCACACACCTGCGATCAGGAGACGCGCGCATGGCCACACCACCGCACCCCCGTACCTGGGTGCTGCTCGCGATGTCCGTGGGGGTGTTCTGTGTCCAACTGGACGCCTTCGCCCTCAACTTCGCCCTTCCCCGAATCGGCGCCGACCTCGGCGCACCCGGGGACGGAGCGCAATGGGCGGTGAGCGGCTATCTGCTGTCCACCGGCACGCTCATGCTCGGCGCCGGCCGTCTGGGCGACCTGTTCGGCCGCCGCGGACCGCTCGTGCTGGGTCTGTCCCTCTTCGGCGCCGCCTCCGTGGGGTGCGCGCTGGCCACGAGCCTGCCGATGCTGGTCGCCGCACGCGCCGTCCAAGGCGCCGGCTCTGCCGTGATCATGCCGGTGGGGCTGGCCCTGCTCACCAACGTCTATCCCGAACACCTGCGTGGCCGGGCCACCGGCCTCGCCCTCGGCATCGGGGGCGCCGCCACCGCCTGCGGCCCCTTCGTCGGGGGCACGCTCACCGAAACCCTCTCCTGGCGCGCCGTCTTCTGGCTGAACGTCCCCCTCGCCGCGCTCGGCGCCGTGTGGGCCTCGCGCGCCGCCGAGAGCAGTGACACCGGCGGACCCCGGCGACACCTGGACTGGCGCGGCCTGCTCACCGTCACCGGCGCGCTCGCCGCGCTCGCCGTGCTCCTCGATTGCGCCCAACGCGGCGCGCCACGGGGCGAGATGGCCTTCCTCGTCCTGCTGTGCGCGGCGCTGCTCGGCGCGTTCGTCCACGCCGAGCGCCGTGCGCCGCATCCCCTGGTCGGGTTCGCCCTGTTCCGCAACGGCCTCTACGTCGCCCTGACCCTCACGGGCGCCGTGGCCAACACCGCCGCCGTGATGTTCCTCTTCGTCGTCCCGCAGTCCCTTCAGGACCGATGGGGCTGCTCCGCCATGGCTGCGGGCGTGGCCTTTCTCCCGGCGGCCCTCGCCATGGCGGTCGGCGGTCCCCTCGCGGGACGCGTCGCCACCCGGGACGCCGCGCCCGCGATGGCCGCCTGCCTCGGCGCGGGCGCGCTCGGCCTGTCCGGGCTCGCCCTCGCTCCCTCCTTCGCCGTCTATCTGACCGTCGCCACCTGCTGCGGTGCCGCCCTCGGGTTCGGCAACGCCCTCACCCTCGTCGCCACCCAAGGAGTCATCCGCCCGGAACGGGCCGGCGAGGCCTCAGGTGTCACCAAGACCGTCATCACCGTCGCCGCCGGCCTGGGCGTTGCCCTCGCCGGTGTCGGTGCCGGGGCCGCCGCCGACACCGCGCTGCTGGTCACGGCCGCCGGTTGTGCGGCCGCGTGCGCGGCGCTGCTGGGGTGGCGCGTACGACATGGTCCGGACCTCGGCGGGCGCGGTCGGTGTCACTTGAGATAGGGGCCGTCACCGCCGATCTTGCCGGGGCCGTTCAGTACGTACACCCGGAGGTTGCCCTTGCCGGGGGCCGCGACGGACAGCGAGCCGCCGGCGACGGTCTTCACGTCTCCCGTGACGGCGTCGGTGTACGTCCCGTTCGGAATGCCGGTGAAGGTGGCCCCGCCGGTGACGGTGACGAGCGCGAAGCTGTCGGTGCCGCCGCTGGTGTAGCGGCGTTTGAACGCCATCGGGCCGGTGATGCCGTCGGTGGAGTACTGGCCCATCTGGAGGGCCGGGACGGCCCGGCGGATCCGGTTGAGCCGCTGGACGTGCTCGACCAGGGGCTGGGCGAGAGTGGTGGCGACCTGGCCGGTCGCGGAGTCGGCCTTGCCGAAGTCCGAGGCCGTGACGGATCCGGCCAGATGGTCGCCGTAGTACGCGCGTCCGGTGGAGGCCAGCGGGCAGGTCGGGCCGCAGTCGATCTGTTTGCCCTTCTGGAACTCGATCTCCGAGCCGTAGTACAGCGTCGGTATGCCGCGGAAGGTCCACATCAGCGCCATGTTCTCGGCCCAGGCGTCGGTGCCGCCGCTGTAGCGGTTGCTCGACTTGTTCGGGCCGTAGTCATGGCTGTCGACGTAGACGACGTTGTAGGTGGCGTCGTTGACGCTGTCGTCGGAGTCCTTGCCGTTGTTGTACGCGTTCTGCGCGTCACCGAAGTTCATGTGCATGCGCATATCGATGATGTTCATGCCGGAGAACCGGCTGTGGTCCGGCGTGTGGTAGGTGTTGCCGTCCAGGAAGGCGTTGGCGGAGGTCGGCTGGTTGCCCGTGCCGAGCTGCTCCTCGTGGTCGTACTGCTCGATGGCCGCCTTCTCGTCGTCGGCGCTGTACTCCTTGCGCTCCTTCCACGTGTAGAACTGCGCCGAGTGGTTGACGGACCCGCGGTTCCACTTGTCGTTGACGAAGGCCGCGACCTCGCCGAAGACAAAGAAGTTGCGCGCCGCCTCGGCGCCGAACTTCCTCGTGACCCGTTCCTGGATGGCGGGCAGGAAGCGGCGGTTCCAGGTGACGCGCGGGATGTGGACGGCCGTGTCGACGCGGAACCCGTCGACGCCCATGTCGATGTACTTGTCGTAGGCGCCGATCAGGTAGTTCTGCACAGGGGTCGACTCGGTGTCGAAGTCGGCGAGGTCCTCGTGCAGCCAGCAGGAGCGGGAGTCCTCGCCCTCCCAGTTGCCGATCCAGCACTGGTGGTAGTACTGCTTCGGGAACATCCCCGAGGTGGGGCCGGGCCACTGGCAGTTGTAGAGGGTGTAGCCTTCGGGGCTCTTGCCGCCGGTCGGCTTGGACCAGTTGAGGCAGGTGTTCCCGGCCGGTTCGGCCGTGGACCACAGGTCGCCGTTGTAGTACGACTTCCCGGACTTGGGCTCGACGGTCAGGCCGTCGTACGCGAAGCCGTCGTTCTTCTCGTCGTAGTACCAGCTCCACTGGGCGTCCCGGACGCCGTACACGGTCGGGGTGAACAGGCCCTTGGCACCCCAGCGGGAGCTGTGGTTGTACACGACGTCCTGGTAGATCTTCATGCCCTTGGCGTGGGCGGCGTTGATCAGATCCTGGTAGGAGGCGCCGTCCGACTCCAGGCGCGGGTCGACTCGGTAGAAGTCGTAGCCGTGGTAGCCGTGGTAGTCGTAGTCCGAGCGGTTGAGGACCACGGGGGTGACCCAGACCGCCGAGAAGCCGAGCGCCTTGATGTAGTCGAGTTTGCCGATCAGGCCCTTGAAGTCCCCGCGGAACATGGGGTCGTCGTTGGCCGCGTTGCCGGACTTCACATGCTGGCTGCCGCCGCGGTTGTTGGAGCCGTCGCCGTCGAAGAAGCGGGCGGTGAGGACGAAGTAGACGGGGTCCTTGCGGGGGTCGGTGCCCAGCGGGGTGCCGGCGGCCGGTTCCGGCGCCTTCTCCCCGGTGGTCGCGGTGGCCGCCGCGGAGGCGGGGGAGGTGTTGCCGGCCGCGTCGACGGCCCTGACGGTGTAGGCGTACGTGGTCTTCTCCTCGAGGCCGGTGTCGGAGAAGACCGTCGAGGTGACGTCCGTGACGACCGTGCCCCTGGTGCCGCCGGTGCGCGTGACCTGATACTTCGCGACCCCCGTGTCGTCGGTGGCCGCTGCCCAGCTCACGACCACGGAGGTGTGGGTGGCACTGGCCGTGATCCCGGTGGGCGCCGTCGGGGCCTGGGTGTCCGGGGCCTGCGCCGCGCACGGGTCCTCGGCGTCGGCGGTGACCGTTCGGTCCTTCACCGTCGTGGTGCCCGTGGGGATGGTGTAGTCGGAGCTGTTGTTGTTGTCCCAGACGCCGTTGCCGTTGTTGAACGCGGCCTTGAGCGAGGCGGCTGTGCCGATGTCCAGCGTCTTCTTCCACCAGCCGGTGCAGGCGGGCTCCATGCCGACGCCCGGGGCGGTGGTCCAGGAGCCCCCGGCGGGCGCGTAGTGGATGTTGGCGGTGGTCCATCCGGTGGTGGCCGTCGAGTAGTAGACGGTCGCCTTGTTGCCGGAGCCGTCCCCGGTGCCGTCACCGGTGTCCGCGCAGGGGTCGCTGTGGGCGATCACCCCGTCCTTGACGGTGATGTTTCCGGTGCCGAGGGCGTAGTTCTGGCCGCCGTTGTTGTCCCAGGTGCCGCTGCCGTTGTTGAAGGTGGCCCGCAGCCCGGTGGCCGAGCCGAGGTCGACGGTCTTCTTCACCCAGTCCGTGCAGGCCGCCTCCATCGGTAAGCCGGGGGCGGTGGTCCAGGCGCCGCCGTCGGGGGCGTAGTGCAGATAGGTGGCGGACCAGTTCTTGGTCTTCGTGTAGGAGAAGACGGTCGTCGTGTTCGAGGTGGCGGCGGCGGTCCCGACCGGGGTGGGGCGGGACTCCGGCGGGCCCGCGACCAGCCCGAGCACCCCCGCCGCCGCGAGGGCCGTGGCGAGCGTGCGCCGCAGCGGAGCTGGTCGTCTGTCGCGCAAGGGTGCCGTTGACGTGGGTCTCATGGCGTCTCCCAGTGGGGGGAGCGGGTGGGGGAGTGCGCTGAATCCAGAACCGGCAAGTTGCTGCAAGCTCTTTCATCGCAAGCTACAGGGACATGACAGCCCGGTAAAGAGATGCGACGCGGCCCACACTGCCGCGGGAGGGGCGGATGCCGCCCCGAGGGAAACCGGGCGCCGGAGGGTGGCTAGGCGCAGGACGGGCACAGCCCGTGGTACGTGACCTCGGCCTCGGACACCGTGAAGCCGAACCGCTCCTCCGCGGGGAGGTCGGCGAGCGGGTTGCCGATCGGGTGGACGTCGCGGATGGTGCCGCAGCCGGAGCACACCAGGTGCTGGTGCGGGCGGTGTGCGTTGGGGTCGTAGCGCTTGGCGCGGCCGTCGGTGGAGACCTCTATGACCTCACCGAGGGTGACCAGCTCGCCCAGGGTGTTGTAGACGGTCGCCCGGGAGATCTCGGGCAGCCGCCGGGCCGCGCGGGCGTGCACCTCGTCCGCCGTGAGATGCACATGGTCGCCGTCGAGGACCTCCGCTACTACGCGCCGCTGGGAAGTCAGCCGCCAGCCACGCCCGCGCAGTCGCTCCAGCAGGTCACTCATATCGGCTCACCTATTCGGGTTCGGTAGGACACCCGGAGTTTACCAGCGGATGTCCGAAATCCGATCGGATATGGGATTGGCGTTCTTCTTGACTTGGACTCTGTCCATCGTAGGATCGGTTCTGGCGACAGCCAAGGGACAGGAAGACTCCAAAACGGCAGGAGACAGCCACGTGACGGGACCACCGCCGAGCAGTTGCCCGGCGCCGGTCAGCGCGGTGTCCGAGGTCTGCCACCGGGGCCCGCGCCCCGGCTGTTCCACCGCCCGCAGTTCCTGAACACCGAGATGGGCCCAGTCCGGAAGGATTCCGATGTCCGAGAACCATGAAGCAAACGCCGTAGACGCGCAGGCCGAGGGTGGGGGCGGCTGCCCGGTCGCACACGGGCGCGCCCCGCACCCGACCCAGGGCGGCGGAAACCGCCAGTGGTGGCCGGAGCGGCTCAACCTGAAGATCCTCGCCAAGAACCCCGCCGTGGCCAACCCGCTCGGCGAGGAGTTCGACTACGCCGAGGCGTTCAACGCCCTGGACCTCGCGGCCGTGAAGCGTGACATCGCCGAGGTGCTGACCAGCTCGCAGGACTGGTGGCCCGCCGACTTCGGCAACTACGGCCCGCTGATGATCCGGATGGCCTGGCACAGCGCCGGCACCTACCGGATCAGCGACGGCCGCGGTGGCGCCGGCGCCGGTCAGCAGCGCTTCGCGCCGCTCAACAGCTGGCCGGACAACGGCAACCTCGACAAGGCCCGCCGTCTGCTGTGGCCGGTCAAGAAGAAGTACGGCCAGAGCATCTCCTGGGCCGACCTCATGATCCTCACCGGCAACGTCGCCCTGGAGACCATGGGCTTCAAGACCTTCGGCTTCGCCGGTGGCCGCGAGGACGTGTGGGAGTCCGAGGAGGACGTCTACTGGGGCCCCGAGTCCGTGTGGCTCGACGACCAGCGCTACAGCGGCGACCGCGAGCTGGAGAACCCGCTCGGCGCGGTCCAGATGGGTCTCATCTACGTCAACCCGGAGGGCCCCAACGGCAACCCGGACCCGATCGCCGCGGCCCGCGACATCCGTGAGACGTTCCGCCGCATGGCGATGAACGACGAGGAGACCGTCGCCCTGATCGCCGGTGGTCACACCTTCGGCAAGACCCACGGCGCCGGCCCGGCGGACAACGTCGGCGCCGACCCTGAGGGCGCCCCGATCGAGCAGCAGGGCCTCGGCTGGAAGAGCACCTACGGCACGGGCGTGGGCAAGGACGCGATCACGTCCGGCCTCGAGGTCACCTGGACCAGCACCCCGACCCAGTGGAGCAACGGGTTCTTCAAGAACCTCTTCGAGTACGACTACGAGCTCACCAAGAGCCCGGCCGGCGCCAACCAGTGGGTGGCGAAGGACGCTCCCGAGATCGTCCCGAACGCCTTCGACCCGTCGAAGAAGCAGCGTCCGACGATGCTCACCACCGACCTCTCCCTCAAGGTCGACCCGATCTACGGGCCGATCTCCCGCCGGTTCTACGAGAACCCGGAGGAATTCGCCGACGCCTTCGCCCGCGCCTGGTACAAGCTCACGCACCGTGACATGGGCCCGATCGTGCGCTACCTCGGCCCGGAGGTCCCGTCCGAGGTGCTGGTGTGGCAGGACCCGCTGCCGGAGCGCACGGGCGAGCTGATCGACGCCGCGGACATCGCCTCCCTCAAGGAGCAGGTCCTCGGCTCCGGCCTCACGGTCTCCCAGCTGGTCTCGACCGCCTGGGCCTCCGCCTCCTCCTTCCGCGGCAGCGACAAGCGCGGCGGCGCCAACGGCGCCCGTATCCGCCTGGAGCCGCAGCGCGGCTGGGAGGTCAACAACCCGGACGAGCTGGCGCAGGTGCTGCGCACGCTGGAGGGTGTCCAGGAGGCCTTCAACGCCGCCGGCGGCAAGCAGGTCTCGCTGGCCGACCTGATCGTGCTCGCGGGCACCGCGGCCGTCGAGAAGGCGGCCAAGGACGGCGGCGTGGACGTCGAGGTGTCCTTCACCCCGGGCCGTGTGGACGCCGTGCAGGAGCAGACGGACGTCGAGTCGTTCGCCGCGCTCGAGCCGACCTACGACGGGTTCCGCAACTACGTCGGCAAGGGCAACCGCCTCCCGGCCGAGTACCTGCTGCTCGACAGGGCGAACCTGCTGACCCTCAGCGCGCCCGAGACCACGGTCCTCGTCGGCGGCCTGCGCGTCCTGGGCGCCAACCACGCCCAGTCGAAGCACGGTGTCCTCACCGACAAGCCCGGCACGCTCACCAACGACTACTTCGTCAACCTGCTCGACCTGGGCACGACGTGGAAGTCGACGTCGGAGGCGCAGGACGAGTTCGAGGGCCGCGACGACTCCGGCGCCGTCAAGTGGACCGGCACCCGCGCCGACCTTGTCTTCGGCTCGAACTCCGAGCTGCGCGCGGTCGCGGAGGTCTACGCGAGCGATGACGCGAAGGAGAAGTTCGTGCGCGACTTCGCCGCTGCGTGGAGCAAGGTGATGGACCTCGACCGGTTCGACCTGGTCTGATCATGGGGTTCAGGCCCTGACGTTCGGGTCGGTCGGCACACGCCGGCCGGCCCGAACGCTTTCCAGCGCGCGCTCCGCCCAGCCGGGCGGAGCGCGCGCTGCGTCGTTCTTCCGCGACCTGCTCGCCTCCGACATCCTGGAGGTCTGCCCCCCGACCCCGCCGGGCCGACCGCTGCCTCCTTGTTGTTCCACCGGATGGATAGAGGTGCCGAACATGAAGCGCTCCCTGAGACTCGGCGTCAGCGCCGCCGCCCTCGCCGCCCTCGCGGTGCTCTCCGCCTGCGGAGGCGGGTCCTCCTCGTCCGCCAAGGGCGACCGGGCCACGCTCGACCTCGCCGTCGCCTCGGCCGTACTCGCGCCCAAGGAGGAGGTCGCCACCCACGCGGTGGGCGATGCCGAGGGCTACTTATCCGAGGAGAAGCTGAAGGTCGACGTGATCAACACCAATGGCTCGGTGGCCGCCGTCCAGGCCGTGGCCTCGGGCAGCGCCGACATCACGGCGGCTGACGCGGGAGCCATCCTCGCCGCACGGGAGAAGGGAGTTCCGGTCAAGGCCATCGGCGGCCTGGTGCGGAACTGGCCGTGGCGCATGGCGGTCCGGCCGGACAGCGACATCAGAACCCCCGCCGATCTCAAGGGCAAGAAGATCGGTGTCATCAGCCTCGCCTCCGGCTCGGCCATCTACGCCCGCGCGTACGCCAACGACGCCGGGCTTGACGCGGCCGAGGACATCGAGTTGCTGCCGGCGGGGGTGGGCGCGCAGGCCCTGGCCGCGCTGGAGGACGGCAGGGTCGACGCGCTCGCGCTGTACACCCAGGCGTACACCACGATCGAGAACACCGGTGCGGAGTTCCGCTACCTGGACAACTCCGACGCCTTCGAGGGCATCCGCTCCCTGACCTTCGCGGTGACCGAGAAGACCTTGAAGGAGAAGCGGGACGTGCTGACGCGCTATCTGCGCGCCGCGTACAAGGCGCTGCTCTTCTCCGCCGTCAACCCCGAGGCCGCCATGCGCGACGGCTACCAGGTCTTTCCACGGCTGCTGACCGGCAAGAAGGCCGACGACCGCGTCGCCGACGACACCAAGACCCTCAACGCGTGGATCAAGACAGCCGTGCCTGCCACCGGTGAGCCCGAGAGCTTCGAGGACTGGGGCGCGATCAGCGAAGAGGAGTGGACCAAGACGGTCGCCTACACCAGGACATCCGGCCAGATCACCCAGGACGCCAAGCTCACGGAGCTGTGGGACGACAGCCTGCTGAAGGGCGCGAACGACTTCGACTCCGCGGCCGTGATCGAGAAGGCGAAGGCGGCCGAGTAGCGACCGGAGCGCCGGCAACAGGAGGGTGAAGAGACCATCATGGCCATGAGGACTCCGGGCCGCCGCCGTCGCCGGGATGCCCGGAACGCGTATCCCGCGCCCGACGTGGACGAAGCCCGCTGGATCGAAGTCGAAGGACTGCACAAGATCTACCGCCCGCGAAGATCGGAGCCGACCCATGCGCTCTCGGGCATCGGCTTCACCGTCCGGCGCGGTGAGTTCATCTCGGTCGTCGGCCCCTCGGGGTGCGGCAAGACCACCATGCTGAAGATCCTCGCCGGGCTGATTCCCGGGAGCGAGGGGGCGGTGCGGGTCGCGGGCCGCGAGGTGGCGGGGCCGCTGCCCGAGGTGGGCATGGTCTTCCAGGCGGCCACCCTTCTGCCGTGGCGCACCGTTCTGGAGAACGTGATGGTGCCCGTGGAGGTGCGGAAGCTCGACGCCCGGGTGTACCGGGAGCGGGCCGGGAAGCTGCTCGCGATGGTCGGACTCGACGGCTTCGAGGGCAAGTACCCCCATGAGCTGAGCGGTGGGATGCAGCAGCGCGCCGGCATCTGCCGGGCCCTGGTGCACGATCCGGCCGTGCTGCTCATGGACGAGCCCTTCGGCGCCCTCGACGCCATGACCCGCGAGTACATGAACGTCGAGCTGCTGCGGATCTGGCGGGAGAGCGGCCAGACCATCGTGTTCGTCACCCACTCCATTCCCGAGGCGGTCTTCCTCTCCGACCGGGTGGTGGTGCTCAGCCCCCGCCCCGGGCGTATCGCCGAGATCGTCGACATCGAGCTGGAACGACCGCGCGCGCTGAGCGTCATGGCCTCGGACCGGGTCGGGGTCTATGCCGAGCGGATCCGCAAGCACTTCAACGCCATCGGAGTGATCGACGGATGAGGTCCAAGGACAAGACCAAGACCGCACGCGGCGGTTTCAGCGTGGATCTCAGAGAGCGCCCCGAGCTGCTGCTCGTCCCCGCCGTCTTCGTGATCGTGATGCTGGCATGGGAGTTCGCGGTCCCCGCCTTCGGGGTCGACGACTATGTACTGCCGCGCCCCACCCAGATCCTCGACGCCCTGCGGACGCAGCTCTCCGACCCGCTGTTCTGGAGACATCTGAAGATCACGGTGCTGGAGTCGCTCTACGGCTTTCTCCTCGGCGTGGGCGCGGCGCTGGTGCTGGGCACCGCGATCTCGCAGGTACGGCTGATCGAGCGCACCTTCATGCCGTACGTCGTCGCCTTCCAGACGGTCCCCAAGGTGGCCCTCGCGCCGCTGTTCGTGGTGTGGTTCGGCTTCGGCATGACCAGCAAGGTCGTCATGGCGGCGGTGATCTCGTTCTTCCCGGTGCTGGTCAATGTGATCGAGGGGCTGCGCTCGGCCGATGCCGACCGGATCGAGATGCTCACGGCCTTCGGCGCCGGCAGGTTCGCGGTCTTCAGGATGGTGCGGCTGCCGAGCGCGCTCCCCTTCATCTTCGCCGGTCTCGACATCGGGATCGTCTTCTCGATCCTCGGGGCGGTGGTCGGCGAGTTCATCGGGGCGAAGGAGGGCCTGGGATATCTGCTGCTCCAGACCAACTACAACTTCGACATCGCGGGGATGTTCGCCGTGCTGGTGGTGCTCTCCGTGCTGGGGCTGATCGCCCACTTCATCATCCGCTTCGCGCAGAAGCGACTCGTCTTCTGGTCGGAGGAGAACCGGGTGATCGGGGTATGAGCGTGAGTCGACAGGAGGCCGCGGTGACCGAGTACGACCTGGTGGTGCGGGACGCCCGCGTCGTCACCCACGACCATGACCACCCCCGGCCCGCGGACATCGCCGTCAGCCGCGGGCGGATCGCCGCCGTGGCCCCCGGCATCGCCGTGGCAGGCGCCGCCCGGGTGATCGACGCCGGAGGCAAGCTGGCGTTCCCCGGCGTCGTCGACGCCCATCAGCACTGGGGGATCTACCACCCGCTGGCCGAGGACGCGGCCACCGAGAGCCGCGCGTGCGCGCAGGGCGGGGTCACCACCGCCCTGACCTATATGCGGACCGGGCGGTACTACCTCAACAAGGGCGGCGACTACGCCGACTTCTTCCCCGAGGTGCTGGACGCCGCCTCCGGCCGCGCCCATGTCGACTACGGCTTCCACCTCGCACCGATATCGCGCGGCCACATCGACGAGATCCCCGACCTGATCGAGCGGTTCGGCGTTGTCTCGTTCAAGGTCTTCATGTTCTACGGCAGCCATGGTCTGCACGGCAGGTCGGCAAACCAGAGCGCGTTCCTGATGATCGGTGAGGACGAGCGCTACGACTACGCGCACTTCGAGTTCGTCATGCGCGGGGTGCAGGCCGCACGCGAGCGGTTCCCCGACCTCGCCGATCGGATCTCGCTGTCCCTGCACTGCGAGACCGCCGAGATCATGACCGCGTACACCGAACTGGTCGAGGAGGCGGGCGAGCTGACCGGGCTCGCCGCCTACAGCGCCTCCCGGCCACCGCACTCCGAGGGGCTCGCCGTCTCCATCGCCTCCTATCTGGCGCACGAGACCGGGCTGCCGACCGTCAACCTGCTGCATCTGTCGTCCCGCAAGGCGGTCGACGCGGCTGTCCGGATGGGCCGTGCGTTCCCGCACATCGACTTCCGCCGCGAGGTCACCATCGGGCATCTGCTTGCCGACATCACCACCGCGCACGGCCTCGGCGGCAAGGTCAACCCGCCGCTGAGGCCGCGCGAGGACGTGGAGGCGCTGTGGGAGTACGTGCTCGACGGCACCGTCGACTGGGTCGTCAGCGACCACGCGTGCTGCCGCGAGGAGCTGAAGTTCGGCGAGCCCGAGGACGACGTCTTCGTTGTCAGGTCCGGATTCGGCGGCACCGAGTACCTTCTCCCCGGCCTGATCACCGAAGGGACGAAGCGCGGCCTGCCGCTGGGTCGGATCGCCGCGCTGACCTCCTGGAACCCGGCCCAGCGCTACGGGCTGCCCAGCAAGGGCGCCATCGCACCCGGCTTCGACGCCGACATCGCCCTGGTCGACCCGGGCCGCACGTGGACCGTGCGCGCCGCGGAGTCGGAGTCGACGCAGGAGTACACCCCGTTCGAGGGGTTCGAGCTGACCGCCCGGGTCACCGACACCTTCCTGAGAGGCCATCACATCCTGCGGGCGGGTGAGGTCGTCGGCGAGCCCGTCGGCGCCTATCTGCACCGCCCGGCCTGATGCGGGCTGACTCAGCCCGCATCAGATGGGGCAGACGCGCCCGGGGGTCGCCCTCAGCGAGCTGACCGTGTTGTCGCGGCCGGGCGTGATCGTGTCGCCTCCCGGATCTGTGACACCGTCCACCCCGCCATCACCCGTGCCGAGTGGCGCCAGTACTTCCCCCAGTGGACGTACCGGCCATCTTGCGGAGAGCGGCTCGGGGCCCGGTGAACCCGGCCGCGGGTCACCGGGCAACGCCCTGGCGGCTGTTACTTCGAGCAACCACACTGGCAGCAGGGCTCGACCTGTACGTCGTCGATGACGGGGCCGTAGGAGCCCGCCACCGTGCTGGTGAATCCGAGCGTCGTGGTGGTGCCGTTGGCGACGAACGTGACCTCGCGGGTGACATAGCCCATGTTCGCGAAGCTCTTGCCCGTTGAGTTGAACGAGAAGTCCTGGAAGTTCTGCCCGTCGATCAGGACGCTTCCGGTCTTCACCGCCGGACCACCCGCCGGGTTGGCGGCCAGCGAGTACGTCACGGTGTACCTCTGGCCGGCCGTTGTCCGGAAGGTCTGTGCGACCGTGCCCGGCTCGGTGGCGTTGAGATCGACGGACTGGTTCCCCTCGGCCGCTTGCCAGAATCCGGCGCCGATCAGGTCCACGGCCCCGCGCGTGACCTTCCAGGGGCCGATGGACTGGCCTCTGGAGAGCGTGGTGAACGCGTTCGCGGGCGCCGTGGGGTACTCGTCGTGCTGCCGCCGGCCCGGGGAGAAGCCGTCCGTGGTGCGGGACCACATCTCCCCGGGCCGGCGGTGTCGCCCGGGCTCGGCGCGGTGGCCGCCGGCTAGCCGCCGAAGCTCACGGTGAGGCGGCCGTCCGAGGCGAAGGACCACTTCAGCGCGCCGCCGTACGACGAGCAGCGGGATCCGTTCGTGCCGGACCAGAACTGGTTCGATCCATCGGCGTCGCCGATGGTGCGGTCCTTCGTCCCGCTGCTGCTACTGCGGCAGGACACATTGTCGCGGAACACCGAGGTGCCCCCGTCGAAGGAGAAGTTGCGCTCGGCGTTGTCGACGCTGACGTTGCCCGACACCGACATATGACCGGGGTTGCTGTTGTATGTGAACCCGTGCTTGCCGTTGCGGTAGGCGATGCTGCGGCGGACGACGTGGTCGACGGCGATGTCCGAGCCGCCGAGCTTGTAGCCGTTGCGGTCACCGCTCGACGCCTGTGAGCCGTCCGAGAGGGTGCCGTTGTTCAGGGCGAGGGAGTCCTCGATGGTCACCGGGCCGATGGCGCCGGTGTCATCCTTGGTGTACAGGTCCCAGCCGTCGTCGATGTTGTTGTGGGACACGTCGTAGCGGAAGACGTTTCCGGCGCCGACCGTGAGCTTCGCGGCGAAGCCGTCGGCGTCCTCGCCGTCGGAGTCGGCGTTGTCATGCGACTCCGAGCTCACCACGAGGTTGTTCGCCGGCCACTGTTCACGCGGGGTGCTGGAGGCGATTCGCGATATCTGGAGCCCCGTGTCGCGGTTGAAGCGCGTCACCGCCCGCTCGATGACGTTGTTGCTGCCCCCGACGAAGATGCCGTTGTCACCGGCCCGCTCGACGGTGAGGTTGCTGATGCGCCAGTACGACCCGTTGACGGCGAGCCCGCGGTTGGCCGGGTCCTCGCTCATGGCCGAGAAGTTCAACACCGGCTTCTCGCCCGGGTAGGCGGACAGCTGCTTGGGGGCGCTGGAGGTGCCGTTGTTGCCGGGTGCGATGGTGACGGTCTGCGAGAGGTTGTAGGTCCCCCCGCGCATATAGATGGTGCCACCGGCGGTGATGCGGGTGATCGCCGAGGCGAGAGTCGTCGGGGAGGACTCCGTCCCGGGGGCGCTCGCGCTGCCGTTCGGCGACACGTACAAGGCGTCGGCCTTGATCGACGCGGCCTGCGAGACGGTGGGTTGGACCGCGAGCAGACCCGCCGAGGCGACCACCGCCGCGGCGGCGGCGAGGGTGCCGCGTGCGCGGTGGGCGCGCGCGGCCGTGGGGGGCTTCTGCCGCGGGGCAGGGGAAATCCGGGTAATCCGGGTGTGCTTCATGGCGCTGAGACCTCCTGCTGTGAGGGCTGCCGTGGGGGCGGCACGCAGCACATGAGAGCGATTACTGATGGCTTCCCACCCTCAGAAGGGCAGGATAGGGCGGCTCTTATCACGTGACGGCCATCACATGGAGTTCAAATTAGCAAGCGCTTGCTGGAGCGTCAACGCCCCCGCCGCCCGGCGGCTTCGGTCCGGTACTGCCCGGGGGTGGCTCCGAACTCCCTTTTGAAGGCGTGGGAGAAGGCGTACGGGGTGCCGTAGCCGATCCGGTGGGCGATGGTGGCCAGCGGATCCGTGGTGTCGCGGAGCAGAGTGGCCGCCAGGGTGAGGCGCCACCAGGTGAGATACGCCATCGGAGGGCGGCCGACCAGCGCGGTGAACCGGCGGGCCAGGGTGGGACGGGAGACGCCCGCCTCGGCGGCCAGGCGGTCGTTGGTCCACGCGGCGGCCGGATCCGAGTGCATCGCCCGCAGGGCGAGGGTCGTCACCGGGTCGTTCAGCACGGCAGGCCAGACCCCGGTGGTGTCCTCGGCCACCCAGGAGCGGACCATGTAGACCAGCAAGAGGTCGAGCAGGCTGGGGACCGCGACGTGTGACCCGGGCCGTTGCGCGTCCAGCTCACGGCCTAACAGATCGATGGCGGCGCGGAGTTCGGGGTGGCCGCCCACGCGGTTCGGCAGGTGGACGACCGTCGGCAACTCCGTCATGAGCGGATGGACGCAGGCGCGGTCCAGCCGGTACTTGCCGCAGAGCAACTCCGCCGCGCCGGTGGCCGGCCCGGTCTGGCGTGGCCGCGTCCCGTCGAGCCAGGGCTCGAACGGCACCGCCCGCCGCACGGTAGCCGCGTCGGCCGGGGCGTCGGCGAGCACATGCCCGGTGCCGTGCGGCAGCAGCACCGCGTCCCCCGTGCCGAGCGAGACCGGGGCGCCGCCGTCGGGCAGCAGCCAGCAACTGCCCTCCAGTACGACATGGAAGCCCGCGCCGTCATACGGGGCGAGCCGTGTGCACCAGCTTCCGCCCACCCGCACCCGGTTGGAGGACGGCCGTCCGACGCGCACGGCCGCGATCGCATCGCTCACCACATCCACCCGGTCAGGATAGCTCTCATCGTTTCGAGGGTGAGACGGATGCGTATTCAGAAGACTGCTTCACGCATTGAGAGGCTCACCCGGCCTTCCTTAAGGTCGAGAACATGAGCAGCGAAAACGTGCAGTACATCGTGCTGGGAGATGTCGAGGTCATCCGGATCGTCGAGTGGGGCGGGCCCTTCGCGCCAGCCCCCGGCATCGTTCCGGAGGCCGGGGCCGAGGTGTGGAAGGAGAACGAGGACTGGCTGGCGCCGGACCACTGGAACCCCGAGCACGACATGGCGGTGGCCGCGCTCCAGACCTGGGTGCTGCGCAGCGCCGGGCGGACCGTCCTGGTCGACACCGGAGTGGGCAACGGGCGCGAGCGGCCCGGCCTGCCGCAGTTCCACCGCCGGGAGGGCGATTTCCTCGGGAGGCTGGCGCGGGCCGGTGTCCGCCCGGAGGCCGTTGACGTCGTCGTCAACACCCACGTCCACGCCGACCACGTCGGCTGGAACACCGTCGGCGTCGAGGGGGAGTGGGTGCCGACCTTTCCCCATGCCCGCTACCTCATCCCGGCCGCGGACGACTTCCACTTCGGGCCGGACAACGCGTACGGCGGCGGCCTGCGGGAGGACGACCGGCTGGTCTACGAGGACAGCGTCGCACCGGTCCACCGGTCAGGACAGGCTGTGCTGTGGGACGGCACCCACCGCATCGACGAACACCTCACCCTGGAGTCCGCACCCGGCCACACCCCCGGATCCTCGGTGCTGCGGCTCGCATCAGGGGGTGACCGGGCGGTGTTCGTCGGCGATCTGCTGCACAGCCCGGTGCAGATCCTGCGCCCCTCCTGCAACAGCTGCTTCTGCCTCGACCCGGGGCAGGCGGTGGCCAGCCGTCGGCGGATCCTCGAACGGGCGGCGGAGACACGCGAGCTGGTCGTTCCGGCACACTTCGGTGGCGCGGGCGCGGTGGAAGTCCAAAGGAAGGACGGTGAGTTCACCCTCGGGCCGTGGGCGGCCTACGCCACCCGGTAGGCGGGTGTTCCCGGCCATCACCCGGGCGTGGTCCCGGCGTGTCCGCGGTGCCCCGAGGGCCCGGCCGCCCGGGTGAGATGGTCCAGGCAGGAACCTCCGGGGGTCGACCGGGAGCCGTCCGGGCAGACGACGTTTTCCCAGCTCGCCTGTGTGACATCGGCCTTCCGCACGCGCGCGCCGCGGAGATCCGAGTCGGACAGCGTGGCCCCGGCCAGGTCGGCACCGCGCAGATCCGCGTCGGCGAGGCCGACGTGGGTGAGCGACGCGGACCGCAGATTCGCGTCGCCCAGGTGTGCGCCGTCGAAGCTCACGTCCGTGAGGAGACTCCTGCCGAGCGCCGCGCCGCTGAGGTCGGCGCCGCGCAGGTCGACCTCGGAGAGGGTGGCGGAGCTGAGGTCGGCCCGGCGGAGGTCGGCGTCGCGCAGGTCGACGTTCTCCAGCGACGCCCCCGTCAGCCGCGCCTTGTAGAGGTTGCCGTGGCGCAGGTTCGCCTCGGACACGGACCCGGTCAGTGTGGAGCCTTCGAGCCTGATGCAGCGCATCTTCTTCTGCCACAGGTCGGAGCCGTCGACGGTGCGGCCGGAGAGGTCCTTGCCCGCGTGGCCGGGACAGTTACGGCCGTGCTCGTCCTTCCCGCAGCCGATGAGGAAGGCCGAGGACAGGGCGGCCACGATGACACAGGAGAGCGAACGGGGCCAACGCGTGTTCATGGGCCATCCCTGCCGCCGCCTGGTCGCGGAGTGCCGCGCGGTACCGATGAGGGCACGGAAACCGTCGGCCCCGCGCCTGCGGCCAGCGTAGACGAGCCTCAGGAGCGGGCGCCGCACTCTCGGTGGTCCCCGCGTGTTGCCCTGGTGCGCTTGTCGTGGCGGTAGAGGTTACCGGCGGGTTCGGGGATCCTGGGCTGACGCTCGGGCAGGCGCCGGGGCGCATCCGGTTCGAGAGGGAGAGCGATGGGGTCCGTGAGTGGCCAGAACATCGAGGGCCTGGGGCCCGCGGGGCTGGGCGAGGCGATCCGCGCCACCGCCGAGGACATCGCCGCAGTGCTGCGCGGCGCGGCCGACACCGGGGTTCCGGTGCCCGGGTCGCGGTGGTCGGTCGGGGAGGCGGCGGCGCATCTGGCGCAGGCCAATGGGCTGATGGCGGATGTCGCGGCGGGGAAGGCGCGCACCCACGGGGACGGCACGCGGGAAGGGCTGGCCGTGGCCAATGAGCGTGCGCTCGCCGCGTTCACGGAGCGCCGGGCCGAGCCGCTGGCCACCATGATTGTCGAGCAGGCCGACGCGTTTCTCGAGGCGGCGGCATCCCGGCCCGCGGCGCAGGGCGAGCTGGACACCCCGATGGGCCCGATGGGCCTGGACGTCCTGGGGTCGTATCTGCTGACGCATATGCTCGGCCACGGCTATGACCTGGCCCGCGCGCTGGGCCGTCCGCATATGGTGGACCGCGTCCGGGTCGAGCTGACCCTGCCCTTCCTGCTCACGGCCATGGAGCGGGTCGTCGACGCCGCGGCCACCGCCGGGCTCACGGCGCGCTACACCATCCGGCTGAGGGGTGGCGCCCGTTTCGGCACCACCTTCACCGACGGCGCGATAGCCGTGAGCCCGTGCCCGCCGAGCCGGCCGGACTGCACCATCCTCACCGAGCCGGTGGCCTTCTTCCTGATGGCGCTGGGCCGCCTCGGCCCGTGGGGCGCGCTCGCCCGGGGCCACGTGCTGGCCTGGGGGCGCAAGCCGTGGCTCGCGCCCCGCTTTCCGACGCTGTTCACCCCGCCGTGAGCCGACCCGATGGGATCGGATTCGTCACGCGGCGGTGTTGAGCGGTGCACCGGCCGCGGGGGTGTTCCGCTTGCGCACCGCCCTCGCCGCTCGCATCAGCGTTCCGGGACGCATCAGCGTCTTCGCGGGGGAGAGCATGTGCATCACCTCCAGGAAGCGCCGGTGTATCACCGGATCGGTCACCGACGCCCGGACGATGAGGTCGCTGAGCCGGGAGGCGACCTTGAAGCCCCGTGGCCGCGGTCCGGGGACGTGCGGCAGCTTCAGGTCGTTGAGTGCGGATGTCTGCCACGCGTCGTCTACCACGGCTCGGGTCTGCTTGAAGTACGACCACGCCGGATCCCGCAAGGACGGCCCGGATTCGAGATAGGCCGCGAGGCAGGAGGCGTGCATCGTGGCCGAGGACATGCCCTGGCCGTAGATGGGGTTGAACGAGGCCAGGGTGTCACCGGTCGCGATGAGCCCGGCGGGGAACCGGTCCAGGAGGTGGAAGTCGCGCCGTCGATTGTCCGGATGCCGGTAACTGACCGGCTCTCCGATCGGCTCGCCGTCCTCGGCCAACTGGCGGAACGGTGCCGCCGGGTCCTCCTTGCAGCGGAGCAGGAACTCCTCGATGCCCCGGCCCGGGCGGTCGTCCGCATACCCGGCCACCAGGACGATCCACCGATCCCCCTCGACGCGGCCCAGGGTGCCCAGCCGCAGCCGGCCATCCGGCAGGGTCGCCAGGGACTGGGCCAACGTCGCGCCGTGCGGGCCCTCGGGGCGGCGGAACAGCGCGGTGGCATAGCCGAGATCGACGTGCATGCGCCGCGTCGTGGGCTCGGGCCAACCGCCCTCCTGTAGCCAGGCTCCGATCCGGCTGGCGCGGCCGGTCGCGTCGACCACCAGGTCGGCGTCGAGGACTTCCTCATCAGCCGTGCCGGTGCCCGCGTACCGTACGCCGCTCACCCGTTCGCCGGTGAAGGCCAGCCCGCGCACGCGGCCGTTGACCAGACGCAGATTGTCGAGCGCCATGACCCGGCGGCGGAGGTGTGCCTCCAGGAAGGGCCGCGTGGCGCTGATCATCTCCACGCCGTCGACCGGCACCTTGAGACTGCCCTCGAGGTAACTGTGCACACTCGAGCCCGTGTCCGCGAGTGTGGCACCGTCGGCGACGAGTTCGGTGGCGAAACCGGGGAACCACTGGTCGATCCTCCGGCGGCCCGCGTCCAGCAGAGCGTGCATCTGGGTGCCTTGCGGGACACCGGGCCGAGGTTCCCTGTCGCCTCCGAAGGCGCCCGAGGGGGCGACGTCATCCCGCTCGAGGACCAGCACCTCGTCGGCGTGATCACTGAGCACCCGGGCAGCCAGCAGTCCCGCGATGCTGCCCCCGAGTACGACGGCCCTACGCATGTCAACCTCCTGTGTGCAGCTTCCGCTGCGACCGCCCCCAGGAAGGGGAGCGGCGGAGAACATAGTGAGCTTTCAAACCCGTCATGAACCGACGATCCGCGCATCCGCTCTGTACATTTCTGGATCGCTCAGTTCCCGCGAAGAAAGGACCGTGCGATGAGCCTGCCTCCCAACACCCCGGGGATGCCCCGGGGAGGGGCGCCTGACGTCGACGCCTGGCGTGGAATGCTGCACGCCGCCCTGGTCGAACTCGACGCGATCCCGATCGGCGGCACAGGAGACGGTGCGGACTACACGGGCTGGGCCCGCCAGTTCGACCTGGGATTCCTCACCCTGACCGACGTCGGCTCCGACCCGGTGCGGGTGGTGCGCGCACCCAGGATGCTGGTCGGAAACCAGGACGACTTCTATCTCCTGTCGATCGCCCAGGAAAGCAGCTCATCGTTCCATGGAAATGTGCGGTCCCAGCTGCGTCGCGGGGACGCGGTGCTGCTCGACAGCACGGCCCCCTTCCAGCTCAGTGCCGACGAGTTCGCCCATCACCTCGTGCTGACGCTGCCCCGGGCGGACGTGGCACGGGTCATGCCGGTCGACAGGGAACGCGTCGGGCGCCGCATCGCCGCAGAGAATCCAGTGCTGCGTGTTCTGCGTGCCGCGATCGCGGAGATATGCGTCGGCGGCGAACGATTCGACCCGGATACACTGTCTGAATTGGGTCATACGGTGCGCGAATTGATGTTCTCCGTGTTGCGGTCCGATGAGCTCGCCGACCAGGCCGGGGTGAACGGTCTGCTCGGACACCGCGCGCAACTCCTGCGCATGCGGGACTTCATACGGCGTCATCTCGCCGAGCCGGACCTGTCCGCGAAGACGGTGGCGGCGGCGTTCGGAGTCTCCGTGCGCTACGTCGAGGTCGTCTTTCGGGAAGGCGGCACGTCACCGGCTCGGCATATTCGTGAGACCCGGATGGAAGAGGCGCGCAGAAGCCTGGCGAGTCCTCGGCAGCGACAGCGCTCCATCGCCGCGATCGCCCGGTCTGTCGGAATTGAGAATCCCACCGTCTTCACCCGTATGTTCCGTCAATTCCATGACATCACGCCCAGTGAATACCGGCACTCCCCGGCCGGGGAGAGCTGCCGCCGATCCCGGGCGGAAGGTCCTCCGCCCGGATGACCGCTGCGGCTGAAGGCAGTCTGCTGCCGTTCACGCGCGCCCCGAGGCCCCCGTGCGGGAATTGACGAGTTTGTGTGCGCGAATCGTCGACATCGGCGCCCCGGGTTCCGGCACCCTGGGCGCCGACGTCATACGGGGGATTACACGCTCCGGTTTCCACCAAGCAGGGGAATATTCGACTTGCTGTCTGATTCACCACATAACGCCGAGGGGACCCCTACCTCGGGTTCACCCACGCAGCCCCCCTCGCAGGGGCGCGAGGCCCGGTCGACCGCGGGCAGACGCGGGAAACGGGCCCGGGCCAGGCAGCGGGCGGCCCCCCGGCGGGTCCTTCTCCCGGCACGCGGGCCTCGAGGCCCCTGGTCGATCCGGACCCGCGTCCTCGTCCTGGTGACGGTCCCGAGCCTGGCCCTGACCGCGCTGTGGGGCACCTACACGGTCAACGGGTTCAACGAGGCGCTGGACCTGCGGCAGACCGTGCGGGACGTGGAAAGGGTGGGGGTCAAGAGCGAGACCGCGATGGTGGCGCTTCAGGAGGAGCGCCGGCTGTCGATGATCTACCTGGCCCGGCCCGGCTCGGATCGACGGCCGCTGGAGCGGCAGCGCGCGGACACCGACCGGAAGCTGGCGGCGATGCGCGAGGCCGCGGGGCCGGTGGTCAAGAGCAACCCGCCCGCTCTCAAACGGATCTTCGGGCAGATCAGCAAGGGCCTCGAGATGCTGCCGGGATTCCGGCAGCAGATCGATGCGCGCAAGGTGGATTACGGCGCCGCATACGAGTTCTACACCGGCGCCTTGAGTACCGGCATGACGTACTTCGAGGCGGAAGCCCGCCTGACCAACGACTCCAAGTCGCTCAACGAAGGCACGACCGCCGCGGATCTGTTCCGCGCACTCGAGGGCCTCTCCCGGCAGAACGCGGTGCTGTCCGCGGGACTGACGTCGCCCACCGGAATGTCCGCCGAGGAGCAGCGGCAGTTCAACCGGCTCGTCGGCGTGCAGCAGGAACAGTGGAAGGTCGTGGCGCCGGCACTGCGGGGAGAGCAGGCCAAGCGCTATAAAGCCATCACCGCCGGCCCCGACTGGTCGACGCTGGCCGCCGCGGAGCGGTCGGCGATGAAGTCCGGCCGGATCCCGACCCGCTTCGAGAGCTGGCAGACCTCGATGCTCGAGGTGGCGCAAGGCCTGCAGCAGCTCACCCTGGACCAGGTGGAATTCGCGGTCGGATACGCCAACGACCGTGTCGACACCCTGATGACCTCGGTGATCGTGACCAGTGCGGGAACCCTGCTGGCCATCGCGCTGGCCGTGCTGATCTCCGTGCTGATCTCACGGGCGCTGATCCGTCGGCTCCGGGACCTTCGCGGCGCGACGCTGCGGCTGGCCGACGAGCAACTGCCCCAGATCATGGTCCGGCTGGAGAAGGGCGAGAAGGTCGACCTCACCGAGGCCGTCCCCGAAATCGGGCAGGGTCCGGACGAGATCGGGCAGGTCGCCGGAGCGTTCGCCACGGCGCAGCGCATCGCCGTGCGCGCGGCGATCGAGCAGGCCGAAACGCGCGAGGGCCTCAGCCGGGTGTTCCTCAACCTCGCGCAGCGCAGCCAGGGACTGGTGCACCGCCAGCTCGCCCTGCTGGACACGCTGGAACGCGGAAGCGATGATCCCGATCTGCTCGCCGAGCTGTTCCGGGTGGATCACCTCGCCACGCGGATGCGGCGCAACTCCGAGAACCTGTCCATCCTCGGCGGCGCGATACCCGCCCGGCGCTGGCGTCAGCCGGTGCAGTTGACCGAGATCCTGCGGGGCGCGGCCGCACAGACCGAGGACTACTCCCGGGTCAAGCTGGCCGGGATTCCCGAGGTCAGGCTCGCCGGCCCGGTGGCGGGCGACATGATGCACCTGCTGTCCGAACTGGTCGAGAACGCGACGACGTTCGCCCCGCCGCACACGAGCGTGTCGATCCACGCCGAGGTCGTGCCCAAGGGGCTCGCGATCGAGATCGAGGACCGTGGCATCGGCATGGCCGACGAGGTGCGTGAGGAGGCCAACCGCCTGCTGGCGGCGGCGCCCGAGTTCAATGTCATGGGCTTCACGCAGGACACCCGTCTCGGTCTGTTCGTCGTCGCACGGCTGGCGGCCCGCCACAACATCATGGTCACCCTGCGTCCCTCACCATACGGGGGCACCTCGGCCATCGTGCTGGCCCCGCCGGAGCTCATCGAGGGGATCGAGACCCACGCTCCGAACCACGACCGCGCCGAGGTGATGGCCGGGGCGGTGGCGCCGGTGGCGGACAACACGCGGTTGTCGGCCGACTCGCCCACGTGGGCAGGCGGCGTCGGGCAGGTTTCGATGCCACCGGGTCCAGAGGGGACGTCACCACACCGAGAGACGCCGCCACCGCGCCTGGGGACGCCGCCGCCCCGCCTGGAGACGGTGCAGACGCCGCCCGGCGGGGAGGAGCCGCACGTGCCCGACGACGTCACGCCGATACGCAACGACTTTCCGCACCCGGACACCGGCACGGCGCGTCCGGAACGGCCACAGCGAGGGTCGAGACAGCTGCCTCGCCGGGTTCGCCAGGCGAGTATGCAGCCGCAACTGCTCCATCCCGTGACCTCCCCGGAGCCCGAGGCGGCGCCCGCGGAGCGGTCGGCCGACGAGGCACGCCGACTGATGTCGATGTACCAGCGTCAGTCGTACCGGGGGCGTGTCGACGCGGAGCGGGAACAAGACGGCGGACAAGACGACGAGGCCGGGAACCGGCCGGCCGGAGAAGGGCAGTGGGACCCGCGATGACACAGATGCCGAAGCAGATAACCGACCTCAACTGGATGCTGGACGATCTCGTCCGGAGGGTTCCCAGGACCAGGCACGTCCTCGTGCTGTCGGCCGACGGACTGGTGATCGCCAACTCGCGCGATCTCGGCCGTGAAGACGCCGAACACATGTCGGCGGTCGCCTCGGGCTTCCAGAGCCTGGCCGGGGGCGTCGGGCGACGCTTCGGCGGAGGGCCCGTGCGTCAGACGATCGTCGAACTGGAGAACTGCTTTCTGTTCGTGACCGGTGCGGGACGAGGTGCCTGCCTCGCCATCCTCGGCGAGGCCGACATCGACGTCGGCCTCGTCGCCTATGAGATGAACCTGATCGTCAAGCGTGTCGGTGACTATCTCGCCGCGGCGCCTCGACAGGCGGCAGCGGTTTCGCCGTCGCCCTTCTGAGGTGAGGAACCATGTCCGAACCGGAGGACTCGTGGTGGGACGTGGACGCAGGCCCCATCGTGCGCTCGTTTGCGAGAACCGGCGGCCGGACCCGGCCGAGTCGCGACGAGTTCAACCTGATCACCCTGATCATCGCCACGAACGCCGACACGGCACGCCATGGTCTCGAGCCGGAGCACATCGTGATCCTGCGTATGTGCACGGGCACCCCGCTCTCCGTCGCCGAGATTTCCGCTCGGCTGGACCTGCCCGCGACCGTGGCCAAGGTCCTGCTCGGAGACCTACTCGACATGGGAGCCATCCACACACGCGCACCGATCGCGCTGGCGGAGGCCCCGGAAATCCACGTTCTTCAGGCGGTACTTGATGGAATTCGCAGGCTCTGAGCCGTATCCCGGTTCCGGCAGTCTCCCGTCGGGGGTCAAGATCCTGATCGCCGGAGGGTTCGGCGCCGGGAAGACCACCATGGTCGGTGCCGTCAGTGAGATCTCCCCGCTTCAGACCGAGGAGGTGATCACGCGGACGAGCGAGGGCGTGGACGACCTCAGCGGGGTGGAGGGGAAGACCACCACGACTGTGGCCATGGACTTCGGCCGGATCACGATCAGCCGGGACCTGGTGCTGTATCTCTTCGGTACGCCCGGACAGAACCGCTTCTGGTTCATGTGGGACGAGTTGGCTCTCGGCGCACTCGGGGCCATCGTGCTGGCCGACACTCGAAGACTCGAGGACTCCTTCCCCGCCGTCGACTACTTCGAGCACCGCGGCACGTCGTTCGTCGTCGCGGTCAACCGCTTCGACGGCGCCTGTGACTTCGACGCCGACGAGGTGCGCTATGCACTCGACCTCGATGCGCATGTGCCGGTGGTGATGTGTGACGCGCGCTCCCGCGAGTCCAGCAAACACGCCCTCATCACCCTCATCGAACACGCCATGGCGAGCCGGATGTCGGCCGCCCGCTGACGGGAGCGCCCCGGCCCGCTGTTCCCGCCACAGGGGGGAACAGCGGGCCGGGGCGGTGGCGCGGTGTCAGGTGCGGTAGGCGTAGTACGCGGAGTTCGGGTACGAGGAGATGAGGCTGGACAGCGACCGCCGGTAGGTGTCGGTGTCGTGGTAGGTGAGGTACGGGACGCCGCTGGTGCTCCGGTACGAGGTGATCATGGTGTGGTCCTTCGCGCCGTCCTTGTCGAAGTCCACCTGGAGGACGTCACCGAGGTCCATCTGGTAGGCGTTCGCGAGGGCGGTGGTCCGCTTCGCGGTCTGGGTGAACCAGGACCACTCGTTGACACCGATCCAGGAGTCGGACTGGCCCGACGTGCTGTACCACCAGGTGTCGTAGTCCTCGGTGGAGGTGGTGTCGTTCTTCCAGCCGCCCGCGAAGAGGGACTGGCTGATGTAGTTGGTGCAGTCCCCGCCGGCGCTGTTGAAGCGGCGGTAGGCGGTGTTGTAGTTCTTCCAGTACTTCTCGGCGTACGTGGCCATCGCCGTGTAGTCGTAGGTGGTGCCGCTGCCGAGGTTCTTGGGCTTGGCGGGCGCCGGGAGGGTGATGGCGGCGCGCGGGGCGTCGATGATCGCGGTGGGGCGCACCGGCGCCGAGCTCGCCGCGGGCACGGGCTCGTTGACCGCGCGGGGGCCCTTGTCCGTGCGGCGGACGCCCTCCAGCTGCCAGGTGCCGTCCGTCTGCGCGGTGAAGGTGAGCTCGTGGTGCGCGGTGAAGCCGGTGGTCGGGGGCTCGTCGCCGCGGATCTTCCGGTAGGTGAGGATGGTGGCCTCGGTGACGCGGACCGTGGCGCGCTGCCCCTCCACGCGGGTGCTGTCGACGGTCACCTCGGTGTCGGCGTCGCTGTAGGCCTCACCGAACTCGGCCAGCCGGGCGCGCGTGCCCCGCACGGAGGCCAGGGTGGTGTTCTCCGTGCGGGAAAGCGCGGGCGAGAGCCGCACGTTACCCTGCGCCTTCTGCGCCGTACGGGCGAGCTGGGGCCGGTCCAGCAGCGCGGCCGTACGGTCGGTCAGCACGGCGTCCGCTATTCGGCCGAACGAGTCGGCGTTCGGCTGCGGGGCCGCGGGCGCCGAGGCGTCGGCGGCGTGGGCGGCGGACAGGGGCAGCAGCGCGGCGGACAGCACGGTCGCGGCAACGGCTGAGCAACGGCTCAACGTCCGAGATCTCACGGGGTTTTCTCCTCGAACCCGGGTGGTCGGCTCCCGGGTGAGCGTCATCTTTGCATGACCTCCTCAATCTTCTCAGTTACTTCACAAGATTGCCGATCGGATTCGGCCACGTGGCGATGGACCGCCTGGCGGTCCGTCAGGCCGCATCCAGAGCGGCCAGTTCGCTGGCGATGGCGCGCGCGCACGCGGTGCGCCTGCCCGGGGGCACGTTCTGGATGGGCAGCGAGGACCCGGACGTCAACCCCGGCGACGGCGAGGGCCCGTGCCGGGAGGTGGCGGTCCGGAACACCGCCACCGTCTGAATCCTCCCGGTGGCCGCTGCTTAGGATGACCGCCATGCGGCCGCCCCTGCCTCTCCCCGCCCAACTCGGCGCCGTCCTGCTGGGTCTGGCCCGGAACCCGGCCCTGCCGCCCGCGTTGCTGCGCCGCCTGCTCGGCCACCGGGCGACCCGCGACGAGGCGGTGATGTGGCGCACGGACCTGACCGAGGAACTGGCCGAGGAGATCGTCGCGCTGGGCGACACCGTCCTCGTGCACACGCTCGCCTGCAACCGGAACATCCCGCCGGGCGTGAAACACCGCCTGGCGAACAGCCCGGACACCTCGGCCCGGGCGGCGATCGCGTTCCGCGAGGAGCTGCCGCGCGAGGTGTGGGAGCGGCTGATCGCCGACCCGTCGGTGGAGGTACGGGAGTCGGCCGCGGAGAACGAGGACGTGCCCGTCGACCTCCGCGCCCGGCTGGCCCGGGATCCGGCCCCCACGGTCCGCGCCAGGCTCGCGCAGCGGTGGACGGGCGCGCCGGAAGAGATACGGCGCATCTGGCTGACCGACGCGGAGTCCAACGTCCGGGCGGCGGCCTGCGCCACCTACTTCCGCAGGCTGCCGCACCCGGTGCCGCCCGCCGATCTCCACCCCGCGCTGCTCGCCGACCCGGTGACGCGGGCGGGCGTGGTGGCGCACCTCGACCTCGGTCCCGACGCGGCCCGTGAGCTGGCCACGGACCAGGACCCGGAGGTACGCGCGGCCGTCGCGGCCCACCCCGATCTGCCGGCGGAGCTGCGGGAGACCCTCGCCGGGGACCCCGACCCGCTGGTGCGCGCGGAGGTCTTCGCCCGCCAGGACACGCCCGAGGGGCGGCGCGCCTCGATCTATGCGGAGCTGCGCGCCGGGGCGGAGCGGGCCGGGGCGGGCCTCATCGCGTCGGAGGAGGAGGACTTCGCGTCCTACGTCGCGTACCAGGGGCTGGGCCATCGACACCTCCCGTGGGTGTCCGCCGCCCCGCTCGACCACGTCGACTCGCCCTATGTGTGTTTTCGCCGGTCCCTGGCGATGAGTGGCCCGTTGCCCGCGGAGGCCGTCGCCCGGCTGCTCGACGACGAGGACGGCACCGTACGCGCGGCCGTGGCCCGCCGGACGCCCGACCTCGACCCGGTGACGGCCGAGCGCATCGAACGCCGGCACACCGCGAGCCGCAAGCACCCCTGGAGCCCGACCGACCACGTCGTCTTTCCCCCGGAGACCCTGCGCCGGTTCGCGACCGACCCGGACCCGAGGATCCGGGCCCTCGCGCTCCGGGACCCGGACCTGCCCGCCGGGCTCGCCGAGGGGCTGGCGGCCGATGGGTCCGTCCGGGTCCGCCGCGGGGTGGCCGCCCACCCGAGCCTGCCGACGCCCGCCCTGCTCACCCTGCTCGCCGACCAGGACGAGTGGGTGGCCAGAACCGCCGCGGGCTCGCCCGTGCTGCCCCGGGATGTGATGGAGGAGATCCTCGCCTTCGCGACGCTGTGACCCGTGGCCGGGGGAGCGCGCCTCGGACAGGCCGCCGTCGTGCTCAGGCCGTCGTCGCGCTCAGGGCGCTGACCTCCTGGGCGAAGAGGGCGTCGGCGTCTATGCCCATGGAGGTGAAGTTGCCGCCGATCTCGAGGCTGACGAAGCCGTGCAGTCTGGTCCAGGCGCTGAGGACACGCCGAAGCTGCTCGGGACCCGCTCCGGTGGCGGCGAGTATGTCCTCGTGTGCCCGCACGGCGGCGTCCAGGTCCACGTCGCCCTCGCGCCCCGGCGCCGCCGCCGGGCTGTCGTCAGGGGGCCAGAGGTCGGCCGCCACGTCGAGCCCGACGGCCATGACCTCACGGGAGGCGGTGACCAGGGGCTCGCTGTGGGCGTCGTAGCCGGGCACGGGCGGCGCGAACATCAGTGTGTAGCGGTGGGGTTCGGCGCGGGCGAAGGCCCGCCAGGCGGTGGCCAGGGCGCGCAACCGCTCCGCCGGGGCCTGGCCGAGGGCCGGGTCGGTGGCGGCGGCGAGGGCGGCTGCGAAGTCGTGGTAGGTGTCGATGACCAGCTCGGCGAGCAGCTCGTCGCGGCCGGCGAAGTAGCGGTAGAGCGCCGGTCCGGAGACGCCGAGCTGTTTCGCGATGGCGTTGACCGATACCGCCGTGGCGCCCCCCTGGGCCAGCTGGTCCAACGCCACGGCCTTGACGTCTTCGCGGACCTGCTCCCGGTACCGCGCCCGCATCGGGCTGCGAGCCGCACCTGTCGCCGCCGTCGTTTTGTTGGCGCCCATCATGTCCTCCCTCGACAGCCACACCCTAACAGATTCATTCTATTGCTAGAGGGTCTAACGGTCGATGGGTCGCCGGCACCGGACGGAGTTCAGGAGGGCGCGGGCAGGACCCGCCCGAGGAAACCGCGGATGTATCCGGCGATGGTGTCGAGATGGCTCTCCAGGGCGAAGTGGCCCGAATCCAGGAGGTGGACCTCGGCCTCGGGAAGATCCCGCTGGAAGGCCCGGGCGCCGTCCGGACCGAAGATCTCGTCACCCCGGCCCCAGACGGCCAGCAG
This sequence comes from Streptomyces sp. NPDC028305, assembly GCF_055569495.1. NCBI lineage: Bacteria > Bacillati > Actinomycetota > Actinomycetes > Kitasatosporales > Streptomycetaceae > Streptomyces > Streptomyces sp. NPDC028305. The sequence continues at coordinate 554,109 of NZ_JBVHTN010000002.1, forward strand.
CGGCACCCGGCTGGTCCGGAAGTACGTGTGGACCGCGGGGTACTGCGCCACATTGGCCGGGTAGTCGCGGAACAGCCGCAGCTGGATCTCGTCGTTGCCCGGCCGGTCCAGCAGGGCCTGGTCATGGGGCCAGGTGTCCGGGCTGACCAGGCTCGGGTCGGCGACGCCGTTCTCGTACTGCCAGCGGGTGATCTCCGGAGTGAGGGCGCGGCGCACGGTGGGTTCGGTGTCCGGTCCGGGCGCCCCGGCGTAGGCGAAGAGGCCGTCCCAGAACGGCCTCACGAAGCCGTCCTCGTAGGCGTTGCCGCTCTGGGTGACGATCGCGGTCACCCGGTCCGGAGCGCGCGTGGCAAGGCGCCAGCCGATCGGCGCCCCGTAGTCCTGGACGTACATCGCGAACCCGGCCACGCCGAGCCGCTCGAGCAGCGCCTCCGTGACATCCGCGAGGGCGTCGAAGGTGTACGGGAAGTCGCCGGGCGCGGGCATCGACGAGTAGCCGAAGCCGATGTGGTCGGGAGCGATCACGCGGTAGCGGTCGGCCAGGAGCGGGATCAGGTTGCGGAACATGTGCGAGCTGGCCGGGAAGCCGTGCAGCAGCAGGACGACCGGCGCGTCGCCCGGTCCGGCCTCCCGGTAGAAGACGTCCAGCCCGTCGATCTCCGCGGTGCGGTGGTACACGACCGGAGCCATCTCTGGCCTCCAAAGAACAGGGTCATGGTCAGGCGCGCTGTCCAAGAAACTAGTCGATCTTCCCGAGGGAGGCCGGAAGGCGGGGAGTCGTGTCCGGCGAGGTCGTGCCCGGCGCCCCGGAACGGGGTGATCGTCACCGCCGACGGCCCGCTCGCCGGGGTCACCCGTCCGGGGCGCCCCGTTCGAGCAGGGGGGTGAGCCGGTGGCCGACGAGTTCGCGCATCACCAGGGAGGTGGTGGTCCGCTCCACGCCGGGTCCGTCCAGGATCCGGCCGGCGATCCGGTAGAGGTCGTCCGCGTCCCGCGCGACCACCTGCACCAGCAGGTCGACCGGGCCGCTCAGGCCGAACACCTGGAGCACCTCGGGGATGGCCGCCAGATCGGCGGCGACCTCGGCCAGCAGCCGCTGGGTGACCTGGACGGTGACAAACGCCGTCAGGGGATATCCCAGCGCCCTGGGCTCGATCCGGCGCTCGAACGGGGCCAGCGCGCCGCCCTGTTCCAACCTGGCCAGCCGGGCCTGCACGGTGTTGCGCGACAGCCCCACCCGCTCGGCGAGGGCGACCGTGGTGGCCCGCGGGTCGTCGTTCAAGGCCAGCAGCAGACGTGTGTCCACCGCGTCCACGCCGACCGGATCATGCTCCGGCATGGTCATCCACCTTTCCGCCGGGCCGTCGGCACTGTTCGGCCACGGCCCGCGCGCGACAGAACAGACTGCCCATCCAGGCGGCCCCACGGCCCCGTGGTGTTGGGCATTCTGCTCAGTTTCGGACGCATCGATTGTGCGGTCCGCATCCCCATGATGTCATCCAGGCACCAAGTGCACCCTGGAGGGTGAGAGATGACTGACGTGACACCCGGCCACCCGACATCTCCGGCGACGGCGACGGCAACGGCGGCGACCGACACCCGGACGCTCTCCACCGAGGACGGATCCGTCCTGGAGGAGATCGAGCGCCGTGTGCTCTGGCTGTCGACGGCGATCATCCACCACGCGAACCGGGTGCGCCCCAACCCGTCCGGCCTCAAGGTCGGCGGCCACCAGGCCTCGTCCGCGTCGATGGTGTCGGTCATGACGTCGCTGTGGTTCCGTCATCTGCGCCCCGAGGACCGGGTGTCCGTGAAGCCGCACGCCTCACCCGTCCTGCACGCCGTCAACTACCTGCTCGGCAGCCTCGACGAGCGCCATCTGACGACCCTGCGTTCCTTCGGCGGGCTCCAGAGCTACCCCAGCCGCACCAAGGACCCCGACCCGGTGGACTACTCGACGGGATCGGTGGGCCTCGGCGCCACCGCCCCGGTCTGGGGCGCGATCGCCCGCCGCTATGTGGCCGACCGGACGGGCGACGGCGGATCGGGGCGGCAGTACGCGCTGCTCGGCGACGCCGAACTCGACGAGGGCGCGGTCTGGGAGGCGGTCCTGGACCCGGCGGTGGCCGACCTCGGTGAGCTGGTGTGGGTGGTCGATGTCAACCGGCAGTCGCTGGACCGGGTGGTGCCGGGGATCGCCGTCGACCGGCTGCGCGCGATGTTCGCGGGCGCGGGCTGGCAGGTGCTCACCGTCAAATACGGGCGGCTCCTGGAGGAGCTGTTCACCCGGCCGGGCGGTGCGGAGCTGCACACGCGGATCGACCGCATGCCCAACGCCGAATACCAGCGCCTGCTCCGCTGCTCCGCCCAGGAGCTGCGGCTGCGGCTGCCCGACGGCGGCGAGCCGCTCGCGCGGCTGGTGGCCGAGCTGGACGACGCGACGCTGCTCGCGGCGGTCCGCAACCTCGGCGGACACGACCTCGGCGCCCTCGACCACGCCTTCGGAGCGATCGACGACACCCGGCCCACGGTGGTCTTCGCCTACACCATCAAGGGCCACGGGCTCCCCACCGAGGGCCATCCGCAGAACCACTCCGCGCTGCTGACGGCCGAGCAGGTGCGCGAGCTCGCCGACCGGCTCGGCGCCGATCCGGAAGCCCCCTGGACCCGGTTCCCCGACGGCGGCGCCGCGGCCGCGCTGTGCGAGCGGACGGCCGAGCGGCTGCGCCGCACCGAGCCGGTCCGCCACGACCCGCCGACGCTGCCGACGGACATGGGCCGCACCCCTTCCGGCACCGCGACCACTCAGGCCGCGCTCGGCCGCACCCTGCTCGACCTCACCCGCGCCGCGCCCGAGGCCGCCGAAGCGGTGGTCACGGTGAGCCCGGACGTCAGCTCGTCGACCAATCTGGGCGGCTGGGTGAACAAGGTCGGGGTGTGGTCGCCCACCGAACGCGTCGACTGGTTCGCCGACGACCCCGAGACCATCCTGCACTGGCGGGAACGCCCCACCGGCCGTCACATCGAGCTCGGCATCGCCGAGACCAACCTCGTCGGCCTGCTGGGGGAGCTGGGCACCACCTGGAGCCGCTGGGGGCGGCCCCTGCTGCCGATCGGCGTCCTGTACGACCCGTTCGTCGAGCGTGCCCTGGAGCCCTGGTCGTTCGGCATCTACGCCGGAGGCCAGTCGATCCTCGTGGGCACCCCGTCCGGGGTGACCCTCGCCCCCGAGGGCGGCGCCCACCAGTCGATCAAGACGCCGTCGATCGGCCTGGAACAGCCCGGCTGCACCGCCTACGAACCGGCCTTCGCCATCGACGTCGAGTGGACGCTGCTGGCGTCGCTGGCCCGGCTGGGCCGGCCCGGTGGCGGCTCCGCCTATCTGCGGCTGTCGACCCGGCCGGTGGATCAGTCGCTCGCGGCCGTGCCGGCGGACCCGGCGGCGCGCGAACGCCGCCGGCGCCAGGTGGTCGCCGGGGCGTATGCCCTGCGCCGTACGGAAGCCCCCCGGGCGACCATCGCCGCGATGGGCGCCATGGTGCCGGAGGCGCTGGCCGCGGCCGACCGGCTGTCGGACCTCGGCTTCCCGGTGGACGTGGTCTGTGTGACCAGCCCCGGGCTGCTGTTCCAAGCCCTGCGCGCCCGGCAGGGCCGAGAGGAGGCGCCGAGCTGGATCCTCGACCAGGTCTTCCCCGCCTCACGGGCGACGCCGCTGCTCACGGTCCTGGACGGGCACCCGCACACGCTCGCGTTCCTGGCCACGATCCACGGCGTGCCCGCCACGACCCTGGGGGTCACCGGCTTCGGCCAGTCCGGCTCACTGGAAGAGGTGTACCGGCACCACGGGCTGGACACCGACAGCCTGGTCGCGGCGGTCCTGGACCTCGAGTAGGGGTTATATACAGTAACTTCGGTGAAACAGCGGCTTGATGGGGTGTTCACGGCCGGGTGATGAAGTCCGGGGACGAATCAGCCGATCATGGAGTTTCCTTGAGCATTCCCACAACCGAGCAGCTGGACGCCTATGTGCGGACCCGCCTGGCACTGGCGGGCTTCGACCTCTCACTGCTCCCCGAGGTGTTCGACGCGGGTACCGGAGTGCCGACGCGCGACCAGGTGCTCGCCTCGCTGCGGTCGTTCGTGGCCGCCACCCCCGGGGCGATAGCCGGCTGGGCCCCGCCCGCCCGGAGCGCCGAGTACGCCCAGCAGGCCTCGCCTCCCCTGCTGTACCCGTCGATCACGGAGGCGTGGACCGGTAAGGCGGGCGAGAGATGAGCCGAGCAGTCAACCGACGTGTCTTCCTGGCTGGTTCAGCCGCCGCGGCCGCCGGCGGCATGGTCGCCCAGGCCGCACCGGCCCAGGCCGCGCCCGCCAAGTCGGCGCCCTCGCCGACCGGCGCCGCCGCGCCGCGCGTCCCCGACGTCGACGTACGGCGGGCCGCCCTCGACGACCCCTCCGAGGCCACCCTCGCCGAGGCGGCCGTGCTCATGCGGCGCGGAAAGCTCACCTCCACCGCGCTCACCGAGGCATACCTGGACCGGATCGAGCGCTACGACTCCACGTACCAGGCGTACGCCGAGGTCACCGGCGAGACCGCGCTCGCCGCGGCGCGCAAGGCCGACCGCGGCCACGGCGGCGGGGTGCTGCGCGGCATCCCGCTGTGCGTCAAGGACAACTACTTCACCGCCGGTGTGCCGACCCGCTGCAACTCGTCCATCTTCGCGGACTTCGTGCCGGACGAGGACGCCACCGCCGTGGCCCGGCTGACCGCGGCCGGCGGGATCCTGCTGGGCAAGGGGCAGATGGGGCCGCTCGCCACCACCCGGGCCACCAAGCCGAACGGGACCGTCACCACGGTCAACGCCTGGACCCCGAACGACCCCTCCGTCGACCCGGGCGGCTCCTCCACCGGGCCCGCCTGTGCGGTCGCCGCCCGCCTGGCGTCCTCCTCGATCGGCACCCAGACCGGCGGCTCGATCGTGCTGCCCTCCAACCAGCAGAACCTCACCGGGCTCAAGCCCACCATGGGCCGGGTCTCCATCCACGGCGTCATCCCGCTGTCCTCCACGCGCGACCACTCGGGGCCGCTCGCCCGCGACGCCCTGGACGCCGCGATCATGCTCCAGGTCATGGCGGGCCCCGACGCCGCGGATCCGCGCACCCTCGGGCTGCCGGAGCTGCCCGATCTGATACGGGCCGCGACGCCCGTCGTCGCGCGCGGAGGGAAGGTACGGCTGCGGCGGGCGACCAAGGTGGGCGTCCCGGCCGACTTCCTCAGCGGCCAGAAGGAACTGCGCGGCGCACTCCTGGACCGGCTGGACGCGATCGAGGGCCTGACCCTCGTCGACATCGCCTACCCGGCCGACTGGAACCTGCTGACCGGCACCTTCAACGCGGCCCGGCTCGTCGAGCGCACCGAGCCGTTCCGCCACTGGCTGCGCACCGACCCCGCCAAGTTCGGCGTCTCGCTGCTGTCGTGGCTCCAGGGCCTGATGCTGTCCGGCGACGAGTGGCTCACCGCCCAGCGCGCCAAGAACCACCTGCTGCGGGAGGTGCTGGACGGCGTCCTGAGCCGCTGCGACGTGGTGCTCCAGACCGGCCCCGTGCCGTTCGACATCCTCGGGCTGCCCGAGATCGGCTTCCCGATCGGGTTCGACGCCGGCGGTGTGCCCGTCGGCGCGATCCTCGGAGGCCAGCCCTACGAGGAGGACCGGCTGCTGGAGGTCGTGGCCGCCTATCAGGCGGTCACCGACTGGCACACCCGCCGCCCGGCGGACCCGGCGTCGAAGGCCCGGCTGCGGGCGGCGGTCGCGCGGCCCCGGCTGTCCCCGGAGGAGGCGGCGAAGGCGTCGGCCTGAGCGGTCGGCCCGATCGGTTGGCCCGATCGGTTGGCCTATGCCCTCGCTATCGCCAGCACCGCGTTCTGGCCTCCGAAGCCGAAGGAGTCGGAGACGGCGAGCTCGATACGGGTGGCGGTCGGGGTGGTGGGGATCTTGATGTCGAGACGAGGGTCGAGCGTGAACAGACTGGCGGTGGGCGGCACCAGCTGTCGCTCGACCGCCAGCACGGTGAACGCCGCCTCCACCGCCCCGGCCGCCCCCAGCAGATGGCCGGTGACGCCCTTCGTGGAGGTCACCAGCGGGTCCGCGGTCAGCGCGCGGTGCAGCATGCGGCCCTCGGCCAGGTCGTTCAGCGGCGTGCCGGTGCCGTGCGCGTTGACGTGCTGGACGTCCCCCGGGCCGGCGCCGGCGTCCGCGAGCGCCGCGCGCAGCGCCGCCTCGATGCCGACGCCGTCCGGGTGCGGCGAGGACATGTGGTGGGCGTCGGCGGTCGCGCCGTAGCCCATGACCCTGGCCCGTACGCGCGCACCGCGGGCGCGGGCGTCGGCGACCCGTTCGAGGACGAGCACGCCCGCGCCCTCTCCCGCGACGAAGCCGTCGCGGTCGGCGTCGAAGGGCCGGGAGGCGGTGGCCGGGTCGTCCTCGCGCTTGGACAGGGCGCCCATCTTGGCGAATCCGGCCATGCTCAGCGGGGTGATCATCGCCTCGCTGCCGCCCGTGATGACGATGTCACAGCGGTCGAGAGCGAGGAGGTCGCGGGCGGTGCCGATGGCGCTCGCGCCGGACGCGCAGGCGGTGGCCACGACCAGGTTGGGGCCGGTGGCCCCGAACTCGATGGCGGTCTGCCCGGCGACCATGTTGGACAGCTGCATCGGCAGCAGCAGCGGGGACACCCAGGAGGGGCTCTCCTCCAGCAGGACCCGGTGCTGCGCCTCCCTGGTGGCGGGGCCGCCGTCGGCGCAGCCGAGGACCACGCCGACCCGGCCGCCGTCCCAGGTGGCCGGGTCCAGCCCGGCGTCGGCAATCGCCTCCCGGGCGGCCACCAGGGCGAACTGCACGAAGCGGTCCAGCCGGTGGGCCCGGCGGCCGCCGAGCAGCCCATCGGGGTCGAAGCCCGGGACGCGGCAGGAGATCCGCACCGGATTGCCGGCGAGCTCCGGGTCGACGGCGGCGGTGGGCCGCCCGTCCAGTGCCGACTGCCAGCTCGGTCCGGTCCCGATGCCTCCCGGGGTGACCAGGCCGAGTCCGGTGACGGCGATTTCGTGACCGCCCATCAGACCTTCGCGCTCCGCTCCTCCAGCAGGCGCGCCATGTCGCCGATCGTGGGCATCTCCAGCAGCTCGTCGTCGCTGACGACGATCCCGAACTCCTTGTCCAGGACGAGGGAGAGCTCGACGACGGCCAGCGAGTCGAGCTCGACATCGTCCCTGGTGGCCTCCGGGACGACCTGCTCGGGCGCCACCTTGAGCTTATGGACCAGGATTTCCTTGAGGGTGTCGAACATGGCGAGTTCCTTCCGAGGGACGTACAGCGGGACGTGCAGGGGTGTACTGGGGCGTCAGCCGGGTTTGACGTCCGGCCACTGGACGGTCGCCGCGCCCCAGGCCAGCCCGGCGCCGAACGCGGTGAGCAGCACCCGGTGGCCGGCGGTCAGGCTGCCGTCCGCGGCGGAGTCGGCGAGCAGCAGCGGGATGGAGGCGGCGACGGTGTTGCCGTTGCGGTCGATGTTGGAGAGCCGCCGGTCCTCGGGGATGCCGAGATGCTCCGCGACCGTGGTGAGGATGCGCGCGTTGGCCTGGTGGGCGGCGAGCCGGTCGATGTCCGCGAGGCCGCAGCCGGCCGCCTTCACCGCCCGCCTGGACGCGTCCGCCATTCGTTCCACCGCGTGCCGGTAGGTGTCGCGCCCGGCCATCCGCAGGAACTCGTCGCCGGGCCGGGCGGGCTCGCCCGAGGCGCGCTGCCGGGATCCGCCGCCCGGCACCTCGAGCAGACCGGCGAGCGAGCCGTCGCTGCCGAGGACGACGGGCCCCACCGCACCGGGCTCGTCCGGGCGGCCCGCCCGCAGCACCACGGCCCCCGCCCCGTCGGCGAAGATCACCGCGGTGGAGCGGTCCCGCGGGTCGACGAGGGTGGTGAACGCGTCCGCGGCGATCAGCAGGACGCGGTCGGCCGTGCCCGCCGTGATCAGCCCGGTCGCGGTGGCCAGCCCGTACAGGAAGCCCGAGCACACGGCCGAGACGTCGAAGGCCGCGACCGTGCCGAGCCCCAGCCGCCAGGCCACCTCGGGCGCGGTGGCCGGGCACGCCCGGTCGGGCGTGGTGGTGGCGAGCACCACCGCGTCCACCCCTTCCGCGTGTTCCGGCCCCGCCGACTCCAGCGCCCGCCGGCCCGCCTCGACCGCGAGATCCGAGGTGGCCTGCCCGGGCAGCACCATGTGCCGGGACGAGATGCCGGTACGGCTGCGGATCCACTCGTCGGAGGTGTCCAGGCGGAGCGAGAGGTCGTGGTTGGTCACCGGGTTCGGCGGGACGTACGCCCCGATGCCGGCGATCACGGACGTGGGCGGGCCGCCGCCGGCGCCCTCCAACGGCCTGTTCATAGCTGCGCGTTCTCCTTACGCGTCCGGGCGGGACCTACGCGCCGCCGGTGACCGCTGCCTCGGTGGTGCTCAGGGCGATGTCACCGCGTATCTCCGTACGGTCGAACAGCCCGGTGACCGCCCAGGCGACCGTCTCCTTGATGACCCGCTCGGCGATGGGGTCGAGAATCCCCTCGAGGCTCGGGATGCCGAAGTCGAAGTCGGCCTCGAAGCGCACCAGGACATCGTCGCCGCTCTGTGTGATGTGCCACTGGCCCGCGAAGCTGTCGAAGTCGCCGTCGGTCTGCTCGAAGTGGATCTCACCGCGCTCGGGGACGAACCGCTCCTCCTCGGTCCAGCGCAGCAGCCCGCTGCGGAAGTGCAGTTCCCAGCTGGAGCTGCCCTTTGCCGCGGGAAACGCGCTGTGCGCGGTGGCGGCCCGCACATGCGGGGCGAGCTGCGGGTACCTCTCCCACTGGACGACGTTCTCGAAGACGTGTCCGGCCTTCTCGGAGCGCACCACGGCGTCGAGTTCCACGTGCCGCACGATCAGTTACCGCCTTCCGGCATGGTGGCCGAGCCGCTGAGCAGAGCGCGGGTGGCCTGGTCGAAAGAGTCGAGGAAGAAGTTCACATCGCCGTCGGTGAGGGTGGCGGGCGGCGTGAAGCGCACCACCGAACTGCCGATCATCGAGTGGTTGGCGACGACTCCGTGGTTGAACAGCTCGATCAGCAGCTCGCCCGCCAGCCCCGCCTCGACCAGCTCGACGCCGATCAGCAGGCCCCGGCCGCGCACCTCCACGAGCTGACCGGGGATGTTGCGGTGGGCGATCTCGGAGATCCGCGACAGCAGCCGCGCGCCGAGGTCCATGGACCGGGACACCAGCCGCTCCTCCTTGACCGCCCGGACGGCGCCCTGGACGGCGGCCATCAGCAGCGGCTGTCCCGAGAAGGTGGCGGTGTGGACATACGGGTCCTTGTCGAACGGGCGGAACGCCTTGCGGGTGGCCACGGCCGCGGACACCGGCAGCACGCCGCCGCCGAGGGCCTTGCCGGTGAGCAGGACGTCGGGGACCACGCCCTCGGTGTCGGCGCCCCACCACTCGCCGAGCCGGCCGAAGCCGGTCTGCACCTCGTCCAGGACGAGGAAGCCGTCGTACTCGCGCACCAGTTCCTCGACGCGCTTGAGATAGCCCTTGGGCGGGATGATCACGCCGCCCTCACCCTGGACGGGTTCGAGGATGACACACACCTCGCCGGGGTGCGCCCGCAGCTCCGCCTCCAGCGCCTCCGGGTCACCGAAGGGCAGATGCCGGACATCGGGGAGCAGCGGGCGGAACGGCGCCTGGTAGACCTCCTTGGAGGTGGCCGACAGCGCGCCGAGCGTCTTGCCGTGGTAGCCGCCGAGCATGGCGACGGTGCGCCTGCGGCCGCCCGCGCGGGCCAGCTTGAGGCCGGTCTCGACGGCCTCGGCGCCGGACAGCGCGAAGTGCACCCGGTCCAGGCCCTCGGGCATGACCGAGACCAGCGCCTCGGCCGCGCGGGCGACGGTGGGCTCCAGCAGGATGCGGGTGGCGGTGGGGTGGGTGCGCAGCTGGCGCTCCACCTCCTCCATGACGATGGGGTGCCGGGCGCCCATGATGAACACGCCGTATCCGCCGGCGTTCAGAAACCGCTCGCCGTCGCTGGTGGTCAGCCAGGCCCCGGAGGACTCCACCTCCATATGGCTGCCGAACAGCTCGGCGAGGGTCGCTCGCCCCTTGCTGAGGTGGGCGCGGTACAGGCTGAGGATCTCCTCCTCGGTGTCGACCCGGGCTCCCTGGATCACGGTCACGGGCAACTTCCTCCGGAATGCGCGGTGGTGGGTCAGAGCAGTGGGAACGATGGGTGATCAGGCCCCGAAGACCGCCTCACGCGGGCTGACGTCCCGGGCGATGGACACGCCCTGAAGGTGCGATGTCTTGAGCATCGGGTAGTTGGCCTCGCCGAAGACGCCCCCGGTCAGGCCGGTACCGCCGTGGCTGGGCAGATAGGGCAGAAAGCCGATGTGCGAATCGTTGACCTTCAGCAGGCCGCCGTTGACCACGCGCTGCACAAAGGATGCGATGACGTCGTCGGACCCGGCCCACAGCGAGTTGCGCAGTCCGTAGTCGTTGGTGTTCACGAACTCGAGGAAGCCGTCGAGGAGTTCGTCGTCGCCCGCGGGCTCCGGGACGACGATCGGCAGCAGCGGGAAGAACGTCTCCTGCCGTACGACGTCGAACCGGCGCGCACCGGGCAGCCCGTTCACCCGCACCACGGTGGGCTCGAGGAAGACGCCCGTCTCCGACGGGGTGCCGTCCAGCTCGATGCGCCTGCCGCCGGTGACCAGCTCCGCGCCGCCCGCCAGGGCCTGCCGGAGCAGTCCGAAGAAACGCTCGCTGCGGCGGACCGGGGACAGCAGCACGCCCTCGTCCTCCGGATAGCCGGGCCGTACGGTCCTGGCCTGCTCCTTGACCGCGGCGATCAGGCCGTCGGCGACGGCGGGGTGCACCAGGACGCGGTTGGGCACCATGCAGATCTGCCCGGACCCGTAGAACGACTCGCGGATCGCCTCGGCGGCGCGCTCCAGGTCCGCGTCCTTCCACACCACGATGGTGTCGTTGCCGGCCAGCTCCAGGATCGGCTTCTTGCCGTGTGCCACGCACCGCTCCTGGAAGCGCAGGCCCTCCTCGCTGCCGCCGATGTAGAAGATGTCGTCGATGAGCGGGCTCTCGATCCACCGGTCCAGCGTCTGCTTCGGGTTGGAGCAGACCGCGTTGAGCACACCGGGGGGTGCCCCGACCTCGTCGAGCAGCGGCGCGACCACGTCGCGCAGGACCCACATGGTGGACAGCGCGATGGAGCGGGGAGCGCGTACGACGACCGCGTTGCCCGCCATCAGGGCGAGCACCGCGAGGGCGGCGCTGGGCGCGGGGGCGTTCTGTGGCGGGTTGAACGCGACCACGCCGTCGGGCCGGCGGCGTACGATCAGCCGCCGCCCGGCGTGCTCGAACTCGGTGTGCATCCGCTCCCGGTACCAGCCCAGGCTCTCCTCGCTGTAGACCTGGAACAGACAGCTGAGCTCCCAGCGGGCCAGGCTCACCGGGTGCCCCTCGGCGACCAGCAGCTCCAGGAACTCGTCCTGGCGCCGGGCGAGTTCCTCCCGGAACAGGGTGCCCAGCCGCATCCGGCGCTCCAGCGGGACCGCCGCCCAGCCCGGCGCGGCCGATGCCGCGGCCTCGGTTGCCAGATCGATCGCGGCGTCGGACGCCACGGCGCAGCGGCCCACCACATACGGGTGCTCCGCCGCCGCGGATTCGGCGTTCCGCTCCAGATCCCGCTTCAGGCTGACGCTCGTGAACACGTCTTCGAGCAGTGACTGCGCACTGACGGTGTAAACCCAGCCGTCGCCCTCGATGTCCTTGCCCGCGATATAGAGCCGATAGCTGTGGATCGGGTTTTCACGCATCAACAGGCCCCCCTTTGAGCCGGTCATTGCCGGGGCGGTGACGCTCAGCCCTGGTACCCGGGCGGCGGAATGAACATGGGGATCAAGGCCACATCGGATTCGGGCAGCCGGATCGGCTCACCGCGGCGCTTCATCCCGAGCCGCTCCCACAGCAGGGCGTTCCGCTCGGACGAAGCCTCGCAGTAGCCCCCGAGGTCGAGGCTGAGGGACAGGCGCACCAGCTCGTCCGTCAGGGCGGTCCTGACCTCCATGCCCCGGTCCGGGCGGACGGCGGCGAGCGCGACATGCCCATGGGGCGGAAGGTCGTCCGGGTAGTGCGTGTCCAGCAGTTCGATGAGCTGGAGGCAGCGCTTCTCGGCGGGGCCGGTGGAAGCGGAGATGTCGGCGAGGAACGCCTCCTCGTCCTCCGGGGGGATGGGGGTCTTCCTCTCGTAGGGCTCCCACACGATGACACCACCGTGGTCCGAGGTGACGATGGCGGTCCCCTCGTGGTCCAGCATGAATTTCACCCAGGCGCGCAGGAAGCCGCGGAGGTGACGTTCCCGCTCCGGAGTGCCGGGCGGTATCAGCCACCTCACGACCGGGTCGTCCTCAAGGAATGCCGCAGTGAGGATGTCGACAATCACGTCCAGGTCCGTGGACGTCTTCACTTCGATCACGTTCATTACTTCCCATCTGGACTTTGCGGTAGTGCGGGAGACCTGGCCGTGCACTGCTGCCAGACACCGGTCAGCCAGTCGGCGGCGATCCCGATCGGGGCGTCCTGTGCATTTCCGCCCGGCGACGGCTCGTGTCCCTCCACGACCGGCTCCGCTTCGAAGTCGGAATCGACAGGGCTCAGAAATTCGGCCGACTCTCCTGAGGTAAACGTGAACCGGGCGATAGACAACGTTCCACTGGTGACACGAGGCAAGCTCACGTAACGGAAACCTCCACCTGCGTGTTCTCCCCAGCAGGGGAACAATTATCCGATAAGGAACTCCGTTTTCCACTGGCGTGCTGCTGAACGTATCAACCTGGCCAATGGCGAACATACAGCGGTCGGTGTAGCCGTAACTGCACTCTCTGCGGATGCCGGTAGTCCACCCTCGACCGTATCCACTCCGCCTGTACTCCCACATGGTGAGTCGGGCCGGGATGGGCCGGTCCGGCGATGTGTGAGACGATATGTCAGCACCATGCGTTGTTGCTGGTGGAATTGGGTTTGTCGCCCGCTGTCCGGCATTGGGCCGTCGGTGCGAAGGCCTCCTTTGGCTACCGCGTGGAGTGGAAGCCGCCGCGACCGCGCCGAGCGGGCCCGTCGCCGCCCGTGAAGTTCTCGGGGAGCCGGCGCCGCGCCCCCGTTCGCGGCCTCTCCGAAAACGCGGCAAGGACCCCATCCGCGTCCTTCATCACCTGTGCACCTGGAATGCCTGACTTCCACCGACTTACGCGCGGCCCGATGGCATGTGTGGACGGGTTTTCCTTGCGCGTGCCACCGACGCGTGCCAGGATCTTTGTTCAGAGATTACCTAAAGTAATCTCGGTATTCTCCGTCGAGACTGGAATGCTGACTGCCTCGGCTGCCGGGCCAAAGTGTGGGTTTCTGGCGCCTGGCCGGCCGGTGCGGCCCGGAGGAGGACAATTTGATCAGCGGGGGAAAGTGTGATGTGGAGACCACATTACTCATCGCGGACGCACATCCCTGGACAAGGCTTGGGCTTTCCGCGCTGTTGAACGCGGTGTCGGGGCTGAATGTCGTGGCTCAGGCCGCGGACAGCGAATCCGCTTGCGCATTGGCCGAGAGCATCAGGCCGGACATCGTCATCATCGACACCGATCTACCGGATCTCGGCGGGGCGGAGACCATCCAGCGCATCCTGGAGGCCGCCCCGGAGAACGCGCCGAACGCGCTTCTCGTGACGTCGACCGTGGATGACAACGACATATATTCGGCCCTCCATATAGGGGCCCGCGGTATTCTCCTGAAGAACATCCCCGCGGATCAGATGACCGCGGCCGTCACGGCCGCCGCCCGCGGCAATATGGTCTTCTCGCCCGGTGTGATGTCGCGCCTGATCGACATCTGCACCCATCGCACCACGCCGCTCGAATACGACGGATCGAGGCTGGCCACGCTCACGATGCGCGAGGCCGAGGTGCTCAAGCTGGTCGCCAAGGGGCACGGGAACGCGACCGTCGCCAAGATGCTCCACATCAGCGAGGCGACGGTGAAGACGCATCTCAACCGCGCCATGGGGAAGCTGGAAATCAGCAGCCGGGCCCAGGCCGTGGCGCTGAGCTATGAGTTCGGCCTGGTCATACCGCGCCAGCGGGCAGCGGGTCCGATGCCGAAGGCGGTCAACAGCGCGTAGGCGCCATGCGACCTGGACGGCCCTCATCCGGCCGTCCAGGTGGGCCTCGGCGATGTCCTCGCGATGGCTGTCGAATGTTGATCGGCATCGAATTATGTGCGCGAGGGTGCGGGGGCCCCCGCTTCCAGGGTGGACGCGGTCACCAGTGCCGACAACAGTCCGGGAAAGCGCTCTTCCATCTCGTCCGCGCGGAGCGTGTTCATCTTGGCCGTCCCCACGTAGTACTGCCGGATCACGCCGGCCTCCCGCAACACGTTGAAGTGGTGGGTCAGCGTCGACCGTGACACCGGCGCGTCGAAGGTGCCGCAGCTCAGGTCTTCGCCGGCCCGGGCCAGCTGGGACACCACCTGGCGCCGCACCGGATCCGCCAGTGCCTCCAGGAGCTGCTGGAGTGAGATCTCTTCCATGGAGGGGTGCTCCACGGTCCGTGAAGAGTTTCGTGCGCGGGCCATGGCGACTCCTTCGGGGCGGCTGGGGCGCGATGAGGCCATAGTGCGACCCGCGTCGAACAAGTGGTGTCCGGCCTGGTGGCGGCGGCTCTTGCGTGGTCTATGACGTACGGCATAACTTACCGGTAAGTAATGCGGCTGCCCGACCCTGGCGGCGGCCGTGGCGACCGACGACGAACCCCGCAGCTCACCCGCCCCGGATCCACCCGCCCCGGACCCCACTCAGCCTGAGGGAGCCCCATGCCCACACTCGACCGCCAGGACGATGTCTTCGTCCTCGACCTCGGGACGGACGAGAACCGCTTCCACCCCGACTGGATCGCCTCCGTCAACGCCGCTCTGGACACCGTGGAGAAGGCGGAAGGGGCCCGGGCCCTGGTAACCGCCGCGACCGGCAAGTTCTACTCCAACGGCCTGGATCTGGACTGGCTGTTCGCCCACGCCGACCAGCACCAGGACTATGTCGTCTCCGTCCATGAACTCCTCGCGCGCCTGCTGTCCCTCCCGGTGGTCACCGTGGCCGCGCTCCAGGGACACACCTTCGCCGCCGGAGCCATGTTCTCCCTGGCCCATGACTTCCGCGTGATGCGCGCCGACCGCGGCTACTGGTGTCTGCCCGAAGCCGACATCAACATCCCCTTCACCCCGGGCATGTCCGCCCTCATCCAGGCCCGGCTGGCCCCGCAGACCGCGCACGAGGCCATGGTCTCCGCCCGCCGATTCGGCGGCCACGACGCCGCGGCCGCCGGGATCGCGGACCGCGCCGTCGACGAGGACGCCGTCCGGGTGACCGCCCTCGAGATCGCCCGGGCCCAGACCGGCAAGGCGGGCGACACCCTCGGCACCATCAAGGCCCGCATGTACGCCCCCGTCCTCGCCGCCCTGCGTGACACCACCAGCCCCCTGGGCTGATACCGCGACTCGCGCCACCACCACAGCAAGGAGCCACCCGTGTCCACCACCGATCTCGCCGCGCTGTCCGGCCTGGAACTGATGCGCTGGATACAGTCCGAGCGCCCCACCGACATCCCCTCCATCGGCCGGCTGCTCGGCATGCGGTTCGACGAAGTGGAACACGGACGCATGGTCATCTCCCTCGACACCCGGCCCGACTTCGCCAACCCCCTCGGCGCCGTCCACGGCGGCATCGCGGCCACCCTCCTGGACTCCGTCATGGCCTGCGCCGTGCACACCACTCTCCCCGCCGGTGTCAGCTTCACGACCCTCGAACTCAAGGTCAACTACATCCGGGCCGCCCACACCGGCGGACAGACACTCACGGCCGAAGGGTCCGTCATCCACGCCGGCCGCCGTACCGCCACGGCCGAGGGCAGGGTCATGGATGACCAGGGGAAGCTGATCGCCCATGCCACGACGACCTGCCTCGTCCTGCGGCCCGCCGACTGAGAGACCCTGACGTTCGAAACCCTGACAGCGGTCGCACTCACCGTGCGCGCGACCGCTGTCACACGGCGGCCTCGGCGCGCAGCCGGTCCCGGGCCCGGCTGTCGTAGCCCAGCTCCTCCAGGACGGTGTCCGTGTGCTCCCCGAGCGCCGGGATCGGGTCCATGCGCGCCGGGCGTCCCGGCAGCCCGATGGCGGGCAGCACGGCGGTCAGCGGCCCGACCGGCGACCCCACCTCGGTCAGCCGGTCCCGGGCCACGAGCTGCGGATGCGCGCCGATCTCGGTGACCCCGCGCTGTCGGGCGTGGGCGATCCGCGCCGCGGCCAGGCGCCGCTGGACCTGCTCTGCCGTCAGCCCGGAGAACACCTCGGCGATGTGTTCCTCCAGCGCACGGCGGTGTGCCACCCGCCGGCTCCCGGTGTCGAAGCGCTCGTCGGCGGCCAGCTCGGGCCGGTCCAGCACATGTCGGCAGAAGGCCGCCCACTCACGTTCGTTCTGCACGGAGAGCACGATGTCGGTGCCGTCCCCCGCGGTGAAGGTGCCGTACGGGGCGATGGCGGCGTGGCTGGTTCCGGTGCGCCCCGGGGGAGTTCCGCCGTACTCCGCGTAGTAGAAGGGATAACCCATCCACTCCACCAGCGAGTCGAGCAGGCTGATCTCCAGCGCCGCGCCGACGCCGGTGTGTTCCCGCTCGTACAGGGCGGTGAGGATGCCGGAGAAGGCGTACATCCCGGCGCCGATGTCGGCCGCCGGGATTCCGCTCTTCGCCGGTGTCTCCTCGCTGCCGGTCACGGACACCAGACCGGCCTCCGCCTGGATGAGCAGGTCGTAGGCCTTGGCGTCGCGATACGGGCCGCTGGAGCCGTACCCGGAGATGGCACAGGTGATGAGACGGGGATGCCGGGCGCGCAGTTCCTCGGCGCCGAGGCCGAGCCGTTCAGCGGCGCCGGGGGCGAAGTTCTGGATGAACACATCGGCGCCCGCGATCAGGCGGTGGACGACCTCCTTGGCGTCGGGGTGCTTGAGATCGAGGGTGACGCTTTCCTTGGACCGGTTGAGCCACACGAAGTGGCTCGACATGCCGCGCACCGTCTCGTCGTAGCCCCGCGCGAAGTCCCCGGTGCCCGGTCGCTCGACCTTGATGACTCTGGCGCCGAGATCGGCGAGATGGCGGGTGGCCAGTGGCGCGGCGACGGCCTGCTCGCAGGCGATCACCGTGATTCCGGCGAGGGGCAGCGCGTTCATCGGACTCCGATCGCGATGTTTTCGGCTGCCGCCATGCTAGGGGCGGGACACGCCCGCTCAGGAGGGCGACATGGCACCGAGCCCGTCCGCGGCCGCCAACGCTCCGCGGCGCCGGAGGAAAAAGAAAGTGCTTTCGAAGCGGACGCGAAGTGACGTGCGCCAGCATGGTCGGGCAAGCCCTGGTACACCACCGTAGGAGGATTTGTCATGGGGAACGCAAAGACGGCGGGAAAGGCGCCGGCTTCCGCCGTGGAGACGACGGTTCTGCGGGACGCGCTGGTGGTTCCGGTCCGGATGAGCCTCGGCTGGCCGGCCGCGCGCAGCTCTTCGGAGCTCGTCGACGCGGTGCGTGGCGCCCGGCGCTGAGCAGGCTCCCCGGACGGCCTTGACCGCCGCTCGGCGCTCAAGGCCGTCCGGTCCGCCGGCGCTTGAGGAAGCTCGTGGAAGCTCCACGAAGCCGCAGGAAGCTCGAGGAAGAAGGCAACACCCGGCTCATGACGCTCTTCTCGTTCCGCTCCTGCTTCGACGGAGCCGTTCCGCCGACCGTGGCCGATCCCGCGGCGCTCGGCACCGTCGCGTTCCGCGCCGTCTCCTTCTGCGAACCGTTCCGCGCCGCCTCCGGGTACGGCTGGTACCTCTACCCGCCGCTGGACTGCTTTGTGAAGTGGGACGGGACCTCCTTCCGCTGGCTCGCCGAAGGCTGCCCCGACTGGCTGCCGCTGACCGAGGTGGCGGCCCAGACCATGTTGCGGGTGCGGGACGGCGAGGCGCCCGACGACGACCCCGTGCTCGGCCTGCCGGTCTTCTCCGTGGCACCCGAACCCGGGCTGCTCCAGGTGTGGACGGGCCTGGTCGCGCACACCCCGCCGGAGCCCCGTGCCCCGGCAACTGCCTCCCGACGTCCCGCTGTTCGTCGGCAGGAACGAGCAGCTGGAGAGCCTGGACGGGCTTTTCGCGGCCGGTACGACCACCGCGGTCGCCGCGGTCGGCGGCGGCCCGGGGGTGGGCAAGACGTCGCCGGCGGTGCACTGGGCCCACCGTGTCCGCGACCACTTCCCCGACGGCCAGCTGTATGTGCCGCTGCGCCGGTGCGGGCCGGACGGGCCCGCGCTGTACCCGGCGGAGGCGGCGGCCGGGGTGCTGGAGGCGTTCGGCGTGCCCGGGGCGGCCGGACCCGGCTGGTCGGCCTGGTCGCCGCCGAGGGCGCCCGGCCCGTCACCCTGGACCCGCTGTCGGCCCGCGAGGCCCGGGAGTTCCTGGGCGGCCGCCTCGGAGCGGCCCGGGTGGCGGCCGAACCGGAGGCGGCCGACCGGCTGGGCGCGCTGTGCGCCCGGCTCCCGCTCGCCCTCGCGATCGTGGCCGCACGCGCCGGCACCTGTCCGCAGTTCCCGCTCGGCGCGCTGGTCGAGGAGATGCGGGACGCCGGCGGGGTCCTGGACGCGCTGGGCGGCGGCGATCCGGAGATCGATCTGCGGGCGGCGTTCGCCCGGTCGTACCGCTCCCTCCCCCCGCGGGCCGCCCGGCTGTACCGGCTGCTCGGCCTCCAACCGGGGCCCGAGGTCACCCCGTCCCTCGCCGCCGGGCTGCTGGGCGAGCCGGAGCGGCGGGTCCGGCCGCTGCTCGCGGAGCTGGGCCGGGCCCACCTGGTGACCGAGGAGGCGCCGGGCCGGTACCACCGTCACGACCTGCTCCGCGCCCACGCCCTGGAGCTCACCCTGGCGCAGGACACCGAGGAGGACCGGCGGGCCGCCTGCCACCGGCTGCTCGACCGTCCCCCGCACTCCGCCCAGGGGGCGGCCTGGCCGTTCCACGCCCTGGGACCGGCCCCGGTGGAACCCGGCCGCCCCGGCCTGTCCGCACCCCGTCGCCCGCCGCCGGTGACGGCCGGGTGCCCGGGCCGCCGGGATGGCGAGGGGTAGCCGCGCGACTCGCTCTCACCGGTGCTGTCGGCGGGGGCACCTAAACTGGGGCCTTCGGCGGACGGGGCCGATCGGGTCGGGCGAACGGGAGAGCGACAGTGGCGAACGGCGTCGGCGAGGATCCGCCCGCGGAGGTGCTGGCGGAGGCCGCCGCGGCCTTCGGACTGCTGGCTTCCCCCGCCCGGCTGCACATCGTGTGGGTGCTGGCGCACGGCGAGAGCGATGTGAGCGGGCTCGCGGAGCGGGTCGGCGGCGCGCTGCCCGCGGTGAGCCAGCATCTGGCGAAGCTGAAGCTGGCGGGGCTGGTCCGGTCCCGCCGCGAGGGGCGCCGGGTGGTGTATCTGCTGGACGACCCGGATGTGGTGACCATGGTCCGGTGGCTGGTCGGGCAGGTGGCGGAGCGCGCCGGCCACCCGGCGGCGGAGCGTGTCCGTGGTCTGGGCGCCTGAGGACACCGCGGAAGCCGGCACCACCCGCTCTGCCTCGGGCGGTGCCGGCCCGGCCACGGCGACGGCCGCCCCGCCGGGCGTCCCGGACGTCCGGGACCTGGCCCGCCTCACCTCGCTGGAGACCCTGCGCAGGCTGGGGAGCGGGCCCCGGGGGCTGGTGGAGGCCGAGGCCGAGGAGCGCCTGGGCAGGTGCGGGGAGAATGTGGTGCCCGACCGGCGCCCGGCCTCCTGGCGGGGGCGGTTCGCCCGCAGCCTGCGGGACCCCTTCACCAGCGTGCTGCTGTGCCTGGGGCTGGTGTCCGCGGCCGTCGCCTCCTGGGGGACCGCCTGTGTGATCGTCGTGCTGGTGGTGGTCAGCTGTGTGCTGCGGGCCGGCGGGGAGCACCGGGCCGACCGGTCCGTGGCCGCGCTGCGGGAGCTGGTCGCCACCACCGCGACCGTGCGGCGCCGAGCCGCCGCGTCCGCCGAGCCGCGCTCCCGTGAGATCCCCGTCGATCAGCTGGTGCCCGGCGATGTGATCAGCCTGGGCCCCGGCGACCTGGTCCCGGCGGATGCCCGGCTGCTGCGTACGAGCGGGCTGACCGTGCCCCAGGCGGCGCTGACCGGAGAGTCCGCGCCCGTCCCCAAGTACGCCGTGGACGCCCCCGGCGCCGCGGGCCCGGCCCCGTTCCAGCAGCCGCACCTGTGCTTCCAGGGCAGCAGTGTGGCGTCGGGCAGCGCCACCGCGGTCGTGGTCGCGACCGGCGAGCACACCCGGTTCGCCGCGACCCGCCGCGGGCTGCTCCGGCATCGGCGGCCGTCCGCCTTCGACCGCTCGGTCAACAGCATCTCCTGGATGCTCGTCCGCTTCATGCTGCTGACCCCGCCGCTGGTGCTGCTGGCCGGGGCCGCGCTGGACGGGCGTGGCGTGGAGACGCTGCCGTTCGCGGTGGCGGTGGCCGTCGGTCTCACCCCCGAGATGCTGCCGGTCGTCGTCACCTCGGCGCTGGCCCGCGGCGCGGCCCGGCTCGCCCGCGACCGCGAGGTGATCGTCAAACGGCTGCCCGCGCTGCACGACCTCGGCGCCGTCGACGTTCTGTGCACCGACAAGACCGGCACCCTCACCCAGGACCGGCCGGTCCTCGACCGCCACCTGGACGCCGAGGGCCATGACGACCCGACGGTGCTCCACTGGGCCGCCGTCAACAGCTTCTGGGCCCTCCAGCTGGCCGACCTGCCCGCCCCCGACACCCTGGACGAGGCGATCCTGGAGGCCGTCGCGGACTACGACGACCTGCTGGACTACGACGGCGTCACCGCGCTGCCCTTCGACCCGGTGCGCCGCAGCTCCATCGCCGTGGTCCGCCGCCCCGGCCGTACGGGCCTGCACACCCTGGTCGTCAAGGGCGCCGCCGAGGACGTCCTCGGGCGGTGCGCCCGGGTGCGGACCGGCGGCAGCGACACCGAGCTGGACGCGGCGGGCCGGGACCGGCTGCTGCGCCGGGCCGAGGAGCTGGCGGCCGACGGCCTGCGGCTGCTGGCCGTCGCGCTCGCCGAACGCCCGGCCCGCCCCGGCCCGTACAGCCGGTCCGACGAGCGGGGACTGACCTTCATCGGCTTCGTCGGGCTGCGTGACGCCCCACGGCCGACGGCCGCCGACGCCCTGGGCGACCTCGCCCGCCGCGGGGTCACCGTCAAGGTCCTCACCGGCGACCACCCGGGCACCGCCGCCCGCGCCTGCCGCGAACTCGGCCTGGCCGGGCCGGTGGTCACCGCCGACCGGATCGACGGCCTCGGCGACGCGGCCCTGGCCGAGCTGGCCGAGAAGACCACCGTCTTCGCGCGCTGCACCCCCGAACACAAGGCCCGTATCGTCGGCGCGCTGCGCGAGGGCGGGCGCACCGCCGGGTTCCTCGGCGACGGCGTCAACGACCTTCCCGCGCTGCGCGCCGCCGATGTGGGCGTCTGCCCGCGCGACTCCGTCGATGTGGCGCGGGACGCCGCCGACATCGTGCTCGCGGCCAAGGACCTCACCGCCATCGACCACGCGATCGCGGCGGGGCGGCACAGCACCGGCAACATCATCACGTATCTGCGCATCGCACTCTCCTCCAACCTCGGCAACGTCATCGCGATGCTCGCCGCCGGGCTGATGCTGCCGTTTCTGCCCATGCTGCCGCCGCAGGTCCTGGCGCAGAACCTGTGCTTCGACGCCGCCCAGCTCGCCTTCGCCTTCGACCGGCCCGGCCCGGCGGCCCTGGCGCGGCCGACCGTGCTGCGCCCGCGCGATCTGCTCCGCTTCCTCACCGGATTCGGACTGCTCAACGCCGTCGCCGACCTGGCCACCTTCGGGGTGCTCATGCTCGCGGTGCCCGGGGCCGGCGATATCGAGGGCCAGGCGGCCTTCCACGCCGGGTGGTTCACCGAGAACCTCCTCACCCAGGCGCTGGTGATGGTCGTGCTGCGCAGGGGCGGCCGGGACGGCGAGGGCCGGATGCCGGTGCCGATACGGCTCGCCGCCACCGCGCTCGCGGTCATCGGGGTGCTGCTGCCGCTGTCGCCCCTGGCGTCCGTGCTGGGCATGACCGCCCTGCCGCCCGTCTACTACCTGCTGCTCACGGCCGTCCTCGCGCTGTACGCGGCGGGGCTGGCGGCGGCCAGGGCGCACTGGGACAGGCGCGCCGAAGGCCGGTGGTGAGCGGGCGGCGGGGCCGTCATCCGTGCCGTTGTCCGTGTCGTCCTCCGTGCCGTCATCCGTACGAGAGGTCGGAGCAGGGGTCGGTGTCGGCCGAGCGGGCCGTGTCGGCGACCTCGGAGGGCAGCGTGGTGGGCGCCGAGGCGCTGGGGGAGGGGTCCGCGGCGTACTCCTGACCCAGGGTGACGCTGATGCCGGGCGCGTCGGCGGGCTGGAGCCGCGCCCCCGGGAAGACCCGGGCCACCGTCTTCGCCTGCTCCTGCTCGCCCGGGCCGTAGGTGACGAGGGTGGTGGTGTGGTCCTGTGCGGCGGCGGTCGCGGTACCGGTGACGGTGAAGCCGTCGGCGCGCAGCGTCTCGGCGGCGCGGGCGGCCAGCCCCGTGACGCCGGTGCCGTTGTAGACGGCGACGCTGATGCCCGCACCCGACACGCTCCCGGAGGATTCGGCCGGGGACGGCGTGGGGGACTTACGGGACTTCGAACCCCCGCTCGCGTCCTTGCCGTCGATGGTGCGGTCGGCCTTGAGGTCCGCCCACAGCGCGTCCGCCTGGGGCCGCACGATGGCGACCCTGGCGCCCTGGTAGCGCCAGGGGACGGTGATGAACTTGGTGTTGTGCAGATCGACGTCCTTCATCGACATCGCGAAGGACACCAGCTTGTCGACCGAGCCCAGCCCCGGGTCGACGGTCATGGACTTGGTCGCCGCCTTCGCGAGCGGCAGCAGCGTGGTGGGGTCCATGCCCTGGGACTTCACCTTCTTGATCAGGCTCGCCACGAACGCCTGCTGGCGCTTGATGCGGCCGATGTCCGAGCCGTCGCCGATGCCGTGCCGTATCCGCACATAGTCCAGGGCCTTCTGGCCGGAGACGGTCTGCTCGCCCTTGCCGAACAGGAGCTTGCCGCGCGAGCCGCGGTTCGGGCTGAGGTCGCGCTGGTAGATGTCCTTGGGGAGGCAGACGGTGACGCCGCCGACCGCGGAGGTCATCTTGGAGAAGCCCTCGAAGTCGACGACGACGGTGTGATCCACGCGCAGCCCGGTCAGCTTCTCGACGGTGTTCTGGGTGCAGGCCGGGTTGCCCTCGGCCGTCTCGCCCACCGAGAAGGCCGCGTTGAACATGGTGTCCTTCTGTTCCTCGGTCCACTTCCCGTCGGGCAGCCGGCACGGCGGGATGTCGACCAGCGTGTCGCGCGGTATGGACACCGCCACCGCGTGTTTGCGGTCGGCGTACACATGCAGCAGGAAGGCGGTGTCCGAGCGCCCGACGTCGCCCTCGCCACCTCCGTAGCTGCTGTTGTCGCCGGAGCGCGAGTCCGAGCCGATGACCAGGACGTTCTGCCCGCCGGCGCCCGCGGCCGGCCGGTCCCGGCTGATTCCGTCCCCGCTGAAGGTCTTGATGTCCGCGTTGAGCCAGAGGTAGATCCCGCCCACCGCGGCGACGATCAGCACGAGCAACGACACCAGCACGACGGCCACCACCCGTCCACGGCTGCGCTTGCGCCGCCGCCTCCCGCCCGTGGCCTGGCCGCTTCCGTGGCGCTCGGCCACCGCCTTGTGGCTGCCCGACATCCTGTGCACCCTCACCCGCGCCGCTCCCGAGGGGACGGCGGACGCCACCCCCTAAAGTTGTATAGTTGCGCAATGTAGCAAGTGATCTCGGGTGAACGGGAAGGGGAATGCGGTCATGTTCCTGCGCAACGGTCTGGAGCCGTGGCATCTGCTGATCGTGGCGATCGTGGTCATGGTGATGTTCGGCTCCAAGAAGCTGCCGGACACCGCTCGATCGCTGGGCAAGTCGCTCCGGATTCTGAAGAGCGAGGCCAGGGCCATGAAGAACGAGGACGCGCAAGCCGCCGCCCCGGACGGTGCCCCCGCGCGCCCCGCCTCCGAGGGTGGCGCCACCGCGCCACGCTGAGTGGTCCGTTCGTCTCCCCGGTCCGCGGGTCCTGTGTGATCCGGTGTTATTGGATCACATAGGACCCACTCATCTGGAATATGCGCATCCCGCCGCTATGTCCGTCCTTGCGTTTTATCATCGCCAACGGTTCGGTAATTCGCTTGAGACTGACGGGGGAAGCGTGACACTGACCGACAATGTGGCATGGGCACCCACCTCCCCCTTCCGCTCGGAAGAGCGGGGGGACGTGTCCGATGAAGAGGAATGGACCGAGGCGCCGTCCGCGTCCTACCTGGACAGCCCGTTCCGGGGCGCGGCCCGCGACACCGGGCGCGGGTCCGTGGACGCGCACAGTGAGGCGGTGCGCGAACTGCTCGCCGAGCTCTACTCGGACGAGATGGAAGAGGCCCTCTCCGAACTGCTCGAGGAGACGGCCGCGTTACACGCCGAGCACTCGGCCGCCCTGGTGGGCGCCACCGCCTCGGAGGCGGCGGAGCAGCCGGTGCGCGAGCATCTGGAGGCGCTCGCCGAGCAGGCGGAGCGGTATCTGGAGGCGCTCGCCGAGGCCGCGGGCGAGGCGGACACGCGCTCCCTCACCGAGGCCGAGCTGGAGAGCGTCTTCGAGTCGGTGGCGCCACCGGCCGGCGTGGGGGAGTCACCCGCATTCGAGCAGTTCCTGGGAGCGCTGAAGAACTTCGCCAAGAAGGCGGTCAGCGGCGCGGTGAACCTGGCCAAGAAGGGCGTCCAGGCCGTCAAGACGGGCGTCAAGGCGGTGGCCAAGGTGATGCCCATCGGCGTCATCCTGCGCCAGCTGCGCCCGATCGTGCAGCCGTTGCTGATGCGGGTGCTGAAGATCGCCATCGGCCGGCTGCCCGCCCCGGTCCGCCCGATCGCCACCCAGCTCGCCCGGAAGCTGCTGCGCGAGGCGCCGATGACGGAGGCGGAAGAGACGGAGGAGGCCGCGAGCGCCGACCGGGCGCCGGCCGCCGAGGCGCTCGGCGCGGAGCCGGCCCCGGCCGCCCTGCTCAGCCTCGAACTCGCCGGAGCCACCGCGGGCCTGCTGCTGACGGGCGACGAGAGCGAGCGCGAGGCGTGGGCCGCCGAGGCTGCCCAGTCCCTGTCCGGTGGGGCCGCCGAGGCATACGGACAGCAGAGCCCGGCCGCCGAGGCCGAGGCGCTGGCCGAGGCCCGGGAGCGGTTCACCGAGGCGCTCGGCCGACTGCCGGACGGCGGTGATCCGCGGCCCGCGCTGGAGGAGTTCCTGCCGGTCGTGATGGCCGCGCTGCCCATCGTGCGCAAGATCGTCCAGATCGCCGGGCGGCAGAACGTCGTCGGGGCGCTGTCCAACCTGCTCGCCGCGCTCATCGGCAAGTTCACCGGCCCGCGCAACGCCCGCATCCTGGCCGACGCCGTCGCCGACACCGGCCTGAAGCTCCTCAGCATGGAGACCGCCGCGGAGGCGCCGGAGCGGCTCGCGGCGAGCGCGCTCGCCGCCACCGCCGAGGACACCGTCCGGCAGCTCGCCCAGCTCCCCGCCGAGGAGCTGGAGGACCCGGTGCGGCTCGAGGTCGCCGCGGGAAAGGCGTTCAATGTCGCCGCCGCCGCGAACATCCCCTCCACCCTGCTGCGCGAGGACCTGGCGGAGACCGAGGCCCCCGGGGTCAAGGGCATGTGGGTGCCGCTGCCGCGCGGCGCCAAGGGAGCGCTGCGCTACAAGAAGTACTCGCGCGTCTTCGAGGTGGAGGTCGGCGCCGAGCAGGCCGCCGCGCTGCGCACCGGCGGCGGGACACCGCTGGCCACGGTGTTGCGGGACCAGTTCCGGGTGCGCGCCTTCCCGGTGCGGCTGAAGATCCACCTGTACGAGGCCGGAGCCCACAGCTGGGCCCGCCAGATCCAGGCCGCCGAGCAGCGCGGCGCCGGGCGCGCGGGCGCCCGGCTGCTGACCCTGCTGCCGCTCACCCGGCAGGCCGCCGACTCCCTCCTCGGCCACCCTGGGCTCGGCATGGCGAAGGTCCCGAAGGTCGTCAAGGGGCGCCAACTGCCCAGGGGGGTGCGGCTGTACGGCATCGAACTGGCCGACCGGCGCCAGGGCGCGGGCGGCGGGGCCGCGGCGCCCGGACACCAGCGCAGGCCCACCGAGGTCCAGCTCACCGTCGACGCCCGCGCGGGCCGGGAGAGCCTGGCCATCGCGCTCCACCTGGCCGAGGAGCGCGCCCAGGACATCCTTCGGTCGGCGGGCACGCCGCCCGCCGTGGGCCCCTTCCTCGGCAGCCTCGGCTCCGCGCTGGCCGAGGCCACGGTGACGGCGCTGTTCGGCGGCGAGAGCCGCAATGTGCGGGTGTTCCGCGAGGCGTACGAGCAGTCCTCTCACCTGTCCCCGGCCGACGAGGGCGAGGAGTTCGTCTCGTCGCTTCCGCCACGGCTGCGCGACGCCGTCGCGGAGGGGCTGAAGCGGGCGGCGGGCCAGGCGTTCGCGCAGTACTTCAAGGGCCGGGTCGACGAGTTCGCCCGCGCGCTCCAGGACCCGAGGGACGGGGTCACGCTGGTCGTCACCCTGCCCGGCGCCCCGCTGGTCGGGATCGTCACCGGCATCCTGGCGCGCCGGCTGCCCTCCCTGCCGGAGGTGTCCCGGGCCGTCGCCGCGCTCGCCGCCGAGCCCGCCGCCAAGGTGGAGGTCAAGGCGGGCCGTCACCGTGGTTGAGACGCTCCGGCCGAGACCCCGGGCGGTCCCGGTCGACGTGCCTCCGCCCGCCCCCGCGCACCCGGGCGCGACGGATCCGCGGCCGCGGCCTGCCGGCACCACACCGGAAGAGGGTCCGGACGCGGCGGCGTTACGTGTCCAGACCGCCCGGCAGCTCGCCCACTGGACCGCCGCCACCGAGGGCCTGGCCCAGCCGGAGAACTTCGCCTCGGCGGCCGCCTGGGCCTCGCTGGAACACCGGCTCGGGATCGCCCTCCGCACCGAACTACAGCGCGCCGTGGACCGGTTGCGCCCGAGGACACGCGCGCTCGCGGGCGCGCTGGCCCGGGCCCGCACGGTCGAGGAGGTACAGGCCGTGCGCCGGGGCGTGGTGGCGGTGCGCCGCGACATCCAGCGCGTGGAGACGGTCGCCGACTTCTACGGCGACGCCGTCAACACCCGCACCGGGCAGCGGCTGACCTCGCTGCTGCGCGCCTGCGACCTGCTCGCCGTCCGCAGCATGACGGCGGTCCTGCCGCAGCTCGGGCAGCCCGTGCCCGAGGTGCTCACCTACATCGACAAGGGGATGGGGGCCTCGATCCTCCGCGCCGGGGTGCGGCTGTGGGATCCGGCGGCCATCAGCCCGGTGGCGGCCATCAAGATCACCCGGCACAATCTGCTCCGCCCGACCGCGCTCATCCACGAGACGGGCCACCAGGTCGCCTTCCAGCTCGGCTGGAACGAGGAGCTGGCCCGGGCGCTGCACACCGCCGCCCGCCCGGGAGGCGAGGCTGTCGCCGACGCGTGGGCGCAGTGGGCGCAGGAGATCGCCGCCGACGCGTACGCCTTCGCGCACACCGGCTACGCGGCCCTGGCCGCCCTGCACGATGTCATCGCGGGACCGCCGCAGGCCGTGACCACCGTCCTGGCGGGCGACCCGCACCCGCCCGCGTATCTGCGCGTCCTGCTCGGCGCCGCGATGTGCCGCGACTGGTACGGCAGCGGGCCCTGGGATGACATGGAGCGCGCCTGGCTGCGCTCGTACCCGCTCGACGACCTGCCGAAGGAGCGCGCGGACGCGCTGCGGCGGGCCGTACCGGTGATCCCCCGGCTGGCCCGGGCCTGCCTGCGCCAGTCCGCGTCCGCCTTCCGCGGACGGCCGCTCGCGGCGCTGCTGGACCCCGGCCGGGTGTCGCCCGGCGAGCTCGCGGCCCTGTCCCGGCGCGGCGGGCCCGCGCTCTACACATCCGATTACTGGGCCGATGCGGAACCGCTCCGGATTCTCGCTCTTGGCTGCCTGCGGCTGTCACTCGACGGCCCCGACGCGGACCAGGCACGCACCGAGTTCGAGAACTGGCTGCTGGCGCTCGGCAGGAAAGGCTGACCATGACCACCACAGGCACCACACCCAAACAGATCGAGCCCTCCACCGCGGTCGCCACCGCGGCGGACCCGGCCCCGAACCCGCTTCAGGGCGTCGTCGACCAGCTGCGCCTGCTGCCGCGGCGGCTGGCCCGGCAGGAGCTCACCGACGAGGAGAAGCTCGGAGCGGCCTCCTTCAACAGCCTCTACGCGGAGTTCCTCACCGCGCACGACGCCATCGCCGGGCGCAAGCCGACACCGGCCTACCCGCCGTTCACCACCCGCTGGAGCGACCCGGCCGAGGAGCACGCCCAGGTCGTCACCCGCGCGGTGAACTCCCCCTCGAAACCCGAGGCGTTCAAGGTCTCGATCAGGATCGACGGGGTGGAGAGGTACACCTACCCGGGCGGGCCGAAGCCCACCGTGGCCCGGGGCGGCTATCTCGTGGCCCCCGTGCGCATACCGAACGGCCCCGGCCCCTTCGCCGTCACCGGCAGCGTCGTCTACAAGGACACGGCGGGTGAGACCCGGACGTACAGCCCGGACACCACTGTCTCCCGCCGCAGGCTGTCCCTGCCCGCCGATGTCCTGACTCCCGAGAGGTGACCGACCCGTGTTCATGCAACTCGCCGGCGCCCTGCTGGCGGCTTCCCAGCCCAAGAAGACATTCGCGCAGGTGGCGGAGTTCATCTCGCGGCAGACGGCGGGCGACCTCGCCTCGCTGGTCGAGGCGACCTGGCAGCAGAAGAGCGAGTCCTACCCCGTGCGGGACCCGGCGTACGCGCGCGACGCCCAGGAGAATGCTCGGAGGGTGCTGACCGGCTTCCAGAACACCGAGATCCCGCTGCCGGAGAAGACCGACCATCTCATCTACGCCTACATGCTGGAGAACACCCGGATCCTGGAGATCTTCCGGCGCATCCTGGTGTCCTTCTTCAACACGGAGAACTTCAACACGCCGTCCGCCGAGACCCTCCAGTGGCTGGACCAGACCGAGCGGCTGTTCTTCCGCGACCCCGGGCCCCTGTCGGTGCTCGCCGTCACCGGCGAGCTGCGGCCCGACGCGGACGCCGTCCGCCGCAACGCCTACCACCGGCTGCTCGGACTCGATCTGAACCACGGCCGGGGCGGCAAGCCCGGGGCGTATCCGTACCACCGCACCGACGTCACCAACCAGCGCTTCCCGGTGCTCTTCGGGCAGTTGCTGGAGGAGGTGTCCATCGGCATCCAGCACGCCGGCAACACCTCGGGCGCGAATCCGACGGACGACTTCCGCATCCAGGACCTGGTCCAGGAGATCGGCGACGTCATGCTGGACCGGCGCGGCCCGTCGCAGGCGGGGCTGGCGCACGAGGAGTTCGTCGCGGTGACCTTCCTGTCCTGGCTGCATCTGGCGATCAGCTGGGAGAGCCCGGTGGTGCGCGACCTGCGGGCCACCGCCAGCACCCCGCACGAGCGGCTGCGGCGGCTCGGCGCGCGGGTCAAGCTGGACGCACACCAGGACTCCCGGTCGTTCCTCCAGCTCGGGCCGGACGTCTCACTGCTGCTGTACTCGATCGAGCGGCGGCTGGAGCCGACCCAGCAGCCCGAGTACTTCTACACTCGCGGCTCGCAACTGCGCCCGGTCATGGACCGGATCATCCACCACTGGTCCCATGTCACCGGCACCAATGTCCGCTCCCGCGCGACGCGTCTGGACCCGGGCACCGTACGGGCGCTCGGCAACGCGAGCGTGATCGCCTCGTCGCCCGCGTCGGTGGGCACCGGCTCGGCGGCGAGCGGGCAGGGCACGGCGGTGCACGCGGCGCGGGTCGGCGCCAAGGACCCGATGCCCCTCCGCTGACAGCGCCCCGGCGGGCTCGTCCCCCTTCCCCGCCCCTCCCGGGAAGGGGCGGGGGAAGGGTGCGCTAGACCGGTTGTGCGAGGTACGGGGTGGTGGGCTGCCGCTCGGCCGGGCGGTGGCCCGCCAACAGGGCGACGACGGCGGTGGCGATCCGGTTCGCCTGGACGCGGATCTCGGGGATCGCCGTCGTCTCCCACAGGTTGCCGCGGCGCAGCGATCCGAGCGTCCACAGGGGCGCGGGATCTCCCGGGCCGGGCGGCGGGAAGGCGGGCAGGAGGCGGCCGTCGGGGGCTGTGTCGAAGCCCAGGGCGTGCGGGCCGGGGCGGGCGAGGCCCGCGGCCAGGAGGCTGCGGACGAGCGGGTCGGCGGCCTCGGTCACCCGGCCCTCCGTACCGGTGCAGTTGACGACGGCGCCGAGCGGCCCGGTCCAGCCCGCGTACGGCGCCGGAAGCCGGACGCGGACTTCGCCGGACGCGGTGACGCGGAAGTCCTCGGCACTCAGCGCCCCGCGCAGGACCCGCAGGCCGCCCGTCCCCAGCGCGCCCCGGACGGCCGCGTGGGTGTCGGGCGGCATGCGGTGTCGGTGAACCTCCCACCACCGCAGCCGCGTCCGCAGAAACTCCCGCTGCTCCGCGGCCGAAAGGCGCTGCCACACCGCGGTGGTGTGCGGGCGCAGTGCGTCCAGAGCGGGCCGCCAGTCACCGCAGACGCGGCGCGCCCGCGCCGCCCGCAGCATGACCAGGCGCTCCAGGGCGGCGAGGGACCGCACCTCCGGCGGTGGGCAGGGGGCGAGGGGTGCCGCCGGTGCCGGGGCGTGGGCGGCCGGCAGCAGACCGTGCGTGGACACCGCGTACACCGTCCGGCCCGGCCGGACCAGCGACCGGGCCATGTCGCACATCGTCAGGCCCGTGCCCACCAGCAGGACATCGCGATCCCCGGGGATCGACGCCGGCACCCCCGGCCACCATGGGTCGGCGACGAAGCGGCCCGAGGCCCGCAGGGCCGGCGGGGCCCAGCCGGTCCTCGGCGCCAGATGGCCGAGCGCGAGCACGGCCGCGTCCGACTCCAGGACCGCGCCGCCGCGCAGGCTCAGCCGCACCGCCCCGTCGCGGGGGCGGACCCCCTCGGCCCGGTCGTGCACCCGGCGCAGGGACCCGTACGGAGCGGCGTCCGACGCGGCAGACCTCAACCGGTCGGCCAGATAGCCGCCGTAGCGGGCCCGGGGAACGTACTCCCCGGGCCCGACCGCACGGCCTTCGCGCGCCGACAGCCAGCGGCGGAAGTCGTCGGCGTCGTCGGTCGCGCTCATCCGCCCGGCGGGCACGTTCAGCAGGTGGCGGGGGTCCGGTGTCCGGTAGGCGACGCCCCGTCCCGTGTCGGGGGAGGGATCGACCAGGTCCACCCGTACGCGCAGCCCGCCGGCGGAGGCCGCGTTCAGGAGCGCGGCGCACACGAGTGTGCCCGCCGCGCCCGCCCCGACGACGGCGACCCGGAAGGCCGTCTCCCCGTGGCGGTCGCTCATGATGGGGGCCGCCCGTCCACCATGCCGGCGGTCAGGGTGGTGCCGTCGGCCGGGTCGATCAGGATGAACGCGCCCGTGCGCCGGCACTCGGCGTAGGCGTCGCACGCGATCGGCTCGGCGGTCCGGAGGACGACGGTGCCGATGTCGTTGGCGACCAGCCGTCCCGGATCGGGATGCCGGGACAGGTCGTCGAGCGTCAGCCGGGACGGGATGTCCTTGACGACCGCCTGCACGGTGCGGGTGGTGTGTTTGAGCAGCACCCGCCGGCCGGGCACCAGCGGCTCGTCCGCGACATGGCAGACCGTGGCGACGACGTCCCGCACGGGCGCGGGGGGCGCCCCGGCCGGCGCGATCAGGTCGCCGCGGCCCACATCGAGGTCTGCCGAGAGAAGCACCGTGACCGACTGGGGCGCCCGCGCCACCTCGACCGGTTCGCCGAGCAGGTCGATGCCGGAGATCGTCGTCGTACGGCCGGAGGGCAGCACGGCGATCCGCTCGCCGACGCGGAGCGTGCCGGAGGCGATCTGGCCCGCGTAGCCGCGGTAGTCGGGGTGTTCGGCGGTCCGTGGCCGGGTGACGTACTGGACGGGGAACCGCATCGGCTCCCGCGAGAGGGATCCCGTGGTGCGCACGGCCTCGAGGTGTTCGAGGACGGTCGGGCCGCCGTACCAGTCCATGGTGGCGGACGGCTCCACCACGTTGTCACCGGCGAGCGCCGAGATCGGGATGGCGGTACACCATTTTTCCTGGGGGTTCCCCCCAGGCCCCCAGCCGGGGATGCCGAGTTCGGTGGCGTAGGCCGTGAACTCCTCGGCGATGGTGGCGAAGACCGGCTCCCGGTAGCCGACGAGGTCCATCTTGTTGACGGCGAGGACCACGTGGGGGACGCGCAGCAGGGCCGCGATGGCGGCGTGGCGGCGGGTCTGCTCGACGACGCCGTTGCGGGCGTCGACCAGGATCACCGTGAGTTCGGCGGTGGAGGCGCCGGTGACCATGTTGCGGGTGTACTGCACATGGCCGGGGGTGTCGGCGAGGATGAACCGGCGCCGGGGCGTGGCGAAGTAGCGGTAGGCGACATCGATGGTGATGCCCTGCTCGCGCTCGGCGCGCAGGCCGTCGGTGAGCAGCGCCAGGTCCGGGCCTTCCTGGCCGCGGTTGGCCGATGCGCGCTCCACGGCCTCCAGCTGGTCGGCGAGGACCGACTTGGAGTCGTGCAGAAGACGGCCGACGAGGGTGGACTTGCCGTCGTCGACGGAGCCCGCGGTGGCGAAGCGCAGGGTGTCGACGGTGCCGGACGGGGTGGTGGTCATGGTCAGAAGTACCCTTCCCGTTTGCGGTCTTCCATCGCGGCCTCGGAGAGTTTGTCGTCGGCGCGGGTGGCGCCGCGCTCGGTGAGCCGGGAGGCGGCGATCTCGGCGATGACGGCGTCCAGCGTGGTGGCGTCCGAGTCGACGGCACCGGTGCAGGACATGTCTCCCACGGTCCGGTACCGCACGAGGCGCTTCTCCACGGTTTCGCCGTCCCTCGGGCCGCCCCAGTCGCCTGCGGTCAGCCACATGCCGTTGCGCCGGAAGACCTCGCGGCGGTGGGCGAAGTAGATGGCCGGCAGCGTGATGCCCTCCCGCGCGATGTACTGCCACACGTCCAGCTCGGTCCAGTTGGACAGCGGGAACACGCGGACGTGCTCGCCCGGCGCGTGGCGGCCGTTGTACAGGTTCCACAGCTCGGGGCGCTGGCGGCGCGGGTCCCACTGCGAGAACTCGTCCCGCAGCGAGAACACCCGCTCCTTGGCGCGGGCCTTCTCCTCGTCGCGGCGCCCGCCGCCGAACACCGCGTCGAACCGCTCGGCCTGGATCTTCTCCGTCAGCGGCAGCGTCTGGAGCGGGTTGCGGGTGCCGTCGGGACGCTCCTTGAGGACCCCTCGGTCGATGTAGTCCTGGACGGAGGCCACGTGCAGCCGCAGGCGGTGCCGGGCCACCGTGCGGTCCCGGTAGTCGATGACCTCGGGGAAGTTGTGTCCGGTGTCCACGTGCAGCAGGGCGAAGGGCACCGGCGCCGGGGCGAACGCCTTCACGGCGAGGTGCAGCATGACGATGGAGTCCTTGCCGCCGGAGAACAGGATCACCGGCCGCTCGAACTCGCCCGCCACCTCGCGGAAGATGTGCACCGCCTCCGACTCCAGCGTGTTCAGATGGGACAGCGTGTACGGGCCGTCCAGGTCGGCCTCGACGCGGGTGATGCTCCTGGTCACGCCAGCCCCCTCTCCGTGAGCAGCGCATACAGCGCCTGTGCCGATTCCGTTGCCGACTCGGTGTGCGAGGCGATCCGCAGATCGGGCGACTCGGGCTCCTCGTACGGGTCGTCGACCCCGGTCAGCCCGGTCAGCTCGCCCGCGGCCGCTCTGGCGTACAGGCCCTTCACATCGCGTACGGAGCACACCTCGACCGGTGCGGCCACATGCACCTCGAGGTAGGGCGTGCCGGAGGCCGCGTGGCGGGCGCGCACCGCCGCACGGCTCTCCGCATACGGCGCGATGACGGGCACGAGGGCCAGCACCCCGTTGCGCGCGAGGATTTCGGCGACGAGTCCGATGCGCTGGACGTTGGTGTGCCGGTCCGCGCGGCCGAACCCCAGGCCCGCCGAGAGGAAGCGGCGCAGCTCGTCGCCGTCCAGTACTTCGACCCGGCGGCCCTCGGCGCGTATCCGGTCCGCCAGTTCGTACGCGATGGTGGTCTTGCCCGCGCTGGGCAGCCCGGTCAGCCACACCGTCGCCCCGGGGCAGCAGGTGCAGAAGGGGGTGCGGTCGATCGCGGGGGTGGTGGTGCCGGTCGGGGACAGGGTGTGGAGGCTAGGCATGGGCGAGGTCCTTGTCGACTCGGGACGGAGGGGGCTGCTTGCCCACCGCGCTCTCGGGGGAGCCTTCGCGGGGCAGCCGCGTGGCCAGGAAGCCCAGCACGACCGTGGTCGCGGCGATCACGACGTAGTACCACCTGAAGTCGCCCGTGGCCGATTTGAGGAAGCCGGCGGTGTAGTTGCCGACGATTCCGCCGAGGCCCTGGGTGACGTTGGTGACTCCGAAGATGACGGTGGCCGCCGCGCCGGACGCGGACTTGGAGACATACGCCGGGACCAGGCCGTAGATGGGGTAGAAGGCGAGTGCGAACAGCACGCCCGACACCATCGGGAGGAAGTGGACCGGCGCGAGGACGAGCAGCATCGCCGACACGAAGAACATCGCGTAGCACAGCAGCAGCGAGGTGCGCACGCCGATCCGGTCGGAGAGCCAGCCGACCGCGAACCCCGCGAACATCCCGATGAAGCCGATGACTCCCCAGACCTGCGCCGCGGAGTGGATATCGAAGCCCTGCTCCTCGCGCAGGTAGGGGGAGAGATAGTTCTGGAAGGGCATACAGGCGAAACCGTTCAGGAACTTGATGATCCAGACGATGACCACCCAGCGGACGAGCACCATCCGCCAGCCCGCCCTGGCGCTGTCGGCGGCGGGCTCGTCGCGCTCTCCCGACTGCTCCGGCGCGTGGCCGGGCTCGCCGTCGTCGCCGCGGAAGAGCCCGAGCCGCAGAAAGGTGAAGGTCGCGACGGCGGTGGTCATCAGGGTGCCGAGGCCCACGCAGTACCACAGGCCGCGCCAGTTGCCGCCGCCCACGAAGGCGGGCACCAGGAGACTGTTGACCACGACGCCGTAGCTGGTGCCGCTGGAGATCAGGCCGAGGACCTTGCCCCGGTGGCGGTAGTCGATGACCTTGCCGACGATCTCCACCAGGGGCACATACACCGAGGCGGCGGTGCCGCCCATGATGGTGAGCAGGATTCCGATGACCACGATGCTGTCGGTGACCGGGACGAGGACCAGACACAGCCCGCACAGGGCGGCCGAGCCGATGGTCACATATCCGGCGCCGACCCGGGTGGACAGCCAGGTGCCGAGCAGGGCGAACAGCAGGAAGCCCAACTGCCCGGCCGCCGTCACGGTGCCCACGACGGTGTAGCCGAAGCCGAGGTCCTCGCGCATGTCCGTGACGATCTGCGCGAACAGGTAGAACCCGAATCCGTAGGTGGCCGCCACGAAGCTGGTCAGCAGCACCGTGATGGCGAAGCCGGCGAGGGTCCGCGCGCGGTCGGTGTCCTTGGGGTTCACCGGGGTGTCGGTTGCCACAGTGTGCCGTCCTTCCCTACGACTTGCGGGCGACGTGGATGATGAAGTCCGCGTCATACGCGTCGAAGTCCTCGCGGAAGTCCCCGAAGTCCCGCACCGAGTCGAAGCCCGAGTCCACCAGCAGGCCGGACAGCTCGGCGGACAGGATCGGATAGACCTCCAGGTGGTGGACGTCCCCGTCGCCGAACTCGTAGCGGAACCGGCACAGCCGGTCGTCGACGCGCGCGACGGAGACCGAGGCGCCCGTGCCGCAGTAGTAGTAGTTGCCGCTGCTGCGATAGCGGTGGCGGCGGATGGAGTCGAAGTTGCGGTGGTCGACGATGAGGATGCCGCCCGGGTTCAGTGCCTCGCGGAACTCGGCCAGCACCGCCCTGCGGTCCGCCTCGTGGAAGAGGTGCGGGAAGGAGCTGCCGAGGCAGACGACCGCGTCGTAGCGGCCGTCGAGATGGCGGCGCAGGGTGCGCCAGTCGGCCTCGACCACGGGGAACGTGAGGCCGTGGCGGGCCGCGTTGCGCCGGGTCCGCGCGACCATCTCGGGGCTGCCGTCGACGGCGGTCACATCGAAGCCGTGCCGGGCGAGGGACACCGAGTGATAGCCCGTGCCGGCCGCGACGTCGAGGACCCGATGTGCCTTCGCGGTCGTCAGCAGCTTCGCGAAGAATCCCTGTTCGCTCCGTTCGCGGCGGTCCCAGTCGATGAGGTCGTCCCAGCGGTCCACGAGCGCGGTGCCGTACTGCGCCGCGAAGTCGTCGGCGGTGCGGTGGTCGTCGAGCACCGTCCGCGTGGTTCGGGTGGTGGTCATGAGATGTCTCTCCAGGGTGGGACGGAGGGGATCGGGAGCCGCGCCGCACCGGCGGGGTGCGGCGCGGCGCGGTCAGGTGTCGAAGCGCGCCGCGAACTCCCCGTATTTGCAGGCGAGTTCATCGGCCCAATGGGGACAGTCGCCGAGCTTGACGCTGGTGCAGTCGTAGCCCAGGAGCTGGTTCATGACGGCCGACTCGCGTTCGGTGAAGTGCACGGTCGCGTCGTCGTCGATCCGCTCGATGCCGTCCGCCCGCTGACAGTCCTCGTTGATGCGCACCGCGCGCTCCACGGTGAGGCCCTCGGGCAGGTCGAGTTCGGCCCCGCCCCGGCGTATCCGCACCGGGTAGCCGCCGGGCAGCCCGCCCGGCGCGGGCGTGTGCGCCCGTACGCCGCTGTCGGCGGCCATGCCGTGCAGCACCCGGACCGCCGACGAGGCGGTCAGCAGCTGTCCGTCGATGCCGCCCAGCCGCTTGAGGCGGTTGTCGAGCTGGGCGAAGAGCCGGTGGTGGTCCACGGCGGCCGGGGCGCCGGCGACCCGCACATCGAGGTGGTAGGCGCCTTCGCCGGCATCGCCGAAGCGCGGCACGTAGTGGCTGAAGTAGTGCTGGGCCACCAGCCGCAGCTCCACCTCCTCGACGGGCGCGCCCAGCAGGTGCGCCGCGCCGTGGGTCAGGGCGGGCACGATGTTGGCCACGTTGCCGATGCCCACGGTGGGGGCGAGGCCGACCTTGTCGAGCACCGGGCCGACGGCATCCGGAAACGCGGCGTTGACGACGCGGGCCCCGGTGCCGGAGTCCCGGACCGCCCGCATCAGCAGATGGTTCAGGGTCAGGTGCATGGGCAGCCAGGGGCCGAGCTGGGCCTCGTCCAGCTCGTCGAAGACGGGCTTCGGAAGCTGGGTGATGACGCGCCACGACTGGAGCGAGGCGCCCATGAAGATGATGTCGGGGCGGACCCGGGCCAGGGTCTCGGCGGTGGCGGCCACGTTCCGCAGGTCCAGCCCGACGGAGCGGATGTCGGCGTGTCGGCCGAGGTTGGCCGCGGTGAAGAGGGCCAGGTTGCCGCGGCGGCGGGCGGTTTCGGCGTCCCGGCCGGCCAGCACCACCCGGCTGGTGGCGTCGTGGCCGAGCAGCAGGGTGAGCACCCTGGCCGACAGGTCGCCCATGCCGACCAGCATGATCAGAGGTTTGTCGGGTGTGGTCATGATGTCGCGCTCTCCGGTGGGGTGGGCGGGCGGGGGCGTCAGCGGGGGTAGCAGCCGTTGTCGGCCCGCAGCAGCGCGCCGGTGAGGGTGCGGGAGCCGTCGCCGAGCAGGAACACGCACACGTCGGCCACGTACTCGGGCCGGATGTCCCCGTCCAGCTGCTCCTGTCGCTTGTACTCGGCGTAGCGGTAGTCCGGGATGCGGTCCGCGATGGCGGTGTTCACGATCAGGCCGGGGGAGACCACGTTGACGCGGATGTACGGGGCGAAGTTCATCGCGTTGGACTTGGTGAGGCCGATGACGCCGGCCTTCACCGTCCCGTAGAGCGCGTCCGAGCTGCCGACCTCACCGGCGACCGAGGCCAGGTTGACGATCGCGCCGCGCCGCCGCGCGGGCAGCAGATGGTCGGCGAAGCGCCGCGACAGCCACACGGGGCCTTTCACGTTGACCGCGATGACGCGCTCGATGGTGGCGTCGTCGTACTCCCACACGGGCCGGCCCAGGTACAGGCCCGCGTTGTTCACCAGGGCGTCGGTGTCGGGGTGCGAGGCGAGGACCGCGTCCATGAACGTGTCGCACTCCTCGTGCGAGGCCACGTCGCGGACCTGGGTCTCCAGCGGCCGGCCCTGGTGTTCCTCGGCGAGCTCCTTCAGCCCCGCCTCGTCGATGTCGCAGGTCACGACCGTGCGTCCGGCGTCGAGCAGCCGGCCCACCAGGGCCCGGCCGACGCCGCTCGCGCCGCCGGTGACGATCACCGTGCCTGTGGTCATGTCAGTGCCTCCTTGTGGTCCGGCCGGAGCCGGAAGCTGTCGAGGTGTTCGTAGAACGGGCGGCAGTAACGGGCGAAGTCGCGCAGATGCGGCATGTCCTCGTAGCCGAACCGGTAGTTGCGGCGCGGGGCCCGGATGCCGTCGCTGGCGGAGACATCGGTGTGCCAGCCGCTCCAGGTGGCCCACTCGGGCCGCTCGCCCTGCGACCACCGCAGCGCCTCGGGCCGGAACGGGATGCCGACCGCGTCGCAGTAGGCGGCGATGGTCTGCTCCGGGCGGGTCGCCAGGTCCTCGGCGTTGATGACCAGCGGGGTGCGTCCGGTCAGCTTCCGTACGAAGTCGAAGAGCCGGGCCAGCTGCTCGTATCCGAGCACCTCGCGGGTGACCCCGGGGTGCACCGTGGCATGGGAGAGAACGGCTTCCTCGGGGTCGCGGACCAGGAAGGTGTTGATCTGGCCCAGGAGGTATCGAGGGTCGGCCAGGAGGTGGTCGAGACAGTGGTACGGGAAGTCCTTGTGGAACACGGGGCCCTGGCGCCGGGCGTCCTCCATCATCCGCTTGATCTCCGGATAGGTGAGGGGGTGGCCGGGGCGGGGGTGTTTGTGCGGGATCTCGGCGCGCTTCTCGTGCATGAAGTAGACGTAGGCGAACTCCTCGTGGAACACGGTGAAGTCGCCTCGCTCGATGAAGGACCGCTCCAGGGCCGTGGACATCGAGCGGGGATGGCTCCACAGCGCCACGGACGGCGCGCGCGGGTCGGGTGCGGTCATGGCGGGTGTCACCTCGTGGAGAGGACCAGGGGCCGCGCGGAGGCGGACAGCGTCTGGAACTGATGGGCGATGAAGTCGAGCAGCTTGCGGGTGTTGCCGAGCACTTCGGTGTACGTCGACACGAAGGCGCCGTAGTGGGCGAACTCGTGGGGGGCCATGCCGTGCGGCTCGTAGGCGCGGTGGAACGAGGGCAGCCACATCAGCTTGTCCAGCACCTGCTCCGGGATGTCCGCGGAGATGGCGTCGGGGGTGAAGACCGGTGCCTCCCGGTCGCGGCGCATCACGTCGGCGACGAACCGGGGCTTGCAGGTGTAGGCGATGGCGCCGCCCGCACTGTGTTCGAGATGCATGCTCAGGGTGTCGAAGCCGAGCTTCGGGTCGTCGGCCTCCAGGCTGGACACCAGGGGCTTGACCGGCAGGCCGTGCTCCTCGACCAGGCGGTGGATGCGCTTGAGGATGGCGAGCTCGCCCCAGCGGAGGTCGGTGGGGGTGAGGTCCAGGCCACGGATGGCGGCCTCGTAGCGCAGGTCGGTGTTGGCCCCGAAGCGGCCGATCATATGGGTGAACACGGCGCGCCAGCGACGGGTGTCGACGCCCTCGCGGCGGGCCCGCCGCAGCCCGGCACGGACCGCCTCGGCGTAGGCGAGGAACTGCGGGACCGTGTAGGAGAGTGTGCCGTTGACGGAGATACCGCGGCCCACCACCTCCTGGACGACCTCGTAGCCGGCGGCCGAACCGGGCACCTTCACCATCAGGTTGGGGGCGATCCGGGCGATCCGCAGCGCCTGCTCGGTCATCAGCTCGGCGTTGAACGTCAGCCTTGGGTCCAGCTGTCCCGACACCCAGCCGAACCGGCCGTCGGTCGCCTCCCACATCGGCAGCATGTGCAGCGCCGCCCTTCTGAGGGCCTCCTCGTAGACGTTCCGGAAAACGCCTTCGACGTCCGGGAACGGCTGCCGGGCGATGATCTCCCGGATTTCCCCGCGCCACGGCCCGGGGGTGGCGAGGATGGACTGGGCCACGAGCGAGGGATTGGTGGTGATGCCGCGCACCAGGGAAGTGCCGGGGGCTTCGGGGAGCAGAAAGCGTTCCAGCTCGGCGGACCACCGTGCGTAGGAGTCCCGGTCGGGCGCGTCGGCGAGAAAACGGTCCCGCCAGCGGGGAAAGTCGAGCGGGGAGGAGTCCCACCAGATCTCGGTGCCGGGACTGACCCGTTGCAGTTCTTCGAGAATGAGCGACATACGAGAGGTACCTTCCGATCCGGTCCCCGGAATTCGGGGGAGTCAAGGGCGAGCCGGGCCGAGCGGGCGGACAGCGCACTCACGGGCCGCTGCCGGGGTGCTGACGGGGCTCACGGAACGCGCCGGGCCGGTGCGGGGGCGGGGCGGGCGGGGTGTCACGGAATCCAGGAGGGCGGGCAGCGCGCTCATGGCCGGGAAGGTGACGGCGCCGGCCGCCGCCAGGACATCGGCGGTCCCGCTCTCGGGTGGGGCGTAGCCGAACACCGGCATCCCGGCGGCCACCGCGGCCCGTACCCCGACCAGGCTGTCCTCGACCACCGCGCAGCGGTGGGGAGCCACGCCCAGGTCGGCGGCGGCGTGCAGGAACAGCCCCGGATCGGGCTTCCAGCAGCCGACTTCGTACGCGCTGTAGATCCGGGACGCGAAGAGCGGCAGCAGGCCGGTGAGCCCGAGCGTGTGCCGGATCTTGTCGCGGGGAGCGCTGGACGCGGCGCAGTAGGGGACGGTCAGCCCCTCGACGACGTCGCGCACGCCCGGCACGGGTGTGAGCTCCGCGGTGAAGAGCCGTGCCGCGCGGTCCCGGAAGTCCCGGACGAAGTCCTCCGGAAGGTTCCGGCCGCGGCGCGCCCCCAGCTCGGCCACCCATTCCGCGACCTTGCGGCCGCGAATGAAGGCCAGTGCCTCGGCGGGCGACAGGTCGAATCCGTATTCCGTGCCCATCTCGTGCAGGGCGCGGGCGCTGAGCCGTTCACTGTCGACCAGCACGCCGTCGCAGTCGAAGATGACGAGATTCCGAGCGGGATTCCGTGCCGTCGTGGCTTCCATGACTTCAGGACAGCAGTGCGTCCTTACGATCCGATTCTCGCTCGATAACGAGCCCATGAGACGGATGAAAGGTCGCCAAAGTCGAACAAATCGGACCGATTTGACAGAGTCGTGCGCGATACGGGTCCGGATGTGGATGGCCCGCGCGAGCCGCGGCTACGTTCCAGTCATCCGGGGTTCGTCCGCATGAGAGGAAATCCCATGAAGTTCGGAGTTCTCGGCCCGCTGTCCGTCACGGATTCCGTGACGCCCGCACGCCGTTCGGTGTATTCCGGGAATTCCGGTGACACCGCGAATTCCGCACGGACCGGTGCGCACGACGACCTCCTGCCCTCCCCTCCGAAGACTCGCCAACTGCTCGCCCTGCTGCTCGTGCACGTCGGCACACAGGTCTCGCTCGACACCTGCGTACAGGAGCTGTGGGGGGACGACTCGCCGCGCAGCGCCGTACAGAGCCTGCACACCCGGGTGTTCCACATCCGGCAGGCCCTGGCGAACCTGCCCTCCGTCGGGACGGCGCACGCGGCGAAGCGGATGCTGGAGACCCGGCACCAGGGCTATCTCCTCCACCTCCCTGACGGCGCCCTGGACCTGTATGCGCTGGACGGACACCTGGCCGAGGCCCGGCGCGCCCAGGCCGCCGACGACGATCTGCGGCTCTCCGCCGCGCTGCGCTCGGCGCTCGGCCTGTGGCGGGGCAGGACCCTCGTCGACATCGAGCCCGGCGCTCATATCGCCGCCCAGGCCACCCGGCTCGAAGGGATCCGCATGACGGCTCTGGAGCAGTGCCTGGACGCCGAGCTCCGGCTCGGTCTGCACCACCAACTCCTCTCCGAACTCGGCCACCTGGTCTCCCACCACCCGGTGCACGAGAACCTTCACGCCCAGTACATGCTCGCGCTGTACCGCTCCGGCCGCACGGCCCACGCGCTGGAGGTGTACCGGGGCCTGAGCCGCCACCTCGCCGAGGAACTCGGCATCGAGCCGTCGCACAAGCTGCGCAGCCTCCAGACCGCCGTGCTCACCGACAGCACCACGCTGGACGTGACGCCCCCGGAGAACCTGCGGCTCTCCCTCGATCTGGCGGCCGCCCGATGAGCCGGACCGAGCCCGGGGCGGCCGGACCCGTCACCGCGCCACCACGCCCGCACCCGCGCCCGGTCGCGGCGTCCGAGGCCGTGTCCGAGGCCGAGGCGCGCCGGACACGCCGCGCGCAGAACCGGATCGTGGTCTGCGCCGGCGGTGGCGAAGTGTGCGACGGCTGGGTGCTGGGCGTGGTGGGCGCGGCCATGCCGCTGGCCCGCACCGATCTGTCGCTCGGCACCCTGTCCGCCGGGCTGATCGGCGCGGCGTCCCTGATCGGCATCTTCCTCGGCGGCCTGTGCTTCGGCCCGCTCGCGGACCGGATCGGCCGCCGCCGCATGTACCTCGTCGATCTCGGGATCTTCCTCGTCGGGTCACTGCTCCAACTCGTCGTCGACAGCGGCGCCGAACTCTTCGCCGTACGGCTGCTCATGGGCATCGCCGTGGGCGCCGACTACGCCATCGCCGGGGCCCTGGTAGCGGAGTTCGCGCCCACGCACCGGCGCGGGCGGCTGCTCGCCTCGCTGATCGCTTACTGGTACGCGGGATATGTGCTGGCCACGGTCCTCGGGGCGGCCCTCACCGCGTGGAGCGACGA
This sequence comes from Streptomyces sp. NPDC028305, assembly GCF_055569495.1. NCBI lineage: Bacteria > Bacillati > Actinomycetota > Actinomycetes > Kitasatosporales > Streptomycetaceae > Streptomyces > Streptomyces sp. NPDC028305. The sequence continues at coordinate 597,282 of NZ_JBVHTN010000002.1, forward strand.
TCCGGGGCTCTGGCGCTGGATCCTGGCCAGCAGCGCGCTGCCCTCCCTCGCGGTCCTGATCGCCCGCACGGGCACCCCCGAGTCGCCGCGCTGGCTGGCCGGGCGGGGCAGGAGGGCCGAGGCCGACGCGGTCTGCCGGCGCTGGCTCGGCACCCGGCTCGACGACCTCGACGAGACCATGGGCCCACCGGCCGGTGGTGCGCGCACCGGGTTCGCCACGCTCTTCTCCCCTGCCTACCGCCGCAGAACGCTGTTCACCAGCGTCTTCTGGCTCTGCCAGGTCACCCCGTTCTTCGCGATCTCCACCTTCGCCCCGCAGGTGTTCGCCTCGCTGGGCGCCGCCGACGACGGTGTCGGTGAGACCGCGCTGAACTGCTTCCTGCTGGTGGGCTGCCTGTGCGGCACGTACCTGATGGACCGCACGGGCCGGCGGCCCCTGCTGATCGTCCCCTTCCTCGTCACCGCGCTCGCCCTGCTCGTGCTCGGACTGTGGCCGCACGGCCCTCAGTGGATGGTCGTGGGCTGCTTCGCGCTGTTCGGGCTGTTCCACGCGGGCTCCAGCACCCTCCAGGCGGTCTACCCCAGCGAGGTGTTCCCCACCGCCGTCCGCGCCACCGGCATCGGCCTCGCCGCCGCCACGAGCAGGATCGGCGCCGCGGCCGGCACCTTCCTCGTGCCGATGGGGCTCCAGGCGTGGGGAGCCGGCGCGGTCATGCTCTGCGGCGCCGCGCTCTCCCTCGCCGGCGCCGCGGTCTCCGCGGCCTGGGCCCCCGAGACCAGCGGGCTGGAACTGGCCGCGGCGAGCACCCCGGACGAGGGCCGGGCGCACGCAGCCATGTGAGACCGGGCCCATGACCCATGACCCATGACCCATGCCCCATGACCCAGTTCCCATGACCAAGGACCGAAAGGAGCAAGACACGCCATGTCCCGTCGTCTGTTCACCTCGGAGTCCGTGACCGAAGGTCATCCCGACAAGATCGCGGACCAGATCAGCGACACGATTCTCGACGCGCTCCTGCGCGAGGACCCGGCGTCCCGGGTCGCCGTCGAGACACTGATCACGACCGGCCTGGTCCTGGTGGCCGGCGAGGTCACCACGAACGCCTACGCGCCGATCCCGCAACTCGTCCGCGAGAAGATCCTGGAGATCGGCTACGACTCCTCGAAGAAGGGCTTCGACGGGGCCTCCTGCGGCGTGTCGGTGTCGATCGGCGCGCAGTCCCCGGACATCGCCCTCGGCGTCGACACCGGCGGCGCGGGCGACCAGGGCCTGATGTTCGGCTACGCGACCGACGAGACCCCGGAACTGATGCCGCTGCCCGTCCATCTCGCGCACCGGCTGGCCAGGCGCCTGTCCGAGGTCCGCCGGAACAGGACGGTCCCCTACCTCCGCCCCGACGGCAAGACCCAGGTCACCATCGAGTACGACGGCGACCGGCCGGCGCGCCTGGACACCGTCGTGGTGTCGTCCCAGCACGCCTCCGACATCGACCTCGACGCGCTGCTCACCCCGGACATCCGTGAACACGTCGTGGACCATGTGCTGGCGGGGCTGGCCGAGGACGGCATCAAGCTGGACACCGAGGACTACCGGCTGCTGGTGAACCCGACCGGCCGGTTCGAGATCGGCGGTCCGATGGGCGACGCAGGCCTGACCGGCCGCAAGATCATCATCGACACCTACGGCGGCATGGCCCGCCACGGCGGCGGCGCCTTCTCCGGCAAGGACCCCTCCAAGGTCGACCGCTCGGCGGCGTACGCGATGCGCTGGGTGGCGAAGAACGTGGTCGCGGCCGGCCTGGCCACGCGCTGCGAGGTGCAGGTGGCCTACGCGATCGGCAAGGCCGAGCCGGTCGGCCTGTTCGTGGAGACCTTCGGCACCCACACGGTGCCCACCGCCAGGATCGAGAACGCCATCAGGGCGGTGTTCGACCTGCGCCCGGCCGCGATCATCCGCGACCTCGACCTGCTCCGCCCCATCTACGCCCAGACCGCCGCCTACGGCCACTTCGGCCGCGAGCTGCCCGAGTTCACATGGGAGCGCACCGACCGGGTGGACGCCCTGCGCGGCCATGCGCACGGCACCTGGTGATCCGCCATGACGCAGAGAAGGTCCGGGAGCTCCGCGCGGCCCGCGAGCCCCGTCCTGAGCGGCCTCGCCGCGGAGGGGGTGTCCGTCTGGCTCGACGGGCTCACCAGATCCGCGCTCGCCGACGGGTCGTTCGCGACCTGGGTACGCGGCGGGGCGGTGACCGGGGCGGTGCTGTCCGCGGCGCCGGTGCTGCGGGAGGTCCGGGCGCGTACGGGGCACCCGTACCGCGAACAGATCGACACGCTCGCCCGCCGCCGCACGGCACCGGAGGCGATCGTGCGGGCCCTGTTCTCGCACGACGCCCGCTGGGCGTGCGACCTGCTCGCCCCCGTGCACGCGGCGGCCGACGGGCTCGACGGCTGGGTGTGCGTGGACCTGCCCCAGGACACCGGCCGTGACACGCCCTCGGCCCTCGCCGCGGCGAAGTCGCTCGCCCGCGTGGTCAACCGCCCCAACCTGCTGATTCGGGTGCCCGCCACCGACGCCGGGACCGACCTGGTGAGTGTCTGCGCGGCCGAGGGCATCGGCGTCAACGCGGCCCTCGTCCACTCGGTGGACCGCTACACCGACGTCCTGGACGCCTACTGGCAGGGGCTGGAGCACGCGCTGCGCACGGGACGGGACCTCTCCCGCCACGTCTGCGTCGTGACCGTCGAAGTGGCCGACGTGGAGCGGGCCGTCGACCGGGCTCTGGCGAGGAGCCCCGGGGGGAACGCCGCCGGCCCGCTGCGCGGCCGCACCGCGCTCGCCCTCGCGCGTGGCGTGTACGACATCCACGAGCGCGCCCTGGACAGCGGCCGCTGGGGCGCGCTGCGCCGGGCGGGGGCGCGCCCGTACCGCATCGGGTGGTCCGGCGCCGACGCGGAGCGGCCCGCGGCCGACCTCGACACGGCCGGGCGGATCCGGCACGTCGAGGAGATCGTGGCCTGGCGGACCGCCCATCTGCTGGCCCCCGGCATCCTGACCGAGGTCGCCGCGCGCGCCGCGCCGGACGGTGACTCGCTCACCGGAGAGGGCCCCACGGCGCGGGAGTTCCGGGCGCTCCTGCGGCAGCGCGGCGTGGCCGTGGACCGGCTGGCCGGCGAGCTCACCGAGCACCGCGTACGGCGGCTGCGGCGGCACGGCGACGGCCTGCTCGCCGCCGTCCGCGAGACGCCTTCGGTCAGGGCGTACGGCTGACCAGCGGACCCGGGCGGTCCGCGGTCTCCGTCCGCCGGCCCGGGAACGCGCCGCCCACCAGGGCGAGCAGCGGCGCCGCCTTGACCGCGGTCTCCTCGTACTCGGCCGCCGGGTCGGACAGCGCGGTGATCGCGCCGCCGACGCCGTAGCGCACCCGGTCCGGTGCGACCACCGCCGTACGGATCACGATGCTCAGGTCGGCGGCGCCCAGCAGGGAGAAGTAGCCAATGGCCCCGGAGTACAACCCGCGGGCCCCGCCCTCCAGTTCGTCGAGGATCCGCATGGTGCGCTCCTTCGGCGCGCCGGTCATCGAGCCGCCGGGAAACGCGGCGCGGACGCAGCCCACCGGGCCGCACTCCGGCCGCAGTGTGGCGCGGACCGTGCTCACCAGCTGGTGCGCCGTCGCGTAGGTCTCGACCGAGAACACCTCGCGGGCCTCGACCGAGCCGATCTCCGCGCATCGCCCGAGGTCGTTGCGCACCAGATCCACGATCATCAGGTTCTCCGCCCGCTCCTTCTCGTCCCTCCGCAGTTCCTCGGCGAGGGCCCGGTCCCGCTCGGGCGAATCGCCGCGCGGCCGGGTGCCCTTGATCGGCCTCGACTCCGCCGTGCCGTCCGGGCCCACCCGCAGAAAGCGCTCGGGCGAGCTGCTGAGCACGGACAGGTCGCCGAACCGCAGAAAGGCCGCGTGGGCTCCGGGGCTCGCCGCGCGCAGCCGGCGGTACCCCTCCCACGGGTCGAGCCGCACCCGCACCTCGGCCATGTTGGTCAGACAGATCTCGTACGACTCGCCGGCGCGGATCAGCTCCTGGCAGCGCTCGATGAGGGCGAGGTAGGCGTCGCGGTCGTGGCGCAGGGTGATCTCCGCGAAACCGCCGGCGGGCGCCGGCCGCGGCGGCGGCATGGGCGGCGCGGCGGCGAGGCCGGCCAGCCGCTCCCCGGTGTCGCGCAGCCACGCCGCGGCCTCGGCCGCGTCGCCCTCGGGCGCCAGCGCCAGCAGATAGGTGGTGCCCTCACGGTGGTCGAACACCACGGCCCGGTCGGCGAAGACCATCGCGGCGTCGGGCTCCGGCGACTGGTGCGCCGCCTCGCCCCCGCACTCCGCCTTGAGTCCGTAACCGAGGCAGCCCACCCAGCCCAGGGCGAACCCGAACGGCAGGCGGGGCGGCGCCGTGACCGCCATGGACCGCAGATCCTGATCGAGCCAGTCCAGGAAGCCGCCCGTGACGACGGTGTCCCCGCCGTCGGCCGAGCGCACGCGCACCGTGCGGCTGCCGACGTCCGCGGTGACGACCCGGGCGAGCGGCCCGGAGGCGTCCCCCATGAACGAGAAGCGGCCGCCGAGCGCGTCGTCGGTGCGGCTGCTGTCGAGCCAGAACGACTCCGGGCTGTCCGCGTACAGCGCCGCGAACACGGCCTCGTCGCTCCATCGGGTCGGCAACCGGCGCAGGTGCACCTCGAGCCGTCGGCGTATCACGGCTGCGCGCGGGCGCGGCGCCGCCCGGCGGGCCGGGGCCGCGCGCCGCGCCCGGCCGGCCTCCGGTCCGAGGAAGTTCTCCAGCAGCCGCAGGCCGTGCTCGGTTCCCACCGACTCGGGGTGGAACTGCACTCCCCACAGCGGCCGTTCCCGGTGCCGCAGCCCCATCAGCACACCGTCCGCCGTCCAGGCCGTCGCCTCGAAGCCGTCCGGCAGGTCGGTCACGGCCAGCGAGTGGTACCGCACCGCGTCGAACGGGCTCGGCACCCCGGCGAACACGCCCTCCCCGGTGTGGTGCACCGACGACACCCGCCCGTGCCACGGCTCCGGTGCCCGGCCCACCACGGCGCCGCCCGCCAGGGCCACCCCCTGGTGTCCCAGGCACACGCCGAGCAGCGGGACGTCCACATCGCCGTGCAGGACGGCCCCGACCACCTCCCGGCAGATGCCGAAGTCGGCGGGGCGGCCCGGGTGTCCGGGGCCGGGGGAGATGACGACCCGGTCGAACGACGCGAGATCGGCCGTCCGCCAGAGCGGGTCGTCATGGGTGACGACCACCGGCTCCCGGCCGGAGACCCGGGCCAGATCGTGGAAGAGGTTGTACGTGAACGAGTCGTGGTTGTCGATCAGCAGCGTACGCATGCGTGCCCAGCCTCCCGAGTGCCGTGTCGTGTGCGGTTCTTCGCTCTCACACCCGGACGAGCCGGCGGTTCCGGCCGCGCGCCGGGCGAGTGGTCGCCGGGCGGATCTCCAGCAGCACATGCCGTATCGGATCGGTGCCCTCCAGCACGGTGCGGCTGCGCACCGTGCGCAGCTCGCGGCCGCACTCCGCCGCGATGCTCCGCAGGGCGTCCGGCTCGCCGCGATCGCAGAAGTGCAGCAGCGCCCTGCCGCCCTCGGTGAGATGGTCCGTCACCTCCGACAGATAGCGACGGTGGGCCTGGTAGCCCGGGTCCACATACGCGCGCTCGTGCATCGACCCGTAGGCGTAGTCCTCGGGCGCCCGCACATAGTTGGAGCTCCAGAAGATCCGGTCGAACCGCCGGCCCCCCAGCGCCGAGAACAGATCGCTGCACACCGCCGTCACCCGGTCCTCGACGCCGTGCCGCGCCGCGTTGACGCGGGCGTTCTCCACGGCGAGCGGGTTGATGTCCGCTGCCACCACAGTGGCGTGGCCGCCGAGCGCGGCCTGCACCGAGATCACACCGCTGCCGCACCCGATCTCCAGCAGCGACCCGCCGGCCGACGCCTTCCGTTGCGGCAGCGGGGTACCCAGGCCGAGGAAGTCCGCGGCGACGCCGGTCGAGGGCGAGTACGGCGGGGCGAACACATCGTCCAGCAGCTCCCACTCGCGGCCCAGCATGGTGAACTCACGGGGGCGGTCAGGCCGGGTCCGCGAGGCGCGGCTGCGCTCCAGCGACCGGATGTGACTGCGGATCCCGCGGGTGTCCTGTCCGTACTGCATCGAAAACCCCTCCTGACTCGGCCGCGGTTCGCGGACCGCTCGATGAGCCGTTCCCCTTTCACCTTTCTCGGCACCCGCGTGGCCGAGGAAGGTGATCCGGGGACAGAGCTGAGGATTTCGGTGGTGAGATCACCACACTGCGCGCAAGTGACCTGCGTTACATTGAGGAGAAGCTGCGAGACACGGGGAAAGCGTTCTTCTACGCCGCGCGATCCGCGGGGCGACATCATCAACGGGGTGAGTGGGGAGGCGCGACGTGCGGCCAGCCGACCGGGGGCTGCCGGGGCCCGAGTCCGAGACCGATGCCGTGCTCGCCCTGCTCGAACTCCTCGCCGGTGAGGCGCCACCCGACCGCATCCAGCAGGTGTCCCGCGGCCACGCGAGGACGGAGCGGCTGGAGCGCGCCGAGCGCCTCGCACACGAGGTCCACGCCCACTTCGCGCGCAGACAGCAGCGCGAGGCCGAGCTGTCCGCCCTCGTGGACATCGCGCGGGACCTGACGCTCCCGTACGACCTCGACGCCCTGCTGCGGACCATCACCCGCCGCACCCGCACCCTGCTCAAGATGGACATGTCCTATGTGAGCTTCCGGGACCGCGAGCGGGGCGACAGCTATGTGCGGACGGCCGACGGCCACGCCTCCGCCCTCACCGTCGGCTACCGCGTGCCGAGCGACGCCGGGGTGGGCGAGGAGGCCACCGAGAAGAGCGTGCCGATCTGGACCCCCGACTACCTGGCGGACGACGGGATCCGGCACACCGCCGTCCTCGACGAGGTGGTGCGGGCGGAGGGCCTGCGCGCGATCATCGCCGCACCGCTGACCTACGGGGCGGAGACCTTCGGCGTGCTGTACGCGGCCGACCGCAACATACGGCACTTCAGTGTCGGCGAGGTGGCGCTGATGAGCTCGCTGGGCGACCTGGCCGCCCTGGCCATAGAGAAGACCCGGACGCTTGAGCGCCGTCACTCGGACGTCGAGGACCTCACGGAGTTCCGCAGCTTCGGCGAGGTGCACAGCAGGCTCATCGACCTGGCCCTCGCGGGCGTCGACCTGGACACCCTGCTCACCGAAGTGGCGACGGCCTTCGACGGGGCCGCGGAGGTCAGGGACACCGAGCACCGGCGGCTGGCCACGGTCGGCGAACTGCCCCCGGTGGACGAGGCAGAGGTGCCGCACGCGGCCGGCACGGCGTACGGGAACCCGTCGCCGGTGCCCACCCCCGTCCGGGTCGCCGCCGCCTCGTCCACCTGGCTCGCCCCGGTCACCGCGGGCGACGAGGAGCTCGCCGAGCTGCGGCTGCGCCCGGGCGAGCCGCTGAACGAGGCGGGCGTACGACGGCTGCGGCTCGCGGCGCAGGCCGTGGCCGTCCTGCTCCAGGTGCAGCGCGGCGAGGAGGCGGCCGCGGGGCCGTTCCGCGACGAGCTGTTCGAGGACCTCCTCGCGGTGACCCGGCGCCCGCTCAAGCAACTCGCCCTGCGCGCCGCCCGGTTGGGACTCGACCCCGAGCAGCCCGCGGTCGTGGTCGTGGTGCGCCCCGAGGGCGGCACCACCGGGCGCGCGGTGGGCTGGGCCGCCTCGTACGCGCGGCGCAAGGGCGGGCTGCGCAGCGTGCAGAACGGCTGCATCTCCCTGCTGCTGCCGGTGCCCGCCGACGACCCCGCGGAAGCCGCGGGCCACTGCGCCCGCGCCGTGTCCGAGGAGCTCTCCCGGCACCTCGGCGACCCCGTCACCGTCGGCGCGGGCGGACCGGTCCGCGGACTCGAGCTGATCCGGGAGGCGCACGCCGAGGCGACCCGCTGCCTGGACGCGCTGCTCGCGCTCGGCAACATCGGGTCCGCGGCCTGCGTGCGCGACCTCGGTTTCCTCGGGATGCTGCTCTCCGACGACAGCGACGCCAACACCTTCGTCATGGCGACCATCGGCCCCGTCCTCGAGTACGACGCACAGCGGCTGACGGAGCTGACCCGGACCCTCGACACCTACTTCGCCGCCGGGGGCAGCCCGACCAACGCCGCGGAGCAACTGCATGTGCACCCCAACACGGTCTCGCGCCGCCTGGAGCGGGTGGCGGCGCTGCTCGGCCCCGACTGGTCGCGTCCGGACCGGGCGCTGGAGATGCAGCTCGCGCTGCGGCTCCACCACACCCGTCATGTGCTGCGCCGCAGACACCGCACGGACCGGACGGCCTCGACGGCGACCGAGGACAGCGCCACGACGGCCTCATCTGCCTCGCCGCCCGAGCGTCAGGCCGCGGACCTGACGCGGGACACCGGGGCGACGGGCGGGGCGAGGGACGGGGAGGACGGTGCCGCGGCCCGCAGCGACAGGATCGTGTAGGCGCAGGACGCCAGCGTCATATGGCGGTGCCAGCCCGCCAGGGACCGGCCCTCGAAGTCGCGCAGCCCCACCGCCGCGCCCCGGGTCCGCCAGCCCTCCGCCACCCGGTGCGGCAGCCGGGTCAGCGACCACAGCGCGCCCGGAGACACGGTGCCCATGTTGGTGAGCCACACTTCCGACGGCCCGGGCGGTGACCCGGCCACCGCCGTCCCGTCCCACACGCCGAACAGCACCAGCGGCTCCTGCGCGAGGCCGACGCCCGGGAGCCGCACCCGGGCCGTCACCACGCTGCCCGGTCCCCGCCCACCGGTGACGGGCGTCGCCCGAAGCCGCCGGGCCGTCGCCAGAATCCGCCGCGCGGGGACGGCCCGCCGTCCCGCCCCGGCCACCGTCGGCCGCACCGGCGTCAGCGGCAGACCACCGCCGATCCGGACCGCCAGCGGACATCCCTCGCGCAGATGGCGCGACACCAGGGCGGGCGCCTCCGGCACATCCCCGACGTCCAGCAGCACCGGGCGCCGCGGATCCCCCCAGCGGCGGACGTCGGCCAGCAGCCCCGAGACCCCCTCGTCGCCGGAGCTCCGCTCCCGGCCCCAGCGACCCGTCAGCCGCATCCGCCAGCTGACCGGCACAGCCGCCTCCCGCGACGCGAACCAGATCCCGTAGGCCTGCTGACCGTTGACCACGTGCTCGGCGTCCGCGGAGAAGTGCCGGCCCACCCCGACGCTGTGCTCGCCGGCCTTGGGGATCGAGACCGGCCTGACCACCCACACCGCGCTCCGGGCGCGCTGCTCAAGCGTGCGGGTGAGGGCGCTGCGCAGGGGGTCCCAGTTCCACCGCGAGTCGCTGACGAAGTGGTGCAGCCGCTGCTCGTCGCCCGGGCCGCCGACGGCCGCCGCGATGTTCGCGATGGACTTGCGCCCCGGAGCGCTGAGCAGTCCGTCGACGTACTGCCGGGCGCGGATACGCTGGTCGTAACGGCGGAACCCGGTGAACAGGGCCGCGCAGAGGTCGGGCGTGATGTCCTTCATACCTCACCAGGCTTCGCGCCCGGCGTGCCGCGCACGAGGTGCGAGCGGTACACGGCGGCACGGCAGGGGTGGTGGCCCCGCCACCGTCACCGCCCCCGCGACGGCCGGAGAACCCGCCCGAACCGCCCACGCCCCGGTGACCGGGCCACCACCCCTGCCTCACGGCCCCTCCGGGAGACCCCGTTCACGACTCCTTGAGGAAGGCGAGCAGCGCGCCCAGCAACCCCGCGGGCGCGTCCAGCGGCACCAGGTGGCCGGCTTCGGGGATCGGCCGCAGCCGTGCGCCGGGGATCAGCGAGGCCAGTTCCTCGCCCTTGGCGAAGGGGATCCAGGTGTCCTCGGTGCCCCAGCACACCGTCACCGGCAGCCGCATCGTGGGATACGCGCCCTGGATCTCATCGGTGTAGCGCTGGTCCGCCTGCGCGATCTGCCGGTAGAAGGCGGCCTGCCCCTCCTCGCCCGCCCAGGGCGCGACGAGCGCCTCCAACGTGTCCGGGCGCAGCCCCCGGTGGCTCGCCGAGCCGATGTACTCCCGCACCAGGGCCCGGTGCAGCGCTCCCGGCAGCTGTTCGAAGACCTCCGTGTTCTCGCCGACCAGCCGGAAGAAGGGCGATCCCCACGGGGCCAGCGCCACCGGATCGACCAGTGCGAGCCGCCGATAGCCGGACTTGTGCAGCAGATGGGCGCGCAGCGCCACGCAGCCGCCGAAGTCATGCGCGACCACGGACGGTTCGTCCAGCCCCCAGTGCGCGAGGAGTTCGGCGAACACCTCGCCCTGGGCCCGCAGCGAGACGTCCTGCCCGGCGTACTGGTCGGAGCTTCCATAGCCCGCCATGTCCCAGATCAGGACCCGGTATCCCTCGGCGGCGAGCGCGGGGGCGATCTCGTGCCACACGTACGACGAGAAGGGCGTCCCGTGCAGCAGCACGACCGGCTCCCCGCCCGCCTCTCCGTACTCATCCCACCGGACGGTCCCCGACGCGGTCCGCAGACCCTCCCGCAACTGCCAGGCGCACAAGATCCCGGCTCCTTTCTCACGTTCCGAGCGTAGGTACTCGCGCCGGCCCGGTGCCGCGGGCGGGCGCCGTGCCAGTCTGCCCGCGATCCGGCCGGCCACGCACACCGGCGCGGCGCGCGGGCCGCGGCCGGTGTGCCGATCCGCGGCGCCGTCAGGCCGTGGTCTCCGGGCGGTCGGGCCGGGACCAGTGGGTGTGGAAGGCGCCGGGGCGGTCGGTGCGCCGGTAGGTGTGGGCGCCGAAGTAGTCGCGCTGGCCCTGGAGGAGGGCGGCGGGCAGCCGGTCGGCGCGCAGGGTGTCGTAGTGGGCGAGGGCGGCGGAGAAGGCGGGCACCGGGATGCCGCGCCGGGCGGCGGAGGCGACCGTCTCCCGCCAGGGCACCTGGGCGTCGCCGATCTCCGCGGCGAACTCCTTCTCCGACACCAGGCTGACCAGGTCCGGGTCCGCGGTGCAGGCGGCGCGGATGCGGTCGAGGAAGGAGGCGCGGATGATGCAGCCGCCGCGCCAGATCCGGGCCACCGCCGCGAGGTCGATCTTCCAGTCGTATTCGGCGGCGGCGCTCCGGATCATCTTCCAGCCCTGGTCGTAGGCGATGACCTTCGACGCGTACAGGGCGTGTTCCACCTGTGCGGTGAACCGCGTGGCCTCGGAGCGGCTGAGCGGGGGTGTGGTGCCGCCGGGCAGCCCGGCGTACGCGGCGCGCAGGTCGGCCTGGCCGGAGGCGGCGCGGGCGAAGGTGGCCTGGGCGATGGCGGTGACCGGGGAGCCCAGGTCGAGGGCGGTCTGTACGGTCCAGCGGCCGGTGCCCTTCTGTCCCGCGGCGTCGGCGACGATGTCGACGAAGGGTCCGCCGGTGGCGGGGTCGGTGTGGGCGAGGACCTCGGCGGTGATCTCGATCAGATACGAGCCCAGCCGGCCCTCGTTCCAGGTGCGGAAGATGTCGGCGATCTCGGCGGGGGCGTAGCCGGCGACCTGGCGGAGCAGGTCGTAGGCCTCGGCGATGAGCTGCATATCGGCGTACTCGATGCCGTTGTGGACCATCTTGACGAAGTGTCCGGCGCCGTCGCCGCCGATGTGGGTGGCACATGGCTCGCCGTCGACCTTGGCGCTGATGTTCTCGAACATCGGGCCGAGCGCGGCGTACGACTCGACCGAGCCGCCGACCATGATCGACGGGCCGTGGAGGGCGCCCTCCTCGCCGCCGGAGATGCCGGTGCCGACGAAGTGCAGGCCGCGCTCGCGCAGCGCGGCCTCGCGGCGGCGGGTGTCGGCGAAGTGCGCGTTGCCGCCGTCGATGATCATGTCACCGGGCTCCAGCAGCGGGGCGAACTCCTCGATGACGGCGTCGGTGGCGCCCCCCGCCTGCACCATGATCACCAGACGGCGGGGGCGCTGGAGCGCGGCCACGAAGTCGTCGGCCGACTCGGCGGCCACAAAGGCGCCCTCGTCGCCGAACTCCTCGACCAGGGCGCGGGTCCGGCCGGCGGTGCGGTTGTGGACGGCGACGGTGTAGCCGTGGCGGGCGAAGTTGCGGGCCAGGTTGCGGCCCATGACGCCCAGGCCGGTGACGCCGATGGAAGCGGATGCGTTCATGAGGAGGTCCTTGACTGTCTCGCGTGGTCGGGGGTCGGGCGATCCCGTGTCACCAGATACGGAGCGGAGGCCCGGTCGTCTCGACGCGGGGGCACCGGAGGCGCGAGCCGCGTCAATTCGGCGAATTTACTTGCCTTGTTGCGACATACTGAGGCCGAGACACCCGGCCCGTTCGGCGGCATTGATGTGCGGCTCCGCCGTGCGGCCGGGGTTTGTTCAGACCTCAACAACTTGTCACGGCGAAGAAACGGAGTGGGGTTGTCCCGCATGGGCTGGTCCGCCGATGAGATAGACACGGAGAGTGCGCATTCGGCGCGCATGTACGACTACTTCCTGGGCGGAAAGGACAATTACCCTCCGGACCAGAAGGCGGCCGAGAAGGTCTTACTCGTCCTGCCGAACGCGCGCACCATCGCGAAGAACAACCGCTATTTCATGCGCCGGTCGGCGCGCATGCTCGCCGAAGAGGCCGGGATCCGCCAGTTCCTGGACATAGGGACCGGGATTCCCACGTCGCCCAACCTCCACGAGGTCATCCAGCAGATCGCCCCCGAGTCGCGCATCGTCTACACGGACAACGACCCGATCGTGCTGACCCACGCCCGCGCCCTCCTGACCAGCGATCCTCAGGGGAAGACGGCCTACGCGGAGGCCGATCTGCGGGATCCCGGCAGTATCCTCAACGCTCCCGAGCTGCTCGAGACGCTGGATATGAGCAAACCGGTGGCGTTGATGATGATTTCGATTCTGCACTTCGTCCCCCCGGAATACGACCACTACGCCATCCTCGACGAGTTGGTGAGCGCCCTTCCCTCGGGGAGCTATCTGGCCCTGACCAACGGCACCGCGGACTTCGCCCCCGAGGAGATGAAGCGCGCGGCAGCCGTCTACGCGGCATCGCGGGTTCCGGTGCGGCAGCGCCCGAAGAAGGAGATCGAACGGTTCTTTCACGGGCTGGAGCTGGTCGAGCCCGGCGTGGTGCCGATTCACCGCTGGCGTCCCGACGACCCTTCGCTCGGTGAGCTCACGGACGCGGAGGTCTCCATGTACGGCGGTGTGGCCAGAAAGCCGTAGCCGGCCTTTTCCCGGGTTTCACAGGGCGCGCCCCAATCCCTCCCACCGCACCCGCCACCGCCCGTCGGACGGGAATCCGGGCGCGTCCTTCCCGGCGCCGTCCCAGCCGGCGGCCATCAGGGCCACCGCGTAGAGCAGCCCGCCCGCGCCCGGGAAGTACGGAGTGGCGACCCGGGAGCCGCCGAGCGGCATCCCGGCGTCGTCGAACTCGAACTTCTCGTGCAGCAGGAAGTCGACGGCCCGGTCGGACTCGCCCATCCGCGCCGCGTTCATCGCGAGCATCGGGAAGTCCCAGCCCCAGGCCGCGTCCCAGGCCCATACCTGCCACACCTTGTGGGCGGTGGCGCGCATGATGTCCAGGTCCACGTCGTGCCCGGGGAGCCAGCCGTAGAGCCCGACCAGCGAGGGGTGGTCGAAGATGTACTCCGTCCACATCCCGCGCACCCCCTCGTACACGACATAGACGCCGTCCTGGACGGGCAGCGGTGACAGCCCGTCGAGCACCCTCTCCCAGCCGGGGTCCGCGGGCCGCCCCAGCCGCTCGCGCCACCGCTGCGCCAGCCGCAGTCCGAAGCGCCAGTAGGACAGTTCGAAGGCGCCGTTCACGGTGACCTTGGGGTCGCTGTTCTCGGACACGAGATGCATGGGCGGGCCCAGCACCTGGCGGCCGGCGTCCTCGAAGGCGTACGAGGCCATGAAGTCGGCCGTGGCGAAGACGACATCGCGCCACTTGTCCAGGGTGGCGCGGGTCGGGTGCGCCCGGTAGTCCAGCTCGGCGAGGAAGATCGGATGGGGCTGCTGCCAGAGCAGCAGCGCGTTGATCTCGCCGGGCGACTGGCGGCCGCCGGGATCGGTCATCTTGGGCCAGCGCGCGCCCTGATAACCCTGGCGCCGGGCCCGCTCCCGGGACGAGTCGAGGAAGCTCCGGTAGACGCCGACCCCGCGGTCCAGCTGCGGCCAGCGGTTCCACAGCGCGTAGTGCGCGGCGTGCCACCAGTACATCTCCATATGGAACTTGCCGTACCAGCCGTTGTTGACCAGCCCGGACTCCTGCGGCGGGGTGCTGCCGGCCTCGTTGACCGCCAGCAGATACTGGCTCAGCACCACCCGGCGCTCCAGCTCCCGCCACCGGGGATCGGTGGATCCGGAGAGATCCAGGGCGCCGCCGGAGCGCCAGAACGCGGGCCAGGCCCGGGCGCCGGCCGCCTCGACCGCCGCGGCATGGGGCACCTGGGGGGTTTGGCGGGGCGCGAAGAGGAAGGTGGCCTCCAGCCGGGTGCCCGTACTGCCGCCCAGCAGATACCGGTGCGGGTGGCCGGCGACCCGCACCGGCTCTCTCCCGCCGCCCCGCCAGACGAGGCCCACGTCGTAGCGGGTGTCGTCGAGCTCATGGGTGATGTCCGCGCGGCGGGGGCCGCGGGTCCGCAGCCGTGTGGTGTGGGCGTCGGGGCGGTCCCAGACGCCCACGAAGGGGGCGGAGAACTTCTCCGCGCCGCTGGCGTAGGGGAAGTCGATGAACACCGCGAGCCGGCCGTCGGCCACCATCGGGGAGTCGATCCGCACGGCTATGGCGTCCAGATCCGGGCAGCAGCTCGTCCGCACCGTGACCGGGCTGCCGTCGAGCGTGAACCGGCTGTGCAGCGTTCCGGTCCACAGATCGAGCCGCTGGTGGCAGTCGCTCAGATCGGCCTCGACCGCCTCGGTGCCATCGGCGCGCAGCAGCCGCAGACCGATGCGGGCCAGATTGATCCGGTGCGGGTTCGCCCTCAGCCATTCGGAGAGGGCCGGGCGCTCCGGGTCGGGGATGTCGTAACGGACCGGCCGGCCATGGGTGTCCCACACCTGTCCGGCGAAGTCCGACGGGGTCTGACCGTCAGGAAGCGCGTCGCTGTGCCAGCCCCAGTCGGACAGGGTGCCGAACGGCAGAAAGGTCTGGAGCCCCGTCACATCGGCGCCGAACGCGAGCTGTCCGTTGCCCACCTGAAGCGGCGTCTTCGGGTCGCTCGCCGTACGGACCACATCATGACGCGATACGAGGGCGCGCCGGTCGATCCCGCCGGGCCGCCGCGGCGACGGCTGGGCGGCGGCGTCGCCGACCCGCAGGCCGGCGGTGACCGCGGCGGCGACACCGGTCATGCCGGTGCGTACGAAGGTCCGACGGCTGACTGCCATGGTTCGACTCCCGCCGTGTCGCTGATTGAATCGTTTTTACGGCGGGCGCAAGCTAACAACGTCTTCGCCACGGGGGCAATGGTTCTGACAGCACCGGCCGAGCGCGGTGGAGCCACGGCCGCGATGCGGCGGCCCGGCGCCGCCGTGGCTCCCTACCGCCGATCGCCACGGCGCGCCGGGCAACTCCTACCGGCGGAGCGCCGAGGACAGTTGAGCGGTGGGCGGGTCGCCGTCGAGGAAGCGGAGGAGCTCGTCGGGGGTCGGTCCGGTGGCGGGGCCGTGCCGGGTGACCGCGAAGGCGGCCGCCGCGTTGGCGCCCTGCGCCGCCGCGACCACGTCCAGCCGATGGCCGAGGAGGGCCAGGAAGGCCCCCGTGTGGGCGTCGCCCGCGCCGTTGCTGTCGACCGCGGTCACCCGGCGGCCGGGCAGGTGCAGTGGCTCGCCGCCGGGCGGGACCAGCCAGCAGCCGTCCGCGTCGGCCCGCAGCAGCACCCCGGTGCGGGGGCCGAGCCGGGCGGCGAGCGCGGCCGCGGCCCCGTGGGCGTCGTCCAGGCCGGTCAGCAGCCTTCCCTCGCGCTGGTTGCAGCTGACCCAGTCGCAGCGCGCCAGGACGGGGGCCAGTACCTCCCGCGGGATCTGGTCGACCAGGGGACCCGGGTCGAGGAAGACCCGGGTGTGTTCCGGCAGCCGCGCGACGAGCGAGGCCAGGACCGGTCCGTTGACCGGGTAGGCGAGCCCGTATCCGGAGATCTGCACCATGTCGCCGGGGCGCAGCGCGGCGAGCACCGCTTCGGCGTGCGCCTCGGTCAGCCGGGCCTCCGCGCCGAGGCTGGTGGCGAAGGTGCGCTCGCCCCCGTCGTCGACGAAGGCGACGCAGAATCCGGTGTCCTCCTCCGCGATCTGATCCAACACCACCTCGATGCCCTCCCGGGCGAGATCCGCCCGCACCCGGTCGGCGAACGGCCCCGTGCCATGGGCGCCCGCGTACAGGGCGGGCAGGCCCAGGCGGCGGGCGGCGGTGAGGACGTTGAAGCCGCCGCCCGTGGTGAGGGCGGTGTCCTGGGACAGGGTGTCGCCGCCTCGTTCGGGCAGCGCGGGCACGCGCATCACCAGGTCGACGATGGCGTTGCCGAGCAGGACCAGCCGGCCTCGCGTGGGCTCGCCGGGGGCGCCGTCCCCGGCGCCGGGGTTCACGAGCCCGCTCATGAGCTCTCCCGCGCGGCCGGAGCGGACAGGACCCGCTGCTGGGGGTGCTGTTCCGCGGCCTCCTGGCGGACGGTGCCGTCCAGCTTGCGCAGCACCGCGTAGACGGCGGCCGCGAGGGCCAGTGTCACGACCCAGCCCAGCCCGTTGGAGCCGACCCAGCTGTGCGCGAGCGGCCCGGAGAACCACACATCGGTCGGGCTGGTGCTGGCCTCCGTGAACAGCAGCCCCACCACGATGGCCACGGCCCAGGCGATCATCGCGGCCCAGGCGACCCCGCCCCGGAACCAGTAGCGGCTGGACCGCCCGACGTCCATCAGGGCCGCGCTGTCGTACGACCGGCGGATGATGAGGTCGACGGCGAAGACGCCCACCCAGGCGTTGATCGGCACGGCGAGCAGGGTGAGGAAGGTGATGAACGGGCCGTAGAAGTCCTTGGCGATCAGGATGAAGTAGATTCCGCCCGCGAAGGTGACGATGACGTCCAGGCCGACGGCGAGGGTGCGCCGGACCCGTATGCCCAGGGTGATCATGGTGAGTCCGGCCGAGTAGACGGACAGGTGGTTGGAGAGCAGCAGCCCGCCGAACGCGGCGATCAGATACGGGATGGACATCCAGGTGGGCAGCATCGCGTTGATGGCCGAGACCGGATCGGAGGCGGAGGCGAGGTCCGGCTCACCCGCCGCGAGCAGCGAGCCCAGCGAGATCAGCACGACCAGCGGAATACCGGCGCCGAACGCGGACGCGGCCACGAGCCGCCCGCCGGGGATCCGCCGCGGCAGATAACGGGCGTAGTCGGCGCCCGTGTTGGCCCAGCCGATCCCGGTCCCGGCGGCGATCATGCCGACGCCCACGACCATCGCGCTCACCGGACCGGCCGGCGCATGGCCCACCTTGCCCCAGTCCACGGTGGCCGCGAGAAAACCGATCACCACCAGGTTGAGCAGACCGAAGACATAGCTGGCCCATCTGTTGATCCACATGATGGTGGCGTGTCCGAGGCCGCTGATCAGCAGGGTGCAGCCGATGAAGACCAGCAGACAGACCACCGTGAGCACGGTGTTCCGCCGGATGCCGAAGGCGACGTCGAGCAGCGCCAGCAGGGCGAAGGCGGCCGTGGTGGTGTTGATGGTCTCCCAGCCGAGCCGGCTCATCCAGGTGACCAGCGTGGGGCCCGCGTTGCCACGGACCCCGAACACCGCCCGGGACAGCGTGAGGGCGGGCGCCCCGCCCCGCTTGCCGGCGATGCTCAACGCGCCCACCAGGGCGAAGGAGCCGAAGGAGCCGAGCACGGCGACGACGGCCGCCTGCCAGATGTTCAGGCCGCGGAAGCTGACCAGCGCCGCGCCGAGCGGCAGGCCGAGGATGCTGATGTTCGCGGCGAACCAGGTCCAGAACATCTGTCCTGCGTGGCCGTGGCGCTCGGTGTCCGGAACGGGCTCGATGCCACGGGTCTCCACGGAGCCGACGCGGTCGTTCTCTGAAGCGGCCATGGTGGTACCTGTCTTTCTGTACGGGGGGCGCTCCGGTGCGGGTGGAAGGGCGGGCGCGTGTTCACTCGGCCGAGCCGGCGCGCAGCGCGAGCAGGGCGGTGGCCAGCGGCTCCAGATCGAGGCCGTTGACCGAGCGCAGGGTGGCGAGGGCCTCGGGGGGCAGTCCCGAGGCGCCGCTGAGGGCACCGGCGATGGCGCCGGCGATGGCGCCGATGGTGTCGCAGTCGCCGCCGAGGTTGGCCGCCAGCAGACAGGCCCGCCACGGGGCGCCCTCGGCGAGGGCCAGGACGGCGAAGGCCGCGGGGACCGACTCCTGGCTGGCCACGCTGGTGCCGACCAGGTCGCAGACGCGGTCCAAGGCCTGGTCCTCGGGCAGCCCGCGGACCAGGTCCACGGCCCAGCGGATGCGGGCGGCGATATCGGCGCCGGCGACCCAGTGGCCACGCTCGGCGCCGGCCGCCGCCGCCGTGATCGCCGCGGCGAAGGCGTCCTCCAGGTCTCCGCCGTCGACGGCCCGGCTCACGGCGGCCGCCACGGCGGCCGCGGAGGCGATGCCGATGCCGGTGTCATGGGTGACCTGGCAAGCCGCCGCCACCCGGTCGACGAAGGGCTCCAGCGGGGTGGCGGAGAAGGCGACGCCGACCGGGGTGATCCGCATGGCCGCGCCGTTGGTGGACCCGGACCTGCCGGCCTCCTCCGGCGGCACACCGCGGGAGACGGCCTCCAGGGCGGCCTTGGTGGAGGGGCCGAGCAGATCGAAGGAGCCCTTGGCCTTCATGGCGCGCTCCCACTCCAGGAGCTCGTGCGCGAGCCGCAGCGGTTCGATGCGCCCGCCGTTCTCGGTCAGCAGCCGGCCGACGATGAGGGCCTGATCGGTGTCGTCCGTGACCGAACCGGCGGGCATTCCGGCGCTCACCGGGTT
Source organism: Streptomyces sp. NPDC028305 (assembly GCF_055569495.1). Classification (NCBI taxonomy): domain Bacteria; kingdom Bacillati; phylum Actinomycetota; class Actinomycetes; order Kitasatosporales; family Streptomycetaceae; genus Streptomyces; species Streptomyces sp. NPDC028305. The sequence continues at coordinate 616,340 of NZ_JBVHTN010000002.1, forward strand.
GTCCGCCGGGCCGGGTTCAAAGCCGGTGACGGTGCCGAAGCGGGCGGTGATCGACCGCCGGGACATGATCTGGGTGGGCATCCCCAGGGCGTCACCCATGGCCAGGCCGTACAGGGCGCCGAGCGCGCGGTCGTGCTGGTGGTTCATTCGGGCTTCCTGTCGATGTGCGGGGGTACGTTCGGCGCGGTCGGGCACGTGCCGGTTCATTCGGGCTGCTCGCCGAAGCCGAGGTGCAGCTGGAAGCGGGCGGGGTCCAGCAGGCTGGTCACCTGCTCGACGACCCGGCCGTCCGCCCCGCGGCCGACCCGGCGGGTGCTGAGCCAGACCTCACCCTCGGGGCGGCGGAGCAGTGCCGCCTCCTCGGCGGCCAGCGGCCTCACGGACGCCCACTCGTCGCCGTGCGTGGCCCGCAGTCCGGCCGCGGCCAGGGTCTTGGTCAGCGAGTCCTCGAGGAGCCCGCCGACCGGGACGTCCGCCAGCGCCGGGACCAGCGGAACCCTGCTGCGCTCCAGCGAGACGGGGGTGCCCTCCGGCAGCACGCGCACCCGGTCGAGCGCCATGAACTCCACGTTCTCCAGCCCGAGCTCCTCGGCCAGCCGGGCATCGCGCACCGCCTCGAGCCGGAGCACCTCCGTGGTGATCCGGGCGCCCTGGTCGGCCAGGGCCCTGGTCCATCCGAGGCTGTTGTCCAGCAGGCTGCCGTCGAAGGCGACGAACGAGCCTACGCCCGCGTGCGTGGAGATCAGCCCTTGCCTGCTGAGCTCGTCCAGCGCCTGGCGGACCGTGGTCCGGCTGACCGAGAAGCGCCGGGTGAGCGCGTGTTCGCCGGGCAGCCTGCTGCCCGGCTCCAGAACACCGCTGTGGATCTCACGGGCCAGAACGCGGGCAATGCGCTGATGCTTGAGGACCTGTTTAGGCATGTCTGGAAGCTAGCCACACATGTCCAGTCCTGTCTAGACCCTGTTTTCTTTCCGGTCTCCTTCCCGGTCCCTTTCCCGGTCGGCTTTCCTCCCGCCGACGGGGCCGGCTCAGACGGGCCGTACCAGCCCCACGTCGTAGGCGAAGATCACGGCCTGGACGCGGTCCCGGGCGCCGATCTTGGCGAGGACGCGGCTGACATGGGACTTGACGGTGGACTCGGCCAGACAGAGGTTTTCGGCGATCTCGGCGTTGGTCCAGCCGGTGGCGACGGCGGTGAGGACCTCGCGCTCGCGCTCGGTGAGGTCCGCGAGCCGGCGTTCCTGGCCGGGGGCGCGGCCGGGGAGGTGGCTGGTGAAGGCGTCGATGAGTTTGCGGGTGAGGCCGGGGGAGATCACGGAGTCCCCGGCGGCCACGGCGCGGATGCCGGCGACCAGTTCGTCCGGAAGGGCGTCCTTGAGGAGAAAGCCGCTGGCTCCGGCGCGCAGCGCGTCGTAGGCGTACTCGTCGAGGTCGAAGGTGGTCAGGACCAGGACCCGGGAGCGGCCGCCGGACTCCACGATGTGGCGGGTGGCCTCGATGCCGTCCATGCCGGGCATCCGGACGTCCATCAGGACGACGTCGGGGCGCAGTTCGGCGGTCTTGCGGACCGCTTCGCCACCGTGGGTGGCCTCCCCGGTGACGGTCATGTCGGGCTGGGCCTCCAACAGCATGCGGAAGCCGAGGCGTTGCAGGGCCTGGTCGTCGACGATGAGGACGGTGGTCATGCGGGGAGCTTCTCCGGCGGGGTGGTGGGTGTGGTGGTCGGGAGGACGGCGTGGACACTCCAGCCGCCATGCGTGTTGGGGCCGACGGTGACGTCTCCCCGGTAGAGGGCGGCGCGTTCGCGCATACCGACCAGGCCCCGGCCGCCATCGTCGCGGGGGCCCGCCTTCGGGGCGCGCGGCGGGCCGGTGTCCTCGACGGCGATGCGGACCGGGCCGGAGCCCGCGGTGGCGGAGACGGAGACGGTGACCGTGGTGTCGAGGGCGGCGTGTTTGAGGGTGTTGGTGAGGGCTTCCTGGACGATGCGGTAGGTGGCGAGCTGGAGGCCCTGGCCGAGGCCGGTCAGGTCGCCCTCGGTGTGCAGGGTGGCGGTGGGACCGGCGGCGCGGACCCGCTCCAGCAGGGTGCCGAGGTCGGCCAGGCCGGGTTGCGGGGCGAGCGGGGCGTCGCCCCGCGTGTCGCGCTCGTCGCCGATGACGGCGAGCAGGCGCCGCAGTTCGCCCAGGGCGCCGCGGCCGCTGTCGGCGATGATGCGGAGGGTGTCGGCACCGCTCTGGGGCTTGGTCTCGGTGAGGGCGGCGGCGCCGTCGGCGAGGCCGACGATGACGGCGAGGGTGTGGCCGAGGATGTCGTGCATCTCCCGGGAGACCCGGGCGCGTTCCTGGGCGGCCGCCAGGCGGGCCTGCTGGTCACGCTCCTTCTGGAGGGCGGCTATATAGGCGTTCGCCAGCCGGCCGGCCAGGCCGAGACCGGCGAACGCCGCCATGGCGACCATCGCCATCGCCGTCACCACCTCCGGGCGCGTGGCGTGCTCCAGCTGGCCGCCGCTCCAGAAGACGGCGGCCCACGCGACGAGTTGCGCCGTGGTGACGGCGATGGCGACAAGGAGCTGTCGGGGGGTGCCGAAACGGCCCACGTTGTACAGGGCCACGACCCGTGCGGCGTCGGCGCCGGTCAGGGCGCCCAGGGGAAGGGCCACCACGGACACGGCGGTGGTGACGGCGAACACCGCCACGGGCCGGCGCTCCCGCCACAGCAGCGGCACGGTGAAGGCGAGGGCCAGCGCCAGCTCCACCGAGGGTCTGGCGCTGTTGGCGGGGTTCAGCAGGGACGGGATGCTGAGCGCGGCACAGAAGGCGGGCACCCCCCACCGCCGGACCCGCGGGTGGGCCCGGTCGGCCATCCGCCACGCAGCCAGCCGGGCGATGATCGAGACGATCACGCGCTGCTCGGGGTCGCTGGTCAGGGCCTCGGGGAGGCGGGGCGGGCGCCCCGAGGGGCGGGCCGCCGACGCGGGTGGGTGCGATGGTGCGGTCACGGTGTACGCCCTTCGTGGTGCGGGCGGGGCTCGGGCACACGGCCGGCCCGGGCCCGCCGCTCAGGTGGCGATCGTACGGCCGGGCGGTGAGCCCTCGCCCCTCGGCGCTTCCGCGTCGGTTCAGCCCCGCCCGATCGGTGTGGACGGCACGGGCGGGTGTTCCGGGTCGCCGGGGCCGCCGGTGTCGCCCTGCCGGGCCTCGAGGACATGGCGCAGTTTCTCGCCCTCGACATCGACGTTCGGCAGGATCCGGTCCAGCCACCCGGGGAGGGCCCAGGCCCGTCGGCCGACCAGGGCCATCACGGCGGGGACGATGGTCATCCGGACGACGAAGGCGTCGAAGAGGACGGCGGAGGCCAGGCCCAGGCCGATCGACTTGACCAGCGCGACGTCGTCGAGGAGGAAGCCGGCGAAGACGGAGATCATGATGATGGCGGCGGCGGTGACCACGCGCGCGCCGTGGCGGAAGCCCGCGACCACGGCCTCGGTGGGATCGGCGCCGTGGACGTACTCCTCCCGCATCCGGGTGACGAGGAAGACCTCGTAGTCCATGGCGAGCCCGAACACCACGCCGATCAGCAGAATGGGCAGCACGCTCACGATCGGTGCGGTCTGGTCGACGCCGAAGACGTCCTTCAGCCAGCCCCACTGGAAGACCGCGACGAGGACACCGAGGGTGGCCAGCACGCTGAGCAGGAAGCCGAGCGCGGCCTTGAGGGGCACCAGGATCGAGCGGAAGACCAGGAGCAGCAGGACCAGCGCGAGGCCGACCACGATGCCCAGATAGGGCACCATGGCGTCGCCGAGCTTGGCGGAGACGTCGATGTTGACGGCGGTGGTGCCGGTGACCATCAGATCGGCGCCGGTGTCCGCGCGCAGGGCGGCGCCGTGGTCACGGATGGCGGAGACCAGGTCGATGGTGTCCTGGCTGGTGGGGGAGGACTTCGGGACGGCGCCGATCAGGGCCACATCGCCTGACCGGTTGAAGGCGGCGGGGCGCACCGTGGCGATGTCGGGGAGCTCGCCCAGCATGGCCACCGCGCGCCGCGCGGCCGTCTTGGGGTCGTGGCTGTCGCGGGCGTCGACGACCACGGTCAGCGGGCCGTTGAAGCCGGGCCCGAACCCCTTGCTCAGGGTGTCGTACGCGATGCGCTGGGTGGAGCCGGGGGAGGCCATGCTGTCGTCGGGCAGGGTGAGGCGCAGCGACATCGCGGGAATGGCCAGCAGCCCGAGACCGGCAACGGAGACGAGGAGCATTCTGACCGGGTGGCGGGTGACGAACCGGCCCCAGCGCACCCCCATGGTCTCGCCCTTGCCGCGTTCCAGGGCCCGCATGCGGCGGGTCCGGAGGCGGCCGTTCATGATGCGTGTCCCGGCGAAGCTCAGCACCGCGGGGAGCAGTGTCAGGGCGATCACGACGGCGACGACGACCGCGAACGCGGCGGCCAGGCCCATGGTGGTCAGCATCTTGATGCCGATGACGCTCAGGCCCGCCAGCGCGATGACCACGGTCAGGCCCGCGAACACCACCGCGGAGCCGGCGGTGCCCAGGGCGCGTCCGCAGGCTTCCTCCGGCTCGTGGCCGTCGCGGAGCTCGCCGCGGTAGCGGGAGACGATGAACAGGGCGTAGTCGATGGCCACCGCCAGGCCCAGCATCAGCGCGAGGGTCGAGGCGGCGGAGGCCATGTCGACGAACTCGGTGGCGATGGTGATGGTGCAGATCGCCGCCGCGACGCCGAACACGGCGGTCAGCAGCGGGAGTCCGGCCGCGATCAGCGAGCCGAAGGTGATCACCAGGGCGAGGGCGGCGACCACGAGGCCGATCAGCTCGGCCGCCTTGTTGCCGGCCTTGTCCTGGACCGCGTTGCCCCCCAGGCTCACCTTGAGCCCGGCCTGTTCGCCCTGGTCGGCGATGTGGTGCAGGGCGTCCGAGGCGGCGGTGGTGATGTCGGCCTTGGGAACCCGGTAGGTGACCTGGGCGTAGGCGATGGTGCCCGACCTGCTGACCAGGCCGCTGCTGAACGGGTCGGAGACGCTCGCCACTTGCGGTGCCTTCTTCAGATCGGCGACCAGGGCGACGATCTCGGTCCGGTGGGTGCCGGAGGTCAACTTCCCGCCGTCGGGCGCCTCGAAGACGACCCGTGCCGTGGCGCCGGAGGCGGACGCCTGCGGAAACTCCTTCTCCAGCAGGTCGATCGCCTTCTGGGACTGGGTGCCGGGCAGCGTGAAGTCGTCCGTCGTGGTGCCGGACACGCCGGCGGCGCCCAGGCCGACGGCGGCCAGGACGACGATCCACAGCGTCAGGAAGAGCCGTCGTCGTCGGAAGGCGAGCCGGCCCAGCCGGTAGAGGAAGGTGGCCACGGAAGTACTCCCACCAGGAGAAGAATCGCTACGAGAGCGGGGCCCGATCGACCCCGGCCTCAACCTAGGAGCGGTTTTCCGTGGATCCCCGGCACCCCGGGACCCAATCCGGCGGCCAAGTAGTACCGCGGTACTACTCGCCCGGCCTCCGCGGGTTCCCCTCGGCGGTGCTCTAGGATTTTGTGGACCGGTCCTGAACAGGCAAGGAGTTCGTCGTGGGTGAGCCGCGATACGTGGTGATCGCCGGCGATCTCATGGGCAGGATCGCCGCCGGGAAGTGGACCGTGGGGGAGTTGCTGCCCACCGAGCCCGAGCTGGCGGCCGAGTACGGCGTCTCACGGGAGACGCTGCGGCGGGCGTTGCTCCGTCTGGAGCAGGGCGGCCTGATCTCCCGCCACCCCGGGACGGGGACCCGCGTGGAGCGCTCGACGCCGGTGGCCGCGTTCACCACCCAGCTGGGAAGCGTCGAGGATCTGACCCAGTACGGCGAGGCCGCCGTGCGGTCCATTCTGTCGGTGGAGCCCGTGACGGTGGACGCCGCCCTGTCCGCGGCCACCGGCCTGGCCGAGGGGTCCGGGCAGGTGCGCATCACCTCCACCCGGCGGGATCCCGGGAGTTCCGGCGGGGTCCTCTCCTGGGCGCGGGTGTATCTGGGTCCGAGTGACGCCAAGGCGATCGCCGGGGATCTGGAGGAGGGCCGCCAGCTCATCGCCGACCTGATCGAGGCCCGTACGGGGCGCGCGGTGGCGCGGGTGGTGCAGCAGGTGCGGGCGGTGGGGGTGCCCGCGGAGGCCGCGGCGCATCTCGGGGTGGCACCGGGAAGCCCGGGGCTGGAGTTCGTACGCCGCTACTACGACGCCTCGGGCGCACTCTTCGAGGTCACCGTGAGCACCCATGCCGGTGACCGCTTCGCCTACGAGACGGTTCTCCAGCGCAAGTAACCCCCGGTTACGAGTGGACGACCCTTGACACGCGGATTTCTGTGGGCATCCTTGTCTAGACACAGCTCATGTCTAGACAAGGATGTGCTCGCATGAGATCTCAGGAACAACTCCTGGACGCCGCCTCGCCCCCCGCGGCGCGCAAGCGCTGGTACCGGGGGCTGGGGGCGCAGGTCGTCATCGCGATGGCCCTGGGGGTCGCGGTCGGCTTCGCCTTCCCCGGATTCGCGGTCAACCTGAAGATCATCGGGGATCTGTTCCTGGCGCTGATCAAAGCGGGCGTCGCCCCGCTGGTCTTCTTCACCGTCGTCATGGGCATCGCCTCGGCCGGCGATCTGAAAAAGGCCAGCCGCCTCGGGTTCCTGGCGCTGATCTACTTCGAGGTCGTCTCCACCGTGGCCCTGCTCCTCGGGCTCGTGGCCGCGAACCTGTTCGGGGTGGGCAAGGACGCGGGATCCCTTACCTCGGGCGCCGACGCGGCCCAGGCGCCCTCGGCCGAGCAGGGCGAACACGGGGTCATCGCCTTCCTCAAGGGCATCGTCCCCGACAATTTCGTCGGCGCCTTCTCCTCCGGGCAACTGCTCCAGGTCGTCGTCGTGGCCGTGCTGTTCGGGATCGGCCTGCTGGCCCTCAAGCCGCATCTCCAGGACAAGATCAATGCTGGTCTCGAGGTCGTCTCCGAGGCGTTCTTCGCCTTCGTCAACGTCGTCATGAAGCTCGCCCCGATCGGGGCCTTCGGCGCCATCGCCTACTCGGTGGGCACCAGCGGCAGCAAGATGCTCCTCGCCCTCACCGAACTCGTCCTCCAGTACTGGCTGGTCGTCGCCGTGTTCGTGTTCGGCGTCCTGGGGCTGGTCTGCCTGATCGCCGGCTTCAACATCTGGCGCATCCTGCGGTACGTGCGCGTCGAGATGACGCTCGTCCTCGGCACCGCCTCCTCCGAGGCCGCCCTGCCCGGGCTCCTGAAGAAGCTGACCCGGATCGGGTGTTCGAAGCAGAGCGTCGGCCTGGTGATACCGACCGGCTACGCCTTCAACCTCGACGGCACATCCCTGTACATGTCCATCTGCACGCTGTTCGTCGCCAACGCCTACGGGATCCCGATGGGCATCCCCGAACAGCTCGGCCTGCTGCTGATCATGCTGCTGACGTCCAAGGGCGCGGCCACCGTGTCCGGGGGCACCTTCGTCGTCTTCGCCTCCACCGTCGCGGCGACCGGCAACCTCCCGGTCGAGGGCACGGCCGTCCTTTTCGGCGTCTACCGCTTCATGTCCATGGCCACCGCGTTCTGCAACACCTTCGGCAATGTGGTCGCCACCTTCGTCCTGGCCAAGTGGTGCAAGGAGATGGACGTCGAGAAGGTCCAGCGCGCCCTGGCCGATCCCACCGCGTTTCTCGCGCTCACCGAATCCGAAGACCTGCCCCGGCAGCCGGAGACGGACCCGGCCGGCCACCGGCCGGACGGCGCCGCCCTCCCCGAACCCGCCCGTACCAGCCCCTCCACCGCGAAGTGAGACACCGCATGAGCAGCACCGTCTTCGACTCCCTCCTGTTCCGCGACATGTTCGGCACCCCGGCCATGCGCGAGATCTTCAGCGACACCGCCTACCTCCAGCGCATCATCGACACCGAAACCGCCCTCGCCCGCTCCCAGGCCAAGGTCGGCGTCATCCCCGCCGAAGCCGCCGACGAGATCACCGCCCGGGCCGGCCTCGACGGCCTCGACCTGGAGCGGCTGCGCACCGAGACGGAGATCGTCGGCTATCCGGTCCTTCCCCTCGTCAAGCAGGTGGCCGAACAGTGCGGCGACGCGGGCCGCTACCTCCACTGGGGCGCCACCACCCAGGACATCATGGACACCGCGGTGATGCTCCAGTGCAAGCAGGGCGTCGCCCTGCTCCAGGACCAGCTCGACCGCGTACGCCGCGCCCTCCAGCAGCTCGCGGACGAACACGCCGACACCGTCACCGCCGGACGCACCCACCTTCAGCACGCCCTCCCCGTCACCTTCGGCTACCGCTGCGCGGTGTGGCTCTCCGCCCTGGACCGGCACGCCGAGCGCCTGGAACAGGCCCGCCACCGCGCCTTGATGGTGCAGTTCGGCGGCGCCGCCGGAACCCTGGCCTCGCTCGGCCCGGGCCCGGAGGGCCTGGAGACCCGCGCCGTCCTGGCGGCCGAGCTGGAGCTCCGCGATCCCGCGATCACCTGGCATGTCGCGCGGGACGGGCTGGTGGAGCTCGTCACGCTGTTCGCCGCGATCGGCGGCTCGCTGGGCAAGATCGCCTGGGATGTGATGATGATGTGCTCCTCAGAGTTCGGCGAACTCGCCGAGCCGTTCGTCCCCGGGCGCGGAGCCAGCTCGACCATGCCGCAGAAGCGCAACCCCATCTCCAGCGAGCTGATGTTCGCCGCGGCCAAGCTGCTGCGCGACAAGGCCTCGACCGTTCTCGACGCGATGATGCAGGACTTCGAGCGCGCCACCGGCCCCTGGCACCTGGAGTGGGCCGCGGTGCCCGAGGCCTTCCTGCTGCTGGCCGGCTCCCTCCACCAGGCCGAGTTCATGCTCTCCGGCCTCGAGGTGAACGCGGACCGGATGCGCCGGAACACCCACCTCACCGGAGGGCTCATCGTCGCCGAGGCCGTCATGATGGACCTCGCGCCCGTCCTCGGCCGCCAGCAGGCCCACGACGTCGTCTACGAAGCCTGTCGCACCGCCATCGAGACCGGCACCACCCTGGAAGCCGAACTCCGCGGCCACCCCGAGCTGGTGGACCGGATCGGCGCCGAGCGCATCGCCGAGCTGTGCGACCCCGCCCGCTACCTGGGCAGCGCGACCGCGATGACCCGCGCCGTCGTCCGCACACCGGACCGCGGAGCGCGCACTCCCCGCTGACCCGGACGACCCGTGTCCCCGCCTGCGCCTGCGCTTGCCGAGCCGTGCACTGCCGGACGGGAGGCCGTGCGCGGAGAGTCAACCCGGCGGCTCCGCACCCACCTAGCGTGGCCCCGTCCCCGTGGCGGGCCGCCCAAGGGGCCGTCCCCGCCGCCGAACCCGAGGAGCTCCGTGGCCAAGCAGACAGTCGCCGAACAGTACGTCGACCTGATAGCCCGCGCCGGTGTGCGGCGGATGTACGGCGTGGTCGGGGACAGCCTGAACCCCGTCGTGGACGCGGTCAGGCGGCACCGCGCGATGGAGTGGGTGCAGGTCAGGCACGAGGAGGTCGCGGCGTTCGCCGCCGGGGCGGAAGCCCAGCTCACCGGTCGGCTGGCCGCCTGCGCGGGCTCCTGTGGGCCGGGCAATCTGCATCTGATCAACGGCCTCTTCGACGCACACCGCTCGATGGCGCCCGTGCTCGCGCTGGCCGCCCAGATCCCCAGCGGCGAGATCGGGACCGGATACTTCCAGGAGACCCACCCGGACCGGTTGTTCGAGGAGTGCAGCCACTACTCGGAGCTCATCTCCTCGCCCCGCCAGATGCCCCGGGTGGTCCAGACGGCGATCCAGCACGCGGTCGGCCGGCGCGGGGTGTCCGTGGTGGCCCTGCCCGGCGACATCGCCGGGCAGGACTCTCCCGACGGCGGCGCCGAACTCGCGATCCCGCTGGACCTGCCCGCCATCCGCCCCGGTGACCAGGAACTCGCCCGGCTGAGGCAGCTGGTCGACGCCGCGGAGCGGGTGACCGTGTTCTGTGGCCGGGGCGTCGCCGGGGCCCACGCCGAGGTGATGGCCTTCGCGGAGAAGATCAAGGCCCCGGTCGGCCACGCGCTGCGGGGCAAGGAACACATCCAGTACGACAACCCGTACGACGTCGGGATGTCCGGACTGCTCGGCTACGGCGCCGCGTACGAGGCGATGCACGAGTGCGACCTGCTGCTGCTTCTGGGCACGGACTTCCCGTACACCGAATTCCTGCCCCGTGGCGTCCGGACGGTGCAGGTCGATGTGCAGCCCGAGCGGCTGGGGCGGCGCACCCGGCTGGACCTCGCCGTCTGGGGGGACGTCGGCGAGACACTGCGCTGTCTCACCCCCATGGTGCGGGAGAAGTCCTCGCGCCGGTTCCTCGACCGGATGCTGCACCACCACACCCGCGCGCTCGAGGGCGCCGTCAGCGCCTACACCCGGAATGTGGAGAAGCACACCCCGATCCACCCGGAGTACGTGGCCTCGGTGCTCGACGAGGAGGCCGCCGACGACGCGGTCTTCACCGTGGACACCGGGATGTGCTGCGTGTGGGCCGCCCGCTATCTGACGCCGAACGGCCGCCGCCGGATCCTGGGATCCTTTGTGCACGGATCGATGGCCAACGCGCTGCCGCAGGCCATCGGCGCGCAGTTCCTCGACCGGGGGCGGCAGGTGGTGTCCCTGTCAGGCGACGGCGGTTTCTCCATGCTCATGGGCGACTTCCTGACCCTGGTGCAGTACGGGCTTCCGGTGAAGGTCGTGGTGTTCAACAACTCCTCGCTCGGCATGGTCGACCTGGAGATGATGGTCGACGGCCTGCCCTCGCACGGCACCGGGTACCCGCACACGGACTACGCCGCCATCGCCCGGGCGGCCGGAGCGCACGGGATCCGCGTGGAGAAGCCCGCCGAGGTGCGCGACGCGCTGCGGGAGGCCTTCGCCCACGACGGTCCGGCGCTCGTCGACGTCGTCACCGACCCCGACGCGCTGTCCATCCCGCCGAAGATCACGGCCGAGCAGGTCACCGGCTTCGCGCTGTCGGCGAGCCGCACCGTGCTCGCCGGCGGTGTGGGACGCATGGTCCATCTGGCCCGCAGCAATCTGCGCAACCTTCCGCGCCCCTGAACGCGGCCGATGGATACACCCAGGTTTTTCGTAGCGAAGCAGGATGGTCGCCCATACGATGGGGATCATCGGCGCACAGTTGCACACGGACCGTCGGCGCCGCCCGGCGTCGGCCAGTCCGGGGCGGGAGAGGCATGACACAGTCCGCAGAAGCCGCGCGGACCATCATTCTGACCGTGGACGACGACCCCGGAGTGTCCCGGTCCGTAGCCCGTGACCTGCGGAGGCGCTACGGGCAGGCATACCGCGTGGTGCGCGCGGAGTGCGGGGAGTCCGCTCTCGACGCGCTGCGGGAGCTCAAGTTGCGCGGCGATGTGGTGGCGGTGATCCTCGCCGACTACCGCATGCCGCGGATGAACGGCATCGAGTTTCTGGAGCAGGCGCTCGACATCTACCCCGGTGCCCGCCGTGTGCTGCTGACGGCGTACGCGGACACCGACGCGGCCATCGACGCGATCAACGTCGTCGACCTCGACCACTATCTGCTCAAGCCGTGGGACCCGCCCGAGGAGAAGCTCTACCCGGTCCTGGACGATCTGCTGGAGACCTGGCGGGCCAGCGAACACCGGCCGGTGCTGATCACCAAGGTCGTCGGACACCGCTGGTCGGCGCGGTCCTCGGCGGTACGGGAATTCCTGGCCCGCAACCAGGTGCCGTACCGCTGGTACTCCTCCGACGAGCCGGAAGGCCGGCGGCTGCTCTCCGCGGCGGGCCAGGACGGACTGCGGCTCCCGCTCGTGGTCACCCCGGACGGCACGGCGCTCGTCGAGCCGGAGGACCGGGACATCGCCGCCAAGGTGGGTCTGGCCACGACACCGGCGGCCGACTTCTACGACCTCGTCATCATCGGCGGCGGACCCGCCGGGCTCGGGGCGGCCGTGTACGGGGCCTCCGAAGGCCTCCGGACGGTCCTGGTGGAGCGCTCGGCGACCGGTGGCCAGGCCGGGCAGAGTTCCCGGATCGAGAACTACCTCGGCTTCCCGAACGGCGTGTCCGGGGCGCAGCTCACGGACCGGGCCCGCCGCCAGGCGACCAAGTTCGGCGCCGAGATACTGACCGCGCGCGAGGTCACCGGGCTGGAGATCAACGGCGCCGCCCGCGTCGTCCGGTTCTCGGACGGATCCGCGATCGCCGCCCACGCCGTCATCCTCGCCACCGGCGTGTCGTACCGGCAGCTCCAGGCGCCCGGCGTGGAGGACCTGACCGGATGCGGGGTGTTCTACGGCTCCGCGCTGACCGAGGCGGCCGCCTGCCAGGACCACGACGTCTATATCGTCGGCGGCGCGAACTCCGCGGGCCAGGCCGCGATGTATCTGTCCCGGGGCGCCAAGTCGGTCACCCTCCTCGTGCGCGGAGCGTCCCTGTCCGACTCCATGTCGCACTATCTCGTCCAGCAGATCACGGACGCGCCCACGATCTCGGTGCGCACGAACACGGTGGTCGAGGCCGCCCACGGCGAGCACCAGCTGGAGCGGCTCACCCTGACCGACACCACGACCGGCCACGGCGAGATGGTCGACGCCCAGTGGATGTTCGTGTTCATCGGCGCGGCCCCGCTGGCGGACTGGCTGGGCGACACCGTGCTCAGGGACTCCCGCGGTTTCATCCTGACCGGCCCCGATCTCACCGCCGACGGGGCACCCCCGCCCGGCTGGGAGCTGGACCGGCCGCCGTACCACCTGGAGACCAATGTCCCCGGGGTGTTCGTGGCGGGAGACGCGCGCGCCGAGTCCGCCAAGCGCGTCGCCTCCGCCGTGGGAGAGGGAGCCATGGCGGTCATGCTGGTGCACCGGTATCTGGAGCAGTCGTGAACGCATTGCAGTGCAGCGAGGCCGAGATCGGCTCCCTGTTCCTCTTCGAGAAGCTGGCCCCCGACCAGCTCGCGCGGCTGTGCCGCGAGGGCCGGGTGGAGCGGTTCGAACCCGGGCCCGTGTACGCCGAGGGCGAACCGGCCACCTGCTTCTATGTCCTGCTCGAGGGGACGCTGGTGCTCTCCAGCCGGATCGGGGGCCAGGACGTGGAGGTGAACCGGAGCTCCAGCCGTGGTGTCTACGCGGGAGCCTTCCACGCCTACCTGGGCGACCGCGTCCGGCAGGTGTACGTCAGCTCCCTGCGCGTCATCGAGCCCTCGCGGTTCTTCGTGCTGCCCGCCGAGACGTTCGCCCGCGTCATGCACGAGTGGTTTCCCATGGGAGTCCACCTGCTGGAAGGGCTCTTCTTCGGCACCAAGAACACCCAGCAGGCCATCGGACAGCGGGAGCGGCTCCAGGCCCTCGGCTCGCTGTCCGCGGGCCTCACTCACGAGCTGAACAACCCGGCCGCCGCCGCGGTACGGGCCACCTCGGCGCTCCGGGAGCGGGTCGCCGGGATGCGCCACAAGCTCGGCGCCATCGCGGCGGGCCCGTACCGGCGCGACAGCCTCCAGATCCTCGTCGAGGTCCAGGAGCGCACGGCCGAGCGCGTCGCCAAGGCCACCACCCTGAGCCCGCTGGAGGCCTCGGACCTCGAGGACGCCATCTCCGACTGGCTGGACGACCACGGCATCGAGGGCGGATGGCAGCTCGCGCCGACGTTCGTCCAGGCCGGCCTCGACACCGACTGGCTGGACCAGGTCGCGCTGGCGGTGGGCGAGGACATCCTCGAAGGGGCCGTGCGGTGGCTGAACTACACCGTCGAGACCGAGCTCCTCATGAACGAGATCGAGGACTCGACCACCCGGGTCTCGACCCTCGTCAACGCCGCCAGGCAGTACTCACAGCTCGACCGCGCGCCGTACCAGGTGGCCGATGTCCATGAACTGCTCGACAGCACACTGCTGATGCTCGCCGCGAAGATCGGCCCGCACATCACCGTCGTCAAGGACTACGACCGCACCCTGCCGAAGATCCCCGCCTACCCCGGCGAGCTCAACCAGGTCTGGACGAACCTGATCGACAACGCGGTCTCCGCGATGAACACCGGGGACGACGCCCCGGGCACCCTGACCGTGCGCACCGCGCGCGACGAGGACCACCTTCTCGTCGAGTTCGGCGACACGGGGCCCGGCATTCCCGAGGACATCCGCGACCGTGTCTTCGACCCGTTCTTCACCACGAAACCGGTGGGCCAGGGCACCGGTCTCGGCCTGGACATCTCATGGCGCATCGTCGTCAACAAGCACCACGGTGACCTCCGCGTCCAGTCCACCCCGGGCGACACCCGCTTCCAGGTGCGCCTCCCGCTGACCGCCACCGGTCCCGACACCCCACAGGAGCCCTCATGACCCCGCAGAACGGAATCGACCCGTCGGTGCCGCCGAGCGGCACCGGATGCGCCGAGTGCGAGGCCGGCGGCGGATGGTGGTTCCATCTGCGGCGCTGCGCGCAGTGCGGACACATCGGCTGTTGCGACGACTCGCTCGCGAAGCACGCGACCGCGCACGCCGAGGCCACCGGCCATCCGCTGATCCGCAGCTTCGAACCGGGTGAGGGCTGGTTCTGGAACTACGAGACCTCCGAGATGTACGAGTCGGGCCCGCAGCTGGCCGGGCCCGAGAGCCACCCCGCCGACCAGCCGACGCCCGGCCCCGCGGGACGAGTGCCCGCGGACTGGGTGCGGCAGCTGGGCTAGGCGAACAGCGCACCGCGCGCGGCCGCGCGCGCGGTGCGGAGGGCCACCGTGACCCAGGCGGTGAGGAGGAGGGCGAACAGGGCGACGGCGAGGGCGGCGAGCGGGGTGGAGTGCAGCCGCAGGGCCAGCGCGCTGGTGCCGGTGACACACGTACCGACGGGAAACGTGAAGCTCCACCAGGTCAGCGAGAACGGCAGCCCCCTCCGGGCGGTGCGGCGGGTCAGCGCCGCGGCCAGGGTCAGCCACATCATGGCGAAGCCCCAGACGGGGACGCCGTACAGAAAGCCGAAGACCTCGGCGCCGGTGGCATAGGGGCGGGGCAGTGCGCTGTGGGCCGCGGCGCCGAGGAGGTCCGCGGCGGTCACCGACTGCCCGAGCGGGCCCAGGACGATCCACAAGGTGGGCGTCATGGCGGCCGGCCCGACCTTGTGGTGCATCAGCCGCGCCCAGATCTGGGTGATGATGACGAGGCTCGCCAGCAGGCTGATGCCGAACATGGCGTAGCAGGCGAGCAGCAGCGTGAGCCGGGGCTGCCCGGCGGCGGTGTGAGGGACGAGGGCGGCGCCGGTGGCGGCGGACACCATGGGCGGGACGACGGGCATCAGCCAGCCGCCGAACGCGGCGTCCGGGGCGGTGGCGTGCCCCGTCATGGCGCGGTAGGGGATCCAGACGGCGGTGACCAGCCCCAGAAGGGTGCCTGCCGACCACAGCGACACGTCGATGGCCACGGCCGTCGGCCGGCCGAGCCAGTCCTGCCCCAGGGTCAGGGCGCCGGCGCCCACGGTGAGCAGCGCCATGGCGGGGGCGCCCCAGAAGTGGGCCATCACCGGGTGTCCGGCGTGTGCCCTGGCCCGGTCGCGGTGGCGGGTCCAGTGCACGGCCCACGCCGCGGTGAGCGCCACCAGCCAGGCCGCGGCCAGGGCCCAGACGAAGGTGGCGGCCGTGTGCAGCCCGGGGACCCGGACGGGCAGGCCGGCCGCGGCGGTGGCGACGATGCCCGTGCCCATGACGGAGGCGTACCAGTTCGGGCCGAGGTTCTCGAACAGCTGGGCAGGGTGGTCCAGGTCGCGCAGCAGACCGGCGGGGAGCCGCCGCCCGGCGTCGTGCGCCGGAGGCCGCGGGGCGGTGAGGAGAGGGGGCATGCGGCAACCGTCGCCCGTCCCCGACGTGGCCGGTAGGCACTGATTCCGGATGAGCTCATAAAGTGGCCTTATGCCTCTCTCGCCGCGCGTCAGCGACCTGACCTCCTTCGACCTGCTGCTGTCGGTGGCGCGGCTGGGAAGTGTCGGCGCGGCCGCCCGGGCGCATGACATCACCCAGCCGGCCGCGAGCTCACGCCTGAGCCACCTGGAGCGCAAGCTGGGTCTGCGGTTGCTCGACCGCTCGCCGCGCGGCTCGCGGCTGACCGAGCACGGCGCGCTGGTGGCGGACTGGGCCCGGGAGGCCGTGGAGGCGGCCGCGGCCATGGACGCGGGCGTGCTCTCGCTGCGGGACGGCGCGCACAGCCGGCTGCGGGTGGCGGCCAGCCTGACGGTGGCCGAGTATCTGCTGCCGCACTGGCTGGTGGCGTTGCAGACCACGGCCTCGGACGCCGCCGTGGCGCTGACCGCGGGGAACTCCGACGACGTGGCCCAGGCGGTGCTCGACGACCGGGCCGACCTGGGATTCGTCGAGGGCCCGCAGATCCCCCGGGGCCTGAGCGGTCAGCGGATCGCGCGGGACGAGCTGACCGTGATCGTGGCCCGCGGCCACCCGTGGGCCCGGCGCCGCTCGGGCATCACCCCCGAGGAGCTGGCCGCCACGCCGCTGGTGAGCCGGGAGCGCGGCTCGGGCACCCGCCGCTATCTCGAACGCGCCGTCGGCGCCAGGACGCGCACCCCGCTGGCGGCCCCGCTGCTGGAGCTGCCCTCCACCACAGCGATCAAGACGGCCGTGGCCGAGGGCGTCGCCCCCGCCGTGCTCAGCTCTCTGGCCGTGGCCGCCGACCTGGCCAGCCGCACCGTGGTCGCCGTGCCCGTCCAGGGCCTGGACCTCCGACGCGAGCTGCGCATGGTCCACATCCGCGGACGCAGGCTCCTCGGACCGGCCCTGGACCTGTGTGCCATCGCCCGCCGCAACGGCGCCGGCGCCCCGGCACACGGCCGTTGACCGGCGCCGCGTATCCGCCGCGGGGCCGGGCGAGACCCGGCCGCGAATCCTTAAGGGGGTGCGGATCGCGGCCGGGCCGATCACCCGCACCGTCCCCGTCCCCACGGGTGGTGCGGACCGGGCGCGCGCCGCTCAACGCGCGACCCGGAGCGTCGGGCCTACGCCCGTGGGGCGGTGGCCGCGTCCGAGGCCGTGGCGGGCTCGGTGGTGTCGTCCGCGGTCGGGTGCGCGGCGGCGAGCGGACGCCGGCCGGGGATGAGCGAGGCGACCGCGAAGGAGATGAGGGCGGCTCCGGCGCCGACGGCCATGACGACCTTGAAGCCGTTTTCCGAGGGCAGCGCGTGGCCGCCGAAGTCGGTGACCATCTGGGCCAGGATGACGCCCGCGACGGCACTGGCGGTGGAGGTGCCGATCGAGCGCATCAGGGTGTTGAGGCTGTTGGCGGCCGCCGTCTCGGACGGGTCCACGGCGCCCATGATGAGGGAGGGCATCGCGCCGTAGGCGAAGCCGACACCGGCGCCGATGATGCAGGAGACCACGACGAGCTGCCAGACCTCGGACATCATCACGATGTTCAGGCCGTATCCGGCCGAGACGATCAGGGCGCCGATCATGAGGGTGATCTTCGGGCCCTTGGCCGCGGACAGGGCCGCGGACACCGGGGCGCAGGCCATCATGACCAGGCCCTGCGGGGCCATGACCAGACCGACGGCCAGCATCGACTTGCCCAGACCGTAGCCGGTCGCCTCAGGCAACTGGAGGAGCTGCGGCAGGACGAGGGACATCGCGAACATCGAGAAGCCGAAGGCCATCGAGGCGATGTTGGTCACCAGGACCTGGCGGCGCGCGGTGGCGCGCAGGTCGACCAGGGGTTCGGCGATCCGGAGCTCGTAGCGGCCCCAGCCCGCCAGGACGGCGACGGCGGCGATGAGCAGGCCGAGCGTGGTGCCGCTGCCCCAGCCCCAGTCGGCGCCCTTGGAGATCGCCAGCAGCAGACACACCAGGCCCACGGCCATGCCGACGGCGCCCACCACGTCGAACCGGCCGCCCGTGCGGACCTTGGACTCCGGGACGAGCAGGAACACGAGGGTGGTGCCGAGGGCGCCGATCACGGCCGAGGTCCAGAACAGCGCGTGCCAGTCGAAGTTGTCGGCGATGAGCGCGGCGGCGGGCAGACCGAGGGCGCCGCCGATGCCGAGGGAGGCGCTCATCATGGCGGTGGCGGTGCCCAGCCGCTCGGCCGGCAGCTCGTCGCGCATGATGCTGATGCCGAGCGGGATGACACCGGCGGCCAGGCCCTGGAGCACCCGCCCGACGATCATCGGCGTCAGCGAGTCGGACAGCGCGCACAGGACCGAGCCGCACACCAGCAGCACCAGGCTGAACAGCAGCATGCGGCGCTTGCCGTACATGTCGCCGAGCCGGCCGACGACCGGGGTGGCGACCGCGGCGGCGAGCAGGGTGGCGGTGATCGCCCAGGCGGCGTCCGCTGCCGTCGCGTTCAGCAGCGTCGGGAGCTTGGGGATGATCGGGATCACCACGGTCTGCATCAGCGAGACCACGATGCCGGCGAAGGCCAGCACCGCCACGACGACATTCGGTTTCGGCGGGGCGGACTCCCCGCTCGCGGTGGACTGCCCGCTTCCGGCGGGCTGGGCGAGGGCGTCGGGCATGGCGAAGGGCCTCCGGAGGCGGAAATCGACAGACCAGCTGACTGCCGGACTCGTTATTTTAAATCACTCGACTGAGTTAAAGTGACTGTAGCAGACGGTGCGCCGGTCAGTAGGCTGTCGGCCTTGCCTCGCCGCCCAGGGGAGGACCTGCGGCGGGCTTCGGGACCGGCCGCCGCGGGGCACGCCGCGGTCCCGGTGAGGTGGTGGACATGCCCGGCAGAAGGGTCCGTGAGGAGCAGGTCGAGGCGACCCGTGAGGCGATCCTCGACGCCGCGGAGCGGCTGTTCGCCGAGTACGGGGTGCACACGGTCTCCAACCGTCAGATCAGCATCGCCGCGGGCCAGGGCAACACCGGCGCCGTCGGCTACCACTTCGGCACGAAGACCGACCTGGTCCGGGCGATCGCCCGCAGACACACGGCGGTCATCGCGGAGATCCGCGCCCGCATCCTGGCCGAGTCCGGCGAGTTCACCTGTGTCCGGGACTGGGCGGCCTCCTCGGTGCGCCCCGTCATCGAACACCTGGCCTCCCTGGGGACCCCCACCTGGTTCGCCCGGTTCAACGCCCAGGTGTCGGCCGATCCGGCGCTGTTCCAGATCGTGGTCGAGGACTCCCTCATGTCCTCGTCACCGCAACAGCTGCGGGACCTCCTCGACCGGTTCCTCCCGGACCTGCCGCCCGAGGTGATCACCATGCGCATGCTGATGGCGCGCCATCTGATCGTGCAGATGTGCGTCGAGACCGAGCGGGCCCTGGCCGAGGGCGCCCCCGCCACCCGGCTCAACTGGGACGACACCGCCACCGACCTGACCGACGCGATCGCCGCGCTGTGGGAGGCCCCCGTCTCCCGTCACCCGGCCCACCCGCGGCCGGCGTGACGCACGCGGCGCGCGGGCGGGACACCGCTCAGTAGTCCAGCCGCGGGAACCAGTCGTCCCGGCCGCCCGGTGTCAGATCGAGAAGATGCCAGACGGGGGCGAGGAGGTCGATGCCCCGCTGCTCGATGTCCTCGGCCATGCGCGGGTGGGCGGAGTAGCGGTGGCGGACCGTGCCGTCGCCGTCCCGGGTGAACACGGAGATGGTGGAGTCCTGCTCGCCGTCCTTGTCCTCACTGCCCAGGTCGTACTTGAAGGTGCTGTCCCCGCAGCTCAGCAGGCGCAGCCGGGACCAGCCGCGGTTGCGGGCGTGCTCCCGCAGGGTGGCCGGGTCGGCGGCCGCGGCGACGGCGAAGTCGGCGTTCCGGGCGATGTGGTGGGCGACGCCGTTGAAGCCGTCGACCCACAGGGTGCACATCGGACACGGCTCGGTCTGCCGCTTTCCGTACATCAGGTGGTAGACGATCAGCGGCCGGTCCGGGGCGGTGAACAGCTCGCTCAGGGAGGTCTTGCGGACGGGGGCGTCGCCCGTGTCCAGGTCGGCGGGGCCCTCGAGGAAGACGTAGTCGTCGACCGGCGGCCCCGCGGGAAGCGCCCGCCGCCGGGCCGCGACCTCCTCGCGGTGGCGCATGAGCTCGATCTCGGCGAGGCGGAGCTCTTCGCGGGCGGCGAGGTAGTCGGCGGACTCATCGGGCAGTCGGGTCTGCCGCAGCATCGCATCCTCCTGGGTGGGAAGCCCCCGAAGGATTCGAGTCTATG
Organism: Streptomyces sp. NPDC028305; assembly: GCF_055569495.1. NCBI lineage: Bacteria > Bacillati > Actinomycetota > Actinomycetes > Kitasatosporales > Streptomycetaceae > Streptomyces > Streptomyces sp. NPDC028305. The sequence continues at coordinate 636,514 of NZ_JBVHTN010000002.1, forward strand.
GCGCTCCCGGGGTGCGCAGACGGCGATAAATAGTGTGCCAAGCGAGAAAAGTGCAGGTCAGGAGGGCAACGGCCCGGGAGGTGGGCTTGCTCCAGCAGGGAGCCCCGTCAGGCGTGGTCGGCGCAGCAGGGCGTGGGATTCGGGACTTCGAACGGCGCCAGCGCCCTGTCGGCGGCCGGCACCAGGGCGAGGGTGAGCCGCCCGTCCCGCCACTCGGGCCGTACGTGGTCGCGCGTGAGCACCGGCGTGGCGGGGTCGGGCCCCTGGCCGTCCGCCGCCGGTGCGCCGACCACGGTGACCCGGTCGATGGCGGTCAGGGCGAGCAGGTCGGCCACGGTGACCGTGCCGGTGAGGTGTTCCACTCCGGGATAGACCACGGCCCGCCCGCCCCTGCGGTGGGCGTGCTCCGCGGCGGCCAGCGCGGCCGTACGGACGGCCTGGTCCGCGCCGTACGAGCGCTCCCGCAGGACCGCGCCCACGTCCGCGCTCTCCCCTCCGGCGATGCGCTCCCACACGGCCTCGGCCGTGGCGGCGTCGGGCAGGGCGAACGAGACGGCGGTGGAGCGGCGCTCGTCGGTGCGGATCAGATGGGTGCAGGCGATCGTGCCCGGTGCGAGGCCGAGGTGGTCCAGCAGATCGTGGATCAGATGGTCGGCCGCGCGCAGGTTCGCCGACCCGGCGTCCACCCCGATGAGGAGGTGGACGCCGGGCACGACGTGTGGTGCGGTCATGCGGGCAGGACCCACATGGGGTTGGAGTAGAACCACAGGTCCTTCCACGGATCGGCGTCCCCGATCACGTCCATCGCCGGTCCGGCCGGGTCGACGGCGGCACCGCGAAGGCCGACGGCGGAGCGGTTGCCGTCGGTGCCGCGCAGCCGCACGTACACCGGCTTGTCCACGCGGCCCAGGGAGTAGGTCAGGCGCACCGAGCCGGTGGACTTGTTCACCTCGAAGGACTTCACGACCTTGGTGTCCGGGGTGGTGAAGGTGTCCTTGTCGGAGACCGGGCCGGTGACATCGCCCTGGATGACGTCCACCCGGGCCAGCTTCGGCACGAACTGTGCCCAGTTGGGCCCGTTGGCCAGGCTGATCTCCATGACCAGGTCGACCTGGGCGCCACGGCGCACATGCAGCACATTGCCGAGGGTGATCGCGCGGCTGCCGGAGCGCAGCTGGGCGTTCAGGCCGCTGATGAGCCCGCCGTGGTCAACCCAGACACGTCCGGCGCGGATGCCGTCCATCACCGCCTTGTAGGCGAAGGAGGCGGCGCCGACGTGGGTACGGGAGTACTGGCCCGGCCAGAAGTCGGTGTCGGTGAGGCCCAGGCCGCCGCCGTAGACCGGGTCGTTGTAGCGGCCGTTGGCGTTGAAGTCGCTGTTCGGGCCGCGCACGGCGGTGTCGGCGTAGACGTTGTGGGAGTCGGAGTTGGCCGTGATCCACCAGGGCTTGCCCTCGGCGAGCAGGCTGTCCCACAGACCGCCGACGGTGGCGGTCATCCAGTCGAAGCCGCCCCAGGTGCGGTAGCTCTCCAGCGGGTAGCCGCCGAAGGAGTCGGCGCCGGGGCTGTTGTCGTAGATGCCGCGGGCCCCGCCGGGGCCGGTCGGGGCGGGCAGACCGGCGGCCTGGTGGCCGGGGGCGCCCTCCATGCCGACGGCGATGGTCGGCTGGGCGTCGCGCCAGGCGCGGATCTCGTGCGGGGAGTCGATGCCCTTGCGCGCGGGGTGGTTGGCCAGGAACAGGATGTCCTTCACCCTGCGGCGCTGGACCTGCTCGGCGAGGAAGTTGACGCCCGCGATGGCCAGCGCCTCGTTCGCGGGGGTGTTGGAGCTCGCCTTCTTCACCGAGCCGTCGAAGGAGTTCTCGAACTCCTTCAACACCGCCACCTCGTTCTTGCCGGGGTGGACGAAGACGGTGCCGTGTTCGGCGGCCGGGATGTTCCACTCCAGGCCCTGGAAGACGAGGGTGTCGTCGATCTGGTCGCGGGCGGCGACGATGTCCGGGTTGACCTTCTCCACGCCGATCTTGGCGTGCGTCTCGCTGCCGTGGTCGGTGATGACCATCCAGTCGAGGCCGTGGGCGTTCGCCTGGCGTACGTGGTCGATGACCCGGTACTTGGCGTCGGAGCTGTACTGGGTGTGGATGTGGTGGTCGCCGGCCAGCCACAGGTATCCGCCGGAGCGCTCGCTCCCGGAGGCTGCCGACGCGGATGTCGCGGCCGCGGGGGCCGCGGCGGCCTGGCCCGCGCCGCCGAGGACGCTGCCCGCCGCGAGGCCCGCCCCGAGCAGGCCGGTACGGCGCAGCATGGAGCGCCGTGACAGCTGGCTGGGGGTCAGTGCCTCGTCCGGGACGGACATGTCGAGGGCGGGCGGCAGGGACGACGCGTCGCCGCTCGTGTGGTGGTGATGGTGGTGACCGTGGTCGTGTCTGTGACCGTGGCTCATGCTCAACTCCCGCTGGCGCAGGGACGTACAGGCTGGGACGGGGCAGATTCTGCGAAGCCTGCGTGAACGGGGGAGGACCGACCGGTGGTGCGGTGAGGAACTGCTGATGTGCGGCGAGCGCACACTCGGTGCCGGTGGCCGCTCTCGGCGCCGGCGGGGCCCGGGCGGCCGTCTGAGCCAGGTCGGGGCCGTTTTCGGGGTGGATATGGCACTGTCGGATAAAGAGGAATGAATGTTATAAAGGCCGACATGACAGCAGCTGCTCGCAAAGCCTGGCGTCGCCGCAGGCCGAGCGGGCCCCCAGCCCTGCACACGTCGTCCCCGAGACGGCGGGCCTCGCTGCTGCGCGGCTCGAGCGTGGCCGGGCAGGTCTTCGTCCTGGAGTTCTTGCTGGTGGTGGCGCTGGTCGCGATAGCCGTGGTGGCGATGGTGCTCAGCGCCCGGACCCAGGTCACGGCGGACGCCCGCCACCGTGCCCGTGCCGTCGCCGCCGCGTTCGCCCAGTCCCCCGGCGTGGCCGAGGCCATGACCAGGGGCAATCCCACCGCGGTGCTTCAGCCGCGCGCCGAGGCGGCCAGAAAGACCTCCGGTGTCGACAGCGTCGTGGTGTTCAACACCCGGGGGATCCGCCTCACCCACCCCCAGCCGGAACTGATCGGCAAGCGGATCGTCGGGCCCGCCGCGCAGATCCGGAAGGAGCTGGCGGGCCAGCCGATCACCGAGACCTTCCACGCGAGCCAGGGCCGCTCCGTGATCTCCGCGTTTCCCGTCACCGGGCCCGGCGGGAAGTTCCTGGGCGGGGTGTCGGTCGGCGTCAAGATCAAGAGTGTGAACAGCGAGGTGGACCAGCGGCTGCCGGTTCTGCTCGGCGCCGCCGGCGGGACACTCGTCGTGGCCGCGGGTGGCACCACCCTGGTGAGCCGGCGGGTGCGGCGCCAGACCCACGGCTTGGCGCCCGCGGAGATGACCCGCATGTACGAGCACCACGACGCGGTGCTGCACGCGGTCCGCGAGGGTGTGCTGATCCTCGACGGGGACGGCCGGCTCCTGCTGGTCAACGACGAGGCCCGGCGCCTTCTCCAGCTGGCCCCGGACATCGAGCGGCGCCACGTCTCCGAACTGGGCCTCGAGCCACATCTGGAAAAGCTGCTGGCCTCGGGGCGGACCGTCAGCGACGAGGTCCACCCGAGCGGGACCCGGCTGCTGGCGGTCAACATCCGGTCCACCGGCGACGCCGGCACCCCCACCGGGACGGTGGCGACACTGCGGGACACCACCGAACTCCGCGTGGTCGCCGGCCGCGCCGAGGTGGCGCGCGAGCGGCTCGAGCTGCTCTACGACGCCGGTGTACGGATCGGCTCCACCCTGGAGCTGACCGGGACCGCGGAGGCGCTGGCGGAAGTGGCCGTCCCCCGCTTCGCCGACGTCGTCACCGTGGAACTGCTGGATCCGGTGGAGCGCGGCGAGGAGCCGTCGCCACCACACGAGGCCGAGGTACTGCGCCGCACCGCGGTCGGCGGGGTCCCCGAGGGACACCCCCTCTTCCGCCAGGGCGAGCAGGCCACCTACGCCCCGTCCGCCCCGCAGCTCCAGGCCCTTCGGACCGGGCAGGCGGTGCTCCGGACCGATCTGAGCGACACCTCCGGGTGGCCCGCGGGGTACGGCCCCGAGGCCCTGCGTCTCCTCGACCACGGCATGCGCTCCCTGATCACGGTGCCCCTGCGCTACCGCGGTGTCACCCTGGGCCTGGCCAACTTCTGGCGGACACGGCGCAGCGAGCTGTTCGAGGACGACGATGTGGCGATCGCCGGGGAGCTGGCCGCGCGGACCGCGGTGTGCGTCGACAACGCCCGCCGCTTCACCCGCGAACACGCCATGGTCGTCACGCTGCGGCGCAATCTGCTGCCCTACGACCTGCCCGAGCAGGACGCCGTGGAGGTGGCCTCGCGCTATCTGCCCGCGCAGGCGGGCGGGGGCGGCGGCTGGTTCGACGTGATTCCGCTCCCGGGCGCCCGGGTCGCGCTCGTCGTCGGCTCGGCGGTCGGACAGGGTCTCCACGCCACGGCCACCATGGGCCGGCTGCGCACCGCGGTCCAGAACTTCTCGGCCCTGGACCTGCCGCCCGACGAGGTCCTCTCCCTCCTGGACGAGCTGGTCACCCGGGTCGACCTCGAACGCGGGCCCAGCGCCGACTCCTCGAGCATCGCCGGCTCCACCTGTCTGTACGCCATCTACGACCCGGTGGCGGGCCACTGCACCGTGGCCCGCGCGGGCCACCCGGCCCCGGCCCTCCTCGGCCCCGACGGCACCGTGGACATTCCCGAGGTACCGCTGGGCCCGCCCCTCGGCAAGGGCCGGGAACCCGTCGAGACCGCCGAGTTCTCCCTGCCCGACGCGACCAGCCTGATCCTGCACACCCACGGACTTCTCGCCCACGACGACCAGGACCGGGACACCAGCCTGCGCACGCTGCGCCACGTGCTGGCCACCGCCCCGGACCGCAGCCCCGAGGAGACATGCCGCAGCCTGCTGGACAATGTGCTGCCGCCCCGCCCCGCCGACGACGTCGCCCTGCTCGTCGCCCGCACCCGGCTGCTCGACCCCAAACACGTGGCCGAGTGGGAGGTGCCCTTCGATCCGGCGGCGGTGGCGCCGCTGCGGGCCGAGTGCGGTCGGCACATCGAGGCCTGGGGCCTGGAAGAGGCCGCTTTCAACGCCGAGCTGATCATCAGCGAACTGATCACCAACGCCATCCGGTACGGCGTCCCGCCCGTACGGCTGCGGCTGCTGCACGGCCGCACCCTGATCTGCGAGGTCTCCGACGGCAGCAGCACCGCCCCCCACCTGCGGCGGGCCAGAACCACCGACGAAGGCGGCCGGGGCCTGTTCCTGGTTTCCCAGTTCGCCCAGCGCTGGGGCACCCGCTACACGACCCGCGGCAAGGTCATCTGGGCCGAGCAGGCCCTGCACGACACCCCGGCGGGAGACGACGCCACGGGCGACAGCCTGCTCGGCCAGTGGGATGTGGCGGACTGGTGAGCCGACCGGTGAGCGCTACGCCGGTTTCGGGCTGAGCACCAGGTGGCGGCCGAGGGCCGACAGCCATCTGGCCGCGGTCTCCAGCGCCGTGGGCAGGGCGGCGGCGCGCGCGGCGAGCGCGGCGGCGCCCACCTCCCCGGCCTCGGCCGCCACCCCCGCCCCCGCGCCCGCCCCCGCTTCGGCCAGGCCCGTCCCGAGCGCCGCCGCGCCCAGTTCCAGGCCCGCGACCACCGGCAGCAGCTCGACGGCGAGCAGCGCCAGCAGCCCGACGCCCATGAGCGCGGCGGCCATCCGGAGCGCGTCCCGGTCCCGGGGCATCCGGCCCAGGTACTCCTCGTTCAGCCACGGGGTCAGGGTCACCCCGTACGGGGTGCGGGCGGCCTGCCGGCGGCGTTTCTCCTCGTCGATCAGCTTGCGCACCACCGGCAGCTCCGAGCCGTAGGGCATGCGGTGGATCTCGTACAGCAGCAGCCCGTCGATCCCGTAGGGCCAGTTGCGGTTGAACGTCGGCTGGAAGCAGATCCACTCGATGTACTTGTTGCCCTGCTCGTCGGTGGACGGCGGCAGTGGGACGATGCGCTGGTACATGGGCGTCGGCCGCCACTTCGAGGGACCTGCCTGGACGCTGTACGAGGTCAGGCTGAAGCCCTCCTTGATGTCGGGGTCCAGCCCGCGGATGATCTGCTCGAACTTGTTCAGCTTGTAGCCGATGTCGTCCCTGAGCGTGGCCACCGCCTGATCCGCCGTGGAGACCTCCAGCAGCTCCAGCACGATCGGACCGGCCTGCGGCGGTCTCGCGCAGAACCCGAGGATGTCCGGACGCAGCTGCCCGCCGGCCTTGTGGTCCCTGCGGAACTCCCGGAACAGCCGGTTCAGCAACCGGTCCGGTCCCGTCATGTGGGTGAGCAGACGCGTGTACTCGTTCTCGGTCAGCACGAACGACGCTTCGGGATAGCGGAATTTGAAGTCGGGGTAGAAGTAGCCGAACATGGCCCCCTGGGCCCACTGCCACTCCATGGTGTTCTGCTCACCCTTCGCGGTGCCGCGTACGCGCCCCGCGTCCCGGGTGAAGTTGCCCTCGCCGGGGCAGATCGTGACCTGCTGAGTGTCGAGCCGGGAGGCCATGCGCGGCGACGCCCTTCAGGAGATGGCCGAGAGGTTGCTGGTGACCGCGATGTCCGTGCCCGAAGTCGGGGTGTATTCGGCCCACTCGGCGATCAGCTCACCCTTCTCCCCGGGCTGCATGACCGGGAACGGCGCGGTCGGGGACCCGGTGTGCGCCTGGTCGAGCCGGGCGACCTCGATGTGCGTGCCGTCGGGGACCCTGGTGACCGTCTGGGCCTCCTGGCTGTGTTCCAGACCGTGGACCGCGCCGATGACGACCTGGGCACCGACCACGAACCCGGAGCTGGAGGCGACGGGGATGGAGACCGGCCGGGCGGACGGGCCCACCGAGGCGGCCGAGGTGGTGAAGACCGCGTCCTCCAGCCTGGTCGCGGTCCGTCCCGGGTTCGCGGGCGGGATCCCCGGGTAGTTGCGGTCGTCGTAGGCGGCGATCTCCTGCGCGATGGTCCAGTACTGCGAGGGGTTCTCGGGGGCGTTCGGGTCGTCGATGACACCGTTCTCGACGAAGTTCACCCACCGCGTCTCCCAACCGCGCCGGATGGTGAGCACCACCCGCGCGCTGCCCGCCCGCAGAAACGCCTGCCGGTTGGCGTCGGGGTGCTCGATCTCGCGGATGAAACGCCAGCTCTGCGGGAGGTCCCAGAAGTACGAGTAGAGGAAGCTCACCACGTTCTCCCACTCGATGGCCTGGTTGACGAAGCGTACGACGTCCTCGTACTGGCGGACCGTCGTCCACAGCGTGGAGTCCGGGCCGATGGTGTCCCCCTCGAATCCCGTGCCGTGCGCCACATCCACCTTGGCCGCCACGAAGGCGTCGAGAACGTCCTTCGGCATGCTGGGGAACCTGCCGCCGAGCAGATACCGCAACACGCTCTTCATGATCTCGTCGCTCTCCTCGCGGCGCAGCGTGAGCGTGTCCACGTCGCCCAGCCGGGCCTCGAGCGCCGCGATCCGGCCGGCGATGTCCTGCTGTTCCGCGTAGTAGTTCGTCTGCGCGGCCGTGTAGAGCGCGTTCCACACATCGAACTGCCACCGCTGCATGGCGGCCCGGGTCGGCCGCACCTCCGCGGTCAGCAGCAGGGACTGGGTGGACACCTGGTCGAAGACCAGGACGAGCACCGACGTTCCGCCGGCGCCGGCCATGAAGTCGCCGCCGTCGGTGTCCCGCTTCAGCACGGTGCCGGGCTCGAAGACCCGTTCCGGGAAGGGGTCGAAGGGCAGGGTCGTGCCCTCGATGGTGAACTGGCCCAGATGGCCCGCGAAGCTCGTCATCCGGCCGCTGATCGTGATGCTCACGATCTCGTACCCGGCGGGGATGTTGAGAGGCATCCTGGTGACGCCACGGCCCTGCGGCAGCGGCCCGGTCTCCACCGCGTACGTCTGCGGGGGCAGGTCCGGGGGCGGCGGCGGGACCTGCGCGTCGTACTGGTCGGCGAGCACCAGGTAGTGCGGCGACTTGGGGGTGGGCGGGTCCGTCTCCGGCGGCTCCGGGTCGCCCTTGCGGACCTCGGCGGTGATGTCGTTGTGCGGGATGTTGAAGACGAACGGCCCGAGCTGGGCCTTCAGCGCCTCGAGCTCCGCGTAGGCGCGGCGCATCGTGGCGGCGGGCTCCGGGAGCACGACGTCATACGTCTGCCGCATCCCGTACCGGTAGAGGCGGACCCGCCACTTGCGCATCAGGCTGAAGTAGTCGATGCGGATCGGGTTGGTCGTGCTGGGATTCCGCAGCGTCCTGGTGGTGGTCTGCGAGGTCCCGGTGACCGTGGTCGTGGAGATGGTGACCTTGTGCTCCTGCCGGGCGCGGGTGGACGCCTTCTGGGTCAGGGTGGTCGCGTGCTTCCGGCTGTCGGTGGCCGACTGGGAGGCCGCGTCCTGGCCGGTGAATCCCGAGGTGACCGAGCCGGAGATGACGGGGATGCCGCCGGAGACGGTCCCGGTGATGTTGAACTGGTTGGAGTGCTGCTGCTGCGAGGCGGTCGACTGCGACAGCTCGGTGTTGTCCGTCACCCCCGTCTCGCTGAAGGTTTCCAGCGAGTCGGTGACGATCGAGCTGAACTCCTTCTTCTGGACCGACCACTCCTTGTAGGTGACGGCGGTCTCCTCCTGCGGGGCCAGGGGAATGGTGGCGACGAGCTCGCCCCGCTCGATCCCGGCCGGTGTCATCTCCAGCCGCTCCAGGTTCATCAGGCCCATCCGGGGTGCGGCGGTGTTGGCCTCGAGGCCCTTGGCCGCCACCACCGCGGTCTGGAGCGCCTGGAGCGCAGTGCCCCGCGTGGCCTGGGGCTCCTCCGCGCGCCGGCGGCGCAGGGCGACAACGGCCTCGCCGAGTTCCCGGAGCGTGTGCATGGGGACCGTGGCGAAGGCGGAGAGCGGCGCGGGGGAGAGGGAGGGCGGGGTGAGCAGGTCCCGCAGTGGCTCGATGAGCTCGGGGCGCTGGTCTCCCAGCGCGTCGGCCTCGTCGGGTCGGAGCTGGAGCCGGCGTACGAACGCGGCCTTGGCCAGGGCCTGTCCGACGGACGGGGTCTCCACGTTCAGGGGCACGAAGGTCGCTTTTTCGATCTCGCGGGTCGACTGGTCGAGCACGGGCGCCGTCGCCGGCGGAAACATCGGCGCTGTCGTCGATGATGTCGCCGGTGTTGTCGCTGACGCGGGGGTCGGTGGAGTGGTCTGTGGCATCGGAGCGGCGACGCTCGGCGCGTCCGCTCCGGACCCGGATCCCGATCCGGACTCGGGGGCAATGGTCATGGTGATCTCCACAGCGGGTGACTGCGGCCGCACTCCGGGCCACTGGACCCGACCCTCGCACAGCGGATCACCCAGCGGCACCAGTTGTGCCGCTGAGCGGATCAGCTCCCCGGGCGCCGTTGCATCGCGGCGCTGATGACCTTCCCCGTCCGTACCACCGAGGCCGCCAGCGAGGGCAGCGGCCGGTCCGGGTCCACCAGGGCGCCCAGGGCCGCGACCACCGCACCGCCCCGGCCGCGCAGGGGGACGGCGACGCAGCACACCCCGTCCATGACCTCCTGACGGTCGAGCGCGAACCCGGTCTCCCGGATCCGGGCCGCCTCCCGCGCCCATGCCCTGGACGGCGGGTCCAGGGGCAGGCTGTCGGGCGCGCCCGCCACCAGGATCTTCCCCGCGGCGGTCGTCCAGGGGAATGTCATCCCCGCCCGCATCGGCGTCACGGCGTCCAACTCGCCGGGGACCGTGCCGGCTGTCAGTGTCCGGCCCTCGCGCAGGACGAAGATCCCGACCGTGGCACCGGTGGCTCTCGACAATTCGCGGACCGGTCCGCGAGCCAGGGCCAGTGTGCCGGGGAGCGGCTGCCATCCGAGACCCAGCCGGAACATTCGCGAGCCCATTCGGAAAAGGCCATTCGACCGTTCTACCGCACCCAATTCGACGAGTTGTTCGAGAAGTCGGCGCGCGGTCGTCTTCGGTAATCCGGTCTCCGCCGCCAACTCCGTGAGCCGGGAGGGCCCGGCCCTTTCCACGGCCTCGAGCAGGGCGAACGCGCCCTCCAGAACCCCGCGTCCGCCACTCGGCACACTCGTTTCGGTCACCGCCGAGCCCGCCCTTCCCTCCACCGCTGCCGCTTTGTGCTCTCTTACGGCAAGGAAAGCTATTTTAGATACACGGGAGATAAATCCCCACTTGACAACCCGGTATTCGCGAGATCGGTGGACATACGCGGACGCCCCGGTCCGGAGGCTGATGCCCCGCGCGCGGCCGAAGGGCGATCAGGCTTTCCGACGGCGACGGGGCCGTGTCACCTCGGGCGGCGGGTCCGGCTGCCTGATCGTGTCGACGAGCCCGGCCCAGGTGTCTGCCACCGTCGCCCACGGCGGTACGTCCGTGGGGGCCGGTTCGTCGCCCAAACCGCCCACGAACAGGTACCGGTGGGCGACCGTGGTGAGATGGCCGAGGACGTCGAGGCGGTCGTCGACGAAGTGGGTGATGCCCAGGCGTGCGCAGACCGGTCCCTTGTCCGCGCGCTCCCGGACGAAGTGCAGATTCTCGGCCGGGATGCCGGTGCGGGGGAAGAACTCGTGGTGGTGCAGCCACGCGCGGGTGTTTCCGGCGACTTTCGGGCCCGCCTTGGACACGATGTGTACTCGCCCTTCGAAGGGCTCCTCCGCCAGCAGGGCGAGGGCTTCGAACACGCCTTGCACCGCCGGGGTCAGCAGGGGCTGCGAGCCGAAGAACGAGGTGTCCTCTCCGGTGGCGATCCGGTCGATGATCACCCCGCCCACGTCCACCCCGAGCGTCGGAGGTGTCGGGCGCTGTCCCGGCCCGCGGTAGGGGGCGCGCCCGCCGCCCGGCGGCCGCTGTTCTCCGGCTCGCGCCATCGCCCTCACCTCGGGTCGGCGAATGTCCTCGACCCGAGGATCGTGGCAGGCGCCGCGGCGGGAAGCCAAGCGGATTACCGCGCCGCGGGCCGGTGGCGGTCAGTTGGGGTTGTCCGCGTGGGTGAGGGTCGTCCAGGCGTTGAAGTAGTTGTCCGTGCCGGACGGCCGGTGCGCCTCGGTGTACTTCTGGGTGTTGGACATGCTGATCCCGAGCCGGTTGTGGAGGGCGTTGTAGCCGACCTCGGTGACCTTGGCGAGGCCCGTCTTGACCGAGCCGCCGCACAGCCAGGAGGGCACGGCCGTGCCGTTCTCGTAGGAGGTGTGGAAGCCCAGCGCCTGGCGCAGCCGGTCCTGGATCTTCGGATAGAGGTCCTGGCCCTGGATCCGGCTGGTCTCCGCGATGTCCGCGACGGAGGCGATGCCCCAGCCGGTGTGCCCGAAGTCACGGCAGGTCTCCTGGGCGAGGCCGTCGGCGAAGGTGCTCTGGCCCTGCCAGTACTTGATGATCTCGGCGCTGGTGTCGATGTTGCTGTTGGCGGGCGGCTTGGGCAGATCGCCGTCGCTGGTCAGATATATGTACGCCGGGACGCGGGCGAGGTACGTGCCGACCGCCTTGTCGTAGGCGGCGCGGTCCTCGATGAACACCGAGATGCCGATCGCCGCCTCGGTCATGACCAGTTCCCAGTTGCCGTTCTTGGTCGCCGCGCCGTTGATCACCTCGGGGAGGTACACCTCGCGCAGCATGGTCGCGAAGCGCCCGGCGCCCGGCCAGCCGCCGTCGTAGGTGTACTTGATGATCTCGGCGGCACGCGGCCAGGTGGATCCGGCCCAGCCGGTCTGGAGCGGGGCGTTGCTGTTGGTGTGGTCGGTGATGGTCGCGGACCACGCGTCCATGATCTCGATCGACTTCTTGGCGTATCTGCTGTCCCGGGTGAAGTACCAGGCGAGCGCGTCGGTGTAGGCCGCGATGGCGTCCTGACGCTCGTCGGTGCAGCCGTTGTTGGGGTTGGACGACGAGCCGCACTCCACGATCGCCCGCGGCTTGGCGGTGCGCGAGAGCGAGGCGTAGGAGCTGGCCAGCATGTTGTCGTACGCGGCCTTCCAGGGCTGCTGGCCGGCGTCCACCTTGGCGCGGGCGTAGTCGAGTTGGGCCCGGCTGACCAGCACGCCCGGGTGGGCGAAGGCGGCCGGCGCGGCCGTCGCCCGCGGGGCAGGGCCGGTGAACTGAAGGCTCAGCAGGCCGGCCAGCAGGGCGAGAACGGTGCACAGCGCGGTTCTGGTTCGTGCCATCCGAGGACCTCTTTCCATTCACGAATAGGAACGTGGTTCCGAATACGGACTGGATTGGCCTGGACCATAGGGAGCCTTCGTGTGCATGTCAATGGCGAGGGTGGCGTATCGGGCGAATCGCCGCACATTCGAGCGCGGGGGGCACCGTTTGATTGATCAAAGCATCGGCGGGTTAGCATATGAGCGCCGCCTAGCTCGAAAGATAAACTTGTGACTGTCAACGAGGACTCGTTCACCAACTGGAAGAACCGCGAGGAGATCGCGGAGTCGATGATCCCGCTCATCGGGAGACTGCATCGGGAACGAGATGTCACCGTCCTGCTGCACAGCCGCTCTTTGGTGAACAAGTCGGTGGTCAGCATTCTCAAGGCCCACCGATTCGCCCGGCAGATCGCCGGAGAGGAGCTCTCCGTCACCCAGACGGTGCCGTTCCTCCAGGCCCTCACCACGCTCGATCTCGGCCCCTCCCAGATCGACATCGGCATGCTCGCCGCGCTGTACAAGGCCGACGACCGCGGTCTGTCGGTGGAGGCGTTCACCGCCGAAGCCGTCGCAGGCGCCACGGGCGCCAACAAGATCGAGTGCGGCGAGGGGCGTGACGTCGTCCTCTATGGGTTCGGCCGCATCGGCCGCCTCGTCGCCCGGCTGCTCATCGAGAAGGCCGGCTCCGGCAACGGCCTGCGGCTGCGCGCCATCGTCGTCCGCGGGAGCGGTGGTCGGGCCGACGAGGATCTCGTGAAGCGCGCGTCGCTGCTGCGCCGTGACTCGATCCACGGCCAGTTCCAGGGCACGATCACCGTCGACGAGGCGAGCAGCACGATCGTCGCCAACGGCAACGAGATCAAGGTGATCTACGCCGACGACCCGACGTCGCTGGACTACACGGCGTACGGCATCAAGGACGCCATCCTCATCGACAACACCGGCAAGTGGCGCGACCGCGAGGGCCTGTCCAAGCACCTCAGGCCCGGCATCGACAAGGTCGTGCTGACCGCGCCCGGCAAGGGCGACGTCCCCAACATCGTCCACGGCGTCAACCACGACACGATCAAGCCGGACGAGCAGATCCTGTCCTGCGCCTCCTGCACCACCAACGCGATCGTCCCGCCGCTGAAGGCGATGGAGGACGAGTACGGCGTGCTGCGCGGCCACGTGGAGACCGTCCACTCGTTCACCAACGACCAGAACCTGCTGGACAACTACCACAAGTCCGAACGCCGTGGCCGCTCGGCGCCGCTCAACATGGTCATCACCGAGACCGGTGCCGCCTCCGCCGTCACCAAGGCGCTGCCCGACCTCAAGGCGCCGATCACCGGCAGCTCGATCCGGGTTCCGGTGCCGGATGTCTCGATCGCGATCCTCAACCTGCGGCTCGCGCGTGAGACCACCCGCGAGGACGTCCTCGACTATCTGCGCAATGTGTCGCTGACCTCGCCGCTCAAGCGCCAGATCGACTTCACCAGCGCCCCCGACGCCGTCTCGAGCGACTTCATCGGCTCGCGCCACGCCTCGATCGTCGACGCCGGCGCCACCAAGGTCGAGGGCGACAACGCGATCCTCTACCTCTGGTACGACAACGAGTTCGGCTACTCCTGCCAGGTCATCCGCGTCGTCCAGCATGTCTCCGGGGTGGAGTACCCGACCTACCCGGCCCCCGTGGCCTGACCGCGGACCGGGCGCCGCTCGTTCCGGCCCCCGTCCGCGGGTACCGCAAACCGATCACCCGCGGGCGGGGGCGGGGCGTTCAGGCCACCGCCCCGGAACCCCGCGCGACGCCACGACGTTGGGTGTGACATGGGCGAACTGGTTCCTGGTGGAAACGCATTGCTCCCCGACGGCGTGCTGCGGATACGGGTGCCGGGCCCCTTCGACCTGTCCGTGCTGATCACCGGAGAGGACGGAAAGGTCGCGGGGGACGGCGACTTCGTCTTCTTCAACCAGCCGTCCGCCCCCGGCGCCCGGCTGGACGGTGACACCGTCACGCTGCGGCCGGAGGAACTGCGACGCGGCGCCGGCCGCGCCACGGTGGTGATCAGCCCCGCCGATCCCGGCACATCGCTCGGCCGGCTGCCCGCCCCCACCATGACCATCACGGGGGTGGGCGGGGCGCGGGCCATCCGGTTCACCCCGCCGCGCCCGACGCATGAGACGGTGCTGCTGCTCGCCGAGATCTACCGGCGCGGCGACCGGTGGAAGGTGCGGGCGCTGGGCCAGGGGTACGCGGAGGGGCTGGCCGGGGTGGCCCGGGACTTCGGGGTGGACGTCGCGGACGACGGCGGGCAGCCGCCGCCCCCGCCTCCTCCGCCGCCCGCTCCGTCGCCCGCCGCGCCCCCGGCCGGCGCCGCCCAGGACCCCGACGGCCTCCTCGGTCTGGTCAACGGCGTGCGGGCGCGGAGCGGCGCCCCCGAGATCGCCCTCGACGCGCGGCTGAGCACGGCCGCCCGGGCCCATGCCGACGCCATGGCCTCGCACGGCCGCCTCGGCCTCGAGAGCCCCGACGGGACATCGGTCTTCCACCGGATCGCCACCGCCGGCTACGCCTGTCTGACCATCGCCGAGCACATCGTCTCCGGGCCCCGTACGGCGGCCGAGTTCATGGACTACTGCCTCCAGGACGGGGAGCGCGGCGCGCCGTTCCGGGATCCCTCGGTCGCGCACCTCGGGGTGGGCCGGGCCGGCGGCGGCCGCTCGGGGGAGGTCTTCTGGACGGTGCTGTGGGCCCAGCCGTTCACGGCCGCGGGCCTGGCCCGTGCGGCCGCCACCGTACGCGAGCTCACCAACGCGGAGCGCGCCGCGGCCGGACTGCCACCGCTCGCCGCTGACCCGGACCTGACCGTGGCCGCGCAGCGGCACAGCGAGGACATGGTCGCCCGCGACTTCTACTCCCACACCGACCCCGAGGGCGGCCAACCGTGGGACCGGGCGGCGGCAGCCGGATGCCGCCACCGGGGCATCGGCGAGAACATCGCGTGCGGTCAGCGCACCCCGGCGGAGGTGGTCCGGGGCTGGATGAACAGCCCCGGACACCGTGCGAACATCCTGAAGCCGGAGTTCAGCCACATCGGGATCGGCTACGCGACGGGGAGCCGGGCGGGCACGTACTGGACACAGCTCTTCGGCAGCGTGTGAGGCGGCGCAGCTCCGCCACCGAGCGCCGGATCATCCGCGTCCGGCGGCGGCGTCATCGATCTCGGCGAACCGCCGCGCCATGAAGGCCACGTGCGCGAGCCCGAGATGCGCCGACATCAACGACGCCGCGAGATCCGGCTCCCGCGCTGCGATCGCCTGGGCGAGATCCCGGTGGAACTGCACGGTGCGGGCGATGTCGTCGTCGGAGTAGTAGAAGAAGGTCCCCAGCGTCATCGACGTCTCGGCGAGCGCCCGGGCGATCCGGAACGTCCTCGGTGCCTCGGCCGCGGCGAGGACGGCCCGGTGGAAATCGCAGTCGCTGCGGTGTAACTCATCGAGGTAGTTCTCGCCCTTGTCGCGCGCGATGCGGTGCATGTGCTCCACGGATTCCCACAACAGCCGCACGTCCCGCTCGGTGCGGCGAGTCGCGGCCAGCCTCGCGGCCCGCGACTCGAGGAGCTGCCGCAGCTCGAAGACCTCGTCGATGTCCGAGCGGGTGTACTCGGCGACGAACGCCCCCTTGTTCAACTCGACCCGGACCAGGCCCTCCTCGCCCAGCCGCCGCAGTGCCGCCCGCACCGGATTCCGGCTGACCTCGAGTTCGGTGCACAGCGCCGCCTCCGTCAGGTGGGCGCCGGGAGGGTAGAAGCCCGCCATGACCCGACTGCGCACGATCGTGTAGATATCGACGCTGCTCCGAGCCATCGCTCAACCATCCTCTCGCCGGGACCGACTGACTCGCGCCCATGGCCGAAGCCGGGAACCACAGTGATTGTCCCGCAGACCGGATAGGGAAACGCATACCTTCGGATCTGCTACGGATGATGATCAGGGCAGGTCACGGAGGGTCGATGCGGAGCACGGCGCGATGTCCGGTCCGCTGTCTCCCGTCGTTTCCACGTGCAGCGCATGGCCGTGGGCAGCCGAGCCCCCGGCCGATTCGGCGAATGTCACCCGGTGACCGTGCCGCTTTTCCATACGCCTTGAATGGCCGCGCCATAGCCGGAGAAGTCCGCCTGGCGTCCAGCATCGCCGCCATCGCTCCGCCGAGAGTGGCGCTGACCCGCCCGAGCCTCGTTCGTCTGCGTCATTTCATCGCGGCAGCATGGTGCTCACTTCTGATCGAGCATGGTTTTCTTGTTCGCATTTCTTCTTCCCGGGAAACTTCCACGGAAACGGCATTGGCCCGGCATCCGCTCATCGCCGCAGGTCAGGGGCGCGCGAATGATATTGACAACGGTCACCAATGCAGCCTTTGCCATACCCCCGTTGCGTGCGGTTCACTTCGGTCAGTCGAAGGACATGCCGATAGGGGGCAGCACAGTGACTTCCGCTCACACGCACCGCCACGGCCCGGAAGGGCACGGGGATCCCGGGGGCCATGACGGGCACGGCGGCCATTCGGGGCACAGCCACGGGGTATCCGCCGATGCCGACCGACGTTGGCTGACGGCCGCGCTGTTGCTCATCGTCGGCTTTATTGCAGTGGAAAGCATTATCGCTTTCGTTGCGGGTTCACTGGCGCTGCTGTCGGACGCCATCCATATGCTCACCGACGCGCTCTCCATTGTGCTGGCCCTGGTCGCGATGCGGCTGTCGGCCCGGCCGGCGCGCGGTCGCTACACATTCGGGCTGAAGCGCGTGGAGATCCTCTCCGCGCAGGCCAACGGACTCACCCTGCTGCTCGCCGCGGTGTGGCTCGGCTACGAGGCCATCCAGCGGCTCTTCGATCCGCCCGAGGTCAGCGGCTGGATGGTGCTGGTCACCGCGCTCGTCGGGGTCGCCGTCAACCTGGTCGCCACCTGGTGCATGTCCAAGGCCAACCGCTCCTCGCTGAACATCGAAGGCGCCTACCAGCACATCCTCAACGACCTCTTCGCCTTCATCGGCACCGCGATCGCCGGCGCCATCGTCCTGCTCACCGGCTTCGCCCGCGCGGACGCCATCGCGACACTGCTGGTCGTGGCGCTCATGATCAAGGCCGGTGTGGACCTGCTGCGCGAGTCGGGCCACATCCTGCTCGAAGGGGCCCCGGCCGGGCTGGACCCCGACGCCATCGGGCGGCGCCTTGCCGAGGCCCCTCAGGTGACGGAGGTCCACGACCTTCACATCTGGACCATCACCTCCGGTCAGACGGCCCTCTCCGCGCACGTTCTGGTCGAAGCGGACGGGGACTGCCACATCGTCCGGGACGACCTCGAACGAGTCCTGGCCGAGGAGTACGGCATCACCCACACCACCTTGCAGGTCGACCACCATGCCGAGGACGGCCTCGCCGTGTCCGCCGGGGGAGCGCTGCACACCGTGAGTTCGACGCCGCACTGCGCCGAACTGCACGGCCGGACCCACCGCAGCGTCCCGCACAACCACTGAACCCGCCATCAGGCGAGCCAGAATCTCCTTCCTACCGATGAGTTGGGCGCGGATCGCGAATGTTAGCGTTTGCACAGTCTGCGTATTCTTCGGTCAAGGAGATCGAGTGACCACATATGACTACGTCGTCGTCGGTGCCGGATCCGCGGGCTGTGTGCTGGCGGCGCGGCTGTCGGAGGACCCCGATGTCCGGGTGGCGCTGATCGAGGCGGGTGGCCCCGACACCGCGCAGGAGATACACGTTCCGGCCGCCTTCCCCCAGCTCTTCAAGAGCGAGCTCGACTGGGACCTCGACTCCGAACCGGAGCCGGGGGCGGGTGGCCGGCGGACCTATCTGCCCCGGGGCAAGGTGTTCGGCGGCAGCAGCTCGATCAACGCGATGATCTATATACGCGGCAACCGTGCCGACTACGACGGCTGGGCCGCCGCCGGGGCCGAGGGCTGGTCGTACGCCGATGTGCTGCCCTACTTCCGGCGTTCGGAGGACAACGAACGCGGCGAGGACGAGTTCCACTCGGCGGGCGGGCCGCTGACGGTCAGCGACAGCAGGTCGAACCACCCGCTCGTCACGGCGTTCGTCCGCGCCGCCGAGCAGGCCGGACACCGGCGGAACGAGGACTTCAACGGCAAAACACAAGCGGGCGTCGGGCGGTATCAGCTGACCCAGCGCGGCGGCATGCGCTGTAGCGCCGCCGTCGCCTATCTGCACCCCGCCCTGGAACGGCCGAACCTCACCGTGTTCCCCTCGGCCCGGGCCCACCGCGTGGTGATCGAGGGCGGCCGGGCGACGGGGGTGGAGGTGGAGCGGGGCGGCGCGGTCGAAGTGATCCGCGCCGACCGGGAGGTGATCCTGTCCGCGGGCGCCTACGAGTCCCCGAAACTGCTGATGCTCTCCGGGATCGGGCCCGCCGCCGCGCTCTCGGCCTTCGGCATCGAGGTGGTGCGCGATCTGCCGGTGGGCCAGGGCCTTCAGGACCACTACATGACGGTGCTGAACTTCCGTACCGGCGTCGAGTCCCTGATGAGCGCGCAGAGCCCGGAGAATGTCGCGCTGCTGCGCGATGCGGGGCGGGGCCCGCTGACCTCCAACATCGGCGAGGCGGGCGGCTTCCTCCACAGCCGGGGCGGACTGGACGCCCCCGATGTGCAGTTGCACATGGCTCCCGTGCTGTTCCACCAGGAAGGGCTCGGCCCCGTCACCGAGCATGGCCTTGCTCTCGGCCCCTCTGTGGTCGCCCCGACCAGCCGCGGCCAGGTGACGCTGCGCTCGCCCCTCCCGGACGCCGCGCCCCGGATCGTGCACAACTACCTGACGACGGCCGAGGACCGCGCATGCATCGTCGGCGGCCTCCGGATGGCCCTGGAGATCGCGGCGCAGGACGCCCTGGCCGAGGTCGTCACCGGGCCGTTCGAGGTGCCGGACACGGACTCCGACGCGGATCTCCTCGCCTTCGCGCAGCGGGTCGGGATGACGCTGTACCACCCGACGTCCACCTGCGCCATCGGCTCGGTGGTCGACCACGAGCTGCGGGTGCTGGACGTGGCGGGGCTACGGGTCGTCGACGCCTCGGTGTTCCCGAGCGTGCCGAGGGGAAACACCAACGCGCCGGTCATCATGGCCGCGGAGAAGGCCGCAGACCTCATCGGGAGCTGATCCTCCTGCCAGGGCTTTGCCGAGGCGGGGCGCCGGGCCGGCGCCCCGCCTCTCGCGCTACTCGGTCCCAGCCCTGCCGCGCCGCTTGACCACCAGGACACCTCCAACCAGGGCGACCAGGCAGAGGCCGGCGACAACGGCCACGGTGGGCCACGGGGACCCGTCGTCCGACGTCGCCGCCTCGGACGGCGCCGAGTCGTCCGGACTCGGTGCCCCGCCCTCCGGCGTCGAGGAGGCCGAGGAGGCGGAGGGCGAGGCCGAGGCGGACGCCGATGCCGCGGCCTCGGCGGCGCCGGGGGCCGCGGGCTTGAGCTTCAGGACCGGGGCCGGGTTCTCCGGTTCCGGCTCCCCGTCACGGGGCAGCTCGATCCACCGGGACACCTCGCCGTCCTCATAGGTCTCCACGGTCTTGAACGCCAGGGACTTCGCGTCCGGCAGCTGCTCGACGACGACGCTGTGTTCGGCGTTCTCGCCGGGTTCGAGCGCGGGTCCGGCGACGCTGTAGCCGTCGCTGGTGGGCTTCAGCTTCCAGCCTTTCGGCGCATCCTTCAGCCGTATGCCGGCGCCGGCGCCGTCCATGCTCTCGGGCAGCACGGTGCGGATCTCGGTGAAGCCCGCCGATTCGGACTCCGCCTCGGACTCGAACGTCAGCGTGACGTTCTTCGCCAGGGCGCGCGAGTCGGAGGCGCTCACCTCGGCGTGGGCCAGGGCGGGCGAGGCCGTGGCGAGGACGATCGCCGAGGCGGCGACGGCGAGGGCGGCGGTCCGCCACGGGCGGGCCGACGGGTGGTGTGCGTACACGTGGTCTCTCCTCGTCAAAGGGGTGGACGCCGGGTCGTGCGAGGCGTCCGTCGCGTGGTTCACGGGGCGAAGCGCACCCGTGGCCACGGCGGCCCCCTGCGGACGAGAACGTGGTCGAGCACATCGAGGGCCACGGTCGCGGGCGCCTCGTCGGCGCTCGGTCGCCGGGGAACCCCGCCACGCCGCCGCGCCGGAGCGCCCCACCAGCGGCGTACCCACCGCGCCACCGCCGCGCGTACGGACTCGGCGAACCGGCCGAGCGCCGAGGGCAGCGCCGCCAGCCGGTCGTCCGCGACGTACAGCAGCACGGCGACGGCCAGGGCCGCCACCGCGTGCGCGGCGAGCATCACCCCGGAGTCCACGACGGGGCCATGGCCGGTGGCGCTCCGCGGCTCCATGCCGTGATGCCCGGCGGCGAGGCCACCGGCGGGACCGGTGAAGGTCAGCCACTCATGCGCCGCCACCTGGACCGCGAGCGTGGCCGCGACGACGCCGGGCAGCGAACGGGGCCGCCCCGCCCACGGCTGCGAGGCGAGGAAGACCACGGCGAGCGCCGGGAGCAGGGCGGCCCAGGACACCGGCTGCCGCGACGCGACGTGGTGCGCGACGGCGGCCAGCGCGACACCGGTGACCGAGAACACGCCGGAGCGGACCACGCGCGCGTGGACATCAAGGCCCGTGGCGGGCCTGGCGCCCGTGGTCCTCGCCATGTCACGCCGTCCGTGGCGGCGCGGCTGCCGGTGTGTGCATCACACCGTCTGGATACGTACGTCCTCGGCCGGCTGTTCAGGCGATCCGGCCGGCCGGGACGGGGTGCCGCGGCGGCGGCGGAGGCCGACGGCCACGGCCGCGCAGGCGGCCACCGCGAAGGCCGCCTCCGGGGCGGGGCCCAGGCGGGTGGCGAGCGTGGTGGTCGTGCGCAGCGGGACGGTGCCGGTCAGCACCGCACGGGTCCACGGTCCGGTGGACTGGGTGACCTTGCCGTCCGGGGCGATGATCGCGCTGATGCCGGTGGTGGAGGCGACCAGCACCGCGCGGTCGTGCTCGACGGCCCGCAGCCGGGACATGGCGAGCTGCTGCTCCGGCTCGGCGATGTTGCCGTCGCGCATATAGGTGGCGTTGTTCGTCGGGACCGCCAGGAGGTTGGCTCCGGTGCGGACGGCGCCGCGGACCTGGCTGTCGTACGCCACCTCGTAGCAGATCGACTCCGCCAGCCGTACGCGCCCGGCGTCCAGCCGCACCGGGTGGTCGCCGGCGATGAAGTCGCGCGGGATGAGCTGGAGTTTGCCCAGGCCGCCGATGACATCGCGCAGCGGGATGTACTCGCCGAACGGCACCAGGTGCTGCTTGGTGTAGTAGCGCCCGGGGCCGCTGTCGGGCAGCCACAGCAGCCCGGTGTTGCGGATCCGGTCGCCGGGCGCGTCGAGGATCGCTCCGACCACGAGCGGGGCGCCGAGGTCGGCCACGAGGTCGGAGATCCGGTCGTGCAGCGAGGGGTCGGTGCGCGGGTCGGTGTCGCTCGCGTTCTCCGGCCACAGCACGAGGTCGGGCCGCGGTGTGCGCCCGGCCCGTATGTCGCGGGCGAGTTGCCGGGTGGCGGCGATGTGGTTCTCGGCGACCTGCTCCAGGCGGGCCTGCTCCTCCATGTTCCGGGCGCGGGGCACATTGCCCTGCACCACGGCCACCCGCGCCCGTGGCCCCTGATCCGCCGAGGGCGGGGCGGGGATCAGCAGGGCCCCGCCGGCGCAGGCGCCCACGGCCGCCACAAGTCCCGCGGCCGCCAGGCGACGCGGGCCGGGACGGGTGGTCACCAGCGCGGCGAGGCTTCCCGCCACCAGGGCGACCACCGCGCTGACGGCGGGCGCGCCGCCGACCGACGCCCACCCCAGCGCCGGGGAATCGGCCTGGCTGAACGCCAGCCGCCCCCACGGGAAGCCGCCGAGCGGCACCCGGGAGCGCACCGCCTCGGCGGTCACCCACCAGCAGGCGGCCCACAGCGGCCAGCCCGGCAGCCGGCCGAAGGCCGGGACGGCGCAGCTGAGCAGGCCGAGCAGCAGCGCCTGGGCGATGCTCAGTGCCAGCCAGGGCAGCACGCCGAGGTTGCTCAGCCACCACAGCAGCGGGGTGAAGAACGCCAGCCCGAAGAGCGTGCCGAGCCGGAAGGCGGCGCGTGGCCGGCGGTGCCGCAACACGGCGAGCAGCAGGGCCGGGCCGACCGCGGCGGTCGGCCACAGCCCGATCGGCGGGAAGGCGCTGCCGAGGAGCAGGCCGCCCGCGACGGCCGCCGCCGGGTCGCGCCACCGCGTCCGAAGGCGTATGAGGTCGGCGCGGCTCAGCGCCGTCGTCAAGCGGGTCATGGTCTGTCCTCCATCGAGTGTGCTTCACCGTCAACCGGTGGAGCGGGCGTTGCGGCCCGCGCTCCCGGCTTCCGCGCGTCGCCTCGCCCGGCCCGCGCCATCCGGATCCTTTCATCGCGGGCATGGAGGCTCGCCAGGTAGGCGTTGTAGGCGGCCAGCGGGTCGCCCGCGTCGCCGCGGTCGATCCGGCGGTCGACGCGGCGAGCCTCGCGGGCATCAGAGCGTACCCATTGGACGGCGAGGATGATCGTGGTGATCAGCACGGGGATGTCGCCGGTCGCCCAGGCGATGGCGCCCGCGTTGTACTGGTCGTCGGCGAGCGAGGCGCCCCAGGGGCGGTCGAGCGCCGTCCACCAGCCCGCGCCGATGAGGTCGGTGGAGCTCATCAGCGAGATGCTGAACCAGGAGTGGAACGGCATCGTGAGGATCATCACGAACAGCTTGGCGAGATACGGGATGCGGTGCGGACCGGGATCGACGCCGATGATCACCCAGAAGAACAGCAGCCCGACGGCCAGGAAGTGCACCAGCATCGCCAGATGGCCGTAGTGGCTGCGCATCAGGAACGCGAACAGCGGGGTGTAGTAGACCGCGAAGGCGCTGCCGATGAACAGCACCCCGGCCACCACCGGATGTGAGATCACCTTGACGTAGCGGCTGCCCAGCACCGCCGTCAGCAGCTCGCGCGGCCCGCGCCGGCCGCCCTTGGGGGCGGCGGGCAGGGCGCGCAGCGCGAGGGTCACCGGGGCGCCCAGCACCAGCAGGATCGGCGCCGTCATCGCCAGCGTCATGTGCTGGCCCATGTGGACGCTGAACAGCACCTTGCCGTAGCTGCCCAGGCCGCTCATGGTCGCGACCACGACGACCGCCAGACCCGCCAGCCACGAGACCGTACGGCCCACCGGCCACGTGTCGCCACGCGCCCGCAGCCTGCGCACCCCGGCCAGATAGGCGAGGGCCAGGGCGGCGGTGGCGAAGCCGAACACCCCGTCGAACCGCCACTCGGTGAACAGCGGTGTCCAGGGGAAGCCGCCGAGCGGGGCGGGCATCGGGAAGCCGAGCAGCTCCCGGACCGGGTCGTACGACTCCGGCGCCCGCGCCGGGGCCGGGGTGCGCGAGAGCCCGGCCGCGAGGCCGACGGTGGCCGCAAGCAGCAGCAGTTCGGCCGCGGCGAGCCGGGCGAACGCCGCCCGCCGCCCCGCCTCCAGCGCGGGGAGGGTACGCCTGCGATGCCGGGCACCGCAGACCGCGAGGGCGATGAGCGCGGCGGTCTTGGCGAGGAGCAGCAGCCCGTAGCGGGTGGTGAACAACTGCCCCGGGGCTTCCAGGCGGATGAGCCCGTTCACCGCGCCGGTGGCGGCCACGGTGCCCAGACACCAGGCGGCCAGCGGGCTGAACCGCCGCACGGCCGCCGCCGTGTGGGACGGGGCCCGCAGGGCGATGGCGGTGACGGCCGCCAGCCCGCCGGTCCACACCGTGGCCGCGAGCACATGCGCCGCGAGCGCGATGACGGCGGCGTCGTGGTTGTCGGCGGCGGCCGAGTGGCCGGCGAACGCCGGTGGCACCAGCCCGGCCAGCGCCACGCACAGTCCCCACCGCGCCGCGCCGCACGTGGTGACCCCGGGCAGCGCGGTGGCGAGCACCAGCGTGACCACCGCCGTCAGCGCGAGGGCGGTCCCCTGCGGGGTGTTGACCGCGACATCGGCGAGCACGGTCGGGTCGAGGACGTCGGCGGGCGGCTGGGCCAGCAGATCGGAGGCGGTGAACACCAGCCCCGCCAGGGTCGCCAGCAGCCACCCGCCCGCGGACACCGCCGCGAGGGCGAGCACCCGCATCCGCCGGGCGCCCAGCCGCCGCCCGCTTCCGGGCGCCACCACGGCGACCAGCAGCAGCGCGCCGACGGTGCACACCGCGGCGAGGTCCGCGGCGGTGCGCGCCAGCGGCAGCCCCCAGGCCGTGACCGGCCCCGCGTCCGGCAGCCCGGGGACGGCCTCGGGAACGGCGCCGCCGAACCGTACGGCCGCCAGCAGCGCGCCCGTCGCGGCCAGCAGCGCGGCCATGGCCAGCAGCGGAGGACGGAGGAGGACCTTGCGCACGAGGGGCTCAACCGCCATGGCGGAACCCCCTCTTGCGCACCGCGTACGTGATGCCGCCCGCGCCCGCGAGCACCGCTGCCGCCCCGGCGGCCACCGGGAGCGCCCCGGGGCCGGAGGACTGCTCCGCTTCATCCGCCTCGGCCGAGGCGGACGAAGCGGTTGAGGCGGACGGGGCGGCTGAAGCGGGGCGGGACGGCGAGGGCCGGGGGACCGGAGCCGTCGTCCGGGCGGCGGCCACGGTGAAGGTGTAGCTGCCCGACACCGGGTGGCCGTCGGCGGACACCACCCGGTAGCCGACGGTGTACCGGCCCGCCGGCAGCTCGGCCGTCAACGCCTGGGACACGGTGCGGCCGTCGACCTTCGGCGCCCCCGTGGTGACGGAACGGCCGGAGGCGCCGGTGACCGCGACGCGGCTGTAGCGGGCGTCCATGGGGTCGTTGAAGGACAGCGAAACCCGGGCGGGGGAGGCGGCGACGGTGGCGCCGTCGTTCGGGGCGCTGCCGGTCAGCCCGGTGTGCGCGGCGGCGGGCGGCGCGGTGGCGACCGCGACGGGCGCGGCGCAGATCAGCAGCCCGGACACGGCGGCTGCTCGCCTGATGCGTGCGATGGACATGAAGTGCCTTGGTCTCCGGCCGCGAACACGGCCGGGGTCGGCGGCCGGGCACGCGGCGGCCGCCACTCCGGTTCAGACCGGGCAGGCACCGCCGCCCGGCACCGGCCGGAGCGAAAGCGGGACACGCGGGATCACGCGGCGGTGCGGCGGGGCGCGCTCACCGCGGCGCGGCGGGGCCCGGAACGCGACGGCGGTACGGCCGGGATCGCCGACGGGCACCAGCGGCAGCCGCCCCAAGGCCCGCACCGGGCCCGGCAGACGCAGCGCGAGCCGCTGGCGCGCGGCGGCGGCCAACGTACGGAGCGGCCGCAGCGTCACCTCAGCGACCCCGAGCAACCGGGCGGCGAGCACGACGGTCACCGCGTGACCGGCCGTCACCTCCCAGGACGGATGGCCGGCCCCGGCGCCGTACGCGGCGGGCAGCGTATAGCCGAGGTGGAAGGCCGCCTGGGCACCGCCGAGCGCGGCCAGCGCCCGCTCGGGGGCGGGCGAGCGCCGGGCGGTCAGCAGGAAGCCGAGCAAGGTGACCGAGGCGCCGCAGCCCACGGCGGCCGCCGGAAAGGTCCCCGCGCGGACGCACCTGCCGAGCAGCGGGAGCAGCACGGTCAGGGCGGCGAGCAGGGGCGCGCCGATCAGCGGCCGGGCGGCGCCCGGCGCCACACGGCATCGGATCAGTCGCATCGCGCCACAGCCTTCTCAAACCACCCAGTCCGCCGCGCCCTTGCCACCGGGCGCGGGCCCGCGAGAGCGCAGCCTATCCCGCGGGGTCCTGACCGCACGCGGGCAGGGCTGGGCAGGGGCCGGGGCGGTCAGGACTTCGGCCGCTCGCGTCCGGCCGCGTCGGCCGTCATGTCCTGGGTGCCGATGACGGAGAGCAGCTCAAGCCGGGCGGCGCCCTCGGTGCCGGGCGGGGCGCTGAACCACAGCAGGCGTTGGCGTCCGTCCTCGCTGAACAGACTGTGGCAGTCCAGCTCGATGACGCCCAGCGCGGGGTGGACGATGCGTTTGCGGTCGACCCGCCGGAGGGCGACGTCGTGGGTGTCCCAGAGGGTGGCGAACTCCTGGCTGTGCCGGCGCAGCGCGGCCACCATCCGGGCCACCTCGGCGTCACCGGCGCGCCGGGCCGCGACCGCCCGCAGGTCGGCGACGAACACCCGGGAGTGATGGGGGTGGTCCTCGGGCGGGTAGACCGTGCGCGCGTCCGGGTCGGTGAACCAGCGGTGCACGAAGCTCGCCGCGCGGCCGCGCACCGCCGGGGGCCGGCCGAGCAGCGCGGCGGCCAGGGGGTTCTGCACCAGGGTTTCGTGCAGATCGGTGATGACCTGGGCGGGGGTGGTGGTGAGCCGGTCCAGCAGGCCGAGCAGGCCGGGCTGGACATGCGCGCTCGGGCCGTGTGTCGCGGGCGGGGCCGGCCGGTCCGTCAGGTGGAACAGGTGGTCCCGTTCGTCACCGTTCAGCCGCAGCGCCCGGGCGAGCGCGGCCAGCACCTGCGCCGAGGGCTGGGCGCCCCGCCCGCGCTCCAGCTCGGTGTAGTAGTCCGCGGACAGCCCGGCCAGCTGGGCGACCTCCTCGCGCCGCAGCCCCGGTACCCGGCGCCGGGGCCCGCTGGGCAGTCCGACGTCGGACGGGCGGATCCGGTCGCGCCGGGACTTCAGGAACGCTGCGAGTTCGGCATGGTTCACAGGCCCCATCGTCCCGCGCCCCGGCGCGCCGATCCAGGGGACGGCAACCCCAGGGTGGGGTCAGCCCTGGCCGGCCCGGGAGCACCGGCGCACGCTGGAGACACAAGCGGGGAAGTCACGGCGCCCGGCGCCGTGGCCCCGCTCCACGACCGAACGTCTCCCAGGAGTCCCCATGCCCCCCGAGGAAAACGCGCCGACCCGTGTCGCCATCGTCACCGGCGGTTCCCGTGGAATCGGCCGCGAAGCCGTGACCAGGCTGGGCGCCGACGGATACTCCGTCGTGGTCGGATACGCGGGCAACCGCGAGCTGGCCGAGGCCGCCGTCAAGGAGATCGCCGCCGTCGGCGGCAGGGCGATCGCCGTCCAGGCCGATGTCGCCGAGGAAGATCAGGTGGCGGCGCTCTTCGACGCCGCGGAAGCCGAGTACGGCGGCGGCGGTGTCGATGTCGTCGTCCACGCGGCCGGCCGCATGTATCTGGCCCCCGTCGCCGACCTCGACCTGGCGAAGCTGGACGCGCTGCACCGCACCAACATCCGCGGAACCTTCGTCGTCGCCCAGCAGTCGGCCCGCAGGATCCGCCGTGGCGGGGCGCTGATCACGTTCTCCACGTCCGTGGTGGCCCTGGCCCTGCCCGGCTACGGGGCGTACAGCGCGAGCAAGGGCGCCGCCGAGGCACTCACCATGATCCTCGCGCGCGAGCTGCGCGGCCGGGACATCACCGTCAACACCGTCGCCCCCGGACCCACCGCCACCGATCTGTTCCTCGAGGGCAAGGACGAGGAGACCGTCGCCCGGATGGCCGCCATGCCGCCACTGGAGCGGCTCGGCACCCCCGCCGACATCGCGGAGGTCGTGGCCTTTCTCGCCTCGCCGGCCGGCCACTGGGTCAACGGCCAGGTCATCCGCGCCAACGGCGGCATCGTCTGACCGCCACGGCGCACCCGTTCCGTTCACCCCGCACACCCGTCCCACACACCGGAAGAGAGAGTCACCATGCCGTTCGCGAACTTCAAGGTCCCGGCCGGAAGCCTCGACGAGAAGCAGAAGGAGCGGATCGTCACCCGCACCACCGAGCTGTACGTCGAGATCTACGGGGAACGCGCCCGCGCCAACACCATGGTTCTGGTCGAGGAGGTCGCGGACGGCGGCTGGGGGATCGGCGGCGACGTCCTGACCCTCGCCATGCTCCAGCGGCACCCCGAAGGCTGACGCGCCGGCGGCGCCGGGCCCGTACCGGCACGGTCCGCGGACCTCGCGCCCCGCGGACCGCCCGGTGGCGTACGGCGGTCGCGTGGGCGCGGGCCCGGGGCATGGCCTCGTTCAGCAGGTGTTGTTCGTCTGGGTGAGCAGCCCCAGACGCCAGGGGAACTGGGAGTAGTCACCGTCGGCCGAGGGGTTCATGCCCTGGTAGAGGAAGTGCAGCCGGCAGGAGTTGATGGTCATGGTCTGGTCGTTTCCGGTCCGGATGAGTTCGCCGTGGCTGATGTCCTGGGTCCAGGCGCCGGACGGGAAGGACACGTTGTTGCTGCGGGCGAACGGATTGGCCTCGGTGGCGGCCAGCGGCTGCCACTGGCCGGTGAGTCCCTGGGCGGTGAAGGAGCGGTAGTAGCGCCTGCCGTTGCTGCCGATGGCCTCCATCATCAGCAGGTAGGTGTTGGTGCCCTGGACGCGGTAGACGGCGTCGCCCTCGAACAGGGCGAACTTGGAGTCCTGAAGGACGAGTTGGCTGTTGCGGAAGTTGTTGGGGTTACCGGGGTCGGTGCTGGTGGAGTACGACGGCGGGCCGGTCTGGTACACGAGGTACCACAGCCCCTTGGGCGCGAAGTAGAACACCTGGGGAGCGGCGGCGTAGCGGGTGCCGATGTTGGGGTTGGTGTCCAGATAGGTCAGCGGGGCCGAGCCCGCCTGCGACCAGTCGGTGAAGCTGGTGTACGCCATGCTCCAGGCGCCCGAGGTGTTCGCGGTCGTCATGAAGACGTGCCACTTGCCGTTCGCCTGGATCACCGTCGCGTCCTTGACGGAGACGACGGGGTGGGCGGCGTCGGGCTTGGGGGCGAGCAGCGGGCCGGTGGAGGACCACTGGAAGCTGCTCGGCAGCGCGGCGGCGGCCTTCGGGGCCGCCTGGGTGTCCCGGCCCGCCGCGGCCAGGTGCTCCCTTGCGGGTCCGGAACGGTGGCGCGTGGGGAGGGCCTTGCCGGAACGGATGACGCGGGCGCTGTCGTGCTCGGCCTGTCCCGGCGCGGGGCGGCGGCACAGACTCTGTCCCCGACCCGGTCCGTTCGATATGTCGAATCATGGCCGGGCCTTCGGACGTCAAGGATGAGAGGCGAAGCGCCGACGGCGTCAATACCTCTCGCACCACCCGGCCCGCCGGCCCCGCGGCTCGCGGTCCGGCCGGAGCCGGCGAGCACGCCCGGGGCGCGCTCGGGCGTGCTCGTCCGGGGTGGCTCAGCAGCAGGCGGGGCGAACCAGGGCCAGGTCCGGCGGCAGGCTCTGGGCCGTCCGGGCGGCCGTCGCCGCGGATTCACCGCTCCGCGCGGAGGCGGCGCGCCCCGTCTTCGACCCCGACGCCACCAGGTTGTCCACCGTGTGCACCACGCCGCCGAGCACCACCTGCCGCACCGCCGCGGCCGCCTGGATGTCGCTCAGCGGGTTGCCTTCCACCAGCACCAGATCGGCGAGTTTCCCCGGCTCGATCGTGCCCAGATGGGCGCTCATGCCCAGCGCCCGCGCGCCCGTCACGGTGGCGGAGCGCAGCGCCTGGTACGGGCTGGCGCCGTAGCGCACCATAGTCTGAAGGTTCAGGTGGTAGTAGACGGCGGGGGGCACCAGCGGGCTGTCGGTGCCGACCCCGACCCGCGCCCCGCCCTCCAGCAGCCGGTGCAGCGTCGCCCCGTGCCGGGCGGTGAACGCCAGCTCGTCGGCCGGCTCGTTCTGCTGCGCGTCGGCCACTCCCGTACGGAACTGGTCGTACTCCGCCTGCATCATCAGCGACGTCAGCCGCCGGTCGCCGACCGCCCACCCGGCGTACCGGTACAGCGCGGCGCGGGTGGCGGACAGGCCAGCGCCGGACAGCCCCAGCGTCGGGGTGAAGACCATGCCGGAGGCGATGAGCGGCTCGGTCACGTCCTGGTGGGTGTGGCCGAGGTGGGTCTCCTTCTGGCGGCGGCCGTAGCGGCTGGTGCCGCCGATGTGTTCGACGCCGTCGGCGCCGAAGCCGAGCGGACCGAACAGGTAGTGGGAGGTGGCGGGCAGGCCGAGGCGGTGCACCGCCCGCACGGCGGCGCGCTGTAGCGCGTACGGCAGCCGCACATAGGCCTTGAGCAGGTCGTGGCCGAGCGCCTCGGCCTTGGCCACCTCGCGCGCCAGCTCCTCCTCGCTCGAGATGGGGCGGCCGACGGCATAGTAGGAACGGGAGCCCTCGAGCGCGTTACCGGCCGCGAAGAGGCGTGGCCCGATGCGGCGTCCGGCGTCGATGGCCTCCTTGACCTCGACCGATTCATAGTGCGGACCGCCCGGGGAGCGCAGCGTGGTGACGCCGAACGACAGCCACAGTTTCGTGGTCTCGGCCATCAGCCAGGGCGCGTGCTCGTGGAGGGCGATCAGACCGGGCAGCGCGGTCAGCTCGCGGGCGTCGACGGTGCGGTCCCCGCTGACGGAACCGCGCTCCACGACCCGCTCGACGCGGTTGTCCTTGATGACGATGTCCACGTCGTGCCGCAATGTCTCGGCCGTGCCGTCCCAGACCGCCCCCACCTGCACGACGGTGCGCCCGGACTGCCTGGCCTGGCGCCAGGTCAGCTTGGTGGGGACCGTGGTCGCGCGGCCCGTGCGGGCGTCGGCGAGGCGCAGCCGGCCGTCGGAGAGATAGAGCAGGGAGCGCGAGTCGGCGCTCCAACTGGGGCAGTCGGCGGTCTCGCCGTTCAACTCGCGGGCGGGGCCGGTCGGCCGGCCGGCCGGGTCGAGGGCACTGAGGTGCACGGTGCCGCCGACGATGTACGCGGTGTACTGACCGTCGGGTGAGTAGACGGGCCCGGCGTCCATGGTGTTCGCGAGGGACTTCCCCGGCACCGGCTCGTCGTAGCGGGTCTCGCCACTGGCGAGGTCGACGGTCAGGATGCGGTTGGCGCCCTCGCGGTAGCGGGGTGTGGCGGGCACCAGCGCGGCGCACGACAGCTTGGTGCCGTCGGCGGAGAAGGCGGGCCTGCCGCCCCAGGCCACGGTGCGTACGGCGCCGGAGGCGACATCGACGGTCTGCATGATGCTGGACCAGAAGGAGAACGCGACGGTCTTGCCGTCGGGGCTGAAGACGGGCCAGGTGAGCTGGCCCTGAAGGTCGGTCAGCTGCCGGTCCTCGCCGCTGTCGAGGTCGTGGAGCCACAGGTTGGTCGTGGCGCCGCCACCCCGGTCGCTGACATACACCAGGGTGGACCCGTCGGGGTGCCAGGCGAGGCCGCTGTTGATGTTCCCGTCGGAGATCACGGCCTTGGGCGTGGAACCGATGCGGCCGACCCAGATGTCGCCGAGCGCGGCGAAGGCGTACCGGTTGCCGTCGGGCGACAGGCACGGGCTGACGATGCCCTTGACCTCGCGCGGCGCGGTGGAGTCGAAGTCCCGCGGGGCGGGCCGCTCCGGGACGCGCGGCACGGTGAGGTGGGCGGTGAAGGGGATGTCCTTGACCGAGTCGCCGGTGAGCGACCTGCGGCGGATCTTTCCGTCGGCCGTGTAGAACACCTCGTCGCCGGAGATCCAGCGCGCGGCGAACGGGAACACCTCCTCGCCGTCGTCGGAGACGGCCTTCCCGTCCACGACGAGGGTGGCGGCCGACGGGGTGAGGTGGACATACGCCAGCTTGGTCCCGTCGGGGGACAGGGACGGCCCCGCCACCCGCCCCTTGGCGACGGCGACGAGCTCGGTGCGCTCGCCGTCGGCGTCGACCTGGACGACGGCCTGCGGGGCGTCGCCCTTGCCGCTGGTGAAGACGATGGCCTGCCCGTCGGGACGCCAGTAGGGCTGTGCCTCCTGCGCGGTGGCGTCCGCCCCGGTGGCCCACAGCCCGCTCTCGCCGGTGTCGAGGTCGAGGACGTGGATGGCGTAGCGCCCGTCCGTCTCGCCCGCGTAGGCGATCCGCTTGCCGTCCGGGGAGAACCGCGGCTCGCGGTGGTCGGAGGCGCCCTTGGTCAGCTGCCGGGCCCCGGTGCCGTCGGCGCGGGCGAGCCAGAGATGGAAGTTGCCGTCGGCGTACGACTGGTAGACCAGATGGCGGCCGTCGGGCGAGAAGTCGGGCTCGGTCGCCTCGTGGTCGATGCCGGTGAGCCGGCCGGCCTCACCGCCGTCGGCCGGGACCGTCCAGAGCAGGTTGAGCAGGTCCAGTACGACGGTCCGGCCATCGGGGGAGAGCGCGGCGGAGGCGTTGGTGGCCTGGCTGACGCTGATCCGCCGGGTGTCGCCCTTCGCCTCCGCCGTGCCCCGCGCGGTGGACGCCGCGGCCGCCTCGGTCTCGATCCCGGCCAGGGGGCCGCCCAGCCACAGACCGCCGGCCCCGACCGCAGCCTGGCCGCTCCGCTGGATGAGTGTTCTGCGTGATAACTCCAACGCCGTGTCCCCCCTGGGCTCGGTCACTTGCCCGGTCGCAGGTGTGAATGACCGGCGCAGGCAGGGTGGCACACGGGTCTGAACCCGGTCTAAACGCACGACCGGCGCGTCAGGCGCGGGGCGGTCGTGCCCTTCGTCATCTCTCGGGCCTCGCCCTCGCGGGCATCTACAACGTCACCTTCCCCTGGTCTCCTGCGAGAGCCCGGGGAGTGGTGCCACGCCGTCCCCCGGTTCTCTCCGATCCGGGCGTCGAGCGCGCTCAGTGTGCCAGCTTCAGACCGGCCACGCAGCCGACGATGCCCGCCAGCAACAGCAGCCTCAGCGGGGTGGCGGACTCACCGCCGAAGGCGATGGCGTACCCCGCGGTGAGCACCGCGCCGATGCCCACCCAGACCGCGTATCCAGTGCCCACCGGCACCGTCCGCAGCGCGTAGGCCAGGCCCGCCATGCTCAGTACCAGGCCGGTGCCGAAGACCACGGTCGGCAGGGGGCGGCTGAACCCCTCGGACTTGCCCAGCGCCGTGGCCCACACGGCCTCGAGTACTCCGGACACCACCAGAACGATCCATGCCATGACGGACGACTCCTCGCGTCGTCTTGTCATGACTGGGTACGGCGCATCTCGTCCAGGAGCTGGTGGGGCTCTGCCCGCCATCATCGCACACGCGTTCAGGGCTGGAGGTCGGCGAGAAGCTTCTTCGCCGCCTCCAGCTTCGGCCCGTATTTCGCGGGATCCGTGGCGTTGAGCGCTGTGAAGATGTCCACGGCCTCCCGCGCCCGCACCAGAGCCTGGTCCCGCTGCCCGGAATAGCGCAGATACGGAATCGTCGGCCACATCAGCCAGTCGCCCAGCGCCGGGCGATACCTGGCGGGGTCCTTGGTGGCGAGCCCGCGCAGCACATCCGTGGCCTCGACGGCACGCTGCGCGCCCTGGGCACGCTCGGACTCGTCCCACAGGATCTGCGCCAGATTGACCAGCGTCCAGGCCTTCCGGTACACGTGCTCGTCGGAGTCGGGCTGCTCCCGGATCAGCTGCTCGTACAGGCTCAGTGCCTCCTGCTCCCGGGCGAGGGCCTCGTCGTAACGGCGGATGCCCTTCAGATAGGTCCCCGCCGGGAACACCAGCCATGACGCGAGCCCGGCTCGGTAGCCGGGATTCTTCGCGGTGAGCCGGCGGAGCAGGTCCGTCGCTTCGACGGCCCGCTGCGCGCCCTGGATCTGGTCGGAGTTCGCCCACAGGGCCTGTGCCAGATTGACCAGAGTCGTGGCCTTCCGATAGGCGAGCTCGTCGGAGTCGGGCTGCTCGCGGATCAGCTGCTCGTACAGCCCCAGCGCCTCCTGCATGGCGGCGACGGCCTCGTCATGGCGACCGGCGGCCAACAGATGAATGCCCAGGGGGGACACCAGCCAGCCGGCGAGCCTCGCACGGTAGCCGGGGTCCTGGGCCACGACCTCGCGGGCGACCGCGATCCCGTCGAACGCCCGGGCGATGGCCTCGTCGCGCAGCGGGCCAGGGAGGTTCCACAGGGTCTGCGCCCTCGTCATCAGGGCCTGCGCATCCGCGATGCGGGCCGCCGCGCTCGGCGTGGCCGTGTCGTAGAAGCAGGTCAAGAGCTTCTCGCCGACCCGGTACAGCTGTACACTCCCGGCCGGTGTCGTCGCCGCGGTGAGCTCGGCGTACGACCACCACGTCTGCCCGAGCCGCAGGGGCGCCGACCACGTGGGCTGCTGCGGATCCCGGTAGGCGGTCTGGACACGGTAGTCCCGGCCCAGCCAGAACGCATTGAGCCGCCGCCCCGCGGTCACCGCCGGGACGGTGGTGAAGGGCTGGCCCCAGTTGGTCAGGTGCCGTGGGGTGGCCTCGGCCGGCGCGCTCCAGCCACCGTCGTAGTGGATGAACCACATGGACCCGAACCCGCCCTGCCAGAACACATCTGCCTTCCCGTCCCCGCTGCCCGCGGCCTGGATGCTCGACGGAAAGTCGCCCCCGGGGAACTCGGCGATCTGCGCGGGCGCGCTCCAGGCGGGGGCGGGTGCGTGGGAGTCGTAGGTGACGCTGTGCACCGTGCGGTCGTCTCTGGTCCAGAAGGCCATCACCACCCCGGGCGAAGGACAGGCCACCGTGAGGTCCGAGCTCAGCGACGCGGTGCCGGCCGGGGCCGCTTCCTGTGGCGCGCCCCACGCGCCCTTGGCGTCCTGGAACACCGCCATCAGCGCGCCGGTTTGATTGTTCAGCCAGATCACGACGGTCGAACCCGATGTCGCGGCGGCCTTGAAGTACAGCATGTAGTCGGTGTCACCGCTCACCTTGACCGGAGCCGCCAGCCACCCGCTCGGCTGGGTGGCGTCGGTGCGCGTGGCGTAGACGCCGCCGTCCGCACCGCGGAACAGAACCGTGATCAGGCCCGGCCCGGATGACAGGGCGAGAACCGGAGGTGCGTCCAGCACCGACTTCTCCGCGCTGATGGCCACCGACGGCTTCCAGGCCGGTGCGGTCGCGGTGGAGTCGTAGGACGTCGTGCGCAGCTGTGCCTTCTGCGGATCCCGCCACACCAGCACGGTGCGCCCCGGCCGGTCCGACGCGGCGCCCACGGACGCCATGGTGTCCGGCACCCCTACCGGGGCCCAGGGGGACCATCCGGGCACATGCGGGTCCTTGGCCCAGTAGGCCACGGTGTCGTGGAAGCCCATGAGGTTGGCCAGACCGGTCTGGACCCGCAGCTCCGCGCGGACCTGGTCGGTGTATCGGGCCACCACGTTTTCGAACTCGGCCTGCCCTCCCGGGAGCCACGCGGTCCTGGCGGTACCCGAGTCGTAGTCGGTGATGTGGTCCACGCCCCTGTAGGACACGTAGTAGCTGCCGGGGTCCACACGGCCGTCGACCACCGGTTCGATGGCCTGGTCGGCGTGTTGGAACACCCAGTCGAGCCGTGCCGCGTGTCGCGTCAGCTCCTCGCGGGCCAGCCTGTCCTCGCGGTACTGCGGGTTGAGCCCGGCGATCACGCCGAACCGGACCGTCAGCACATAGACATACGCGACGTATGCCAGTCGGTGGTCGAAGACGCTCTCGGGCGAGTTGGCGTCCGGCCGGTAGAAGAAGGAGTCGCCCTCCAGCAGCGTGTTCGCCGCCAGCCGGGAGTTGTTGTCCGCGTTGGCCCGCAGCAGGGGGTCCCGGCGCCCGTCGGCGACCCAGCTGTTGAGCTCGTCCATGGCGGTGCGGGCCTTCCCGCGCAGGCCGTCCAAGTCGCGCTGGAGATTGAGGACATAGGCCTGCTGCTCGACCCTGACCGCCTGCTTGACGGCTTCGAGCAGCTCGTCGAACCGCCCCTGGAGGGAGACGAAGTCCTGGTGCAGCACCTCCAGCTTGGCCAGGATCTCCTGTTCGGGAGTGGGGTCCTCCCTGCCGAGGCTGACGAAATCGCAGATGGTCTGGTAGGCCTGGTACGCCTTCTTGCCGGCTTCGTAGACCGCGATGGCGGTGACGATGGGCGTGGTCATATCCGGTTGTCCCCCCGGTGTGCCTGTACCCAACAGCGGGCACGTCCGCGACCGGTCGTCCGCACGCGGGTCAGACGGCGCAGACCGGTTATTGAATCCAAGTAAACAATAAAGCGGGACTGTATGTGACGGGTAATGAAAAAAGCCCCCACAAACCCTTAAGTGCATCTAACAAGGCGCGGTGTGTGAACCCGCCCGGTACGGGCCCGGGGACGCCGCCGCGGACAGGGCGGGCCGGTGCCGGACACCTTGACGTGTCTCGGGGGTGATGCATTGATGGGAGCGCTCCCAACTATTCGATCGCATAAGGCACCAGGCACTCACTCCTTGGAGTCGCAATGAGACGAAAGAGAAACCTGGCTGTCCTGCTGGCCGTATTGGCCGGTCTCCTCGGGATCGTGGGCCTCGGCCAGACCGCCCACGCCGAGTCGCGCGCCCGGCTGGCCACCGGCCTCCACATCAGCGACGGCCGTCTGCTGGAGGGCAACGGCAACGATTTCGTCATGCGCGGCGTCAACCACGCCCACACCTGGTACCCGGGCGAGACGCAGTCGCTGGCCGACATCAAGGCCCTGGGCGCCAACACCGTCCGCGTCGTCCTCTCCAACGGCCACCGCTGGACCAAGAACAGCGCCGAGGACGTGGCCGCCATCGTGGCTCAGTGCAAGGCCAACCGGCTCATCTGCGTGCTGGAGGTGCACGACACCACCGGCTACGGCGAGGAGTCCGCGGCCGCTTCGCTCGACCAGGCGGCCGACTACTGGATCGGCCTCAAGAGCGTGCTCGCCGGCGAAGAGAACTACGTCATCATCAACATCGGCAACGAGCCCTGGGGCAACACCAACCCCGCCGGCTGGACCGATCCCACGGTCGACGCGGTCAAGAAGCTGCGCGCCGCCGGGTTCCAGCACACGATCATGGTGGACGCCCCCAACTGGGGGCAGGACTGGCAGGGCGTCATGCGGGCCAACGCGCGGACCGTCTACGACGCCGACTCCACCGGCAACCTGATCTTCTCGATCCACATGTACAGCGTCTATGACACGGCGCAGGAGATCACCGACTATCTGAACGCCTTCGTCACCGCCCGTCTGCCCATCCTCATCGGCGAGTTCGGCGGGCCCCCCGACCAGTACGGCGACCCGGACGAGAACACCATGATGGCCACCGCGCAGCAGCTGAAGCTCGGATATCTGGCCTGGTCCTGGAGCGGCAACACCGATCCCATCCTGGACATGACCACCGACTTCGACCCCAACAAGCTCACCGACTGGGGCAAGCGCGTCTTCAACGGGCCCAACGGCATCGCCGAGACCTCCCGTGAGGCCACCGTCTTCGGCGGCGGCTCCGGCGGCGACACCCAGGCCCCGACCGCCCCCGGCACCCCGACCGCCTCCGCCGTGACGGCCACCTCCGCCACCCTCACCTGGCCCGCCGCCACCGACAACGTCGGCGTCACCGCCTACGACGTCGTCCGCGTCAGCGGAGGCACCGAGACGCGGGTCGCCACGTCGACCGGCACCACGGCGACCGTCACGGGCCTGACCGCGAACACCTCGTACACCTTCGCCGTCTACGCCCGGGACGCGGCCGGCAACCGCTCGGCCCGCTCGGCCACGGTCGGCGTGACCACGCAGCAGGGCGGCGGCTCCGGCGGAGCCTGCTCGGTCGGCTACCGCGTCGTGGGCGACTGGGGCAGCGGCTTCCAGGGGGAGATCTCCATCCGCAACACCGGCTCCGCCGCCATCAACGGCTGGACCCTGGGATTCTCCTTCGCCAACGGCCAGACCATCACCAACATGTGGGGCGGCACGCCGCAGCAGAGCGGCGCCGCGGTGACCGTCACCCCCGCCGCCTACACCGCCACCATCCCCGCCGCCGGTTCGGTCACCGTCGGCTTCACCGCCAACAGGGGCAGCACCAACTCCGCGCCGACCGCCTTCACGCTCAGCGGCAGCGCCTGCGCCACCGGCTGACGTACGACGAGGAGGGCATGCCCGCGGCTGCCCCGCGGGCATGCCATCCCCTGTCGAAATCGTCGTCGGCGGCCATCACGTTCCCGCGTCCGGCGTGCCGGCGCCGCCGCCCTTCGGAGGGGCCACCCGCTCGACCACGCCGTCCGGGAACCGGACCTCCACCGTGCCGTCAGGCATCAACTGCGCCCGGGCGCGGGAGCGTGCGGCGTGGAGGTCGCGGCACACCGCGGGGTCGGCCGTGAGGACGACCAGGGTGACCAGCAGCCGGGTGGCGCCGGGGTGGCGGTCCAGGGTGAGCAGGGGAGTGGCCGAGTGGTGGCCGTAGGCGTTGTGGCCCCGCGCCCGCGCCACCTCGCCGCTGGGCGGTTCGGGCCCGTCCGCCCACCCGAGGAGACCCACGAGCGCGGTGGTCAGGCCGTCGGGGCGGCGGGCCAGCGCCCAGCCGGGGCCGGTGTCCACGGCCGGTGGAGCGGTGTCGCAGGCCACCGCCCAGCCGCCCTCCCGCACGGTGGTGCCGGGCGGGGCCTGGACGCTGTGCACCCGCACCTCCCAGGGACCGCGCACCACGCTGCCCGTGGCGATGGTGTGCCGCCCCCCGTCGCCGTCCGCGCCGAGCGGGGTGTGCCACGACGCCGCGCGACGGCCTTCGGTGTACAGCGGATGGACACGGCCCCGGCGGGACGGGCCCGAGGGGTACAGCAGCGTGATGTGGTTGTCGGGGCCGGGCGGTTCATCGCCGGGCGGGGTCTGTGGCGCGGTGGCGGTGGAGTACCCGAGCCGGGTGTAGTGCGGGCTGTCCTGCGAGGGGGCGGGCGGGGGCGGCAGCCGGTCGCTGCCGTGGTTGACCAGGCGGACGATCCCGTCGGCGGCGGTGGAGTGCAGCAGCCACCCCGGGGCGGGCAGGGCGAGACACCGGTCGGCGGTCTCGACGGGGCCGGGTTCCTCGGTGGCCGTCCACACGGGGTGGTCGGCGGGCAGCAGCAGGCCGAGGAACGCCTTGCTCGCCC
The DNA here is from genome assembly GCF_055569495.1 of Streptomyces sp. NPDC028305. Classification (NCBI taxonomy): domain Bacteria; kingdom Bacillati; phylum Actinomycetota; class Actinomycetes; order Kitasatosporales; family Streptomycetaceae; genus Streptomyces; species Streptomyces sp. NPDC028305. Next base: position 675,542 of record NZ_JBVHTN010000002.1, read on the forward strand.
AGTACGGGGAGGCGGGGCCGGAGTAGGGCTGGACGACCGGGAGATAAGGGCGGTACCAGCCCAGGCTCAGCAGGCCGTTCGCGTCGGGCGCGCCGTGGTCGGCGAAGTGTTTCAGGGCGCCCGAGGCCAGCCTGCGGGTGCGGCCGGGCGGCAGCGGGGTGGCGTCGGTGAGGGCGCCCGCCCACAGCGGCACGGTGGTGGCGTAGCGGTAGGTGAGGGACCTGCCCTGGTGGACGGGGGCGCCGTCGGAGCCGAAGAAGTACTGGTGGGTGTCGAGGAACCGGCGCAGCCGGGCGCGGTGTTCGGCGACCCGGGCGGCGTCGGCGCGTGGCCCGGCGATGCGCGCCCACAGGACGGGGTACAGATGCAGGGCCCAGGCGTTGTAGTAGTCGAACTTCCGGCCGTCGCCGTCGGTGTACCAGCCGTCGCCCCGGTACCAGTCGTCCAGGCGCGCCAGGCCCGCGTCGATCTCGGCGCGTTCGTGCGGCGCGTCGACCGAGGCGAGGAATTCCTCGGTGATGACCTGGAAGAGGCGCCAGTTGGAGTCGTTGGCGGTGGCGCCGACGAAGCCGCCCAGCCACTCGGCGGTCCGCCCGCGTACGGCGTCGGGCAGCCGGTCCCAGATCCAGGGGCGGGTCTCGTGCAGGGCGATCGCGATGGAGGCGGCCTCCACCATGGGCTGGGCGCGGTCGGCGATGGGGGGCCAGCGCTCCCGGTGGCGTGGGTCGGTGCCGGCGGCGAGACCGGCGGCGTAGCGCTCGACGAGCCCCTGGATCACGGTGGAGCCGGGGGCGTCGGTTCCGCCGGCGCCGGCGATCCGGAAGGCGGCGAGCAGGAACGAGCGGGCGTAGCCCTCCAGCCCGTCCGACCACGGGCCGGAGTAGCTGGCCGGCCCGGGGAGCCGGTACTGGGCCAGGCCGGGGGAGGCATACGGGACGAGTGCGGTCAGCAGGCGGTCGGCGGCGGCCTCCCAGTGCGCGCGGGTGTAGCCCGTGTACGGCGAGAGCCGGGTGTCGGGGCGCGGCGGGTGGTTGGTGTCGACCGAGAGATGCGGCGCGGTCATGCCGGGTCGGGTCCTCCGTGTGTCACTGTGCGCGTTCGGGCGAGGGCGGTCCCACGCTGTCGCGTACGACGATGTGGGTGCCGAGCACTTGGTGGGTGTCGGCGGTCTCTTCGGGATCGCGCAGGGCCATCCGTACCGCGACCCGGCCCAGTTCCTCGGCGGGGGTGTGGACGGTGGTCAGCGGGGGGTTGAAGTCCTGGGCGAGTGGGATGTCGTTGTAGCCGACGAGGGAGATGTCGCCGGGTACGCGCAGGCCCGCCTCGGCGATGGCCCGCAGCGCTCCGGCGGCGACCATGTCGTCCCCCGCGAAGACCGCGGTGAACTCCGTTCCGTCTCTGAGCAGTTCGGCCATCGCACGGTGTCCGGCGGCGCGGCCGAGGCCGCAGTCGACGACATGTGCGGCCGCGGGCGGCAGGCCGTGTGCGGCGAGCGCGGCGCGATAGCCGGCGACCCGGGCGTCCAGGGCCGTGTTCCCGGGCAGCCCGCCCAGGAACACGATCCGCCGGTGCCCCGTGGAGACCAGGTGGCCGGTGATGGCCCTGGCGCCGGCCTCGTTGTCGAACTCGACGACGAGCGCGGGGATGTCCGGGCCGGGCGCGGGCCGTCCGCACAGCACCAGCCGGGAGCCCGCGGCCGCCAGGGCGTGGGCGTAGTGGGCCACGCGCTCCCGGTAGGCGTCGTCCTCGACGACGCCGCCCGCCAGGATCACCACGCTGGCGCCCTCCTCCCGCATGAGCTGCACGAACTCCAGCTCCCGCTGCGGGTCGCCCCCGGTGCTGCCGACCAGACACAGCCGGCCGTGGGCCGTCGCCTCGGCCTCGACCCCCTCGGCGACCTTCGCGTAGAAGGGGTTGGTGACCTGGCGCAGCACGACGGCGACCATCTTGCGGCCGCCGCCCACCAGTGCGCGGGCGTGCGCGTTGGCCACGTAGTCCAGGGCCCGCGCGGCGCGGAGCACCCGGGTGCGGGTGGCGGGCGGCACCGGGTGGTTGCCGCTCAGCGCGCGGGAGACGGTGGCCGCGGACACGCCCGCCCGCTCCGCCACATCGCGGATCGTGGCCCGCCCCCTTGCCGCCATGCCGTTCCCTCATCTCCTCGCGCCACGTGGTCGTCGGTGCCGTCTCAGCTGTTCGCGGCGTAGTCCTTGGCGAACTCCTCGGCCATCCTGTCGCCGCCGCGGGAGCGCCAGGTCTTGACGGCGGCGTCGTACTCGGACATCGGGGAGCGCCCGGCGATGACCGCGGTGATCGTGTCGTCCATGAGGGCCCTGAGGGTGGTGCCCTGCGCGGTGGAGGTGCGGGACTGGAGCCCGTACGACGCGTTGCGGATGGCGACCGGGACCACCTTCTGCTGCCAGGCGTGCAGCGCGCGTACGACCTCGGGCCTGCCCGGCACGAACAGCACCTGCGGCCCCTCGGCCAGATACTTGAAGGGGAGGTTGTTGACGTTCTCCACCTGGCCCAGCTTGGTGGTCTTCGGCGCGCCGTCCTTGTCCCGGGTGAAGTGCACTCCCTCCAGGCCGTAGTGCATGAGCTCCCATTCCTTGGTGCCGAACGGGGCGGCCAGGTAGTCGAGCAGGCGCAGCAGCAGTTCGACGCGTTCCTTCTTGGCCTTCTTCAGGATGGTGTAGCCGAAGGAGCGGCGGGCGGCGACGATGCCGCCGGGGGTGCCGTCCACGTCGTAGGGCAGGGCGGGGGCGGGGGTGAGCAGGCCCTTGGAGTCGGGGTAGAGGGTCTGGTAGGAGCCGAAGCCGTTCTGCATGGAGCCGGCGGTGCCGTTGAGGAACAGGGTGTTCAGGTCCACCGCCGACAGCGAGGTGGCGTCGGGGTGGTACGAGCCGTTCTTGCGGAGCTGCGCCTGGTAGGCGATCGCGGCCTTGTACCGCTCATCGGTGAAGTTCGGGCGGAAGGTGCCCTTGGTGTCCACGGCCCAGCCCTGCGGGGCGTTGTGGGCCGCGGAGTGCACGGCGTTGCCGAACAGCGAACCGGTGGACGCGCCCAGGGCGTAGGCCTTGCCGTGGGTGGCCTTCTTGGCGACGTCGGCGAAGTCCTGGGAGGTCCATCCCTCTTTCATGCCGGCGTCGCGGAACATGCCCTGGTTGAGCCACAGCGTGGAGCCGGGCAGCGGGCGTTCGAGGGGGATGCCGTAGATGCGGCCCCCGACGCGGCCCATGTCGCGCCAGGCGTGGGTGGGGATGCCCGCCAGGTTGGGGTAGTCCTTGACGGCCTCGCCCGACAGGAACGGCGTCAGGTCCTCGGCCCTGCGCTGCACGAACTGCGCTTCGCGGGGAAGGACGAACCCGGAGAAGACGTTGATGATGTCCGGCAGCGAATCGGGGTCGCCCGCCATCACCGTGGCCATCTTCTTCTGGTAGTCGGCCTGCGAGACGATGGTGAACTCGATCTTGACGCCCAGGGCCTTCTCGACGGCCCGCCAGTACTGGTTCTGCCCCCGCCCCTTCGGCGGGGTGCCGAAGGTGACGGACATGACCTTGACCGTGGAGCCGTCGCCCGGGGTGCGCGCGACCGAGGTGGCCAGATCGGCGGGGTAGGAGGTGTAGCCGGGCTGGACCCCCGACTCGGTGGCGGCGAGGTCGGGCTTGGCGCCCGAGGCCGCCTTGTAGGCGGGCCACGCGGCGAGTTTCTTGCCCGCGTTGGAGACATCGCCGTCGTCCGAACCGGTGGAGCAGGCGGTGAGCAGACCGGGGAGGCAGACCGCGGCTCCACCGGTGGTCATGGAGCGCAGCAGGGTGCGTCGGGACATGCTGGGCATGGGCGGGGGACCTTTCTGGGTGCGGCTCGTGAGGCTGCTGGCTGTTGCGGGCTCAGCTCTTGATGGCGCCGGTGAGCACGCCCTTGGTGAAGTACTTCTGGAGGAAGGGGTAGACGAGCAGGATCGGCACGGTGGCGATCACGAGGATGGCCATCTGGATCGTCTGCGGCGCGTTCACCGTGGCTTCTCCGGTGGTGGTGTCCGTGAGCCCGGCGCCGGTCACCACATAGGTGCGCAGCACCTGTTGGAGCGGCCAGTGGTCGCTTTCGAGGTAGAGCGAGGCGTAGAACCAGGAGTTCCAGTAGGCGACGGCGTAGAACAGGCCGACGACGGCGAGCGCGGCCTTCGACAGGGGCAGCACGACCGACCACAGCACCCGCAGGTCTCCGGCGCCGTCCAGCCGGGCCGCCTCGTACAGCTCCTCGGGGATGGCGTGGAAGAAGCCGCGCAGGACGACCAGGTTGAAGACGTTGATCAGCACCGGGAGGATCAGCGAGGCGTAGGAGTCGAGCAGTCCGAGTTCCTTGACGAGCAGGAAGTTCGGGATCATGCCGGGCGGAAAGAGGAAGGTGAACAGGACCAGCAGGAGTACGGGTCTGCCGCCGAAGACACCGGGGCGGGACAGCGCGTAGGCGAGGGTGACCGTGCAGGCGAGGCTGAGCAGGGTGCCGATGACGGTGACGCCCGCGCTGACCCCGAGCGCCTGGGTGACGATGCCGCCGTCGAGGATGTCGCGGTACGCCTGGAGGGTCGGGTGTTCGGGCCACAGCACCCAGCCGCCGTTGGCCACCACCTCGCGCTGGGAGGCGAGCGAGGTCGACAGGATCACCAGGAACGGCACACAGACCAGCAGCACGACGGCGACGAGGGCGACGGCCTTGCCGGCCTGTGTGAGGGGTTTCGGCTTCTCCATCCAGCCGGGCCGCACCGTGGCGCTCACTTGTAGACCCCCTGTTCCCCGAGCCGGTGGGCGACCTTGTTGGCCGCGTAGACGAGCAGCGCGCCGACCAGGCCCTTGAACAGGCCCGCGGCCGCCGCGAACCCGTAGTCGCCGCCGACGATGCCCTGGTAGTAGACGAAGGTGTCGATGATCTCGGCGGCCTGCGGGCCGACCGCGTCGCGCTGGAGCAGCATCTGCTCGAAGCCCACGGAGAGGATGTCGCCCAGCCGCATGATGAGCAGCAGAATGATCACCGGGCGGATGGCGGGCAGGGTGACATGCCAGAAGCGCCGCCAGGGCCCCGCCCCGTCGATCGCGGCGGCCTCGTACTGCTGCTCGTCGACCTGCGACAGCGCGGCCAGGAAGATGATGGTGCCCCAGCCGGCGTCCTTCCAGATCACCTGGGCCACCACCAGCGGCTTGAAGGCGTCCGGGTTTCCGATGATGTCGACGGTGTGCAGACCGGCGTCGCCGAGGTAGCCGTTCACCAGACCCGTGTCCCCGAGGACCTGCTGGAACAGGGCTACGACGATCACCCATGAGATGAAGTGCGGCAGATACACCACCGATTGCACAAAGCGCCGCACGGTGGACCAGGTCAGGCTGTGCAGCAGCAGCGCGAGGGCGAGCGGGACGGGGAAGTAGAAGACCAGCTGGAGGATCGCGATCCAGAGGGTGTTGATCACCGCGTCCCAGAACGCGCCGTCTTCCATCATCCGCTGGAAGTTCTCCACGCCGGTCCACGGGCTGCCCCAGAGGCCGTCGAAGGGCACGTACTCCTTGAAGGCGATGACGTTGCCGACGAGGGCGCCGTAGTGGAACACCAGGAAGTACGCGAGCCCGGGCACCATGAGCCAGAACAGCGTCCGGCTACGGCGTCTGTGAAAACCTTTTCGCTGGATTGAAGCGCCTGACAGGTGACGGGAAGGGCGGCTTGCCGTCGATTTCTCAGGGCGCTCACGTAGCAACGCTGCCACGGAGCCTCCTCGGCTGTGGGTATGAAGTGAGGGGAAGTTAAAACGTTTTCAGGCTGCGGTCAACACTTCTGACACATCTCCGGTGCGGGGTCGCCGGAGCAACGGCGGGTGGCGGCCGAACGGCTGACACCTCGTCCCGCACACTTCCTTGACGCTCGGACGGGGCACTGCCAGACTCGCGGCCACACTGCTAGAAAGCGCTTGCTCCTCCCTGTTCCCCCGCACCCCGACGGGTGCTGTCGATCGTTCGACATGGGTGATCACCCCCACACAGGAGATGACGAGATGGGACGCAGAGCCGCACCACCCCCTTCCCGGGCGCCCCGCCGGACGCGAGCCGCCCTGACCGGCGCCGTCGCCCTCCTCGCACTCGGCTCCGGGCTGAGCCCGTCGGCCGTGGCCGCGGCGGATCCGGGCCGGGCCGGGTCTGCCGAAGCCTCGCCGCGGCTCGCGGCGTGCGGTGACGGTTCGTACCAGGCCGAAGCCGTGCTGAGCGGCAGCACCTGGACCGCGCGGCGCGGGAGCGGCGTCGTGTACACGGGCACCGATATGCGGGCCGCCATGCAGGCGGCGATCAACAGCCTCACGGCCGGCCGCACGTCCAAGGAGCGGGTCGTGGTGCGCGGCTCCGGCTCCATCAGCGCCAACTCCCGGGTGTCGCTGCCCAGCTACACGACGCTGGATGTCTGCGGCACGATCAATGTCACCGGCAGCGGCTCCGGGGACCAGGCGCCGGTCTACGCACGTGGCGCACGGGACATCGAGATCCAGAACCTCAAGCTCACCGGCAGCCCGCTGTACGGGATCTTCATGCGGAACGTCCAGAACGTGGTGCTCGGCCAGATCGACATGCGGCTGTCGGCCGGGCTCGGTGTCCGGATCGACAACCGCGGCGACACCAGCCAGTGGACGAAGAACGTCAGGATCGACAACGTCTATGTCTCCGGGGCCTCCAGCCACGCGGTGGAGACCTACGGGGTGGACGGCATCACGATCGGCACGGTCACCGCGCGGAACGTGGGCGAGTCGGGGCTGCTGCTCAACCAGACCATCAACGCCACGGTCACCAAGGTCGACGCGGACAACGCGGGCGCCGGCACCGGCTACGCGGCCTTCCGTATGGCCAACCGCAACGGCCGGGTCGGCAGCTCCTATCCCACCAACATCCGGGTGGGCGAGGTCATCGCGCGCGGCGGCGGGCGCGGTGTGTTCTGTGTCTCCGAGAGCGGTGGCGCGGTCATCGACCGGGTGACGATCTCCGACACCGGCAACAACGCCGTTCTGATCGAGAACTGCTACAACGTGAACCTCGCCGCGCAGAGCGGCACCGTCACGGGCGGCGGCGAGATCCGGCTCGCCGCGCGCACCGAGTTCGCCAACAACCGGGACATCACCGTGCAGAACTCACCGTGACCAACTCGGCCATCCGGGAAAGCCCCTGCGGCGAGAACACCGAGTTCCGCAACAACCGGCTGGTGAACAGCAGCCAGAGCATCTGCTGACGCTCACTGGGCGGTCGCGGCCGCGGCGGCGAGCTCCTCGCCCTTGCGCTGCGACCGCTTGGCGTACCAGCCCGTCCACAGGGCGAGGGCGCCGAGCACTCCGTAGATCAGGACCGGGCTCAGGACCACCATGGTGTCCGTGCTCAGCACGTAGGCGAGCGCGGCCCGGACCCCGGCCTCCAGCAGATACGCCACGCCCCAGACCGCCGTCATCGTCATCATGGTCCGGCGGAAGCCCTCGTACTGCCACAGGTCGTTCCACCAGACGGTGCTCGCCTCGGTGCCGTCGGTGGCGAACTTGCGCCCGAAGTAGAACATCAAGGGGCGCGGCGCCAGCAGCGTGGCCAGGCACAGCAGCCCGAACAGCCCCGTGACGGCGGAGTCCTTGACGAGCAGGGCGCGGGCCGAGTGCGCGCCGACGAGCGACATCACGGCCGAGATCACCAGGAACACCAGGGTGACGACGGCGAATTCATCGAGATGGCGGCGCCACACGAAGTGAACGGCGCTGTCGAGCACCGGCCAGGCGCCGCTGACCAGGAGCGCCGAGAACTCGCTCCAGCCGTGGTCGTGGAGCGCGTTGTACGTGACGATCGGCGCGACGACGTTCAGGGCGATGGTGACGACCCAGCCGACCAGCGCGGCACCCCGGGACCGGGCGGGCGGCGTGGGCTGCTCGTCGGGCCCCGGTGGCTGGGTGTCCGGTGTGCTCCGGTCGCTCTGCGCGGCCGTGTTCTGAGTGTGCATGAATCCCCCCGTACGACGTGCTGGTGAGTGCACGGTAGAGCAGGTGCGCGGTGGCGGACCAGTTCAGGGCCGCCAGTCGTCGCTGAAACCTGGACGGGAGGCCGTCCGGCGCCGGGACGGCCGTCAGCGCAGCGCCGTGCGGAGCCACTGCCGGATCTCCGGAGTGACGGGGTCGGTGATGTCGGCGAACTCGGTCTGCTTGGTCAGGAACTTCGCCACGTAGGGGCAGACGGGCACGGCGCGGTGCCCGGTGTCGCGTACGTCGGTCAGCGCCTCCTGGACGAGGCGGAAGGCCAGGCCCTGCCCGGCGAAGGCGTCGTCGATCTCGGTGTGGTAGAAGACCCGCTGCTCGTCGTGGTCGCGGTACTCCGTGAAGCCGGCGAGCTCGCCGTCGACCAGGATCTCGTAGCGGTGGAGCTGGTCGGCTCGGCGGACGACGGGAATTGCGGCCGGCTGTGTCATCGTGTTCCATTCGGCGTCGGCGGTGCGGGGGTCACGCTCGGTGCCACCCTAGACCGCGAGGTGAGGACGGTGTGCCGGTGTGCGCACCGGGCCTTGCCCGACAGCGCACCGTCCCTCGGGAGTGGGTATGGATCTGCGGCAGATGGAGGTCGTCGTCGCCGTCGCCGAGGAAGGCGGCTTCACCGCGGCGGCGCGGCGCCTGCACGTGGTGCAGTCGGCGGTGTCCGGCACGGTCCGGGCGCTGGAGAAGGAGATGGGGACCCGGCTGTTCGAACGCACCACCCACCGGGTCTCCCTCACCCCGGCCGGAGAGGCGTTCGTGCCGGCGGCCCGCACGGCGCTGCGGGCGGCCGAGCAGGCCCGGGCCGCGGTCGACGTGGCGCGCGGCGAGTTGCGCGGGCAGGTCACGGTCGGCACCATGCAGGGAGTCTGGGTCGGTCTGCACCGCGCGCTGGCCGCGCTGCGGGCGGAACACCCCCGTGTGGTGGTCCGGCTCCGGCAGGCCCCGGTGGCCGACATCCGGCAGGCGCTGCGCGACGGCACGGTGGACCTCGCCGTGGTGGCCCTGGACCGCCAGCAGCAGCGGGGGCTGGTGACCCGCCCGCTGGTGCGCGAGGAGATGGTGCTCACGGCCTCGCCCGCGCGTGGCTTCGCCCAGGAGGACCGGGTCACCTTCGCCGAGATCGCCCGGATGCCGTTCATCGACTTCACACCCGGCTGGGCGATCCGCGGCGCGGTGGACCGGGCCTTCCGGGCCGCCCTGGTCGAGCGCGGCACCGCCTTCGAGGTCAACGACATCGTCGCGGCGTCCGAACTCGTCCGCCACGACCTCGGGGTGTGCGTCATGCCGGAGTCCATCGCCGCTCGTTTCCCCGATCTGACCCTGCGCAGGTTCGACCGGCGCCCGCCGCGCTGGAACGTGATGGCGGTGTGGCCCCGGGGGGAGACACCCCCGGCGGCCGCCGCCCTGTTGCGACACCTCGCCTGACCCCGGTCGGCAGCGGGCCGCGAGCGCCGCCCCCGCTGTCCGGGGTGCGGGGCTCGCGTACGGGCCGGGGCCGGCCGTCAGCCGGCGGTGTGGCGGGCCGCCCGGTGCTCGGTGGTCCAGTAGAGCAGGGCCAGGAGCGGCAGGACGCACTCCGCCGCGGGCCCCGGTCGGGACGCTGCGGCGGAGTGCCCTCCTCGGCCTTGCTCGGCCTTGGTCGGCTTCTCAGCGCTTCTGGAGCGCGGTGCCCAGCGTGTCGGCGGCCAGCTTGATGGCGACCTGCGCGGCGTGGGTCTCGCGCATCGCGTTGACCATGACGAAGTCGTGGATGATGCCCTGGACGCGCACGGCGGTGACCGGGACACCGGCCTGGCGCAGCTTGTTCGCGTAGGCCTCGCCCTCGTCCCGCAGGACGTCCGCCTCAGCGGTGATCACCAGGGCCGGCGGCAGACCCGTCAGCTGCTCCGTCGTGGCGCGCAGCGGCGAGGCGGTGATCTCGGCCCGCTGCGCCTCGTCGGTGGTGTACTGGTCCCAGAACCACTGCATGCCGTCCCGGCGCAGGAAGTAGCCGGTGGCGAACTGGTGGTACGAGCCGGTGTCGAAGCTCGCGTCGGTGACCGGGTAGAACAGCACCTGCTGGACCAGCGGCACATCGCCGCGCTCCTTGGCCATCAGGGTCAGGGCCGCGGTCATGTTGCCGCCGACGGAGTCGCCGGCCACGGCCAGCCGGGTGCCGTCCAGGCCCTTGGACCCGCCCTCCCGGACCACCCACTGGGCGACCGCGTAGTTCTGCTCGATGGCCACCGGGTACCGGGCCTCCGGCGACAGGGCGTACTCCGGGAAGACCACCGCCGCGTTCGCGCCGACGGCCAGCTCGCGGACCAGGCGGTCATGGGTGTGGGCGTTGCCGAACACCCATCCGGCGCCGTGGATGTAAATGATCACCGGCAGCTCCCCGGTGCTGCCCGCGGGCTTGACGATGCGGACCCGGACGCTGCCCGTGGGGCCGCCGGCCACCGTGATCCACTCCTCGTCGACCGCCGGCTTGTCGATCTCGCCGGACTGCACCTCGTCGACCGCCGCGCGGCCCTCAGCCGGGGCCAGATCGAAGAGGTACGGAGGGTTGGCGGTGGCTTCGGCGAAGGCGGCTGCGGCCGGCTCCAGGACAGGCTGGACCGGCGGCACGACGGCATCCGACATCTGGCTCTCCCGAGGTGTGGGGGTAAGGAATGGGGAATTGCCGGGAAGATCGTGGAGATCTCCCGGCTGCTGGGGTCACCCTAGGTCGGCCACCGGTCAACTCTTGTCCGCCAGCGCACCGAGTCTTTCCCCGCAGCGCCATGCGGGGGATCCGGCCGCGGCGTCCGTGCGTCTCGTAGGCCACGTGAGGGCATGTTCCGTCCCGCGGTGCCGCGTAGCGGTCGTGGCCCGGCGCGCGCTAACGTCTCATGGACAAACGACGGCGTGACGGAAGCCGGTGGGAATCCGGCACGGTCGCGCCACTGTGTGTCCGGCGGAGGCCCCGTGCTGCGGGGCGGCCGCCGGGCGAGTCAGACCCTGCGCCGTCGTATGAGCACCGACAACCGGGACGCGTGTTCCCCAGGAGGTTTTCAGCATGGCCCAGTCCGCCGCGCCCGCGCCGAGCACACCGGCCGTCCTCTCCGGCGCCCTGCCGCTGCTCCTCCGCTAACGGCCGAACACACCGTCCGGCAACGGCCGAACACACCCGACACCGCCGTGCCCGTGCCCATCGGGCCCCGGCCGGGTGCCGCGGCCCTCACCGGACCGGCCTTGGGAAACACCACCGTACGACCGGCTCCGCAGCTGAGCCCCGTCATGCAGAGGAACGTCCGTGCCGATAGCACGCCCCGCCCGTCTCACCGCCTTCTTCCTGACCACGACCCTGACGCTGGCCGGCTGCGCCGACGCCACCCCGAACGGCGACCGGCCGTCGGACCGCGCCGCCGCCGGATATCCGCGTACGCTCACCAACTGCGGCCACACGGTGCATATCGCCGGGCCGCCCCGGCGCGCGGTGTCGCTCAACCAGGGCAGCAGCGAGATCCTGCTCTCGCTCGGCCTGGCCGACCGCATGGCGGGCACGGCCACCTGGACCGACCCGGTGCTGAAGGGCCTGCGGAAGGCCAACGCCACGGTGGACCGGCTCGCCGACAACGCCCCCTCGTTCGAGAAGGTGCTGGACCAGGAGCCGGACTTCGTGTCCGCCTCGTTCGAGTCCACCCTGGGCAAGGGCGGCGTGGCCACGCGCCAGCAGTTCGAGGACCTGGGCGTGCCCACCTATGTCTCCCCGGCCGACTGCGCCAAGGACAACACCGGTGACGGCGACGGCTCCCGCGCCACCCCGCTGACCATGGAGAACATCTACCGGGAGATCCGGGACCTCGCCACGGTCTTCGGGGTGGAGAAGCGGGGCGAGCGGCTGATCGGCGCTCTGAAGGCCCGGGTGAAGGCGGCGACCGAGGACATCGACGCCTCCGGCACCACCATGCTCTTCTGGTTCGCCAACTCCGACGCCCCGTACCTGGCCGGCTGCTGTGGCGCGCCCGGCATCATCACCCGGGCGCTGGGCGCCGAGAACGTCTTCGACGACCGCCACGACGAGTGGCCCCAGATCAACTGGGAGGCGATCGCGGACCGCGACCCCGATGTCCTGGTCATCGGCGATCTCTCACGCGAGCAGGAGTCGGCCGAGACCGCCGCGAAGAAGATCGAGTTCCTGGAGTCCAACCCGGTCACACGGACCATGGACGCGGTCAGGCACAAGCGGTACGTCCTGCTCAGCGGGCAGGCCATGAACCCGTCGATCCGCACGGTCGAGGGCATCGAGAAGACCGCCGCCGCCCTGCGCGCGTTCGGGCTCGCCAGGTGACGCCACGCCAAGTGACACCGAGCCAGGTGACGCCACGCCACACGGCCCCTCGCCGAGCCGCGCCCCCCGGAAGCCGCCGGCTCAGGAGCGCCGTGCTGTGGGCGGCGGGGCTCGCCACGCTGCTGGCCTCGGTCGCGGTGGCCATCACCATCGGCCCGGCCAGCATCGGCGTCGCCGACGTCTGGGCCGTGGTGGCCGCCCATCTGGGCTGGGGCACCTCCGACCTGACGCCGATCCGGGCCGGAATCGTCTGGGACCTGCGGCTGCCGCGCACCCTGCTCGCCGCGGTGTGCGGGGCGGGGCTCGCGCTGTGCGGGGCGGTGATGCAGTCGATGCTGCGCAACCCGCTCGCCGACCCCTTTGTGCTCGGCGTCTCCTCCGGAGCCTCCACGGGCGCGGTCTTCGTCGTGGTGCTGGGGGTCGGCGGCGGGGCCGTGTCGATCTCGGCGGGCGCCTTCGTCGGCGCCCTGGCCTCGTTCATCCTCGTCCTGCTGCTCAGCCATGTCCTGGGCGGCACGACGGACCGGATCGTGCTCTCCGGGGTCGCCGCGATGCAGCTGTTCTCCGCCCTCACCTCCTTCGTGGTGATGACGGCGGCCGACGCGGAACAGACCCGCGGTGTGCTGTTCTGGCTGCTCGGCTCGCTCAGCGGCGCCACCTGGGACGAGGTGTGGGTGTGCCTGGCCGTGCTGGCCGTGACCCTGCTGGTGTGCGCCGTCCACGCCCACGCGCTCGACGCCTTCGCGTTCGGGCGGGACGCGGCGGCCACGCTCGGCGTCGACGTGGCCCGTACCCGGCTGATCCTGCTGACCGCCACCGCGCTGCTGACCGCGGCGCTGGTCAGCTGCGCCGGGGCCATCGGCTTCGTGGGGCTCGTGCTCCCGCACGCCGCCCGCGCCCTCGCCGGATCCGCCCACGGCCGTCTGCTGCCGCTCACCGCGCTGGCCGGGGCGGTGTTCCTGGTGTGGGTCGACACCCTGGCCCGCACCGTGCTCGAACCGCAGGAGGTGCCGGTGGGCGTGGTCACCTCGCTCATCGGCGTACCGGCGTTCGTCCTGATCCTCTACCGCACCCGGAAGGCGACCACCGTATGACCGGCGGCCCCGGCACCACGACCACCGGCCTGCGCGCGGAGCGGCTGGCGCGCACCGCGGGCGGCCGACTCGTCCTGGACGCCGTCGACATCGCCCCGCCACCGGGCTCCTGCACGGGGCTGCTCGGGCCCAACGGCTCCGGCAAGTCCACCCTGCTGCGGCTGCTGGCCGGGGTGCTGGCCCCGTCCTCCGGCGTCGTCGCCCTCGACGGCCACCCGCTCGGCGACCTGCCGCGCAGGACGGTCGCCCGGCGTGTCGCCGTCGTCGAACAGGACGCCGTGACCCAGGCCGAGCTGACCGTACGGGATGTCGTGGGCCTCGGCCGGATCCCGCACCGCCGCGCCTGGTCGGCGCCGTCGGCGGCGGACGAGAACGCGGTACGCGGCGCCCTCGAGCGGACCGGGCTCGCCGACCGGGCCGACCAGTCCTGGCACACGCTGTCCGGCGGCGAACGCCAACGTGCCCAGATCGCCCGGGCGCTCGCCCAGGAGCCGCGCGAACTCCTGCTGGACGAGCCGACCAACCACCTCGACATCCAGCACCAGCTGGACCTGTTGTCCCTCGTCGCGGCCCTGCCCGTGACCACCGTCATCGCCCTCCACGACCTGAACCTGGCGGCGATGTACTGCGACCGGCTGGTGGTCCTGAAGGCCGGCCGCGTCGTGGCCCGCGGTACGCCGCACGACGTCCTCACCGAGGACCTCATCGCGGACGTCTACGGTGTGCGCTCCGTCGTCACCTCCGACGGGCCGGAGGGACGCCCCCACATCCGCTTCCTCGGCAGGGCCGCCTCCGGCGCGTGACCGGCCGGCGCACCCGGGTCGGCGCACCCGGGCCGGACGCACCCGCGATCAGGCGCTGCGCCAGCGCCGTACGGTGTCGCCGTGCGCCGTCAGCCAGGTGCCGTCGCCCAGCGCGAGCGGGTCGAGGCAGCCGGTTCCCGGGTAGCCGACCTCGGCGAGCGGCACCAGGGTGTGGCCGTCGCAGATGAGGTGCCAGGCCTCCGGCGACCACTGCTCCTCGGCCACGGCCACCAGGACGCGGTCCCGGTCCAGGAACCCGGGGCGGAAGCCGACGAAGCGCAGCCCGTCGGGGAGCACGTCCTTCGCCTCCACGGTGACATCGGCCTGCCCGGGCGCGTACCGGCTCAGCCACTCCCCGCCCACGTCCAGCTTCAGAAACGCCCCGCCCAGGCTCAGCCCGGCGAACGGCTCCTCCGTCATGCCGATCTGTTGGGCGCGCAGGACATCGCCCTCCCACCAGTCGAGGAACAGCTGAGCGGGGTCCGTGAGGGACTGCTGGAACATATGGCCCACGGAGGCGGACGGCAGCGTCGGGGCAGCAGGCTCCCGAGCCGATCGTCCGGTCGGGCCAGGGAAGGTGCGCGTACACCCAGCGCACCCGGCCGTCCGGCTCGTAGACGGTGACGGCGCTCGGCGAAGACGCGGGAGGTGTCCTGGGCGACACGGCCCGCCACGATGCCGTCCTCGGCCTCCGCCACCAGCCAGTTCGCGCGGTCGCGCACCAGCCAGCCGTCGTTGTGGCCGAGGCCGTCGCCGATTCCGGGGAATTGGTCCTGGGCGAGGAGCCGGGCGTCCAGCCGGGTGAGTGCCATGTGCCCGGTTTACCCCGGTAAGTGTCCGAGGGGCCAACGGCGCCCACCGGCGCGTCAGCGTGCGCGAGGTGTGGCGCCGCGCAACTGGGCACACTGTCTCCGTGTATCACGATGAAGAACAGCCGCTGTCCGGCGGGAACGTCAGCGCTGGCGTCGTCCGTGTCGGAGACACCGTCCGCCGCCCGGTCGGGCCGTGGACTCCCGCGGTGCACGCCCTGCTGGCCCATCTCCACGAGGTGGGGTTCCGGGCGGCTCCCCGCCCCCTGGGCATCGACGATCAGGGGCGCGAGGTCCTGACCTTCATGCCGGGACAGGTGGTGTGGCCCGACCGGTTCTGGGCTCTGGAGCCCGCCCGGCGACTGGCCCGCGTGGCACGGCTGATCAGGGACTACCACGAGGCCGTGCGGGACTTCACGCCGCCGCCCGACGCGCGCTGGCAGGTGCTGATGCCCGCCGAGAGCGGCGACATCATCGCCCATCAGGACCTCGCCCCGTGGAATCTCGTGGTCGGTGACGAGGACCAGTGGGCCTTCATCGACTGGGACACCGCAGGCCCGGGGTCCCGCCTGTGGGATGTCGCGTACGCCATGCACGGTTTCATCCCGCTGTCCGCGCACCCGGATTGGCGACGCCGGGATGCCGCGGAGCGGCTGCGGGTTTTCGCGGACGCGTACGGCCTGGACGAAGCCGAGCGCCGTCGGCTGGTCCCCCTGCTGGGGCGCCGTACGCGTGCCATGCACGACTTCCTGCGCGACCAGGCCGCCCGGGGCAACCAGCCGTGGGCGACCCTGTGGGCCGAGGGCCACGGCGATGCCTGGCGAAGCGACGCCGAATACATCGAGCGGCGCGAAGACCGGTGGGTGCGCGCCCTGCTCGACGGCTGAGTTCCACGACGTGCCGGCGCCCCCGGGGGGCCGCTTCGCGCGCCGTCGATGCCGGTGACCGCGGTGCGCGGCGCGCCGGCACCGGGACCCGGCCCGAGGCCCATGTGGTCTGAACCGTGGTGTGAACCCCCGACCGAAAGGCCAGGAATCGATGATCAGCCAATGGCGGCTGCGGGCCGCCTTCGCCGCGCGGCTCTCGGAGATGTACGGGCAGGAGGTCCCCGCCTACACCACGCTGGTGGATGTCTCACGGGAGGTCAACGAGGACGTCCTGCGCGCCCGGGGCGCCGACGCCGAGCGCCTGGGATCCATCGGCCGGGTGACCGCCGAGCGCCATGGCGCCATCCGGGTCGGCACCCCGGATGAGCTGCGGCAGGTCGCCCGCGTCTTCGCCGCCCTGGGCATGCACCCGGTCGGCTTCTACGACCTGCGCGAGGCCGCCGCCAGCGCCGTCCCCGTCGTCTCGACCGCCTTCCGGCCCGTCGACGGCGAGGAGCTGGCCCGCAACCCCTTCCGGGTCTTCACCTCCATGCTCACCCCCGCCGACCCGCGGTTCTTCGACGCCGACCTCCGCTCCCGCCTGGAAACCTTCCTCGCCGGCCGTGAACTGTTCCCCGCAAAGCTGCTCGCCCTCGCCGACCGCGCCGCGGCGGAGCGGGAGCTGCCCGAGGCGGACGCCGAGCGCTTTCTGCGGCTCGCCGTGCACGCCTTCGAGCTGTCACCCGAGCCCGTCGAGGCGGCGTGGTACGAGACCCTGGAGCGGATCTCCGCGGTCGCAGCCGACATCGGCGGGGTCCGCAGCACCCACATCAACCACCTCACCCCGCGCGTGCTGGACATCGACGAGCTCTACCGGCGGATGACCGAGCGCGGCATCGAGATGATCGACACCATCCAGGGCCCGCCGAAGTGGCGGGGCCCCGACGTCCTGCTGCGCCAGACCTCCTTCCGCGCCCTCGCCGAGCCCCGCGCCCACCGCACCCCCGACGGCAGTGTCGTCAGCGGCGCCCTGCGGGTGCGCTTCGGCGAGGTCGAGGCCCGCGGCATCGCCCTCACCCGGGAAGGCCGCGCCCTCTACGACCGACTCCTCACCCTGGTCGACCAGCGGGCGGCCGACCACCCCGAGGCCGACCGCGGCGACCTCGCCCGCGCCGTGTGGGAACGGCACATGCCCGGCGCCGAGCGGGAGCTCGCCGCCCAAGGCCTCGCCTACTTCACCTACCGGGTGGCCCCCGGCCGGCCACGGGACGGCAGCCGCCCGCCCGCCGACCTCGGCGCCCTGGTGGAGCGCGGCTGGGTGCGCGCCGAGCCCATCGTCTACGAGGACTTCCTGCCCCGCTCCGCGGCCGGGATCTTCCAGTCCAACCTCAGCGGCGAGGGCACGCGGAACAACGACCACGAGGGCACCGCGTACGACGCCGGATGGCTCTCGGAAGCCATCGGACACGAGGTCCTGGACCCCTACGCCCTCTATGAGCAGCAGCAGAACCGCTCCCTGGCGCGGGTCGCCGGCGAGCTGGAACTCGACGGCACGCTTCGCTGACCTCTCACACCCACGAGGACCCCTCATGCCGAGCACCGCACTGCCCACCACCGACGACCTGCGCGCACGCGCGCTGACCGCCCTCGAGCGCATCGGTGTCACCGTCCCGGAAGGGACCGGCCTCCCCGCCCGGACGCCCATCACCGGGGAGAACCTCCTCGGCCTGACGGCCTCCACCGCCCGTGACGCCGACCAGGCCCTCGCGGCCACCCGCGCGGCCTTCCTCACCTGGCGCACCACACCCGCCCCGCGCCGCGGTGAACTCGTCCGCCGGCTGGGCGAATCGCTGCGCGAGCACAAGAGCGACCTGGCCGACCTCGTGACCATCGAAGCGGGCAAGATCCGCTCCGAGGCGCTCGGCGAGGTGCAGGAGATGATCGACATCTGCGAGTTCGCGGTAGGCCTGTCCCGCCAGCTGTACGGGCGCACCATCGCCTCCGAGCGTCCCGGCCACCGTCTCGCCGAGACCTGGCACCCGCTCGGCGTGGCCGGCGTCATCTCGGCGTTCAACTTCCCCGCCGCCGTGTGGTCCTGGAACACCGCCATCGCCCTCGTCTGCGGCGACACCGTCGTCTGGAAGCCGTCCGAGCTGACCCCGCTGATCTCCCTGGCCTGCGCCCATCTGCTGGCCCGGGCCGCCGAGGAGACCGGCGCGCCCCGCGACGTGCACCGCCTCCTGCTCGGCGACCGCACCATCGGCGAGACGCTCGTCGACGACCCCCGGGTCGCGCTCGTCAGCGCCACCGGCTCCACCCGCATGGGGCGCGAGGTCGGCCCCCGCGTCGCGGCCCGCTTCGGCCGCAGCCTGTTGGAACTCGGCGGCAACAACGCGGCCGTCGTCGCCCCCTCCGCCGACCTGGACCTCGCCGTCCAGGGCATCGTCTTCGCGGCGGCCGGTACGGCGGGACAGCGCTGCACCACGTTGCGCCGCCTCATCGTCCACCGGGACATCGCCGACGGCCTTGTCGAGCGCCTGGCCGCCGCCTACCGGAAGCTCCCCATCGGCGACCCCTTCGACGGGACCACGCTGGTCGGCCCGCTCATCTCCACCGCGGCCCTCGACGGCATGCGCGACGCCCTGGCCCGCGCGCGGGCCCAGGGCGGCGAGATCCAGGCGGGCGGCGACCGGCGGCTGGCCGACACCGCGCCCCGGGCCGCGTACGTCGAGCCTGCCGTCGTCCGCGTCGCCGAGCAGACCGGCGTCGTACGGGAGGAGACGTTCGCCCCGATCCTGTACGTGCTGACCTACGACACCCTCGACGAGGCCATCGCGCTGCACAACGACGTCCCGCAGGGCCTGTCGTCCAGCATCTTCACCCGCGACCAGCGGGAAGCCGAGATCTTCCTGTCCGCGGAGGGCTCCGACTGCGGCATCGCCAACGTCAACATCGGCACCTCCGGTGCGGAGATCGGCGGCGCCTTCGGCGGCGAGAAGGAGACCGGGGGCGGCCGTGAGTCGGGCTCCGACGCCTGGCGGGCGTATATGCGCCGCGCCACCAACACCGTCAACTACTCCAGCCGGCTCTCCCTGGCCCAGAACGTCAGCTTCCCCTGAACCGCCCGCGCCCGCGGAAGGAAGCGGAACGGGAAACGCGGCGGCCCTCACCCGGAAGAAACCGGGCGAGGGCCGCCGCGTGATGCGTGAGTGACCGGGGCCGGTCAGTCGGCGCCGAACTCCATCGCGGCGCGGTCGAGCAGCTGGTCGTCGTTCGACACCTGGCCGTCCGAGGCGGCGATCGCCTCGGCCGCGCCCTTGGGCATCGCACCGATCAGCCCGGTCGAGGCCGCCTGCGCGGCACCGATCAGCGCCGGGTGGGAGTTGCCGACCATCCCGAGCCCCGCGTACTGCTCGAGCTTGGCGCGGGAGTCGGCGATGTCGAGGTTGCGCATGGTCAGCTGGCCGATCCGGTCCACCGGCCCGAAGGCGGAGTCCTCGGTCCGCTCCATGGAGAGCTTGTCCGGGTGGTAGCTGAACGCCGGCCCGGAGGTGTCCAGGATGGAGTAGTCCTCACCGCGCCGCAGCCGCAGGGTCACCTCGCCGGTGATCGCCGCGCCGACCCAGCGCTGAAGCGACTCGCGCACCATCAGCGCCTGCGGGTCCAGCCAGCGGCCCTCGTACATCAGCCTGCCGAGCCGCCGGCCCTCGGTGTGGTACGTGGCGACGGTGTCCTCGTTGTGGATCGCGTTGACCAGCCGCTCGTACGCCGCGTGCAGCAGCGCCATGCCCGGGGCCTCGTAGATGCCGCGGCTCTTGGCCTCGATCACACGGTTCTCGATCTGGTCGGACATGCCCAGGCCATGGCGGCCGCCGATGGCGTTGGCCTCCAGCACCAGATCGACGGCGGAGGCAAACTCCTTGCCGTTGATCGTCACCGGCCGGCCCTGCTCGAAGCCGATGGTGACGTCCTCGGCCGCTATCTCGACGGACGGGTCCCAGAACCGCACGCCCATGATCGGCTCGACGAGCTCGATGCCTGTGTCGAGGTGCTCGAGCGCCTTGGCCTCGTGCGTCGCGCCCCAGATGTTGGCGTCGGTGGAGTAGGCCTTCTCCGTGCTGTCCCGGTAGGGCAGACCGTGGGCGACCAGCCACTCCGACATCTCCTTGCGGCCGCCGAGCTCGCTGACGAAGTCGGCGTCCAGCCACGGCTTGTAGATCCGCAGGGAGGGGTTGGCCAGCAGACCGTAGCGGTAGAACCGCTCGATGTCATTGCCCTTGAAGGTGGAGCCGTCGCCCCAGATCTGGACATCGTCCTCGAGCATGGCGCGTACCAGCAGCGTGCCGGTTACCGCCCGCCCGAGCGGGGTGGTGTTGAAGTAGCTGCGGCCACCGGACCGGATGTGGAACGCCCCGCAGGCCAGGGCCGCGAGACCCTCTTCCACGAGGGCCGCGCGGCAGTCGACCAGCCGGGCGACCTCCGCGCCATAGGCCGTGGCGCGCCCCGGCACCGAGGCGATATCGGGCTCGTCGTACTGGCCGATGTCAGCGGTGTAGGTGCACGGCACCGCACCCTTGTCGCGCATCCACGCGACGGCTACCGAGGTGTCGAGACCACCGGAGAAGGCGATCCCGACGCGCTCGCCGACAGGCAGGGAGGTGAGAACTTTGGACACGGCAGAAGTATGCATGACCACGCATGTTCATGCAAGCGCCGAGTTGGGCGACCGCCGCCGTGCCCCTGGAGACGGCGGGCGGACCCGCTTACGGGCCGCCCGTCAGCAGTACGGCGGCTGGTCGGTCAGGGAGGCCGCCACCCGCATCCACACGCCGAAGAGCCGGTACAGGCCCGGCAGCGCGCCCCGCGCCTGGACGGTCCGGGTGTCCGTCGCGGTGACCCCCGGAATGCCGAGGAGGGTGGAGGCCACCGAGGCCGACTGCCAGCGGACGCTGAGGGTGGCCGGGCCCGAGGCCACCGGCAGCGCCGCCCGCGGCGTGGCGAGCGCGGCGGCGACCGCCTTCTCGATGGCCGCACGGGCTTCGTCCGCCGGGCGCAGCTCCGCCGCGAAGCGGTCGCGGGCGTACTTCACGGCAACCGTGGTGACGGACGCGTCCCACTCCGCCGTCTCCGCGCACGCGCTGTCGTCACCGGTAAGAGCCGCCATCGGCACGCCCAGGGCCGCCGCGGTGGCGTGCGCCAGACCGATCTCGCCCACGGGCCGGCCGTCCAGCCAGATGTCCTCGATCTCGTGGCCCATGAAGCTGTGGCTCAGCACCCCGAGCGCACCCGCCCGCGCGTGGTAGCCCACGCAGATCATGGCGTCGTGCTCGGAGGTGAGACCTTCGAGCATGCCCATGTGCTTGGACCTGCCCCGGACGAGGCGCGCCGCCGGATGCAGGGTCTCCGGCGCATCGAGCCGTGTGCGTCGTTGACGGTGATGTCGGTGGCGCCCGCCGCGACGGCGCCCCGGATCGCCGCGTTGACGTCCTCCGCCATCAGCAGCCGTCCACGCTCGTAGTCCCGTCCGCCGGGCTGGACGTCGTGGGCGTCGACGAGCCGGGTCAGCGCGCGCAGGGCGGGCCCGCCTCGCGGCTCGACGCCCCCTGCCGGTACGCCCCGCAGGCCACCACGGCCTCCGGCCGCTGTCCCAGCTGGCGCAGCAGGACCAGGGTCTTGTCGCGGGGCGGTGCGTTGCTGCCCTGGTCGTAAGAGACATAGCCGGTGGCTCCGTCGAAGGTGACACCGGCGCCGAGGGCGATGAGGGCCGACTCCCGGTTGACGTCGGGGTCGTGCAGCCGGGCCTGGCCGACCGCCTGGGACAGCAGATGGACGGCGTCATAGGACACAGGGTGCCCGATGTCCCGCAGAGAGCGGCCCGGCGCCCGCGCCATTGCTCACGGATTCGCCGGGAAAGCAAGCCGATCGCGAATTTTTCCGGGCGCCTTTCGGATTCCATTGCCCACATCGTCGACTTCTTCGTCAAGGGCGATATTCATCACACCGAAAGGGGTCCACGCATAGGCCTTCACCAGCGTTGACGCGCTGTTACCGTGGAATCTCGGCAGTTCTCATCCGCCGCTGGATGTATTCCGGCGTGGCCGCTTGCGCAATGTCTGAGGTTCGAAATTGAGAAATCGGCTCGTCGTCAAGGGTGCCCGCCAGCACAATTTGCGCGACGTCTCCGTCGAATTGCCCCGGGACGCCCTGATCGTATTCACCGGCGTATCGGGATCCGGTAAATCAAGCCTTGCGTTCGACACCATTTTCGCGGAGGGGCAGCGGCGCTACGTCGAGTCGCTGTCGGCGTACGCGCGTCAGTTCCTCGGGCAGCTCGACAAGCCGGACGTCGATGTAATCGAGGGGCTGTCCCCGGCCATCGCCATCGACCAGAAGACATCGAGCCGCAACCCGCGCTCCACGGTCGGCACCATCACCGAGGTCTACGACCACCTGCGGCTGCTGTACGCGCGGATCGGCCGCCCCCACTGCCCCGAGTGCGGCGAGCCGGTCAGCCGGCAGACGCCGCAGCGGATCGTCGACCGGCTGCTCGCCGAGGACGAGGGCACCCGCTTCCAGGTGCTCGCTCCGGTCGTCCGCGACCGCAAGGGCGAACACGCCGAGATCTTCAGGCAGTTGACCACCGACGGGTTCAGCAGGGTCCGGGTCGACGGCCGGGTTCTCGCGCTCGCCACGCCGCCCGCGCTGGACAAGCGCAAGAAACACTCCATCGATGTGGTGGTGGACCGGGTGGCCGTCAAGCCGGGGATCCGGCAGCGGCTGACGGAGTCCGTGGAGACCGCGCTCGGTCTCGCCGGCGGTGTGCTGCGGGTCGAGTTCGTGGACCGGGACCCCGCCGATGGCGAACGGGAGCTGGTGTTCTCGGAGAAGATGGCCTGCCCGCGCTCCCATGACGTCGGTCTGGAGTCGCTGGAGCCCCGGCTGTTCTCCTTCAACGCGCCCTGGGGCGCCTGTCCCGCCTGCACGGGCCTCGGCTCGCGGATGGAGGTCGACCCCTCCCTCGTCGTCCCGGACGACACCAAGTCGCTGGCCGAGGGCGCCATCGCGCCCTGGACCAACACCAGCGGCGCCGACTACTTCGCCCGGCTGCTGGACGCCCTGGCCGCCGAGGCCGGTTTCGACACCGGCACGCCGTGGCGCCAACTGCCCGCCGACGTGCGGACCATGGTGCTGAACGGGTCGGAGCGGCGGCTGCACATCTCGTACCGGAACCGGTTCGGCCGCGAGCGGTCGCATCTGTCGCGGTTCGAGGGCGTCATCCCGCACATCGAGCGCCGCTACGCCGAGGGCGCCGAGTCCGGGGCCTCCCAGGACCGGTTCGCCGGCTATATGCGCGAGGTGCCGTGTCCGGCCTGCTCGGGTGCCCGGCTGGCGCCCGGCGTGCTGGCCGTCACGGTCGGCGGCCGGAACATCGCCCAGGCCTCCGCCCTGCCGCTGGACCAGCTCGCCGCCTTCGCCCAGGGGTTGGAGCTGACGGACAGCGAGCGGCGGATCGCCGAGGCCGTGCTCGCCGAGATCGGCGAGCGGCTGCGGTTCCTGCTCGACGTGGGCCTGGACTATCTCTCGCTCGACCGGCCCGCCGCCTCCCTCTCCGGCGGGGAGGCGCAGCGGATCCGGCTGGCGACCCAGATCGGGGCCGGGCTGACCGGGGTGCTGTATGTGCTGGACGAGCCGTCCATCGGGCTGCACCAGCGCGACAACCAGCGGCTCATCGAGACGCTGAAGCGGCTGCGCGACCGCGGCAACACGGTGATCGTGGTCGAGCACGACGAGGAGACCCTGAAGGCGGCGGACTGGGCCGTGGACATCGGGCCGGGCGCGGGCGCACACGGCGGCCATGTGGTGCACTCGGGCACCGTCGCGGAGCTGCTGGCCCACGCGGAGTCCCTGACCGGCGCCTATCTGTCCGGGCGGCGCGCGATACGCGTCCCCGAGCGGCGGCGGGAGCCGGCCGAGGGCCGCGCGATCACCGTGCACGACGCCTCCGAGCACAACCTGCGGGGTGTCACGGTGTCATTCCCGCTCGGCCTGTTCGTCGCCGTCACCGGCGTCTCGGGCTCCGGGAAGTCGACGCTGGTCAACGACATCCTTCAGACCTCCCTGGCGCAGCGGATCCAGCGCGCGCACAAGGTGCCCGGCCGCCACCGCGCCGTCACCGGAATCGAGCACATCGACAAGGTGGTCCAGGTCGACCAGTCGCCGATCGGCCGCAGCCCCCGCTCCAACCCAGCCACGTACACGGGCGTCCTCGACCATCTGCGCAAGCTGTTCGCCCAGACCCCGGAGGCGAAGGTGCGCGGCTACCAGCCGGGCCGGTTCTCCTTCAACGTCAAGGGCGGCCGCTGCGAGCACTGCTTCGGCGATGGCACCATCAAGGTCGAGATGAACTTCCTGCCGGATGTGTACGTCCCGTGCGAGGTCTGCCACGGCGCGCAGTACAACCGCGAGACGCTCGACGTGCACTACAAGGGCAAGTCCATCGCGGACGTCCTGGCCATGACCGTGGAGGAGAGCCTGGGGTTCTTCGACGGACACCAGATCATCTCCCGCCACCTGAGGACCCTGCACGACGTCGGCCTGGGCTACGTCAAGCTGGGCCAGCCCGCCACCACCCTGTCCGGCGGCGAGGCGCAGCGCGTCAAGCTCGCCGCCGAGCTCCAGCGGCGCACCCGCGGCCGCACCCTCTATGTGCTGGACGAACCCACCACGGGGCTCCATGTCGCGGATGTCGACCGGCTGCTGACGGTGGTCCAGCGGCTGGTCGACGGCGGCAACACGATCGTGGTCATCGAGCACAACCTCGATGTGATCAAGTCGGCCGACTGGCTGATCGACATGGGCCCCGAGGGCGGACACCGGGGCGGTGAGGTGATCGCCGAGGGCACCCCGGAACAGATCGCGGCCCATCCGCGGTCGCACACCGGGCGGTTCCTGGGCGGGCTGCTGGGGGCCTCATGAGCGTGCTGGAGAGGGCGGCGGCCCAGGCCTGGGACCCGGAGGAGTTCCGGCCCGCGGAGGCCGACGACACCGACGCGCCCGAACCCCGGCTCCCCGTGGACCACGGCCCCGTCGACCAGGTCCGGGACTATCTGCGGCTCATCGCCCGGGTCCGGCTGCTCACCGCCGAGCAGGAGGTGGAGCTGGCGAAGCGGATCGAAGCCGGTCTGTACGCCGAACAGCGGCTCGCCGAGGAGCCCCTCCTCGATCCGCAGATCCGCTGGGAGCTGACCGTGCTCGCCGAGGACGGGCGGCGGGCGAAGGCCCATCTCATCGAGGCGAACCTGCGCCTGGTGGTCTCCGTCGCCAAGCGGTTCACCGGGCGCGGGCTTCAGCTCCTGGACCTGATCCAGGAGGGCAACACCGGGCTGATCAGGGCCGTGGAGAAGTTCGACTACGCCAAGGGCTTCAAGTTCTCCACGTACGCGACCTGGTGGATCAAGCAGGCGGTCACCCGCGCCCTCGCCGACCAGAGCCGCACCATCCGGGTACCCGTGCACACCGTCGAGATCATGAACCGGGTGGCCCGGACCCGGCGGGAGCTGATGCAGGACACCGGGGTGGAGCCCACGCCCGAGGAACTGGCGGAGAAGGCGGGCCTGCCGCTGGAGCGGCTGATCCAGCTCCAGGGCTACTCCAAGGAGCCCGTCTCGCTGGACATGGCGTTCGCCGAGGACAGCGGCACCGAGTTCGGTGACGTCATCGTGGACGGCGACTCGCCCTCGCCCTGGGACATGGTCACGTTCGGCCTGCTCCGGGAGACCATCCAGAGCATCCTGGCGGAGATGACCCCGCGCGAGGCCGGGATCATCTCCCTGCGGTACGGACTCCTCGGGGGCCGGGCGCGGACCCTGGAGGAGATCGGCCAGGTCTACGGGGTGACCCGCGAGCGCATCCGCCAGATCGAGGCCAAGACGATGTCCAAGCTGCGCCATCCCTCACGCTCGCAGGCGCTGCGGGACTACCTCGACGCCGAGTAACTGTACCTTCTGGATGGTACAGTTGCGGGTATGCGACATGGACGGGACGGGTGGACGATGAACGGTGCGCGACGCTGGTGGCTGCTGGCGACCGTATCCGTGGGGCTGCTGCTGATCTCCGTGGACAACACGGTCCTCTACACGGCGCTCCCCACGCTGACCGAGGATCTGCACGCGACCGCCTCGCAGAAGCTGTGGATCATCAACGCGTATCCGCTGGTGATGGCGGGCCTGCTGCTGGGCGCGGGCACGCTCGGCGACCGCGTCGGCCACAAGCGCATGTTCCTCGCCGGCCTGGCCCTGTTCGGCATCGCCTCGTCGGTGGCGGCGTTCGCCCCGTCGGCCGCCGTGCTCATCGCGGCGCGGGCGTTTCTCGCGGTGGGCGCGGCCGCGATGATGCCCGCCACGCTCTCGCTGATCCGCACCACCTTCGAGGACGAGCGGGAGCGCAATGTGGCGATCGGCATCTGGGGCACGGTGTCGGTGATCGGCATCGCGCTGGGCCCGATCCTGGGCGGACTGCTGCTGGAACACTTCTGGTGGGGCTCGGCCTTCCTGATCAACGTCCCCGTGGTGGCCGTCGCCCTGGTCGCCGGGGCGATCCTCGCCCCCGGTGCCTCGGGCCGCTCGGACAAGCCCTGGGACCCGATCGCGTCCGCGCAGGTCATGGCCGGTCTGGTCGGGCTGGTGTACGCCGTGAAGGAGGCCGCGAGGCCGGGCGGAGAGGCGACGCACATCGCCGTGGCGCTGGTGGTCGCGGCGGTCGGCTTTGTGTTCTTCATCCGCCGGCAGCGCCGCCAGGAGCATCCGCTGCTGGACTTCGCGCTGCTGCGCGATCCGCGCATCATGTCCGGGATCGTCGCTGCCGCGCTGGCGATGTTCGGGATCGCCGGGATCCAGCTGGTCCTGACCCAGCGGCTGCAACTGGTCGTCGGGCTCGGCCCGCTGGAGACCGGGCTGCTGGTGGCGGTGGTCGCGGCCGGCTCACTGCCCACCGGAGCGGTCGCGGGCGGCCTGGTCCACCGCCACGGCCCCCGGCCGCTGATCGTCGGCGGGCTGCTGGTCAGCGCCGCCGGAGCGCTGCTGGTCCTGCTGCTGACCCCGGGCGCGGCGCCGATCCCGCTGCCGATCCCCGACCATCCCGCATGGCTGGTGCCCGGGCTGCTGCTCCTCGGGGCCGGCATGGGCCTGGCGATGACCGCGGCCTCGGCCGCCATCATGGGCAACGCGCCCGCGCACCGGGCCGGGATGGCCGCCTCCGTCGAGGAGGTGTCGTACGAGCTCGGCAGCCTGTCCGGCGTCGCGATTCTCGGCAGCCTGCTCGGCTCCCTCTACACCGCCACCGTCCACCTGCCCGCCGGCGCGCCCGCCGCGGCGGAGGACGGCCTGGACCAGGCCCACGCGGCCGCCGCCCGGCTCCCCGCCGACCAGGCCGACTCCCTGCTGGAGGCGGCGCGCGACGCCTTCGACAACGGCTATGCCCTCGCGCTGGCGATCAGCACGCTGGTCCTGGTGATCGGCGCCCTCTTGACTGCCCGCCTGCTGGCTCGCCCCGCCCCCGTGGCGGAGGCGCGGGAGAAGGAGCCCGTGGCCTGAGGTCCGGGCCCGGGGGCGGTGTCCGATCCGCACCGCCCCCGGGAACCGGTCAGCGGCCGCGGACCGGGGTGACGGACTCCAGGGTCGGCACCACCGGCTTGATCGTCCCGTCGGCCGCGAACTCCATGCGGTCGAGGGTGGTTTCGCGGTGGGTGCCGTCGCCGCCCGCCTTCCCGGGGCCGTTCACGGCGAACCGGTGGTAGGCGATGTACCAGTCGTCCGTGCCGGGGACGTTGACCACCGAGTGGTGGCCGGGCCCCTTGATCCCGTACTCCGGGCGCTTGGAGAGGATGGTGCCCCGCTTGGTCCACGGGCCCAGCGGTGTGGCCCCGGTGGCGTAGGCGACGTGGTAGTCCTCGCTGCGGGTGTCGTCCTCGGACCACATCAGGTAGTAGGTGCCCTTGCGCTTGACGACGAAGGAGCCCTCCCGGAAGTTCTCCGGGGTGAACTTCTGCACCTTCGACGCGTCGAAGGACGTCATGTCGGCGTTCAGCGGCACCCCGTACGCCTGGCCGTTGCCCCAGTACAGATACGCCTGGCCGTCATCGTCCGTGAACACCGCCGGGTCGATCATCTGGCCGGCGAACTGCCCCTTGGCCACCAGCGGCTTGCCCAGCGCGTCCTTGAACGGACCGGCGGGGGAGTCGGCGACCGCGACTCCGATCTGCTGCTCGGCGCAGAAGTAGAAGTAGTACTTGCCGTCGCGCTCGGCCATCGCGGGCGCCCAGGCGTTGGTGTCCGCCCAGCTCACATCGGGGCCGAGATCCAGGATGACGCCGTGGCTCTTCCAGTTGACCAGGTCCTTCGAGGAGTACGCCGTGAACCTGGTCCCGCTCCAGCCGCGGAACCCGTCGGTCGTCGGGTAGATCCAGTAGCGGCCGTCGAAGTACTGGATGTCCGGGTCGGCGTTCAGGCCGGGCAGCACCGGGCTGCGCATCGGCACCGCCTCGACGGTCCAGTCGCGGGTCGTCCCGTCGGCGGTCTTCAGCGTGTACGTCCGCGCCGTGCGGAAGTCCCGCCGGGTGCCGGAGGACGGGCTGAGGGTGGCGCCGGCCGGGAGCGCGAAGCGGGGCGCCAGCCGGCGGAGATCTGCCTTCGGATCCATCGGCAGCACCACCTTTCCGCTCGCCTCGGTGACGATGGCATACCCGTTCTGGCCTGGCGCCGTGACATCGGCGAGCGAGGCGGCAGACGCCGGGTAGGCGCTCAGCAGCCGGTCGTACTCCGCCTGCGTCACGGGGAGCACGGTGCCGTGCCGGGGGCTGGCGGGCAGCTGATAGTTCTCGGACGGCGTCCACTTGCCCGAGGCGAGGTCGGTGGTCTCGAACGGGATGTAGCCGCGGCCGCCGAACTCGTCGATGAACAGGTACCACTTGTTCTCGGTGTTCGACTTGAAGATCGTCGGCCCTTCGCCGCGGTCGATCGCGCCCTTGCCGATGCAGTCGGCGACGAAGTCGTACGAGGTGTCCGTCAGGGAGGTGGACTTCTCGGCCGTGATGAACTTCGAGCAGGGCGTGCCGGAGGACGGGTCGCGCTCGTCCTTGGTGAACCGGTAGTAGGTGCCCTTGTCCTTGATGACCGTGGAGTCGATGACCGAGTAGCCGGGGTCGTTCCACACCTTGGGCGCGCTGAAGCTGCGGAAGTCCTTCGTCGTCGCGTACAGCATCTTGTTGTACGTGTTGCCGGTGTGGTTCGGGTCGTCCTCGGCGTAGAGCTTCGAGGCCCAGAAGACGACGTACTCGCCGAGCTCCTCGTCGTAGTACGCCTCGGGCGCCCAGGTGTTGCCCGCCGTGTCCGGCGAGACCTTGACCAGGCGCTGGTCGGTCCAGTTGACCAGGTCCGTCGACTCCCACACCATGATCGACTTACTGCCGGTGCGCTGCACCTGGTCCCAGGAGCCGCTGGAGTTCTGATACATCCGCAGATCGGTGGCGATCAGATAGAACTTGTCGCCCTTGGGGGAGCGGATGACGAACGGGTCGCGCAGCCCCTTCTGGCCGAGGGAGGAGGTGAGGACGGGCTTGCCGGCGTTCAACTCGCGCCAGTGCAGCGGGTCGTTGCCGCGGCTGAGCGCCATCCGTATCTGTTCGCCGTCGGCCGTCCCCTCACCGGTGAAGTAGGTGAAGAGATAGCCGGCGTACTGGGGCGCCCGCGGGGCCGCGGACGGCGCTCCGCTCTGTGCGGGGCTGGGCGGGGCGGTGAGGATGCTCACGACCATCGTGAACAGGACGAGCGAGGGCAGAAGGAGGGTACGGGCAGCGCGGGACACCATGAAACATCCTGTGGGAGTCTGGTGGATTCTGTTGGACTGCTGGCCCGAAGTGTCGCCAGTTCGGATCCCGCGCGTCAATGGGTGTGCGGCTCTGTTCAGGAGCGAAAATTTCGGTTGTCTTTTCGACCCTTGTGTACGGCCCCCGTGGAACCCCGCACCACGAGCCGGGGCGGGAGGACGACCTCGCGGGGCGTGGTGCGCCCCTGGTCGAGGCGCTCGACCGCGGCGGCCACCGCACGCCGGGCCTGTTCCTCGGCGCCCTGGCTGACCGTGGTCAGGTCGAAGCAGCTCAGCCGGGAGAGGGCGTCGTCGTCGTAGCCGGCCACGGACATCTCGCGCGGGACGGCGACCCCGGCGCGGGTGAGGGCGGTGAGGACGCCGATGGCGCACTGGTCGTTGAACGCCACCACGGCGGTGGGCGGTTCGCCGTCGTCGAGGAGGTGGCGGGCGGCCCGTTCCCCCGACTGTTCGGTGTGGTCGCCGGGCAGCACACGGCTGTGCCCGTCCATCCCGTGGCGGCGCATGGCGGTGCGGTAGCCGCGGCGCCGGTCGGTGGCGATGACGCCCCGGCCGCCGTCGACATAGGCGATCGAGCGGTGGCCGAGGCCCACCAGATGGTCGACGACCCGGCCGACTCCGTCGTCGTCCGCGGTGCGCACCACATCCAGCGCGGCGCCCGTGATCCGGCGGCCGACGGCGATGACGGGCACCTTCCGGTCGAGGGCGGTGAGCGTGGCGGCGGGGGCGGCCGGGCCGAGGAGGATGAGCGCCTCGCTGCGGAAGGCGAGGAGGGTGTCCACGGCGGTGTCCTCGCCGCGGGTGCGGGTCTGGGTGCTCAGGGCCAGGTCGTAGCCGACCGCCTCGGCGGCCGTGTGCAGATGCTCGACCAGTTCGGCGTGGAAGGGGCTGTGGATGTTGACCATGACGCCGAGCAGCCGGGTGCGT
Organism: Streptomyces sp. NPDC028305; assembly: GCF_055569495.1. Taxonomy (NCBI): domain Bacteria; kingdom Bacillati; phylum Actinomycetota; class Actinomycetes; order Kitasatosporales; family Streptomycetaceae; genus Streptomyces; species Streptomyces sp. NPDC028305. The sequence goes on from NZ_JBVHTN010000002.1 coordinate 706,260, forward strand.
CTGCGGGCCAGCAGGCTGGCGTTGCGGTCGGGCCGGTAACCCAGGTCGGCGGCCGCCTTCAGGACGCGCTGACGGGTGCGTTCGCTGGGGCCGGGCGCGCCGCGCAGGACCAGCGAGACGGAGGCGGTGGACAGGCCCACGCGGGCCGCCACGTCCTCCAGTCGGGGGCGGGAGCCCGCCCCCGTACGACCGGCGGCCGCGCCTGATCCGCCCGTGCCGTCTGCCTTGCTCACGTGTTCTCCCGCTGGATTCTTCTGGCGCAACACCCTTGACACGCCCCGGAAACCGGACTGATAGTACCAGCACTTAAAGCGCTTTAAAAAGATCTGTTGACCGGACAAAGTCAAGCAAGCATCAGTAGAGCCCACGGCGCGGTTGCGCGCCGGAGAGGAACCGCAGTGACGACCACACAGTCGATCGGGGTGGCGGTCATCGGCGCCGGCATGGCCGGCCGCGCCCATCTGGCCGGCTACCGGGCGGCACCCACGCAGTACGGCGCCGGACTGCCCGAGGTCCGCCTGGTCGCCGTCGCCGACGCCCATGAACCCTTCGCCCGGGACGCCGCCCGCCGCTACGGATACCAGCGCGCCGAGACCGACTGGCGGGCGATCGCCGAGGCCCCCGACATCGACGCGGTCAGCGTCGTGGTCGCCAACCACCTGCACCGCGAGATCGTGGAGGGGCTGCTGGCGGCGGGCAAGCATGTGCTGTGCGAGAAGCCGCTGGCGCCGACGGTGGCCGACGCGCAGGCCATGGTCGAGGCGGCGGAGCGGAGCGGACGGGTGGCGGCCACCGGGTTCACCCTGCGCCGTTCCCCCGCCATCAACGCCATACGCCAACAGGTGGCCGAGGGCCCGCTCGGTCGGGTGCAGCACTTCAACGGCCACTACTGGTGCGACTACGGGCACAACCCCGACGCGCCCATGAGCTGGCGCTACCGCGGCGGCACCGGCACCGGCGCGCTGTCCGACATCGGCAGCCACCTCGTCGACCTCGGCGAGTTCTTCTGCGGCCCGGTGCGCAGTGTGCGGGGCGCGGTGCTGTCCACCCAGGTGCCCGACCGGCCGGTGCCGCTGGGCACCGCCGTGGGCCACTCGGCGGACGTCCAGGTGAGTGCGGAGCGAGAGCCCGTGGAGAACGAGGACATCGCCACCTTCACCGCGACCTTCGACTCCGGCGCCGTCGGCACCTTCTCCGTTTCCCGCGTCGCCTGCGGGCTGGCGAACTCCCTCGGCTTCGAGGTGTTCGCCGAGGGCGGCGCCGCCACCTTCGACATGGCCAGGCCCGCGGAGTTCACCTTCGCCGACTCCTCCCTGCCCGCGGCCACCAGCGGCTACCGCAGCGTCGTCGTCGGCCCCCAGCACCCGTACATCGCCTCGGGGCTGCCCATGGACTTCCCCAGCGTGGGCCATGGACAGAACGACTTCTTCGCCTGGCAGGCCCGTGCCTTCCTGGAGCAGATCGCGGGCCTGAACCACCTGCCGCACTGCCCCACGCTCGCCGACGGGCTGCACAACCTGCGTGTGCTCGACGCGATCGTCTCCTCCGCCACCGCCGACGGCAAGTCCGTCGCCGTCCAGTAAGGAAGCCCCTCATGAAGCTCGGCGCCTACACCGCCGTCCTGCACGACCAGCCCCTCACCGAGACCCTGCGGACCCTGCGCGAACTCGGCCTGGAGAGCGCGGAGATCAACTCCGGCGGCTTTCTGCCCGCCCCGCATCTGCCGATCGACGAGATCCGCGCGGGCCAGGACGCCCGGGACGGCTACCTCGCGCGGTTCGCGGCGGAGGGCATCACCCTCACCGCGCTGAACTGCAACGGCAACCCCCTCCACCCCGACCCGCAGGTGCGCGACAAGCACGCCCAGGACGTGCGCGACGCGATCGAACTGGCCGCCCTGCTCGGCGTGAAGCGGGTCGTCACGATGTCCGGGCTGCCCGCCTCCGACCCCGGCGGTCGGCTGCCCTCCTGGACGGTGCTGCCCTGGGACAGCGCCTATCTCGACGCCATGGACTACCAGTGGAACGAGGTGGCGATCCCCTTCTGGAGGGACATCCAGGCGCGCGCGGCGGACGCCGATGTGAAGGTGTGCATCGAGATGCACCCCCACAACCTCGTCTACAACGTCGGCACGATGGAGCGCCTGGCCACCGAGATCGACGCCACCCACGTGGGCGCGGAGCTGGACCCCAGCCATCTGTTCTGGCAGGGCATCGACCCGGTCGCGGCCGTACGGCGCCTCGGCGGCCTGGTGTACAACGCCGCCGCCAAGGACACCCGGATCAACGAGGAAGCGAAGATCAACGGAGTCCTCGACCACCGCCACGAGCGCGTCCGCGCCGAGGAGCCGGGCGCCGTCTCCCTCGGCGGCCGCTACACCCTCAGCCGCTGGCCCAAGAACGCCTCCTGGGACTTCGTCGCCGTCGGCCGCGGCCACGACACCGCCTTCTGGACCGAATTCCTGCGGGCGCTGCGCGATGTCGACCCGGACATGGCGGTCAACATCGAACACGAGGACCAGGAGCTCGACCAGATCGAGGGCCTGCGCCTGGCCGCCGACAACCTCCGGTCCGCTGCTGCCCGCCTCTGAGGCCACGCCGCGAAGGGAAACCCGCCGACACCATGAAGATCGCCCTCGACCCCTATATGATCCGCAACGTCCCGCTGCTCGAACTCCCTGCCGTCGTAGCGGAGTTGGGGTATGAGTGGATCGAGCTCTCCCCCCGGGAGGACTTCATCCCCTTCTTCCGGCACCCGCGCGTCGACGACGGCACGGTCGCGAAGTTCCGCAAGGCGCTGCACTCCGCGGGCGTCGGCATCTCCTCCGTCCTGCCCCTGTTCCGCTGGTCGGGGCCGGACGAGGACGACCGCCAGGCGGCCGTACGCTACTGGAAACGCGCGATCCAGATCACCGCCGACCTCGGTGTCACCAGCATGATCTCCGAGCTCAACGGCCGCCCCGAGCAGAGCGACCGCAGCGAGGCGCAGTTCTGGAAGTCGCTCGACGAACTGCTGCCGCTGTTCGAACGCGAGGGCATCCACCTCGCCCTGGAGCCGCACCCCGACGACTTCATCGAGAACGGCTATGACGCGATCAACCTGATCCGCGGCATCAACCACCCGGGCGTCGGCTTCCTGTACTGCGCCCCGCACACCTTCCACATCGGCAACGACGCCCCGGGCATCATCCGGTACGCGGGGGAGTTGCTCACCCACGTCCACCTGGCCGACGCCTTCGACCACACCGCGTCCTCCGGCAACCGCTACATCCTCAACCCGCCCGGCACCCCCGCCCGCATCCATCAGCACCTGGACATCGGGCAGGGCGAGGTCGACTTCGACGAACTCTTCCGAGAGCTGCGGGACAGCGGCTTCGACGGCACCCTGACCGCCTGTGTGTTCGCCTGGGAGGAGCGGGCGAAGGAGTCCTCGGTGTTCATGCGCCGCACGATCGACGAATATCTGGCCGCCTCGTCATGACGGCCGGGCGTGGCCACCGTGCCGGGTGGCCACGCCCGCCGCCGTACCTCCGCCGTGGGCGGCTACCCGACGAGATCCTGGGTGCCGAGCACGGTGAGCAGCGCGAGGCGTTCGGCGTCCTCGGTGCCGGGCTCGGCCGTGTAGACCATGATGCGCAGCTCGCTGCCCGCCACGGTGAGCACGTCGCAGTCCAGCGTCACGGGGCCCACGCGCGGATGATCGATGATCTTGCGTGCGGCCTCGTGGCGGCCGACGGCGCCGGACGCCCACAGCTCGGCGAACCGGTCGCTGTTCGCGCGCAGCTCCGCCACCAGCCGCCCCAGCCGCTGATCGGCCGGGTAGCGGTCCGCAGCCGCGCGCAGGTCGGAGACCAGCGTGGCCTCGAACGCGCGCAGCGACTCCGGAGTGTGCCGGGTCCGGCCGCCCGGGCCGACGAAGTGTCGCCACACGGCGTTGCGCTGGTGGCCGCGCCACCCCGACGGGTCGCCCATCAGCGCCGCGTACGGCGGATTGGCCAGGAGCAGCGTCCCGGACGCGTCGAAGACCGCGACGGGGGTCCCGGTCAGTCGGTCCAGCAGCCGCTGGACGCTCGGCGTGATGAGCGCGGGCATCGTGTCCGGCCCCGGCGGCGCCAGCCCGGCCAGCCGGAACAGATGGGCGCGCTCGGCGCCCGCCAGCCGCAGCGCCCTGGCCAGGGCCTCGACGACCTGCACCGACGGGTTGGACGCGCGGCCCTGCTCGAGGCGGGTGACGTAGTCGACGGAGATCCCGGCCAGCAGCGCCAGCTCCTCGCGGCGCAGCCCCGGCGCCCGCCGATGCCCGCCGGCGGGCAGCCCCGCGGCCTCGGGTGCCACCCGGTCGCGCCAACGGCGCACCGCCTGCCCGAACTCCGCTGTCGCCATGCAGCCCAGTGTGCACCGCCGCGCCGCACATGTGCCTGGTACCGGTAGTCCCAGGAACACGGGACGTCTGGCTGACCGCACCGCCCCGCCGCACCCTGGAGGCATGACGACAACACTCATCACCGGAGCCAACAAGGGGCTCGGTTTCGAAACCGCCCGTCGGCTCGTCGCAGCAGGTCACACCGTCTACATCGGCAGCCGGGACGCCGAGCGCGGGCGCCGGGCCGCCGAGCGGCTGGGCGCGCGGATGGTCCTCCTCGATGTCACCGACGACGCGTCCGTCGCGGCCGCGGCGAAGGCCGTCGAGGCCGACGGCGGACTGGATGTGCTGGTCAACAACGCCGGCGTCGAAGCGCGGGAGCCGGACGGACGGGTGATCGGCGCGGCGGAGGCGACCGCCGACGCGATGCGGTCGGTCTTCGAGACGAACGTGTTCGGCGTGGTGCGCGTGACCCATGCGTTCCTGCCGCTGCTGCGGCGGTCCGCCGCCCCGGTCGTGGTCAACGTCAGCAGCGGCCTTGCCTCGCTGACCCGGGTCACCACCCCGGACACACCGACGTACGCCTACCCGGGCGTCGCCTACCCGACGTCGAAGACCGCGGTCAACATGATCACCGTGCAGTACGCGAAGGCGTTCCCGCAGATGCGGATCAACGCGGTGGAGCCCGGCTACACCGCGACGGACCTGAACCGGCACACCGGCACACAGACCGTCGAGGAGGGCGCCGAGATCATCGTCCGCATGGCACAGGTGGGCCCCGACGGCCCGACCGGAGGCTACTTCGACGCCGAAGGCCCCCTCCCCTGGTAACGGGGCGGGCGGTCACCCCAGGAACGACTCGACGGCCGAGCTGACCGCGGCGGGGCTCTCCAGCGGCAGCTCGTGCCCCGCGTCGAGGATCCGTACCACCGCGTCCGGATAGCCCTTGGCCATCCGCAGCATCTGCGACACCGGCAGCTGGATGTCGTGATAGCCGTGCAACAGCAGGGTGGGCGTCCGGATCTCACCGACCCGGTCGAGCACATCGAAGGCCCGCATCGCGTCGTAGCAGGTCATGACCACCTCGCGCGGCGTGGTCGCGGAGGCGCGGGCGTATCGCCGCACCTCCTCGCGCGGATGGCCGGGGCCGAAGGCCCGCTGGATGTTGGCCGTGACGAAGACACGGAACGGCAGCAGCGTCGAGGCCGCCATCAGCAGACCGCGGCCGCGGCTGTACACCATCCGGCTGATCGAGCTCACCAGCACCATGCGCTCGATCCGCCCCGGGTGGTCCAGCGCCAGCGTCTGGGCGATCATGCCGCCCATGGAGTGGCCGACCGGGACGAAGCGGTCGACCTCCAGCCGGTCGAGCAGGGCGCGCACATCGCCGGCCAGCTCGGCGATGGTGCGCGGTACCCCGTCGCTCTCGCCGTGCCCGCGCAGATCCAGGCGGATCACCCGCCGGTGCGGGGCGAAGTGCGCCATCTGGTGGTCCCAGCGGTGCCGATTCGCCGTCCAGCCGTGGATGAACACCAGCGGCACACCGTCGCGGCGACCCTCGTCGTCGAACGTCAGTCTGGCGCCAACGACTTCGAGCTGCGGCATGGGTCACGACCTCCGGGCTGTGGCGCGTGCGGGTACGGAACGTTCACCACCGGCCGACTACCGGCGCCCGCCCAGGAAGTCGAGGATGTGCCCGAACACATCGAGGGCGGCGCCCCGGCCGATGAACATGTCGAGGTGACCGTAGCCGGGGACCTCGGCGTACGCCACATCCAGCCGCGGCTGCCGGGCGGCGAGCACCTCGTGGCAGAGCTTCTGGGAGTCCAGCCACAGCCCGTTCTCGCTGCCGGAGAGCAGCAGGACGGGGCAGTCGATACGGCCGGCCTGGTCCAGGGCGTTCTCCGGCAGCGCCCGGTAGCGGCCGTCCCCGTGGTGCCAGCGCACCATGCTGCGCGCCAGCTCGATCCGGCGCAGATGCGGCAGGATCCACAGCGGCGCGGGGCCGAGCAGCTCCGCCAGCCGGTTGTGCGTGGTGGCGGACAGATGTTCGTGCACGAACAGCGAGGCGCCCGTGCCCCAGGCCGAGTTGTGCAGAATCTGGCAGGTCGGGTCCGGGCAGCTCGCCTTCCGCGAAGCCAGGGCGAACAGCGGGGTGTACCGCGACCAGAAGCCCACCTTGCGGAAGTCCACGGGAATGTGGTCGACACGTGACTTCAGCAACTCGGCGGCCAGCGTCATCCGCAGGGACGTCCGGCCCGCAAGCTTCGGCGTCAGGAACACCCCGTGCGCCACCACCCCGGCGAGCCCCGGCACCAGGCCCGCCGCCATGCTCATCGACAGCGAGAGCGCGCCGATGCAGTGGGCCACGACGAACAGCGGCCGGTCGCCGATCCGCTGCCGGACCAGCGCCACCGCCTCGGGGATGTCGTACACGGCGACGTCGTCGTAGGTGTAGCGGCGGCCGGTCTCGTTGTAGGGGAGCCGACAGCTGCCCCGCCAGTCCAGCAGCCACGGCTCATAGCCCTCGTCCAGCAGGACCTCGACCAGGTTGCGGGTCTCGGGCAGCAGAAACATGTCGGAGGACGCGGTGTGGCCGTGCAGCAGCAGCACCGCGGGCCGGTGCCCCTGGCCGGGGGATGAGCCGGTGGTCACCCTGGTCAGGCCGAGCAGGGTGCCGTCCTTGACCCGGAAGGGGAACTCCTCGACGGTCGCCCCGTCGAGCCGGGCGTACAGCGGCCGCAGGGTCACCGGGGTTCGCGGGGATCGCGGGGTCTGCGGGGTCCTCGAGGTCAGCGGGGTCATCGGTCGCGCTCCGTCAGTGTCGGGTTCCGGCGAAGGTCGAGCAGGTCCGCCCCCACCCGGGCGAACGGGCCGAGCAGGCCACGGCCCATCTCCCGGCCGAACCAGGCCAGCCAGGTCAGCTTGGCCACCCGCTTCTCCTGGCCGGAGAGGAGCGGATCGACCCGGATGCCGTCGATCTGGTCGCGCACATAGCTGTCGGCGGGCACCACGACCTCGCCCGCCAGGCTCGCGGGCTCGCCCTCGCGGCCGATCTCGACGGTCAGCGCACGCGTCTGCCGCCACACATCGCGCCGCGCGCGGGCGAACTTCCGGCCCTCCAGCCACCACCGCCGGCCGTCCGCGTCACGCAACCGCAGCCGATAGAGCAGCAGTTGATGACGCAGGCCGTGGCGCAGGGGTATCCCCTCCTGCGGGCGGACCCACAGATCGCCCCGCTCCACCACGACCGGATCGGGGTGCAGCAGCGCGCAGGACAGCTCTCCGCGCACATCGACCCGGCGCTCCCGCACCAGCTGGTACATGCTCGCGATCGACAGGGTCAGCGACAGCGTGCACTCGCTGTGCGCGGGCCCGCCGACCGGGCCCAGGGTGCCCTCGATCGTCTCGGGGAACCACAGATACGGCGGGTCCTGACGGTTCGGCAGCCGGCCGAGGCCGTCCCCGGCCAGCCGCTCGAACGTCTTCAGCTGCGCCTGGGTGTCGTACCGGGTCGCGGCCGGCAGACCGTGCGCGGCGACGAACGCGTCGGTGCGCTCGCCGGTGGCCTCGGGCCCCTTCAGCGTCGCCTCGCACAGCTTCAGGGCGGCCGGGCTGCGCAGCACCCTGGTCAGGAAGTCCAGCCCGGGGACCGGCTCCGCCTCCAGCCGGGCCAGGGCGTCGGCCCGCCACTCGTCCCACTCCTGCACCGTCACGTTCATGCCGCCGAACCCCATGTCCCGCACCACGTCGTCCAGGGTGTTCGGGACGCCCGTCAGGTTGTAGTTGTAGCCCCAGGCGGCGGGTTCGCAGATGACGGCCGCCGCCACCCGGCTCACCCAGTCCACCGGGGCGGCGTTGAGGTAGCGGAAGGCGGGCACGGTACGGAACCGGCCGAACGCCGAGATCAGCCCGCTGCTGAGGTCCTGGGCGTTGTACGCGCCCGTCCTGGTGTGTCCGCCGATGCCCCCGGGGCGCATCACGGTGACCACCAGGCCGTGGTCACGGGCGCGCCGCAGCGCGGTCTCGGCCACCCACTTGGACTTGTCGTAGCCCGCGACCAGGCGGTCGATGCGGGCGAGCGGGTCGTCCTCGCCCATGGAGGCGATGCCGACCTGGTTGAACACCGCGATCGACGAGATGTGGTGCAGCGGCTTGGGCCGCCCGGTCGCCGCCAGCTCCGCCAGAGTCAGCGGCCCCGCCACATTGCTCTGCCGCAGCGAGGGGTAGCCGCGCAGAAAGTCCACCGCCGCCGCCACACTGACCACAGAGTCCAACTCCTCGGCCAGCGCGCTCCAGCGGTCCTCCGGCAGGCCGAGGCGCGGTCGGCGGAGGTCGCCCGGCAGGACGGTGACCCGCCTGCGGATCTCCGAGGACCACGGGAGGGAGAAGCCGGCCAGCGCGGTGCCGAGCCGCTGGGTGGCCTCTTCCTCGTCGGCCGCGCGGACCAGGCAGTAGACGTGGGCGTCGCTGTACCGCAGCAGGTCGAGGAGCATATGGCCGCCGAGGAAGCCGGTGGCCCCGGTCAGCAGGATCCGGCGGGGCGCGGCGGGCTCCGGCGGTCCCGTCCACGGCAGGCCGTCGGCGCGGGCCAGGTCGGCCAGGACCAGCTCGAGATCCTCGTCGGCGGCGCCCACGGACGCGGTCCGGGCCGCGGGTACGGCGTTGGCCGCGGGGCCGGGGGCCGTCGGGCTCGGGGCGGAGGCTCCGATGGCCGGCAGATGGCGCTCGGCGAGACGGCGCGGCCGGGCGTCGGCGAACACATCGTCCAGGGCGAGCTCCACGCCCGACTCCCGGGCCAGCGCGGCCACCAGCTCCACCGCGTCGACGGAGGTGCCCCCGGCGTCGAAGAAGTCGGTGTCGGGCCCCATCCGGCCGTCGGGCAGAAAGCGGGCGGCCACGGCGGCGATGGCCTCCGCCAGCCGGTCCACGTCCGCGGCGGTGTTCGTGTCCGCGTTCGCGTTCGCGTCCACGTCGGCGGCCGGCCCGTCGCCGGGCGGCGCGGACGCCGAGACCGGTGCCGATGCGGCCCCGGGCAGGGCCCGGGCCAGCAGGTCGGCCACGCTGAGCCCGCCGCCACCCCGTTCGATCGACTCGCCAACCGGCCGCCGTCCCTCGTCACTCATCTTGCCCTCACTGCTCCCAGGACCGGAACGCCCGCAGGTGCTCCGGCGTCGTCACGACTGCCAGGTATGTGTCGTCCGGCTCACCGCCGCCCAGCGCGGCGAGCAGCCGTCGGACAGGTGCGTTGCGCGGTGTCCGCTCCGCCGTCAGACGTACCGTGGCGCAGCCCAGGGCCTCGGCGCGGTCGGCCAGCCACCCCAGGAGCCGCTCCTCCACCCCGCGGCCCAGCGCACGGCAGCTGAGCATCCAGGCCAGGACGTCGAGCCGGTCGCCGTCCCGGCGGACCGCGAGCAGCCCGATCTGCCCGTAGTCCCCGAACCGGTCGCGGGCCGCGGCCGTCCACACCTCGCCCTGCTGGCGCCACCGCTCCAGATCGCCGCCGTCGGCCGACCGGGCGCGCAGGGTGAACTGGTTGGTGCGGCGTACGAGTTGCTCGGCGCGCTCGGCATCCCGCCCGGACAGCGGCCGGATGTCGACCTCCAGATCCAGCTGGGCGAGAAACTCCTCGAACCCGGCCCGCTCGCGGATCGCGTCACGGGCCCGCTCATGGCGGTAGAACTCGGCGCGCAGCGAGTCCTCCGCCGTGCCCGCGGCCGGGACCAGCGGCCACAGCCGGGCCAGGAAGGGCTCCAGCTCCCCGGCCGCCGGGCAGGTCACGGACAGCACCTCGGGCAGCGCCGACCGCATGGCGGCGATCTCGACCGGGTTGTCGTCGAGGAACAGGAAGCTGTCGAGGCCCAGGTTGAGGGTGCGCGCCGCCGCCTCCAGGCGCTCCGCCTTGCGGCCCCACGTGGCGGAGACCACGCTGAAGTGCTCCGCCCGCAGCAGGCTGTCCGGGCGGTCGAGCACCGCCCGCACCGTGGCCTCGTCGTTGTTGCTGACCAGGACCAACAGCGCCCCGGCGGCCCGCCACTGGAGCAGCCGGCGGGCCAGCAGCGCACGGGGGCCGCCGAGGTCCACGCCGTCCGGGCCGATCTCCCCGGCCACCCCGCTCCACAGCGTCTCGTCGCCGTCCACCGCGATCACCTTCGGCGGCGTGCGGCGCACGGCCCGCACCACCTCGGCCAGGGTGAGGGCCACGGCGGCCTGGAACGGCGGGGTGAACGGCAGGTGCGCCAGCTTGTCGGTGCGGTCGTCGAACCGGTCCTCGACGGCGTGGTGCCGGGTCCAGCCGTCGGGGCGCAGCACCGCGACACCGGGCAGCTCCGCCAGCTCGGCCGCCAGTTCGCGCTCCCACCGCGCCAGGCGCTCGTCGCCGTACGAGGAGGGCAGGAACCCGACGACCAACGGCCTGCGGGTCCGCTCGGACAGGGCCCGCAGCGCGGCCGGGTACTCCGCGCGCAACTCGGCGAGCAGGGCGTCGCCGACCGGCCCGAACCGCTCCAGGTCGACGGCCCTCAGCAGCACCACTCCGAGCGCAGTCGAGGGGTCGGCGAAGACCCCGGAGGGATCCCGCAGGCCCGCCAGGACGTGGTGATACGGCGCCTCCACGACCGTCACACCGCCGCCCGCCTCCGACGGGTCGTCGGCCAGCGCCGTCTCGCACAGCAGCGGCAGGTTGCCGAGGGCGAAGGTGGCCGCGAGGGCGAGGCCCTGTCCGGGCGGTCTTTGAGGATCAGCCCGCGGCGTCAGATGAGGGGGCACCTCCCGGCCGAAGGCTGGGGGAGCATCGCAAGGCGGAGGGTCGCCCTCGTACTGGGCGCTGCGATCGATATGCCGCTGCCGCGGCGTGGCGGGCGACTCCGACAACGCAGCCGGGGGTACCCCCAGCGGTAGCTGGGGGCGCCGTATCCCCCAGCTACCGCTGGGAGGTGCCCCCTGGCGTCGCGGGCCCGAGAAGACCGCCCGGACAGGGCCTGGCGAGGGGCGCGGGGCCGTGGTGCGCGCAGGCGTGGCGGGGGAGTCGGCCGCGGGGCGGGCCTGCGCCGTGGGGTCGTCGGCCACCTCGGCGAGCAGCCGCAGGAAGCCCTCGCCGAGCGCGGCGCAGCTCGCCTCGTCCATGATGTCCAGGTTGTGGTCCAGCCGCAGCCGTCCGGCGTCCGGCGTCATCGTGACCATCAGGTCCAGGTCGGAGTACCCGGTTCCGGCCGGAAGGACCTCCAGGCCTTCCAGGCGCGCCGCCGAGGACCGTACGTAGTTGAAGTACACCTCCACCATCGGCGCGTTCTCCCGGAACAGCCCCTGCGCGGCCAGCGCCGACAGGGCGTCGGAGAACATGGCGCCCTTCGTCAGGACCCGGTCCAGGCGGCCGTCGGTGCGGCGCAGCACCTCGTGGATCGTCTCGCCGGGCGCGGCCTGGGCCGGGACGGGCACCGGCACCCCGAAGAAGCCCACCGCGTCGTACGCGTCGACGTGGACACGGGTGTCCACCGGGACGGCGAGCACGAACCGGTCCCGTTGCCGTTCGCGGGCGAGCAGCACGGTCAGGGTGCCCAGGCAGAAGGCCGCGGGGGTGATCGCGAGCCGGCTCGCCTCCGAGGACACCCGCTCCATGAGCCCGTCGGGGATCGGCAGGGTCACGCTGCCCGCCCGGAAGGAGCGCACCGGCGGGCGCGGCCGCGCGAGCGTCAGATCGAGCCGGGCGCTGCCGGTGAACGCCTCGCGCCAGTCGGCCGCCGCCTCGTCGGCGCGGTCGGTGGGCCGTGCCTCCTGCGCCTGGAGCAGCAGGTCGATGTCGCGGTTGGAGACGGCGTCGCCCAGCGGGGCGCCGGACAGCTCGCGGCCGATCTCGGCCGCCACGAGCAGCAGCGACTGAAGGTCGCTCACCGCGTGGTGCGCGCCGAACACCAGGACCTGGCCCCGGTCGCCGCGGTCGAGCAGCTCGAACCGCCACAGCGGCGCGGCCGCCAGGTCGAACGGCGGCTCCAGCAGCTCCCGCAGCCGCCTGCCCACCGCGGCATCCTCGTCCGCGCCGCCGCCGAGCTCCGACCAGCGCAGCAGGGGCCCCGCGGGCTCCCGCTCGACGCGCAGCCGTGTGCCCTCCCTGGTCCCCGTGAGGATCGCCGTGCGCAGCGCCGCGTGCCGCGCGGCCAGCCGGGCCAGGATGTCGGTCAACCGCCCCCGGGTGGTGGGCGCGGCGAGCCGGACCGCGAGGCCGATGGCCTGTGCGGCACCGGGGGTGTCCCGGCGGGCGCTGCGCAACAGCCGCACCACGTCACGGGTCGCGGGCCGCAGATCGACCTCGGGCACATCGGCCGCGGAATCGGCCACCGGCGGCCCATTCCGGACGGGCCCGGTGGAGGTGTCCCGCTCCGCCAGCGCCGCGCCCAGGTCCCGTGCGAGGCCGCGGATGTCGGCCGCCGAGAACACCGCCGAGGCGGGCAGTTCGACGCCGAGCTCACGGGCGAAGGCGTTGCGCAGCCGGACGATCATCAAGGAGTCGAGCCCCAGCTCCTTCAGGGCCGTCGTGGGGGCGGCGTCCGCGACCCCGCCGCCGGCCACCTCGCCGACCCTGGCCCGTACATAGGCCTCCAGACGGTCCGTCCGCTCCCGCGCCGTCGTGGCCGCGAGCACCCGGGCGACCAGTCCGCCCGCGCCCGGCGCCGCGGCCGGGGCGGGCACCAGGTCGGACAGCAACGGCCGCGACCGTACGGTGTCCGGGTCGAGCGCGAGCGCCTCCCGGTCCAGGGCGAGCGGGGCGAGTTGGCGGCGCGCCGTGGGCAGCAGCCCCTCGAACAGCTCGCCTCCCTCCTGCGGGGAGAGGCCCACCAGGCCCGACCGGCTCACCGACGCGGCCCGGATGTCCGACCCGGCCACCAGGCCGACCTCCGCCCAGGCGCCCCAGTCGAGGCTGAGCGCCGGCCGGCCGGCGCGGGCGAGATGGTGCGCCCAGGCGTCGAGGAAGGCGTTCGCCGCGCAGTACGGGCTCTGTCCGGCCGAGCCGAGCAGGCCCGCAGCCGACGAGAACAGCACCAGACGCTCCGCCTCGGGCACCAGCTCGGTGAGCAGGGCCGTGCCCAGCACCTTGGGGGCGAGGACCCGCAGCACCCGCTCCTCCGTCAGATGGGGCACCGTGGCGTCGTCCAGCACGCCGGCGGTGTGGACGACGCCGGTGAGCGGGCCGAGTTCGCGCCGCAGCCCGTCCAGCGCGGCGGCCAGGCCCGCCCGGTCGGCGACGTCCGCCCGGGCGTGGCGGACCGTCACGCCGCGCCCCCGCAGGTCCTCGATCCAGCGCGCCGCCTCCGCGGTGGGCGCTCCCCGGCTCAACAGCGCCAGCCGGCGCGCACCGCGCCGCACCAGGCGCTCGGCGACGACCCGGCCGAGGCCGCCGAGACCACCGGTGACCAGATACGCGCCGTCGGGGCGGGGCTCGCCGCGCCCGGCGTCGTCCGGACGGGTGCGGACGAGGCGCGGCACCAGGCGGCCCGTGCCGCGCAGCGCGACCAGGCGCTCGCCGTCGGCGTGCCGCAGCTGTGCCCACAGGGCGTCGAGACCGCCGTCCGACGGCAGGTCGATCAGCGTGGTGGCCAGCTCCGGGTACTCCTGGGCCACCGCGAGGCCGAAGCCCCAGCCGAGCGCCTGCTGCGGGTGTGTCACCTCCGCGCTGTCCCCGGCGGCCTGGGCGCCCCGTACGACCAGGAACAGGCGCGGGGCCCGGCCGCGCGGGCGGTCGGCGAGCGCGCGCACCAGGTGCGCGGTGGACAGGCAGCACAGCCGGGCGGCCCGGGCGGCCGCCTCGGCCGACTCGATCAGCGGGGCGTCCAGGGCGGACAGCTGGACCACCCGCTCCGGCGGCCCCTCGGGGAACGCCTCCGCCAGCAGGCGCGCCAGGTGCTGCGGGTTCAGCGGATCGAGCCGGTAGCGCCCGGGCGCCTCCGCCGCGAACGTGTCGCCCCTGCGGGCCACCACGTGCGGCACCGGTCCGAGCAGGCCGCTGAGCGCGGCCCCCACGCCCGACTCGTCCGACAGGATCAGCCAGCCGCCCTGGGCGGGCGCCTCGCGCGCGGCGGGCCTGGGCAGCCACCGCGTCTCGAAGAGCGAGCCGTCGAGCGGAGACAGCGCGGCCAGCCGGAACCCCTCGATGTCCAGGACGAGTTGTTCCTCCGCGTCCCAGACCCGCAGATCCAGGGTGGCGGTGTCCCCGTCCACGGCGCGCAGCGAGCAGGTCGCCCAGGCCGGTGCGGTACGCCGGCCCGTGAACCGCAGCCGCCCGACCCCGGCGGGTACGAACGCCCGGCCCGCGGGGGCGTCGCCCGGCAGGGCGGCCGTCCGGAAGGCGGCGTCGAGGACGGCGGGGTGCAGCAGATGCCCGGCGGCGGGCACCTCGGCCAGCCGGCCGAGCGCCGCGCCGGCCGAGCGATGGCCCTCCTCCAGGCCCCGGAAGGCCGGGCCGTAGTCGATGCCCAGGGCGGCAAGACGGGCGTGGACTTCGGCCATGTCGACTGCCTCGGCGCACAACTCCCGCAGCTCGGCGAGGCCTTCAGGGCCGCCGCCGGGCCCGGGGCACGGCTCGGCCTCGGCGCGGGCAACACGCCCGCGGACGTGCCGCACCCACTCCGGGCGCGGCCCGCGGAGGGCCGTCGAGGCGATGGCGAAGTCCCGGACGCCGTGCTCCTCGGGCCGCAGGACCAGCTGAAGCCGTACGGGCGCCGCCGCCTCCAGCCGCAGCGGCGCCTCGAACTCGACCTCGGACAGCCGCGGCCGTCCGCCCTCGTCGAGCGCCGACGCCGCCGCGAGCGCCATCTCCAGGAACGCGGCGGCGGGCAGCCACACCTCCCCGGCGACCCGGTGGTCGGACAGATAGCCGAACCGGCTGTCCCGCAGGTCGAGGTCGGTCTGGAAAATGTGCCTGTCGGGTTCGTCGCTGGCCTCCACATGCGTGCCGACCAGCGGCGAGGTGCCCGGCCCCGTGGCCGTCGCGGGAGCGGCCGACAGCCAGTGGCGCTCCCGGGCGAAGGCATAGGTGGGCAGGTCGGCGCGGCGGCCCGCCGGGAACAGGGCCGACCAGTCGGGCGTGTGCCCCGCGCCGTACAGCCGCCCCAGCCCGCGCAGCAGCCCGTCCGGGCCCGCTTCGTCGCGGCGCAGCGAGCCGACGCTCACCGCGTCGATCCCGGCCTCGGCGGCCACCGACTCGATCGACGCGCCGAGCGACGGATGCGGGCTCAGCTCCACGAAGTACCGACAGCCGTCGTCCAGCATGTGCCGCACCGTGTCGGCGAACCGGACCGGCTCCCGCAGATTCGCGTACCAGTAGTCGGCGTCCAGGCGGTCACCGGCGACCGGTTCCGCCAGCACCGTCGAGTACAGCGGGGTGGGCGTCCGTACCCCCCGGACACCGGCCAGCGCACCGAGCAGCTCCTCGCGCAGCGGCTCCATCAGCGGGCTGTGGGAGGCGAACGCCGCCGACAGCCGGCGCGCGGGCACCCCCTCCTCGTCGAGCCGCCGTTGCAGCCCGGCCAGCGCGTCGAGCTCGCCGGAGACTGTGGTGGACCGCCCGCTGTTGACCGCCGCCACGAACAGCCGGTCCGGATACGGGGCGAGCAGCCGTTCGACCTCCGCGCGCGGCAGCTCCACGGACAGCAGCCCGCCCCGGCCCGCCAGCGGCACCACGGCACGGGCCCGCCGGGTCACCACGGCCGCGGCGTCGTCGAGGGCGAGGGCTCCCGCGCCGTACGCGGCGGCGAGCTCGCCCAGGCTGTGGCCGACCACCGCGTCGGGGACGACCCCCAGGGAGCGCCAGGCGGCGGCCAGCGCGGAGTTGAACGCGAACAGCACCGGCTGGAGGACATCCGTCCCCTCCATACCGGGCGCGCCCGCCTCGCCGCGCAGCACCGCGCCCACCGACCAGCCGGTGTGGCGGGCGATCGCCTCGTCGCAGCGGGTCAGCTCCTCCCGGAACGCCTCGGAGCCCGCCATCAGCTCGACGCCCATGCCCGGCCACTGCCCGCCGTGCCCGGGGAAGACGAACGCCACCTTGCCCGCGGGCGCGGCCCCGGGCGGCGACAGCGACACGCCGGGCCGCGCCTCCCCCCTCGCCACGGCGTCGAGACCGGCCAGCAGCTCGGCCCGGTCGTCGGCCTCCACCGCCGCGCGCCGCTCGAAGTGGCTACGGTGGCGGGCCAGCGTATAGCCGATGTCCGGCAGGGCGGATCCGTCGGCGGGGAGGGCGGCCAGGTGTCCGGCGAGCCGGGCGGCCTGGCCGCGCAGGGCGGTGTCGCCGCGCGCGGACACCACGAACAGCCGCCGCCCCGGGGCCGCTTCGGCCCCCTCGGGCAGGGCCTGAACCGGGGGCTGAGGTGGGGCCTCCTCCACGACCACGTGGACGTTGGTGCCGCTGATCCCGAACGCGCTGACCCCCGCCCGCCGCGGCCGCGCGCCCGACGGCCAGGCCACCGGCTCCCGCAACAGCCGCAGCCCGCTGCTGTCCCAGTCCACATGGCGGCTGGGCCGGGCGGTGTGCAGGGTGCGCGGCAGCGTCGCGTGGCGCAGCGAGAGCACCACCTTGATCAGACCGGCGATGCCCGAAGCCGCCTGTAGATGGCCGAGGTTCGACTTCAGCGAGCCCAGATACAGCGGACGGCCCTGTGGCCGGGAGACGCCGAACACCTCCGACAGGGCGCCCGCCTCGATCGGGTCGCCCAGCGTGGTGCCGGTGCCGTGCGCCTCCACGTAGTCGATGTCCGCGGGCGCGAGGCCGGACAGCTCCAGGGCCCGGCGGACGACCCGCTCCTGGGCCGGGCCGTTCGGCGCCGCGAGCCCCTGACTGCGGCCGTCCTGGTTGACCGCGGTGCCCCGCAGCACGGCGAGCACCTCGTCGCCGTCGCGAAGCGCGTCGCCCAGCCGCTTGAGCACGACCATCCCCGCGCCCTCGGCCCAGACCGCGCCGTCGGCCTCGTCGGAGAACGACCGGCAGCGGCCGGTCGGGGACAGTCCCCGCAACCGGCTGAACTCCACGAACGTCTGCGGTGTCACCATCAGCGTCACGCCGCCGGTCAGCGCCAGGTCGCACTCGCCGGAGCGCAGCGCCTGGGCGGCCAGGTGCACCGCGGCGAGCGAGGAGGAACACGCGGTGTCCACGGTCAGGGCCGGGCCCTGCAACCCCAGGGCGTAGGCCAGCCGGCCCGAGGCCACACTGAGCGCGGAGCCGGTGCCGACATAGCCGTCCAGCTGGTCGAGCCGGGAGCCGGCCAGATAGTCGCTGCCGAACATGCCCACGTACACACCGGTGGTGCTGCCCGCGAGTTCGGCCGGCACGATCCCGGCGCGCTCCAGCGCCTCCCACGCCGTCTCCAGCAGCAGCCGCTGCTGCGGATCCATCGCGGCGGCCTCGCGCGGGGTGATCTCGAAGAACCCCGCGTCGAAGGCGTCGATGTCCCGGAGGAACCCGCCCTCCCTGGCGTAGGTCTTGCCCGGAGCATCGGGGTCGGGGTCGTACAGCGACCCGACGTCCCATCGGTCCGCCGGAAACGGCCCGACCGCGTCGCGGCCGTCGGCGAGCAGCTCCCACAGCGCCTCGGGGTCGGCCACGCCGCCCGGCAGCCGGCAGGCCATGGACACCACGGCCACCGGTTCGTCGGCTCCGCCACGCGCCCGCGGGGCGCCGGTCGCGGGCCGCCTGGCGGCCCGCTCGCCCGACGCGACCACGGTGTCCAGCAGATGTGCCGCGAGCCGGGCCGTCGTCGGGTGGTCGAACAGCACGGTGGCCGTCAGCCGGGCGCCGAGCCGGGCCCCGATCCGGTTGCGCAGCTCGACGGCCATGAGCGAGTCCAGGCCCAGCTCGCGCAGCGGCCGGCCGGGGCGGATGGCGTCCGGCGAGCGCAGCCCCAGGACCCGGGACGCCTCCTCGCGGACCAGGGACAGCACTCGCTCGGCGCGCTCGGCCTCCGGGAGCCGGGCGAGCCGGTCCGCCAAGGCGGCGCCGTCACGGCCGGCCCGTGGCGCGGGCAGCAGCGTGCGCCACAGCGCGGCCGGGCCGCCGTCACGGGCGAAGGTGTCACGCAGCCGCGACCGGTCCAGGGCCCAGGCGACCAGATGCGGGGCCCGGCGCGACAGTGAAAGCTCGACCAGCTCACAGGCCTGATCGGGGGTCAGTGCGCGGTAGCCGGACCGGGCCAGGCGCTCCAGATCGGCGTGTTCGGCGGCGAGCCCGCCCCCCGACCAGGCCCCGAAGGACACCGATACGCCGGGCAGGCCCAATGCCCTCCGGTGGTGGGCCAGTTGGTCGAGGTAGACGTTGGCGGCCGCGTAATTGCTCTGCCCGGCGTTCCCCACCACCCCGGCGGCCGAGGACACCAGCAGGAACAGGGCGAGCGGTGTGCCGGTGGTGAGCCGGTGGAGGTTGGCCGCCCCCGCCACCTTGGGGCGCAGCACCTCCGCGAGCCGCTCGGGCGTCTGCTCGGCGAGCACCCCGTCGGCCAGCGTGCCCGCGCAGTGCACGACGCCGCGCAGCGGCAGCTCGCCACCGACGCGGCCGAGCAGCTCGGCGAGGGCCGCCTCGTCCGCCACGTCGCACGCAACCACCTCGACCTCGGCGCCGAGCGCGGACAGCTCCGCGGTGACCTCGCCGCGGCGCGGGTCGGCGGGGCCCCGACGGGATGTCAGCAGCAGCCGCGGGACGCCGCTCTCGGCCAGCCACCGCGCGATACGCCCACCCACCGCGCCAAGACCGCCGGTGACCAGCACCGTGCCGTCGGTGGGCACCACCGTGGCGCGGCCGCCCAGCTCCAGGACGACCGGGCCGTCCCGGCCCGCGGCCCGCCGGCGCGCGGCCTCGCGCGCCGCGGTGATGGGCAGCACCTGGGGCGGCGGCGGGCGGAGGCGGCCGGAGCCGATCAGCGCCACGACCGCGCGCAGGGCCTCGCCGAGCCGTTCGCGAAGGCCGTCGTCGGAAGGGCCGTTGTCGGAGGGGTCGTTGTCGAAGGGGGCGTTGTCGGACGAGCCGAGGACGACCACCCTGCCGCCCGGCGCGGCCCCGGGGTGCCTTTCGCCCTCCGCCGCCACCAGCAGCACGTCCGACGGCTCTGCGGCGTCCCGGACGAGCCGGGCCCCGAGCGCCTCCGCGAGCCGGGCCGCGGCCGCACCCGGCGCCCCCGTGTCGGGCGCGACGCGCACCCGCTCGCCCGGCTGGACGTCGGCGAGGTCGCGCAGGGCGTGATGGGCGGTGGCGTACGCGAGGGGGAGGGACGCCGCGACGGTGAACGGCAGCTCGTCCGGGATCACCGCGACCATCCGCGCCTCGGCCACCACCTGGGAGCCCAGCGCCGTATCGGCCAGGGCGAGGACCCGCCCGCCCGGCGACAGCCCGTCGACTCCCGCGCCGACCTCCGTGATCACGCCGGCGCACTCGGCCAGCGCGCCCCGGGCGCCGGGCACCGCGCCCGCCCGCACCTCGATCCGCACCCGGCCGGGCGGCAGCTCCGGCCGGGGCACGGCGCGCAGCTCCAGGTCCGACCGGTCGCCGGGAGGCGCCGCATCCGGGGGTCCGGCCAGCTCGTAGCAGTCGTCGGCCGGGACCTTGAGGTCGTCACCGGCGCGGGCGCGTACGAGCCGCGGTGCGAGCAACCTGCCGCCGCGGACCGCGATTTCCGGCTCGGGGTCCACCAGGGCGGCGGTCAGGGCGGGCCAGGGGCCGGGTCCTTCGAGGTCGACCAGGCTCAGCCCGAGTTCCGGGTGTTCGGTGCGCGCGCCGCGGGCCAGGCCCCACAGCACGGACTGGGCGAGGCCCGGCACCGTGTCGTCGCCGTCGGCCGCGACCGCGCCGTGCGTCACCCAGACGACCCGTGACGGCGCCCGGTCGCGCGGCAGGGCGAGGAGGGCCCGCAGCTCGGCGAGTCCGGCGGCCGCCAACTCCTCGGCATGCAGGGCTGGTTCGGATTCCGAACCGGGAAGCGGCCAGAACCTGACCAACGTGCCGTTGGACTCCGGCACGGTGTCCACCGCAGTGGCCGTACGCACCCCGGTTCCCGCCGGGCCGAGACTCCTCAGGGCCGCCGCCACCCGCTCGTCCGAAGGGTCGCCGAGCAGGGTCCAGCTGTCGCCCGGTGGCGGTGTGCCGTCCGTCGGCCCGGTCTCGGCGGCCACGGCCGTCCACGCCACCTCGTACAGATGCCGGGCGGTCTCGGAGGCGACCCGCAGATCCGCCGGGTCGGCGGCGCGCAGCCGCACGCCCTCCAGGCGCCCCGCCGGAAGGCCGTCGGGGTCCCACAGCGTCACATCCAGCGTGACATCCGTCCCCGCGCCACCGGTGCGCCGCACGGACGCGGTGAGGTCGTCCGCACCGCCCGGAGGCAGGGCACACCGGTCGACGGCGACCGGCAGCAGCACGCGGCCGGAGGTGTCGAACGCGGCGGCCACGTGCAACGCGGCGTCCAGCAGGGCGGGATGGACCGGATACGGGTCCGCCACGTCGCGGGCCCGTGGCGGCAGCGAGAGCCGGGCCAGCACCTCGCCGTCGCCGACGCGCACCGCCGACCGGACACCCTGGAACGCCGGACCGTAGCCGAGGCCCGCCTCGGCCAGCCGCGCATACGTGTCCGGTCCCCAGCACGGCTCCGACGCGTCCTCCGGCCACACCGGCGGCGGGCCGACGGCGCCGGTGGCGGGCTCACCGGCCGACGCGGTGGCGTGCAGCGTCCACTCCGAGGACCCGGTCTCCCGCCCGCGCGGCCGGCTGTGCACCAGGACCTCGGGCACGGCCCGCGCGTCCGCCGCGACGACCTCGACGGACACCTCCACCGTGCCGGCGGCGGGCAGCGTCAGGGGCGCGAGCAGCAGCAGGTCGGCGACGTCGTCCTGCCGGTCGGGGCGGGCCGCCGCGAGCGCCGCCCGGCACAGCTCCGCCACGGTCGTCCCCGAGACCACCACCTGCCCGAACACCGCGTGGTCGGGCAGCCACTCGGCCGTGGCGCGGGACCACTCGCCCCGGAACGTCCAGCGCGTCGCGTCCGGTGACCGCAGCTGGACCCCGAGCAGCGGATGCCCGGCGCGGGGGAGCAGGCCCGAGGCTCCGGCCGAGGTCTCGGGCTCGGTCCAGTGCCGCTGCCGGTCCCACGCGTACGTCGGCAGCTCGGCCCACGCTCCGTCGGCGACCAGGCGCGACCAGTTGATGTCCCGCCCGTGGACGTGCAGTTCGGCCGCCGCCCGGTCCAGACAGCCGGGCCCGTCCTCGTCGCGCCGCAGGGAACCGACGGCGACCAGCTCGTGGCCGGTGTCCTCGGCGACCGTCCGCAGGGCGGTGATCAGCGACGGATGCGGGCTGAGTTCGACGAAGTAGCGGTATCCGTCGGCCGCCATGCGCTCCACGGTGGCGGCGAAGCGCACCGGCTCGCGCAGATTGCGGTACCAGTAGTCGGCCTCCAGCTCCTCGCCGACCGGCTCGCCGAACACCGTCGAATACCACGCGACGGACGCCGGATACGTGACGATGCCGTCGAGGTCCCCCAGGATCGCCTCGCGCACGGGCTCGACCCGCGGGCTGTGCGACGCGTAGTCGACGTCCAGCCGCCGGGTGAACACCCGCTCCCGCTCGAGGCCGGCCAGCAGGGACTCCAGCGGCGCCACCTCCCCGGCCACCACCGTCGACCTGCCGCTGTTGACGGCCGCCACGGACACCGCCCCGCCCAGCTCCGCGAGGCGGGCCTCGACCTCCGCGGACGGCAGGGCCACCACGGCCATGGCACCGCTCCCCACCACGCCCGTCAGGGCCTGGCTGCGCAGCGCCACCACGGCCGCCGCGTCGTGCAGACCGAGCGCCCCGGCGACACAGGCCGCGGCGACCTCGCCCTGGCTGTGCCCCACCACGGCGTCCGGCCGCACCCCGCGGGCCCGCCACACCGCCGCGAGGGCCACCATGACGGCGAACAGCACCGGCTGGACGACGTCGACCCGCTCCAGGGGCGGCGCGTCCGCGTCGCCGCGCAGCACGGCCGCGACCGACCAGCCGGTGTGCGGGAGCAGGGCCGCGTCGCAGCGGTCGAGCTCGTCCGCGAACAGCGGGGAGCCGACCAGCAGATCACGGGCCATCCCGGCCCACTGCGCTCCCTGGCCCGGAAACACGAAGGCCAGCTTCCCCGGCGGCAGCGGCTCCGACGGCCCCACGACCAGTTCCTCTCCTGGCCGCCCGGCGGCCAGCCCGCGCAGCCCGCTCAGCAACTCGTCGCGGTGGCGCGCCACGACCACGGCGCGCCGCTCGAAGTGCGTACGGCGATGCGCCAGCGTCGCGGCGACGGCCCGCAGAGGCGGGGCCGCTTCGGCGGTCAGGGCGTCCAGGAGCCGGCCGGCCTGTCCGCGCAGGGCGGGCAGGGCGTGGGCCGACAGCGGGAACAGCGTCGCCTCCGGCCGTTCGTCACCGGCGGACCGCGGCGGCGGTGCCAGGTCTTCCGGCGCCTCCTCGATCACCACATGCGCGTTGGTGCCGCTGATCCCGAACGCGCTCACCCCGGCGCGGCGCACCCGCTCGCCGCGCGGCCACGCGCGCGCCCGGCCGTACACCTCCAGGCCGCCGCCCGCCCAGTCGACCCGCTCGGTCGGCGTGTCGGCGTGCAGCGACGCCGGAAGCCGCTCGTGCCGCAGCGCCAGCACCGTCTTGATGACCCCGCCGATCCCCGCCGCGGCCTGCGCGTGGCCGATGTTCGACTTCAGGGACCCCACGCCCAGCGGCCGGCCGGCGGGGCGGCCCGGCCCGAAGACGGCGGTGAGGGCGCGGCCCTCGATGGGGTCGCCGAGCAGGGTGCCGGTGCCGTGCGCCTCCACATAGTCCACGTCGTGCGGTTCGAGGCAGGCGGCATCCAGCGCGGCGCGTACGACCCGCTCCTGCGCCGGGCCGCTGGGGGCGCTCAGGCCCTGGCTGCGGCCGTCCTGGTTGATCGCCGAGCCCTTGACGACCGCGAGCACCCGGTCGCCGTCCCGCCGCGCGTCGGCCAGCCGCTTGAGCACCACCAGGCCGCAGCCCTCGGCCCACACCACGCCGTCCGCGTCGGCCGAGAACGGCCGGCACCGCCCGGTGGGCGACAGCCCGCGGAGCCTGCTGAACTCGACGTGGCCGCGCGGGGTGACCATCAGCGTGACGCCCCCGGCCAGGGCCAGGTCGCACTCGCCACCCGCCAGGGCGCGCGCGGCCAGGTGCAGGGCGACCAGCGAGGAGGAGCAGGCGGTGTCGACCGTCACGGCCGGGCCCCGCAGATCCAGCGCGTAGGCGAGCCGGCCGGAGGCGACGCTCGCCGCCGCGCCCGTGCCGACGTGCCCGTCCAGCTGCCCAAGACCGGCCGAGGCCAGATACCCGCTGTCGTACAGGCCGAGATAGACGCCGGTGGAGCTGCCGCCCAGCTCTTTGGGGACCATCCCGGCCCGCTCGACCGCCTCCCAGCAGGTCTGGAGCAGCAGCCGCTGCTGGGGGTCCGTCGCGGCCGCCTCGCGTGGCGCGATCCCGAAGAACGCGGCGTCGAAGCGGTCGATGTCGGTGAGGAACCCGCCCCGCAGGGTGTACGCCTTGCCGGTGGCGTCCGGATCCGGGTCGTACAGCCCCCGGGTGTCCCAACGGCCCGCCGGGACCTCGCGGATGGCGTCCTCGCCCGCGTCCAGGAGCCGCCAGAGGCCCTCCGGGTCGTCCGCGCCCCCGGGAAAGCGGCAGGCCATCGAGATGATCGCGATGTCGTCCGGCGCCCCCGGCACCCGGGGCGGCCGGGCCCCGGACGCGGGGCTCTTGCCGCCGGACAGCGCTTCGGTGATAGAGGAGATCGTGGGGTGGTCGTAGAGCAGGGAGGGGTCCAGCTCACGGCCGATCCGCTCGGACAGGCCCACGGTCAGCGCCACCAGATCGCGCGAGCCCAGGCCGAATTCGGCGATCGGCCGGTCGGCCTCGACCCGCAGCGGGTCGAGCCCGGTGCGGTCGGCGACGGCCTGTGCCAGCCACGCCTGGACGGCCTCGGGGGAGGCGGCGGTGAAGTTCCTCGCGGACATGGGCTATCCCGTGGTGCCGTTGGAGGAGCCGACCACGGAGAGCGTCCCTTCGAGATATGCCGCCCGGGAGGCGCGGCGCTGGATCTTGCCGCTGGACGTCTTGGGGATGGTGCCGGGGCTGACCAGGACGACATCCCGCACCGACAGGCCGTGGGCCTCGCCGATGGTGCTGCGGATCAGGGCGGTGATCCTGTCGAACTCGGGCGCGGCCTCCGGCGCCGCCTCCGCGACGACGACCGGCTGCTCGCCCAGCGCCCCGTCCTCGACGGAGAACGCGGCGGTGCAGCCGGGCCGGAGCGCGGGGTGGCACAGCTCGGCCGAGAGCTCCAGGTCCTGGGGGTAGTGGTTGCGTCCGTCGATCACCAGCAGGTCCTTGAGCCGGCCGGTGACGAACAGCTCCCCGTCCCGCAGGAATCCCAGGTCGCCCGTCCTGAGGAAACCGCTCCTGCCGTCCTTCAGGGACGCCCGGAACACCTCGCGGGTCGCCAGGGCGTTGCGCCAGTAGCCCCGGGCGACGCTCGCGCCGGCGATCCAGATCTCGCCGACCTCGCCTTCGGGGCACTCCTCCTGGCGATCACCGTCGACGATCACCACGGTCATGCCGGGACCGGGCCGGCCGCAGCTCACCAGCTCCGCGTCCGCGGGCTCGGGCCGCGCCCCGGGGCCGGCCCTGCCGATCAGCGTCGGCGGCGCGTCCACGGCGCTGCCGCTCACCATCAGCGTCGCCTCCGCGAGCCCGTAGCAGGGCAGGAAGGCCGCACGCCGGAAGCCGGCCGGGGCGAAGGTGTCGGAGAACCGCCGCAGCGTGGCGGCCCGCACGGGCTCGGCGCCGTTGAACGCCACCCGCCACGGGCGCAGGTCGAGGCCGTCCAGGAGCTCGGGCGTGGCGTGCCGCAGACACAGCTCGTACGCGAAGTTGGGCGCCCCGCTGGTGTGCGGGCGGAACCGGGAGATGGCGCTCAGCCAGCGCTCGGGCCGCTGGAGGAAGTGCAGCGGGGAGAAGAGGGTGGATGTCCCGCCCAGGTAGAGGGTGTTGAGCACGGGAGCGATGAGTCCCATGTCGTGGTACACCGGCAGCCAGCTGACGAAGAGATCCCCGTCATGTTCCGCGAGCGCGTCGGGGGAGTGCCCGAATCCGTGTGTGAGCACCCGCTGGTTGTCCATCAGGTTGCCGTGCGTCACGGTCACGCCGCGCGGAGCCGAGGTCGAGCCGGACGTGTACTGGAGAAACGCGACCGAATCCGGGCCGATGTCGGGTGCGCGCCAGGTGTTCTCCGCATCCTCGGGTATGTCGTCGGTGACGACGCGGGCGATGTCGGCCAGCTGGGGAAGGTGTTCCTCCATGCCGTCCAGGGCCGCCATGACCTGCCGGCCGCCCAGGATCACCTTGACGTCCGCGTCGGCGATCAGGCGCTTCATCCGGGTCAGGGCCCGGTGGTTCTGCGACCGCCCCTGCGGGGGCACGCCCGGCACCGCGATGACCCCCGCCGCGAGGCATCCCAGGTAGCCGCAGATGAACTCGACGCCGGGCGGATACAGCAGCAGCGCCCGGGAGCCCGCGAGGCCGCGCTCCTGAAGCAGGCCGCCGATGGCCCGGGAGCGCCGGCCCAGCCGCCCGTACGACAGTTCCTGGATCTCTCCGTCACAGTCCCCGGTGGCCAGGTAGCGATAGGCGATGCGGTCGGGCTGCCGCTCCTCCTGAGTGAGCATCACGTTGACCAGCGAGTCAGACATGCGGCTCAGAGTAGGGCCGGGAGACCGGGACAAAAGGGGGCAGTCCCACGGAGTGGACGCGGGTCCGAGGACGGAGGACCGGAACCCGGGCGGGCGCCGGGGTTCCGGTGGACGTCATCTGTGTGTCCTGATCCGCATAAACGTGATCCAGTTGGTCGGCTTGACGATGAGCTCGCCGGTGGCCTTGTCGCGGGTGACCATCTGACGGAAGGGCTCGGCGACCTTGTCCGGGCGGATGACGCGTCAATGCCGCGTGGCCACCCATCCGCTCTCGACCTCCCGAAGGAGCGCTTCGCATGCGGATGTACAACAACCCGGTGATCGGCGGCTTTCACCCCGACCCCAGCGTGTGCCGAGTGGGCGAGGACTACTACCTGGTGTGCTCGAGCTTCGAGTACTTCCCGGGCGTGCCCCTCTTCCACAGCCGGGACCTGGTGCACTGGCGGCAGGTCGGCAACGTCCTGGACCGGCCGGGACAGCTGGAGCTGCCGGACGGGACACCGGCCTCCGGCGGGATCTACGCGCCGACCATCCGCCACCACGACGGCCGCTTCTACATGATCACCACCAATGTCGGCGGCCGCGGACACTTCCTCGTCACCGGCGAGCGGCCGGAGGGGCCGTGGTCGGACCCGGTCTGGATCGATCTGCCGGGCATCGACCCCGACCTCGCCTGGGACGAGGACGGTTCGTGCTGGTGCGCCGTCTCCGGCGTCCAAGTGGCCCGTATCGACCCGGCGTCCGGCACCGTGCTGGAGGGGCCCTGGCCGGTGTGGTCCGGGACGGGCCTCCAGCACCCCGAGGCCCGTCACCTGTACCGCGTCGGCGACTGGTGGTACCTCATGCTCGCCGAGGGCGGCACCGAGCGCGGCCACTCCGTCTCGATCGCCCGCGCCCGCTCGCCGCGCGGCCCCTACGAGGCCGCCCCGGCCAACCCGATCCTCTCCCACCGCAGCACCGACCTGCCGATCCAGAGCACCGGCCACGCCGACCTGGTGTCCGCGCCCGACGGCACCTGGTGGATGCTGCTGCTCGCCACCCGCCCCCGTGGCTTCTTCCCGGCCTACCATGTCCTGGGCCGGGAGACGTTTCTGACGCCCGTGCGATGGGTGGACGGCTGGCCCGAGGCCGGGCCCGTACGGGAACGCCACCCCGCCCCGGCCGCCTGGCGGCCGCTCGACCCCGAGCCGCCCCGGGACGACTTCGACGGCCCGGCGCTCGCGCCCCGCTGGATCTCCCCGCGCGGCCGCCCCGCCGGCTCCTGGTCCCTGCGCGACCGGCCGGGGTGGCTGACGCTCACCGCGACGGGGGCCACCCTCGACCGCCCGGGCCACACCTTCATCGGGCGCCGCCAGCAGCACCCGGACTGCCGGGTGACGGCGCGCCTGGACCCCGGCCGGGCCCGCGCCGGACTCTCGGTGCGCCTGGACGAGGCGCACCACTACGACCTGGAGGTCGGCGGGGGAGAGGTGAGCGTGATCGCCCGGATCGGCCCGCTGCGCCAGTGCGTGGCGCGGCACCCGGTGGCGCCGGGCCCGCTCACCCTGGCCGTCGAGGTCCGCACCGGCGACATACCGGCCCCCTCCGTCACCTCCGCCGGGGACGCGGCGGGCGAACCGCTCGGTGTGCGTCCGGGCGGACCGGACGCGATCGCCTTCTGGCTCGACGGGCCCGAACCCGTGCGGCTGGCCGAACTCGACGGTCGCTATCTGTCGACCGAGGTGTGCGGCGGTTTCACCGGGCGGGTGATCGGCATGTATGTCACCGAAGACAGCGCCGCCTTCGACTGGTTCGACTACCGGCCGACCGCCGCCGACCCCCACTGACGCGGTGCCCGGGGGCCCGCGGACGGGTGTCCACGGGCCCCGGAACACGGCTCACCGGGGGTGGTTCAGGGGGTCGTGTGTCCGCGCACGGCGTGTCCGCGCACGGCGTTCGCGCCGGGCGCGTGCCCGGTCGGGGCCGTGATATGCGCGGCGGCCGCGGTGCCGGGAACGGTGCAGGACTTGCCGTTCAGGGTGTAGTCGCGCGGCGCCGGGTTGGTGCCCGTGTAGGTGCCGTTGAAGCCGATGGTGGTGGAGGCGCCGGTGGCCAGCGCGGCGTTCCAGCCGGCGTCCTTGACGGTGACCTGGGTGCCGCTCTGGCTCCAGGCGCCGTTCCAGCCCTGGGCGACCTTCTGGCCGCCGGTGAAGGAGAAGCCCAGCTGCCAGCCGTTCAGGGCGGGGCCCTTGTTGGTGATCGTGACGGTCGAGGTGAAGCCGGAGCCCCAGTCGTTGCTCACCCGGTAGTCGACCGTGCAGGTGGCGGCCGGGGCGGTGGCGGTGGTCAGCCGCACCGGGGCCGACGGCGGCGAGCTGCGGCCCGCGGTGTCCTTCGCCACCACGCGGAAGGTATAGGCGGTGGCCGGGGACAGCCCGGTGACGGTGGCGCTCGTGGCGGGGGCGTCGACCGTGGCGACCGGGGCGGCGCCGGCGGGGTCGCCGGAGTACACCTGGTAGGTCGCCACCGGGGACGAACCGGCGGTGGACGCGGCCCACGACAGTGTGGCCCGGTCCGAGCCGACCGCGCCGGCGGTCGGGGTGCCGGGGGCGGTGGGCGGACGCGCCTCGGACGAACCGGCGGGCAGGACGTACTCGGTGATGGAGTACGCGGGGAAGGTGGCGGTGAACCCGCCGTCGGTCAGCGGCTGGTCGGCCAGGTGCTTGATCGAGGTGACGTCGTCCTGGCCGTAGCGGTAGACCTGCGCGGAGCCGGCCGGCCCGGTGCGGCCGGTCACGGACACCGGGGCGGTCAGGTCCCCGGTGGTCTTGTTGACGACCATCACGGTGAGCGCGTGGTCGCTGTCGCGCTCGGCCGCGTACACCGAGAGCTTCTCCTGGTCGGCGCTGGCCGCCCGGACCGCGGTGTCGCCGAACGAGCCGCCGTTGCCGTCGTAGTTCCGGAACATGCGGAAGGCGTAGGCACCGGGGTCGGTGGACTTGGGCGGGGACCACAAGGTGGCCAGGTCAAGGTCCTCCCGGCCGAAGATGCCGAGCACATCGGCCTGCGCGAGGGCGCCGTCGATGTGGTCGAGCGCGCCCCAGTTGTACTCGGTGATGGCGAGCTTGGTGCCCGGGTAGTTCTCGTCGACGAGGGAGCGCATGCGCGGGATGTACTGGACGGGCTGGTTGATCCAGCTCTCGTCCACGTACGTGGGGTCCCACAGCTGTCGCGTGGAGCGCAGCCGCAGCTCCTGGGTGGCCGGGTCGTCGTTGCCGCTCGACACCCCGGACTGCTGCGGATAGATGTGGTTGTCGAAGTAGTCCAGGATGCGGCGGCCGTGGCTCTGCTCGTAGGCCTTCATCTGCTGGAGGTACCAGGGGGCGAACTGCTGCCCGCCGTGGGCCGCCCGGTCCGGGGGGTTGGACCAGCAGTCGCCGCCCTTTTCGTTGCAGGTCTTCTGGTCGAGGCCGGAGTAGATCAGGGAGTTCAGGCCCCAGCCGACCGGACCGAGGGTCTGCGCGCCGGGGTCGGCGTCCTTGATCGCGGCGGCGGTGGCATACGTGCTGTCACGCATCTCGTCATAGCCCGTGCCGGCCGGGTGCACATCCCGGTGGGTGGTGAACCACAGGTCGGGCTCGTTG
Organism: Streptomyces sp. NPDC028305; assembly: GCF_055569495.1. Lineage (NCBI taxonomy): Bacteria > Bacillati > Actinomycetota > Actinomycetes > Kitasatosporales > Streptomycetaceae > Streptomyces > Streptomyces sp. NPDC028305. Next base: position 735,998 of record NZ_JBVHTN010000002.1, read on the forward strand.
TCGAGGTTGTAGAAGCGCACCCCGCCGGCGTCCGCGGACCCGTAGGCGCGGTTCAGGTACTCCACCCAGCCCTTGGTGAACTCCGGGCCGGCGGCGACGCTGGTGTCGGCGGGGTCGTTTCCGGTGACGTTGGTGTCGTCGGTCTTCACACCGTTGCCGCAGTCCGGGCGCCACTGGGCGTCGCTGCCCTTCTGGGGCCCGTACTTGGAGATGCTGAAGCCGCAGGCGGCGTTGCGGGCCGCCGTCGTCGAGCCGATCATCGGCACGGTCAGGATGGTGTCGGTGCCGGTGCGGCGATTCTGCTCGACGAACTTGTCGGCCTCCGAGCCGTCCGGCAGCTGGGCGGTGCCGTTCTCGTAGTACAGATTCTCGAAGTACCAGTCGGAGCCCGCGTTGTAGGCGTCGAGCTTGTAGTTGTAGCGGGTGGTGGCGTTTCCGCCCCATCGCCGTACCGGCAGTCGCAGCTCCTTGGCCAGCGCCTCCTCGGCGAAGTTGATCCCGTAGATGTGCGGGTCGATGGCGTGGCGCCCGGTGGTGGCGTCGACCGTGAGCGCGGGGCCTTCCGCGGCGGCGGGCCGCGCCCCTTCGCCCGGTAAGGCGCTCGCCGGGACGGGGTCGGCCAGACCGGCACCGGCCACCAGCAGTACCGCGGCCACCAGCGCGGTTCTCGGAGTCATGCGCATGATCTCCTTCTGAACGGGATAATGGGAGCGCTCCCACGGCTTTCACATGGTCAGTGAGGTCCGGGGTACTGTCAACCGTCTGGACCGAAGAGCGCAGCGAAGGCGGTAGCCATGCCCGAAGAGCAACCGGAAACCGTGCGGGCCCGCCTGATGAGCCGTCCCACTCCGCTGGAGGCCGCGCCCCGGCTGGCCCGGGCGATCGGACTGGCCCCTGACGACCTGTGGATCAAGCGCGACGACCTGACCGGCCTCGGCGGCGGGGGCAACAAGGTCCGCAAGCTGGAGTGGACGGCGGGCGCGGCCCGCGCCGAAGGCGCCACCACGCTGGTGACCAGCGGAGCCGCGCAGAGCAACCACGCCCGGCTGACGGCCGCGGCCGGCGCCCGGCTTGGCATGGACGTGGTGCTGGTGCTGGCCGGCGCGCCGAGCGCCGGGATGACCGGCAACATCGTGCTCGACGGCCTGTTCGGCGCCCGTGTCGTCTGGGCCGGAGAGGTGAGCGAGGCGGAGCTGGCGGCCGCCGTGGCGTCGGTGGCCGAGGACCTGCGCGCGAAGGGGGCCCGCCCCGCGGTCATCCCCTTCGGCGGCTCCAGCGTGCTGGGCGCCCGCGGCTACGCCGAGGCGGGGCGGGAACTCCTGGAGCAGGCCCCCGACCTGTCCACCGTCGTCGTGGCGCTCGGCTCGGGCGGCACCATGGCCGGGCTCGTCCACGCCCTGGGAGCCGAGCGGGTCCTGGGAGTGCACTGCGGCGCCGTGGCCGACCCCGAACAGACCGTCAGCGCGCTGGTCGGCGGCCTGTCCGACGGCGGGACGGCCGACCGCCGGGCGGCTGACGGGCTGCGCCTGCGCCTGGACCAGGTCGGGGCCGGTTACTCCGCGCTCACCGACCCGGTCATGGCCGCCATGACCACCGCCGCCCGCACCGAGGGCATCGTCCTCGACCCTGTCTACACCGGCCGCGCCCTGGCCGGTCTCATCGCGGCCGTCCACGACGGCCACGTGCGCCCCGGCCAACGCACGGTGTTTCTGCACACCGGTGGCCTGCCCGGACTCTTCGGACATCCCGAGGCCCTGCGGCGCGCCCGGTCAGCCGTGACCGACACCGGATGACGCACCGTCCGTGCCCAGACGGGCGGTTACCGCCGGGCGCGTAGCACACCGCCCCGGGACGGACATCCATACCGGTGGAAACCGCCGCGCTCCGGTCGGACCACCCGTGGCCGAGCCGCGCTACAGTCGGCCGGGTACGGGGAACTCCTTCGCCGGACACCGACACCGTTCACGGGGCGGCTGCTCAGCGACGTATGGCCACCGATGCCTCTGACGTGGAGCCACTCATGACCACACCGCGGGACCTGTTGATCGTCGCCCTGGACACGGTGCCCGACCGCCCGGTGGAGCGCGGGGACCTGTCGCTCGCGCTCGCGGGAGCCGAGATGATCGACCTCCTCGATGCCGAGGCCCTCACCCTCGACGGCGACCGCGTCGTGCCCGGCCTGCGCCCGACGATGGCCGACCGTCTGCTGGACGAGGCGGCGTCGTCGCTCGACCGGGAGGCGCCGTACGAGTTGGTCGACGACTGGCTGTGGCGCAGGGGCCGTGACCTGTCCACGGCCTATATGGCCTCGCTGGAGCAGGACGGGGAGGTCACCCGGCGGCACCACCGCTGGGCGCCCTTCGGGGCCGGCCGGGCCGCCCTGGCCGACTCGCCCGCCCGCCGCCGCGCGACGGACCGCTGGGCATCGGGCGAGCCCGTGCTCGCCACCCTCGCGGCGGCCGTCGGCATCCGCGAGGAGCCGACGGGGGACGCGGCGGAGGTGGCCGACGAAGCGGTGGTGACCGTGCTGGCCGCGGTCAGTGACGCCGTGATGGAGCTGGAAGCCGTACGCCAGCGGCGAGCCATCGAGCAGGCGGCCTTCGACAACATCTGGCGGGGCGACTAGGTCGTGTCCGGCGCGGTGGCCGGGTGTTCCCCGACGGTCAGCGGCGGGGGAGTCTGTCGGCCTCGAGGACGGCCTCGGCGAAGGCTTCCGGCGCCTCCTGGGGCACGTTGTGGCCGATGCCCTTGAGGGTCCTGTGCGCGTACGGGCCCGAGAACTTGTCCCGGTACATCGCGCCGTCCCCGGCGGGGGTGAAGGGGTCGCGCTCCCCGTCGAGGGTGACCGTGGGCACTCCGATGACGGGGCGTCGGGCCAGCCGCTCCTCCAGGCCGTCGTAGCGCGGATCGCCCGTCGCCAGGCCCAGCCTCCAGCGGTAGTTGTGGATCACGATGGCGGCGTAGTCCGGATTCCCGAACGCGGCGGCGGTCCGGTCGAACGTGGCATCGTCGAAGCCCCACATCGGCGAGTTGAACGTCCAGACGAGCCGCGCCAGGTCGCGCCGGTACTCCTCTTGCTCGAGGCCGAGCCGCCCTCGCTCCGTGGCGAAGTAGTACTGATACCACCAGGCCCATTCGGCCTTCGGCGGCAGCGGCTGCTTGTTGTCGTCCCGGTTGGCGATCAGATAGCCGGTGACGGAGACCAGGGCCTTGCAGCGGTCCGGCCAGAGCGCCGCGATGATGTCGGCCGTCCGTGACCCCCAGTCGAATCCGGCGAGGACCGCCTTCTCGATCCTGAGCGCGTCCATCAGGGCGATGATGTCGAGAGCGATCACCGACTGCTGGGCATTGCGGAAGGACCGGCTCGAGAGGAAGCGCGTCGTCCCATGGCCGCGCAGATACGGGACGATCACCCGGTAGCCCCGCGCCGCCAGCAGCGGAGCGACGTCGACATAGCTGTGGATGTCGTACGGCCAGCCGTGCAGCAGGATGACTGCCGGGCCATGGGCGGGGCCGACTTCGGCGTAGCCGACGTTCAGCACACCGGCCTTGATCTGTTCGAGCGAGTCGAAGGATGTTTGGGGCCGTGCGAGCGCCGACGACGCCGGGGTGGCCCGGCCGGCGATCGACGCGCCGATTGCGCCCGCGCCCGCGATCCTGCCGAAGCTCCGCCTGTTGAACATCCGAGTCCCCTCCGCCGTCATCCCGCTGCCACAGGGCGTGACGCAGCGTGCCGTGAGCAGGACTCTGGCACGGGCGTGCGTCACCGGTCAAGCCGGTGACGCACGATGCCGCGTCAGGTGTCGTACTGCGCCACCCCGTGGCCGAACGACCAGTCGATCGACTCGTTTTCGGTCAGGACGATGAACACGTTCCGCGGCTCGGTCCCCGCGTACGCGTGCGCGAGTTCGGCGATCCGCCGGTAGAGCGCCCGTTTCTGTGCGGGCGGGCGCCCGGAGCGCATGGTGATCGCGATGTACACGATGCCGTCGTCGCGCTGTATGCCGAGGTAGTCGTCGTAGCGCAGGGCGCTGCTGGCGCCGTCGTGGCCGGTCAGGACCTGGAACCGGTCGTCGGGCGGGAAGCCGATGGTCTCGACCATGGCGTCGTGCACGGCGCGGCCGAGCGCGTCGAGCCGATCGCCGTCGGCTCCCAGGGCGTCGATGCGGACGAATGGCATATCGGCGGTGCTCCTCCCGTGGCGGTGATGATCGTACATACTAGTAGGTACAGAAGAAGGTGATGCGGGTCGGGCGGTCGCATTCCGCTTCCGTGGGTAGGACGATCACACTGTCGCCACAGGAAGAGGACGCCATATGACGCGCATCGTGCGCTTCGCCGACGACACCGAGACCGTCCGGACCGGAGTCTCCGACGACACCGGCGCGATCCGGGCCTTCGCCGGAGCGCCGCTCGTCGCCGAGCTGCTGCGGCCGCCCGCGGCCGAGTTGCGTGCCCTGGTCGAGGAGACCGCCGCCGGCCCGGTCGCCGTCGACGAGCGGGACGTCCTGCTGCTGCCGCCGCTCGACGGGCTGATGGAGCTGTGGGCCGCGGGGGTGACCTACGAACGCTCCCGCGAAGCCAGGGTGGAGGAGAGCACCGAGCAGTCGGTCTACGAGCGGATCTACGACGCCGAGCGCCCGGAGCTGTTCTTCAAGTCGCAGCCCTGGCGGGTGGTGACCGACGGCGAGCCGATCGCCGTACGGGACGACTCCGAGCTGAACGTCCCCGAGCCCGAGCTGGCGCTGGTCCTCAACCGGCACGGTGAGACCGTCGGCTACCTGGTCGCCGACGACGTCAGCTCACGGTCCATCGAGGGCGAGAACCCGCTCTACCTTCCCCAGGCCAAGATCTACGCCGGAAGCGCCGCGGTGTCCTCGGGCATCGTGCCCGCCTGGGAGGTGGCGGCGCCCGACGCGCTGGACATCGCCATGGTGGTGTGGCGCGACGGCGAGGCGGTCTACCGGGGCGCCACCTCCACCGCCGCGTTCCACCGCACCCCGCGGGGGCTGGTGGACCACCTGTGGCGCTCCCAGCCCTTCCCCGACGGCGCCGTGCTGTCCACCGGCACCGGCATCGTGCCCGCGCTCGACTTCACGCTGAGCGCCGGGGACGTGGTGGAGATATCCATCGACGGCGTCGGCACGCTGCGCAACCCGGTACGGGTCGATCAGGCCGAACTGGACTGGCTGGTGGAGGCGATCAGCCACCCGCTGACGCGCCGTGCGCACCGGAGCCACCGCTCCCCGGGCTGATTCCGCCGGGGACCCGGCCGGGCCCGGCCGTGGTGCCCCGGATGACGAGGCGGGGGGCGACGACGGCTTCCGCGCGGAGCGTGCCGTCGCCCCGGGCGTCCTCGGTGGTGTTCTCCCTCGAGGTGCTCGCGCCCTCCAGGCGCGCGATGGCCCGGCCGACGGCGAGTTCGGCGAGGCGCGGGATGTCCTGGCCGACGGTGGTGAGGTTGATGTGGGCCAGGCGGGCCAGATGGGTGTCGTCGAAGCCGATGACGGAGATCTCGTCGGGGACGGACACCCGGGCCCGGAGGAGGATGTCGAGGACGCCGGTGGCGGAGCGGTCGTTGAAGGCGAGGACGGCGGTGGGTCGGGGGTCGGCGGCCAGGAGTTCGCGGGCGGCCGTGGCGCCGTCCTCCTCGGTCAGGCCGCCGGGCAGGACCCGGACGCGGTCGGCGAGGCCGTGCCGCTGCATGGCGGTGCGGTAGCCGCGGCGCCGGTCCGCGGCGCCCGGCGCCCGGCCGCCGTCGATATGGGCGATGTCGCGGTGGCCGAGCGCCACCAGGTGGTCCACGGCCTGCCGGGCACCCTCGTCGTCCGCGGTCCGTACGACCTCCATGCCCGGGGTGGACCCGCGCAGCCGACGGGCCACGGAGACCACCGGCAGCTGCGCGGCGAGCTCCGCCAGCCGCGCGGCCGGCGCCTGCGGGCCGAGCAGGATCAGGGCCTCGCAGCGGTCGGCGAGCAGGGTTTCGGTGGCGCGCTGCTCGCTGCGTCCGGCGGCCACAGCGCTCAGCGCGATCTGGTACCCGGCCGGCTCGGCCACCGCGTAGATGCTCTCCAACAGGTCGGAATGGAAGGGATGTTGGAGGCCGAACTGCACCCCGAGGAGATGGGACCGGTGGCTGCGCAGCAGCCGCGCCCGGGCGTCCGGCCGGTAGCCGATCTCGCGCGCGGCTTCGAGCACCCGCTCGCGGGTGGCGGCACCGGCGCCCTTCGCGTCGCGCATCACGATGGAGACCAGCGCCGTCGACACGCCCGCCCGCGCCGCGACATCGGCGAGGGTGGGGCGCTTCCCGTGAGGGCTGGCCGGCGTCGGTGGCACCTGAGATCTCCCTGGTGTCGCGGTCGAGGTCGGGTCGGCCGAGGTTTCGGCCCCCGGCCGTCGATCGTAGCCCAGGGGAGTGGCTGCCGACCCCCGCGACGCCTATAACGTTCTAGCGATTTTACCGCGGACACCTCTTGACACGCCCGCCCGGCGGCTGGCGTACTGCTGCCCCATGGCTAGAACGTTCTAGCTCGAGAGAGGGTGAGCGGCGATGTACACATTGGCGGTCTGCGCCGAGATGGTCTTCCGGGATCTGCCGATCCAGGAGCGGGCGCGACGCATCCATGACGCCGGTTTCCAGGTTGAGATCTGGGACTGGACGCGACACGACCTGGCCGCCCTCGAGCGCACGGGGGCGGTGTTCTCCTCGATGACCGGCTACCTCCGCGGCAGCCTGACGGACGAGGACGGGGCGGCCGAACTCCTGCGCACCGCCGAGGAGTCGGTGAAGACCGCCGGGCGGCTCGGCTGTCCCCGGCTGAATCTGCACGGCACCGGCCTGGACGGCGAAGGCCTGCCGGTGGCGCCGGTGGCGGGCGAGGCCACCGGGGAGATGTGGATCGCCGCCCACCGCACCCTCACCCGCCTCGCCGAGCTGGGCGAGCGCACCGGTGTCACCTTCACCCTGGAAAACCTCAACACCGCCGTCGACCACCCCGGTGTGCCGTTCGCGAAGGCCGCCGACACCCTGGCCCTGGTCGCCGCCGTGGACCGACCCGGGCTGCGCATGAACCTGGACCTCTACCACGCGCAGATCGGCGAGGGAAACCTGATCGAGCTGGTCCGCCGGGCCCATGGCCTGGGCCTGATCGGCGAGATTCAGGTGGCCGACGTACCCGGCCGCCGCGAACCCGGCACCGGGGAGATCAACTACCCGGCCGTGGCACGCACCCTCGCGGCCCTCGGGTACGACGGCACGGTCGCCATGGAGGCATGGGCCTCCGACGACAGCGAACTCGCCCTGGAGCGCTTCCGCTCCGCCTTCACCCTCTGACCACACCCCCTACGGACGTACGGAGCACCCGCATGACCACGCGACACCCCCTCCCCGTCGGTCTCATCGGCGCCGGTCGGATGGGATCGTTCCACGCCGAGACCCTCGCCCACCGCCTTCCCGGTGTCCGGCTCGCCGCCGTCGCCGACCCGGCCCCGGGCGCCGCGCGGCGCCTCGGTGACCGGCTCGGCTGCGCCACGGCCCACACCGAGATCGGGGAGCTGCTCGCCGACCCCGGGGTCGAGGCGGTGGTCATCGCCACCCCGGCCCGCACCCACGCCGACCTCGTCGAGGCCGCGGCCCGGGCGGGCAAGGCCGTCTACTGCGAGAAGCCCATGGCCGTCAGCCTCGCCGAGGCCGACCGCGCCATCACGGCCGCCGCCGACGCGGGCGTGCTCCTCCAGGTCGGCTTCAACCGCCGCTACGACACGGGCTTCCGCGCCGCCCACGACAAGATCGTCGCGGGTGACATCGGCACTCCGCAGCTGCTGCGCTCGCTCACCCGGGACCCCAAGCTGGCCGACCCCGCGCCCATCCCACCGTGGACGATCTTCCTGGAGACCCTCATCCACGACTTCGACACCCTGCGCTTCCTCAACCCCGGCGCCGAACCGGTCGAGGTCTTCGCCATGGCCGACGCGTTGCTGCGCCCCGACTTCAAGGACCGCGGCCTGCTCGACACCGCCGTCGTCACCATCCGCTTCGACAACGGCGCGCTCGCCACCGCCGAGGCCAACTTCCAGGCCGTATACGGCTATGACGTCCGCGGCGAGGTCTTCGGCTCGGCCTCCATGCTCACCATGGGCGACATCCGCCGCAGCCACCTGACCGCCTACGGCCCGGACGGCATCGCGGCCGACTGCGTCACCTACGACCAGGACCTCTTCCGCGACGCCTATGTGGCCGAGCTCGCCGACTTCACAGACCGGGTGCGCAGTGGCGGTACTCCCTCCGTCACCGGCGAGGACGCACGCGCCGCCCTGTCCATCGCCCTCGCCGCCATCCGCTCGGTCACGACGGGCGGACCGGTCCGCGTGGACGAATGACCGCTCCGTGATTTTTCCCGGACGCCCGATCATCAAGGCGTGCGCCGGGTACGTTGCCAAGTGCACCGACGGACGACGGAAAGGCACACCCATGACCAACCCGTTCGAAGACCCGGACGGCACTTACCTCGTGCTGGTCAATGACGAGGGCCAGCATTCCTTGTGGCCGGAATTCATTGAGGTACCCGCCGGCTGGACCGTCGCCAAGTCGGCGGACACCCGGGACGCCTGCCTGGCGTACATAGAGGAGAACTGGACGGACATGCGTCCGGCCAGTCTGGTGAAGGCCATGGCCGACGCGAACAGCTGAGTCGGCGCAACTCGACCTCGCCGTATCCCGGGGCGCTCTCGGCGGGGAGCGCCCCGGGATCGTCTCGGCGCCGGGCCTCGGCGTGGCGGGAATGCCGGGGCCGGCCAGGCGTTGAACCTCATGTGAGCTCATTGATCGCCTCGACCCGGTTCTCGATCCTCGACCGCTCGCGGATCCGGGAGGGACACGGTGGTCCGCAGGCGCTGCGCGACACCGTGCGCCTGGCTCAGGAGGCGGAGCGGCTCGGCTACCACCGGATCTGGGTCGCCGAACATCACGGCGTGCCCGGCGTCGCGGGCTCGGCGCCGACCGTGCTGGCCGCCGCGATCGCCGCCGCCACGCACAGGATCCGGGTCGGCACGGGCGGGGTGATGCTGCCCAACCACCAACCGCTCGTGGTCGCCGAGCAGTTCGGCGTGCTGGAGTCCCTCTTCCCCGGGCGGATCGACATGGGCCTGGGCCGCTCGGTCGGCTTCACCGACGGCGTGCGCAGGGCGCTGGGCCGGGACAAGGACGACGCCGACGACTTCGCGGGGCAGCTGGCCGAGCTCCTCGGCTGGTTCGAGGGCACCTCGCCGACCCGCGTCCACGCCCGCCCCGCCGAGGGGCTGCGCGTCCCGCCGTATGTCCTGGCCACCGGCGAGGGCGCGGCGATCGCCGCCGAGGCCGGGCTTCCGCTGGTGATCGGCGACCTCAGGGGCCGCGAGAAGCTGCTGCGCGCGATCGACCACTACCGCGCCGCTTTCCGCGCCTCCGCGTGGGCCGACGAGCCGTTTGTCGTCGCCGCGGGCACGGTCGCCGTCGCCGAGACCCCCGAGCTGGCCCGTCGGCTGCTGGTCCCCGAGGCGTGGGCCATCGCGTACTCGAGCACCCACGGCACGTTCCCGCCGCTCGTCCCGGCGGAGGAGATCGAGCGGCGGACCATGAGTCCGAAGGAGCGGGACCGCTACGAGTCGGCCCTGCGCGGCCATATCCACGGCACCGAGGAGCAGGTGGCCGAGGAACTGGAGACGGTCATCAAGGAGACCGGCGCCCAGGAGATCATGGTCACAACCAGCACCTACGACCGGGACGCCCTGATCGCCTCCCATCGCGGGCTGGCCCGGATCGCGGGGCTCGCCGACGGCCGGTGACCGCGTCCCGCGGGATTGTCGTGGTGTCCCGCATCCCCGCAGGTCAGGGCGGTGGACGTCCCTCTTTCAGCTCAGCTCTCCGGCAACGGTGGCCACTGCCGGGACCCGGCCCCAAGCTCGGTCGGAGCGAGGGGACGGGACGGAAGGACAGCACCACGATGCAGGGCACCACGCACGACACGCGGTCAGGGGCGGCACCCGCGATCGGCCGGCTCCTGTCGGGCGAGCGAACCGAGCTGGACCTCGGCCCGGCGCGCCTGCTGGTGCTGCGCCCGCCCGGGCCGCCCGCGCGGCCCGGCGTACGGTGGAGCGCCGCGGCGCCGGGCACGGCGCAGACGTGGCAGGTGGTACTGGCCTCGGGTGGGCCGCTCACGCTGAGCGGTGGCCACGACGCGGTCCGCCTGGCCCCGGGGGAGCTGGCCCTGTGGGCCCCGCCGGACACCGCGCCGGCCATGACGGTACGGGGGACGCCGTCGGCGCGGGCCGTGGCGGTGTGCCTCCCGTGCCGGACGGTGCCGGCCCCGGCCCGGGTGGCGTGCTCCCTGACGGCCCGCCCCCTGCCGTCGTCGGGCGGAGCGGGGGCGCTGTTGTCCGACCTCATCGAGGGCCTCGCCACCCAGGCGGCGCTGGTCGAGGCGCGGCAGGCGCTGTGGCTGGGGTCGGCGGTGGTCGATCTGACGGTCGCCCTGCTCAGCGGCGTGGCCGACCTGGGGGACCCCGCACGGTCGCGGTCACGCCAGGCCACCCTGCTGGACGAGATCAAGACCTATGTCGACCTGCGGCTGGCGAACCCGGAGTTGGCGCCGCTCGGCATCGCCAGGGCGCATCACATCTCCCTGCGCTATGTGCACCATCTCTTCCAGCAGGACAAGCAGACCGTCCGGGGCTATATCCGGGAGCGGCGGCTGGAGCACTGCCGGGCCGATCTGCTCAGCCCCGGTCTCGCCACTGAGAGCGTCGGCCGGATCATGGGGCGCTGGGGGTTCCGGGACGCGGCGGTGTTCGGGCGGGCGTTCAAGCGTGCGTACGGACTGTCCCCGGCGGAGTATCGGAGGCGGGGGGCTCGGGCGCCTCGGTGAGGTGTGCCGAACCGCCCGGCTTGGTGCAGTCGTGTGCTCCCGAGGTGAGGACGGTGCACGCTCTGGCCTCCGACGGAGTGGCGGACGCGACCATGGGGCTGTAGATATCAGTGTCGTAGTGCACCTTGTCCTGGTACGAGGCGTGTTCGGCCGCCACCACCTTCGCGATGTCACCGGGGTGTCCCCAACTGATGCGGGACCACGCCGCCTTGCAGGAGTCGCTGTACCGCAGCTCCACATACACGCCGTGGAACCTGGTCAGGGCCGAGGTCCAGGCGTCCCCCGCGCACCCCATCTCCTTCGGGTCCTTGCCCGCGCAGCTCTCCTGGAAGCAGTGGGTGTACAACTCCCCGGCCGCTGAGTGGGAGGGGGAGGCCGAGCGCGGCCGGGCTTCGTCGTCCGGTCCCCACCACCACACGGCGGCGGCGCCCAGAGCCAGGACGGCCAATATCGATGCCGCGGTCAGGAGTGTCCTCCTGGCCGGTGCGCGCCCGACAGGCGGCGTGGCCTCGGGCGGCGTGGCCTCGGGTGACATGGCCTCGGGCGGGGTGGCGACCGTGGACGCGGGGGAGTCCGCCGGCGCGCGGCGTCCCGGCGCCTCGCGGCCGCTCCAGGCGCGCTCGGCCAGCTCCCACAGCGCGGCCAGCCGGGCCGAATCGGCGTCCACGGCGCGGCCCAGGGACTCCACCGCCTGCCGCGGGGGCAGGGCCTTGCCGTTGAGATAGCGCTCCCAGGAGGACTTGCTGTGCAGGGTGCGTTCCGCGAGCGCGGCCAGGCTCAGCCCGCTGCGGTCCTTGTACCGGCGCAGCTGCTCCACGAGGTTGCGGACATCCGGATCCAGGGTGTCCGGCAGGGACTTCCAGTCGGCCATGGTTATATCCCAGCCCCGATCCTCGGCTGATGCATACTCCTTTGCGTCACTCTGGCTTCAAGCAGGTCGGACAGGAGCTGATTTCCGCCAACTGTCAGGCCCGCATGCCGTTTGGGGGAGGAACGAGCATGGCGCGCGGGAGCGTCGCGTTACGGACGATCACAGTGCTCGCGATGTCGGCGGTGCTGACGCTGGGCGCGGCTCCCGGCCGCGCGTCGCCCCCGCCGTCGTATGTGGACGGGGGAGGGGCGCTCGCCGACGACTGGCGGGACGAACCGCAGCTCGCCCGGGGACGGGTGGAGCGCAGCGACCTGGTGGGCATGTGGCAGGCGGTGCTGTGGGCGGACGGCTATCTGCCCCGGTCCGGGGTCAGCTGCGCCTACGACGCGGCGACCGCCGAGGCGACCCGTGTGTGGCAGAGCAACCACGGGCTCGACGCGGACGGCATCGTGGGCCGGGCGACCTTCGGTTTCGCCGGCCGGCGCCTCACCCGGATCCCGCCGTGGACGGTGTACCAGGGCGAGGAGCGGAACCTGCCGCTGCGCCGGGCGAGCGGCGGCGCGTACGAGGTGTACGACGGTGGCCGATTCCGTGCGCTGCGGAGGGACGCGGTCACCCTCGTCCAGTGCCGTCGCCGCTGACGGCGCCGACGGGGCCGATCCAGCTGTCGTGCTCGGTCACGCCGAGCTGCTGCCCCGCCACCACCACGCAGGCACGCGCCTTGTGCTGGTCGGCCGCCACCATGGCGGTGTGCGCCGCGCCCCGGGCGGCGGTCTGCGTCGTAGCCCCCGCGGCGGCCGCCAGCAGTTGTCCGGTGCCGTCCGCCGGATCCACCTCCGCCCACACGGCCCGGCACACCGGGCTGTACCGCAGGCGCAGGGTCCGGCCGTGAGCGCTCAGCGCGTGGACGGTGACGCTGTCGCGGTCGCATCCGTCCCGGTACGGATCCCGGCCCTGGCACGAGCGGGCCGCGCAGTGCGTACCCGTGGGGCCCGTCCCCTGGGAGCGCAGCTCCCACGGCCAGGCGGGTGAGCCCTCGGGCGCTCCCGGCGGTGCGCTCCGCGGGCGGACACCATCGCCCCAGGGACGTATGACGAGTAACGCGAGGAACGCGGCCAGCAGCCCGCACACCGCCACCACGGCGCCGACGGCCGTCCTGCGGGAGGGGCGCCGCGGCCGGGCGGGGGTCGAGGGCCCGCGATCGGACCCCTGCGCCCCCTCCGGCTCTCGGGGCTCACCCGCGGTCCGCACAGTCTGCGCGCTCTGCTCTGTCTGCGCGCCCTGCCCCGCCGTCCAGGCGTCCGAGGCGGACTCCCACAGCACCCGCAGCAGCCCCCGGTCCGCCCGGGTGAGCCGGCCGAGCGCGTCGACGGCCTCCCACGGCGGCAGCGCCCGCCCGTTGAGATAGCGGTGCCAGGACGAGCTGCTGTACGCGGTCTTGGCCGCGAGCGAGGTCAGGCTCAGCCTCGAGCGGTCCTTGTGCAGCCTCAGCTCTTCGGCCAGCCGGCGCGCCTGGGGCGGAAGATCACCAGGCAGCGGTCGCCATCGGGCCATGACACCCCTTCCGCCGCCACCCGTCGCCCGCCCGCTATACTAGTGACCAGTTACTGAGCCTTCTCATCGCGGATTCAATCTGCTGAGGAGGCTTTTTTCATGCCCAACGACAACACAACACCAGCGAACATGACCCAGGGGAAACCCACCGCCGCGGTCGCGGGTACCTGGAACCTCGGCGATCTGACCGTCAACCGCCTCGGATTCGGGACGATGCGACTGACGGGCAGCGCCGCCTTCGGCTTCGGCGCCCCGAGCGACCGCGAACGGTCCATCGGCGTGCTGCGGCGCGCGATCGAACTCGGTGTCAACCACATCGACACCGCGGCGTTCTACTTCTCGTCGCTGCGGTCCGCCAACGAACTCATCAACCGCGCGCTGGCGCCCTACCCGGAGGACCTCGTCATCGCCACCAAGGTCTGGGCGGGCCGGGACCCGTCGGGCGCGTGGTGGTGGGCCACACCGGAGCAGTTGCGCGGCCAGGTCGAGGAGAATCTGCGTCAACTGGGCCGTGACCACCTGGATGTGGTGAATCTACGGGTCCCGCCGAGCCGCAGATCCGGCTCCGTCGCCGAACACTTCGGCGCCCTGGCCGACCTCCGCACCGCCGGGCTCGTACGCCACCTGGGCATATCCAATGCCACGCGCGAGCATCTGGCCGAGGCCCGGGCGATCGCGCCGGTGGTCTGTGTGCAGAACGCCTACGGCGTCGGAGCGCCGGCCGACGAGCGGGATCTCCTGCGGGCCTGTGGCGAGCAGGGCATCGCCTATGTGCCGTTCTACGCGATCGCCGGAGCGGGGCGCGAGGCCGGGGCGGGCGCGACCGACGGTGAAGCGGTGCTCGCGGTCGCCCGTGCGCACGGGGTGACACCCGCGCAGGTCCGGCTGGCGTGGACGCTGCGCCAGGGGCCGCATGTGCTGGCGATCCCCGGCACCGGGAACCCGGACCACCTCGTGGAGAACGTGGCCGCGGCGGAGTTGCGGCTCTCGGACGACGAGGTGTCCGCCCTGGACGCCGAGGAGGTGTCCGGCGGCTGAGGACGCCGCGCCACAGCGCGCCCGCTCCGCCGCCGGAGGGATTCGGCGTCGGAGCGGGCGCGTTGTGGCTGAACTCGAGGGTGGCCGGCCGCGCCGGCTATACCCCGAAGGCGTCGAGGCAGGCTTCGACGGCGAGGACGCCACCGAGACCGAGGACCGCGAGGGTGGTGGTGTAGGTGGTGCGTGCCTTGATGGCGTCGATGACGGAGAGGTTGAAGTACTCCTTGAACATCCAGAAGCCGGGGTCGTTGACGTGGCTGAAGGCGATGGAACCGCAGGAGACGGCGAGCACCATCATCTCGGGGTGGACTCCACTGCCCGCGACCAGCGGCTCCACCACACCGGCGGCGGTGACGACCGCGACGGTCGCCGATCCGAGGGCGATCCGGAGGATGACGGCGATCAGCCACGCAAGGATGATCGGCGAGATGTTCCAGCCCTCGGTGACGTCCTTGATGTAGTCGGAGATCCCGCCCTCGACGAGGACGCCCTTGAAGGCACCGCCCGCGCCGATGACCAGGAGGATCATGGCCATCGCCTGGGCCGCGGAGTTGCAGGACGCGCTGACCTCGGAGAGCGACCGGCCGATGCGCGGGCCGAACGCCCAGACGGCCAGGAGCAGCGTCAGCAGCAGGGCGACCGGCGCGGAGCCGATGAAGGTGATGAAGGGCCGGGCCGGGTTGGACTCGGACACCGCCATGTCGTACACCGCGGCGAACGCGATCAGCACCACCGGGACCAGGGCCACCGAGAGGGACCAGCCCATGCTGGGCATCTCTTCCTCGGTGAAGGTGCGCTCGGAGACCAGGCCCTTGGGCATGGTGGGGTTCATCTTCCTGACGAACGGGAGGCGCGGCCACACCAGCGCGATGAGCGCTCCGAAGGGGATGGCGAAAAACAGGCCGTAGAACAGCGTCAGTCCGACGGAGGCGTGGAAGGTGGCGGCGACGGCGGTGGGGCCCGGGTGGGGCGGCAGGAAGCTGTGCATGGTGGACAGGGCGATCGACATCGGGAGCCCGACCCACAGCAGGTTCTTTCCGGTGACCCGGACGATGGTGAACGCCACGGGCACGATGATCACGAACGCGACCTCGTAGAACATCGTCACGCCCAGGAGCATGGCCGTGACCACCATGGCCACCTGGACCCGGCGCAGGCCGAAGGTGTCGATGAGTTTTCCGGATATTCGCTGGGCGGCGCCGGAGTCTCCCATGACGCGGCCGAGCATGGCGCCGAGCCCGACGACGATCAGGGTGTCGCCGATCTGCCCTCCGACACCCTCGCCGAGGACGTCCGGGATCTTCTCCATCGGGACGCCTCGGACCAGCGCCACGGCGACGGCCACGAGGAGGAGGGAGATGAAGCCGTTCAGCTTCACCTTGGTCATCAGGAAGAGCAGCGCCAGGACGCTGATTCCGACTACGACAAGAGGCATGGGTCAGTTCCCCTTTGAACTGCACTCAGGAAGTGGCATCCGGTCCGTTGGACGGGTTGGAACACGTGCGGACCGGGCGGAGGGAGATGTGGGGGATGGCCCGGTCATGGCCGACGGCCACGCCGGTCGGGCCCTCGTCGCAGGCTGCGGCGGGAGGCTGGGCCGGGCGGCGCGTGCGGCCGCCCGGGTCCCATGGGTGTGTCAGATCGTTATCGGCCGGTGTTCAGTGGCCGGTGTTCAGTGGCCGGTGTTCAGTGGTCGGCCACGAGGCTCAGCCCGTGTGCCAGGAGCTTCTCCAGGTCGGCCAGGTCTTCGGGGCCGGGGTCGACGAGCGGGGCGCGCACCGGGCCGACCGGCTTGCCGCGCAGCCGGGCGGCGGCCTTCACCAGGGACACGGCATAGCCGGGCACCCGGTCGCGCAGCTCGACCAGCGGGACGAAGAACTCGCGCAGCAACTGGTCCATGCGCTCGTCGTCGCCGTCCTGAAACGCGGTGAAGAACGCGTTCGCGATCTCGGGCGCGAAGGCGTGGACGGCGGAGGAGTACGGGGACACGCCGACGGTGGCGTATGCGCGGGCCTGCACCTCGGCGGTGGCGGCCCCGTTGAAGAACAGGAGGTCGTCGGGCGCGGCGAGGGTGAGCCGCTGGAGCCGGTCCAGGTCGCTGTGGCCGTCCTTCAGACCGATGACGGTGGGGATCTCCGCGATCCGGCGCAGGCCGTCGATGGTGAACGCCACCTGGTCGCGCTGGTAGGCGATGAGGGGCAGCCGGGTCCCGGCGGCGATCCGGCGCACCTGCTCCACCAGGCCGTCCTGAGGGGCCTTGAGCAGATAGTGGGGGAGCACCAGGGCGGCGTCCGCGCCGGCCTCCTCCGCGATCCGGGCGAAGCGCAGCGCCTGCGCGTAGCCGTAGCCGATGCCCGCGACCACCGGCATGCGTCCGGCTGCCACGTCCACCGCGGTGGTGATCACCTGGCGGTACTCGTCCTCGTCGAGGGCGGTGAACTCTCCGGTGCCGCACGCGGGGAACACCGCGCCGGGTTCGGTGTCCAGCTGAGCGGTCAGATACTCGCGATAGGCGGCCAGGTCCAGGCTGCCGTCCTCACCGAAGCTGGTGAGCGGGAAGGACAGCACGCCGCGCGCCATGCCGTGACGCAGCCGCTGCGCGACTTCCTGGGCCGCCGTGTTCAGAGTCATGAACTCGTCTCCACATACATGCATTTGGTCTAGATATGAGAATGGAGGTTAGGGTGGCCCATCCAACAGGTCAATGGGTGGGCGACCCGATTTCCTCGAGGCGTACGTTCAGGGGCGCGAGCCGAGCTCGCACTCCGCCTGTGTCCAGGCCCGGGCCTGCTCGCTGAGGGTGATACCGAGTCCCGGCCGGGAGGACACATGCATACGGCCGTCGCTGATGTGCAGGCGCTCGTTGAAGAGCGGCTCCAGCCAGTCGAAGTGCTCCACCCACGGCTCGTACGGGTAGGCGGCGGCGAGGTGGAGGTGGATCTCCATCGCGAAATGCGGGGCGAGCTGGAGGTGCTGGTGTTCGGCGAGGGCGGCCAGTTTCAGGAACTGGGTGATGCCGCCGATGCGCGGGGCGTCGGGCTGGATGATGTCCGCGGCCTCGTTGCGGATCAGCTCCCAGTGTTCGGCCACGCTGGCCAGCATCTCCCCGGTGGCCACCGGGGTGTCCAGCGAGGCCGCGAGGGCGGCGTGGCCACGGGCGTCATAGGCGTCGAGGGGCTCCTCGATCCAGATCAGCCCGAACTCCTCGAGGGCGCGCCCCATGCGCTGGGCGGTGGGACGGTCCCACTGCTGGTTGGCGTCGACCATGAGCGGCACCTCGTCGCCCAGGTGTTCGCGCACGGCGGTCACCCGGCCCAGGTCCACCTTGCCGTCGGGGTGGCCGACCTTGATCTTGATGCCGCCGATGCCCGACGCCAGCGAGGCGGAGGCGTTCTCCAGCAGCTGCTCGGTGGGCGTGTGCAGAAAGCCGCCGGAGGTGTTGTAGCAGCGGACCGAGTCGCGGTGAGCGCCCAGCAGCTTGGCCAGGGGCAGCCCGGCCCGCTTGGCCTTCAGATCCCACAGGGCGATGTCGAAGGCCGCCACGGCCTGGGTGGACAGTCCGCTGCGTCCGACGGAGGCGCCCGCCCACACCAGCTTCGTCCAGAGCTTGGCGATGTCGCTGGGGTCCTCGCCGAGCAGCGTCGGGGCGATCTCCTTGGCGTGCGCGAACTGGCCGGGGCCGCCGGCCCGCTTGGAGTAGCTGAAACCGATGCCCTGATGGCCCCCCTCGGTGGCGAGCTCGACGAAGAGGAAGGCCACCTCGGTCATCGGCTTCTGCCGCCCGGTGAAGACCTTCGCGTCGCTGATGGGAGTGGCCAGCGGAAGGGTGACCGAGGACAGCTTGATCCAGGAGATCCTGTCGAGGGTCGCCTCGCCTGCCTGCTGCGCGGCAAGTGCCGTCGTTTCCGGTTTGCTCATTACTTAGCGTTCCCTGTGAGTGCGAGCGGGGCGACCGGCCCCTGAGGTGGCCCGGTCGCGGTGTCGCGGGCGTGTCTCGCTCAGCCGCCCCTTGACGCTAAGTGGTGGATTGATCTCCGTCTAACTTAAAATTTGTATGCGCTGATACAGGGAGAGCATCATTGTTCACTCTCGCTCAACTCGCCAGTTTCGTGGCGGTCGCCGAGGAACTGCACTTCACCCGGGCCGCCGAGCGGCTCAAGATGACCCAACCACCGCTGAGCCGCCAGATCCAGCTGCTCGAGAACGATCTGCGGGTCCAGCTCCTGGACCGCACCAACCGCTCGGTGCGGCTCACCCCCGCGGGGCGCGCCTTCCTGACCGAGGCCCGCCGCATTCTGCGCCAGTCCGAGTACGCGGCGCTCGCCGTCCGGCAGGTGTCGACCGGCGAGGCGGGGACCATCGCCATCGGTTTCACCGCGGCCAGCGCCTACTCCACACTCGGCACGCTGCTGGAGACCGCCCGTACGGCCATGCCCCGCGCGGAGATCGTGCTGCACGAGATGGTCACCCGCGACCAGCTGGAGGCCCTCGCCCAGAACCGGCTGGACCTCGGGCTCGGCCGGCCCTCGGTCACCGGCCCGGACCTGCGGTCCCGCCCGGCCGTGCGTGAGCGGCTGCTCGCGGCGCTGCCCAGCGACCACGCCCTGGCGGCGCGCGAGGGACCGCTTCAGGTGGCGGACTTCGACGGACAGCCGTTCCTGATGTACTCACCCACGGAGGCCCGCTACTTCCACGAGCTGCTGATCAGCATCTTCAGCGCGGCGCATGTGGCCCCCGTCTTCTCCCAGTACCTGAGCCAGGTCCACAGCATCCTGGCCCTGGTCAATTGCAGCCTGGGGGTGTCCCTGGTGCCCGAGGCCGCCGCGCGGCTGCGCTACGCCGACGTCGTCTTCAAGCCGGTCGAGCTGGACACCCCCAACCCCGTGGAGCTCAACCTCGTCTGGCGCGAGACCAACGACAACCCGGTCCTGCACGCCCTGCTCCGCCACCTGTGAGCGCCGCCGACGGAGTTCATCCCGTCCGGTAGAGCGCCGTGAGCAGCTCGATCGCCGACTGGGCGGCGGGGTGCGGATCGTCCCGCCACCAGGCGAGCCGCACCGCGATCGGCTCGGCGTCGCGCACCGGGCGGTAGGCCACGCCGGGCCGCGGGTACTGGTTCGCGGTGGACTCCGCCGTGATGCCCACACAGCGGCCGGTGGAGATCAGGGTCAGCCAGTCGTCGACGTCATGCGTCTCCTGGGTCGCCGGACGCGAGCCGGACGGCCACAGCTCCGTGGTGGTGGTGCCGGTCCGCCGGTCGATCAGCAGCGTGCGCCCGCTGATGTCGGCGAGCCTGAGCGAGCGGCGCCGGGCCAGCGGATCGTCGGCGGCCAGGGCGCACAGACGCGGCTCAAGACCCACGATGGCGGAGTCGAAGCGGCGGTCGTCCAGCGGTCTGCGCACCACGGCCAGATCGCAGACACCCTCCGCCAGCCCCGCGGTGGCGGAGTTGACGCGGACCAGCTGAAGCTCCGTCTCGGGCCGCGCCTGGGCCCAGCGGCGCTGAAAGGCCAGCGTGTGGCGGCCCACCGCCGACCAGGCGTAGCCGATCCGCAGCCGCCGGTGGCCGGAGGTCGCCTCCCGGACCAGGCCGTCCACCTCCCCGAGCACCCGCCGGGCGTGCGCCACCACGCGCAGACCGGTCCCCGTCGGCGTCACCTCGCGGGAGGTCCGCAGCAGCAGCCGCGCGCCGAGAGCGCGCTCGAGCGAGGCCAGCGTGCGGGACACCGCCGCCTGGGAGACGCCGAGCGCGATGGCGGCATCCGTGAAACTGCCCTCGTCGACGATCGCCACGAGGCAGCGCAACTGCCGCAGCTCCACATCCATGGCCCGAGCCTTATCCATGACTCAAGCGTATAGATCCCGCCGTCGATGCATTTTGCGCAAGAGCCTGGCCGCCGCAGGATCGGGGCATGCGAGCAGCCTCCGCACACCGGCCCGCGCCGGTCGTCTCCGCGCCGAAGCCCGAGGGAGCGCGCCTGGCAGGCGTGGCCACCATGGTGGGCAGCGGCCTGTCCAACCAGATCGGCGCCGCCACCGGGTCCCTCGCCTTCCCCGTCCTCGGGCCCCTCGGCGTCGTCGCGGTACGCCAGTACGTGGCCGCCGTCGTCCTGATCGCCGTAGCCCGGCCCCGGCCGCGGACCTTCACCTGGCGGCAGTGGTGGCCGGTGCTGCTGCTTGCCCTGGTGTTCGGGACCATGAACCTGTCCCTGTACAGCGCCATCGACCGGATCGGCCTGGGGCTTGCGGTGACCCTGGAGTTCCTCGGCCCGCTCACCATCGCCCTGGCCGCCTCGCGCCGCCGCGCGGACGCGTGCTGGGCGGTCGTGGCCGCGGCGGGCGTCGTCACCCTGATGCGCCCGCGGCCCTCCGCCGACTACCTCGGGATGGGCCTGGCCGTGCTGGCCGCCGTCTGCTGGGCGTCCTACATCCTGCTCAACCGCACCGTCGGCCGACGCATCCCCGGCGCGCAGGGGTCGGCGGCCGCCGCCGGACTCTCCGCCCTGATGTTCCTGCCCGTCGGCATCGTCCTCGCCGTCCGGCAGCCGCCGACCGCGGCGGCCGTCGGCTGCGCCGTCGCCGCCGGGGTCCTCTCCTCGGCCGTGCCGTATCTCGCGGACCTGTTCACCCTGCGCCGGGTGCCTGCCCAGGCCTTCGGGCTCTTCATGAGCGTCAACCCCGTGCTCGCCGCCCTGGTCGGGTGGATCGTCCTCGGGCAGCGCCTGGGGTGGATCGAGTGGGCCGGCATCGGGGCCGTCGTCGTCGCCAACGCGCTCAGCATCATGGGCCGGGCAAAGGCGGAGCCGACGGGCCGGTAGCCGGACGGGCCGCTGGTCCACCGGCCCGCTACGGCCGCGCCGTCGTACCGCGGACTTCCAGGGCCGGGGTGGTGAGGACCACCTCGGCGGGGCGGGAGGGGTCGGCGATCCGGTCGAGCAGACACCGCGCGGCGCGGCGGCCCACGTCGTGGCTGGCGTTGTCCACGGTGGTGAGCCACAGATGGCGCAGGCCCGAGAGATATGTGTTGTCGTAGCCGACGAGGGAGAGGTCGCGGGGCACCTGGAGGCCGAGCTCCTCGGCGGCCGACAGGGCGCCGACACCGGCTATGTCGTTGAACGCGAAGACGGCGGTGGGCCGCTCCCGGGCGCTGAGCAGCCGGACCGTGGCCCGGTAGCCGCCCTCCTCGGTCAGGTCGCCCTGCTCCACGGTCGCCGTCCCGGCCAGCCCGCGCTCGCGCATCACCGCCTCGAAGCCGCGGCGGCGCAGCTCGCCGACCGCCCCCGGCCCCGCGATATGGGCGATGCGCCGGTGGCCGAGGCCGATGAGGTGTTCGGTGGCGAGGCGGGCGCCGTGCTCGTCGTCGCCCGCGACGATGTCCACCCCGGGCAGCACCGGCTCGCGGGCGCCCGCCACCACGGTCGGCACGCTCCCGGCCGCGGTGGCCAGCGCCTCGGCGGCCGGGAGCGTGCCGACGGCGATCAGACCGTCGACCCGCAGATCCGTGAAGGTACGGGTGAGGTCCTCGCCGAGCCGCCGGTTGAGGTGTCCGTCGGCCAGCAGCATGCGCAGACCGGAGTCGTGCAGCCGGGAGTTGAGGCCCTCGAGCAGCTCCACGAACCAGGGGTTGCGCATGTCGTTGAGCAGGACCCCGACGGTGCGGGTGCGCCGCTCACTGAGGCTGCGCGCGGCGGCGTTGGGCCGATAGCCCAGCTCCTCGACGGCGGCGAGGACGGCCTGCCGCTTCTCCGGGCGCACGTGGTCGGAGCCCCGCAGCACCAGGGAGACCAGCGACTTCGACACTCCGGCGCGTTCGGCGACATCGCGGATCGTCGGTGGTCTCATGGCCTGGACCGTTCCATAGCGCGTGTCGGGTTGTCAAAGGGATTGACAGGTGCGGAGATGGTCTTCAGTGTGGGCCGGGAACATTTTGGAACGGTCCAAAGAGGGGCAGTCATGGTGAGTACGCTCGGCGTCGCCGTCGTGGGGTTCGGCTGGATGGGACGGGTGCACACCCAGGCGTACGCCCGGGTGCCGCACCACTTTCCCCAGCTGCCCGTACGGCCCGAACTGGTCGCCGTCGCCGACGAGGTGCCCGGCCGCGCCGAGGAGGCCGCCGAGCGGTACGGCTTCGCCACCGCGGCCCGGGACTGGCGGGAGATCGCCGCCGACCCCCGGGTCCGGGCCGTGAGCATCGCCGCCCCGAACTTCCTGCACCGCGAGATCGGCACCGCCATGGCCGAGGCGGGCAAGCACATCTGGATCGAGAAGCCGGTCGGCCTGACCGCCGAGGACGCCCGCGCGGTCGCGGACGCCGTGGCCGAGGCCGGTGTCCAGGGCGCCGTCGGCTTCAACTACCGCAACGCGCCCGCCGTCGCCGCCGCCCGCGAGCTGATCGCCGCAGGGGAGATCGGCGCCGTCACCCATGTCCGCATCCGGCTGTTCAGCGACTATGCCGCCCACCCCGAGGGGGCCCTGACCTGGCGCTACGAGCGCGAGCGCGGCGGCAGCGGAGTGCTGGGCGACCTCGCCTCGCACGGCGTGGACCTGGCCCGGTTTCTGCTCGGCGAGATCGAGTCGCTGGCCGCCGACACCGCCGTCTTCGTGCCCCAGCGGGCCCGCCCCACCGGGGCCACCGCCGGCCACACCCGCTCCGCCGGTGGCGAGCTGGGCCCGGTGGAGAACGAGGACTACGTGTCCTGTCTGCTGCGCTTCGCCTCCGGCGCGCGGGGCGTGCTGGAGGCGAGCCGGGTCTCGGTCGGCGAGCAGAACAACTACGGCTTCGAGATCCACGGCACCAAGGGCGCGGTCCTCTGGGACTTCCGTCGCATGGGCGAACTCGGCGTCAGCCGTGGCGACGCCTACCAGGACCAGCCCGTCAGCACCCTGTACGTCGGCCCCGGACACGGCGAGTACGCCGCCTTCCAGCCCGGCTCGGCCAACAGCATGGGCTATGACGACCTCAAGGTCATCGAGGCGTACCACTTCCTGCGCTCCATCGCCGAGGGCACGCCGCACGGCGCCACCCTGGACGACGCCGTGCGCAGCGCCGCCGCGCTGGACGCCATGGCCCGGTCCGCCGAGCGGAGCACCTGGGTGAGCCCGGCCTAAGGCCCTGTCCGACGCTCACGCGGGCGGCGACAGCCACTCGGCGATATCGGCGACGACGGCCGGGTCGACGTGGTGCGCGGATTCGTATTCGGCGGGCGTGGACGGCCCCGAGCCCGGGAAGAACAGGTGGTTGTCGGCCTCGTACACGCGCGTCGTCACATCCGGGCGGTGGGCGAGCCCCGCCCGCCACCGCGCGAGATCGTCCGCGACGGTCACCTGGTAGTCGCGGCCGCCCTGGAGCACGAGCATCGGTGTGCCCAGGGCCGCAGCGGCCGCGACCGGGTCGTAGCCGCGCAGGTCCAGCCAGTACGCGGCCGACAGGCCGAGCGGCAGCGACTCCGCGGGTGTCGAGTGCGACAGGCCGGGGCTGTCCACCACCGCGGCCTGTCGCGTCAGCGCCTCGACGGCGGCGTCCGCGGCGGGCCCGGGGGCCAGCGAGGCGAGATGGCGCGCCACGCGGACGGCGGCCCGGTGCATCGGCTCGGCGTCGCCGGCCAGCAGCACCAGACCGGCGACCGAGGGCTCGGCCGCCGCCACCCGCGGGGCCACCTTGCCGCCCATGCTGTGGCCGACCACGAAGATCCGCCCGGGATCCACGGCCGGCCGGTCCTGGAGCGTCCGGACGGCGGCGACCGCGTGCGGCACATACTCGTCGGCCATCGTGAAGTCGTGGTCGTCCGCCACCCGCCCGGGGTGGGCGTACGTCACCTTGTCGAAGCGCAGCACCGCCACGCCACGGCTCGCCAACCCCCACGCGAGATCCTTGAGCGGCTTGTTCGGCCCGGCGCTCCCGTCGCGGTCGAACGGCCCTCCGCCGCCGAGCAGCACCACGCCGGGCCACGGGCCGTCCCCGCGCGGCAGACTCAGCGTGCCGGACACGGCGAGCGGAGCGTGGCCGAGCGTCACGGCGCTCTCCTCGAACCGCTCCGGAGCGGCGTACGGAGGCGGCGTCCACGGCGCGGTGGCCGCGGGCGCGAACCGCAGACCGTTCAGGCTGCCGGTCGTCGACCGACATGACGACGGTGAGGCCCCCGCGTTCGCAGGACACCGGGACACTCACCCTGACCCGTCCCGCCCCGGGCGGCTCGGCCACCGGTTCCCCGATGGCGGTGACCGCGCCGTGCTTGCCCAACTCCACGCTCCAGGCGAGCCGCAGCGCCTCGGCGGACACGGCCGCGCGCAGCGTTGGCGCGAACCGCTGCGCGATCTCGTCGAAGCACCCCTCGCGCGCCATCTCCACGACCGCGACAGCGGTCTTCGCCGGATCGGTCTCCGTCGCCATCCCCGCCTCCCCTTCCTGTGTTCTCATTTTTGCGAAAGGTAGCAGATATGAGATCGTGGGGCGATGGACACGTTGGAGCTGCTGGCACACCCGGTACGGCTGCGGATCGTGCACGCGCTGGGCGGGGGACGACTGCTGTCGACGGCCCAGTTGTCGGCCCGGATCCCCGATGTCTCGAAGGCCACGGTCTACCGGCACATCGAGCTGCTCGCGGCCGGGGGGCTCCTGGAAGTCGCCGAGGAACGGCGGGTGCGCGGCGCGGTCGAGCGCCGGTACCGGCTGCGCCAGGAACGGGCGGTGATCGACGCCGAGATGACGGAGTCGCTGTCGCTCGACGACTACCGGCGCGGCTTCGCCGCGGCGATGGCCACCCTGGCCGCCGAGTTCGACGCCTATCTCGACCGGGAGGGGGCCGACCCGGCGGCCGACCTGGTCGGCTATCGGCAGCACGCGGTGTGGCTCAGCCGGGACGAACTCCACGAGATGATCGGCGAGCTGCGGGGTGCGATCGCGCCCCGGCTGGCCAACACACCCACGGGCGATCGCGCCCGCTATCTGCTCAGCCCGATCCTCTTCCCGGCCGAGGAGCCGTCCGCGGACCCCGACCCCGACCCCGACCCCGACCCCGCCACCGACGGCGGGTGAACTGCCGCGGCCCGTCCACGGCTGCGGCCGGGCTCAGTCGTCCGGATTCCAGGACAGGAGGCGGACCTGCGCGACGGTCCGCAGATGGCGCCGCATGGCCGTGGCGGCGGCGCGGGGGTTGCCCGCGACGATCGCGTCCTGGATGCGCTGATGCTGGGCCAGGGAGCGGCGTGGGCGGCCGGGTTGGCGCAGCGACTCCTCGCGGCTCTCGCCGATCTGGTCCGCGATGGACCGCATGAACTCGGCCAGCAGCGGGCTGTGGGCGGCGGCCGTCACGGCCTCATGGAACCGCCGGTCGCCCTCGGTGCCATGGCGGTCGGACTCGATCTCGTCCTCCATCCAGTCCAGGGCGGACTCCATGGCGGCGAGATCCTCGTCCGTGCGGCGCTCGGCGGCGAGTTCGGCGATCTTGGTCTCCAGCGCCTCGCGGGCGTCGAGCACATCGGGGAGGCGGCGCCGCCGCTCGACCAGCCGCTCCACCGGCTCGGCGTCGAGCCCGTCCCTGAGCAGGTAGGTGCCACCGCCCTGGCGGACCTCCACCAGGCCCTGCACCTCGAGTACGACAACGGCCTGCTTGACGGAGGCCCGGCTGATCCCGAGCCGCCGGGCCAACTCCCGCTCCGGTGGCAGCCGGTCGCCCGCGCGCAGGCCGCCCTCGGCGGCGTAGGCGCGCAGCCGCTCCAGCACCTGCTGGTAGAGACGCTGGCGAGCCATCGGGCGCAGTGCGTCGGTCATACGGACACTCCCTCGGCGTCGAGACGCCTACTGTCCCGGTGACCAGCGGTTCAGTGGCCGGGCGGCACACTGGCCCACTGGCTCACCGGACAAGTGGCTGAGCCAATCTGCTTCCTCAGTATTGACTATGACGCACCGTGGGGCCCACCGTGTTTCCGCCACTGGCCACTCGGCGACGGGAGCTCTCATTGTCCCCCGAACTCATCTCGATCATCGTGCTGGTGGCGGTCTTCGTGCTGGCCACCACGCGCTCCGTCAATATGGGCGCGCTGTCCTTCGCAGCGGCGTTCGGTGTGGGAGAGCTGGTCGCCGACCTTGACGCTGACGGCATCTTCGCGGGCTTCCCCGGAGACCTCTTCGTGGTCCTCGTGGGCGTGACATATCTGTTCGCCCTCGCCCGGGCCAACGGCACCACGGAGTGGCTGGTCCACGCCGCGGTCCGACTCGTGCGCGGGCGGGTGGCGCTGATCCCCTGGGTGATGTTCGCGATCACCGGTGTCCTCACCGCGATCGGCGCGGTGAGCCCGGCCGCGGTCGCCATCGTCGCCCCCATCGCGCTGAGCTTCGCCGCGCGTTACGGCATCAGCCCACTGCTGATGGGGGCCATGGTGGTGCACGGCGCCCAGGGCGGCGGCTTCTCACCGATCAGCATCTACGGCTCGATCGTGAACGGGATCGTGGAACGGGAGAAGCTGCCCGGCAACGAGATCACGCTCTTCCTGGCCAGCCTGGTGGTCAACCTGGTCATCGCCGCCGTCGTCTTCGTCGTCTGCGGGGGCCTGACGCTGCCACGCCACGCGACCGCGACCGCGACAACGGCGCCCCGGCCGGCCGACGACCCGGCCGACGACCCGGCCGTCGAGGGGGCGGCGAGCGGCCTGACCCCCGACCGGGTGGCGACCCTCCTCGCCCTGGTCGCCCTCGTCGTCGCCGTGCTCGTCTTCGACCTCGACGCGGGCCTCGCCGCGATCACCCTCGCGGCGCTGCTGAGCCTGTTCTGGCCCAAGGACGGCAAGAAGGCGGCCAACGAGATCTCGTGGCCGACGGTGCTGCTGATCTGCGGCGTGCTCACCTATGTCGGCGTGCTCCAGGAGATGGGCACCATCGACTACGCGGGCCGGGCCGTCAGCGACATCGGCGTCCCCCTCCTCGCGGCCCTCCTGCTCTGCTACATCGGCGCCGTCATCTCCGCCTTCGCCTCCTCCGTCGGCATCATGGGCGCGCTGATCCCCCTCGCCGTCCCCTTCCTCGCCAAGGGCGACATCGGCGCGGTCGGCATGGTGGCCGCCCTCTCGGTCTCGGCCACCGTGGTCGACGTCAGCCCCTTCTCCACCAACGGCGCCCTGGTGCTCGCGGCCGCCCCCGACGTCGACCGCGACCGCTTCTTCCGCCAACTGATGGTGTACGGGGGCGTGGTGGTGGCGACGGTCCCGGCCGTGGCCTGGCTGGCCATGGTGGTACCGGGCCTGGGCTGACCCGCCCCGAGCCGAGGAGTGCGACCATGACGAAGCCGCAGAGAGCGACCGAGACGCCTGAGGAGCGCCCTGTGGACTGCTTCGTGTGCCGGAAGCATCGCGATGTCACGCTGATGCCGGGAGGGCCGGTGCACGAGGACGAGTTGGTGGTGGTCTCGCATGTGTCACCGCGGGCTCCGGGGCAGTCGGCAGAGGTCTATCTGGGACACCTCCTCGTGGAGCCGCGTCGGCACGCGGCCGGCCTCGCCGACCTCACCGACGAGGAGGCCGAGCGCATGGGGCGCTGGAATGCCAGGTCCGCGCGGGCGCTGCGGGAGGTCGCCGACGCCGAGCATGTGTACGCGGCCGTGATCGGTGACCGGGTGTCCCATCTGCACCTGCATCTCCTGCCGCGCTACCCCGGCACGCCCCGGGAATACTGGTGGACGCGCGTCGACGAGTGGCCACAGGCGCCACGGGGCGGTGAGGCGGCCGCCGCGCAGCTCGTACGACGCCTGAGGTCCCGCTGGTGAGGGGCCGCAGGTGCGTTGCCGCGGCCCGGACATCACGCGGTCATGCGCCGCCCAGCCTGCGGTTGGCCAGGACGGACACCGTGCGCCGGACGGACGTGACCTCGTCGGGGTCCACGTCCCCCACCAGGAGCGCGGGGGCCGCGTCCAGCCGTTGCCGCACGGTGCCGTCGGGGCCGACGAGGGCGCTGTGGCCGATGCCGGTGGGGGCGGAGGACGTGGGCGCGTGGCCGGTGGCGGCGGGGTCGGCCTGGCCGACGGCGGCCAGCCATAGGGTGGCGTCCAGGGCCCGGGCGCGGATCAGCAGTTCCCACTGCTCGCGCTTGCCCGGTCCGGCGCCCCATGAGGCGGGGAGCAGCGAGAGCTGCGCGCCGGCGTCGGCGTGGGCCCGGAACAGTTCGGGGAAGCGCACGTCGTAGCAGGTGGCCAGGCCGATCCGGACGCCGTCGAGGTCGAAGGTGACGACTCGCGAACCCGGGGCCACGGTCCTGGACTCGGTGAAGCCGAAGGCGTCGTACAGATGGATCTTGTCGTAGGAGGTCTCGACCCCGGGGCCGGTGGCCAGCAGGGTGTTGGTCACCCGGCCGTCGGGCGCCGGGGTGAACATGCCGGCCACGACCACCAGGCCGGAGTCCTTGGCGATCTGCCGGACCCCGGTGGCCCACGGCCCGTCCAGCGGCTCGGCTAGTGGCGTCAGAGGGGTGCCGAAGCAGGCCATCGTGGCTTCGGGGAACACCACGAGACGGGCCCCGGCCTCCGCCGCGCGGCCCGTCTGCTCGCGCAGGACGGCCAGGTTCCGCTCGGGATCCGGGCCGGTGGTGAGCTGGCTCAGTGCGATGCGCATGGTGGCTGGGCCTCTCTGTCGGGCGGGTGAGCGGGGCGTGCATACACCTCGTGACCAGGGTTACCCGACGGTTACCCGCTTTCCGGCGAAGGGAGAAGGCCATGTACGCCCCGATGAGACTCCACCACATCGCTCCCCGGCTCACGACCGGGGTGCTCATCCTGCACTCGGGCCTGGGTAAGCGCCACGCCGACGAGCAGACCGAGCAGGGGCTCCATGGCATGGCGGCCGGGGCGTACCCCTGGTTCCGCGGGATGTCACCGCATCGGTTCACCCGGCTGCTGTCCTGTGCCGAGGTGGCTCTGGGCGCGGCGCTCCTGTCGCCCCTGGTGCCCACCGCCGTCGCCGGGGCCGGGCTCACCGCCTTCGCCACCGCCCTGGTCGGGCTGTATCTGCGCACCCCCGGCACGCACCAGAAGGGCAGCCCCCTGCCCACCCCGGAAGGGCTTCCGATGGCGAAGGACTTCTGGCTGCTCGGCATCGGTCTGGGGTTTCTCTGCGACCGCCAGGCGTGGACGCGGCCCTGCCTGGCGGTGTGCCGGAAGTGATCCGCCGAAGTGATCCGCCGGTGATCTTCCGTGGCAGCCGGCCGGCGGGTCAGGGGGTGTACGAGGCGTCGCGTGCGGTGCGTACGACGGCCTCGCTGTCACCCACGCGTCCACCGTGGCGGCCGCCTGCCGGACGAGTCCGGCCTTGGTGGCGACGCTCAGGCGTCTGGACAAGGCGTTCCAGGCATTCTTCCGCCGCATCAAGGCTGGCCGGGCCCCCGGATACCCGCGCTTCAAAGGTGTCGGGCACTTCGACACGGTGGTCTTCCCGAAGGACGGCGACGGCTGCCGCTGGGACTCCACGCCACACGAGACTCACACCCGCGTACGTCTCCAAGGCGTCGGGCATATCCGGGTGCACCAGCACCGACCGGTCAAGGGCCGCGTCAAGACGGTCGGCGTCAAGCGGGAAGGCCGCTGCTGGTACGTCATCCTCGCCTGCGACCAGGTGTCCGCCGAGTCGCTTCCCGCTACCGGGTCGATCGTCGGCATCGATGTGGGTACGGTGCACTTCTTCACCGACTCCAGCGGCAACCACAAGGAGAACCCGCGCTTCCTGGAGACAATGAAGCACCGGGCTGCCGCCCGAAAGATCGCGAAGATCCACGCGAAGATCCGGCGGCAGCGCCTCGACCACAACCACAAGGCCGCGAACGAACTGATCCGCGACCACGACGTGATCGGCCACGAACGGCTGAACGCAGTAGGCATGACGAAGGCGCCCGCGCCCAACCCCGAACACGGACAAGGCTGACAGCGCCGGTCGCCGAGTGATTCCGGTGGACGCCCGCAACACCTCTCGCCCATGCCCCGAATGCGGGCACGTCAGCGCGGAGAACCGTACCACCCAAGCGAAGTTCGAGTGCACCGTGTGCGGGTTCGTTGCGAACGCCGACCACGTGGGAGCGCTGAACGTGCCGGGGGCGGTGCGGCGGCCCGTGCCGCCCCCGGCCCGCCCGTCAGGCGTTGGGGTCGAACGGAATCCCGGACGGCTTGGCCTTCGCGAGATGGGCGTTGAAGTTGCCGTCCTTGAGGCCGAAGGTGGCGCTGCCGAAGTCGGCCTGGCTCAGCTTGTCCCGGATCCCCGCGGGGTAGCCGTTCCAGCCGACCAGGGTGGGGAACTGCCAGGTGTGGTAGTGGTTCTCCGGCGGCTCGTCATTGGAGTTCGCGGCGCGGAAGGCGTGGGTGCTCAGGCCGTCCTTGTGGTAGACGACCTTCGGGTGCGTTCCGTCCCAGCGGATCTGGTCGCGGGTGTGGACGTTGAAGTTGCCGTGGGCGGAGGTGGAGACGTACTGCGCCTGGTTGTTCTGCACCCACACCACGACGTGTTCCCAGTCGTGGCGGTGCCCGCCGATGGTCGCCTGGTCCTTCTCGAAGTAGAGGCCGTAAATGATCGCGCACCAGCCATTGTTGCACTTGTAGCGCGCGTAGCCGTTGGTGTTGTCGAGGTCGGACTGGTCGTGGCACTGTCCGTTGGGGTTCCCGGACGGGTTGAGGCCGCCGTTGAGGGTCCCGTCAGGGCCGATGGCGGGGGTCGGGTAGCAGCCGTCCGTGTCGTAGTCGAAGGCCGGCTGGAACGTCTGCTCCATGCCGTCCGCGTTGCCGGGCAGCGCCTTCGGGGGGTCGGCGAGCGCGGTGCCGGGGAAGGCGATGACCAGCGCGACGGCGCTGCCGAGGATGAGCGGGACCTTGCGGATGCGCGACCTTCTCTTCACTGCGTCCTCCTGAAGGACCGGGGGGGTGTGGGGCAGGCCGTTCAGTGTTGGCATGCACCAGTCAGCATCCTGCCACGCGACGGAGTCGCAAGTGGCGACAGATGGCGCAGGGGTGAAGAGTCAACCAATGTGGAGTGCGGGGGAGTTGGGGTCGATCAGACGGCGGACCAGCCGTTGTCGACGGGCAGGACCACGCCGTTGACGTTGGCCGCGGCGTCGGAGGCGAGGAAGACGATGGCGGCGGCCTGCTCCTCGGCGGTGGCAATCCTGCCGATGTTGCCGGCGTAGGCGCCGATCACGGCCGGGCCGTGAGCCCCGGGCCGGGCGTCCACCCGGATGGCGGTCGCGGTGCCGCCCGGGGCGATGGCGTTGGTGCGGATCCCCTGGTCGCGGTACATCACGGCGAGCGACTTCACCAGGCCCACGACCCCGTGCTTGGAGACGGTGTACGCGGCACCGGCCGCACTGCCGCGCAGGCCCGCCTCGGAGGCGGTGAAGACGATCGAGCCACGGCCCGCGGACACCATGTGCGGCAGCGCGGCCCGGGTCAGCAGGAACGGCGCCGTCAGGTTCACCCGCATGACGCGGTCCCACTCGGCGTCGTCGGTGTCCGCGACGGCCGAGAGACGGTCCATGATGCCCGCGTTGTTGACCAGGACGTCCAGGCCGCCGAACGCCTCCACGGCCGTGCTTACGACCCGGTCCACCACCTGCTGGTCGGCGAGGTCGCCGACCACCGCGCGGGCGGTTCCCCCCTCGGCCGCGATCGTCTCGACGACCCCCTCGGCCCCTTCCTGGTCGAGGTCGGCGACCAGTACCTTCGCCCCCTCCCGGGCGAAGGCGAGCGCCGTGGCCCGGCCGATCCCCGATCCCGCTCCGGTGACGACGACGCTGCGCCTTTGAAGGCCGATGCTGCTCACAGGGGGCTCCCTTCCCTCGCCTACGGCTCCTCCGCATGCGGCACGGACGGGACGGGCTCTCCGTGGTGCGCCCGTCCCGCGGGTCACCCTAGAGGTTTTTGACACTGACTGCCATAGTGGCAGCAGGGGGCGAAAAGGTGCGTTGCCCGGAGGCCGGCGCCGACCGCCGCGGGGTCCGAAACCGCTGGTTAGACCGTCCGGCAGTAGGGAGCGCGGGTGAAGGAGCGGGTCGAGGGGCAAGCATGGGCGTGCCCTGTGAGGAGAGCGCGCGGCTCCCCCAGCTACCGCTGGGCGGTACCCCCTGCGTGCGACGAGCGGGGTGCGGCTGGGGGCACCTCCCAGCGTTAGCTGGGGGAGCCGCCCATCGGCACGCGACGCCGCGGGCCCTACTGTCGGACGGTCTTAGGGTGGGAACCCACCGGGCATCGCCCACGAACAGCGGAACGGGGAACCACTGTGAAACAGCCTGGAGCGCGGGCCGCCGCGGCGACCGGCACCCCCCGGCCGACCGGCCGTCCGCCGCTGACCGAGCGGCGCAAGGAGGCCACCCGTCTGGAGATCGCGCATGAGGCGGTGCGGCTGTTCGGCGAGCGCGGGGTGGCGGCGACCTCGGGCGAGGAGATCGCCCGCGCCGCCGGTATCTCCCCCCGCACGCTGTGGCGCTACTTCCCCTCCAAGGAAGAGTGTGTACGTCCGCTGCTGGCCGCCGGTCTCGAGGCCGTGGCCCGACGGCTGCGCGACTGGCCCGCGGACCGCCCCCTCTGCGACGGGATCCAGTGGGATCTGCCCTCGGCCGCCGAGCCGTCGGAGGTGCCCTCCGCGATGCGCCGGCTGATCGGGTTGCTTCCCGGGGAGCCGGGGCTGCGCGCCGTCTGGCTCCAGGTCCACCACGACGCCGAACCCGTCTTCACCGAGATCATCGCCGCCCGCACCGGAGCGGACCCCGCGGATCTGCTGCCCAGGCTCAAGGCGGTGATGCTCAACGGGGCCCTGCGGGTGGCCGCGGAGGAGTGGGCCGGGCGCTCCGCGGAGGCGGACGGGGCCGCCGACGCCGAGGTGTTCCGGCGGGCGGTGCTCAAGGCCACCGAGGGTCTGGCCATCTGAGGCCCTGCCCGGCGGGGTGCCTGCCCGGCAGGGCCCGCCGCGGGTCAGGAGCGGCCGGTGACCGGGGCCAGCCACAGGCCGACGATCGCGTCGATCAGGCCGGTGGCGGCGTCGTGCCAGGTGGCGCGGGGCGTGGGGGAGTTCTCGGCGAGCGCGCGTTCACGCTCGGCGCTGATGTGCAGGATGAGCTCGCGCGCCATGATGCCGCGCTCGGCGCTGACCTCCGCCGGCAGATCGGGCAGGCACCGGTTCAGCCCTTCGATGACCTGCGGCAGCGACGCGGAGGACAGCGACTCCTCGACGATGATCTCGTGCAGCGCCGGGTCGGTCATCACCTGGGCGCAGAACCGCGCGTACCACGTCGGGCTGCCCAGGTCCGCCAGATGCTCGGGGACCGGGCGCACCAGGCAGGCCACCCAGTCGCGTATGTCGTCGGAGTCGCCGATCTCGGCCAGCAGCCGGCCTCGGATCCGCTCGATCTCCCCGGCGTGTTTGCGCGCGATCGCGCGCACCAAGTCGGCCTTGGTGCCGAAGTGGTAGCCGACCGCGGCGTTGTTCCCCTGCCCCGCGGCCTCACTGACCTGGCGGTTGGACACCGCGTACACCCCGCGCTCGGCGAACAGCCGCTCCGCCGCGGTCAGGATGAGCTCCCGCGTCGCGCTGACCTGTTCCGCCCGTACCGTCCTGCCCGCCATGATCACCACCGCACCGGGACTTCGCGCCGCCCCGCGACGGCCAGTCCCTCGAGCCGCCGCGGGTCCTCCACCGCAACAGCGGGTTCCAGGGAGGAAAGCCTACGCAACCCCACCCACCCATTTTAGTCAAGCAGCTGACTTAAATTCCTGTGCGTTCCCCAGGTCCTCGGATCCTCAGGCCGCGCCGCGCTCCGGACAGGGCGGAACGTCGGCGATATCGGCGATGTCGGCGATCCGGGCGGCAACCAGCTCCCGGAGGGCGGCGGCCGGCGGCCGCTCCTGGCACAGGAAGACATGGCCTCCGGCGAACTCCCGCGGCTGCGGCGGGGACGGCGTGCTCAGCCGCCACCGCTCCGATTCCGCCGCCGACAGACTCCGGTCGCCGCGGCCGGACCACACGTGGTAGTCCGTCCGGCCACCCGGCGGCACGGCCGCCGGTTCGTGGTACGTGTCCATGAGGTGCAGATCCTGGCCGAGCATGGTGACCGCGAGGTCGAGCATGTGCGGATAGTCGAACAGCTCAGGGGGGCAGCCGCCGTGGCGCCGCAGCTCCGCGGTGAGCTCCTCCCGCGTCCTGGTCAGGAACGGGGCGCGCGGATGCGTCGCGACCCGTGCGGTGGTCACCGGGGACCGGGCCCCCGAGAGCACCACGTCCCTGAGGTGGTGGCGCTGCCCGTCGGGCAGCTCCGCGACCAGGGCGTGGGCGAGGAGGGCGCCCACGCCGTGCCCCACCACCACGGCGGGCCGGTCGACCCAGCTGCGGAACGCCGGGAAGAGCCGCTTCACCGCGTCGTCGAAGCCGCGTGCCGGGGGAGTGTCGGCCAACTCCCCCCGGCCGTCCAGCTCGAACGCGACCGCGGCGCACCCCGGCGGCAGTGCCCGGGCGAGCGGGAGCATGGAAAGCGCGGTCGCGCCCGCGTAGTGGAAGAGGAACACTCTCAGTGGCAGCCGGGGGTCACCGATCAGGAGGTGACCGTCGACAATCCTGATGCGCATGCCATTCCCCCTGTTTGTGGATGTATCGCAATTCCATGAATGACCGTGCGGCGGTCGGCGGGTAATACGGGCAAGCCGTACTCGGTATTCATCCGGGCAGCCGGTGAATTCGCTTGGCGCATACCGCGGGAGGTCTTGTCCGGCGTCATGGAAAATCCTTTACCGAAACATCACTCAGCTTGGTCAGGAGTCGTGATGGACTAAGACGATGCGCCGTGGATATCCGAGCGGTTTGGAAACCCCCCGCCCCGTCCCGGATCCGTGCGTCCGCCCTGGACGCACAGTGCCCGACTGTCCGGTGACGCCCCCCTGCCCCCGTCGGCTGGTCGGTTCCGGACCATGCGAGCGAGCCGATCCTGTAATACGCCCGCCGGTACTGTCAACTAAATCAGCAGACCAGGGCCGCATCTTCCCCATATGGGGCCATCCCGGGTCGATCGGTTCCAGTTTTCTGGAACCGGCGCCGATGAAACGGCCCCGGCCGTTGTGCGGTTCGCTTAGGATCCACGGGTATGTCGCCCCCGCAGCAGAACCCCGAAGAACGTTCGCGGATGTCAGGACGTCATGACGCGGCGGAGTGCTTCTCGCGACGCCTTCAGCGCCTCCAAGAGGTCATCTACCCCGCGGACTTGGGCCGGCCGTACACGGAGCGTGAGATCGCCGAAGCCGTCGGGATGTCGGTGAGCCAGATCAGCAACCTGCGCAACGGCCGCTCGGTGCCCCGGGCGGACCGGGCGGTCGCGCTGGCCACCTTGTTCGGGGTGCGCGTGGAGTACTTCTTCCTCCCCGGCGAGGACCGCTACACCCGCGACGTGGAGCGGCACTTGCGCGCCATCGAACAGGAGCGGCGCGGCGAGCCGGTCGGCCACCGCGACCGCGCCGCCGGCGGCTCGGCGGCCGCGGACACCGAGCTGTTCGACGACGACCAGGTCCGTCAGATCGCCGAGGGCGTCGCCGTGCTGCCCCACGACATGCGCGAGACCGTCCACGCCCTGGTGGACCAGCTGCGCCGCGCCGTAGGCCGCCCGCACAAGTCCCGTGAGAGAAAGCCGTGGTGAACCGGCCATCCTCCGAACCCTCCGTGGTGACCTCCTGACAGCGCGGCGAAGGAAAGGACGACAGCGTGGGCATGCGGTCAGAACGGCGCCGCGTCCGGTCCCTGTTGAGGGAGCTCGGACTGCCGCCGCATCCGACCCTCGCCGAACTGCACGCCGCCTACGAGGCCCGTACCCGGCGGACGCTGCGCCTGATCGAACAGGACGTGGCCCCCGGCGAACCGACGGGCAGGTTCGAGCAGTACCTGACGCAGGACCTCATCTACTACCCCAAGCACACCAGCCGAGCCCATCAACTGCTGGTTGTCTGCCATGAACTCGCGCACCTGCTGCTCGGCCACATCCCCCGGCCCGACGCCATCGACCCCGCCGTGGTGCGCCGCGTACTGGGGCGCTCCCACTACGACGACCCCACCGAACACGAGGCCGAGACCATCGGCACGCTGCTCTACCAGCAGCTCAACCTCGCCCCGGTGGACGGTCCGGCCGCGCGGCTCGCGCCGTCCCTGATCCACCGGGAGGGGCGCCATGTCTGACCCCGGCGACATCCACACCCTCGGCTACTTCGCCGTCGGCGCCGTCATTTACGGGCTGGCGGCCTACAAGGCACTGGCCTGGGCGGTCGAACGGATCCCCAGCCTCCTGCTGATGGCCGTGGGCGCTCTGTTCGCCGGCACCGGCTTTCTCGCCGCCGCCCCGACGGTCTACCGGCGGATCGGAGAGGCCAGCGGAGTCCCCCATCTGGCGACCCTCGTCGTCTACACCGGAATCACCGCGTGCTGCGGATGCATCCTCGTACTGGCGCTGTTGTGGTCACCTCGGCGACTCGCCGCCGGGGGAGGCGGCCAACCGCCCACGGGGACCGGCATGCGAGACGCCCTGCGCCGCGTCCTGCCCGGCTATGGCGCCGCCATCGCCGTCATGACGGCGTTGTTCCTCTCCGCCGACCTGCCGCCCGGCGAACGGCCCTTGACCTTCGACACCACCTTCGCGGACCGCCCGCCCGTGCTCGCGTTCCTGCTGGTGTATCAGGCGGCGTTCGGAGTGGCGCTGTGGTCGATGGTGAGCGTGTGCTGCCGACGCCTGAAGGACGTGCACGACCCGATCCTGCGCTCCAGTCTCCGACTCCTGGTGATCGGCTGCGTCTGCGTCGGAAGTTACGGCGTGTGCAAAGTCCTGGCCATTTTCGGCGCGGTGCTCGGATCCGACACGCTGGACACCCTGAGCACCGATGTGGGCCCCGCGCTGGCCTCCCTCGGCGGAGTGATCACGTCCGCGGGATGGACCCGTGCCGCAGTGCGGGCCCGGCGGCGGCGCCGGCGTGACTTCTACGCGCTGGAGACCCTGTGGACCACCGTGACCCAGGCCGACCCCGGTGTCATCCTCCACGGCCCACCCTCCGGATCCGCCTGGGAGTTCCACGCCCTGCGCCGAACCCACGAGATCCGCGACGGACAGCTCGCGCTGCGCCCCTGGACCTCGCAGCACATCGTGAACGCCACGCGGCGCCTCACCGAGAAACACGGCCTGGACGCACGGGACCGTGACGCACTGGCCGCGGCCGCGGGCATCAGGGGAGCGCTGGAGGCGCTGCGTTCCGGGCGGCCCCCGCGGCAGCCGTGCGAACGGCTGCCGGGAACGGACGTACCGCCGCAGGGCGAACGCGGACATCTGGTCGCCGTGGCCCGCCAACTCGACAGCCCCCTCATCGACCGGATTCTGGCCGAGGCGGAGAAGTGAACCAGGCGCCCGGCCCCGTATGGTGGGTCGGTCATACGCCGTTCAGCGTTTGCTCTTCCGACCCGTTCCCAGCGTGAGGTTCCGGTGTACACATGGCTCGCCCTCGGCATGCCCGATCGTGCCTCCTGGCTGATCCTCCTGGGCTTCCTCGCCGCATTCACCGTGCTGGTCTGGCTGAGCGCGCGGTTGATCAGATCCCAGGGCGGTGTACGCGGCGCCTGCCGCCGTATCGTCTGGGAAGTGCGCATGACGCGACGGGCGTTCGCCGAGCCCTTCCGCGTCTTCAGCCGTCACCGCCGCTGGGCCAGGATCCTCTCCGGCTATCTCGCCGACCCTGCCGCGCCCGGCCGGGCGCTGGCCGCCCTCGACCACGCCGACTCCACCGCCGATAACGGCTGTTACGCCCTGGCGGTGCAGCTGAACCCGGCCCGCGACCGGGTCCGGGTCATCCTCGCCGGGCGCGACCCGCTGGCCCCCGCCGGGCCCTGGGAGCGGACCGCCGCCGACCCGGGGGAGTGGACCTGGTCGGCCCAGGCCGCCTCGGTCGAGGCGCCCGAGGGCCCTGAGCGCCTGCTGCTCGCCCTCGGCGTCGACCGACGGCTGCCCGGCGCCGTGCTCGTGGACTGGCTGCGCGGCCCCGCCGCCCTCGCCGTCGAAGGCGATCCCCCCGCCGCGCGCGGGATGGTGCAGGCCCTGGCCGCCCAGATCGACCAGCTGCCGGACGGCCCGCCGGTCCTGGTCGCCCGCGGTGTGCACCCCCGCCACCACGGCTCGGAACTCGACGCCCTCCTCGACGAGTTGGAATCCGACCTGTCCGCCGAGGCCCCGGTGACCCCGGTCGTCGTGTGCTGGTCCCCGACCCCGGAGCAGTCCGCCCGGCTCTCCGAACTCACCGCGGCCGGACGCCTCCGGGCCCTGGTCGGCGGCCGCTTCCCCGGCGCCTGCTGGACGCTCCACCTCGAGCCCGGCGGCCGCCTGCTGGCCCCCGGTCTCCACCTCGACCTGGAGTCCGCCGCCCTGCCCCGGGCCATCGCCCGCTCCATCCGCCGTGGCCGTCGGCGCCCGCCCGCCGGGACCGTCCTGTCGGGCCCTGGCGCGGCGGTGCGGGACGCGGTGCCGGCCGCCGAGCCCCGGACGGATGCCGCGGTCCCGCGGGACGTGCCCGACGAGGGGGCGGCCCGGCCCCACGGGGCCTTGACCGAAGCCGACTTCGCGGCCGACTTCGCCGAGCCCGCCCCGGCTCCGGCGCGTCCGGCGGCGCAACCGGCCCCGGCTCCGACTCCCGTTCCGCGTCCGCGCGTCGAGCCGGACTTTGCCGAACCCGAACCCGAACCCGCCCCCGCCGAGCCGGACGAGCGCCCGGGACCGGCACGGGAACGGCCATCCCCGGCAGCCGACATCACCGAGAAGCCTGAGAGAACCGAGAAGGCCCAGCCTGCCGGGACGGCCGAGCCCGCCCCGGCCCCGGCCGAAGTCCCCGAGGACGACGGCGATCTCGCCGAGCCCGCCCCCGCCGCGCCGCCCACCCGGTCGGTCGGTGGCGTCTCCGCCGCATCAGGCACGACCGACGAACGGACCTCTTCGCAGCCGTGAGACTTTTTGTGAGCGTTGCCGACAGCGACGTCGTGCTCGACACCAGCGGAACCACCACCGCCCGGGCCGTCGCCGTCCGTCTGGCCGAGATGGGTTATGCCACGGGCCCCGAGGGCACCGAACTGTTCCTCGGGGACCGGCAGCTGCCCGCCGAACTGCCGCTGGCGGCGGCCGGCGTACGGGACGGGGCCCGGCTGGGGCTCGGGGCTCCGGCGCCGGGGGACGGGGGCGCGTACGGGCCGGCGCGCGAGGAACTGCCGCCGCCCTCGCGGTCCGCCGACGGTGAGCGGTTGCCGCGCGGCCCCCAGGTCGAGCTTCAGCTCGTGGGCGGGCGGGGCGCGGGGCGCGTATGGCTGCTCCGCCCCGGTACGTACACGGTGGGCCCGGAGCCCGGCAGCGCGGTGCGGCTGGAGGGCCGCGACGTGCCGTCCGCCGGGATCCGGGTGACGGTCCGCCCGGACGGCGGCGTGCTGCTGAACCCCGGTCAGGCGGGCGCCGCCGTGGCGCTGTCGGCGCCCGAGCCGCCGCCCGAGCGGCCGCGCGCCGACGCCGCCCCGCTGCCGCCCGCTCCGCCGCCCCCGCTGCCGGACCCGGACGCCGACCGGCATGAGCCGGTGCCGCGCGGCTGGAGGGAATGGCCGCTGGACAGCGAGCTGGTCTTCGGGGAGTACCTGCTGCGGGTCGCGGAGCCCACCGAGGCCGACGCGGCGGTGACGGCGTCGGCCGACGGCGCGTATCTGGACTTCAACCGGCCGCCGAGGATCATTCCGCCGCTGACGCCCGAGCGGTTCGTCCTCCCGGCACCGCCGACCCCGCCGTCGCGGCGGTCGATCCCGGTGCTGGTGGTGGTGGCGCCGATGTTCCTCGGCATCGCCATGGTGACGTTCCTCGGGTCGTACTTCTATCTGATGTTCGCGATCTTCAGCCCGTTCCTGGCCGTCGCGAACTATGTGACCACCCGCCGCAGTGGCCGGCGCGAGTATCTGGCCGGGGTGGCGAGTTACCGCGCGCGCCGCGCCTCGCTGGAGGCGGACGTCCTGGAGAAGGTCGGGCGCGAGCGGCGGCTGCGGGTCGCCGCCGGGCCCGATCCGGCCACCACCGGGCTGTGGGCCGTCGGGCCCGGCGCCAGGCTGTGGGAGCGGCGGCGCGGCCACCCGGACCACCTGGCGCTGCGGGTGGGGACGGTCGGCCAGTCCTCCCTGCTGACGATCGACGACAGCTCCCGGGAGGACAACCACCGGTCGGTGAACTGGCGGATCCCGGACATGCCGGTCCAGGTCGACCTGTGCGCCGACGGCGTGGTCGGCATCGCGGGGGAGCGGGACGCGGCCCGGGCGCTGGCCCGCTGGGCGGTGGCCCAGGCGGTGGTGTTGCACAGCCCCCGGGACGTACGGGTGACCGTGCTCACGGACATGGCGGGGGCGTCCGCGTGGGAGTGGGTGCGCTGGCTGCCGCACGCGCGCCCCGGGCGCGGCGGGGTGGCGGGGGCGCGCTCCGGCGGCCCGTCGGTGACGGTCGGCAACGACCCCGAGACCGTCGCCAACCGGGTCTCCGAGCTGGTTTCGGCCATCCGGTCGCGGATGCGCGCCCGGGACTCCGCGATGAGCGGAGCCCTGCTGAGCGAGCCGGACCTGGTGGTGGTGCTCGACGGGGCGCGGCGGCTGCGCGATGTGCCCGGCGTGGTCCAGGTGCTCAAGGAGGGCCCGGCGGTACGGGTGTTCCTGATCTGCCTGGACCAGGAGGAGCGGATGCTCCCCGAGGAGTGCGTCACCGTCTGCGCGGTGGGCGCGCGCGAGCTGACGGTGCGCCGCACCGGCAGCGCCGATGTGACCGGCATCCGCCCCGACCAGGTGGACACGGACTGGTGCGAGCGGATCGCCCGCTCACTGGCGCCCGTACGGGACGTCACACCGGACGGCTCGGACGGCCTGCCGGACCAGGTTCGGCTGCTCGGGCTGCTGGACCTGGAGCCGCCCACGGCCCCGGAGCTGGCCCGCCGCTGGGCCAAGCGGCC
Source organism: Streptomyces sp. NPDC028305 (assembly GCF_055569495.1). Lineage (NCBI taxonomy): Bacteria > Bacillati > Actinomycetota > Actinomycetes > Kitasatosporales > Streptomycetaceae > Streptomyces > Streptomyces sp. NPDC028305. The sequence continues at coordinate 777,340 of NZ_JBVHTN010000002.1, forward strand.
GGCGTCCACCGGGGCGCTGCTGGGCGTCGGCTACACCGGACCGGTCACCTTCGACCTGATCAAGGACGGCCCGCACGGGCTGATCGCGGGCACCACGGGCGCCGGCAAGTCGGAGCTGCTCCAGACGCTGGTGGCCTCGCTGGCAGCGGTCAACCGGCCGGACGAGATGACGTTCGTCCTGGTCGACTACAAGGGCGGCAGCGCCTTCCAGGACTGCGTACGGCTGCCGCATGTGCTCGGCATGGTCACCGACCTCGACAGCCATCTGGTGGAGCGGGCGCTGGCCTCGCTGACCGCCGAACTGGTCCGGCGCGAGCGGGTGCTGGCGGAGGCGGGGGCGAAGGACCACGGCGAGTACCGGGCCATGCGGCGGCGCGATCCGGCGATGGCCCCGCTGCCCCGGCTGCTGCTGGTCATCGACGAGTTCGCGACGCTCGCGCGCGACGTCCAGGAGTTCGTCCCCGGACTGGTCGGCATCGCCCAGCGCGGCCGCTCCCTCGGGCTGCATCTGCTGCTGGCAACCCAGCGGCCCGCCGGCGTGGTCACCGCCGACATCCGGGCCAACACCAATCTGCGGATCGCGCTGCGCGTCACCGACGCGATGGACAGCCAGGACGTGCTCGAGGTCAACGACGCGGTGACGATCTCCAGCGCCACCCCGGGCCGGGCGCTGGCCCGGATCGGCCACCGCTCGGTGCTGCCGTTCCAGACGGCCTTCGTGGGCGCACCGCGCCAAGACGACAACGCTGACGCCGCCGGGCCCGCCCAGGCCGAGGCGCCCGAGGCCATGGTCTGGGCCGCCGAGCTGACCTGGTCGCTGCTGGGCCGCACGGCGGCCGAGCCGGGCCCCGCGCACGAGGCCGAGGACGACCCGCTGCCGCTGGGCGCCGATGAGGTGCCCACCGATCTGACGGCGCTGGTGGAGGCCGTACGCGAGGCCTCGGCCTCGCTCGCCATCGCGCAGCAGCCCAGCCCGTGGCTGCCCGCGCTGCCGCAGTCGATCACCCTGGAGGAGCTTCCGGTCCGCCCCGACCGGCCGGGCGCCGGGCTCGCGTCGGTGCCGTGGGCGCTGGCCGACCTGCCGGGCGCCCAGCGCCAGGAGCCGCTGGAGCTGGACCTCTCCCGCTTCGGGCACCTCTACATCATCGGCACGCCGCGCTCGGGCCGCTCCCAGGCGCTGCGGACCATCGCGGGCGCCCTGGCCCGCCGTCACTCCTGCGCCGACGTCCACCTCTACGGCATCGACGCGGCGGGCGGCGCGCTGGCGGCGCTGAACGATCTGCCGCACTGCGGCGCGGTGGTGCCCCGGGCCGACCTGGAGCGGCTGAACCGGCTGCTGGCGCGGCTCATCGCCGAGATGGGGCGCCGGCAGGAGTTGCTCACCTCGCACGGCGCGGCGAATCTGGCCGAGCTGCGCTCGCTGCTGCCGCCCGCCGAGCGCCCCGCCCACACGGTGCTGCTCATCGACGGCTGGGACTCGCTGACCGCGCTGCTCGGCGACCATGACGGCGGGCGGCCGGTGCAGGAGCTGACGGCGCTGATCCGCGAGGGCGCCCCGATGGGCCTGCATGTGATCGCCACGTCCGAACGCGCCCTGCTGTCCGGCAAGGTGGCCTCGCTGAACGACGAGCGGCTGCTGCTCCGGCTGACCGACCGCAGCGAGTACATGCTGGCGCAGATCCCGGCCAAGCAGATCCCGGCCGTGGTGCCGCAGGGGCGCGGCTGGCGCGGCGGCAGCGCCACCGAGGTGCAGGTGGCCCTGTTGAGCGCGGCGGGCGCCGGGCGCGACCAGGCGGAGGCGCTGCGGCGGATCGGCGACGAGGCCGCCCGCCGGGACCGCGAGGTGCCCGCCGCGCGGCGCCCGGTGAAGGTGGCGAGCCTGCCGAAGCGGGTGACGTTCACCGACGCCTACGAGAAGGTGCCCACCGGGATGCGCCGCCCGCTGTGGGGGCTGCTCGGGGTGGGCGGCGACGACCTCGGCCCGGTCGGGGTGGACTTCGCGGCGGACGCCCCGTCGTTCATGGTCAGCGGGCCGCCCGGGGCGGGCCGCTCCACGGCGCTGGCGAGCCTCGCGGTGTCGCTGCTGGCGGGCGGGGCGCGGGTCGTGGCGCTCACCCCGCGCGAGTCGCCGCTGCGGGGCCTGGGCAGGCATCCGCGGGCGGTGGTCATCGAGTCGCCCGACCCGGGCGCGGACGAGGTGCGGCAGGCGCTGGAGGCCGAGGCGGGCCCCGTGGTGGTGCTGGTGGACGACGCCGACCTGCTGGCCCAGATGCCGTCCGCCGACTCGGTGCTGCGGGAGATCGCGTCGACCGGCCGGGACCGCGGCCAGGGGCTCGCGGTGGCGGCCACCGCCGAGACCCTCACCTCCGCGGGCATCGGCTGGCTCGGCCAGGTCCGCCGGGTCCGCAAGGGCCTGCTGCTGTCCCCGCAGTCGCCGGGGGAGGGCGATTTGCTGGGCGTACGGGTCCCGTACGACCTGCTGCGCGGGCGGCCGGTGCCGGGGCGCGGGCTGACCGTGGACCCGGTGACTGGGGCGCTGGTGTCGGTGCTGGTCCCGGAGACGGTGCTGCGGTCCGACGGCACCGGCTGACCCGGCCGGGCCGCCCTGGCCGGGACGACCCGGGCTCCCGCTCCTCGGCGAAGCGGGAGCCCGGCGGGCGCCGGGTCAGCCGTTGTTGGTGCTGGCGGCGATGTCCTTGTCCATCTGCTCGACGGACTCCTTGATCTTGGTGAACTGGGTGGCGAAGCTGTTGATGCTCTCCACCGCCTGCTGGAGCGAGGCAGTCAGCTTCTCGTAGGAGGCCTTCATCGCCGGGCTGCTCTGCTGCATGAACAGGCCGTTGTCCAGCAGCCCCTCCACCGAGGTCTTGGTGGACAGCAGATGCGGGTTGATGTCGTTGACGGCCTGGTTCATGACCCCGGAAACGCGCATGATCTCGGCGTAGTCGAGGTTGATGTTGCCTGCGGGCATGGTGTGGTTCCTGCCTTGTCTAGTCGTCTTCTTTCGGGACCCAGCCGGAGTTCTGGTCCGCGTGGTCGCTGGTCCACTCCTCCTTGCGGCCGTCCGTCTCCACCGTGCGGGTGCCGCTGCCGTCCTCGTGGACCTCGATCGTCTCGATCACCTCATGGCCGTTCACATCGAGCGAGGACGTGGTCGTGCCGTGCACGGTCTGTTCCTCGCCGTCGTCGTCGGGCCCCGTGGTGGTGTAGGTCGTGGTGGAGTCCCGGTGGCCGGTGGCGGAGTTGTAGTCCGAGGTCGTGGTCCCGGTGGTGGTGGACTGCTTGCCGTCCGGGGTCTTGGTGGTGCTGCTGAAGGTGTCCGTGGTGTTCTTGTGGTCCCCCGATTCGGTGGTCTGCGAGTTGCCGGTGGTGTTGGTGACGTTGCCGTAGACATCGGTGGCGGTCGAGTCGTACGTGCCGTCGGGGTGGTAGTTGGTGGTGTCGGTGGAGGTGAGCCCGCTGCTGGTGGTGATCGTGGTGGTGATCTTGGTGGGCTTGCCGTCCGGGCCGTACTCGTAGGTCGTGGTGGTGGTGTTGCCATGGCCGTCGGTGGTCGACCACTGGCTCTCGCGCTCGCCCGGCGGCTTCGGCGCGTGCGGGTCGTTCGGGTCGACGTACCCCTTGGCGACCGCCTCCTGCCAGTCGTCCCAGATCTCCTTCTGCGTGCGGTAGAGATCCGCGGCCAGCGACGCCTCCTGCTTGCTGGCCTCCCCGGCCAGCCGGAAGTCCCAGTCGGCCCAGCCCTTCGCGACGCCCTCGTACAGGTTGTGAAGCTTCTCCAGCTTCTCCTCGGAGCGCTTGAACGAGCCCTTCCAGACCTCGTAGTACGCCTGGATGGCGTAGGAGACGCCCCCGCCCACCTGCTCGGTGGTGTAGTTCTGATTGCCCTCCCGGGCCTGCTTGACTTGCTCCTTGAGGCTGTTGGCCTTCTGCGCGACCTGGTTGAGCAGCTCGTAATCGACGACGATGTCAGGCACGGTCCCCCCTGGGTCGGCTCGCTACGGTGCACACATTTCCACCGTGGCCGACGGCCCGAAAGCGTGGTCCCGTTCAGGAATCAACCAGCTCTGACGTACCGTTCATTCCAATGAACCGCTTTCGCCCGTCGGTGCGCTACGCCAGTGTAGGCGCCCACCGATGAGGCGCCGGAACCACAGCTGACCGTCAGGGGGAGGAGCAGCGTGCCGACCCGTCCCGGCGACTGGAGTGCGCTCGGCCTCGGCGGTGACCCGGTCCCGGGTGACCCTGCCATGCTGAACACCATCGCCGACACCATGCGCGACCTGGCGACCTCCGCCGGGGTCATCAACACCGGGCTGCGCGAGCTCCAGACCACCGCGGGCGACGGACAGCGGTTCATCGGCGTCACCGCCGACCGGCTGCGCGAGATGGTGGACAGCCATCTGTACAACTTCGTCGGGCATGTCGAGGAGTCCTTCCGCAAGGCCGAAAACGCCATCCGCGTCTACGCGACCGCCGTCGAGACCGCTCAGGGCGAGGCCGACCAGGCGCTCTCCACCGCCCAGGGGCTGGCCGAGGACGATCCGCAGCGGCAGCCGCTCACCCAGCGCGCCGAGGACGCCCGCACCGACGTGTCCAACGCCGCGGGCGAGCTGCGCCGGCAACTCCATGACGCGGGCGAGCTGATGGTCCAGCCGGTCAGCGACTGCGACCTGTTCTGGGAGGCGTTCCAGTGGCTGACGATCATCATCTCGGTGATCGCGGTCTTCACCGGCGGCATCCTCGGCATCATCGCCTGGGGCATGAACGCCGTCCTGCTCATCAAGACCATCGTGGACTTCAGCCAGGGCAAGGCCAGCGGGCTCGAACTCGGTCTGGCCTTCCTCGGCGTGCTCTTCCCCACCACCAAGGCCATCAACGTCGGCGCCATCATCAAGGGCCTCGGCAACGGCCTCAAGGGCGTGGTCGGCGGCCTGACCGGCGCGGGGCGCGGCCTTTTCGGCCAGATCAGCCACTTCTCCTCGCTCACCGGCCTGCCCAAGATCGTCGTGGCCCCGATGGTGATCGGCGCCCATCTCGCCCCGCTGGTCAAGATCGACGTCATCGCGCTGGGCAAGGGCTTCGGCAACGCCCTGAAGGGCGGCTGGAACAGCGCGCTCGGCGCGATCGGCAGCGACTGGGCGCGCGTCACCGCCTCCTCGATCGGCGCCTGGGCCAAGGCCGGTGCCTACTCGCTGGCCAATCTCCAGCGGCTCGCACGGGTCGGCGCCGCCACCATCCTCCCGCTGAACTTCACCGAGCTCAGCGTCCTCGGCATCGGCGGCGCCGCCCGGCTCGCCTTCGGCGAGCGCGTTCTCGGCATCGCCCAGCCCGAGTTGCACGCCCTGCTCGCCAACGCGGGACGTACGGACGCGGCCCTGCACGGCATTCCCCCGGTGCAGACCGGCCCCGGCGCCCTGGTGCCCACCGGGCTCATCCGGCCGCCCGGCGCGTTTCTGCCGGGGGGCGGCCTCCACCTCGGCGGCCTCGGTACGGGCACCCTGGGGGGCGTACCGCTGACCCCGCTGACCGAGTTGCCCACCGTCAACCTGGGCGCCCTGACGCCCCAGGGGCTCGGCGCGTCCCACGGCCTGACCACCGCGCCGCTGCCCCACGGGATGACCACCAGCCCGGGCGGCCTGGTCGTCCCGGCCGCCCACGCGGCGCCCGGCGGCCACGGCCTCCAGACGCTCCATCAGATGGACTTCGCCGCCGGCCACGTGCGGCTGGACAACAATCTCCTCCTGCCCGGCAACACCGCCATCGACCTGCTGCGCGACGCCCACACCCCGTCCTCGGTGTCCCACACCGGCCAGGAGTCCGTGCCCGGCCTGGTGTCGGCCGGGGGCGTGTCCGACGGGGTCACCATGGCACGCGGCGCCGTCGGCCACGCCGAGGCGCTGAACGATCTGACCTTCCCCGAGCTGAACGCCCTCGCGCATGGGGACGTCGCCGTCACCGCCATCCGGGGCGACGGCATCACCCTGCGGATCGGCGACGCGGCCCCCCGGACGGTGGACGCGCACACGGTCGCGGGCACCGCCCCGGTGCCCACCGGCGCGGCGGCACCCACGGCCCACGCGGGCGCTCTGGCCGCGACCCCGCCGCCGGGGGTCGTCGGGGGCCACGCGCCGGGCGCCGCGCACACGGTCGTGGGCAGTGGCCCGGTGGCCGCCGGGGTCGTCGGTGCGACGCCCCCCGCGGGCGTTGCCGGGAGCCACACGCCCGGCGCCGCGGCGCACATGGCGCCGGTGGGCACCGGGGCGCACGGCCCAGGCGCGGCGGCCCACGCGGACCCGGGCGTCCACGCCGCCCCGGGCACGCCCGCGCCCGCGGGTGTGCACGCGGGCGCGGCGAGTGCGCCGCCGGGCGCCCCCGGGCGCGGCGCGCCGGTCGGCACCGGCGCCGGCGCTGCCGCCGCGCCGCCGGGCGGCGCCATCCGCGTCCCGGAGCCGCTGTCCGCCGCCGCCGCGCACGACCTGGCCATGGACCTGCTGCGCGGCGAGCGCGCCGCGCCACCGCCCCCGGCCGCGTCGTCGTCGGCGGCATCGGCGGCGTCCTCGGCGGGCGGGCTCAGCGCGCGGTCGGCTCCGCCGCCCGGCGGTGTGTCCGCGCGCGGCCCGCTCGACGCCGCCGGGAGCGGCGGCGCCAAGGGGGTGGGGGACGCGCTGGACCTCGTCGCACACCCCGGCCGCCCGCCCGAGACCACCGCACCGCACACCAAGCTCGCCGAGACGGGCGAGACGGCCGTACAGCCGCCCCCGCCGTACCGGGAGGCGACGGCCGATATGCCGCCGCCGTACGGCTCGCCGTCCCCGGACAAGGGCCGGTTCGGCGGGCTGTCCCCCATGGCCGCGATCAACCAGCGCATCCGGGAGACCCACCAGCTCATCATGGGCGGCACCAGCGGCTCCGAGGCCGCCACGCGGCTCAACGCGTGGGCGTCGTACGAGCGCGCCCTGTCCGATCTCGGCAAGGCCGAGCGGCAGGTGGAGCTGACCACGCCCCCGCCGGGGCAGGGCGGCTCCCGGGGGCCGTCCGCCGCACAGCTCAGCGCGCTGGACAAGCTCGGTGCGGTCCGCGTGCGCGTTGACGCGGCGGAGTCCCGGCTGGACCGGCTGGGCATCGATCCGCGCGGCACGCGCCGGCAAATGCAGGCCATCACCGTCCAGATGTTCCACGAGCGGGGCGGACTGCCGGGCGGCACCCGGCACTCGCCCTCCCCGTCCGACATCTCCATGGATGGAACGCCTCCGCCGCCGTCCCCGGAGACCCAGACTGTGGACGATGTCATGGACGACATCACCGACGCGACGGACCCGGGCACGCCGCGCGGCACCTTGCCGGACCAGACCCCCGAGCCGGGCGCGATGGACGTGGACCCGCCCCCGGCCGCGCCCCCGGTCGGCCAGGCCGTCACCGCCCCGACCGGCGGCGCCCACGTCTGGCCCCCGCCTGGCGCCGTGCCGGGCGGCGCCACCCCGGCGCACACCATGGTGAACGACGCCTTCATGCAGCTGACGAACGGCGGCCACGCGGGCATGACGGGCGCGGACTACATGACCTGGGTCCGCGCCATCGAGACCCAGCCGCGCGAGCTCGGCTTCGTGGTCACCGCGATCGTCCGGTTCGACCAGCTCGGCGACGGCCTTCAGGGCTTCCTGAACGCCCTCACCCACCGACTCAACGGCTTCGACGGCCGGATCGGCGTGGTGATCGGGGTCAACGGCTCCCACGCCCAGCTGCCCGCGATCCGCCAGGCCATCGCGGACGCCCTCGGCCAGACCACCTTCGGGCATCCGCTGGCCCTGGTGGCCACGCCGCTCGGCCCGTACCCGGCCGGCCACTTCGTCTACGGCACGGCGCGCAACCTCACGCTCGACAGCCAGGCCACCCATCACATGGTCCGCTCGATGATGGCCGACAATCTGCACCCGTACCACGCGATCATGGACTTCGACAACTACCCCCACCTGGTCCCCGGCGGCCAACACGTCTTCGAGTACTGGGAGGGCGCGCTGAAGGTCGTGGAGGACGGATACGAGGTGGGCAACCCACTGCGGCCGCTGATGATGGCGGGCGGCTACCGGGCGCCCGAGCTCCCGCCCGTCGGCAGTGCCGACCGGCTGATCGACGACACCCGGGCCAGGCTCGAGAACCTGACGCTGAAGGAGCGGAAGAACCCCAGGCCCCCGCTGGAGGACATGCGGCTGGAATTCATCCGCCGGATCGAGCAGGACATGCGGATCCGCGACCGGCTCACCGGCCTCCACCCGCAGCTGGCGTACGGCCCCGAACCCAACCTCTTCGTGGACGCCGCCGCGACCCTGCTCACCGACGATCTGATCCGGGTGCGGTTCGGTCTCGGCGGCGCCGAGTTCGGCGAGCTGAGTGAACGGCTCAACCGGCTGAACGCCTGGGAGCTCGACCAGTCGCTGCGCATCCCGTCGGGGAACATCGGGCAGCGGGCGCTCGATGAGCTGCGCACCCTGCGCGAGATGCATGCCGCGAACAACACTCTGCCGCACCGGGGCGTGCCGTATCTGACCAGGTTCCGGGAGGCGTCCACCGAGACCGACCTGTCCCGGCTGATGAAGACCTGGTACGACGAGGGCAAGCTGCCGCAGGACCACGCCGGTCTCAAGAACCCCCTCGACCGGCTGTTCAGCCGCGACGAGCTCGGCGCGGGCCAGAACAGCCAGGCCGCCCGCGAGGGCATCGAGCTGAAGCCGGTTCGCGACTCCTTCAAACAGACCATCAGGGGCGGCAATTGGAACGACCCCCTGTGGCCGGTCCACCACCCGCCCGGCGAACTGCCCAGCTCCCGGCTCGCCGCCGACCTGTCGGCGGCGCTGGACGACAGCCTGGGGATCGTGGGCAAGAATCGGGTGGGTCTCGCGGTGTCCGCCCGGGTGCCCGGCGACGGGCGGCTGTTCGCGGGCATCGACCCCGAGCAGATGCGGCTTGCCGCGCAGTCCCTCGCGCTCAGCCACGACGAGGGCTATCTCGCCCGTCATCTGGCCTACTTCAACCGTGAACACCTGGTGCGCGGACAGCTCCCCACGGCCCCCGGCACCTTCTTCCACGCCCTTCAGCAGGCGGCCCGGGCCACCGGGGATCTCTCGTTGCACCCGCTCCAGATGATGCGCAATCTGGTCGGGCGCGCCTTCCAGGACCTGCGGCAGGGCGGCGCCAACTCGCTCGGCCGGATGCTGGACCAGATCAACGCCGCCGGCGTCGACGTCGAGAGGTTCTTCCCACGGCTGGTGGACGGCAGGCTGCACCCGCCGACGGCCGACTTCGCGACGTTCCGCGCCGCAGGAGGCGCCCTCGCCCACGACCCGGCCCGGGGCGCCCTGCTGACCCAGTACGCGGCGGCGCTCGGCCGGGACATCCGGGTCACCGCCGGGGACGGGACCACCTTCACGGTCGAGGCCGTCGGGGTCGCGGCCAGAAACCGCCGACCGACCCTCGAGCTCACCTGGAACTCCGGCCCCGACGGCAGCGGCTGGTCGGCGCACGTCCCCGACCAGCCGCTTCCGAGGCGCGGGGGCGGCCGGCGCGGTGCCGGGGGCGGGGGCGGACAGGACGGCGGGAACGCACCCACCCCGAAGGGCAAACGCCCGCGCGGCGCGGACACCTCGGGCTCCGTCGACGCACCCGGGCCGGCCAAGCGCCCCCGCGCCGCCCAGGACGGCTCCACCGGCCCCGCGCCCACGGGCAAGGGGAAGGGTAAGGGCAAGGCGCGGGCCACCCGCGCCCCCGAGCAGCCCGCCCCGCCCGTTCCGCAGCTCCCGCAACTTCCGCAGCTCCCGCCGCCCGTGGCCCCGGCCGCACTGACCGCCGCCTACCAGGCCGTCGCGGGCGCCCAGACGGCTCTGCGCCGGGCGACAGAGTGGCGCCAGACCGTCGAGGCGCTCCCCGGCCGGGCGGCCGGGGGAAGTTCCGGGCCGAGCGAGCTCGAACGCGCCCTGGCCGCGGAGCAAGAGGCATTGGCCATGCTCGACGAGGCCCAGGCGAGACTGGACCGGCTTCAGCCCCCAGGCCCCGGAAACCCCCGGCCGCCCGGCTCGTTCGGAGGTAGCGCATGACGTCCCTCGGCCTCGACGCCCCGGTGCGCCTGGTCTCGGCGCATGGGCACCAGCCCTACGGGACCATCGCCGCGGCGCTGCGGGACGCGGCGGACGGCGACGAGATCCGTATCGCCCCCGGCCGTTACGAGGAGACCGTGCGCATCGCCGGCCAGGTGACCCTCACCGCGGCGGACCCGGACGGCGACGACACGCCCGCGCCCGACGGCCCGCCGCCGGGCGCCGCCGTGACGCTCGCCGCGCCCGCGCCAGGCCGCCCCGCCCTGGAGGTGCTGCCCGGCGCCCGGTTGACGCTGCGCGGGGTGACCGTGCGCGGTGCGGCCGCGGACCAGCCCGCCGCACTGCTCGCGGGCGGCGCCACGGACTGGACGGGAGGCGGGGTGCGGCACGGGCGGCTGGAGGTCCGCGGGGACGCCGCGCTGAGCATGGCCGACGCGGTGCTGTCCGGCGCCGCGCTGGCCGGGGTGCTGCTCCGCACCACCGGCGCCGTCCACCTCACCGGCTGTCTGCTGGCGGACATCGACGGCACGGGTCTTGTGGTCGGCGGCACCACCCGAGTGGAGCTGGTGCGCACCGAGATCCGGGCCGCTGCGGGCTCGGGCATCCGGGCGCGCGAAGACGCCCGCGTGGTGCTGCGCGGCTGCCTGGTCGACCGCCCCGGCCGCAGCGGGCTGCTCACCGAGGACCGGGCCGCGGCCCTGTTGGCGGACTGCCGGGTCCGGGACGCCGGGGGCGAGGCGGTCCGCGCGCTGGGCAGCTCACCGCTGCCGGAAGCCCCCGACGCCGACGACGCCACCGGCGGCGTCGTGCTGCGCGGCTGCGAGCTGACCGGCCCCGCGGCCGACGCCATCGGCGTGACCGGCCCGGCGCAGCTCCAGGTCACCGCGTCCGTGCTGCGCGACTGCGCGGGCTCCGGTGTGGCGGCGGGCGACGGCGCCCTGGTGCGGCTGGCCGCCGTGACGGTCGTACGCACCGGGTCCACGGCGCTCGGCGCCTACGGCTCGGCCCGGCTGACCGGGCGCGAGGTGACCGTACGGGACTCGGCCGCCAACGGGCTGCTGGCCACCGGCACCGCGGCCGTCGACCTTGCCGACAGCGAGCTGACCGGCTGCCGTTACAGCGCGGTCCACCTGGGCGGGCGAACGGCCGCCTCGCTCACCCGGGTGCGGGCGGGGGACACCCCCGAGCACGGGGTGCACGCGGTCGACGAGGCCGCCGTGACGCTCACCGACACCCGCCTCGCCGACTGCGGGATGTCGGGCCTGGACCTGGCGGGCGCGGCCCGCGCCGAGGCGTCCGGGCTCGCCGTGACCCGCTGTCTGGGCGGCGTCACGGCCGGGGCGGACGGCCCGCTGCGGCTCACCGACTGCGAGGTGACCGACGCCGGGCGGGCCGGGATCACCCTCGGCCGCGGCGACGCGGAGGTGTCCGGCGGCCGGATCCTGCGGCCGGGCACCGCGGGCCTGGTGTTCACCACGGGCGCCACCGCGCGCGTCACCGACACCGAGATCCGGGAGGCGACGGGCTCCGGGCTGGTCGTGGCGGGCGAGGCCGCGCCGCGAGTGACCGGCGTACGGATCGTCAGGCCCGGTAAGAACGGCCTGATCGTGGACGAGGGCGGCGTCGGGGTCTTCGAGGACCTGGACATCGTCCGGCCCGGCTTCCCGGCGGTGCACCTGGCCGAGCGGGCCGCGCCCGCGCTGCTCCGGGTCCGGGTCCGGGACGCCGCCGAGGACCTGAGCGCCGAGCCCGGCGCCCGGCCGGAGGTGGTGGACTGCGTCTCGGTCGGGGTGAAGTCCGCGCGGTGGCCCGCGCCGGAGACCGCCGGGGGAGCGCCGGGGCGGAAGCCCGCGGGGCCCGGGGGCGGGCAGGTGTCCGCGGCGACCGAAGCGCCGCAGGACGCCCCCGCGGCCGAGGAGAGCCTGGAGGAACTGCTCGGCGAGCTGGACCGGCTGGTCGGCCTGGCCCGCGTCAAGCAGGATGTGTCGTCCCTGGTCAAGCTGATGCGTACGGTGCAGCGCCGGGAGAGGGCGGGGCTTGCCGCGCCACCGCTGAGCCGCCATCTGGTGTTCGCGGGTAACCCGGGCACCGGCAAGACCACCGTAGCCCGGCTGTACGGCCGGATCCTGGCCGCCGTGGGGCTGCTGGAGCGCGGCCACCTGGTGGAGGCCGACCGCTCCTCGCTGGTGGGCGAGTACGTCGGCCACACCGGCCCCAAGACCCAGCGGGTGTTCCAGGAGGCCATGGGCGGGGTGCTGTTCATCGACGAGGCGTACTCGCTGGCCCCGGCCCAGGGCGGGGGCGGCAACGACTTCGCGCAGGAGGCCATCGCCACCCTGGTCAAGCTGATGGAGGACCACCGGGACTCGGTGGTGGTCATCGTGGCGGGCTATCCGAACGAGATGGAGCGCTTCATCGACTCCAACCCCGGCCTGTCCTCCCGGTTCAACCGCACGCTGATGTTCGAGGACTACGACACCGAGGAACTGCTGCGCATCGTGGAGCGGCACGCCGCCTCGCACCAGTACGATCTGACCGACGCCGCCCGCGCCTCTCTCACCGGCTACTTCGAACTCCTGCCGAGGGACGGCAGGTTCGGCAACGGCCGCTCCGCCCGGCAGGTGTTCCAGGCCATGACGGAGCGGCAGGCGTATCGGGTGTCGGAGATCGAAATCCCCTCGGAGAGCGAGCTGATGACACTCTCCGAACTCGATGTGCCCGAGCTGCCGGAGTCACCGCGATGACCGCAGCACCCCGATCGACGAACGACAGCTCTCAGAAGGAGGCCGCGGTGTCCGAGCCGAGCCGCGACGAACAGGGCAAGACACAGGGCGGGGAGCGCACGGAGCGGCGCGGGTTCGCCGACACCTTCGCCCGGCGGGCCGGGGTGCCGCTGCGCGGCCTGGCACCGGGCCGCAGGGTGTGGACCACGGTGGTCGGGGTGCCGGTGACCGCAGGTCTCGCGGTCGGCGCCGTCGTGCTGGTCTCGGCGGGTGTGTCCCAGCTGAGCTTCGAGGAGGAGAAGGACACCACCAGGACCGTGGCCGCGGGGCACAAGGCCGCGGACCGGGAGGGGACCACCTCCGCCTCCCCGAAGCCCGGCCGGGCGGACGAGCAGGGCGGCGCGGCCCCCCGCACCGGCGACGAGCGCGGTTCGGGCGGCGGCACCTCCGGCGGCGGCTCCGGCGGGGGCACCGGAGGGGACGGCGGCACGACCGGAGGCGGCGGCGACGGCGGCGGCGCCGGGGCGCCGCCCGCGTCCGGGGACGACCGCTCCTCCGGGTCCGGTGGCGGTGGCGGCAACGCCCCGGCCACGAGCGGCGGCGGTGGCGGGGGAGGGGGCGGCGCCCCCAAGTCGACCGGCAGCAAGGTGATCTACACCGACTACGCCGGGCCGAGCTGCCCGACCCCGCCGCGGGGCGGCTACTACGAGCAGAACCGCTACACCGACGGCGACGGCGGCTGGTACTCCCTCGGCGGTGGCGGCTATGTGGGCCACGGCTGCAATGGCGTGTTCGCCTCCGTGCCGATGTCCGGCGACCCGGCCAAGGACGCCAACAGCCGGGTGATGTGGTGGTGGGAGCCGGGCACCTCGGCCAAGAGCTGCCAGCTGTCGGTGTACGTCCCCAAGGGCCCCAACGACCGTGACGTGGCGGGTCACCCCACCACGTACCACGTCCTCACCGACCCCTTCGACCGGACCACGAAGTACGACTCCTTCACCGTCAACCAGGCGGGCCACCGCGCCCAGTGGGTGAACGTGGGCAGCTTCGCGGTGAAGCAGGGCAAGATCGGCATCAAGCTGCTCGACCGCGGTGACGACTGGTCGGCCGGCTGGAACCTGGCCCATCACGCGGCCGCCCAGATGAAGGTCACCTGCCGAACCTGACCCCGCGGCCCATCGCCTCACGCCCCGTCCGCCGCCAGGGCGTTCAGCAGCCCGACCGTGAGCGCGGTGCGGGCGGGGAGGTGGTCGAGCAGCGTGTGCTCATGGCGCGCGTGGGCGCCGGAGCCCACCGCGCCGAGCCCGTCGAGGACCGGTCGGCCGAGGGCGGAGACGAAGTTGCCGTCGCTCGCCCCGCCGACCGCGGTCTCCCGCAGCTCCCAGCCCTGCTCGGCCGCGATCGCGGCGGCCCGCGCGAACAGCGCCGCGGACGCCTCGTGGGCGACCATCGGCGGCCGGTTCCACTCGCCGTCGACGGTCAGCCGCACCCGCGGGTCGGAGGGTGCGAGGGCGTTCAGCGCGGCGTCGATCCGCGCCATCTCGGCCGGCTCGGCGATCCGGATGTCGATCCCGCACCGCGCCCGGGCGGCGACCACGTTACGGCCCGTGCCACCGCTGATCACCCCCACGTTCACGGTGGTCCCGTGTTCGCGGGAGCCGAGCGCGACGATGGCCGGGACGACCTCGGCCAGGGCGTGGATCGCGCTCGCCCCGGCGTACGGGTCGAGGCCCGCGTGCGACTCGACGCCGTGCGCGGTCACCTCGAACAGCCCGACGCCCTTGCGCGCGGTCTTCAGCGCCCCGTCCTGCGCGGCCTCGAAGACCAACGTGGCCGACACGTCCTCGCTCAGCCGCTCGATGTGCGGGCGGGAGGCCGGGCTGCCGATCTCCTCGTCGCCGTTGAGCAGCAGGCGCACGGAGGGGTGCGGCAGTTCCAGCTCGCGCAGCAGGCGCAGCGCCCAGACGGCCTGGACGAGGCCGGTCTTCATGTCGAAGACCCCGGGGCCGGTGGCCCGGCCGTCCTTCACCTCGAACGGCCACTCGGCCAGCGTGCCGGCCGGCCACACCGTGTCGTAGTGGCACAGCAGCAGCACGGTGCCGGGGGCCGTGCCGCGGTAGGTGACGGCCAGTACGTCGCCGTGCTCGCCGCCGTCGTGCCGCTCCGTCTCGTCGGGCTCGCCGAGCCGCTCGACGAGCCAGGTGCCGATCGCGGCCAGCCCGGCGTCCAGCAGCGCCTTGTCGTCGCTCGGCGTCTCCAGCTCCACCACCGTCCGCAGATCGTCGGTCATCTCGGGCAGCACGCGACGGGCGTACGCGGTGAGGTCGGGGAGCGTCATGGAACAGAAATCCTTCCGGAGAGCGGGGGACGGGGCGTGGGGTTCAGCGGACCGGTGCGCCGGGGCCGAGCGGGATGCCCAGCGCCCACCAGGCGTAGAAGAACAGCGTCCAGGCCACCAGCATCGCCACGGAGAGCGGCAGGGTGAGGGAGGCGAGGGTGCCGATGCCCGCGGAGCGCCGGTACCGCTGGAGGAAGCCGAGGGCCATGATGAAGTACGCGCTCATCGGGGTGATGGCATTGGTGCAGGAGTCGGCGATGCGGTAGAGCGCCTGGGTGGCCTCCGGGGGCACGTCCAGCAGCATCAGCATGGGCACGAACACCGGGGCGACCAGCGCCCACATGGCGGATCCGCTGGTCATGACGAGGTTGATCACCGTGCAGACGACCAGGATGCCCAGGAAGGCCACGGGCCCGGTCACCCCCAGGTCCTTGAGCAGATCGGCGCCGCGGATGGCGAGCACCTGGCCGACGCCGGTCCACTTGAAGTAGGCGAGGAACTGGGAGATGGCGAAGAACAGCACCAGGATCGGGGCCATCTCGCGCATCCCCTGGGCCATGAAGTCCGGGATGTCACGGCCGCTGCGCACCGTGCCGGCCGCCCGCCCGTAGACCGCGCCGAGCAGGGCGAACAACACCCCGAGCACCACCGCGATCCCGGTGAGCACGGGCGACTCGACGATTGATCCGCCCTCGCCCCGCAGCGGGGAACCCGAGGGGATCATGGCCGCCACGACCACCCCGAGGAAGACCAGGAGGGTGAACCCCGCGCGGCGCAGCCCGCGGCGCTCCTCGGAGCGCAGCTCCAGCCCGCCGAGACCGGCGTCGTCGTCCTCGGCCTCCTCCGCCTCCGGTGGCAGCGCCGCCACCCGCTTGGCCAGCACCTTCTCGGTGACGAAAGTGATCACGGCGGCCAGCACCACCGAGGAGCCCAGGGAGAAGAAGTAGTTGGACAGCGGGGTGACGGAGTAGCCGGGGTCCACGGTGTGCGCGGCGGCCGTGGTCAGCCCGGCGAGCACCGCGTCCATCGGGGTGATCAGCGGGCTCGCGTCATAGCCGGCCGACACCCCGACGTACGCCACCACGATGCCCAGGACCGGGCTCCGCCCCACCGCCCGGAAGGCCAGCCCGCCCAGCGGCACCAGCACGACATAGGCGGCGTCGGAGGCGACGTGGGACACCATGGCGGTGAAGGCCACGGCGAAGGTCATCCAGCGGGCCGGGACCTTGGCGACCCCGGCCCGCAGCATCGCGGTGAGCAGCCCCGACCGGTCGGCGACGGCGACGCCCAGCATGACGACCAGGATCGTGCCCAGGGGCGGGAAGGTGGCGTAGTTCGTCACCGCATCGGTGATCATCGACCGCACGCCGTCCACCGACACCAGGCTGCGCACCACCACGTCCTCGCCGCCCGCCGGGTCGGTCGCGGACACGTCCGCGGCGGCCAACCCCCAGCTGACCAGGGCGAGCAGGGCGCTGAGGATGCCGAACAGCCAGAAGGGGTGGGGCAGTTTGTTACCCGCCCGCTCGATCGCCCCGAGCAGCCGGAGCAGCCGGGCCAGCGCCGCCGAGGTGTCGTCGGCGGGGTGCGGGGGCGGCTTGCGCGGGCTGTGGCCGGGCGTGGTCGTGGCGTCGTTCGGGCTCACCGAGGCTGGACGACGCCGACCTCGACCTGGTGGCCGCCTTGCAGGTGGCGCCGCGGGCGCCGCTGAGCGCGCTGGCCGAGGTGCTCGGCGCCTCGGCCAGCACCGTCGGACGCCGGTTGACCCGGCTGGAGGACGAGCGCCTGCTGCGGGTGATCGGGCAGGTGGAGTGGCCGATGCTGGCCGAGGGCCATCCCATGCACGTCTGGGTGGCCACCGCCCCGGGGCAGGCCAGAGAGGTCGCCCGCCACCTCTCCGAACTGCCCGAAGTCCCGTTCGTGGCCACCACCACGGGACGCTCCGACGTCTACTGCTCGCTCCACGCGGCCCGGCGGAGCCGGGCCCGCGAACTGCTGATGGCGGACATCCCCTCGGTGCCGGGGGTGCGGTCCGCGCACAGCGAACTGGTGCTGCGGGCCGCGACGAAGTCCGACGCCTGGCGGCTGCACCGGCTCGACGAGGACCAGTTGAGCGCATTGCGGGCGCTGGCCGATCCGCGCGACGAGCCCGCCGGGACGGCCGAGTTCAGCGCCGACGAGCTACGGGCCGTGGAACTGCTCCGCCGCGACGGCCGGGCCAGCGCGGCCGAGGTGGCCCGCGCGGCCGGCATCAGCCAGTCGACCGCGTACCGGCTGATCCAGTCGCTGCTCCGGCGCGGTCTGGTGCGGCCGCGCGTGGAGATCGAACCGGTGTTCCTGGGCTATGCGCTGGAGGTGGTCGTCGCCGTACAGGCCGCGCCCGGCGCCATCCAGGAGGTGGCGGACACGCTCGCCCGGCATCCCTCGGCGCGGTATGTGTCGATGGTGGCGGGCACCTCCGCAGTCATCCACCACGGGGTGTTCCGCGATGAGGAGGGGCTGGCCGGGCTGCTGACCAGCGATCTGGCCAGCCTCCCCGGGATCACCGCCTGCGAGGTGTCGGTGGTGCTCGATGTGCTGCGGCGGTACTGGATCACGCGGGAGGACGGCCGATTGCACACGGGGGGCGGGCGAGTCGTCCGCGACGGTGTGAGCGGGCCGATGTAGGGCATGGCGGGCGCCCGGACCCGGGCGCCCGCCGGGCCGTCACACCAGCGCCGGGCTCAGCCTCTCCACCGCCTCACCGATCTTCCGGTCGGTGCCCGCGGTCATGGCGGGCACCTGCGGATGTCCGGCGCGGCTGAGGTTGGTGAGCACGCGCCCGGGACCGACCTCGACGAACGCCGACACCTCCTCCCGGGCCAGCAGGTCCAGCGTCTCCTGCCAGCGCACCGGGGCGGCGAGCTGACGGCGCAGCAGCCCGCGCGCCTCCTCCCCGGAGAACACATATCCGGCCGTCACATTGGCCACCACCGGCAGCGAGGGGGTGGCGAAGTCCACCGCGTCCAGATGCTCGCCGAACTCCGCCGCGATGTCCGCCATGAGGGAGCAGTGGAACGGCGCCCCGACCCTCAGCTCGGCCACATGGCTCGCGCCTTCCTCGTGGACCCTGCGGGACACCTCGGCGACCCCCTCCACGACGCCGGAGACGACGGTCTGCCGCGACGCGTTGTAGTTGGCGACCTCGACCACCAGCCCCCGCTCCCGCGACACCTCCTCGCACAACTCCCGCACCCGGTCGGAGGGAAGTCCGATGACGGCCGCCATCCGGCCGGGGGTGCGGCGGTTCACCTCCGACATCAGCACCCCGCGCCGGCGCACCAGCTTCAGGGCGTCCACCCAGTCGAGCACCCCCGCGCAGACCAGCGCGGTGTACTCGCCCAGGCTGTGCCCGGCCACCGCGGCCGGGACGACGCCCTTCTCGCGCAGCACGACCGCGGACACCAGGCTCGCCAGATACACCGCGGGCTGGGTGACCGCGGTGTCCCGCAGCTCCTCGGGGTCGCCTTCGAAGCACAGCCGGCTCAGCGGTATGCCCAGCACCTCGTCCGCGGTGTCGAAGTACGGGCGCACCAGGTCCGGATGCCGCGCCAGGAGATCCCCTCCCATTCCGGGTACCTGAGACCCCTGTCCCGGGAAGAGGAACGCAATTCTGTTCACATCAGCCTCCGTTGCCGAGGGAAAGCAATGCGCACACCGCAAAGATACGACCAGGGCGGACATCGGGGGGCCGTACGGCGAGGACACACACCGCCCGGCCCGGCCGGTACGGCCCCGCCCACGTCAGGGGCGGGGCCGTCGCCGGTCTACCGGGACGCCGGCGCGGGGGCCGGGGCGTGGCCCGCGGGCCGGGTGGTGAACGTTCCCCGGCCCTGGGTCCGGCCGCGCAGCCTGGTCGCATAGCCGAACAACTCGGCCAGCGGCACGGTCGCGGTGATGACCGCCGTGCCGGCCCGCGCGGCGGTGCCCGAGACCCGGCCGCGCCGCGCCGCCAGATCACCGAGCACCCCGCCCACGGCGTCGTCCGGCACCGTGGCCGTGACGTCGACCACCGGTTCCAGCAGCACCATCGCGCAGGCGCGCAGCGCCTCCCGCAGCGCGAGCCGCCCGGCCGTACGGAACGCCATCTCCGAGGAGTCCTTCGAATGGGTGGCGCCGTCGGTCAGGGTGACCCGTACCCCGGTCACCGGGTGACCGCCGAGCGGACCCTCGGCCAAAGCGTCCCGGCAACCGGCCTCCACCGCCCGGACGTACTCCTGCGGCACCCGCCCGCCGACGACGGTCGACCGGAAACCGAAGTCCACCGCGCCGCCACCCGTATCGACAGCGCCCAGCGGCTCGACGTCGAGGACGACATGGGCGAACTGGCCGGCGCCACCGTCCTGCTTGACATGGCGGTACAGCAGCCCGGACACCCCGCGGGCGACCGTCTCCCGATAGGCCACCCTCGGCCGTCCCACGGCGACGTCCAGCCCATGGGCGCGGCGCAGCTTCTCCACCGCCACCTCCAGATGGAGCTCGCCCATCCCGGACACCACGGTCTGACCGGTCTCGGGGTCGGTTCTGACCGCGAGCGAGGGATCCTCCTCGACCAGCCGCGCCAACGCCGTGGCCAGCCGGCCGGCGTCGGTGCGCCCGCGCGCCTCGACCGCCACGGAGACGACCGGGTCGGCCACCGTGGGCGGTTCGAGGAGCAGCGGAGCCGACGGCGCGCACAGCGTGGCCCCGGCGCGGGCCGCCTTCGGCCCGATCACCGCCACGATGTCCCCGGCCACGGCCCGGTCCACCTCCGCGTGGCGGTCGGCCCGGACCCGCAGAATGCGGCCGATCCGCTCGGTGCGCCGCGCGCCCACGTCCCACGCCACCTCTCCCTTGCCGATCGTTCCCGAGTACACCCGCAGATAGGTCAGCCGCCCGGTGGCGGTCGACGTCACCTTGAACACCAGCGCCGCGAACGGCCCGCCGGGGTCGGCGGCCCGCTCCTCCACCGCGTCGCCCCGGATGCCGCGCACGGGCGGCACATCCACCGGCGAGGGCAGATAGGCCACCGCGGCGTCCAGCAGCGGTTCGACGCCGCGGTTGCGGTAGGCCGAGCCGCACAGCACCACCACGCCCTCGCCACCGAGGGTCAGCTCGCGCAGCGCGGTGGCCAGGGTCGCCGTGGAGACCGCCGACTCGGCGCAGAACTCCTCCAGCGCTCCCGGGTGGAGCTCCGCCACCGCCTCCTCCAGCAGCCGGCGGCGCCGCCGCGCCTCCTCCCGCAGGGCGTCCGGCACCGGGCCCTCCTCGCAGGTGCCGTGGCCGTCCGGCCACACCAGCGCGCGCATCCTGAGCAGATCCACCACCCCGGTGAACCCGTCCTCCGCGCCGATCGGCAACTGGACGACCAGCGGGGCCGGGTGCAGCCGCTCCCGGATCGACTCGACCGCCGCGTCCAGGTCGGCCCCGGCGCGGTCCATCTTGTTGACGAAGGCGATCCGCGGCACACCGTGCCGGTCGCACTGGCGCCACACCGACTCGCTCTGCGGCTCGACCCCGGCGACGGCGTCGAACACCGCGATCGCCCCGTCGAGCACCCGCAGCGAGCGCTCCACCTCGTCGGAGAAGTCGACGTGGCCGGGGGTGTCGATCAGATTGATCCGGTGGCCGTCCCAGGCGCAGCTCACCGCCGCCGCGAAGATGGTGATGCCACGGTCGCGCTCCTGGGAGTCGAAGTCGGTGACGGTCGTGCCGTCGTGGACCTCGCCACGCTTGTGGATGGTCCCGGTGAGGTACAGGATCCGCTCGGTGACGGTGGTCTTGCCCGCGTCGACATGGGCGAGGATGCCCAGGTTGCGGACGCCGGTCATCGGATTCGCGGGCGAACTGGTGGGATTGCGACGGAGGTTGAGGTCGGTACGCACGGCCGAGGCCTTTCGGAGTGATCCAGAAAAGGGCGGCGCGATAGTTCCCGGACGAAGCGGCCTGTGGTCAGGCCGGGCGGAACTCCCAGGGGGCTCCCGGGGAGGCTCCCAGGGAAAGGTCAGGCGTTCGTCACGGGCATCCGGAGCCGGCCGCGCAGCCGGCACCGGGCGCCCGAAGACACCAGGATCACCTCGTACTGTGACGGAGGAACGACGACAGCGGCGCGGTCACGCACGGCCGACTCCCCTCATTCGTCACGGCGCGCGCCGCGATGTGGTGGATGGCGCGCGGTTCGTGGCGAGTGTAGGGAAGCCGGCGCGGGCGGGGCACCCGGTTTTCCGACGGGCTGGAACGTGGGTCAGCCCGTGGGGCGGACGAGTGGCTCGTACCGGAGCGCGGGGAAGTAGTCCTCGCGCGTGCCCTCGCGGCGTACGTCCCAGGTCGCGCAGTGGAGGGAGCCCCCGTACTCGAACACATGGCGGAACGGCACGGTCAACACCTCGAAGTCGAGCTTGGCCAGCAGGTCCTGGAGCGGCTTCTCCCGCTCCTCGCAGACGACCTTGGTCGGGGACAGGCTGAGCACGTTCATCGAGAGCCACTTGGAGGACTGGCAGTAGCGCGGCATCTCGTCATTGCCCAGGACCGGCTGCGGGGCGTCGACCAGCTCCCAGTCGTTGGCGAGGAACATCTTCTCCTCGCCCTCGCGCAGGGGCCGTTCGGGGTTGGTGAGGACCAGGCCCGGGCGCAGTGGCACAAAGGTGCAGTCGATGTGCGAGGGGAAGAAGTCCAGCGGGAAGTGGACCGGGTGGACCCGGAAGCCGCGTGGCTCCAGATGCCGCTTCAGCCACCGGATGCCCGCCCGGTTGGTGGTCATCGACTCCTGGACCAGGATGTCCCGCCCCAGCCGGCTCATGTCCGCGGCGTCGAAGATCACCTCGTCCTGGCCGACACAGAACTCGAAGGAATGCATCCGCTCGTGCCGCTTCTCCAGCGGCCAGTCCCAGAATTCCTCGCGGTACATCCCGTCGCCCATCGACGGCTTGGGCGCGGTGGTCCACTCGACGCGCGGGTCGGCGTTCCAGTACTCGTACACCAGCGTGCGGTAGGGCTGGTACTCGAAGTACCGGGCCCGGCGCGACATGGTGGCTTCGATGATCTCGTTGCCCATGGTGATCATGACATCGCGCGGGCAGACCGCGCAGTACTGGTTGCTGACCTCGAAGTCCGGGGTGCGGACCGGGGTGGAGAAGTCATGCGGCTGGGGGCGGCGCACCACGATCCCCTGGGACTCCAGCAGGGCCACCAGACCGTCCAGTTCCTCGTTGGCCTGCCCGATGTCCTCCTCGGACTTCGGGCCGGTGGGGAACGGCAGGCCGGGGGTGTCGCGCAGCGCGGGCCGGCTGCCCGGCTCCGTCGGCTCGAAACAGGCGCGGTCGGCGGAGCCGACCACGATCTCCTGGAGCGGATCCCACTCGTTCCATGAATTGACGACCGACGAATTCACGACTGCCGGGTATCGCATGTGCGCGTCCACCTGCCTGTTTCGTAAGACGGGGTCAGAGTGCGTCGTCGAGGGCCCGCGCGGTGCGGCAGCGGAAGACGGTGGCGACCTCGACGCTCCGCTCCAGCTCCAGCTCCGCCTCGATCCGGCCGGCCAGGCGCAGCGCCGTCAGCGAGTCGCAGCCGAGGGCGAACACATCGTCGTCCGCCCCGACGGACTCGCGTCCCAGCACCTCGGCGATCAGCTCGCACAGCCGCCGCACGGCGGGTTCGACGGCCGGCGTGGAGACGTCGTCGAGGAAGCGCCCGGTCGGGTCCGCCAGCGCCGTCGGCAGCCCGGCCAGCAGCTCCCGCAACCGGGCGACCATCCGCCGCGCGTCCTCGGCGTCGATCAGGTCGGGGCGGTGGCCGAGTTCGAGGCGCAGTTGCCGTCCGGGCGCGACCATCAGCTTGAGGGGGTAGTGGTAGGCGTCGTGGCCGGCCACGTCCGTCAGCCGCAGCCCGTCCTCCGGGCTGGGCAGGGCCTCGGCCGTGGGGAAGTTCTCGAAGACGACGCAGGTGTCGAACAGCGTGCCGAGCCCCGCCGCCCGCTGGATGTCCGTCAGCGCCAGGTGGTGGTACGGGAGGAGTTCGGCGTGCTCCTCCTGAAGCCGCGCCAGCAGCGCGGCCAGCGGCTCGGCCGGATCCAGGCGCACCCGCACCGGCACGGTGTTGATGAACAGCCCCACCATCTCCTCGACCCCGGGCAGCTCGGCCTCCCTCCCCGAGACCGTGGCCCCGAAGACGAGGTCCCGCAGCCCGGTGTGCCGGTGCAGGCACAGCGCCCACGCGGCCCGCAGCAGCGTGTTCAGCGTGACACCGGCCCGGCGCGACGCCTCCAGCAGCGCGGAGGTGTCCGGCTCGGACAGCTCGACCACGAGGCGCTCCGGCAGGGCGCGGATCCGCGCGGTGTCCTGGTCCGGGCAGACCAGGGTGGGCTCCGTCAGGCCGGCCAGCGCGCCGCTCCAGGCGGTGCGCGCCTCGTCGCGGTCCTGCGCGGCCAGCCACCGCAGATGGTCGGGGTAGTGGCCGGGGGCCGGCAGCCCGCCGTCGTCGCCGTGGTCGAAGAGCGCGAGCAGATCGCGCAGCAGCAGCGAGGTGGTCCAGCCGTCCACGAGCAGATGGTGGATGCTCAGGGCCAGCGTCCGCCGCTCCTCGGCCAGCGCGATCAGGGTGCAGCGGGCCAGCGGCGGCCGGGCCACATCGAAGCGTTGCCGCCGGTCGGCCTCCAGCAGCTCCGCCAGCCGCGCCTCCCGCTCCGGCGCGTCCAGGCCGGTCAGATCGTGGGTGTGCCAGCGCATCCGGACCGACTCCGGGACGACCTGCACCGGCTCCCCCGACCGCCGCTGGAGAAAGCCCGCGCGCAGCATCGGGTGGCGGCGCAGCAGGGCGTCACAGGCGGCCCGGAACCGCTCGGCGTCGAGCGCGCCCCGCACCTCCAGGGTGATCTGCACGTTGTAGACGTCCAGATCGCCGCTGTCGTACCGGGCGTGGAAGAGCAGCCCCTCCTGCGTCGGGGTGAGCGGCAGCAGTTCGGCGACGGGCATGCCGATCCGGGTGGCGAGCCGGGACACCTCCGCCTCGTCCCGCTCCGCGGAGCCCGCCGAGAGCGCGTCCGCCGGGAGTACCGGCGCCGGGAGCGCCTCCGCGCTCGTCCCGTACGCCACCAGCGCGCGCAGCGCCGCGAACCAGAGCCGGGCCAGGTCGCCGACCTCGGCCTCGGTCAGCAGGCGGCGGGCCCACAGCCAGTGGGCGGTCAGCCGCGGGCCCGCCGGGCCGTCCTCGACCGCCGCGTTCACCTCGACGACATGCGTCATCGGCATCCGCGGATCGGCCCCGGTGGGCAGCGCGTCGGACTCGGGGGCCACGCTCCAGTCCGCGTCCGTGGCGGCGTCCTGCCTGCCCAGGTAGTTGAAGCCGAGCTGCGGGGCCGGGCAGTCCGACAGCTCGCCGGCCGTGTCCCGGTTCAGATGGCGCAGCAGGCCGAAGCCGATCCCGCGCCGGGGGACCTCCCCGGCCTGGGCCGTGACCCGGCGCACGGCCTCGCCGAGGCGGGCGAGCGGCGGATCGCCGTCCGGGTCCCAGTCGCCGATCCCGGCGTCGAGCCGCACCGGATACAGCGAGGTGAGCCAGCCGACGGTGCCCGACAGATCGATGTCCTCGCCGAGTGTCTCGCGGCCGTGCCCCTCGACGTCGACCAGCACCGCTGTGCCGCCGCCCGCCGCGGGGCGCCGCCAGGCGGCGACGGCGAGTGCCAGGCCGGTGAGCAGCACCTCCCTGGTGTGGGTGGCGAGGGCGGCGGGCACCGCAGCGAGCAGCGGCGCGGTCAGCTCCTCGGGGAGTGTGAGGGTCAGTTCACCGGCCGTCGCGTGGATGTCCCGGGAGGGCGAGAGCCGCGCGCCGGTGAGCGGGATCCCGCCCGCGCGCAGGGTCCGCCGCCAGTACGGGAGCTCGTCCAGCAGGGCGGGCGCCGTCGCCTCGGCCCGCAGCCGGTGGCTCCACTCCCGCAGCGGTACGGGCACCGGGGCGGCGGGCTCCGTGGCGCGGCTCTGCCAGGCGGAGTACAGATCGGTCAGCAGGATGTGCCACGAGACCGCGTCGACGGCCAGGTGGTGGACGGTGACGAGCAACCGCCCCGGCCGGTCCTCGCCGCCGTCGAACCAGGTGGCCCGCAGCATGACGCCGTCGCGCGGGGCGAGGGCGTCGGCGTCCTCCCCGGCGCAGGCGGAGATCCGGCGGCGCAGCGCCTCGGGGGACAGGCCGCGCACATCGACCCGCCGTACCGCCCCCCACGGCCCGCCCGGGGCCACCGGGTCCACGGCGAGCGACCCGTCGTCCCGCAGCCGGGCGCGCAGCGCTTGGTGCCGCTCCACCACGGCCCGCACCGCGGCGGCCAGCCGGTCGGTGCCGAGCCCGGGCGCCACCCGGAGCAGCGTGGACTGGTGGAAGGCGTCGATGGCGCCGCCGTGGTCCAGGAGCCGGCGGGTGATCGACATGGCGGGGACGGTGGCGGACTCCTCGTCAGCCGCGGGGGAGCCGGCCGCCGGTGCCGAGGCCGGGGCCGGGCCCGCCTGCTGCCGCAGGAAGGCGCCCAGGGCGTCGGCCGTGCGATGGGCGAAGACCTGTTTGGGGGTGAGGCGCAGACCCGCCTCGCGCGCCCGCGCCACCAGTTGGATCACGGTGATGGAGTCGCCGCCGAGCGTGAAGAAGTCGTCCCCGGCCCCGACCGCGTCAGCGCCGAGCACCTGCGCGAAGAGCCCGACCAGCGTGGCCGCCGTGTCCTCCTCCGCCGCCGCGGCCTTCTCCGCTCCCGCGTCCGACCGGGTCTCCTGACTGTTTCCTGTCTCCTGGGGCCGGGGCGCCGCCGTGCCCTGCGCGGGATCCGGCGCGGGCAGCGCCGCCCGGTCGACCTTGCCGTTGGGGCTCAGCGGCAGCGCGGGCAGGGTGACGAAGGCCGACGGCAGCAGATACGCGGGCAGCCGCTCCGCCATCCGCTCCGCCAGCGCGGCCGGTTCGGCGTCCCGTCCGGGCGCCGCCACCACGTACGCCACCAGGCGCGGCGCACCCGGGCGGTCCTCCCGTACGGCCGCGGCCACCTGGGCGACGGCGGGGTCGCTCCCCACCACGGCCTCGATCTCGCCCAGCTCGATCCGGTAGCCGCGGACCTTGACCTGGTCGTCGGCCCGGCCGCCGTAGACCGCGGTGCCGTCGGGCCGCCACCAGGCGATGTCGCCGGTCCGGTACATCCGGGCACCCGGATCGCCGAACGGGTCGGCGACGAAGCGGGCCGCGGTGAGCCCCGGCCGCCCGACGTAGCCGCGGGCGAGCACCTCCCCGCCGATGTACAGCTCGCCGGGGACGCCCGCCGGGACCGGGCGCAGAGACGGGTCCAGGACATAGATCCGGGCACCGGGGACGGGCCGGCCGATCGGCACCGCGCCTTGCGGCAGCGGATCCCCGGGCTCCAGGCGGTGTTCCACACAGCCCACGGTCGCCTCGGTGGGGCCGTACTCGTTCACGACCGTCACTCCGGGGTGGCGGGCCCGCCACGCGGCCAGCGCCTCCCCGGTCAACTGCTCGCCACCCAGGACGAGTTCGCCCGTCGGCGAGTACTGCCCGTCGGAGGCGACCAGCAGCGGCAGATGGCTGGGCGTGGCCTTGACGAACGCGGGCGCCACGCCCGCGGGCCCCGGTGGCGCGTCGAAGTCGTCCAGGTCGACGACGCGCACCAGTCCGCCCGAGGTCAGCGGGCCGAAGATGCCGGTGACGGTGAGGTCGAAGGAGGGCGGCGAGTGCACCAGCGCCTGCTCGGCCAGGCCCGGGTAGGCCGCGCGGGCGAACGCCAGGTAGTTGTCGACCGTGCGGTGTTCCACCGCCACGCCCTTGGGGCGGCCGGTCGACCCCGAGGTGTAGATGACATAGGCGCGGTCGGCGGGGCGGATCGGGGCGCCGCGCTCGGCGTCGTCCACCCCGTGCCTGGGGAGCGCCGCCAGCTCCGCCCGCACCGCGGGGTCGCCGAGCGGCACCGCCGACGGGTGTGCGGCGAGAGCGGGGTGGCCGGTGTCCGCGCAGACGACGGCGGACGGGGCGGCGTCGGCGAGCAGATACGTGACGCGCTCCGGCGGATATCCGGGGTCGACCGGCACATACCCGGCCCCCGCCTTCAGCGCGCCCAACAGCGCCACGATCAGATCGGTGCCGCGCGGCAGCGCCACCGCGACCAGGTCTCCCGGCCGCACGCCCCGCTTCAGCAGCAGCCGGGCCATCCGGTTGGCGGCCTCGTCGAGCCGGCGGTAGGTGAGCGTCCCCGCCGCGTCGGCCACGGCCGGGGCCTCGGGGGTGCGGCGCGCCTGGGCCTCGAAGCGCTGGGGGAGCGTCGCCCGGGTGCGCTCGTACGCCTCGGCCGGGCGCGCCCCGGGGCGGTGGGCCCACTCGCCCAGCACCCGCGCGCGCTCCTCGCCGGTGAGCCAGGGGAGGCGCGCGACGGGGGTGGCGGGGGAGTGGACGAAGGTGTCGAGCAGCAGCCGCAGCCGGGTGCGGATCAGCTCCAGACGGGTGGCGTCGAACAGGCCCCGGCGGTAGCTGATGTGCAGGCTCAGCTGAGCGCCGGGCACGGCGACCACGCTGAGCGGGTAGTGGGTGGCGCCGGTGATCTCCTGCTGACCGTTCGCCTGCCCGTCCGCGCCGTCCGCGCCGTCCGCGCCGTCCGCGCCGTCCGCATCGTCCGCGGTGTCTTCGGCGAGTGGGGTGATCCGCAGGCCCGGCACGCTGTCCCGCACCGAGGCCCAGTCGAAGGGCACGTCGCCGAAGCCGGTCGAGGTGTCGTAGAGCGTGTCAAGACCGGACAGCCGCCGCACCTCGGTCAGTCCGAGGTGGTGGTGCGGGGCCAGCGCGAGCTGCTCGTCCTGGATCCGCGCGAACAGGGCGGCCATCGGCTCCGCGGGGTCGATCCGCACCCGGACCGGGACGGCGTTCATGAGCAGGCCCACCACCGAGTCGACGCCCGGCAACTGCGGCGGCCGGCCGTGCACGGTCTGGCCGAACACCACGTCGTCACGCCCGGTCAGCAACGACAGCAGCAGCGACCAGACGCCCTGCACCACCGTGTTGAGGGTCAGCCCGTGGCCGCGTGCGGTCGCCGACAGCGCCTCGGTGGCGTCCCGGGGAAGCGTGATGTGCAGCAGCCCCGGCATCTCCCCGTCACCCGCCGCCGGGGCCCCGGCGGCGACGAGCGTCGGCTCGGAGAGGCCCTCGAGGGCCGACCGCCACGCCTCCTGGGCGGCGGCGCGGTCCTGCCGGGACAGCCACCGCAGGAAGTCGGAGAACGGCGTCACCGGGGGCAGCCCGCCGTCGCCCGCACCGGGGCCGTCCCCCTCGGCCTTCTGGTGGTAGAGCGTGAACAGGTCCGCCAGCACCTGCGGCAGGGACCAGCCGTCGAGCAGGATGTGGTGGTACGTCATGACGAACGCGTACTGGCGCTCGGCGAGGCGGACCAGCGCGAACCGCATCAGCGGCGGAGCCGTCATGTCGAAGCGGCGCGACCGCTCCTCCTCGAGGAAGGACAGCAGCTTCTTCCGGCGTACGGACTCGGGATCCGCGGAGAGGTCGAGCTCGGTCCACGGCGTCCGCACGGTCCGCCGGATCAGCTGCACCGCCTGCCCGTTGCCCCGCTGGCGGAAGCCGGCCCGCAGCACGGTGTGGCGGGCGAGCGTGGCGGCGCAGGCCGCGCGCAGCGCTTTCGGCGAGACGTCTCCGAGCAGCTCGAACGGGGCCTGGATGGTGTAGACGTCCGCAGCCTCGGAGTCGTACAGAGCGTGGAAGAGCATGCCCTCCTGGAGCGGCGTGAGGGGCAGCACGGACTCGATCGGCGACTGGGACACTTCGTTCACTGTCGGTTCCCCGGAAGCGGTCGGCGGCGCGCGCCGAAGCGAGCGGCAGGTCATAGGAAGGGGCAAGAGGTAAGCCGGGCAAGGGCTAGTGACCGATTTCGGCCATCTGCCACGATGATTTCGCGCGGCCGTGGCGCGGGCCAGGCAGCCGACCGGCAGCTTCCCTGCCCGCCGACGTCCCTGCGGGCGGGCGGCGTTGCCGGTGCGCGCGGTCCAACACCGTGTTCAACCGTGCAGGTTCAGCCGCGCAGGGCGGGCTCCGGCCGGTCGGCCCTCGTGATCAGGTCCGACATGGAGACCAGCACCCGGCGCTCCCCGGTGAACGCCTCCCGGCCGTGCGACCAGCGCATGTTGTCGATCACCAGCAGGTCGTGGCGCCGCCAGCCGAAGCGCCGCGCACGGCGCTCGAAGGCCGCGCGGACCGCGGCGACCATCTCGTCCGGGATCCGGCCCCCGTCGCCGAACAGCACGTCATTGGGCAGCCCGTCCTCCCCGAACAGCGCCACCAGGTCGGCCCGCAACCCCTCCGGCAGCGAGGACTGATGGAACAGCACCAGGTGGTTGAACCACACCCGGTGCCCGGTGCGGGGGTGTACGAGGGTCGCCGGGGCCCGGCGCACCGTGCGCAACCGGTCCTCCTCCGGCCACTCCCACTCCAGCCCGCCCGCCGAGCAGAACCGGGCCACCTCGTCGCGGCTGTCGGTCTGGAACGCCTCGCGCCAGTCGAGGCCCACGCCGCTGCCGTAGTTCCGGACATAGCGCAGCCCCCGCGCCTCCAGGGTGCGCAGCGCCTCGGCGGGGATGTCCTCCAGCACCCGCGCGACATCCGTGATCGGGGTGGCGCCGCCGGTGGCCGCCGGGGTGGCGCAGTAGAAGGCCAGTCGGCCCGGCCAGGCACCGGCGTACGACGACTCGCAGTGCTGCGGGATCACCTCGCGCGCCGGGTACTCGGTGGAGGTGAACACCCCGTCGCCCACCTCGCTGCGCGGCGTGGAGCGCTCCGTGTACTCCAGCGGCCGGAACCCGAGCCCGTTCAGGGCCTGCTGGAAGTCCCCGACGCCCTCGGCGTCCGCCCCTCGGATCAGCGCCACGCCGGTCTCGGCGACGGCCCGGTCGATCGCCGGGAGATGCCGGCGCACAAAGGGCCCCAGCCGCTCGCCGTCGGCCCGCAACACGGTGATGCCGGTCAGCTCGTCCACTCGTCACAACTCCCTGGAGAAGGGGCCCGGTGCCGGTGCCCCGGAATCGGTGAGAACGCCACCGGTCAGCCGAGCACCGCGGCGACGGCGCCGAGCACGGCCGGAGCGTCGGTGAAGAGGTAGTCGTGCCCGCCGGGCAGCAGTTGGAGCGTGAACCCGCCCGAGGCACACGCGCGCCAGCGCTCCAACTGGGCCCGGCCCACCAACGGGTCCTCGGCACCGCCGAGGACATGCAGCGGACAGCCCACCGGCACCGGCCCGACGCTCCGGTACGCCTCGGTGAGGGCCAGGTCGCGGCGGACCGTACGCAGCGCGTAGCTCAGATACGACGGGTACTCCCGAAGGCCGGGAGGGAAGCCGCCGAACCCCTCCAGCCAGGCCAGCAGCCCCTGGTCGTCCCGGTCCGAGATCCGCTTGGGCACCGCGGCGTGCGGCGCCCGGCACGCGGAGACCAGCAGCGCGCGGGGCGCGCGCAGGCCGCGCCGGGCGGCACGGACGGTGAGTTCGTAGCCGAGGAGCGCGCCGAAGCTGTGGCCGAAGAGCGCGTACGGCAGGTCGAGCTCGTCCGAGATGCCGTCGAGCACGGCGTCGGCCAGCTCCTCCAGGGTGCCCGGCACCGGCTCCGCGCTGCGCACCCCGCGGCCGGGCAGCTCCACCGTCGCCAGCTCGATGCCGTCGGGCGGGGTGAGCCGCCAGGGGGCGAACGACCCGGCGCTGCCGCCCGCCTGGGGCAGACAGAACAGCCGCAGCCGGGGACTGGGCGCGGTCACCCGGCCGACGATCCACGGAGTGTCCGCCCCGTGCGCCGGTGTGCTCGCGGGGTGGGAGGCTCGTTCGGCGGCATGGGTTCGCATCCCGCTCCTTTCGTCGCCCGGCACTCACTCGGGGCGGTGGCCCCGGCGGGCCATCCTGGGGCGCCGGGGGCGGCCTGGCCAGGCACGGGGACCGGCAACCGGTCTGCCGCCCAATTGCCCCGAGCCTGCCTGGCCGGTGGGCCTCCCGCGCGATGAGGATCGTGCCGACCATCCCGCCCTTGTGCCCGAGGGGATCGCACTTCCATGACCGCTGTTCCTGACGAGGCAGCCGACTCGCCGCTCTTTGTCCTGGACGCCGTGAAGGCGGACCTGATGAAGGTCGAGTCCCTCACCCAGGCGTGTCTGAACTGGGACTACGGGAAGCGTGACAGCCGTGTCTGGAGCCTCTACGAGAAGAACAAGGCCGCTCAGTGGAACGCCTCGACCGACATCGACTGGGACTACGACGTCCAGTTCGGTGCCGAGCTGACGGAGGAGAACGGCGCCCGGCTGGCCGGCTTCGTCGTCGGCGAGGGCAGCCCGGTGCCGCGCGAGCTGCTCACCCGGTTCCGCTGGGAGTACCAGGCGTGGATGTGCAGCCAGTTCCTCCACGGCGAGCAGGGCGCGCTGGTGACCACCGCCCGGCTGGTGGAGACCGTGCCCGACATGGACGCCAAGACCTACGCCGCCTCCCAGGTCGCCGACGAGGCGCGCCACGTCGAGGCCTTCGCGCGCTACATGGACGAGAAGCTGGGCACCGTCTACCCGGTCAACCCCGGGCTCGGGACGCTGCTCCACGATGTGCTGTCGGAGTCCCGGTGGGACATCGTCTACCTCGGCATGCAGGTGGTCATGGAGGGCCTGGCGATCACCGGGCTCAGGCTCGCCAGCAGCGGCTTCGGCGATCCGCTGATCCGGCAGATCACCAAGATGGTCGCGAGCGACGAGGCCCGGCACATCGCCTTCGGCGTCACCTCGCTCACCGGCATGTACGAGCAGGCGACCACGGCGGAGATCCGTGAGCGCGAGGACTTCCTGCTGGAGTCCATCCGGCTGATGTCCCGCCGCTTCATGCTCCGTGAGGTGTGGGAGCGCATGGACCTCGACGTGGACAAGGGGCTGCGCTTCGCACGGACCAACCCGATGATGGCCACCTATCGGCAGCTGCTGTTCCAGCAGGTGATCCATGTGCTCCGGCAGCTGGGCCTGCTGTCGGAGCGGGTGAAGGAACTGCTGCTCGCGGAGAATCTGGTCCGCCCCGAGGTGATGACGAGCCGCTGACCCGGGCCGTCGACAACGCCCCGCTGCCCGGCGCACACCGTGCGCCGGGCAGCGGGGCGTTCGCGCGGGGTCAGTCCGCGGTCAGCGGCCGGGTCTGCGCGCCGTGCGCGCCGGCGCACAGCGCCTGCCAGATGACGCGGCGCCGCGGCTTTCCGCTGGAGGTGACCGCGATGCCGCCCTGGGGCACCTCGACGGACAGCAGCTCCGCGTCGCCGAGCCACGCGGACAGCACCTCGTGGGCGATCCGCCGCCACTCGGGCCGGACCCCCGCGAACACGGCCGCCCCCGTGGGCGTGCCGTCGCGGACCCCGAGAAGGACGGCGACCCGGCGCTCGGGCACACCCCGCTGGTGCAGCAGGGTCTCCAGGCTCTCCGCGAAGACCATCTTCCCGCTGACCTTGAGCCCGTCGCCCAGCCGGCCGATCACGAACAGCTGTCCGTCGCGCAGGAACCCCGCATCGCCGGTCCGCAGCCCCTGGCCGCCGAGGCTGGTGCCGGAGGCGGAACCGGCGTCGCCGAGATAGCCGTCGGCGATCGACACCCCGCTGACGACGATCTCGCCGACCTGCCCGTCCGGGAGTTCGGCGCCGTCCTCGGACACGATGGTCACCGTCCTGTCCGGCAGCGGACGCCCGCAGCCGACCACCGCCGTCCCGGCCAGGGACGCGGCGTCGCCGTCGTCAGCGCTGCCGGGGTGTCCCGTCGTCCAGCCCTCGCCCGGGGGCAGACCGGTCACCGCCAGGGTCGCCTCCGCGCTCCCGTACGCGGGGACCAGCGCCCCGCGGTCGAGGCCGTACGGCCCCAGCAGCGCGTGGAAGTCGCCCAGCACCCGCGGGTCGACCCGCTCCGCGCCGATGATCACGGCCCGCAGGGCGTCGAACCGCAGCCCCTCCAGATCGGCGGGGCGCACCCGGCGCAGGATGTACGACAGGCCGAAGTTGGGCATGGCCGTCAGGACGATGCGCCGGTCGCTGAGGCAGCGCAGATACCGCAGCGGCGAGCGGATGAAGTCGTCCGGCTGGAGCATCCACCCGTCGAAGCCGGTGACGACGACGTTCAGCAGAAAGCCGACGAGGCCCATGTCGTGGTGGACCGGCAGCCAGCTGGCCGCGGGGTACTGCGGGGCGCAGCCCAGCCAGACGCCCATCCCGCCGATGTTGGTCCGCAGGGCCTCGGCGGAGATCCGCACCCCGCGCGAGAAGCCGCTCGACCCCGAGGTGAACTGGAGCAGAGCCGTCTTCGGGAGCGGCAGCGGCCGCTCCAGCGGCTCGGCGTCCGTGACGAGCCGGTCGAAGACCACCGGCTCGCCGAGGCCCACTTCGGCGGCGACCTTGCGGATGCGCTCCAGCGACTCGTCGTCGCAGACGACGGCGGCGGGCCGCACGGTCTCCAGCAGCTGGGCGGCGTGCCTCTCGTACTCGTCGGCCCGCTGATAGGCGAACGGCGGGGCGAGGGAGCACGGTGTCGCGCCGGCGGCCAGGGCGCCGAAGAACGTGGCGACGAAGCCCGGGCTGGAGCGCTGCACCAGCGCCACCACATCGCCCGGCCGGACGCCGTCCGCCCGCAGCGCGGCGGCCGTGGTGAGCACCAGCCGGCCCAGGTCGCGATAGGACCAGAAGTCCCAGCCGTCCTCGTGGTTCGCGTAGTACAGGCCACGCTCGGCGGACGCCTCGTCCAGCCAGTCGAGCAGGCCTCGGTCCGGGTTTCCCAACGTCCCCGTCCTTTCCAAGTGGCCACGCCGGGTGCGTCCCGGGGCCGCTTGGACCCCGTGCCCGGCTGCCGCACAGCTTCGCCACGGGGCCCCGCGGTCACCAGGCAAGGGGCCGGTAACTCGCCCGCGGCCGGGCGGCATTTCGACCAGCAACCGCGATTGCCGGTCGATTGCCTGGTGAGTGGCCGCGCGGCCGGTGCAGCATTCGACCGAGATTCGAGCCCTTGGTCCGTCGGAGCGGTCCGTCGGAGCGCAGGAGAGAGCGGTTACGAACCTGATGACTTCACGCGACACCGAGCCCGGCCTGCTTCCGCTCACGGCCGCCCAGCGGGGCGTGTTCCACGCGCAGCGCCTCCAGCCCGACAACCCGGCCTACAACACGGTCGCCGTCATGGAGCTTCGGGGACCGGTGGACGGGGAGCTCCTGCGACGGGCGATCCGCCGCGCGGAGGGGGAGAGCGGCAGCTGGGACGTCGAGCTGGTGGAGCGGCCGGACGGCCTGTACCAGCGGCCGACCGCGCCCGGCCGCTCGACATGGCGGGAGCTCGACCTCGGCGGGGAGCCGGATCCCCTCGCGACGGCCCGGGCGCTGGTCGACCGCGACCGCGCCACCCCGCGCGACCTGTTCGAGGACGCGCTGTCCGGGCATGTGCTCATGCGGATCGGCGCCGACCACCATCTGTGGTACCAGCGCAGCCACCACATCCTGTCCGACGCCTTCGGCTCGGTGCTGCACTCGCGCAGGATCGCCGCCGTCTACGAGGCCCTGGCCGCCGGGACGGAGCCGGCCGGCGAGCCGCTGGGCCGGCTGCGGGACCTCCTGGCCGAGGAGGCGGAGTACGGCGCGTCCCAGGACCACGCCACGGATCGGGAGTACTGGACGGGGACCTTCGCCGACCGGCCCGAGACCGTCTCGCTCGCCCCGGGGGTGCCGACGGGCGCCGCCGGGCGCGCGCTCTCGGCGACCACGACCCTGTCCCCGGACGAGCTGCGGGCACTGCGGGACGCCGGGCGGGACGCCCGCGCCCCGTGGACGGTGCCGATGCTGGCGGCGGTCGCCGGCTATCTCCAGGGCATGACGGGGGCCGAGGACCTCACCATCGGCGTCCCGGTCACCGCGCGCGCCGGCGCCCGGTCGCGGAACGTGCCCGGCATGCTGTCCAACACCCTTCCGCTGCGGCTCGCCGTCAGCCCGGCGGAGGGCCGGGCGGCGCTGGTCCGGCAGGTCGCGCGGCGGCTCGGCGACCTCCTCACGCACCAGCGCTACCCGTACGACGAACTCCGCCGCGACCTGCGCCTCCTCGGTACCGACGAGCAGCTCTTCGGCGTGCTGGTGAACATCGTTCCGGCGGGCTCCGAGACCGCGTTCACCGGACTGGAGGCGCGCCTGACCGCGCTGTCCGGTGGCCCGGTCACCGATCTCAACATCACCTGCCACCCCGGACCCGACGGCCAGGGCGCGCGCGTGGAGTTCGAGGCGAACCCCGACCGCTACACCGCCGCCGAACTGACCGCGCACCAGGCCAGGTTCGGCGAGTTCCTGCCCCGGTTCCTGGCCGCCCCGCCGGACCTCCCGCTCGCCCGGGTGGACGTCCTGACGGCGGCCGAACGCGGCCGGGCGCTCGCCGTCGGCCGACCCCCGGGGCCGGCGCTCCACATCGCGCCGCGGACCTTCCCGGACCTGTTCGAAGAGCAGGTCCGCCGCACCCCGCACGCCCCCGCGGTCATCTCCGCCGCGGGTTCGCTCGACTACGCCGGCCTGAACTCCCGCGCCAACCGTGTCGCCAAGGCCCTGGTCGAGCGGGGCGCCGGACCCGAGCGCCTGGTGGCCGTCGCCCTGCCGCGCGGGATCGCCGCGCTGACGGCCGTGATCGCCGTCATGAAGGCGGGCGCCGCGTATCTCCCGGTCGACCTCGACTATCCGCGGGCGCGGGTGGCCGCCATGCTCGACGACACCGAGCCGCTGCTCCTGCTGACCACCCGCGCGGCCGACGACGGTACGCGGGCCCCGGGCGTGCCCCGGCTGTATCTGGATCCGGATCCGGACGACGCCGACGCGCCCACCGACACCGTCGCCGACGCCGACCTCGGTGACCGCGACCGCCGGGCGCCGCTGCGGCCGGAACACCCGGCGTATGTCATCTACACCTCCGGCTCGACCGGCCGCCCCAAGGGCGTCGTCGTCACCCACACGGGCCTGGCCGCCCTGCTGCGACACCAGAAGGACCTGCTCCGGCTGACCCCGGACACCCGGGTGCTCCAGTTCGCGTCGCCGAGCTTCGACGCCTCGGTGTGGGAGCTGTGCGTGGCGCTGCTCACCGGCGCCGCCGCGGTGGTCGCCCCGTCCGAACGGCTGGTGCCCGGGCCACCGCTGGCCGGCCTCGTGGCCGAACTGGGGGTCGACTGCCTGCTGCTCGCCCCCTCCGCGCTCTCCGCCATGCCACCCGACAGCCTGCCCCAGGGCGTCAATCTGGTCGTCGGCGCCGAGGCGTGCCCGCCCGAACTCGTCGCCCGCTGGTCCCCGGGGCGGCACATGGTCAACGCCTACGGCCCCACCGAGGCCACGGTCATCGCCACCCAGACCGGGCCGCTGTCCGGCCGGACCGTCCCGCCCATGGGCCACTCGGTCCCCGGCGGCCGGCTCCGGGTGCTCGACTCCGCGCTGCGGCCGGTGCCGCCCGGGGTGGCGGGCGAGGTGTATCTGAGCGGCGACGGGCTCGCCCGCGGCTACCTCGGCCGCCCCCGGGTCACCGCGGAGCGGTTCGTCGCCGACCCGTTCGGCGCGCCCGGCGCCCGGATGTACCGGACGGGCGACCTGGCCCGGTGGACGGCGGACGGCGGGCTGACGTATCTGGGCCGCGCCGACGGCCAGGTCAAACTGCGCGGCCACCGCATCGAACTGGGCGAGGTCGAGGCCGTCCTCGGCCAGGCGCCCGGTGTCGGCGGGGCCGTCGCGGCCGTCCGCGAGGACCGGCCGGGGATCAGACACCTGGTCGGCTACGCGGTCGCCGCGGCGGACACCGACCCGGCCGCGCCCACCCGGCTCGACGCGGCCGCGCTGCGCGAGTTCATGGCGGGGCGGCTGCCCGCGTACATGGTCCCGGCGGTGGTCGTGGTGGTGGACGCGGTGCCGCTCACACCGAGCGGCAAGGTGGACCGGGCGGCGCTGCCCGCGCCGAGTTTCGAGGCCGCGAACGAGTACCGGGCGCCCTCCTCCGGGCGGGAGCGGGTCCTCCAGGAGGTGTTCTGCGAGGTGCTCGGCCGTCCCCGGATCGGCGTGGACGACAGCTTCTTCGACCTCGGCGGCGACTCGGTCGTCGCCATGCGGCTCGCGGCCCGCGCCCACGCGGCGGGCCTCGCCGTCACCAGCAACGACATCTTCCGCCACAAGACCATCGCCCAGCTCGCCGAAGTGGCCCAGGACACCTGGCCGGAGGCCGCGACACCCGGGAACGCCGAGAGTTTGGTGCGCATCGACGCCGAGGAACTCGACGCGGAGGAACTCGACGAGCTCGAAGCCCAGTGGGAGACAACACGGTGAAACAGACATCCCTGGAAACGGTGCTGCCGCTCTCGCCGTTGCAGCAGGGCATCCTCTTCCACGCCCTCTTCGACGAGGGGGAAACCGAAGGCGGCGGCCCCAGCGGTCCCGGCGGCCCTGTCGATTTCTACACCGTGCAGACCCCCCTGGAGCTGACCGGCCCGCTCGACACCGAGGTGCTGCGCCGCTCCTGCCTCACCCTGCCGGCCCGCCACGCGAGCCTGCGCGCCGGGTTTCTGCGGCGCCGCTCGGGCGAGGCCGTCCAGGCCGTCGCCCGCGCGGTCGAGCCGCCGTGGGAGGAGGCCGACCTCTCCGGCTGCGACCCCGACGAGGTCCGGGCGCGGCTCGCCCGGCTGCTGGCCGAAGACCGCTCCCGGCGCTTCGAGATGACCAGGCCGCCACTGCTGCGGTTCACCCTGGTGCGGCTGGCGCCCGAGCGGCACGTCCTCGTGCTCACCAACCACCACATCCTGCTGGACGGCTGGTCGCTGCCCCTGGTCCTCGCCGACCTGTTCCGCATCTACCGGGACGGCGGCACCGCCGAACGGCTGGAGCCCGCCCCCTCGTTCGGCGAATACCTCGGCTGGCTCTCCGCACAGGACCACGCCGAGGCCGAGCGCGCCTGGCGGAGCGCGCTGGCCGGGCTCGACGGCGCGACGCTGGTGGCGGGCGGGTCGGGCACCGGCACCTCCGACCGCGGCCAGCAGCGCGTCGTCGCCGAGCTGACCGAGGCCGAGACGGCACGGCTCACCGCCGCCGCCCGGTCGCGGGAGCTCACCACCAACACCGTGGTCCAGGGCGCCTGGGCGCTGCTGCTGACGCTGCTCACCGGACGGCGGGACGTCGTCTACGGCAACACCGTCGCCGGGCGCCCGCCCCAGCTCCCGGGCAGCGAGCGCATGGTGGGGCTGATGATGAACACGGTGCCCGCCCGGGTCCGGGTGGACCCGGCCGAGCCCGTGGCGGACCTGCTGGCCCGCATCCAGCGCGAGCAGGCGGCCCTGACCGCGCACGAGTATCTGGGCCTCGCCGACATTCACCGAGCCGTCGGCGCCACCGAACTCTTCGACACCACCGTCGCCTTCGAGAACGTCCCCGTCGAACAGGCCGTCCAGGGCTCCTCGGTCGAGGGGCTCGCGGTGACCCTGCTGCGCGACGCCGTCGAGGACGCGTTCGAGGGCACCCACTACCCGCTGAGCCTGGCCGTCCACCCCGGCGCCCGGCTCCGCTTCGAACTCAACTACCGCGACGACGTCTGCACCGGCGAGGCGGCGGCCGAGGTGCTGCGCCGACTGTGCGCCCTGATGCGGGACATCGCCGACCGGCCCGAGCTGCCCGCCGGGCGGCTGCCGCTGTGCTCCGACGCCGAGCGGTGGACCGTCCTGCGGGCGTCGAGCGGCCGGAGCGTGGCGCACCCGGACCGGACCCTGCCCGAGCTGTTCGAGGAGCAGGCGCGCGCGACACCCGACGCGGTGGCCGTCACCGACGGCGCCACCACCCTGACCTTCGAGCGGCTCAACGCCGACGCCGACCGGCTGGCCCGGCTGCTGGTCGCCCACGGCGCGGGCCCGGACCGGCTCGTCGGCGTCGCCCTGCCCCGTACCGCGGCCGCGGTGACGGCGATCTGGGCGGTCTGGAAGTCGGGCGCCGGCTATCTGCCCCTCGACACCGAGCACCCGCTGGAGCGGATCGCGGCCATCTGCGCGGAGGCCGCACCGGCCCTCGTCCTGGCCACCGCCGCCACCGCGCACACGGTGCCCGAAGGGGTGCCCGTGCTCCGGGTCGACGAGGCGGAACCGCTCGACGAGGCCACGGACCCGGGCGCCGGAGAACGCCCCGACGCGCCGCTGCCCGGCCACCTGGCGTATGTGATCTACACCTCCGGCTCCACCGGCCGCCCCAAGGGGGTCGCGGTCGAGCACCGCAACCTGGCCAACATGTTCCACAGCCACCGGGCGAACTTCTTCGCACCGGAGCGCGCCCGGGCGGGCGGCCGGCCGCTGCGGGCGGCGCTCACCAACTCGCTGGGTTTCGACGCCTCGTTCAGCCAGTTGCTGTGGATGGTCGCCGGGAACGCGCTGCACATCGTCGACGACACCGTGCGCAGGGACGCCCTGGCCCTGGTCGACCACGCGATGGCGGCGGCGGTCGACGTGCTCGACACCACGCCGTCCGTCGCCCGCCAGATGCTGGCCGCGGGCATGTTCGAGGCGTCGGGGGAGCGGCATCGGATCGGTGTGCTGGCGCTCGGCGGCGAGGAGGTCGGCGACGACCTGTGGACCGAACTGCGGGGCGTGCCCGGCCTGTCGGTGTACAACCTCTACGGCCCCGCCGAGTGCACGGTCGACGCGATGCTGTGGCACGGCGACGGCGACGGCGATTGCGGGCCCGCCATCGGCCGGCCCGCCGACAACGCCCGGGTCTATGTGCTGGACGGGTTTCTGCGGCCGGTGCCGGACGGGGTGGTCGGCGAGCTGTACATCGCGGGCGACGGGGTCGCCCGCGGCTACCTGGGCCGCCCGGACCTGACGGCCGAGCGTTTCGTGGCCGATGTGTTCGGCCCGGCGGGCGCCCGCATGTATCGCACCGGAGACCTCGGACGCCGCCGTCCGGACGGGGTCGTGGAGTACCGCGGGCGCGCGGACTCCCAGGTCAAGATACGCGGCCACCGCATCGAACCGGGCGAGATCGAGGCCGCGCTGGCGGCGGCGCCCTCGGTGGCGCAGGCGGTGGCGGCGGTGTCCGCCGACCCGTCGGGCGCGCGGCGCGTCGTGGGGTACGTACGCCCCGCGCCCGGCGCCCGCCCCGACCCGGCCGCGCTGCGCGAGTTCACGGCGCGCCGACTGCCCGCGTACATGGTCCCGGCGGTCGTCATGGTCGTCGACGCGGTGCCGCTCACACCGAACGGCAAGGTGGACCGGGCGGCGCTGCCCACCCCCGGTTTCGAGGCCGCGAACGAGTACCGG
Source organism: Streptomyces sp. NPDC028305 (assembly GCF_055569495.1). Classification (NCBI taxonomy): domain Bacteria; kingdom Bacillati; phylum Actinomycetota; class Actinomycetes; order Kitasatosporales; family Streptomycetaceae; genus Streptomyces; species Streptomyces sp. NPDC028305. The sequence goes on from NZ_JBVHTN010000002.1 coordinate 817,816, forward strand.
GCGCCCTCCTCCGAGCGGGAGCGGGTGCTGCACGAGGTGTTCTGCGAGGTGCTCGGCCGTCCCCAAATCGGGGTGGACGACAGCTTCTTCGACCTCGGCGGCGACTCGATCGTCGCCATGCAGCTCGCGGCCCGCGCCCACCGGGCCCAACTGGCCGTCAGCACCAAGGACATCTTCCTCCACCCGACCATCGCCGGGCTCGCCGAGGTGGCCCGGGACACCGGCCCGCGCGGCGAGGCGCGGGGCCGGGACACCGCACCCGCGGCGCCGCTGGTCCCGCTCAGCGACGCCGAGCGGGCGGAGCTGGCCGAGGACGGCCGGCGGATCGCCGATGTGCTGCCGCTGACCCCCCTCCAGCAGGGCATGCACTTCCACGCCCTGCTGGCCGCCGACGGCGTCGACGTCTACACCGCCCAGGCGCCCGTACGGCTCGAGGGCCCGCTCTCGCCCGCCGCGCTGCGCGAGGCCGTCGGGGCGCTGGCCGCCCGCCACGGCGCCCTGCGGGTCTCCTTCACCCTCCTGAGCTCGGGCCGTCTGGTCCAGGCGGTGCACGAGGAGGTGAGCGTGGGGTGGCGGGAGGCCGACCTCTCGGACCTCGGCGAGGACGAGCGCCACCGCCGCCTCGCCGAGCTGATCGACGAGGACCGGCTCCGGCGCTTCGACCTCGCGAAGCCGCCGCTGCTGCGGGTCACCCTGGTCCGGCTCGCCGCCGACGACCATCTGCTGCTGGTGTCCTACCACCACGGGCTGCTGGACGGCTGGTCGCTGCCGCTGTTCTTCCGCGACCTGTTCGCCCTCTACGCGAGCGGTGGCGAGGCCGGTGGCCCGGTGCCGGTGCAGTTCGCCGACTATCTGCGCTGGCTCGACGGCCAGGACGGGGAACGGGCGGCGCGGGCCTGGACCGAGGCGCTGGCCGGACTGGACGAGCCCACGCTCGTCGCTCCCGACGCCGAGGCCGCCGCCGCGACCGTGCCCCACCTGGCGACCGAACTCCTCGACCCCGAGCGGACCACCGCGCTGACCACCGCGGCACGCGCCGCCGGCCTGACTCTCAACACCGTGATCCAGGGCGCCTGGGCGGTGGCGCTGGGCCAGCTGCTGGGCCGCGACGACATCGTGTTCGGCGCCACCTGCGCCGGACGCCCGCCGGAGCTGCCGGGCTCCGAGGACATCGTCGGCCTGCTGATGAACACCGTGGCGGTGCGGGTGCGGCTCGACCCGGCGCGCCCGCTCGTCCGGATCCTGGCCGACCTCCAGCGCCAACAGGCCGAGCTGGGCCCGTACCAGCACCTGGGCCTCGCCGACCTCCAGCGGGCCCTGGGCCTCGGCGAACTCTTCGACACCGTCGTCGGGTTCGAGAACACCCCCGTTGATGGTGAAGCTGTGCAGAAGCACGTCCCCGGCCTGCGGATCTCCGTGGACGACCGGCCCGTGCCCGGCGCCACCCACTATCCGCTCAGCCTGGTCGTGGTGCCGGGCGAGCGGCTGAGTCTCGAACTCAGCTACCGCGCCGACCTCTTCACCGCCGAGGCGAGCCAGGCCCTCCTCACCCGGGTGAGCAAGGTCCTCGACGGCTTCGTCGCCGACCCGGCCGCGCCGCTGGGCCGGATCGACCTGCTCACGGCGCAGGAGCACAAGCTGTTCCGCGCCACGGCCGACGGCCCCTCGCACACCGCCGCCCCGGCCACCTTCCCCGAGCTCTTCGAGGAGCGGGTACGGGCGCTGCCCGAGGCCGTCGCGGTGTACGACGGGCCGCTGGCCATCGGCTACGCCGACCTCAACGCGCGGGCCAACCGGCTGGCCCGGGCGCTGGTGGCCCGCGGTGTCGGCCCCGAGGACGTCGTGGCGGTCGCGATCCCCAAGTCGGCCCGCTCGCTCCTCGCCGTCCTGGCCGTCCTCAAGGCCGGCGCCGCCTATCTGCCGCTGGACCTCGGATACCCGCTGGAGCGGCTGCGCCAGGTCGTCGAAGACGCCGCGCCCGCCCTCGTGCTGACCACCGCCGACGCGGTCGGCCTGGTGGCCGAGGCGGGCGCCGGCCGGACCCTGTGCCTGGACGGGCCCGACGATCCGGCCGACCCGCGGGCCGTCGAGCGGGCCGACGCGCTGACCGACGGCTTGTCGGAGGCGAACCTGACCGACGCCGACCGGGTGGCGCCGCTGCGGCCCGACAACACCGCGTACCTCATCTACACCTCCGGGTCCACCGGCCGCCCCAAGGGCGTGCTGGTGCCCCACCGCGGCATCGCCGCCCTGGTCGCCCAGCAGCGCACGGGCCTGGCGCTGCGCACGGACGAGCGGGTGCTGCTGTTCGCCTCGCCGAGCTTCGACGCCTCCGTATGGGAGCTCGCCACCGCCCTGCTGACCGGGGCGAGCGCGGTCGTCGCGCCCGCCGACGCACTGCTGCCGGGGCAGGCCCTGGCGGCCACCGTGGCCCGGCACGGCGTGACCGCGCTGCTGCTGCCGCCGTCCTCGCTGGCCGTGCTGCCCGAGGGCGCCCTGCCGCCCGGGGTCACCCTGGTCGTGGGCGGTGAGGCGTGCCCGCCCGAGCTGGTCGAACGCTGGTCGTCCGGCCGCCGCATGGTCAACGCCTACGGCCCGACCGAGGCAACCGTCATGGCGACGATGAGCCGCCCTCTGACGGGCCGGACCAGACCGCCGCTCGGCGACCCGGTCACGGGCGCGCGCGTCCATCTGCTGGACGGCGCGCTGCGGCCGGTGCCAGTGGGCGCGCCCGGTGAGCTGTATCTGGCGGGCGAGGGGCTGGCGCGCGGCTATCTGCGCCGGGCCCCGCTCACCGCGGAGCGCTTCGTGGCCGATCCGTTCGGCCCCGCCGGGTCGCGGATGTACCGCACCGGCGACCTGGCGCGCCGCACGCCGGACGGCGCGCTGGAGTATCTGGGCCGGGCGGACCAGCAGGTCAAGGTGCGCGGCTTCAGGATCGAGCCCGGCGAGATCGAGACGGTGCTGGCCGACGACCCGTCGGTCGCCCAGGCGGCCGTGGTCGTCCACGAGGACCCCGCCGGCCGGCGCCTGGTGGCGTACGCCGCCCCGGCTGCCGGCGCCCGGCCGGACCCCGCGGCCCTGCGTCGGCGGGTCGCGGCCGCCCTGCCCGACCACATGGTGCCCGCGGCCGTGGTCGTCCTCGACCGGCTGCCGGTCACGCCCAGCGGCAAGCTCGACCGGGGCGCCCTGCCCGCCCCCGACTTCTCCGGCACCCCCGCCGGCCGGGCCCCCCGCACCGCCCGTGAGGAGCGGCTGTGCGCGCTGTTCGCACAGGCCCTCCGGGTGGAGCGGGTCGGCATCGACGACAGCTTCTTCGACCTCGGCGGCGACTCGATCAGCTCCGTCAAGCTCGTCACCCTGGCCCACGCCGACGGCCTGGACATGGCGCCGCGCGATGTGTTCACCCACAAGACCGTGGCGGCGCTCGCCGAGGCGGTGAAGGAACTCGCCCCGGAAGCGGACATGGCCACGGACGCGGCCGACCCGGACGAGCCGCTGGTCACCCTGGACCAGCACGAACTCGACGCCTTCGCCGAGGACTGGCAGGAGCCCGTCTGAGCCACCGGCCACCGCCGGGGGAGCCCCCTTTCGGCGGTGGCCGGACACCACGATCGCACGACCACTGGGCCAACACGGCCGGGACCCTGCTCGGTCGGCCCCGTGAGGCACCACCACGCGGCCCGGCAGCGGTGCGCGGGCCGCACAGGACCGAACGACGGACGACCCGAGCGGTCACGACCCGGTGGAGGACCATCGACATGACAAGCACCTATTCAGCCGTTGCCGCCCTCCGCCAGGCGGCGGCCGACCCGGTCCCCGACAGCCCGGACACCCCGCTCGAATATCACCTCGACGCCGAGGAAGCGGCCCAGCTGCGGGCCGCCGCGGCTCGGCTCGCGGACACCCACGGGGCGCCGGACCGGCCGGAGTTCTACGACGGCGGCCACGCGGCCGAGGAGCTGCTGCCCGCGGGGCTGCGCGGCTTCCTGCTCTCCTACCGCCGCACCGAGAGCACGGCCGCGTGCCTGGTGCACGGCTTCCCGGTGGACGACGCCCGCATCGGCCCCACCCCCGGCCACTGGGGCGAGGCCATCGAAGGCGAGGCGGCCAGGGAGCAGGAGCTGTGGCTGGCGATGTGCGGGCTGGCGCTGGGCGACCCGTTCGGCTGGGCGACCCTCCAGGAGGGCCGCATCATCCAGAACATCCTGCCCATCCGCGGCGACGAGCGGCGCCAGAGCGGCTACGGCAGCGAGAGCCTGCTGGAGTTCCACACCGAGGACGGCTTCCACCCCAACCGCTGCGACTATCTGCTGCTGCTGGGCCTGCGCAACCCGGACCTGGTGCCGACCGTCGTGGCGTCCGTCCGCGATGTCCGGCTGAGCGAACACGACCGCACGGTGCTCGCCGAGGAGCGCTTCCACATCCTGCCGGACACCGAACACATCCGGCAGCTGGAGGACTCCGCGCCCCGCCACCCCGCGCTGGCCAGGCTGCGTGAGATGACGGACCGGCCCGTGCCCACCGCCGTGCTGTTCGGTGACCGGCTCGACCCGTATCTGCGCATCGACCGGCCCTTCATGCGCGTGGCCTCCGAGGACTCCGAGGCCGCGGCCGCCCTCGACCGGCTCATGGACGAACTGCGGCGGGTGCAGCGGGAGATCGCGGTGGGCCCCGGCTCGCTGCTGGTCGTGGACAACTACCGCGCCGTGCACGGCCGCCGCCCCTTCACTCCGCGGTACGACGGGACCGACCGCTGGCTCAAGAAGCTCACCGTCAGCCGCAATCTGCGGCGCAACCTCAGCGGATACGCCCTGGAACACCCCCGTGTCATCGTCTGAAACCGGTCCCGGCACCGCCCCGCGGCCCCCACGGAAAGGCAGCCACACCCCATGCGCACCGTCATCGTGTCCGGCGCGTCCAGCGGCATCGGCCACGCCACCGCCGAGCGGTTCGCCCGCTCCGGCGACTATGTGGTCAACCTCGACCTCCAGCCGCCCGCCCCGGGCACGGCGGACGGCCCCCGCGACGGCGGCGGCCAAGTCCGCTGGATCGAGCTGGACGTCGCCGACTGGTCGGGCGTCCGCGCCGCCGTCGACCAGGTGCACGCCGAGCGCGGCGCCGTCGACGTCGTCATCGCCAACGCGGGCATCAGTGTCCGGCACGGCATCCTCGACCTCACCGAGGACGACGCCCGGCGCACCCTGGACGTCAACCTGATGGGCGTCCTCGCCCTGTGGCGCCACGCCGTCCCGCACATGCTGCGCCGCGGCGAGGGCGTGCTGCTCGCGACGGCTTCGGTCAACGGCTCCCGCGGCTATCCGCTCTACGCGGACTACAACGCCAGCAAGGCGGGGGTGGCCTCGCTGTGCCAGACCTTCGCCGTCGAGCTGGCCCCGCTGATCAGGACCGCCTGTGTGGCGCCCGGCGCGGTGCTGACACCCATGCAGCGCGCCGAGTACACCGACGCCATGCTCGACGAGGTCAACGAGCGCATCCCGGCCCGCCGCCACGCCCTCCCCGAGGAGATCGCGGACGTGTTCCACTTCCTGGCCTCCCCGCAGGCGTCGTTCGTCTCGGGTCAGCAGTTCGTGGTGGACGGTGCCGAGACCGCCGGGGCGACCACCGCGTTCTTCCCCGGCCCGACCAAGCCGCTGGGCTGAGCGCGCCCCCACCCCGTACCCCCGCGCCCCGCCGCCCCAGCCTTCCGCCTCCCGCCGCCGAGCCGAGGACATCGCCATGGACACCCGCCGGGCTCCCGCCCCACAACCGCCCGACCAGCTGGATCTCGCCGACCCCCTGCTGCACGCCCACCACGACCTGGGGCCGCTGTGGCGCCGGCTGCGTACCGAGGCCCCCGTCCACTGGCAGCCCGAGACCGCGCGCGGCCCGGGGTTCTGGGTGGTGAGCCGCTACGCCGATGTCGTCTCGGTGCTCAACGACAGCGAGACCTTCACCTCCGAGCGCGGCAATGTGCTCGACACCCTGCTGGCGGGCGGCGACTCGGCGGCCGGGAAGATGCTCGCCGTCACCGACGGCAGGCCGCACCAGGCGCTCCGCAGCGCCCTGCTGAAGCCGTTCTCGCCGCGCTCCCTGGAGGTGGTGGTCGACAGCGTCCGGCGTGGCACCCACGCGCTGGTCGAGGAGGCGGTGGAGCGGGGCGAGGTGGACTTCGCCGCCGAGGTGGCCGCGCACATCCCGCTCGCCGCCATCTGCGACCTGCTCGGCGTCCCGGCCTCCGAACGGCGGCACATCATCGACCTCACCTCCGGCGCGCTGTCGTCCGCGGACGGCGCGCCCACCGAGGAGGCGACCTGGGCGTCCCGGAACGGCCTGCTGCTCTACTTCTCGGAACTGGCCGCGCAGCGCCGCGCCAAACCGTACGACGACGTGGTCAGCCTCCTGGTGACCCGGGAGATCGACGGCAGGCCGCTGACGCACGAGGAGATCGTCTTCAACTGCTACAGCATCATCATGGGCGGACACGAGACGACCCGCTTCGCGATGGTCGGCGGGCTGCACGCGCTGATGGAGCGCGAGGACCAGTGGCGGGCGCTGTCCGACGGCCGGGCCGAGATCGCCCCGGCCGTCGAGGAGGTGCTGCGCTGGACCACCCCGGCGCTGCACAGCGGCCGGACCGCGACCCGGGACGTCCTCCTGGACGACCGGTTCGTCGAGGAGGGCGACATCGTGGTCACCTGGTTGGCCTCCGCCAACCGCGACGAGCGGGTCTTCGACCGGCCGGACGACTTCGACCTGTCCCGCACCCCCAACAAACACCTGTCGTTCGCCCATGGCTCGCACTTCTGCCTCGGCGCGTTCCTGGCCCGCGCCGAGCTGACGGCCCTGCTGGAGAGTCTGCGGCAACTCGTCGCCAAGGCCGAGCCGGCGGGCCCGCCCCGGTATGTGTACTCCAACTTCCTGAGCGGCATGTCGGCTCTGCCGGTCGCCCTCACGCCGAGTTGCCGAGTGCTTGCCGGGCCCGTTGCCTGGGAGGCGTCCTCGGCCGCGCTTACCGTCGGAAACATGACTCACACTCCTGCCGCCGTCGGCGCCGAAGCGGTCTCCCCCGTGGTGTGCGGCATGGTCCGCCTGGTCGCCCCGCGCAAGCTCGACCAGGTCGAGCTCGACCACCGGCTCGTCGGCGACCTCGGTTTCCACTCCCTCGTGCTCGCGGAACTCGGCTACAACCTGGAGGACCTGTACGGCCTCCGGACGCTGACCCCCGAGGAGACCATGAAACTGGAGCGCGTCCGGGACGTGATCGAGTTCGTCTCCACCGAGGTGGCCGGCGGCCGGGCCCAACTGCCCCCCGACGACGAGGTCGCCGCCCTCTTCGCCCGCTACGGCGCCGACGCCCCCGCGGCCCCCACGGCATGACCGGCGAGGCGTCCGACCGCCCCTCCTACGCGCTGGCCGCGGACTTCGAGCGGGTGCTCGGCGACCCGGCGGCGCCCGGCGGTCCGTTCAGCCACGCGGAGACGGTGGCGCACGAGGAGCTGGGCGAGCTGCCCCCGGGGGCGGTGGAGCTGGTCCGGTCCTGGGGGTTCAGCGGCTTTCTGGTGCCCGAGGAGTTCGGCGGCCGGCTGCGCAACCTGGAACAGCTGGTCCTGCTGACCCGTTCGCTCGCCCGCCGCAATCTGACGGTCTCGGTGATGTTCGGCTCGGCGCTCCTGGGCGTCAACCCGGTGTGGCTGTGGGGCGAGGAGGAGCAACGGGCCCGGGTGGCGCGGGGCCTCCTCGACGGGGACCTCGCCTGTTTCGCGGTGTCCGAGCCGGACCACGGCAGCGACCTGGGCACCAATGAGACCACGGCGGCGCCGGACGGCGACGGGTATGTCCTCACCGGGGAGAAGTGGCCCGTCGGCAACGCCACCCGGGGCCGTTTCCTCACCGTCTACGCGGCCGTCGAAGGCGTCGGCCCGTCCCTGCTGCTGGTCGACAAGAGGCGGCTGGCGGCCGGGAGCTGGGACAACCACCCCTTCGTACGGACCGTGGGCCTGCGCGGCCACGACCTCAGCGGGATCACCTTCCGCCGGACCGCGGTGCCCGCCGGCGCGTTGCTCGGCCGCCCCGGCGGGGGCCTGGCCCAGATCCTTCAGGTGCTCCAGATCACCCGCACGGCGATCGGTGCGCTGTCGCTCGGCACCATGGACTCGGTGCTGCGGATCGCGCTGCGCCACGCGCGGGAGCGGGTGCTGTACGGGCGGGAGATCTACGGCATCCCCGTCATCCGGCGGCACCTGGTGCGCTCACACCTCGATCTGCTGATCGCCGAGTGCGTGACGCTGCCGGTGGCCCGCTCGCTGTCGGTCGCCCCGTCCCGGCTCAGCCTGTGGTCCTCCGTGGTCAAGTACCTGGTGCCCACGCTGGGCGAGGAGGTCCTGCAGGAGGCCGCCCGGGTCCTGGGGGCACGCGGCTATCTGCGCGAAGGGGTCGCCTCGGGCGCCTTCCAGAAGCTCCAGCGCGACCACGCGATCGCGAGCGTCTTCGAGGGCACCACACACGTCAACCTCCATGGCATCGCCTCGCAGCTGCCCGCCGTGGCCCGGGTGGCCGACCGTCCCGCCCCCGGCCAGGAGGCCGTGCTGCGCCCGCTCTTCGACTGGTCCGAGGAGGCCCCGGTGTGGCACCCCTCGGGCCGGGCGCTGCGGCTGACCAACGCCACCGAGGACGAGATCACCCGGGGGTGGGGCCCGGCAGCGGCCGAGGCCCGGCTGATCGCGGAGCGCGAGCTCTCGCCGCCCGAGGCCGACGCGCTCGTCAAGGTTCTTGACGCGCTGTCGGCGCGCCGCGCGGCCTTCTACACGCGGATCGCCGCAGAGTCGCTCGACGCGACGACGACGGACGGTCAGGACCGGGCCGCCGAGCACTGCGTCCACCACGCGGCCGCCTCGTGCCTGTACACCTGGCTCTACTCCTTCGCGGAGGAGCGGACCCGGGCCGGGGGCACCGGATGGCTGGTCCTCGTACTGCAACGGCTGCTGTGGCGGCTCGACCCCACGGCCGAGCCGGACGAGGCGCTGCTGCCGTGGCTGGAGGAGCTGATGTTCGCTTGCCTCGACGGCCCGGAGTACTTCTCCCTCCGGGCCGTCAAGGCGGCCGCCGGAACGGCGGCAGGCTGAGCGGGATGGCCGGCCCCCGGTCAGGCGGCGGGCCGGCCGGCGCGGCCCAGGGGCAGCGGCTCGGCCGACCGGGCGGTGCCGGAGTCGGCGGACGCGGCGGTGTTCTGGGGGTGTTGCCGTTCCAGCTGTGTCACCACATGCCGCACCAGCGCGTGCACGCGGTAGGTGTACTGCCGCTCCCGGTGGGTCTGCACCAGCGAGGCGTCGACGAGCTCGGCCAGCAGATGCGCCACCCGCACCAGGTCCGGGCGGCGGCTCGGCTGCGCGGTCAGCACATCGTCCAGCGTGAAGCCGTCCGGCAGGGCCACCAGGTCGCGCAGCAGTTGCCGGTGCGGGGCGGGGAGCAGGTCGTAGCTCCACCGCACACTGTCGGACAGCGTGCGATGGGCGCTCAGGCCCCCCGTGTCGGCCTGGCCGAGCAGATGGAAGAGCGTGTCCTCCTGGAGGAGCGAGGTCAGCGGCAGCGATCTGAGCCGCTGGGCGGCGATCTCGATGGCCAGCGGCACGCCGTCGAGGAGCCGGCACAACCTGGTGACCATCGGGAGGTGATGGGCGAGATCCAGGGTCGGCAGCCCGGCCTGCACCCGGCGCAGAAGAAGCTCCACCGCGCTCGGCACCGGCATGTCGCGGCCCTTGGGCCCGTCCACGCGCAGCGGCTCGACCTCCCAGGTCTCGGCCGCGCCGGCGGCCGGCGCGCGGCGCGAGGTGACCAGCAGATGGAGCCCGGGATGTTCGTCGAGCAACTGCCGTGCGAGACGGGCGGTCTGCTGCGCGACGTGTTCGGCGCCGTCCAGGATGAGCAGTCTTCGCCCGCTGTGCACCCTTCGGGCCAAGTACCCCGATTCGCTGGTGAATTCCCGTGTGATGCGCGTCAACTCGGCTCCTGCGTAAGCGGGGTCGAGGTGTTCGGGCGGGCAGTCGCGCAACTCGACCACCGCGACCCCGTCGCGGAACAGCGGGCGCAGCCGGGACGCCGCCGCGAGGGCCAGCCGCGTCTTGCCCACACCGCCGGGCCCGGTGACCACGACCAGTCGGCTGCGCTGCGCGGAAGCCAGGATATGGCGCATATCGGTCTGTCTGCCCACTAACGGATCGCCCAGGGGCCGGGGGCCGTGCCACGGCGAGAGCTCGGCCGTGCGGTGCGACTGCGCGTCCTGGTGCTGGTCGGGCACCACCGTCATGTCGTCACCGCCCCAGGAAGCCGCCTCAGGGAGCGGGGCGGGCCCCGCGCCCAGGGCGCTGAGCAGCAGTGCGACCGACGTTCTGCGCGGGTTGGTATTGGAGCCCGTCTCCAGATTGCGGATCGTCCGCACGCTGACACCGGAGCGCTCGGAGAGCTCCTCCTGCGTCCAGCCGGAGATCCTGCGCTGACTGAGGAGAAAGTCCCGCAGCTGATGAATGTCGGTCCTGTCGAACGACATGAAGTCATTCGGAATTACCATTGAGTTAATCCCCCTTAGCGATGACACATGCGCTGCCCTTGCGCATCTCGTACCGTGCGCCGCCTGATGAGCCGGGGCCCGGGGGCCGGGCCCCGGCGGAATCGACCCTCATCAAATCCCCGTGACATCGAATCGTCCCAATTGGCGCGACTTCCAGGGTGTTCCGGTGTGGCAAGAAAGGGACCCTACTCGACAACTCGCCCGAGTGGGAGTGGTAGCCTTGACAGGAAGGCGCCACTTGTCCACTAGTTGACAAATCTGCCGATGCGGCTGTATCGAGACATCCCGCCGCCCCGACATCTCGGCATTCCGGCATTCCGCGCTCCCAAAACATTCGTTCGCCATCGCAGAGTCGCATTCCCCGGCGCTCCCTTCGTTGCCCCCTCGACGAGCGGCAATTTCCCCCGTGAGTTGCCGGTGTACTGCCTGGCCCGCGTCGTGACGCATCGACCAGCATGCTGCGCGAGATCCACTGCGCAGGCCCGGACGGGCGACACGGTGAACGGACAGGGGGGCGGAGACGATGGCGCGGTCACGTCCCGAGGGGCCCGAGAAGGCCGAGGAGACACAGAGCGCTCAGGGGAGCCCGCCGTCGCTGTGGCGCGACCGCGACTATCTGTACTGGTGGTCCGGGAACGGCCTGTCCACGCTGGGCACCAGCGTCTCCACGCTCGCCTTCCCCCTGCTCATGCTCTACACCACCGGGTCGGCGACGCAGGCGGGCACCATCACCGTCCTGCACATGCTCGGCAAACTCGCCACCCTGGCGGTGGGCGGGGCGCTGGCGGACCGGGTGTCGCGCCGCGCCATCCTGTGTCTGGTCCCCCTGGCCGAGGCGGCCTCGATGGCCGCCGTCGCCCTGCTGGTGTACCGGGGCGATCCATCGGTCCTGGCGCTCGACGCGCTGGCGCTGGTCGGCGGGTTGGCCGCCGGGCTGAAGATCGGCGTCTCGACGCCGGTGCTGCGCCGGATCGTTCCCAAGGAGCAGATCGCCGACGCGACCGCGCAGAGCATGGGCCGCGACATGGTGGTCCAGCTCGTGGGCGCCCCCCTCGGCGGGCTGCTGTACTCCATGGCCCGCTGGATCCCGTTCCTCTTCGACGCCGTCTCCTTCGTGTTCATCACTCTGAGCTCGCTCCTCATCCGCCGCCCCCTCGGCCCGGACCGGCGTGCCGACGGCGAGCGGCGGACCGGTCTGGCCGCGGACATGAGGGACGGCCTGCGCCTGATCAGACGCAGCGACTACCTGGTGTTCACCCTCGCGTGGGGGGCTCTGCTCAACACCGTGGCGCAGGGGCTCACCCTCCTGTTCATCGTGCTGGTGCGGCACCGCGGCGGCGGGCCGACGGCGGTCGGTGTCGCGACCTCGCTGGCGGTCGCCGGCGGTGTCATCGGGGCCGTCGCGGGACCGTGGCTGATGCGGAGGCTGGGCGCGCGGCGGGTTCTGCTGCTGTCCGCCTGGGTCTTCGTGGCGTCCTTCGCCGTCGTGGCGCTGGTGCCCCAGCCATGGCAGATCGGCCTGGTGCTGATGTTCGGCATGACCAGCATGGTGCCGATGAACGTCGTGATCGAGTCGTACGAGGTGCGGCTGGTCCCGGACGCGTATCTGGGCCGGGTCGCCGCGACCGGCCAGTTCTTCTTCCAGGCGATGCAGTGGATCGGCCCGCTGGCGGCCGGGGTCCTCGCCGACGCCCTGGGGGTGGAGGCGGCCGTGCTGATCCTGGCCGTGGCCATGGCCCTGCTGGCGATCGCGCTGCACACCGCCCGGCGCCAACTGAGCGTCCTGGACATCCCGCTGGCCGAGGTGGCCGAACTTCCGGCCCCGCCCCCGGCGGCCGGCCGTCCGTCCGAACCCGAACCCGATCACCCGCACGCCGGGGGCTCGACCCTGAAGCGGTGAACACCCACCTGTGGGAGCGAAGGGACAACACGTGGCCACTTCAGTGGAGATGGGCATCGTCGCGACGGGCACGGCCTTCGGCGAACGCCGTGGGGTGGCCGGGACGGCGGCCGAGTACGTACCCGATCCCGAGGTCGTCGGCACCCTCGGGTACGAGACCTACCACCGGGTGGCCGGCGGTGTCACCGCGACCGACCTCGCCGCCGAGGCCGCCAGGTCGGCCCTGGCCGAGGCGGAACTCGACATCGTCGACATCGACCTGATCGTCGTCGGCCACTCCGACATCCCCGAGTACCTGGGCTGGGACTCCTCGGCGGCCGTGGCCAGGGCGCTGGGCGCCTACGGCACCCCCACCGTGCTGCTGACCCAGGTGTGCGCCGCCTGGTCGGTGGCGCTCGACCACGCGGCGGGCGCGATGGCCCTCTCGGCCGACACCGACACCGTGCTGGTGGCCCTGGTCAATGTGGCCAGCGAGGCGCACACCAACCGGATGGACTTCAACGGCGCGATCGCCAGCGACGGCGCCGTGGCGGCCGTGCTGCGGCGTGGCCATCCACGCCTGCGGCGGCTCTCCTCGGCCCACTTCACCAATCCCGAGTACGCGGACTTCTTCCGCGTCGAGTTCGGCGGCTCCGCCGCTCCGCTGCCGCCCGCGGGCCGGGCCGATCTGCACGCGGACCCGATGGCCGGGATCTTCCGCCACTTCGGCCGCGACCCCGAGCGCTTCCAGGTGTTCATGAAGGAGATCAGCGGGCGGATCGCGGACGTGGTCGACCAGGCCCTCACCCGCGCGGGAAAGGGCCGCACTCAGCTCTCCCGCCTCATCTACCTCAACGACAACCAGCAGACGATCCGCGAGGCCGCCGAGGCGGTCGGCCTCCCCATCGAGCGCACCAACGCCGCACTCGCCCGCGAACTGGGCCACATGGGCGCCGCCGACCAGCTGATCTGTCTGCGGCGGCATCTCGAGGCCGGAGAGGTGTCGCCGGGGGATCTGGTGGCCCTCGTGGGTGTGGCAGCGCCGGGCATGCACTGGTTCTGCACGCTCATCGAGGCGTGAGGGAAGTCAGCGACCAGTGGAGGGAAACCCCATGCCCGCACAGCCCCACGCCGCCGCTCCGGCGACCGCGCCCGCCGTCTCCGAGGACGACATCGCCGCCTTCGTCGTCGAGCGGTTTCTGCCCGGCGTCGACCCGGCCGAGCTCGACGCGGACTACGACCTGCTGGCCACCGCCGTGATCGACAGCCTCGGTGTGCTGCGGATCGCCGAATGGCTGGCCGACCGCCATGGCGTCGCCGTCCCCGACGAGGCGCTGACCACCCGGGGCTTCCGCTCGGTGCGCGCCATCCGCATCACGGCCGAGCGCGCGGCGGCCGGGGAGGGGAGGGCATGACCCGCACATTCGTGACGGAGTTCGCGCGCCACGCGGCCGCCAGGCCCACCGCCCCCGCGCTCATCTGGGAGGGCCGCGCGGTCGGTTACGGCGAGCTGTACGCCATGGCCTGCCGGGCGCGTACGCAGGTGGTGACCGCCGCCCCGGACGCCGCCCGGCCGGTGGGTCTGCGGATGCGCAAGTCCCCCGGGGCGGTGGCCCTGGTGCTGGGCGCTCTGATGGCCGGCCGCCGCCTTCTGCTGCCGTCCCACGAACTGCCCGAGACACCGGCCAAGGAGCTGTACCAGCAGGCGGGCTGCCAGGCCGTGCTCGGCCTGGCCGAAGGCCCGCTGATCGACGGGGTGGTGGACCCGGACGCGGTGTCCGGGGGCGCCGGGGAACACCTGCCGCCCGCTCCGGTCGACGACGACGCCATCGGCTTCATGCTCACCACCTCCGGCTCGACCGGCCTCCCTAAGATCGTGCCCCTGTCGTTCGGCGCGGTCACCCGGTTCACCGCGTGGGGGGCCGAGACCTTCGGGATCGCCGAGGGCACCACCGTCCTCAACTACGCGCCACTCAACTTCGACCTGTGCCTGCTGGATGTGTGGACCACCCTGACGTACGGCGGCACCGTCGTGCTGGCCGACCCCGACCGGGGCGCCTCGGCCGGGTATCTGCGCGATCTGGTGGCGGACCACCGCGTCTCGCTGATCCAGGGCGTGCCGTTGCTCTTCCAACTGCTCATGGAGGCGTCGGCCGGTGAGGAGCCGCTGGAGGTGGCCCGGCATCTCGTCTTCGCCGGTGACAGCATGCCCGCGCGGGTGCTGTCCGGGCTCTCCGCGGTCTTCCCGTACGCCCGCTGGTACAACAACTACGGCTGCACCGAGACCAACAACAGCTTCCTCCACGAGGTGGACCGCGACCGGGCCGTCCGCGTCCCGCTGCCGATCGGCCGCCCGCTGCCCGGTGTGAGCTGGCTGATCGTCGGCGCGGACGGGCGCGCCCTGACCGGCCCCGGACAGGGCGAGCTGTTCGTCAACACCCCGTTCCAGACCGCGGGTTATGCGAATGTGCCGAACGACGCGAAGTTCGGCCCGCACCCGGACGGCGTCCCCGGCCTCGTCTACTACCGCAGCGGCGACATCGCCACCCGGCACGAGGACGGTTCCCTCAGCGTGCTCGGACGCACCGATTTCATGGTGAAGGTACGGGGGTTCCAGGTGAGCACCCAGCAGGTCGAGTCCATCCTGCTGGAGCACCCGGCGGTGGCCGAGGCCGCCGTCGTCGCGCTCCCCGACCCGGTGGCCGGACACCGTCTGCACGCGCGGCTGCGCCTCGCCGAGCCGGGCTCCGTGGGGGTGCTGGCCCTGCGGCAGTACTGCGCGGAGCGCACGGTTCGGGCGGCGATCCCGGGCGTGATCGAGACGGTGACCGACCCGCTGCCCAGGACCTCCACCGGCAAGGTCGACCGGAACCGGATCAGGGAGTCCCTGCTCGCCGCCGAAGCTTAACTGAACGTCACCGCGCCGCGCGGAAGCTCTTGAACACTCCGCTCACGCCCACGGCGAGCACGATCAGCGCCGTCCCGGCATAGGCCTGGTCCGAGGACGACCACAGGGTCTCGGCGTCCTTGAGGAAGTCCGGGTTGAAGAAGTCCCGCTGGTAGAGGACCCAGGCCAGGGGCAGCGTGAACAGCGCCTGGGCCACGGCGTTTCCGGTGGCCAGCGGGATCGTCCAGCCGCGCGCCGCCACCCGGGCCAGCTGGACCACGGCGAGCCCGGCGAGCCCGGCGAGCATCGGCCAGATCCAGCCCGACCACAGCCCCGGGGCGAGCACCTCGATGTGCTTGCCGTCCCCGCCCGCGCCGTCCATCCGGTAGGGCTCGGCGGTGTGCTGCCAGATGATCAGCCCGAACAGCAGCGTCACCCACACCGCCGCGGCGCAGGCCGCGACGCCGCCCTTGTCCGGCTCCCGCACCTCGGGCAGATCGTCGGGTGTCCAGGTGGCGGCGTCGACCACGCCCTTGCGGTGACGGACCCGCTCCAGCACGCCGAACACCACGGTGAGCACGGCGATGATCTGACAGCCGAGCGTGAACAACGTGCTGATGCCGCCGCCTATCGCCGCGCCCAGGTCGTCGTCGTCCAGCACATCCAGCACGACGACCCCGAACGTGATCGCCGGCAGGACGGTGCACAACAGCGTGACCAGCAGCCGGATATAGGTGGAGTAGAGGTCGGGCCCGATCAGGGCGAGCGGGCGCTCCGAGTAACGGGCGGCGTACCGCACCGGGTCGCCGAGCTCTCTGAGCACCTCGCGCTCCGCCACGCGCGGGTCGGCCGGACCGCGCCCCTCGACGGTGTCGGCGATGGTGGTGCGCAACTCCTCGGCGATGTCCTCCCGCTGGTCGGCCGGGAGCCGCCGGACGACCTCGTGCACATAGCGTTCGGTGAGCACACTCGTACTCATCCACTCTCCTCCGTAAGTCGTGAAATCGAGGCGACGAGGTCCTGCCACTCGCGCACCAGGCCGCTGCGGACCCGGGACCCATCGGGGCTGACCTGGTAGAACTTCCGCGGCCTTGACTCGTCGGTGTTCCATTCGCTGGTGAGCAGGCCCTGCTTCTCCAGTCGGCGCAGCAAGGGGTACAAGGTGTTGCCGTCGACGGTAACCCCCGCGTCGTTGAGCGTTTCCAGGAGCGCGTAGCCGTAACTCGGCTTCCGGAGCAGCGCCAGGCAGGCCAGCACGACCGTCCCGCGGCGAAGCTCCTGAGCCTGGGCAAGGGTCAGATCTTCTACGGACACACGTCACACGATACTGTGCGGCACACACTAATGTCACCCCTGCGGGCCGGGGCGTGGCGCCGAGGTCGGGAGGGTGATCGTCACCGAGGGGGCGCCGTCGGCGGTGTGCTCCACGGTGCCGCCCATGGCCTCGACGAGATCCCGGGACAGCCGCAGCGCGGAGCCCTCACCCTCGCGCCCCGCCGGCGCGCCGGCCATGTCGTCGGCGGTCGGCCTCGAGATCCGGACCGTCACCCGGTCCGGTTCCACCTCGGCGGTGAGGGCCGGCGGGGCGTCGGGCGGACTGTTGCGCAGGGCGTCGGCCACCAGCGTGGCCAGCACCCGGGCGAGGAGGGCGGCGTCGGCGATGACGTCGGGCAGCTGTTCCGGCAGCCGCAGCAGGATGGAGTGGCCGCCGGGGCCGAGGTCGTCGAGGGCCGCGGTCAGCACCTCGTCCAGGTCGACCGGGCGCAGATAGAGGGCTCCGGCGCGCGGCCGACCCGGCTCCTCGGGCTCCGCCCCCGCGGCGCCCCGGGCGAGCCCGCCCCGGGTGTGCGCGATGCCGAGTTGCGTGGCACACGCGGCGAGGATGCGGCGGTCGTCGCCGCTGAGGCCGGGGCCGCGGGCGGCCAGGGTGAGCCGGTCGTCGACGCGCGCCTCCACATCCGCGTCGTACGGGCGCTCCGGCGGCCGTGCCCCGGCGCTGGCGACGACGTACCAGCGGGGCTCGGGGCCGTGCTCCGGATCGCGTTCGAGCAGGCTGACCGCGGCGAGGGAGAAGTTCTCCCGCACCTGCTCCAGCAGCGTCGGCAGGGCTTCCCCGCGCATCATGGCCGCCGCCATCCGGCTCAGCGCCCGCGCCTCCGACGTCGCGCGCATGGCCTGGTGCGTACGGCGGGCGGCCACCCCCGCCGCGGTGCCCACCAGCCACGCGGCGGCGAAGAACACCACCAGCGCGACGATGTCCACGGCGCGCTCGACCTTCAGGGAGTGCAGTGGCGGGGTGAAGTAGTAGTCGGTGAGCAGGGCCGCCGCGAGCGCGGTGAGCAGCGCGGGCAGGCGCCCGCCGACCAGAGCGGTCAGCACGACGGCGAGCATGTAGAGCACCAGGGCACCGGGCAGCCCGAGGGTGCCGCGCAGCGCGGTGAGGACGAGGGTCAGCAGCGGCAGCAGCAGCGCGGCCCCGGCGATCGCGGACCAGTACCGCACCGGTCCGGTGCCCCGGATCGGCCGGGGCGGCCGGGGCACGGAGGCGCCCGCCGCCGCCTCGTGGGTGACGATGTGGACATCGATGGGGCCCGAGCGGTGGATGGTGCGCTGCCCCACGCCGGCCCGCAGCAGCAGCGAGAACCTGCCGCGCCGGCTGGCGCCGAGCACGATCTGGGTGATGTTCTCGGCCTTCGCGAACTGGAGCAGCGCCTCGGGGATGTCCTCGCCGGTGGTCTGGTGATAGCCGCCGCCCAGCGACTCCACGAGGGTGCGCTGATGGGACAGCGCGGCCGGGTCGCTCCGCACGAGCCCGTCGCCCGGCACGACATGGAGGGCCAGCAGCTCGCTGCCGGGGGTGCGCGCGGTGATCCGGGCGGCGCGGCGGATCAGGGTCTCGCCCTCCGGGCCGCCGGTCAGGCCGACCAGAATGCGCTCCCGGGTCTCCCACGGGGCGGTGATGCCGTGTTCGGCACGATAGCGCTGGAGGCCCTCCTCCACCCGGTCGGCCAGCCACAGCAGGGCCAGCTCGCGCAGCGCGGTCAGGTTGCCCACCCGGAAGTAGTGGGTGAGGGCCGTCTCGATCCGGTCCGGGGGATAGACATCGCCGTGCACCAGACGCCGGCGCAGCGTCTCGGGCAGCAGATCGACGAGCTCGATCTGGTCGGCGCGGCGCGCCACCTCGTCGGGCAGCGTCTCGTGCTGGGTGACCCCGGTGATCTGCCGCACGACGTCGTTCAGCGACTCCAGGTGCTGGACATTGAGCGTGGTGACGACATCGATGCCCGCGTCGAGGAGCTCCTCGACGTCCTGCCACCGCTTGGCGTTGCGCGACCCCGGCACATCGGTGTGGGCCAGCTCGTCGACCAGGGCGACCTGGGGGCGCCTGGCCAGGACCGCGTCGAGGTCCATCTCGGTCAGGGACACCCCGCGATGGACCACGGTGCGCCGGGGCACTGTCTCCAGCCCCTCGGCCAGCGCCGCCGTCGGACGCCGCCCGTGCGGCTCGACCAGTCCGACGACCACGTCGGTCCCCAGGGACCGCAGCCGCTGGCCCTCGTGGAGCATGGTGTACGTCTTGCCGACCCCGGGGGCCGCCCCGAGATAGATCCGCAACCGTCCACGGGCCATCGGCGGACTCCTGTCGGCTCTGCTCTCGGCTCTGCGACATGGCGCGATCACGCGCCCCGCACCTCCATGGTGCGCTCGCGGCGACACCCTGGCGTCCGAGGGGCGCGGCGCGCTCACTCCATCGGCCGGATTTACGGCGAGGCACCGTCGAGGTCCTGGGGCCGGGCGTCGGGGGCGCGCTAACAAGGGGCGTCGGCTCACGACTGGTCGGAGTGGTGCCCCTATGCCGGACCTGCTGTTCATCGCGGTCACCGTCGCGGTGTTCGCCGTCATCGGACTGGTGGCGAGGGGGGTCGAGCGGCTGTGAGCGTCGAGAACGTCATCGGGCTCGTCGTGGCCGTGGCCCTCCTCGTCTACCTCGTGGTGGCGCT
Source organism: Streptomyces sp. NPDC028305 (assembly GCF_055569495.1). Classification (NCBI taxonomy): domain Bacteria; kingdom Bacillati; phylum Actinomycetota; class Actinomycetes; order Kitasatosporales; family Streptomycetaceae; genus Streptomyces; species Streptomyces sp. NPDC028305. The sequence goes on from NZ_JBVHTN010000002.1 coordinate 837,150, forward strand.
GCTCTTCCCGGAGAAGTTCTCGTGAACGGCACCCTCGCGGGGTGGCTTCAGATCCTTGCGCTGGTGGCCGCGCTGGCCCTGTCGTACCGGCCGCTGGGCGACTACCTCGCCCATGTCCTGACCGCCCCCGGGCATCTGCGTGCCGAGCGGCTGGTCTACCGGCTCGGCGGCGTGGACGGCGACGCCGACCAGCGGTGGCCGGCCTATCTGCGCGGCGTGCTCGCGTTCTCCGCGGTGTCCGTCCTCTTTCTGTACGCGTTCCTGCGGCTCCAGAACCATCTGCTGCTGTCACTGGGCAGAGAGCCGATGCCCGCGGCCCAGGCCTTCAACACCGCGGCGTCCTTCGTCACCAACACCAACTGGCAGTCGTACTCGGGCGAGGTGGCGCTCGGCCATCTGGTGCAGATGGCCGGGCTCGCGGTGCAGAACTTCGCCTCCGCGGCCGTCGGCATCGCCGTCGTCGCCGCCCTGATCCGCGGCTTCACCCGCGAGAAGACCGACCGGGTCGGCAACTTCTGGGTGGACCTGACCCGGATCGTGCTGCGGGTGCTGCTGCCCCTCGCGTTCGTCTTCGCGATCGTGCTGGTCGCGGGCGGGACGATCCAGAACCTCCACGGCGTCGAGTCGATCCCGACCCTCGCCGGGGACCACCAGAGCCTCACCGGCGGCCCGGTCGCCTCACAGGAGGTCATCAAGGAGCTGGGCACCAACGGCGGAGGCTTCTACAACGCCAACTCCGCCCACCCCTTCGAGAACCCCAACCCCTTCATCAACTGGCTGGAGATCTACCTGCTGCTGGTGATCTCGTTCTCCCTGCCGCGCACCTTCGGCCGGATGGTCGGGGACGACCGCCAGGGATACGTGATCGTCGCGGTCATGGCCCTGATCTGGGCGGCCTCGGTCGCGATCGTGACCGTCAATGAGCTGCACAGCGTCAGCAGCCAGGCGGGCCACGCGGCGGGCGGCATGACGGAGGGCAAGGAGCAGCGCATCGGCGTCTGGGCCTCGGCCCTTTTCGCCGCGTCCACCACGCTCACCTCCTGCGGAGCCGTCAATTCCTTCCACGACTCCTACTCGCCGTTCGGCGGCGGTATGACGATCTTCAACATGATGCTGGGCGAGATCGCGCCCGGCGGCACCGGCTCCGGCCTCTACGGCATCCTCGTCCTGGCGGTCGTCGCGGTCTTCGTGGCCGGGCTGATGGTGGGCCGCACCCCCGAGTACCTGGGCAAGAAGCTCGGCGGCCGGGAGATGAAGTTCGCGTCCCTGTACATCCTGACCACCCCGGCGGTGGTGCTGGTGGGCGCCGGGGTGGCCATGGCGCTGCCCGGCGAGCGGGCCGCCATGCGGGGCCACGGGCCGCACGGCTTCTCCGAGGTGCTGTACGGCTTCACCTCGGTCGCCAACAACAACGGCTCCGCCTTCGCCGGGCTCGGCGCGAACACCCAGTGGTACAACACCGTGCTCGGCCTGGCCATGCTCCTCGGCCGCTTTCTGCCCATGGTGTTCGTCCTGGCGCTGGCCGGGTCGCTGGCACGGCAGCAGCCGGTGCCGGTCACCGCGGGCACCCTGCCCACCCACCGGCCGCAGTTCGTGGGGCTGCTGACCGGCGTGGTCCTCATTGTTGTCGGCCTCACCTACTTTCCCGCGCTCTCCCTGGGGCCGCTCGCGGAAGGGCTGCACTGATGTCCCCGACCACTGCCGGACCCCCGGTGCAGACACAGCGCGTCACGGGCGGTCTGCTCGATCCCCGGCAGCTGCTCACCTCCCTTCCCGACGCGGTCCGCAAGCTCCACCCCGGGGCCATGGTCAAGAACCCGGTCATGTTCGTGGTGGAGGTCGGGGCGCTCCTCACCACCCTCTCGGCCGTCAAGACCCCCAGTGTCTTCGCCTGGGTCATCACCGTCTGGCTCTGGCTCACCGCGGTCTTCGCCAACCTGTCCGAGGCCGTCGCCGAGGGCCGCGGAAAGGCCCAGGCGGAGACACTGCGCCGGACCAAGACCGCCACGGTCGCCCGTCGGCTCGTCGACTGGCGGCCGGGCGCCGGGACCACAGCCGAGGAGGAGGTGGCGGCCGCTCAGCTCCGGCTGGGCGACCATGTGGTCGTCGAGGCGGGGCAGATCATCCCGGGCGACGGTGATGTCGTCGAGGGCGTGGCGTCGGTCGACGAGTCCGCGATCACCGGAGAGTCGGCCCCGGTCATCCGGGAGTCGGGGGGCGACCGGTCCGCGGTGACCGGCGGCACCAAGGTGCTGTCCGACCGGATCGTCGTGAAGATCACCTCCAGGCCGGGGGAGACCTTCATCGACCGGATGATCGCCCTGGTGGAAGGGGCCGCCCGGCAGAAGACGCCGAACGAGATCGCGCTGAACATCCTGCTCGCCTCGCTCACCATCATCTTTCTGCTCGCGGTCGTCACCCTCCAGCCGTTCGCCATCTACGCACACGCCGAGCAGACCATCGTCGTCCTGATCGCCCTCGTGGTCGCGCTCATCCCGACGACCATCGGCGCGCTGCTGTCCGCGATCGGCATCGCCGGCATGGACCGGCTCGTCCAGCGCAATGTGCTCGCCATGTCCGGCCGCGCCGTCGAGGCCGCGGGCGACGTCAACACCCTGCTGCTGGACAAGACCGGCACCATCACCTTCGGCAACCGCCAGGCCGCCGAGTTCCTGCCGGTCGGCGGGGTGGACGTGGACGAGCTCGCGGACGCCGCCCAGCTCTCCTCGCTCGCCGACGAGACTCCTGAAGGCCGCTCGGTGGTCGTCCTCGCGAAGGAGCGGCACGGACTGCGCGCCCGGGACGAGGGCGAGCTGGGCCGCGCCGAGTTCGTGCCCTTCACCGCCCAGACCCGGATGAGCGGCGTGAACATCCAGCGCCGACAGGTCCGCAAGGGCGCCGCCGCGGCAGTCACCGCCTGGGTGACCACACAGGGCGGACACCCCGGCGACGAGGTCCAGGGCGTCGTGGAACGGGTCTCCGGGGCGGGCGGCACCCCGCTCGTCGTCGCCGAGCGCACTGACGGCGCCGCCCGGGTGCTGGGCGTCATCCACCTCAAGGACGTCGTCAAGCACGGCATGCGCGAGCGGTTCGAGGAGCTGCGCCGCATGGGCATCCGCACCGTCATGATCACCGGCGACAATCCGCTGACCGCCCGGGCGATCGCCGACGAGGCGGGGGTGGACGACTTCCTGGCCGAGGCCGCGCCCGAGGACAAGATGGCGCTCATCCGGCGCGAGCAGGCGGGCGGCAAGCTGGTCGCGATGACCGGCGACGGGACCAACGACGCCCCCGCGCTCGCCCAGGCGGACGTCGGGGTGGCCATGAACACCGGCACCTCGGCCGCCAAGGAGGCCGGGAACATGGTGGACCTGGACTCCAACCCGACCAAGCTGATCGAGATCGTCGAGATCGGCAAACAGCTGCTGATCACGCGTGGCGCGCTGACCACCTTCTCGATCGCCAACGACGTCGCCAAGTACTTCGCGATCATCCCGGCGATGTTCGCGGCGGTCTACCCGGGTCTTGACCGGCTCAACGTCATGCGGCTGCACAGCCCGACCTCGGCCATCGCCTCGGCGATCATCTTCAACGCGCTGATCATCGTCGCGCTGATCCCGCTCGCGCTGCGCGGGGTGCGCTACCGGCCGTCCTCGGCGGCCGCCCTGCTCAGCCGCAACATCCGGGTCTACGGCCTGGGCGGGCTCGTCCTGCCCTTCCTCGGCATCAAACTCATCGACCTGATCGTCCAGTTCATCCCCGGACTCCGCTGACGACACGGAACGACGGACGACACGGAACACGACAGAGGAAGGCGATCCCATGCCCGGCCCCCTCCCACTCGCGGTCCGCCACCACCTGTCCGCCCTGCGGATGCTGCTCGTGTTCACCGTGGTGACCGGCGTCCTCTACCCCCTCGCCGTCACCGGCCTGGCCCAGGCGGCGTTCCCGGGCCAGGCGAACGGCTCGCGCATCGAACGCCACGGCAGGACCGTCGGCTCCAGCCTGCTCGGCCAGAACTTCGGCATCCCCGGGAAGCGCCCCGACCCACGGTGGTTCCAGCCCCGCCCCTCCGCGGGCGGGTACGACCCGCTGGCCTCCGGCGCCTCCAACCTGGGGCCGAACAACCCGGACCTGGTCAAGGCGGTCGAGCGGCGGCGCGCCGCGATCGCCGCGTTCGACGGGGTCGCCCCCGAGGACGTACCGCCCGACGCCCTCACCGCCTCCGGCTCCGGCCTCGACCCGCATATCTCGAAGGCCTACGCCTACCAGCAGGCCGCCCGCGTCGCCAAGGCCCGCGGGCTGCGGCCGGCGGAGGTGCGGAAGCTCGTCTCCGGCCATGTCCAGGGACGGGTCCTGGGCTTTCTGGGCGAGGAGCGGGTGAACGTCGTCGAACTCAACGCCGCGCTGGCCGACGTCGGATGAGCGCCGGCTCAGCCGACGTGCACATGGGGACGGCGGGCCCGGTCGGGTTCGGCCGCGCGGAGCACCTCACGGGTGACCGGGGCGACCTCGCCCTGGCCGAACAGGAAGAACCGCAGGAACTGGGCGAAGGGGCTGCCCTCCGTCCACTCGAAGTAGATGTGCGGCTGTCGCCCGGTCAGGTCCCGGGCGTGCAGCAGCAGCGCGGCCAGCGAGTTGGGGATGCTGGAGCCGTCGAGGGTGAGCACGCGGTAGCGGCCGTGCAGCACCTCGCCGTGGACGCGCAGCGCGGACTCGAAGTCGGAGGGGTCGCGCACGGTGACCTCGACGAAGACGAAGTCCTCCTCGGCGGGGATGTCGTTGTCCGCCCGGATCTGGTGGATCTTGTCGCGGTACTCGGCCGCGTCGCGGCTGTCGGGTTCATTGGCGATGAACCGGATGCGGCGGGTGGCGGCGTCGCGGACGAACCGCTCGGCCATGGCGTCCAGCTCCACGTCGGTGACGCGCAGCTCGAAGGCGCGGGCCAGCCGGGACAGCAGCGAGACGGCGATGATGCCCGCGATGAAGCAGGCGCCGATCTTCACACCGTCGGGCCGCTCCACGACGTTGACCGTGGTGGTGTACCCGAAGACGGCGGAGATGACGGCGAAGGCGATGGTCCAGCCGCGCTGCCCGGCGCGCCGGGCAGCGATGGTGACGGCGATCGCCGCGGAGGTCATCAGGACCAGCACGCCGGTGGCGTAGGCGCCGCCCTGGGCGTCGACGTCGGCGTCGAAGATCCAGGTGACCAGGAAGGCGATGAGGATGAAGACGATGACCATGGGGCGCACGGCGCGGGCCCAGTGGGGCGCCATGCCGTACCGGGGCAGATAGCGCGGCATCAGGTTGAGCAGCCCGGCCATGGCCGAGGCTCCGGCGAACCACAGGATGCCGACCGTCGCGGCGTCGTAGACGCTCCCGAACACGGACCCCAGGTATTCGTGCGCCAGGTAGGCCAGCGCCCGGCCGTTGGCCCGGCCGCCGGCCTCGAACTCGTCCTGGGGGATGAGCAGGGTGGTGATGAAGCTGCTGGCGATCAGGAAGACACTCATGATCACCGCGGCGGTGGTGAGCAGCTTCTTGGTGTCCCGGATCCGCCCGGCGAGCCGCTCCTCGGTGTCGCCGGGGCCGCCGTCGACATGCGGCATGACGGCCACGCCGGTCTCGAACCCGGACAGGCCGAGCGCCAGCTTGGGGAACATCACCAGGGCCAGTCCGATCATGACCAGCGGGTTGCCGTGCTCGGCGGTGAGCGCCCGGGACCAGTCGGTGACCACGTGGGGAGCGGTGAGCACATGCCACAGCCCGACCAGCACGACGACCGCGTTGAGCGCCAGATAGCCGCCGACCAGCACCACCGCCACCCCGATGGCCTCGGTGAAGCCCTTGAGGAAGACGCCGCCGAGCAGCGCGACCAGGCCGAGGGTGATGACCACCTCGTGGCCGTGTAGAACGCTCGTGAAGTGCGGGTTCTCCACGAGGTGGGTGGAGGCGTCGGCCGCGGAGAGGGTGATGGTGATCAGAAAGTCGGTGGCGGCGAACCCGAGCAGCGTCAGGACGAACAGCTTCCCCTTCCAGAAGGTCAGCAGCCGCTCCAGCATGGCGATGGACCCCTCGCCGTGCGGGCTCTCCTGGGCGACGCGCCGGTAGACCGGCAGCGCGCCGGCCAGGGTGACGGCCACCAGCACCAGGGTGGCGAGGGGGGACAGCAGCCCGGCGGCGAGGGCGGCGATGCCCGGCTGATAGCCGAGGGTGGAGAAGTAGTCGACGCCGGTCAGGCACATCACCCGCCACCAGCGCTGCCCCCGGTGGCCCTCGGCGGCCTCGGCGTTCGGCCCCGGCCGCTGCTTGGCCGTCTCGGGAAGACCCTGGAGCAGCCAGGCGCGGAAACGATTCTCCCCCGGCCCCTCCGGAGGGGATTCCACATCCGTGGAGGTGGCCATCGTCGTACTCCTGTCGCTTCCCGAACCGAACACACCGCCGCGACGGCGGCCAGAACAGGGTAGACATGCCCCATTCCGGCGCCTCACGGCGGTGTGGCCGGGCCCGGCGCGCCGCCCCCGGCGTGCCGCGGACGGTACGCCGGGAGCGGCCCCCTCACTCGGTGTCGGGCAGCAGGTACCAGAACTCGATCTCGGCGAGGTTGCAGCGCCCGTTGTGGCCGTCGTAGACGCGGATCAGCGGGTAGGAGGCGCGCTCGGCGAGCTTCACCTCGTACTGCTGGGCGGCGGAGATCCCGCTGAGGGTGTGCAGATCGGTCCAGGTCTGCCCGCCGTCGGCCGAGCCTCGGAAGACGGTTCCGTTCGAGCGGAGGATCTTGTCCGCGGCGTCCGAGCGCGGGCGCACCCGGATCCGGTCGACGGTGATCGGCCCCTTGTCACCGGCGTCGATGTCGATCCAGCTCTCGGCGGCCAGGGTGTCGGTGTACGTGGCCGGGTCGCCGTCGAACGCCCTCCAGCCGTTGGACGCCTTGGTGCCCTTCCCCGGCCACTCGATGGTGGACGCCTGGACCATGCCCTCGGTGATCTCGAACTCGCGGAGCAGCGTGTCCACGGACACCAGCAGCTCATACGCCGCGTACGCGTCGTCGATCAGGGCGTCCTGGTCGGCCCCGGACTGGTCGGCCGCCTTCTCGATCCGGTCGAGCTCGGTGGTGAACGCGGCGTAGCTCTTCTTCGTCCAGTCCGCCGGAGCGGTCTTCCGGGCGCGGGCCAGCACCTGGGCGAGGGTCTCGGCGACGGCCACGGCGGGGTCGGCCGTGGTCCGGGTGCCACCCTCGACGAGGGCGGCCGTCACCTTGTAGTAGCGCTTGCCGTGGCGGAAGTCGTCCTCCTTGTGGGCCAGGGCACGGGTGTCCTCGACCACGTTCTCCCAGGTCTCGCCGTTCGTGGAGCGGGCCAGGGTGAAGCCGATGGCGTCGTCGGGCTTGTTCCAGCGGACGGTGACGGTGGCAGTGTCCCCTGCGTCCTGCTCCACCGAGACCAGCTGTGCCTGCGCCGCCAGGTTCTTGTGCGCCACCCGGGTGAAGGTGGCGTCCCCGGTGGCCGTCAGGCCCGCGTGGACGGCGTACGGCAGCGGTGTGAACAGCGTGCCGACCGTCAGCCATGTCTCGCCGTCGGCGGAGGTCTGGGCCTGCACCCGGTGGGTCGCGAAGTCCCGGACGAGCCGCAGATACGGGGTGGCGGCCAGGGTGTGGCCGTCGAGCCGGTCGACGATCGGCGAGCGCTTGTCGTCCTGCCAGTCGTGGCGGCTGTCGCGGGTGCGGTTGCGCAGCACGAGGTTGCCGTCCCGGTCGGCGCCGAAGAACAGATAGCGGGTGTTGGCGGCGAGCTTGTCGCGCAGCATCAGACCGGTGAGCGAGGAGCGCGCCGCCTCCACACGGGCGGTCAGCGTCCAGCTGCCGGCCGCGGGGCGGCTGGCGTAGTGCAGCGCGTCCTCGATGTCCCGCTTCAGCACGTCGTAGTCGTCGCCCTCGCCCAGCCCGTCGCCGTGCGCGCCCAGGATGCGCACCGTGGCGCCGCGCACGGTGGTGCTGCCGGGGTGCGCGCCGCCGAGCGCGTCGTCGCGCCACCCGGTCCGCAGCAGCGCGGGCGAGGCGGGGGCCGGCAGCTCGGCGCGTATGGTGTGCGACGGCAGGCCGGAGCCCTGTGCGTTCACGCCGGTGACGGTGTAGTGGTAGGTGACGCCCGGCCTGGCGGTGCGGTCCAGGTGGTAGCGGCCGGTGACCTTCGGCGCGAGCAGCGTGTACGGCCCGCTCTCGCGGGTCGCCCGGCGCACCTCGTAGTGGGTGGCGCCCGCGGTGGTCTGCCAGGTGACCGCGATGGCGCCGTCGCCCGGCAGGGTGTGCACGAAGTCCACATGGGCGGGCGGCGCGGCCGCCGCGGTGTCGGAGGACAGCCTCAGCACCAGACCGCTCTTCGGACCGATCCGCACCGCGCCCTTGACGATGGGCAGCTCCCGGCCGGAGACCAGGTCGGTCACGGTGGAGCCGGTGTGGTCGGCGGGCAGGTCGACGGTGAAGGAGCGCTCGTTGCCGTACACCCCGCGCGTGGTGTTGAAGACGAAGAAGTAGCGGCCGTAGCGCGCGGTGAGCAGATCGGGGTAGCCGGAGTAGGCGTGGTCGGCCTCGAAGTTCTCGCGGTGGACCGTGCCGACGCCCGGCTGGTAGGTGACCGGGGCGATCTCGCCCGCGAGGGCCTGCGGCGCGGCCGAGTCGCCGGTCTGCTGGTCCTCCATGAAGTCGACGTCGATGTTGTCCATCCGGGCCCAGTAGTCCCGGTACCGGAACACCGCGTCGGTGTTGAGCTGCACCAGCCGGTCGTGGTCGGGGCGGCGCACATGCAGCCTACCGTTGCGGGCGAAGCCGCGCTGACGCTCGTTGAGCTGGCCGAACAGATGGGTGTCGCCGTCCCGCAGGGTCACGAACATGCAGTCCACGTCCACCCACGCGAAGCGCTCGTAGTCGCCGCGGCGCACCGCGAGCGCGGACAGCTCGGCGGAGGTGTAGGAGGCGAAGTCGGTGTGCGGGTGGACGATGCCGGTGGGCTTCTGGTCCTTCAGATAGCCGTAGGTCTCGCCGAGCCGCAGATCGTACTTGTTCTGGCCGGTGACCGACGAGAAGGTGTTGAAGTACTGGTGGTCGGCCAGCTGCTGCTGCGCGAAGCCGACCGCCTCGCGGGCGTATTTCCGGGTGTCCGCCCAGGCGGAGCCCGCGTACCGCTCGGGGTGCTCCTCGATGTGGTGGGCGAGCGACACATAGAGCATGATCTTGCCCTCGGACTGGCGCAGCACATAGCCGGGGAAGCCCGGGTAGTTGGCGTTGCGCTCGTCGATGACCATCTCCATGCGCATGAACCGCTTGAGGTCGTTGTCCAGATCGGTGTGGCGGGCATAGGAGCGCGCGTGCAGATTGCGCAGCGACAGCTCCAGGATCCGGTCGTTCAGCTCCTCGTCGCCCTTGTGGCCCCAGGTGCGATGGAACCACTGCGGGAGATAGTTGGTCGCCTCGCCGTAGTTGGCGACATAGCCGTTCTCGCGGGTGTGGCCGCGCTCGGTCATGGTGGTGTAGTGCCTGCCCAGCGGCAGCCGGCGCACCACGTTTCCGTCCTTGTCGAGCTTCGACGTGGCCAGGCCCTTGATGACGTAGCGGATGTAGTCCTCGGTCCAGCGGGCCGTGGTGTCGTGGTAGAAGAGCGAGTGGAACAGATCCAGGTCCTGTCCGTCCGGCCCGACCAGGACCTCCTCGCCGAGGAAGGGGTCGAAGCCGAGGCACTCGCCGGCGATGCGGTGGCTGCGCGCCCTGCCCTCGTAGAACTTCGAGCCGATGACCCGCAGCCCCTCGTGGGCCTCCCAGGCGCCCTCGTAGCAGTACAACACCTGGTTGTAGATGTACGACAGACGGGAGCGGGCGTAGTCGAAGTTGGCCTTGAGGACCCGGCCCCAGGCGGCCCGCCGGGTGAGCCTGCCGCCGTCGAAGTCCACGTCCTTCAGGGAGGTCTCGCCCTCCCGGGTGCCGGTGGTGAACTCCTCGTCGAGGAAGGCCGCGAAGGCGTCCCGGCCGTAGACATCGTTGTCGTCGATCAGATTCTCGACGATGTACAGGGCCTGGCCGAGCGCCCCGTAGTAGCCGCCCCAGTCGCCCTGGTGGCCGCCGCGCGCCAGCAGCTTGGTGTTGCCGTAGTAGTCCTTGGTGTGGTTGTCGACGCACTTGAAGATCCGCAGCAGCGCGGCCTTCTTCTCGGCGGCCGACTTCGCGGGACACCAGGCGGCGGTGGCCAGCGCGCCGCTGTAGAAGAGGAGTTCGTCCTCGTAGCGGACGATGGACAGCCTGCCGTCGGCGGAGGCGTCGACCTTCGCGGAGTGGCCGTCGAACAGCTTCACCTGACCCGCGACATAGCCGTCGATCAGCGCCTGCTTCTCGCTCTCGGCGAGGTCGGCCACGGTGTCGGTGGGCGGGGTGAACTCGGGCCGCGGGTCGTCGTCGAGGGCCAACCGCGCGCCGGTGTGGGTGTAGGCGCGGTAGTAGCCGCGCGAGTCCGCGGTGACCTTGGCGCTGAAGGCGCCGTCGTAGGTGCGCAGGGTGATCTCGGCCTTGTCGCGGCCGTGGGTGTGCTCGAGCGGCAGCATGACGGTGGCGTAGAAGAACCGGCCGGGCAGGGGGCGCACGGTGCCGATGTTCAGCGCCTCGTAGTCACCGGAGCGGCGGTAGCCGATCTGCTCGCCGTTGATGTACGCGATGGTCTTGTACGGCGAGGTGTCGCCGCCCCAGAACTTCACGGTGAGGTAGTTCTGCCGCACCGGGTCCACCGCCATGGTGAACCGCAGCTCACCGCCCTTGATGTCCGGCGGGTCCAGCGGCCCCGCGACCCGGGCCCGATCCCCGGCGTGGCCGCCCGCGACCGAGGTGTCCGCCGCGGCGAGGCCGTGTGCCTGCTCGGAGTCCGTGTCGCCGAAGTCGAGCAGATCGAGGCGGCGGTCGCCCGCGGCCCCGGCCGACCCCTCGGCGGCCTCGGCGGCGGGCGCGGCGGTCCAGAGAAGGGCGCCGGCGGTCGCGGCCGAGGTGCCGGCGGCCGCGGTGCGCAGCACGGTTCTTCTGCTGATGGGCATGGCGCAGTCGTCTCCTTGCGAATCCTTGCGAAGGGCGAAGTGAAGAGGGTGTTCGGGGTGGGGGGTTCAGCGTGGCGAGCGGGCGCGGGGCGTCACTTGAGGCTGCCGAGGGTGATGCCGGAGCGCCAGAAGCGCTGCAAGGAGATCATCAGGACCACCATCGGCAACAGCGAGACGATCGAGCCGACGACGACCATGCCCGTCAGATCGGTGGAGGTGTCCATCTTGACCTTGAGCCAGGAGTACAGGCCCAGCATCACGGTCCACTTCTCCTGGCTGCGCAGGAAGATCAGCGGCCCGAAGAAGTTGTTCCAGCTGGCGACGAAGCCGAGCAGGAAGATGGTGGCGGCCCCGGTCGACATCAGCCGGACACCGATCTGGAAGAAGATGCGGTACTCGCCCGCCCCGTCGATCCGGGCGGCCTCCAGCAACTCGGGCGGGATGGCCCCCTCCGCGTACACCTTCGCCAGGTAGACGGAGAAGGCGTTGAAGAAGCCGGGCAGGATGATCGCGTAGGGCGTGTCGACCAGCTGGAGGTCGCTGTAGAGGAGGAACGAGGGGATGGTGAGCAGGGCGCTGGGCACCAGGAACGAGCCGATGATGCAGCCCATCAGCACGCCCCGGCCGCGGAACTCGTACATGGCGAGCCCATAGCCGCAGGCCACGCAGATCAGCGTCATGCCGGCGGTGCCCACGACCCCGTAGTAGACGGTGTTCCACATCCACCGGAGGAAGATGCCGTCCTGATAGGTGAACAGCTGCCGCAGGTTCTCGCCCAGGTGGATGCGGGAGAACCACAGGCCGTCGGAGGTGTACAGATCGTTCTGGCTCTTGGTGGCGGCCACCAGCAGCCACCACACCGGGGCCAGGGAGTAGATGACGAAGAACGCCAGACCGGTGATGACCAGGACCTTGGTGCGCTTGCCGTGCCGGACCGCGCCGGGCGCGGTGCGGCGTCGTACGGCGCGCGGCTTGGCGGGCGCGGGTGCGGGCTGGAGTGTCGCTGTCATACGGGGGCCTTGTTGGTGAGCTTGTAGAAGACGGCGGACGCGGCACCGACCACCAGGGCGAGGATGATGGACAGGGCAGCGGCGTAGTTGAACTCGCCCTGCTGGAACGCCCAGTCGTAGATCGCCATGATCGGGGTGAAGTCGCGGGTCACGGTCTCCGGGGTCATGGTCCTGAACAGCATCGGATCGCTGAAGATCTGAAGGGTGCCGATGATGCTGAGCACGGTGATCAGCACCAGGGACCGGCGCACCAGCGGCACCTTGATCGACCAGGCGATGCGCCACTCGGAGGCGCCGTCCACGCGGGCGCTGTCGAAGATCTCGCGCGGCACGGCCTGAAGCGCCGAGTAGACGATGAGCATGTTGAAGCCGACGCCGCTCCAGGCCAGCAGATTGCCGATGGAGATCCAGATCATCTCGCCGCTGTAGAAGTTCGCGTCGATCCCGAAGAGCCCGAGGAACGGCGTCAGCGGGCCCACGACCGGGCTGTAGATATAGATCCAGATCAGGATGGCGACGATGCCCGGGATCATGTACGGGATCAGCAGCGGCACCCGGAAGCGGGCGGCCAGACGGTGGGTCAGCGCGTCGAGCAGCAGCGCCATCATCAGGCTGAGCAGCATGATGGTGGGGATGGCGACCGCGGCGAAGAGCGCCACCCGCAGCATCGCGGCCCAGAAGTGGGCGTCCTCCAGGCCCCGCGCGAAGTTGTCGAAGCCGGTGAACTCGACGGTCTTCTCACCGAAGCCGAGCCCGGAGCTCTGCTTGGAGTAGAGGCTCTCGCGCAGCGCGAGCGCCACGGGGGCCAGGGTGAACACGGCGAACCCGATGAAGAAGGGGGCGGTGAAGGACGCCCCCTTCAGCGCCATGGCCCGCCGCCACGGCAGCCGCGGCGGGCCCGGCGGCGCCGCGCCCGGCCCGGACCGGGCACTCCTGGCCGTGGTCTCGGCCCTCAGGGTCTCAGCCATCGACGTTGATGTTCTTCCGCTTGAGGTCGGCGACCGTCCAGGTCTGCATGTGCTCCAGCGCCGCCTTCATGGTGGTCTTCTTCGCGGTGACCTTCGCCCACTGGTCCTGGAGCTCGGCGAACATGCCCGTGTAGTTGGGGCCCGCCACCCAGTTGTCCCGGCCCGCCTTGACGGACTTGAGGATCACGTCCCGCGCCTTGGACTTGCGGGGCCCGAACAGCTTCTCCGGCACCGCCGAGTCGACCCAGGGGGAGGGGTCGGTGACCGCGCCCGGCCAGGTGTACTGCCCGGTGTCCTTCTGGTACGAGGCGTCGGTCGACTCCTTCGAGGTGTTCAGCCACACCGCGGCCTCGACCGCCTCCTTCGCGTGGTCACAGCCCTTGGGCACGATCAGACCGCTGGTCGGCGAGTGCATCGGGGTGACGAACTCGGTGGCGTCCGCGTACTGCGGCCGGTCCACCGGCTCCCAGTCACCGAGGGACTTCTTGTACTCGCGCTCGTAGTTCTGCAACTGCCAGGTGGAGGTGGGCAGGGACACCATCTTCCCGGAGTCGAAGTAGTTGATGAGCGCGGGCCGGTCCGTGTACGTCTGATGGGCCACGAGGTCGTTGTCGACCAGCTGCTGGATGACATGGGCGGCCTTGAGCGACTCGGGGGACAGGAAGTCAATCTTCCACTTGTCCCCGTCGATCTTGTACCAGGAGCCCCCGGCCTGCTGCACCAGCTCGATGAGGGTGCTCGGGTCTTCGCCGGCGAGATTCATGACGAAGATGCCGTGCTTCTTGAACTCCTTGCCCGCGGCGATCACATCGTCCCAGGTCTTGGGCGCCTTGACGCCGTACTTGTCGTACACCTTGCGGTTGATCATCATGAACGGGGGCGTGGCGCCGCCCGGGACCGCGTAGTACTTGTCCACCGCCCGCGCGGAGGGTAGCGCCGACTCGGCGAACAGGCCCTTCTTCAGATACGGCGTCAGGTCCTCCGTCACGTCCTGGGCCAGCCCTTCGGAGGCCAGGGAGGGGGCCTCGCCGAAGTTCTGGACCAGGCACGGGACATGCTTCTGGGCGGCGACCGCGTTGCGCAGGTTCTGCTGGGTGCCGGGGTTGTCGGCCTGCTTCACGAACTTGAGCTTGATGTCCTTGTGCGTCGCGTTGAACTTGGCGACCACCGGATCGATGTTCTTGGCCTCCTGCCAGTTCCAGTACTCGATGGTGACCGGGCCCTCGGCCTTGTCCGCCGTTCCGTCGCCGTCACCGCCGCCGCAGCCGGTCAGGACGACGGAGAGCACCACCGCTGCGCAGGCGGCCACTCTGACCCGCTTGCTGTTCATGGGAATCCTCCTGGGAGATCTGGAGCTCGCGACCATAGAAATCGGTCTCTGTGGAAGCTAGAGGTGGGCCTACCGTTGGACAAGATGTCGTGCGTGGAAATCTTTGATTACGGGCGACTTCGCTGGTCGTGATCGACATTACGAACCGGTAGCGCGTGCTTTGCGGTGCTGGAGGTATAGACAACGTTTGCCGGATGAGCGCGATGGCAGGCCCGTTTCACGGCTTACGCCGCATGCTCGAGACCCGCGGGATCCACCTGGTGGGACAGCGGCACCCCGGCCAGCAGCCGCTCCAGCTCGCCCACGGCCGACAGCCCGAGCCGACGCACCTCGTTGCCCTGAGACCCCGCCAGATGCGGGGTGATGAAGGCGCCCGACAGCTCGAAGAGCGGGGAGTCGGCGGGCAGCGGCTCCGGCTCCGTCACATCGAGGACGGCGCTGACGCGGGCCCCGCGCACCTCCTCGACCAGCGCGTCATGGTCGACGAGGCTGCCGCGCGCGGTGTTGATCAGCACCGCCCCGTCCGGCATCAGCGCGAGCTCACGGCGGCCGATCATATGGTGGGTCTCGGCGGTCGCGGGGGCGTGGATCGAGACGATGTCGCTGCGCCGGAGCAGCGCGTCCAGCGGCAGCAGACGGACGCCGAGCGCGGCCGCCTCGTCCTCGCCGACGTACGGATCGGCGAGGAACACCTCGAAGTCCAGGGGGCGCAGCAGCTCGATGACGCGCCGCCCGATCCTGGACGCGCCGACGATGCCGACGCGGCGCCCGAAGTTGCCGATACCGGGGAGGATCTCGGCGAGCGGGAAGGTGCGCAGCGAGCGGTAGCGCTCACGGGCGGCGAAGAGGTCCTTGCCGGCCAGGATGATCATGCCGAGGGTGTACTCGGCGACCGGCAGCGCGTTGGCGTCCGCTGCGGACGAGACGACCAGTCCGCGCTCCCACCAGCCGGGGGCCATGATGCCCTTCACCGAGCCCGCGGCGTGCAGCACGGCGCGCAGCCTGGGCGCGGCGTCGAGCACCGCCGCGTCGACCGGCGGGCAGCCCCAGCCGGTCAGCAGGATCTCGGCCCGGCCGAGGACGCTCCGCACCCGGGGATCCCGGAAGTCCTCGGCGATCAGGGAAGGGTCGACCTCCACGGAGGTCTGGAGCCGGTCCAGCACGTCGGGGGGATAGACGCTGGGCAGGGTCTTCGTACTCATGGCGAACAACGCCAGCGGGCGCTCGGGCAAGGCAGTGGCCTCCGGATCGGGGGACGTCAGCGGGATGGCGACCGGTAGCAACCGGTCTCATAGCAACCGGTCTCTAAGCTATGGCCGCACTGTCCAGAGGGTCAATGGAGCGTACGGAAGGATCGCGGAGGGCGACCGGTTGCCATGCGATGCCGGCAGACGCGTCCCGGGACATGGAAAAGGGCCCGGTGTCGGCGGTGTGCCGACACCGGGCCCCTGCGAGGGACTCCTGGGTGTTGTCAGCCGTCGGCCGGCGCGGTCCGCTCCGCGCGGATGTCATGGCCGTCCGCGGTCAGACAGCGGCCGGTGGTCAGGTTGTAGCGCCAGCCGTGCAGGGTGCAGGTGAGCTGATCGCCGTCGATCTGTCCGAACCGGCCGAGGTCCGCGCGTAGATGGGGACAGCGCCGCTGGACACGCCAGCCGTCGAGCTCGATGTGCTGGCCGTCGTCGTGGCCGGAGTCGTAGTAGTTCTCCACGTACTCGATGCGCTCAGTGGACAGGCACTTGAAGAACACGTACAGGAATTCGTTGTACGGGCCGATCCGGCTGGCGCTGAACCGCAGCGAGAGCAGCAGGCTGTTGGACCAGTCGACCTCGCGCCGCGCGATGTTGGTGGCCACCAGGTCGCCCGTGGTGGACAGCGTGTAGCGGCAGCGCTCACCGTCCCAGCGGCGGACCTCACGGGCCGGGAAGTCGATCACGATCGGGGTGTCGCCCACATTCAGCCGGGCCGGCCCGCCGACTCCGTCGCAGATCCGGTCCGCGCGCGCCAGCAGCGGTTCCCACCACTGCTTCAGCTCGGCCAGCAGACGGTCGGGCGGCAGCGCCGGGGCGCGGGAGGCGCGCTCGGCGGCCAGCGCGGGCTGCTGTCTGCGGGCGAACTCACGCAGGTAGTCCCGCTTGTGCTCGAAGATGTGGTCGATCTCCTTCGCGGTGTGGCGATGGGTGAGCTTGCAGGCGGTGTTCTGCGGTTCCGCGACGGTGCCCGGCAGCAGCAGATGCGCCGAGACGTCCGGCCGGGCCTCGGCCAGCTCCGCCAGAAACTCCCGCTGGTCGACGAAGATGCTCGTCCCGTCGCGGCCGGTGCCGTTGAACTCGAACAGGTCCTCGTCGAGGAAGCAGGGCGGGCCCGCGTTGGGGAACACATGCGTGGCCTCGACGGCGTCGATGTAGCGCATCGCCCGCTCGGACTGGCCCTCGCGCTTGCGGGCGGCGAACTCCCGCTTCGCGCTGTCCGGCAGTTGGTAGACCATCGGCCACCAAATCGCCCCGGAGAACTGGAGGAAGTGGACATCGACCTCACCGAACGCCCGGATCGAGGGGATGTCCAGCGGATGCGCGTCGTTCTGGTTGAGCAACACCGTCTCGCCGTCGTCCAGCGACAGCGCGGAGTCGCCGATGGGGCCGTCGCCGGGGCCGGTCAGGGCGGTGATCATGATGCGCAGGCCGTCGCGTTCGACCGGGACACCGCTGCTGGTGCGCAGGAATTCGGAGAACCCCAGCGCACGCAGCTCGCACTCCAACTCATCGGTGGCGAAGGCGGGGAGCAGCACGGTGATGTCCTTGCGCACATTGCGGCGCAGGTTCTCCGCGTCGAAGTGGTCACGGTGCAGATGCGATATGTACAGGTAGTCCGAGGCCCGTCCGTAGTGGGCCCAGTCCAGGTCCGTGTTGTCGGGGAACGGGAACCACGAGCCGAAGAAGGCCGGGTTGACCCAGGGATCGCAGAGCACCGATCCGGCGGCGGTCTCGATGAACAGTCCAGCATGCCCAAGTCCGGTCACACGCATACCACAGCACCTCAGCCCGGCTCCGTAGGTCACCCGCCCCGACCGTCAGGGAAGGGGCTGGTGCGTCACGGTTTTCACTGTGTGCGGATTTGCGTGCGTGTGCACCCGCAGCGCGGGTGTCCCCGGACACCGGGAAACGCGGATGGGCAGGCCAGAGCCGGTGGCCGGGGTCTTGTTTCGCCCGGTCGACCGTCGCCCGGTTGCCGTAGCCGGGCGTGTCAGGCAGCGGATTCGGCGGCCCGCTGTTCGCGCCAGCGCCGCACCCACTCCTCCATGATCTCGACCGCCTTGCCGGTGCCGTCCTCGGCGCGCACGCTCTCCCCGACACTCGCCGCCTTGGCGCGGAGCTTCTCGTCGTCCAGGGCCGTGCCCAGTGCCGTGTCCAGGGCCTCGGCGGTGAACTTCGCGTACGGAACGGGCTTGGGCGCCACCCCCAGGGCGTGCACCTGGGCCGCCCAGAACGGGGCGTCGCCGAAGGTCGGCACCACGACCTGGGCCGTGCCGGAGCGCAGCGCCTCACCCGTGGTGTTGCAGCCGCCGTGGTGGATGACCACCGAGGAGCGCGGAAACAGCCACGGGTAGTGCACATCGTCGACGCGGAACACATCGTCCGGCACGGTGTCCGGGCCACCGCCCACCAGAACGAGCCGGCGGTCGTGGGAGCGGACCACGTCCAGCACCTTCTCCAGGGTCTTGGCCGGCGGATGCACCGGCCAGATGGAGCCGAAGGACAGGGTCACCGGGGGAGTGCCGTCCGCCATGAACTTCTCCAGCTCGGGGGACGGGCTCCACTCGCGGTCCCAGAACCAGTAGCCGGTGATGTGCGACAGCTCCGGCCAGTCGGAGGGCTCGGTGAACAGCGCCCGGCTCACCGGGCAGATCAGCGGGACCTCCCGGCCCAGGTTGCCGTACGGCTTGCCGAACGGGAGCTTGGACAGCCCCGCGTCCTTGCGGTAGCCGCCCATGGTGACCGAGTCCAGCATCCCCGCCAGGCGGTGGGTCAGCCGGTTGTACGCCCCTCCGAGCTTGGCCCGGGGCGCCATCATCGCGGGCCACTCGGCGGTCGGGTTCAGCGGCCACCAGCTCAGCGAACACCACGGGGCGGTGCCGTCGTCCTCGAACATGATCCGGCTCAGGATGCTGTTCACGACCAGATCGGCGCCCGAGCACACCTCCGCGATCCTGGCGGCGAGCCGGCGGTTGTGCTCGGGGCTCTGCCGCGGGACCTTGCGGGCGGCGCGGAACAGCGAGGCCCCCTGCTGAAGGGCCTCCGCGAGGGCCGGGTGGGCCAGGAAGTCGCGCGGGCTGCCCGGCAGGGCCGCGAAGTCAAGACCGGCCTCCCCGACGAGCCCCTCGAAGTCCTCGTGGGTGGCCAGGGTCACCGTGTGCCCCCGGGCCTCGAGGGCTCTGCCCAGCGCGATGAACGGCTGGACGTCTCCGCGTGACCCCGTGACGACGAGCGAGACCTGCATGAATCCTCCGTACGAGTGTGACTGGTGGGACGGCTCGGGCCGGGCGGCTCAGTAGTACGCGACGTACCGGTCGAGGACCCGGTCGAGATAGCCGGGCTCGGTGACCGACCGCATGGGTGGCAGCAGCTTGCACAGCTTGTCGACGGAGACCCTGGTCAGCGTGGGTGCCACATCGACCACGTCGTACCTCGGGCGGGCCGCCATACGGCGCTCGA
Organism: Streptomyces sp. NPDC028305; assembly: GCF_055569495.1. Classification (NCBI taxonomy): domain Bacteria; kingdom Bacillati; phylum Actinomycetota; class Actinomycetes; order Kitasatosporales; family Streptomycetaceae; genus Streptomyces; species Streptomyces sp. NPDC028305. Next base: position 856,234 of record NZ_JBVHTN010000002.1, read on the forward strand.
TGCCGCGCACGATCGACTCGACCGGCCAGGGAACCCCCGAAGCGACGTTCACCACCTCGTCCTGAACCCCCTGGGCGAGCAGCCCGTCGATCGCCCGGACCACGTCGCTCACATCCACCACATCGCGGTGTGCGTTGCGGTACAGGGTCACGCTGCCGCCGCGGATCTGGCCGACGAACGACGGCAGCAGCTGGTGGGACCGCTGCCATCGGCCGATCGCATGGCTCAGGCGCAGCGTCAGCCACCCCGGCCCGGCCTCGGCGACGGCGCCCTCCAGCATGAGCTTCTGTCTGCCGTACGGCGACGGAGGGTCCACGGGCGCGTCCTCGGCCACCGCGATCTCGGTGGATCCGTACATGGCGTGCGAGGCGCTGGACAGATAGACGAGGACGCGGCCCTCGCGCCGGCAGCGCCGGGCGACGTCGCGCACCAGCTCCGCCTCGCGGGCGAAGTCGCCCGGGGTGCCCGCGCTGGTGCTGGACACCCCCGCCGCCATGACGGTGGCGTGCGGGTGCCGGTCCGCGACGGCGGCCAGATTGCGTGCGATGAAGCCGTTGCCGATGATTTCCATCAGGGCCGCTTCCCGGAGGTGACACGGGTGGCGGACCCGGCGATCCGGTCCAGCAGCTCGGCGGTGCGCAGCGTGGTGGCGGCCCAGGCGGCGTGGCCGGGGTCGGCCCCGGTGTCCTGGGCCCGGCGCACCGCCTCGGCGAAGGAGGCCACCGAGCTCGCGAACTGGTGCTCGGCGGGGAGCACGATTTCCTCCGCGTGATCCTGCTCGTCGATGCGTAACAGCGGGGACAGGGTGGCGGGCGGGGTGAACGCCCGGTCCACGGTGAGCCGCCCGGTGCTGCCCCACAGGGTGTACCTCGCCCCGTAGCCGTGTTCGAAGCCGAAGGTCAGCGTCACGGTTTCGCCGGCCGCCGCCACCAGCAGGGCGCTGCCCGCCACATCCACCCCCGTCTCGGGGTCGTCGCGGAGCACCGCGCCGGCCACGGAGAGGTCGTCGCCGAGGAAGTACTGGGCCAGCCGTACGGGGTAGATCCCCGCGTCGAGCAGGGCGCCGCCGCCGAGTTCGGGCCGGTAGCGCACATCGGAGGCGGGCAGCGGCGGGAAGCAGAACGAGGCGTCGATGTGCCGGAGCCGGCCGATGCGGCCGGCCGCCAGCAGCTCGGCCACCCGACGGTGCATCCCATGGTGGACGAACGTGATGTTCTCGCGCAGCACCAGCCCGCGCTCCGCCGCGAGGCGCGCCAGCTCCGCGGTGTCCGCCGCCCTGGTGGTCAGCGGTTTCTCGGCCAGCACGTGTGTGCCGCACTCGAGGAAGCGGCGCGCCCACAGATGGTGCAGGGCGTTGGGGACCGAGACATAGACGGCGTCGATGTCGTCCCGGTCCAGCAGTCGCTCGTAGCCGTGGACGGGGGCGCAGTCGAAGTCGTCGGCAAACTGTTCCGCCTTCTGCGGATCGCGGCTGGCGATGGCGACGATGGTGACCTCGGGGAGGTCCCGCATCGCGGGGAGCGTCCGCCGCCGGGCTATCGAGGACGCGCCGAGGACGCCGACGCGCACGGGAGTGGGCTCGGAGGGGTTGTCCATCACTCAGTCACTCAGTTCCGTTTCGGACATCAGGCTGTGCAGACAGGCGATGAGGCTTCTGGCCTGGACGTTCACATAGTGGCTATGGCGCAGGAAGCGGGCCAGTTGGCGCATGGTCACCCAGCGGAAGTCGTCGGGGACCGCCAGATCGCGGTCCGCGTCGACCTCGACGACGAGATAGCGGCTGCGGGTGTGGAAGAACCGGCCGCCCTCCTCGGAGAGCGTGGTGTCGAAGCGGATGGTGTCCACGGGGGCGCCCAGCACCTCGTCCAGGAACGGGGGGTACGCCTCGGCCGGCAGGACCTTGTAGTTCTGCGGGGTGCACTGCACCGTCGGGGCCAGCTCGACCACATCCACGAAGCCCGGCTCCGCCTTGAGATGGACCAGGGCGTGCAGTTCCCCTGTCGCCGCGTCGTGCTTGACCAGGAAGGCCACGATCCCGGTGTCCCGGCACTCGATCATCGGCTGCGCCCAGCCGCCGACCTCACGGCTGCCGGTGCGCACATCCACCGCCATGACGTCGAAGAAGAGGCCGGATTCATGCGCTATCCGGTCCGCGGACCGGTGCCAGCCCTGGACCTCGCCGAGGCCGGTGAGAGTGGCGTCGAGGTCCGAGCGGACCCGCGCGTCGTTGATCCAGCTGCGGAGGTGACCGGTGGTGTGTGGCGCTTTCCTGTCGCCGTTCTCGTCGTCCCCGCCCGGGTCGCCCGCGAACGGGAGGCAGGACAGCACGGTGCGCGAGTCCATGTTCACCAGGTCGTCCTCGGCCAGCAGGGCGTGCAACTGGCCGATGGTGAGCCAGTGGAAGCCGTCCAGCGGCTCCACGTCCTCGGTTACCTCGACAATCATGTTTCGATTGCGTTTCCGGTGGAACCAGGAACCCTGTTCCGAATGCAGGACGTCGGCCAGTACCTGTCTGGACGACGGATCCCGGAAGTACTCCAGATAAGGTACGGGACGTCCGCCGTGCACCCCGGTGTAGTTGCTCCTGGTCGCCTGCACGGTGGGGGAGAGCTGTATACCGTTGCGGTTTCCGGGTTCCATCTTGGCCTGCATCAGACAATGCAGTACGCCATTGAACTCCTTGACCAGGATTCCTAATATGCCGACTTCTCGCTGGACGATGATCGGCTGCGCCCAATCACGAACGGGCCCCTGGTCGTTCCTTATCCGCAAACCTTGTATGGAAAAGAATCGGCCGGTCTCATGGACGAGATTCCCCGTCCTATCCTCGAATCGCCAGCCTGTCAAATCGTCCCACGGGATGCGGCGCACCCGCGACGAATCGCTCGCACTGTACTCCCCGAACCACTGGTGAAATTCCCAGAGGTTGCGGCCCGCGCCGTCGACGGCCTGCGCGGACCGCGCGATCCGCGCGGGTAAGCAGGCGTCCGGCCCGCCTGACGACGTGGGACGGCCTGGAGAGTTGCAGGTCACCGGTCCACTCCTCGTTCCCCTGCTACCGCGCAGAGCTGTGTGGTCGCTTGTGGGTTGGCTTGAATTCGACCGCCACCTGCGGGCGGTGTGACAACCGGAATCCGGCAATCCGATCCGGTGCCGACCGACGTCGCTGTCGTGTCTCACGGAGTCTGTTGACCGGATGGTTTCCGGCCAGATTGATGGGGGTCGCCGTGTTGTCCGGTGATGCCTTGTGTGATCACAGCCAAACGCGATGCGCCCCGGGCTGTCAAGCGGCCACCGCGTTCATGTTCCGGCCGTGTGTCGCGGGAGGTTGTGAGGTCGTCGGGCGGTTCCACAAGTCTGTAACATGTGATCAGCGTCACTTTTGACTTGTGGTCCGAACAGGCAGCTATAGAGTGATTGCGGAGATCACGTTGACGCCGGAGTTCATCCCGACGGTTGTCTGAAGTTGCAACAGATGTTCGGAAGAATTTATTCGAACGGTTGTCAGGTCGTCGGCCGCTGGCCTTTAAGTGATCATCTCTAATATGCTGAGCATGGGAACCGAAGCGCGACGGGGGATGTAATTGTCCATGTCAGTGGATTCGTTACGGCATGCTCACGTCGACAGGGCGATCGCAGTAGTCGGGATATCCGCCCGCTTACCCGAAGCGAATTCACCGGCTGACTTCTGGCGCCTGCTCCACGACGGCGCCGACGCGGTGACCCCGGTGCCGCCCGGCCGGTGGGCCCGCCACCCCGACGAGGCGGCACAGGCTCCGGGACACGGCGCCTTCCTCGATCAAGTGGACTGCTTCGACGCCGACTTCTTCGGCATCTCGCCGCGCGAGGCGGCGGCCATGGACCCCCAGCAGCGACTCGCCCTCGAACTCGGCTGGGAGGCCCTCGAGGACGCGGGGCTCGCCCCGGACCGGGTCTCGGGGCGCAGGGCGGGTGTCTTCATCGGAGCCATCAGCGACGACTACGCCACGCTGACCCGGCGGCGGGACACCACGGCGGTCACCCATCACACGCTGCCCGGCCTGCACCGCAGCATGATCGCCAATCGGCTCTCCTATCTGCTCGGCATCCGCGGACCGAGCCTGGTCGTCGACTCCGGCCAGTCCTCCTCCCTCGTCGCCGTGCACATGGCCTGCCAGAGCCTGCGCAGCGGAGAGTGTGAACTCGCCCTCGCCGGCGGGGTCAACCTCAACCTCACCTTCGACGGCACCCTCAGCGTCTCCCGGTTCGGCGGACTCTCACCGGACGGCCGCTGCTTCACCTTCGACGCCCGCGCCAACGGCTATGTCCGGGGCGAGGGCGGTGGTTTCGTCCTCCTCAAGCCCCTCGCGCGGGCGCTCGCCGACGGCGATCGGATCCACGGTGTGCTGCGCGGCAGCGCGGTCAACAACGACGGAGGCGGCGACAGCCTCACCACCCCCAGCCAGACCGCCCAGGAGGACGTGCTGCGCCGGGCCTGCGCCGACGCCGGGATCGGCCCCGACGAGGTGCAGTACGTGGAACTGCACGGCACCGGCACCGCGGTCGGCGACCCCATCGAGGCGGCCGCCCTGGCGTCCGTGTTCGGCGCGTCGCGGCAGCCGCACTCCCCGCTGCTGGTCGGCTCGGCCAAGACCAACGTGGGACACCTGGAGGGCGCCGCCGGCATCACCGGCCTGATCAAGGTGCTGCTCGCCCTGAAGGCCGGCCGGCTCCCCGCCAGCCTCAACTTCGAGACGCCCAACCCCCGTATCCCGCTGGCCGAGTGGAACCTGCGGGTGCAGACCGGGCTGACCCCGTGGCCGCGGCCCGACGCACCGCTGCTGGCCGGCGTGTCCGCGTTCGGGATGGGCGGCACCAACGCGCATGTGGTGGTCGAGCGGGCGCCCGCCGTCGACGAGCCGGCCCCCGCGGACCCGGCGATCCCGGTCCTGGACCTCGGCCCCGTGCTGCCCTGGCCGGTGTCCGGCCGCAGCGCGCGCGGACTGCGTGGACAGGCGGCACGGCTCCGGGAGTTCGCCGCCGACCAGACTGCCGACGCAACCGCTGCCGCGACCGGCGCCGCAACCGCCGACCCGGCGGACATCGCATGGTCGCTGGCGTCGTCGCGGGCCGCGCTGGAACACCGCGCCGTGGTGCTGACCGGAAACCGCGAGGAGTTCCTCGGCGGGCTGGCCGCGATCGCCTCCGCCGACCCCGCGGAACACGTCGTAGAAGGCACCGCCACGGGCGAGGCCGCCGACGTGGTGTTCGTCTTCCCGGGACAGGGGTCGCAGTGGGTCGGCATGGCGACCGAACTCCTCGACTCCTCACCGGTGTTCGCCGACTCCGTCGAGAAGTGCGCGGCGGCGCTGGCGCCGCACATCCAATGGAACCTGCTGGACGTCCTGCGGAACACCTCGGGCGACAACCCGCTCGAGCGCGTGGACGTGGTACAGCCGGTGCTGTGGGCCGTGATGGTCTCGCTCGCCCAGGTGTGGCGCGCGGCGGGCATCTCCCCGACCGCGGTGGTCGGACACTCCCAGGGTGAGATCGCGGCCGCCTGTGTGTCCGGCGCCCTGTCGCTGGACGACGGCGCCCGGCTGGTGGCGCTGCGCAGCCGCGCCATCGCCGAGGAGCTGGCGGGCCTCGGCGGCATGGTCTCGATCGCGGCCCCCGTCGCATGGGTGCGGGAGCTGCTGGCGGACCGGGACGGCGTCTGGGTGGCGGTCGTCAACGGCCCCGCCGCCACGGTCGTCGCGGGCGGCCCCGAAGCCCTCGCCGAGACCGTCGCCGCCTGTGAGCGGGCCGGTGTGCGGACCCGGACCATCGCGGTGGACTACGCCTCGCACACGCCGCACGTCGAGCGGGTGCGCGAGCGGCTGCTGGAACTGGCCGCCCCCATCGCCCCGCGCACCGGCGAGGTGCCGCTGTACTCGACCGTCACCGGCGCGCCCGTCGACGGCGCGGAGCTGGACGCCGGGTACTGGTACCGGAATCTGCGGGAGCCGGTGCTCTTCCAGGACACCCTCGGTGCCCTGCTGGAGTCGGGGAAGACGGTGTTCCTCGAAGTCAGCCCGCATCCGGTGCTCACCACCGCGGTGGCCGAGGCCGGTCAGGCGGCCGGCGCCGACGTATTCGCCGGCGGGACGCTGCGCCGCGACCAGGGCGGCGCCAGGCGGTTCCTGACCTCCATAGCCGAGCTGTGGGCCCACGGCGCCGCTCCCGACTGGGCCCGGCTGTTCGCGGGCACCGGCGCCCGCCGTACCGACCTGCCCACCTACGCCTTCCAGCGCGACCGCCACTGGCTCGACGCCTCCGGAGCCGACGCGCCCGCCGTCGACACCCCCGCCGACACGCCGTCCGCCGCCGTCGCGGAGCCGGAGCCCCCGGCCACGGACGGGCCGGACGACGTGATGCGCGTGGTGCGGGGCAACACCGCCGCCGTGCTGGGGCAGCCGTCGTCGGCGGAGCTCGACGTACGACGGACGTTCAAGGACCTCGGGTTCGACTCCGTCATGCTCGGCGAACTCTGCGGCCGGGTGAACACCGCCCTCGGCGTACGGCTGACCACCGCCACCCTCTTCGACCACCCCACCCCGGCCGGGCTGGCCGGCCACCTCGAGACCGCGCGGACCGGCCACCGGCCCGCGGCGGCCGCCGCGCCGTCCGCCCGCGCCGCCACCCCGGCCGACCCCGACGAGCCCATCGCCATCATCGGGATGAGCTGCCGCTTCCCCGGCGGGGTGGCCTCCCCCGAGGATCTGTGGCGGCTGGTCGCCACCGACGGGGACGCGATCTCGGGGTTCCCCGAGGACCGCGGCTGGGATCTGGAGCGGCTGCGCCAGGCCGACGCCACCGGCGGCAGCTTCGCCGAGGGAGGCGGATTCCTCGACCGGGTCACCGACTTCGACGCGCGCTTCTTCGGGATATCGCCGCGCGAGGCGCTGGCGATGGACCCGCAGCAGCGGCTGCTGCTGGAGACCTCCTGGGAGCTGCTGGAGCGGGCGGGCATCGCCCCGGACACCCTGCGGGACAGCAGGACCGGTGTCTTCGTCGGCACCATGGACCAGGAGTACGGGCCGCGGCTGCACGACGCCCCCGAGGCCCTCGACGGCTATCTGCTCACCGGCAAGACCACCAGCATCGCCTCCGGCCGCATCGCCTATCTGCTCGGGCTGACCGGCCCCGCCATCACCGTCGACACGGCCTGCTCATCGTCGCTGGTGGCCCTGCATCTGGCGGTGCGGTCCCTGCGCCAGCGGGAGTCCTCGCTGGCGCTGGTCGGCGGGGTGACGGTGCTGTCCACCCCGGGCATCTTCACCGAGTTCAGCCGCCAGCAGGGCCTCGCGCGGGACGGCCGCTGCAAGGCGTTCGCGGCCGCGGCCGACGGCACCGGCTTCGCCGAGGGCGCCGGGATGCTGCTGGTCGAGCGGCTGTCGGACGCGCGGCGCAACGGACACCGGGTGCTGGCCGTGGTGCGCGGCTCGGCGGTCAACCAGGACGGCGCGTCCAACGGTCTGACGGCGCCCAGCGGGCTGTCCCAGCAGCGGGTCATCCGCGACGCCTGGGCCGACGCGGGCCTGGCCTCCTCCGACGTGGACGTGGTGGAGGCCCACGGCACCGGAACCGCGCTGGGCGACCCGATCGAGGCCCAGGCGCTGCTGGCCACCTACGGCCAGGAGCGCCCCGGCGACCATCCCCTGCTGCTGGGTTCGGTGAAGTCCAACATCGGTCACACCCAGGCGGCCGCGGGCATCGCCGGAGTCATCAAGACCGTGATGGCCATCCGGCACGGGTTGGTCCCCGCCACCTTGCACGTGGACGCGCCGACGTCACAGGTCGACTGGGCCACCGGCGCGGTCGCGCTGGTGACCCGGGGCATGCCCTGGCCCGAGCGCGACCGGGCCCGGCGCGCGGCCGTGTCGTCCTTCGGGATCAGCGGGACCAACGCGCATGTGATCATCGAGCAGGAGCCCCTCGCAGCCGAGCCCGCACCAGCCGGCGAGTCCGCGCCCGTGCCCGCGATGCGCGGCCGTGGCGCGCTGCCCTGGGTGGTGTCGGCCCGTACCGCCGGCGGCCTGCGGGCCCAGGCCGAGCGGCTGCACGCGTTCGCCGCCGCCGGTGACGCCACGCCCGAGGACCTGGGCCGGTCGCTCGCGACGACGCGCGGCGCGCTGGAACACCGCGCCGTGGTGGTCGCCGAGGACCGGGACGCCTTCCTGGCCGGTCTCGGCGCCCTCGCGGCCGGGGAGCCGGCCGCGGGCGTGGTGAGCGGGACCGCCCCGGCCCAGCCGGGCGGAGTGGTGTTCGTCTTCCCCGGCCAGGGCGGCCAGTGGGCCGGCATGGCCACCGAACTGCTGGCGTCCTCCCCGGCGTTCGCCGCCTCGATGGACGCGTGCGCCCAGGCGCTGGCGGCCGAGGTCGACTGGGATCTGTTCGCGGCCGTACGCGACGCGGACGCACTGCGGCGCGTGGAGATCGTGCAGCCGGTGCTGTGGGCCGTGATGGTGTCCCTGGCACAGATGTGGCAAGCGGCGGGCATATCCCCGGCCGCTGTGATCGGACACTCCCAGGGAGAGCTCGCGGCCGCCTGTGTGTCCGGCGCGCTGTCGCTCGCCGACGGGGCGCGGCTGGTGGTCCTCCGCAGCCGCCTGGCCGCGGCCGAACTGGCCGGCGGCGGCCGGATGCTGTCGATCGCCGCCTCGGCCGACCGCGTCACGGAGCTGCTCGCGGACCGCGCCGACGTCTGGATCTCGGTGGTCAACGGCCCGTCCGCCACGGTGGTCGGCGGCACGCCCGAGGCCGTCGCCGAGGTGATGGCCGAGGCCGAGAGCGCCGGGCTGCGGCCGAAGATGATCGCGGTCGACTACGCCTCGCACACCCCCCATGTCGAGCGCATCCGGGAGCCGTTGCTGGCCGGTGCCGCCTCGGTGGCGCCGCGGCCCGGAGCCGTCCCGATGTATTCGACCGTCACCGGCGCACCGGTCGAGGGCCGGGCGCTCGACGCCGAGTACTGGTACCGCAATCTGCGGGAGCCGGTGCGGTTCCAGGACACCGTGCGGGCCGTGCGCGACGCAGGACACACGGTCTTCGTCGAGGTCAGCCCGCACCCGGTGCTCACCGCGGTGCTCCAGACCGAAGGCGGCGGCGAGGCCGAGGGCCCCGATGTCCTCGCGGTCGGCACCCTGCGGCGCGACCAGGGCGGGATCGACCAGGTCCTCACCTCCCTGGCCGCGCTCTGGATCCGTGGCCCGGCCCCCGACTGGTCGCGGGTGTTCACCCCCGGCGGCGACCCTGTCGAGCTGCCCACCTACGCCTTCCAGCGCGACCGCTACTGGCTCGCCCCCACGTCCTCCGGCGCCGAGGCCCGCGTCGACCTGCCGTCCTCGCCCGTGCCCGAGGCGCTCGAGGGCTTCCCCCGGAGGGTGGCCGAGGCGACCTCCGCCGCGCACCGGACGCGCGTGGTGCTGGACGAGGTATGCGCCCACGCGGCCGCCGTGCTGGGCTGGTCCGCACCCGGCGACGTCGAGGTCGGGCGGGCGTTCCGCGAGGCGGGCTTCGACTCGCTGACGGCCGTGGAGCTGCGGAACCGGCTCGCGGCCGCGACCGGGGTGAACCTCTCGCCCACCGTCGTGTTCGACTACCCCACGCCGCTCGCGCTCGCCGAGCACCTGCGGGACCGGCTCCTCGGCGAGGACGGCACGGTGACGGCGGACGACGCCCCCGTGGCCGCCGACGACCCCATCGCGATCGTGTCGACCGGCTGCCGCTTCCCCGGCGATGTGCGCTCCCCGGAGGACCTGTGGCAGCTTCTGCTGTCCGACCGGGATGTGATCTCGGGCTTCCCGGTCGACCGCGGCTGGCCCCTGGAGGACCTGTCCCACCCGGACCCCGGCCGGCCCGGCACCAGCTCCGTCCAGCAGGGCGGTTTCCTTCACGACGCTGCCGAGTTCGACGCGGAGTTCTTCGGGATATCGCCGCGCGAGGCGCTGGCGATGGACCCGCAGCAGCGGCTGCTGCTGGAGACCTCCTGGGAGGCCCTGGAGCGGGCCGGTCTCGACCCGGCGGCGCTGCGTGGCAGCCGGACCGGCGTGTTCGTCGGCGCCGTCCCGCACGGCTACGGCAGCGGCTCCGTCGATCCGCAGGGCACCGAGGGCTATCTGTTCACCGGCGCCGCGGGCAGTGTGGCCTCGGGCCGCGTCGCGTACACCTTCGGCCTGGAGGGCCCGGCCATCACGGTGGACACCGCGTGCTCCTCGTCGCTGGTGGCCTTCCACCTGGCGGTGCAGTCGCTGCGGCAGGGCGAGTGCTCCCTGGCGCTGGTCGGCGGGGTGACGGTCATGTCGACTCCGACGGTCTTCACCGAGTTCAGCCACCAGCGCGCGCTCGCCGCCGACGGCCGGTGCAAGCCCTTCGCCGCCGGCGCGGACGGCACCGCGTGGGGCGAGGGCGTCGGGGTGGTGCTCCTGGAGCGGCTGTCGGACGCGGTGCGCAACGGCCACCAGGTGCTGGCCGTGGTGCGGGGCAGCGCGGTCAACCAGGATGGCGCGTCCAACGGGCTCACCGCACCGAACGGGCCCTCGCAGCAGCGGGTGGTCCGCCAGGCCCTGGCCAACGCCCGGCTGTCGGCCGCGGATGTGGACGTGGTCGAGGCCCATGGCACGGGTACGTCGCTGGGCGACCCGATCGAGGCGCAGGCGCTGCTGGCCACCTACGGCCAGGACCGGCCCGCCGACCGCCCGCTGCTGCTCGGCTCGCTCAAGTCCAACATCGGCCACACCTCCGCGGCCGCCGGCGTGGCCGGGGTCATCAAGATGGTGATGGCGCTGCGCCACGGGATCGTGCCCGCGACGCTGCACGTGGACGCGGTGTCCCCGCATGTGGACTGGGAGTCCGGTGCGGTCGAGCTGGTGACGGAGAATCTGGCCTGGCCCGAACTCGACCGGGTGCGGCGGGCTGCCGTCTCCTCGTTCGGGGTGAGCGGCACCAACGCGCATGTGATCCTCGAACAGGCCCCGGCCGCCGCAGACCTCTCCGCCGACGAGCGGCCGGCGCACACGGGGGCGCTGCCCTGGGTGGTGTCGAGCCGCTCGGCGGACGGTCTGCGCCGCCAGGCGGCCCGGCTGCGGGAGTTCGCCGCCGCCTCGGAGGCCGACACCGCCGACATCGGCTGGTCGCTGGCGTCGACCCGGGCGGGGCTCGAGCACCGCGCGGTGGTCGTGGCGGACGACCGGGAGGGCTTTCTGCGGGCGCTCGACGCCCTCGGGGCCGGGGAGCCCGCCGCCCATGTGGTGAGCGGCGAGGTGTCCGGCGGGTCCCGGGGCGCGGTGTTCGTCTTCCCCGGGCAGGGGTCGCAGTGGGTCGGCATGGCGACCGAACTCCTCGAAGCGTCCACGGCGTTCGCCGACTCCATCGAGCGGTGTGCGGGGGCGTTGGCGCCGCATATCGAGTGGGATCTGTTGGAGGTGTTGCGCGAGGAGGGTCCGCTGGAGCGGGTGGATGTGGTGCAGCCGGTGTTGTGGGCGGTGATGGTGTCGCTGGCTCAGGTGTGGCGTTCGGTGGGTGTGGAGCCGTCGGCGGTGATCGGCCATTCGCAGGGTGAGATCGCGGCGGCGTGTGTGTCGGGGGCGTTGTCGTTGGAGGACGGTGCGCGGCTGGTGGCGCTGCGCAGCCGCGCCATCGCCGAGGACCTGGCCGGCCTCGGTGGAATGGTGTCCGTGGCCGCTTCCGTCGAGCGCGTCGAGGAGCTCCTCGAAGGACGCGACGGAGTGTGGGTGGCCACGGTGAACGGCCCGGACAGCGTCGTCGTCGCGGGCGATCTGGCCTCCCTCGACGAGACGGTGGCGGCGGCTGAGGCGGTGGGGGTGCGGGCGCGTCGGGTGGCGGTGGATTACGCGTCGCATACGCCGCATGTGGAGCGGATCCGGGGGCGGTTGCTGGAGTTGGCGGCGCCGATTGTGCCGCGTGTGGGTGATGTGCCGATGTATTCGACGGTGACCGGGGCGCCGGTGACGGGTGTGGAGCTGGACGCGGAGTACTGGTATCGCAATCTGCGGGAGCGGGTGGCGTTCCATGACACCGTGCGGGTTCTGCTCGACCAGGGTGACCGGGTGTTCCTGGAGGTCAGCCCGCACCCCGTGCTGGCGGGCGCCATCCAGGAGGCCGGCCGCGTCCGGTCGGTGGACACCGCGGTGACCGGCACCCTCAGGCGCGGCGAAGGAGGCTCCCGGCGGTTCCTGGCCTCGCTCGCCGAGCTGTGGGTACGGGGCACGGGCCCCGACTGGGCCCGGGTGTTCGCGGGCACCGGAGGCCGCCGCGTCGACCTGCCCACGTACGCGTTCCAGCCCAAGCGCTACTGGCTCGACTCCGCCGCCTCGCGCCCCTCGGCGGCCGCCGACGAGAACGCCGCTTTCTGGGAGGTCGTGGAGCGCGAGGACCTGGAAGGACTCGCGCGAACCCTGCGGCTGGACGACGCGGGCCCCGAGCTGACGGCCGTGCTGCCCGCCCTGACGGCGTGGCACCGGCGCCACAAGGCGGCCTCCGCGATGGAGTCCTGGCGGTACCGGGCCGACTGGAAGCCGCTGACCGGCCACGCGTCGGCCACCCTCTCCGGCACCTGGCTGGTGGCCGGCACCCGCGAGCAGCTCGACGGCGAGCTGTACGAGGCGGTCGCCGGGGCCCTGCGCGAACACGGAGCGGCCGTCCAACCGCTGGCGGCCCCCGAGGACGGGCAGCGGTGGGCCGATGTGCTCGCCGCGCACACCGAGGCGGCCGGAGTGCTGTCCCTGCTCGCCGACGACGAGTCGCCCCTCGACGGCACGCCCGCCGTGCCGGCCGGCTTCGGCCGGACGCTGCTGCTCATCCAGGGGCTGGAGAAGTCGGGCGCGGCCGCCCCGCTGTGGTGCCTCACCCGGGGCGCGGTGTCCGTCGGCGGCCAGGACCCGCTCACCGGACCGGCCCAGGCGCTGGTCTGGGGGCTGGGCCGGGTCGTGGCGCAGGAGCTGCCCGCACGCTGGGGCGGCCTGGTGGATCTGCCCCTCGCCCCGGACGCCAAGGACCTCGGCCGGCTGTGCGCGGTGCTGGCCGACCGGAGTGGCGAGGACCAGGTCGCGGTCCGTCCGTTCGGAACGTTCGGCCGCCGGATCGTCCGGGCGCCGCTCGGCGACGCGGCGGGCGACGGCTGGACCCCGGGCGAGGGAACGGTGCTCATCACCGGCGGCACAGGGGCCCTCGGCGGGCAGGTCGCCCGCAGGCTGGCCGCCCAGGGCGCCCGGCACCTGCTGCTCGTCAGCCGCCAGGGGCAGGCCGCCCCCGGCGCGGCCGACCTGGTGGCCGAGCTGGCCGCCGCGGGCGCCGAGGTGACGGTGGCCGCCTGTGACATCGCGGACACCGGCGCGCTGCGCGACCTGCTGGCCTCGATCCCCGACGCGTACCCGCTGACCGCGGTGTTCCACACCGCCGCCGTACTGGACGACGGGGCCGTGACCGCCCTGACGCTCGACCAGGTCGACAGCGTGCTGCGGGTCAAGGCCGACGCGGCCTGGCGGCTGCACGAGCTGACCGCGCGACTGGGCTCGGACCTGTCCGCGTTCGTGCTGTTCTCCTCGCTGGCGGGCACCGTCGGCATGGCGGGCCAGGGCAACTACGCCCCCGGCAACGCCTACCTGGACGCGCTGGCCGCCTACCGGCGCTCGCGCGGGCTGGTGGCCACCTCGGTGGCCTGGGGATCCTGGGCGCAGGGCGGCATGGCCGAACGGGACGCGGTGACCGATGTCCGGGTCCGGCACGGCGTACCGCTGCTGCCCCCGGAGTCCGCCGTCCTGGCGCTGGAGGCCGCGCTCGCCCACGGCGACACGGCCGTCGTCATCGCCGACATCGACTGGGACCGGTTCGCCCACGCCTACACCGCGACACGCCCCAGCCGTCTGCTCGACGAGCTGCCCGAGACCCGGCAGGCCCTGGGCACGGGCGAGGCCACCGGCACGGACACCACCCACGCGCTGCACGACCGGCTCGCCGGCCTCGGCGCGCAGGAGCGCGAGCGGCAGCTGTTCGACGCTGTACGAACCCAGGCGGCGGCCGTGCTCGGCCACGACTCCGCCGATGCGGTGGACCCCCGGCGGCAGTTCCTCGAACTGGGCCTGGACTCGGTCACCGCGGTGGAGCTGCGCAACCGGCTGGGCCTCGCGACCGGTCTGCGGCTGCCCGCCACCGTGGTCTTCGACCGTCCGACCGTGGCCGACCTCGCCCGCTATCTCGACGCCGAGATGTTCGGCGGGTCCCAGGAGCCCGAGAACGCCGGCGCCGCGGAACTCGACCGGCTCGAGGTCCTGCTGAAGGAGCTGCCGGACGGGGATCCGGCGAGAGCGGCCATCGCCGGGCGGCTGCGGCATCTGCTGTGGTCGTCCACCGGCGACGGGCCGGCCGAGGACACCGTGGACTCCGCGGAGCTCGAGGACGCGTCGAATGACGAGATCTTCGACTTCATCGAGAAGGAATTCGGGATCTCCTGACCCGTCGCGCGCCATCGGCAACGACATCACGCACGCACGCCCACAACTGACCCACGATCGAGGGCAAGAACATGGATGACGTCAAGAAGCTTCGCCACTTCCTGACCCGGGTCACCGCGGAACTTCAGGAGACGCGGTCGCGGCTGCGGGCCGTGGAGACTGCGGACAGCGAGCCGGTGGCGATCGTCGGGATGAGCTGCCGCTATCCCGGCGCGGTCGCGTCGCCCGAGGACCTGTGGCGGCTGGTGTCCGGCGGCGGGGACGCCATAACCGGCTTCCCGGCCGACCGCGGCTGGGACCTGGCCGGCCTGGTCGACCCCGCGGGCGACCGGCCGGGCACCTCGTATGTGGACCGGGGCGGATTCCTGCACGACGCGGGCGAGTTCGACGCCTCCTTCTTCGGCATATCACCGCGCGAGGCGCTGGCGATGGACCCGCAGCAGCGGCTGCTGCTGGAGACCTCCTGGGAGCTGTTCGAGCGCTCAGGTCTCGACCCGGCGGCGCTGCGCGGCAGCCGGACGGGCGTGTTCATCGGCTCCAGCTTCCGCGACTACGGCAGCAGGCTGCCCGCGGTCCCCGAAGAGGTCGAGGGCCACGCCATGACGGGCGTGGCGGGCAGCGTGGCGTCGGGCCGGATCGCGTACACCTTCGGCCTGGAGGGCCCGGCCCTCACCGTGGACACGGCCTGCTCGTCGTCGCTGGTGGCGCTGCACCTGGCGGTCCGTTCGCTGCGGCAGGGCGAGTGCTCCCTGGCGCTGGCCGGCGGTGTCGCCGTGATGTCGACCCCGGACCTGTTCACCGAGTTCAGCAAGCAGCAGGGCCTGTCGCGGGACGGCCGGTGCAAGGCGTTCGCGGCCACCGCGGACGGCATGGGGGCGGCCGAGGGCGTCGGCCTGCTGCTGGTGGAGCGGCTGTCGGACGCGGTGCGCAACGGCCACCAGGTGCTGGCCGTGGTGCGGGGCAGCGCGGTGAACCAGGACGGCGCGTCGAGCGGCCTGACGGCGCCGAACGGTCCTGCGCAGCAGCGGGTGATCCGTCAGGCGCTGGCCGACGCCGGGGTGTCCGCCGCCGCCGTGGACGCCGTGGAGGCTCATGGCACGGGTACGTCGCTGGGCGACCCGATCGAGGCGCAGGCGCTGCTGGCGACGTACGGCCAGGACCGGCCAGGGGACCGGCCGCTGCTGCTCGGCTCGGTCAAGTCGAATATCGGCCACACCCAGGCCGCGGCGGGCGTGGCCGGTGTCATCAAGATGGTGATGGCGCTGCGCCACGGCGTCGTACCGCGCACCCTGCACGTGGACGAACCGACCCCGCATGTGGACTGGGAGTCCGGCGCGGTCGAGCTGGCCACGGACAATCTGGCCTGGCCCGAGAGCGACCGGATGCGGCGGGCCGCGGTGTCCTCGTTCGGAGTGAGCGGAACGAACGCGCATGTGATCCTCGAACAGGCCCCGGCGGACGAGCGCGAGCCCGCCGACGCCCCCGCCCCGGCCGCGCTCACCGGCGCCCTCCCGTGGCCGGTGTCGGCCCGGTCCGCCGCCGCCCTGAAGGCCCAGGCAGGACGGGTGCGCTCCGTCGCCGCCGAACACGGGGACCCGGCCGGCATCGGCTGGTCGCTGGCGTCGACCCGGTCGGGCCTTGAGCACCGTGCCGTGGTCGTGGGCGACGCCCCGGACACCTTCCTGAGCGGCCTCGACGCCCTCGCGGCCGGGGAGCCTGCGGCCCACGTGGTGAGCGGCGAGACCACCGGCGCGCCCACGGGCGTGGTGTTCGTCTTCCCGGGCCAGGGGTCGCAGTGGGTCGGTATGGCCTCCGGACTCCTCGGCACCTCCCCGGCGTTCGCCGACTCGATCAAGAAGTGTGCGGGGGCGTTGGCGCCGCATATCGAGTGGGATCTGTTGGAGGTGTTGCGCGAGGAGGGTCCGCTGGAGCGGGTGGATGTGGTGCAGCCGGTGTTGTGGGCGGTGATGGTGTCGCTGGCTCAGGTGTGGCGTTCGGCGGGTGTGGAGCCGTCGGCGGTGATCGGCCATTCGCAGGGTGAGATCGCGGCGGCGTGTGTGTCGGGGGCGTTGTCGTTGGAGGACGGTGCGCGGCTGGTGGCGCTGCGCAGCCGTGCCATCGCGGGAGAGCTGGCGGGCCTCGGCGGGATGGTGTCCGTCGCGGCCTCCGTCGAGCGCGTCGAGGAGCTCCTCGAAGGACATGACGGCGTGTGGATCGCGACCGTCAACGGCCCGGCCGCCACCGTCGTGGCCGGATCCCCGGAGGCGCTGGACGCGGTGCTGGCGGCGGCTGAGGCGGTGGGGGTGCGGGCGCGTCGGGTGGCGGTGGATTACGCGTCGCATACGCCGCATGTGGAGCGGATCCGGGGGCGGTTGCTGGAGTTGGCGGGGCCGATTGTGCCGCGTGTGGGTGATGTGCCGATGTATTCGACGGTGACCGGGGCGCCGGTGACGGGTGTGGAGCTGGACGCGGAGTACTGGTATCGCAATCTGCGGGAGCGGGTGGCGTTCCATGACACCGTGCGGGTTCTGCTCGACCAGGGTGACCGGGTGTTCCTGGAGGTCAGCCCGCACCCCGTGCTGGCGGGCGCCATCCAGGAGGCCGGGCACGCCGTCGACACCGACGTCCTCGCCGTGGGCACCCTGCGGCACGACGAGGGCGGCCCGCGCCGCGTGCTGACCTCGCTGGCCGAGCTGTGGGTGCGGGGAGTCGAGCCCGACTGGAAGGCGGTCTTCGGCGGCGCCGCCGCGCCCGTGGACCTGCCCACCTACGCGTTCCAGCGCGACCACTACTGGCTGCGCGGCACCGCCGGCGTCGGCGATGTCGCCGGGGCCGGGCTGTCCGTCGTGGGCCATCCGCTGCTGGCGGCCGCCGTCACGCTGGCGGACGGCGACGGCTGCGTCTTCACCGGCCGTCTGTCCACGGCCGCCCAGCCGTGGCTCGCCGACCACGCCGTGCTGAACCGGGTCCTGCTGCCGGGCGCGGCCGTCATGGAACTCGCGCTGCGCGCGGGCGAGTCGGTCGGCAGCGACCACTTGGACGAGCTCGTGCTGCACGCGCCCCTGGTCCTGCCCGCCGACGGCACCCCCCTCGACATCCAGGTCGGCGTCGACGCCGCCGACGAACTGGGCCGCCGCGCCGTCCGGGTGCACTCCCGGCCGCACCGCCCGGGCCGGACCGATGACGAGGAGGAGTGGACCGGCCACGCCACCGGAACGCTCATCACCGCGCCCGCCGGCGAGCCCGCGGCCGAGGACACCGCCTGGCCGCCCGCCGACGCGGTCGCCGTGGACATCGACGGCTTCTACGAGCGCCTCGCGGAGGCCGGTTACGCCTACGGACCGGTGTTCCGGGGCGTGCGCGCGGTATGGCGGCGCGGCGCCGAGATGTTCGCCGAGGTCGCGCTGGACGAGGCCGCCGCGGGCGAGGCGGAGCGGTTCGGCGTACACCCCGCGCTGGTCGACGCGGCGCTTCAGACACGGCTGGTGACGGTGGCGGAGGGCGAGGCGGAGCGGATGATGCCGTTCTCCTTCTCCGGCGCCCGGATCCACGCCATGGGCGCCACCTCGGCGCGGGTCCGGATGGCCCCGGCCGGATCCGACGCGATCTCGGTGCGGATGACCGACCAGGCCGGGCTGCCGATCCTCACGGTCGACCAGATCGTCTCGCGCCCGCTGTCCGCCGACGCGATGTCCGGCACAGCGGTCAACTCGATGTACGAGGTGACCTGGGCGTCTCTGGCCACGGCCGACGCGCCGGAGCAGGGGCTCGCGATCCTCGGCGACGCCCTGCCCGGCCTCGACGCGCCGCGCTACCCGGACGCCGCCGCCGTGGCCGAGGCCGTCCGCGCGGGCGAGCCGGTGCCCCCGGTGGTGCTGCTTCCCTGCCCGCGCGGGGATGGCGGCGACATGCCCGCCGCGAGCCGGGAGGTGCTGGCCGCGGTGCTCGGCCCGGTGCGCGAGTGGCTCGCGCACGACGAGCTGGAGGCCGTACGGCTGGTTCCGGTGACCCGGGGCGCGATCGCCGTGGCCCCGGGCGACCGGATCGACATGGCGCAGGCCGCCGTGCGCGGACTGCTGCGCTCGGCCGCGTCGGAGCACCCGCACCGGATTCTCCAGGTGGACATCGACGGTGCCACCGACCCGGAGACCGACCCGGGGGTGATGGCGGCGCTGTCCGCGGTGGCGGCCGCCGCGGTGGCCGCGGGCGAGTCGGAAGCCGTCGTCCGCTCCGGCGCGGCGTCCGTACCGCGGCTGGCCCGCGTGCCCTCGGCGGACCCGGGAACGCTGCCGCTGCCCGGCACGGCCGGAGCCTGGGGGCTCGACCTGGACACCGCGGGCACCCTGGAGGGGCTGGCCCTGACCGCGTCCCCGAGGGCCGAGGCGCCCCTGGCGGCGGGCCAGGTGCGGGTCGCGGTGCGCGCGACCGGCGTCAACTTCCGGGATGTCCTGGTCGCGCTGGGCGTGGTTCCCAACACCGAATCGCTCTTCGGGTGCGAGGGCGCCGGTGTGGTGGTCGAGGTCGGCCGGGAGGTCACCGGTCTCGCGGTGGGCGATCGGGTGATGGGGCTGCTGTCGGGCGCGTACGCGGGTCCGCTGGCGGTGGCGGACGCGCGGATGGTCGTGCGTGTGCCGGGTGGCTGGTCGTTCGCCGAGGCGGCTTCGGTGCCCGCCGTGTTCCTGACCGCCTACTACGCGCTGGTGGACCTCGCCGATCTGCGGGCCGGCGAGTCGCTGGCGGTGCACGCCGCCGCGGGTGGGGTGGGCATGGCGGCCGTCCAGTTGGCCCGCTACCTGGGCGCCGAGGTGTACGCGACGGCGAGCGAGCCGAAGTGGCCGGTGGTGCGCGGCATGGGTGTTCCGGCCGAGCGGCTGGCGTCCTCGCGCACCCTGGAGTTCGCCGACCGGTTCCTCGAGGCGACCGGCGGCCGGGGTGTCGATGTCGTACTGAACTGCCTGGCCAGGGAGTTCGTGGACGCCTCGCTCGGGCTGCTGCCGAGCGGCGGGCGGTTCGTCGAGATGGGCAAGACCGACATCCGTGACGCCGACGAGGTCGCCGCGGCCCGGCCCGGGGTGCGCTACCGCGCGTTCGACCTCGGCGAGGCCGGTGCCGACCGGCTCGGGGAGATGCTCACCCACCTCGCGGACCTCTTCGGGCAGGGGGTGCTCAGCGCGCTGCCGGTGACCGCCTGGGACACCAGGCAGGCCCCGCAGGCCTTCCGCCACCTCAGCCAGGCCCGTCACACCGGCAAGGTGGTGCTGACCACCCCGCCGTCCGGCCCGCTCGACGGGACCGTGCTGATCACGGGGGGTACGGGGGTCATCGGTTCGGCCCTGGCCCGTCATCTGGCTACCGAACATCGCGTCACCGACCTGGTGTTGACCAGCCGTCGTGGCATGGAGGCGCCGGGTGCGGCGGAGCTTGTCGCGGACCTCGCGGAGCTGGGGGCCACGGCGCGGGTGGTGGCGTGTGATGTGGCGGATCGTGGGGCGTTGGCGGGGCTGTTGGGTGAGTTGCCCGGGCTGCGCGGTGTGGTGCATGCGGCGGGTGCGCTGGATGACGGGGTGGTGTCGGCGCTGACGCCGGAGCGTCTCGACACGGTGTTGCGGCCGAAGGTGGACGCGGCGTGGCATCTGCATGAGCTGACCCGGGACCGCGATCTGTCGCTGTTCGCGCTGTTCTCCTCCGCCGCAGGCGTCCTGGGCGCCGCCGGACAAGGCAGCTACGCGGCCGCCAACGCCTTCCTGGACGCCCTCGCCTGGCACCGCCGCGCCCAGGGGCTGCCCGCGCACTCCCTGGCCTGGGGCCTGTGGGCCGACCGCAGCTCCATGACCGGCGCGCTCGGCGCCGCCGACCTGGAGCGGATGCGCCGCAGCGGGGTCCAGGCGCTCACCACCGACGAGGGCCTCGCGCTGTTCGACGCCGCCGTCCGGATGCCGCGTCCGCACACGGTCCCGGTCAGGCTCGACGTGTCCGCGGTGGGCAGGCACAAGGACCCCGCCCCGCTCTTCCGCGCCCTGGTGCGCACCCCGGCCAAGCGGGTGGCGGCGAACGCGCCCGCCGATGGCGGCGGTCTGCGCGAGCGTCTCGCCACGCTCTCGCCGGCCGAGCGGGATCGGGTGTTGACGGAGTTGGTGCGGGCGCAGGCGGCGGTGGTGTTGGGGCATGGTGGTGCCGAGGCGGTGGGTGCGGATCGGGCGTTCAAGGATGTGGGGTTCGACTCGCTGACGGCGGTGGAGCTGCGGAACCGGCTGGGTGCGGCGACGGGGTTGCGGCTTCCGGTGACGGCGGTGTTCGACCATCCGACGCCGGTGGCGCTGGCGGCGGAGCTGGCGTTGCGGCTGGGGGCGGATGGCGAGGGCGTGTCCGTGCCTGCGGTTCCGGTTGCTGCGGCGGTGGCTGTGGTGGCGGATGAGCCGATCGCGATCGTGGGCATGAGCTGCCGGTTCCCCGGCGGGGTGGGCTCACCGGAGGACCTGTGGCAGCTGCTCATCGACGAGCGGGACGCCACCGGCGCCTACCCCACCGACCGCGGCTGGCAGGTCGACGACCTGGGCGACCCCCACTTCCCGGACGACTCCTACGCGCGGGTCGGCGGATTCCTGCACGACATGGCCGACTTCGACCCCGAGTTCTTCGGCATCTCGCCCCGCGAGGCCCTGGCCACCGACCCGCAGCAGCGGCTGCTGCTGGAGACCACCTGGGAGGCGTTCGAGCGCGCGGGCATCGACCCCACCACGCTCCGCGCCACCTCGACCGGCGTCTTCACCGGACTGATCTACAACGACTACGCCTCGCGGTTCCCCAGGCTGCTCAGCGGCTTCGAGGGATACCTGGGCAACGGCAGCGCCAACAGCGTGGCCTCCGGCCGGATCGCCTACACCCTGGGCCTGGAGGGCCCGGCGATCACGGTGGACACCGCCTGCTCGTCGTCCATGGTGGCCCTGCACCTGGCCGCCCAGTCGCTCCGGCAGGGCGAGTGCACCCTGGCCGTCGCGGGCGGGGTGACCGTCATGTCCACCCCGCGGCCGCTGATCGAGTTCAGCCGGATCGGCGGGCTCGCGCTCGACGGCCGCTGCAAGGCGTTCGGCGCCGACGCCGACGGCATGGGATTCGCCGAGGGCATCGGCATGCTGGTCGTCGAGCGGCTCTCCGACGCCCGGCGCAACGGACACCGGGTGCTGGCGGTGCTCCGCGGCTCCGCGCTCAACCAGGACGGCGCGTCCAACGGCCTGACCGCGCCCAGCGGCCCCGCCCAGCAGCGGGTGATCCGCCAGGCTCTGGCCAACGCGGGTCTGAGCGCCGCCGATGTGGACGTCGTGGAGGCACACGGCACCGGCACCTCCCTCGGCGACCCGATCGAGGCGCAGGCCCTCCAGGCCACGTACGGCCAGGACCGGGCCGAGGACCGGCCGCTGCTGCTCGGCTCGGTGAAGTCCAACCTCGGCCACACGCAGGCCGCGGCGGGTGTCGCCGGTGTCATCAAGACCGTGCTGGCCCTGCGCCACGGCGTCGTCCCGCGCACCCTCCACGTCGAGCGGCCCACCTCGCACGTCGACTGGGCGGCCGGGGGGCTGCGGCTCGCCGACGGAAGTGTGCCGTGGCCCGAGACCGGGCGGGCGCGGCGGGCCGCCGTGTCGTCCTTCGGCATCAGCGGCACCAACGCGCATGTGATCCTGGAGCACATCCCCGAGCAGGTGCCCGAGCCCGAGGCGCCCGCGGCCCCGGTCGCCGACGCGCCGGTCCCGTGGGTCGTCTCGGCCAAGAGCGCCGAGAGCCTCCGCGACCAGGCCCGCCGGCTGCACGAGCGGGTGACCGCCGCCCCGGACCTGGCCCCCGCCGACATCGCCCGGTCCCTGCTGACCACCCGGGCCGTCTTCGACCACCGCGCGGTGGTCGTCGGCCGGGACCGGGAGGAGCTGCTGCACCGCCTCGCCGCGCTGGCCGGCGGCGAACCGGCCGCCGGTGTGGTCCAAGGTGTCGCGGCCGCGCGCGCGAAGACCGTGTTCGTCTTCCCCGGACAGGGCTCGCAGTGGGCCGGCATGGCCACGGAACTCCTCGACATCTCCCCGGCCTTCGCCGAACGCCTCGAAAGCTGTGCCGCGGCTCTCGCGCCGCATATCGACTGGTCCCCGCTCGACGTGCTGCGCGGCCGCCCCGGCGCGCCGTCGCTTGACCGGGTCGACGTGGTGCAGCCGGTGCTGTGGGCGGTGATGGTGTCCCTCGCCCAGGTGTGGCGGACCCACGGGGTCGAGCCGTCCGCCGTGGTGGGCCACTCCCAGGGGGAGCTGGCGGCGGCGGCCGTGTCGGGTGTGCTGTCGCTCGACGACGCCGCCCGGATCGTGGCCCTGCGCAGCAGGCTCATCGCGCGGGAGCTGGCGGGGCAGGGCGGCATGGTCTCGCTCGCCAGGCCCATGGGCGCGGCCCTGGAGCTGCTGAAGCCGTGGGGCGAGCGCATCAGCGTCGCCACCGTGAACGGGCCCGGCTCCACCGTCGTCGCCGGTGAACCGGAGGCGCTGGAGGAGCTGATGGCCGCCTGTGAGCGCGAGGGGGTGCGGGCACGCCGTATCCCGGTGGACTACGCCTCCCACTCCCCGCAGGTGGCGCGGTTGCGCGAGGCGCTGCTGGACCTGGCCGCGCCGGTCGTGTCCCGGACGCCGGAGCTGCCCATGTACTCCGCCGTCACCGGCGAACTCCTCGCCACGGGCGCGGCGGACGCCGAGTACTGGTACCGCAACCTGCGCCAGACCGTGCTCTTCGAGCAGGCCACGCGCGCCCTGGCGGGTGCGGGACACGATGTGTTCGTCGAGGTCAGCCCGCACCCGGTGCTGACCACCGGCATGGCGGAGACGCTCGAGGACCACCCCGGCGACATCGCGATCGGCGGCACCCTGCGGCGCGACGAGGGCGGCCGGGACCGGCTGCTGACCGCGCTGGCCGAGGTGTTCGTGACCGGGGTGGCCGTGGACTGGGCGACCACCTTCGAGGGCGGGCGGACCGTGGAGCTGCCCACCTACGCCTTCCACCGGCAGCGCTACTGGCTGGACGCGCCGTCGGAGCCCGAGGCGGCCCGGGGCAACACCGCAGTGGACGAGGCATTCTGGGCCGCGGTGGACCAGCTCGACCCGGACGGGCTGGCGTCGACCCTCGGCGTCGAGGACGTGTCCGTACGGTCCTCGCTGAACGCGGTGCTGCCCGCGCTCTCGGACTGGCACCGGCAGCGGAGCGAGCGCGCCACCGTGGACACCTGGCGCTACGGCATCGCCTGGGCGCAGGTCCCCGAGACCGCGCCGGCCCCCCTGTCCGGCACCTGGCTGCTGGCCGTCTCCGCCGGATTCGAGGCGGACCCCCGGGTGGCCGCGCTGGTGGCGGGCATCGAGCGCCGCGGCGCCAGGGCCCTGCCGGTGGTGATCTCCTCCGACCGCCCCGCCGACATCGCCGCGCAGCTGCGGACGGCCTGCGAGCCGACCGAGCCGGGCGAGTCGGCTCAGCCGGCCGGAGTGCTGTCGGTGAGCGCCTGGGACGAGCGGCCGCACCCCTCCTACCCGGCGGTGCCGGGCGGCTTCGCCCATGTCCTGGCGCTGTGCCAGGCGCTGGAGGCCGCCGGTGTCACGGCGCCCCTGTGGTGTGTGACCAGCGGCGCGGTGACCAACGGAGCCGACGACGCCCCCGTCAGCCCGGCGCAGGCGCTGGTGTGGGGGCTGGGCCGGGTGGCCGCCCAGGAACACCCCGGCCGCTGGGGCGGGCTGATCGACCTTCCGGCCGAGCCGGACGAGCAGGACGTGAACCGGCTGTGCGGGCTGCTGTCCGGCGGATCCGGGGAGGACCAGCTCGCCGTACGGACCGGCGGTATCCTCGCCCGCAGGCTGGCCCGCACCCCGGCGCCCGCCGCCCCCGCCCGCGAGTGGACCCCCACCGGAACCGTACTGATCACCGGGGGCACCGGCGCCATCGGCGGCCATGTCGCCCGCTGGCTGGCCGCCCGCGGCGCCGAACACCTGCTGCTGCTCAGCCGGAGCGGACCGGACGCCGCGGGGGCCGCGGAGCTGCGGGCCGGCCTGGAGGCGGACGGCGCCCGGGTGACCCTCCTCGCCTGCGACGCCGGAGACCGTGAGGCGCTGGCGGCCGTGCTCGCCGACATCCCGGACGAGCTGCCGCTCACCGCCGTCTTCCACACCGCCGCGGTGCTGGACGACGGCCCGCTGGACGCGCTGACCGCCGACCGGGCGGACGCCGTGCTGCGGGCGAAGACCGGCGCCGCCCGGAACCTGCACGAGCTGACCGCGGATCTGGACCTGTCGGCGTTCGTCCTGTTCTCCTCCACCGCCGGCACCTTCGGCGCCGCCGGACAGGCCAACTACGCGCCCGGCAACGCCTACCTCGACGCGCTGGCGTGGCACCGACGCGCCCACGGCCAGGTGGCCACCTCCATCGGCTGGGGTGCCTGGGCCCAGGGCGGGATGGCCGAGAAGGAGGCCGTCGCCGATCTGCGGCGCCGGCACGGCGTCCCGGTGATGTCCCCCGAGCGGGCGGTCCTGGCGCTGCGCCAGGCGCTCGACGGCGACGACACCTTCCTGGTCGTCGCGGACATCGACTGGGACCGGTTCTACCTCGCGTACACCGCCGCCCGGCCCAGCCCGCTGCTGCACGATCTGGAAGAGGTGCGCCGCATCCGGGAGTCGGCCACCGGCGGGGCCGCCCCCGATCAGACGGGGCCGTCGCTCGAGGAGCGGCTGGCCGGCCTCGGCCGGACCGAGCAGGAGCGGGTGCTGCGCGACCTGGTGCGTACCCACGCCGCGGCCGTCCTCGGCCACGACGGGCCCGAGTCGGTGCCCACCGGCCGCCCGTTCTGGGAGCTCGGCCTGGACTCGGTCACCGCCGTCGAGATGCGCAACCGGCTGGGCGGCGCCGTCCAGCGCAAGCTCCCCGCCGGGCTCATCTTCGACTACCCGACCGTCACCGGCCTGGTCGGCTACCTCCGGGACGAGCTGTGCCGGGACGAGACCGAAGTCAGCCCGGTGATGTCCGACCTGGACCGGCTGGACATCGCGCTGGCCACCATGCCCGACGACGACCCGGCCCGGAACGAGGTGGCCGAGCGGCTGGAGAAGCTGCTGCGCCGGGTGAGCCCGGCCTCGGTCGTGACGCGGGCACCCGCGACGGACTGGGGCCTGGACTCGGCTTCCCAGGACGAGGTGTTCGCGCTCATCGACGAAGAACTGGGAGAGCTGTGACCCGGCTCCCGGCACACGCCTTCCCGACCGCTAGGGATCACAAGGATGGACCAGTCACCCATGGCGAATGAAGAAAAGCTCTTCGAGTACCTCAAGCGTGTCACCGCGGAGCTGAAGGAGACGCGGGCACGGTTGCGGGACGCGGAGGCGGCGGTTGGTGAGCCGGTGGCGATCGTCGGCATGAGCTGCCGCTACCCCGGCGGGGTGACCTCGCCCGAGGAGCTGTGGCGCCTGGTGGCCGACGGCACGGACGCCATCTCCGAGGTGCCGGCGGACCGCGGCTGGGACCTGGCGGGGCTGTTCGACGTGGCCGGGGAACGGCCCGGGACCTCGTATGTGAACCGGGGCGGTTTCCTGTACGACGCCGCCGACTTCGACGCGGGTTTCTTCGGCATCTCGCCGCGTGAGGCGCTGGGCATGGACCCGCAGCAGCGGCTCCTGCTGGAGACGTCCTGGGAGCTGTTCGAGCGGGCCGGCATCGACCCGGCGTCGCTGGGCGGCAGCCGCACCGGCGTGTTCATGGGGTCCAGCTTCCACGGCTACGGCGGCGAGCTGACCGACGCCCCCGAGGAGGTCCAGGGCTATCTGCTCACCGGCCGCGCGGACAGCGTGATCTCGGGCCGGATCGCCTACACCCTGGGTCTTGAGGGCCCGGCGATCACGGTGGACACCGCCTGCTCGTCGTCGCTGGTGGCGCTGCACCTGGCGGTGAACGCGCTCCAGCGGGGCGACTGTTCGATGGCCGTGGCCGGCGGGGTGATGGTGATGGCCACCCCCGAGGTGTTCGTCGAGTTCAGCCGCCAGCAGGGCCTGTCGCGCGACGGCCGGTGCCGGGCCTTCGCGGGCGGCGCCGACGGCACCGGTCTCGCCGAGGGCGTCGGTGTCCTGCTGGTGGAGCGGCTGTCCGACGCGGTGCGCAACGGCCACCAGGTGCTGGCCGTGGTGCGCGGCTCGGCGGTCAACCAGGACGGCGCGTCCAACGGGCTCACCGCGCCCAACGGGCCCTCGCAGCAGCGGGTCATCCGGCAGGCCCTGGCCGACGCCGAACTGTCCCCGGTGCAGGTCGACGTCGTGGAGGCGCACGGCACGGGCACCACGCTTGGCGACCCGATCGAGGCGGACGCGCTGCTGGCGACGTACGGTCAGGACCGGCCCGCCGACCGCCCGCTGCTGCTCGGCTCGCTCAAGTCGAACCTCGGCCACACCCAGGCCGCGGCGGGCGTGGGCGGAATCATCAAGATGGTGATGGCGATGCGGCACGGCACCGTGCCCGCGACGCTGCACATCGACGAGCCGACCCCGCATGTGGACTGGGAGTCCGGCGCGGTGCGGCTGGTGACCGAGAACACCGACTGGCCCTCGACCGGGCAGCCGCGGCGCGCCGCCGTGTCCTCGTTCGGGGTGAGCGGCACCAACGCGCATGTGATCATCGAGCAGCCGCCGGCCGTCACGGCACCCGAGGCCGAGGAGGTCTCCGACGCGCCCGCCCCCTTCGCCCCCGCGGCGGCGGACGGTGCGCTGCCGTGGGCGGTGTCGGGCCGTTCCGCCGAGGGACTGCGCGCACAGGCCGCCCGGCTGCGCACCTTCGCCGCCGACTCCGGCGAGGCGGACCGGCGCCTGGGGTGGTCGCTGGCGTCGTCGCGCGCCGCGCTGGAGCACCGCGCGGTGGTGGTCGCCGGGGACCGGGACGCCTTCCTGACCGGTCTCGACGCCGTCGCCGCCGGGGAGCCCGCCGCCCACGTGGTGAGCGGTGCCGTCGGGGCACAGGCCCCCGACGGCGTGGTGTTCGTCTTCCCGGGCCAGGGCTCGCAGTGGGTGGGCATGGCCACCGAACTGCTCGAGTCCTCGCCCGCGTTCGCCGAGTCGGTCCAGCGGTGTGCCGAGGCCCTCGCGCCGCACATCGACTGGGATCTGCTCGAGGTGCTGCGGGGCGGCGGCTCGCTGGAGCGGGTGGACGTGGTGCAGCCCGTGCTGTGGGCGGTCATGGTGTCACTGGCCGCGCTGTGGCGTTCGATGGGCGTGGTGCCGTCGGCGGTGGTCGGACACTCCCAGGGCGAGATCGCGGCGGCGTGCGCGGCCGGGGTCCTCTCGCTGGAGGACGGGGCCCGGCTGGTGGCGCTGCGCAGCCGGGTGATCGCCGAGGACCTGGCCGGCCAGGGCGGGATGGTGTCCGTCGCCGCCTCCGCCGAGCGGGTGACGGAGCTGCTGGCCGACCGCGACGGGGTGTGGATCGCGGCCGTGAACGGCCCCGCCGCCACGGTGCTCGGCGGCACCCCGGACGTACTGGCCGAGGTGATGGCGGCGGCCGAGGCCGAGGGGCTGCGGGCGCGGTCGATCGCGGTGGACTACGCCTCGCACACACCGCATGTCGAACAGGTCCGCGACGCCCTGCTGGAGCTGGCCGCCCCGATCACCCCACGGGCCGGGGACATCCCCATGTACTCCACCGTCACGGCCGCGCTCGCCGACGGCGAGGCGCTGGACGCGGAGTACTGGTACCGGAATCTGCGCGGACAGGTCCGCTTCCACGAGACCGTACGGACCCTCATCGGCGATGACAGCACGGTGTTCCTCGAGGTCAGCCCCCATCCGGTGCTGGCGGGCGCGATCGAGGAGGCCGGGCATGCCGCGGACACCGATGTGACGGCGGTGGCGACGCTGCGGCGCGGCGAGGGCGGTCCGGGGCGCGTGCTGACCTCCCTGGCAGAGCTGTGGGTGCGTGGCGTCGGGCCCGACTGGCGGGCCGTGTTCGGCGGCGACACCGAGCGGGTGGACCTGCCCACGTACGCGTTCGAGCACCGCCGCTACTGGCTGTCGGGGACCGGCTCCGGAGTGGGCGACCTGGCGGGCGCCGGTCTCTCGCCGCTGGGCCATCCGCTGCTGGCGGCCGGGATCGGCGTGGCCGAGGGCGGCGGGGCCCTGTTCACCGGCCGGC
Organism: Streptomyces sp. NPDC028305; assembly: GCF_055569495.1. Taxonomy (NCBI): domain Bacteria; kingdom Bacillati; phylum Actinomycetota; class Actinomycetes; order Kitasatosporales; family Streptomycetaceae; genus Streptomyces; species Streptomyces sp. NPDC028305. The sequence continues at coordinate 884,895 of NZ_JBVHTN010000002.1, forward strand.
TGTCCACCGGCTCGCACCCCTGGCTCGCCGACCACACGGTGGCGGGCCGGGCCCTGGTGCCGGGCGCGGCCGTGCTGGAGCTGGTGCTGCGCGCCGGGGAGTACGCCGGCTGCGACCGGCTGGAGGAACTGGTCCTGCGGGCCCCGCTGCTGGTGCCGGACGACAGCACCGCGGTCGAGGTGCAGGTCGGCGTCGACCCGGCCGACGAGCAGGGGCGGCGCGCGGTACGGCTGCACTCCCGGCCGCACCGCCCCGGGCCGGACGAGGACGGCGCGGAGTGGGTCTGCCACGCGACGGGCACGGTGGCCGCCGGTGGCGCAGAGCAGCCCGCGGCGGCCCCGGAGACGGTGTGGCCGCCCGAGGGCGCGGCGCCGGTGCCGACCGAGGGGGTCTACGAGCGCCTCGCGGAGGCGGGCTACGCCTACGGGCCGGTGTTCCAGGGGCTGCGCGCGGTGTGGCGGCGCGGCGAGGAGGTGTTCGCCGAGGTCGCGCTGGACGAGCCCGCAGCGGGCGAGGCCGGGCGGTTCGGGGTGCATCCGGCCCTGGTGGACGCGGGGTTGCAGAGCAGCCTGGTGGTGCTGTTGGAGGACGGCGGGGAGCGCAAGCTGCCGTTCTCCTTCTCCGGCGCCCGGATCCACGCCACGGGCGCCACCTCGGCGCGGGTCCGGGTGGCCCCGGCCGGCCCCGACGCGGTCTCGGTGCTGATGACCGACCACGCCGGGCTCCCGGTCCTCACCGTCGACGCGCTCACCTCCCGACCGCTCACCGCGGCCGCGGTGGCGGGCCCGGCGGTGGACTCGATGTACGAGGTGGTCTGGGCGCCGCTGCCGGTGGCCTCCGACGAGGCGGCGGAGCGGGTCGCGGTCCTGGGCGAGGATGCCGTACCGGGCCTTGACGCCCCGTCGTACCCCGATGTCGCCTCGGTGGCCGCGGCGGCGCGCGGTGACGAGTCGCTGCCCGTGACGGTGCTGCTGCCCTGCCCCGCCGCAGCCCCGGGCGCGGACGCCCCGGCCGCGAGCCGGGCGCTCCTGGCCCAGGTGCTCGGCGTGGTACGGGAGTGGCTCGGCCACCCCGAACTGGAGGACACCCGGCTGGTCCTGGTGACCCGTGGGGGCATCGCGGCGGAGCCGGGCGAGCGGGTCGATGTCGTCCAGGCCGCCGTGCGGGGCCTGGTGCGCTCGGCGAGCTCCGAGCACCCCGGCCGGATTCTCCAGGTGGACATCGACGGTGCCGCGGAGTCGGCGGCGGCGCTGGCCGCCGTGGTGGCGGCCGCGGCCGCGGCCGGCGAGTCGGAGGCCGTGCTGCGCTCGGGCGTGGCCTCGGTGCCACGGCTCGGCCGGGTCTCCCCGACGGACGCGGGAGCCCTGGCGGTGCCCGACGGCGCGGAGGCGTGGAGCCTGGATCTGGACACCGGCGGCACCCTGGACGGGCTGCGCCTGGTGCCGTGCCCGGAGGCCGAGGCGCCGCTGGGCGCGGGCCGGGTGCGGGTGGCGGTGCGCGCGACCGGCGTCAACTTCCGGGACGTCCTGGTCGCGCTGGGCGTCGTTCCGCTGTCCGGCGCGGTGTTCGGGTGCGAGGGCGCCGGTGTGGTGGTCGAGGTCGGCCCGGAGGTGACCGGTCTCGCGGTGGGGGACCGGGTGATGGGGCTGCTGTCGGGCGCGTACGCGGGTCCGCTGGCGGTGGCGGACGCGCGGATGGTCGTGCGTATGCCGGGTGGCTGGTCGTTCGCCGAGGCGGCTTCGGTGCCCGCCGTGTTCCTGACCGCCTACTACGCGCTGGGGGACCTGGCCGGGGTGCGGGCGGGCGAGTCGCTGCTGGTGCACGCCGCCGCGGGTGGGGTGGGCATGGCGGCCGTCCAGTTGGCCCGCCACCTCGGTGTCGAGGTGTACGCGACGGCGAGCGAGCCGAAGTGGCCGGTGGTGCGCGGCATGGGTGTTCCGGCCGAGCGGCTGGCGTCCTCGCGCACCCTGGAGTTCGCCGACCGGTTCCGCGCCGTGGACGTGGTGCTGAACTCGCTGGCCCGGGAGTTCGTGGACGCTTCGCTCGGCCTGCTGGGGCCGGGGGGCCGGTTCCTCGAGATGGGCAAGACCGATATCCGTGACGCCGACGAGGTCGGCGCCGCGCGGCCCGGCGTGTCGTACCGGGCGTTCGACCTGGGGGAGGCCGGCCCCGACCGCGTGCAGGAGATGCTGGCGCACCTGGTGGAGCTGTTCGAGCAGGGGGTGCTCTCGCCGCTGCCGGTGACCGCGTGGGACACCCGGCAGGCGCCGGACGCCTTCCGCTACGTCAGCCAGGCCCGTCACACCGGCAAGGTGGTGCTGACCACCCCGCCGTCCGGCCCGCTCGACGGGACCGTGCTGATCACGGGGGGTACGGGGGTCATCGGGTCGGCCGTGGCCCGCCACCTGGCCACCGAACATCGCCTCACTGACCTGGTGTTGACCAGCCGTCGTGGTGCGGAGGCGCCGGGTGCCGCGGAGCTTGTCGCGGACCTCGCGGAGCTGGGGGCCATGGCGCGGGTGGTGGCGTGTGACGTCGCGGATCGTGAGGCGTTGGCGGGGCTGTTGGGTGAGTTGCCCGGGTTGTGTGGTGTGGTGCATGCGGCCGGGGCGCTGGACGACGGGGTGGTGTCGGCGCTGACCCCGGAGCGGTTGGATGTGGTGTTGCGGCCGAAGGTGGACGCGGCGTGGCATCTGCACGAGCTGACCCGGGACCGCGATCTGTCGCTGTTCGCGCTGTTCTCCTCCGCCGCGGGCGTGTTCGGCGCGCCCGGGCAGGGCAACTACGCGGCGGCCAACGCCTTCCTGGACGCGCTGGCGCAGGCCCGCCGCCGGGCCGGGCTCCCGGGGCAGTCGCTGGCCTGGGGCCTGTGGGCCGACCGCAGCGCGATGACGGGGCAGCTGGACCAGGTCGACCTGGACCGGATGGGCCGCACGGGTGTTCAGGCGCTCGCCACCGACGAGGGGCTCGCGCTGTTCGACGCGGCCGCCCGGATGCCGCGCCCGCAGGTGGTGCCGATCCGGCTCGACCTCTCCGCGCTGCGCAAGCAGGAGGCCGTGGCTCCGCTGTTCCGCGGTCTGGTCCGCGCCTCGGCGAAGCGCGTGGCCGCGAACGCCGCTGCCGGGCAGGGCGGTCTGCGCGAGCGTCTGGCCCTGTTGCCGGTGGCCGAGCGGGATCGGGTGTTGACGGAGTTGGTGCGGGCGCAGGCGGCGGTGGTGTTGGGGCATGGTGGTGCCGAGGCGGTGGGTGCGGATCGGGCGTTCAAGGATGTGGGGTTCGACTCGCTGACGGCGGTGGAGCTGCGGAACCGGCTGGGTGCGGCGACGGGGCTGCGGCTTCCGGTGACGGCGGTGTTCGACTACCCGACCCCCGTGGCGCTGGCGGCGGAGCTGGCGTTGCGGCTGGGGGCGGATGGCGAGGGCGTGTCCGCGCCTGCGGTTCCGGCTGCCGCGGCGGTGGCTGTGGTGGCTGACGAGCCGATCGCGATCGTGGGCATGAGCTGCCGGTTCCCCGGCGGGGTGCGCTCACCGGAGGACCTGTGGCAGCTGGTGGCCGAGGAGCGGGACGCCATGTCGCCGTTCCCCACGGACCGCGGCTGGGACCTCGACGCGCTGTTCGACCCGGACCCCGACCGGCCGGGCACCTCGCACACCCGCGTGGGCGGGTTCCTGCACGACATGGCCGACTTCGACCCCGAGTTCTTCGGCATCTCGCCCCGTGAGGCGCTGGCCATGGACCCGCAGCAGCGGCTGCTGCTGGAGACCACCTGGGAGGCGTTCGAGCGCGCGGGCATCGACCCGGGCGGCCTGCACGGCTCCCCGACCGGTGTCTTCCTCGGCGGCTCGGTGTCCGGCTACGGGGTGAATCTGTTCACCGCCTCCGACGGCCTGGACGGACACCTGCTGACCGGCAACGCGAGCAGCGTGGCGTCCGGCCGGGTGGCTTACACCTTCGGCCTGGAGGGCCCGGCGATCACGGTGGACACCGCCTGCTCGTCGTCGCTCGTGGCCCTGCACCTGGCCGTCCAGGCGCTGCGGCAGGGCGAGTGCACCCTGGCCGTCGCCGGTGGCGTCACGGTCATGCCGAGCCCGGCGCTGATGGTGTCGTTCAGCAGGCAGCGCGGGCTGGCGCCGGACGGCCGCTGCAAGGCGTTCGCGGCGGACGCGGACGGCACCGGATTCGCCGAGGGCGTCGGCGTCCTGCTGGTCGAGCGGCTGTCGGACGCGGTGCGCAACGGCCATGACGTCCTGGCGGTCGTGCGGGGCTCGGCGGTGAACCAGGACGGTGCGTCGAACGGGCTGACGGCGCCGAACGGCCCGTCGCAGCAGCGGGTGATCCGTCAGGCGCTGGCCAACTCCGGGGTGTCCGCCGCCGCGGTGGACATGGTGGAGGCGCACGGCACCGGCACGGCCCTGGGCGACCCCATCGAGGCGCAGGCGCTGCTGGCCACCTACGGCCAGGACCGGCCGGAGGACCGGCCGCTGCTCCTCGGTTCGGTCAAGTCCAACCTCGGTCACACCCAGGCCGCGGCGGGCGTCGCCGGGGTCATCAAGGCCGTCATGGCCATCCGTCATGGCGTGGTGCCGCGTACGTTGCACGTGGATGAGCCGACCCCGCATGTGGACTGGTCGGCGGGTGCGGTGGAGCTGGTGACCGAGGGCCGTTCATGGCCCCAGGACGAGCGGCCGCGCCGCGCGGCGGTGTCCTCGTTCGGCATCAGCGGCACCAACGCCCATGTCGTACTGGAGCAGGCGCCCATGGCCGACGCGCCTCCCGCGCCGGAGCGGCAGGCGGCGCCCGCGGCAGGCGCGGCCGTCCCGTGGCTGGTGTCGGGCCGCACGGCGGCCGGGCTGCGCGGCCAGGCCGCCCAGCTGCGCGCGTTCGTGGCCGACCGAGCCCCTGAGACCGCGGACGTGGCCTGGTCGCTGGCGAGTTCGCGGGCCGCACTGGAGCACCGCGCCGTGGTGGTCGCGGCGGACCGCGAGGAGTTTCTGGCGGGGCTGGATGCGGTGGCCGCGGGGGAGTCCGCGAGCGGAGTGGCCAGCGGTGCCGTTCAGGACGGCCGGCGGGTGGCGTTCCTGTTCTCGGGTCAGGGTTCGCAGCGGCCGGGTATGGGGCGTGGTTTGTCGGCGCTGCCGGTGTTCGCCGAGGCGCTGGAGGAGGCGTGCCGGGCGTTCGACGGGCTGTTGGGTGTGCCGTTGGGCCGGGTGTTGTCCGCCGAGGCTGGTTCGGCGGAGGCGGAGTTGGTGGATCGGACGGATTACACGCAGGCGGGGCTGTTCGCGTTCGAGGTGGCGCTGTTCCGGATGCTTGAGGCGTGTGGGGTGGGTGCTGATTTCCTGATCGGGCATTCGGTGGGGGAGTTGGCGGCGGCTCATGTGTCGGGTGTGTGGTCGTTGGGGGATGCGGCGCGGGTGGTGGCGGCGCGGGGCCGGTTGATGGCGGGGCTGCCTTCGGGTGGCGCGATGGCTGCCGTGGAGGCTACGGAGGTTGAGGTCGTCGGGTGGATCGGCGGGGAGGCGGAGCGGTTGGCGGTGGCCGCGGTGAACGGTCCGCGGTCGGTCGTGGTGTCCGGCGCCGAGGACGCGGTGGAGCGGGTGGTCGGTCTCGCGCGTGAGGAGGGTCGGCGGACGCGGCGGTTGCGGGTGGAGCGGGCGTTCCATTCGCCGTTGGTGGAGCCGATGCTGGCGGAGTTCGCCGAGGTGCTGGGCGGTGTCGCGTGGGGTGAGCCGCGTATTCCGATCGTGTCCAATGTGACCGGTGAGGTGGTCACGGCCGAGGAGATCGGCAGTGTGGAGTACTGGCTGCGCCATGCCCGGCAGGCGGTGCGGTTCGCCGACGGTCTGAAGTGGCTGGGCGAGCAGGGTGTGACGGACTTCGTCGAGATCGGCCCCGACACCACGCTGAGCAGTCTGGCCGCCGACCAGGCTGCGGCAGACATGGCCGTCGCGGTGCCGACCACCCGGCCGGACCACGACGAGATCACCACGTTCACCCAGGCCCTGGCCAGGCTGCACACCCGGGGCACGGCCGTCGACTGGCCCACGCTGACCCCGGGCGCGCGGCTCGACCTGCCCACCTACGCCTTCCAGCGGCAGCGCTACTGGCCCGAGCGGACCGCTCCGGTGGGCGTGGACGCAGCCGTCGGCTCCGTCGGGCTCGAGGCCACCGACCATCCGCTGCTCGGCGCGCGCGTCGGCCTGGCCGACGGCGACGGCGTACTGCTCACGGGCAGGCTCTCGCTGGCCGAACAGCCCTGGCTGGCCGACCACGCGGTGCTGGACACCGTTCTGTTCCCCGGTGCCGCCTTCGTCGACATGGCGCTGCGCGCGGGCGACGAAGTGGGCTGCGACGTGGTCGAGGAACTGACCCTGCACGCACCCCTGATCCTGTCCGAGGACGCCACCGTGCGGGTCCAGCTGACCGTGGGCGGCGCCGACGACAGCGGCCGCCGGACCCTCGCGGTGTACGCGCGGCGCCAGGACACCGAGGAGTGGACCACCCACGCCACGGGTGTGCTCTCCGACGGTGCGCCGACGGGCCACGCCGAGCCCGGCGTATGGCCGCCCGAGGGCGCCGCGCCCGTCGCGCTCGACGGCGTCTACGACCGGCTGAACGACGGTGGGCTCGGCTACGGACCTGCGTTCCAGGGGCTCACCGCGGCCTGGCGGCGCGGCGCCGAGGTGTTCGCCGAGGTCCGCCTGCCCGAGGCGGCGGCCGCTGACGCCGACCGCTACTGCCTGCACCCGGCGGTGCTCGACGCGGCGCTGCACGGCATCTCCCTGCTGACCGCGACGGACGGCACCGACGCCCCGAGCGGTCTGCCCTTCTCCTGGCAGGGCGTGCGGCTGTACGCCACCGGGGCCACGGCGCTGCGCGTCCGTCTCTCCCCGACCAGCGCCGCCGGGATCGCGGTGACGGTGGCCGACGGCGAGGGGCTGCCGGTGGCGTCGATCGACGCGCTCGCGCTGCGTCCGGTCACCGGCGATCAGCTCCAGGCGGCGCGTGGCCACGGCGATTCGCTCTTCCGACCCGGCTGGGCCGAGGTGGCCCCGGTGGCCGGGCAGGACGGCACGGCCGCCCTCCGGTGGGCCGCCCTCGGGGCCGACGCGGACGCGCTGATCGGCGCGGCGGGGATCGACGCCGAGCGGTACGAGGACCTGGCCGCGCCGGCCGCCGTCGACCGCGAGGACACCCCCGCCCCGGACGCGGTGCTCGCGGTGTGCCCGGACTTCCCCGGGGACACGCCGGACGCGACCAGGGCGGCCACCGGCTGGGCACTGGAGACCGTACGCGCCTGGCTCGGCGACGACCGGCCCGACGGGGCCCGGCTGGTGTTGGTCACCCGTCACGCGGCCTCCGTCGACGGACGGGCCCCCGACCTGCCGCAGGCCGCGGTGCGGGGTCTGGTGCGCTCCGCCCAGTCGGAGCACCCGGACCGCATCGTGCAGCTCGACCTCGATGCCGAAGACCACCCCGACACCGAAGGCAATCCCGACGCGGCGGCGGCCGGGCTGATCCGCGCCGTACTGACCGCGCGGGCCGCGGACGAACCCGAACTGGCGCTCCGCGACGGCGTTCTGTACGCACCCCGGCTGACCCGGGCGGCGGCGCCCGGCGATGCTGCGGCGCCCGTCTGGGATCCGAGCGGCACCGTCCTGATCACCGGCGGCACTGGCACGCTGGGTGGCGCCGTGGCCCGCCACCTGGCCGCCGTCCACGGCGTGGCCCACCTGCTGCTGGTCGGCCGGCAGGGCGCCCGGGCCGCGGGCGCCGGGGAACTCGTGGCCGAACTGGCCGAGCTGGGCGCCGAGGCCACCGTGGTGGCCTGCGACGCCGCGGACCGCGACAGCCTGGCCGGCGCGCTGGCCGCCATCCCGGCCGACCGGCCGCTGCGCGGCGTGGTCCACGCCGCCGGTGTGGTCGACGACGGAATCGTGTCCTCCCTGACCCCCGAGCGGCTCCACGCCGTGCTGCGCCCCAAGGCGGACGCGGCCTGGAACCTGCACGAGCTCACCGCCGGAATGGACCTGACGGCTTTTGTGCTGTTCTCGTCGGCGGCGGGTGTGACGGGGGCCGCCGGCCAGGCCAACTACGCCGCGGCCAACACGTTCCTGGACGCGCTGGCGAGCCACCGCCACGCCCGGGGCCTGGCCGCCCGGTCGCTGGCCTGGGGCCTGTGGGAGCAGCGCTCCACCATGTCCGGCGCCATGAGCGAGCGCGACCTGGCGCGGGTGTCCCGCGGCGGGATCTCGGCCCTGTCGGTCGAGGACGGGCTCGCGCTGTTCGACGCCGCCCTCGCCGCCGACGAGCCGGTGCTCGTGCCGATGGCGCTCGACCTCGCCGCCGTACGCGGTGCTGGCTCGGCCGTCCCCGCGGCCCTGCGGGCGCTGGTGCGCACCCCGGCCCGGCGTGCCGCGCGGGTCGGCGCGAACACGGGGCTGCGGGAGCGGCTGCACACGATGTCCGAGGCCGAGCGCGACAAGGCCCTGCTCGAGCTGGTGCTGCGGCACGTCGGCGCCGTCCTGGGCCACGCGCCGGGCAGCGCTGTCGCGGACGACCGGCCGTTCTCCGAGCTCGGCTTCGACTCGCTGACCGCCGTGGAGCTGCGCAACCAGCTCGCCACCGCGACGGGCGTGCGGCTTCCGGCCACCTTGGTGTTCGACTACCCGACCCCCGCGGCGCTGGCCGCCCACCTGCGGTCCCAGCTGGTGACCGGCGAGACCGTCGCCGACGAGGCGCGCACGGTGGCCGCGGCCGACGAGCCGATAGCGATCATCGGGATGAGCTGCCGCTACCCGGGCGGGGTGCGGTCGCCCGAGGATCTGTGGCAGCTGGTCATGGACGGCCGGGACGCGATCTCCGGGTTCCCCGACGACCGCGGCTGGGACGTCGCGGAGCTGCACGGACCCGACGGCCCGGTGGGCGCGGGCGGCTTCCTCTACGACGCAGCCGAGTTCGACCCCTCCTTCTTCGGCATCTCGCCGCGCGAGGCCGTGGCCATGGACCCGCAGCAGCGGCTGCTGCTGGAGACGTCCTGGGAGGCGTTCGAGGACGCGGGCATCGACCCGGGCGCCGTACGGGGCAGCCGGGTCGGGGTGTTCGCCGGGCTGATGCACCACGACTACGCCACCCGGCTGCGGACCGTCCCGGAGGATGTCGCGGGCTTCCTCGGCAACGGCAACACCGGCAGCATCGCCACCGGCCGTCTGGCCTACACCTTCGGCTTCGAGGGCCCCGCCGTCACGGTGGACACCGCCTGCTCGTCCTCGCTGGTCGCCCTGCACCTGGCGGCGCAGGCGCTGCGTCAGGGCGAGTGCTCGCTCGCCCTGGCCGGCGGCGTGGCCGTGATGTCGACCCCGGCCGCCTTCGTGGAGTTCAGCAGGCAGCAGGGGCTGGCGCCGGACGGCCGCTGCAAGTCCTTCGCGGCCGGCGCGGACGGCACCACCTGGTCGGAGGGCGTGGGCCTGCTGCTGGTCGAGCGGCTGTCGGACGCCCGGCGCAACGGACACCGGATCCTCGGTGTGGTGCGGGGCACGGCGGTGAACCAGGACGGCGCGTCGAACGGGCTGACGGCGCCGAACGGCCCGTCGCAGCAGCGGGTCATCCGTCAGGCGCTCGCCAGTTCCGGGGTGTCCGCCGCCGAGGTGGACGTGGTCGAGGCGCACGGCACCGGCACCCCGCTCGGCGACCCCATCGAGGCACAGGCGGTGATCGCGACCTACGGACAGGAGCGGGCGGACGACCACCCGGTGCTGCTCGGCTCGCTGAAGTCGAACCTCGGCCACACCCAGGCCGCGGCGGGCGTCGCCGGGGTCATCAAGATGGTGCTGGCGATGCGCCATGGGCTGGTGCCGCGTACGTTGCACGTGGATGAGCCGACCCCGCATGTGGACTGGTCGGCGGGTGCGGTGGAGCTGGTGACCGAGGGCCGGCCGTGGCCCCAGGACGAGCGGCCGCGCCGTGCGGCGGTGTCCTCCTTCGGCATCAGCGGCACCAATGCACATGTGGTCATCGAGCAGGCGCCCGACGACCGGAACGAGGGTCGGAACGACGGCGGGGCGCCCATCGACGCGGCTCCGGTTTCCGGTCCCGTGCCGTGGGTGGTGTCGGGCCGCTCGGCGGCCGGACTGCGCGGCCAGGCCGCGCGGCTGCGCGAGTTCGCCATCGCGAGTGAGGCGGACTCCGCGCGGATCGGCTGGTCGCTGGAGGCCTCGCGCGCGGCGCTGGAACACCGCGCCGTGGTGATCGCCGGGAACCGCGAGGACCATCTGCGCGGCCTGGCCGCGGTGGTGTCAGGGGAGACCACGGAGCACGTGGTGTCGGGAGTGGCGACATCCGGCCGCTCGACCGCCTTCCTGTTCTCGGGTCAGGGTTCACAGCGGCCGGGGATGGGCCGTGGTCTGTCGGCGCTGCCGGTGTTCGCCGAGGCGCTCGAAGAGGTCTGCAAGGCGTTCGACGGACTGCTCGGCCTGCCGCTGGACCAGGTTCTCTCCGCCGAGGCCGGTTCGGCGGAGGCGGAGTTGGTGGATCGAACGGACTGCACGCAGGCGGGGCTGTTCGCGTTCGAGGTGGCGCTGTTCCGGATGCTTGAGGCGTGTGGGGTGGGTGCTGATTTCCTGATCGGGCATTCGGTGGGGGAGTTGGCGGCGGCTCATGTGTCGGGTGTGTGGTCGTTGGGGGATGCGGCGCGGGTGGTGGCCGCGCGGGGCCGGTTGATGGCGGGGCTGCCTTCGGGTGGCGCGATGGCTGCCGTGGAGGCCACGGAGGTTGAGGTCGTCGGGTGGATCGGCGGGGAGGCGGAGCGGTTGGCGGTGGCCGCCGTGAACGGCCCGCGGTCGGTCGTGGTGTCCGGCGCCGAGGACGCGGTGGAGCGGGTGGTGGGGTTGGCCCGGGAAGAGGGCCGGCGCACGCGCCGACTGCGGGTGGAGCGGGCGTTCCACTCGCCGTTGGTGGAGCCGATGCTGGCGGAGTTCGCCGAGGTGCTGGGCGGTGTCGCGTGGGGTGAGCCGCGTGTCCCGATCGTGTCCAACGTGACGGGAGAGGTGCTCGCGGCCGAGGAGATCGGCAGTGTCGACTACTGGCTGCGCCATGCCCGGCAGGCGGTGCGGTTCGCCGACGGTCTGAAGTGGCTGGGCGAGCAGAGTGTCACGGACTTCGTCGAGATCGGCCCCGACACCACGCTGACCGCTCTCGCCGCCGACCACCTCGCCTCGATCACCACGGAGATCCCCTCCCTCGCGGTGCCGACCACCCGGCCGGACCACGACGAGATCACCACGTTCACCCAGGCCCTGGCCCGGCTGCACACCCGTGGCACGGCCGTCGACTGGCCCACGCTGACCCCGGCCGCGCGGCTCGACCTGCCCACCTACGCCTTCCAACGCGAGCGCTACTGGCTGGACGCGCCCGCGCTCACCGCCGACGGCGGCCCCGCCACGGCGGCCGACCAGGCGTTCTGGTCCGCCGTGGAGAGCGGGGACGCGGACGCGCTGGCGCGCACGCTGGGCGTGGACGGAGAGGAGAAGGGACACTCTCCGCTGCGGGAGATGCTGCCCGTGCTGTCGGACTGGCGCCGCCGCTCCCAGGAGCGCTCGGCGCTCCAGGACCTGCGTTACGGCGTGACCTGGCGGCCGATCGCCGAACCGGCCGCCACGCTCACCGGCACCTGGCTGGTCGTCACCGCTGGCGGAGCGGCCGCCGACGAGTACCTCGAAGCCCTGGCCCGCCAGGGGGTCGATGTCGTCCGCGCCGACCTCACCGGCCACGCGCCCGAGGCCATCGCCGAGCGGCTGCGCGCCGCCCGGCCCGACGCGCCCGTGCGGGGGGTCCTGTCCCTGCTGGCGCTCTCCGGCACCGCGGACCCGTCGTGGACCCTGGGCTCGGGCTTCGCCCTCGTACGGGCGCTGGGCGAGCTCGAGATCGCGGCGCCCCTGTGGTGGGTGACGCGTGGCGCGGTGGCGGTCGCGGGCGACCAGGACGTCGACCCCGACCAGGCCCAGCTGTGGGGCCTCGGCCGGGTGGCCGCCCTCGAACACCCCGATCGCTGGGGCGGGCTGGTCGATCTGCCCGTCAACGCGGATCCGCGCGCCGCCGCCCGGCTGTGCGCCGTCCTGGCGGGCGCCACGGGCGAGGACCAGGTGGCCGTGCGGTCCGGCGGGCTGATGGCCCGGCGGCTGACGAGGGCGCCGCTGACCGCCCCGGACGCCGGACCCCGCTGGACGCCGCGCGGAGCCGTGCTGATCACCGGAGGCACCGGGGCGCTGGGCGCCCATGTGGCCCGTCGGCTGGCCCGCGCCGGAGCCGAACACCTGGTGCTCACCAGCCGCCGGGGCCCGGCCGCGCCCGAGGCCGCGGAGCTGGAGGCCGAACTCATCGAGCTGGGTGCCCGGGTGACGGTGGCCGCCTGCGATGTCGCTGACCGGGAGGCGCTGGCCGCCCTCCTCAGCGAACTCACGGCCGACGGCGTCAAGGTCGGTGCGGTGATGCACACCGCGGGCATCGCGTCGCCCACCGGTATCGCGGACACCGGCCCGGCGGAGCTGGCGGCCGTCTGCGGCGGCAAGGTCGACGGCGCGCGCAACCTCGACGAGCTGTTCGCCGACACCGACCTGGACGCCTTCGTGCTGTTCGCGTCGACCGCAGGGGTCTGGGGCGGCGCCGGCCAGGGCGCGTACGGCGCGGCCAACGCGTATCTCGACGCCCTGGCCCAGCGGCGCCGGGCCCGTGGCCGCACCGCCACCTCGATCGCCTGGGGACCCTGGGGCGGGGGCGGCATGGCCGCGCGGGACGACGCCGAGGCGCATCTGCGGCGGCGCGGCGTCCGCCCGCTCGCACCACAGGCGGCGCTCGATGTGCTCCAGCAGGCCATCGACCACGACGAGCCGCTGCTGACCGTGGCGGACGTCGACTGGGAGCGGTTCGCGGTGTCGTTCACCGCGGCGCGGCCGAGCACCCTGCTCGACGAGATCCCCGAGGCCCGGCGGGCCCAGGCCCCCGCCGAGCCCGCGCCGGACACCGCGGCGCGGCTGGACCAGCGGCTCGCCGGACTCTCCGGCCCCGAGCGGCAGCAGGCGCTGGTCGAGCTGATCCGCACCCAGGCGGCCCAGGTGCTCGGACACGCCACCATCGACGGGATCGAGCCGGGCAAACCCTTCCGGGACCTCGGCTTCGACTCCCTGGCGGCGGTCGAGTTCCGCAACCGGCTGAGCGAGGCCACCGGGCTGACCCTGCCCGCCACCTCGATCTTCGACTATCCGACACCCCGTGAACTCGCCGGACATCTGCGGGCCGCGCTGGGCGGGGACGAGGTCACCGAGGCCTCGGTGCTCGCGGAGATCGACCGGCTGGAGAGCAGCCTCGCGACGGTCGCGGCGGGCACGGGCTCCCACCCGGACATCGTGGCCCGGCTGGAGGCGCTGCTGGCGCGCTGGGGCGGTGACGCGGACGAGGCGGCCACGGAGACCACCACGGCCGAACACATCCGCTCCGCGACGCGGGACGAGGTCTTCGACTTCATCGACAACGAACTCGGCATCTGAGCGTGAGCGGCGAGCAGGAAACGTGAGCGGCGAGCAGGAAAAGGGGCGCAGGACACGGATGGGATCCACGATGGGTGACGACGACAAGACTCTCGACTACCTCAAGCGGGTGACCGCCGACCTGCACAAGGTCCGCGGGCGGCTGCGCGAGGTCGAGCAAGCCGAGCGGGAGCCGATCGCCATCGTCGGGATGAGCTGCCGGTTCCCCGGCGGCGTCGGCTCCCCGGAGGACCTGTGGCGGCTGCTGGCGGACGGCACCGACGCCATCGCGGAGTTTCCCGCCGACCGCGGCTGGGACCTGGGCGGGCTGTTCGGCGCCGACCAGGGCCAGGGCGGCACCTCGGCCACCCGGGCGGGCGGATTCCTCTACGAGGCCGCCGAGTTCGACGCCGAGTTCTTCGGGATCTCGCCCCGCGAGGCGCTGGCGATGGACCCGCAGCAGCGGCTGCTGCTGGAGACGTCCTGGGAGGTGCTCGAGCGGGCCCATATCGACCCGGGGTCGCTGCGCTCCAGCCGGACCGGTGTCTTCGTCGGCACCAACGGCCAGGACTACGCCACCCTGTTGCTCGGCGGGTCCCAGCAGGACGTGGCGGGCCACGTGGGCATCGGCAACGCGGCCAGCGTCGCCTCCGGCCGGATCTCCTACACCCTCGGCCTGGAGGGCCCGGCCCTCACCGTGGACACGGCCTGCTCGTCGTCGCTGGTGGCGCTGCACCTGGCCGCGCACTCGCTGCGCACCGGGGAGTGCACGATGGCGCTGGTCGGCGGGGTGACGGTGATGTCGACCCCCAGCATGTTCACCGAGTTCAGCAAGCAGCAGGGCCTGGCGCCCGACGGCCGGGTCAAGGCCTTCGCCGCCGGGGCGGACGGCACCGCGTGGGGCGAGGGCGTCGGCGTCCTGCTGGTGGAGCGGCTGTCCGACGCGCGCCGCAACGGCCACCAGGTGCTGGCCGTGATGCGCGGCAGCGCCGTCAACCAGGACGGCGCGTCCAACGGGCTGACCGCCCCCAACGGCCCGTCCCAGCAGCGGGTGATCCGCCAGGCGCTGGCCGGCGCCCGGCTGTCCGCGTCCGAGGTGGACGTGGTCGAGGCCCACGGCACGGGCACCTCGCTGGGCGACCCGATCGAGGCGCAGGCGCTGCTGGCCACCTACGGCCAGGACCGGCCGCAGGGCCGGCCGCTGCTGCTGGGCTCGGTGAAGTCCAACATCGGCCACACCGCGGCCGCCGCGGGCGTGGCGAGCATCATCAAGACCGTGATGGCGCTGCGCCACGGCGTCGTACCGCCCACCCTGCACGTGGACGAGCCCACCCCGCACGTCGACTGGAGCGCGGGCGCGGTGCGGCTGGTGACCGCCGCCACCGAGTGGCCCGACACCGGGCAGCCCCGCCGGGCCGGGGTCTCCTCGTTCGGCGTCAGCGGCACGAACGCGCACCTCATCCTGGAGCAGGCACCCGCGGACGACGAGCCGGCCCCGGAGACCGACCGGAGCACCCCGCTCGCCGAGGCGGGCGCGGCGCTGCCGTGGGTGGTGTCCGGGCACACCCCGGACGCGCTGCGCGCCCAGGCGGCGCGGCTGCGCGAATCCGCCGCCACCGCCGACCCGGTCGGCGTCGGCCGGTCCCTGGCGCTGACCCGGGCCGGTCTGCGGCACCGTGCCGTCGTGCTGTCCGGGGACCGGGACGGGCTCCTCGGCGGGCTGGACGCGGTCGTCGGCGACGAGCCGTCCGCACACGTGGTGACCGGCTCGGCCGCGGCCGACGCCTCCGGCGTGGTGTTCGTCTTCCCCGGCCAGGGCTCCCAGTGGGCCGGCATGGCCACCGAACTGCTCGACGCCGCCCCGGTGTTCGCCGACTCGATGGACAAGTGCGCCCAGGCGCTGGCGCCGCACCTCGACTGGGACCCGATCCAGGTGCTGCGGAACGGGGAGCCGCTGGAGCGGGACGACGTGGTCCAGCCCGTGCTGTGGGCGGTGATGGTGTCGCTGGCCGCGCTGTGGCGCTCCCTCGGCGTGGTCCCGTCCGCGGTGGTCGGCCACTCCCAGGGCGAGATCGCCGCAGCCTGCGCGGCCGGCGCGCTGTCGCTGGAGGACGGGGCGCGGCTGGTGGCGCTGCGCAGCCGGGTGTTCGCGGAGCATCTGTCCGGCAAGGGCGCGATGGTGTCCGTCGCGGCGTCGCCCGAGCGGGCCGGCGAGCTGATCGAGGGCCGGGACGGGGTGTGGATCGCGGCCGTCAACGGGCCGGAGTCCACCGTCGTCGCGGGCGACCTCGACGCGCTGGCCGAGGTGCGCGCCGCGGCGGAGGCCGCCGGGCTGCGGCCGCGCAAGGTCGGCATCGAGTACGCGTCGCACACGCCGCACACCGAGCGGGTGCGTGACCAACTGCTGGAGCTGGCCGCGCCCGTGACCCCCCGGGCCGGCGATGTGGCCATGTACTCGACCGTCACCGCCGCGCCGGTGCGGGGCGAGACGCTGGACGCCGAGTACTGGTATCGCAATCTGCGCGAGCCGATCCGCTTCCAGGACACCCTCGACGCCCTGCTCGCCGAGGGCAACACCGTCTTCGTGGAGGTCAGCCCGCACCCGGTGCTGCTGCCGCCGGTGCAGGACACCGCGCAGGCGAGCGGCCGGGACGCGGTCGTCACCGGGACCCTGCGGCGCGACGACGGCGGGGTCCGGCGGATGCTGACCTCGCTGGCGCAGCTGTGGGTGCACGGCGTGGACGTCGACTGGCGCGCGGTGTTCGGCGACGGCACACCGGTGGACCTGCCGACGTACGCCTTCGAGCGGCGGCGCTACTGGCTGGCCGGGCCGGGCCACGCGGTGGGCGATGTGTCCGGGGCCGGTCTCTCGCTCGTGGGACATCCGCTGCTGGCCGCCGGTGTGGAGGTGGCCGAGGACGACCGGTTCGTGTTCACGGGCCGGCTGTCCCGGGACACCCACCCGTGGCTGGCCGACCACGCGGTGCTCGGCCGGGTGCTGGTGCCGGGCACCGCGCTGGTGGAACTCGCCCTGCGCGCCGGGAGTTACGTCGGCTGCGAGCAGGTGGCGGAACTGGTGCTCCAGAGCCCGCTGGTGCTGCCCGCCGAGGGGGCCGTGGACGTCCAGGTGACCGTGGGCGGGCTCGACGAGCACGCACAGCGCCCGGTGCGCGTGTTCTCCCGCGCCACCGCCGGGGACGACGGCGTACCGGCCGAGTGGACCGGTCACGCCACCGGCACCCTGACAGTTGAACCGGCGGCCATGCCCCCGGAGGCCGGGGCGGGCACCTGGCCGCCGGACGGGGCCCAGCCGGTGAGCACCGACGGGCTGTACGAGCGCCTGCGGGAGTGGGGATACGCGTACGGCCCGGTGTTCCAGGGGCTGCGCGCCCTGTGGCGGCGCGGCGAGGAGCTGTTCGCGGAGGTCGCGCTGGGCGAGCCCGGCGCGGCGGAGGCCGGACGGTTCGGGGTGCACCCGGCGCTGGCGGACGCGGCCCTGCACAGCCAGGTGGCCTCGGCCCTCGACGGCGCCACCGAGGTGGAGCCCCGGCTGCCGTTCTCCTTCGGGGGGGTCCGCCTCCACGCCACCGGCGCCACCACCGCACGCGTTCGGCTGGCGCCGAACGGCGCCGACTCGGTGTCGGTGACCATGACCGACACCGCCGGGCTGCCCGTCCTGACCGTCGACGCCCTCGCCATGCGGCCCGTGTCGGCCGCCGGCCTGGAGGCGGGGCCCCGGCTGGACGCGCTGTACCAGCTGGACTGGACCGCCCTGCCCGCGGCCTCGGCCGACGAGCCGCGTCTGGCCCTGCTCGGCGGCGGTGACGGCCCGGCGATCGAGGGCGCAGAGTCCTTCGCCGACCTGGCCGCCCTGCGGGACGCCGTGCGGTCCGGCGACCCGGTGCCGGACGTGGTCGTCCTGCCCGTGCCGGACACCGGCCCGCGCGAGGTCCCCGACGCGGCCCGGTCCGCCGCGGGCACGGTGCTCGCCGCCGTCCAGGACTGGCTCACCACCGAGGAGACCATGTCGGCCTGCCTGATGGTGGTGACCCGCGGCGCGGTGTCCGCCGCGCCGGGCGACACGGTCGATGTCGCCCAGGCCGCTGTACGAGGCCTGGTGCGCTCGGCGTGTTCGGAGAACCCCGGCCGGATCGCGCAGCTGGACGTGGACGGCGACCCCCGGTCGGCCACCGCGCTGGCCGGCGTGGTGGCCGCCCAGATGGCGGCGGGCGAGCCCGAGGCCGCGGTGCGCTCGGGGGAGGCGCTGGTGCCGCGGCTGGGCCGGGTCGCGCGGCAGCCCGCGCTGACCGTGCCCGAGGGCGGGGCGTGGAGCCTGGACGTGGACGGCAGCGGCTCCCTGGAGGGTCTGGGCCTGGTGCCCTGCCCACAGTCCGAGGCGCCGCTCGCCGAGGGACAGGTGCGCCTCGCGGTGCGCGCCACCGGGGTGAACTTCCGGGATGTGCTGCTCGCCCTGGGCGTGGTCAAGATGGCCGAGTCCTTCATGGACGTGGCCTTCGGCTGCGAGGGCGCCGGCGTGGTGGTCGAGGTCGGCCCCGGCGTCACCCGCTTCGCTGTGGGCGACCGGGTGATGGGCCTGCTGTCGGGCTCGTACGCCGGGCCGCTGTCGGTGACCGACAGCCGGACGCTGGCGCCCATGCCGCGCGGCTGGTCGTTCGCTCAGGCGGCGGCCGTGCCCACGGTGTTCATGACCGCCTACTACGGGCTCCAGGACCTGGCCCGGATCCGCGAGGGCGAGTCGCTGCTGGTGCACGCGGCGGCCGGCGGCGTGGGCATGGCGGCCGTACAGCTGGCCCGCCACTGGGGCATCGAGGTGTACGCGACGGCCAGCGAGCCCAAGTGGCCGGTGGTCCGGGGGACCGGGGTGCCGTCCGAGCGGCTGGCCTCCTCCCGCACCCTGGAGTTCGGCGAGCGGTTCCGCACCGCGACCCAGGGCCGCGGCGTGGACGTCGTACTGAACTGCCTGGCCCGGGAGTTCACCGACGCCTCGCTCGACCTGCTGGCGCCGGGCGGCCGGTTCATCGAGATGGGCAAGACCGACATCCGGGAGGCGGACGCCGTCACCGCCGCGTGGCCCAACGCTGTGCTCTACCGCTCCTTCGACCTCGGCGACGCCGGCCCGGACCGGATCAACGAGATGCTGACGCACCTGGTGGAGCTGTTCGACCAGGGCGCGCTCTCGCCGCTGCCGGTGACCGCCTGGGAGACCCGGCAGGCCCCGGAGGCCTTCCGCTACTTCAGCCAGGCCCGCCACATCGGCAAGGTCGCGCTCACCACGCCGCCCGGCCCGCTCGACGGCACCGTGCTGATCACCGGAGGCACGGGCGTCATCGGCTCCTCGGTGGCCCGCCACCTCGCCACCGCCCACGGCGTACGGGACCTGGTGCTCACCAGCCGCCGGGGAGCGGACGCGCCCGGCGCGGCCGACCTGGTGGCCGAGCTCGCCGGACTCGGCGCCACCGCGCGGGTGGTGGCCTGCGACGCCGCCGACCGCGAGGCGCTGGCCGGGCTGCTGGCAGGGCTCCCCGAGCTGCGCGGGGTGGTGCACGCCGCGGGCGTCATCGACGACGGCGTGGTGTCCGCGCTGACCCCGGAGCGCCTCGACACCGTGATGCGGCCCAAGGTGGACGCCGCGTGGCATCTGCATGAGCTGACCCGCGACCGCGATCTGTCGCTGTTCGGGCTGTTCTCCTCCGCCGCGGGCGTGTTCGGCGCGCCCGGGCAGGGCAACTACGCGGCGGCCAACGCCTTCCTGGACGCGCTCGCGCAGGCCCGGCGCCGAGCCGGGCTCCCGGGGCAGTCGCTGGCCTGGGGCCTGTGGGCCGACCGCAGCGAGCTGACCGGGGACCTGGACCAAGCGGACCTGGACCGGATGGGCCGCACCGGTGTGCAACCGCTGTCCACCGAGACGGGGCTCGCCCTGCTCGACGCCGTCGTGGGGTTCAACCAGACCCACACCGTGCCGGTGCGGCTGGACGTCTCCCGGTTCACCGGGGCCGTCCCGCCGCTGCTGCGCGCACTGGTGCGCGGCACCGCCAAGCGGGCCGTGGCCGACACCCCGGCGGCGTCCGCGGCCGGCGGCGGGCTGGCCGAGCGCCTGGCGGGCCTGGCGCCCCTGGAGAGCGAGCAGCTGCTCACCGACGTGGTGCGCACCCAGGCCGCGGTGGTGCTGGGCCACGACGACCCGGGCGCCGTGGGCGCGGAGCGGCCGTTCAAGACGATGGGCTTCGACTCGCTGACCACCGTGGAGCTGCGCAACCGCCTCAACTCCGCCACCGGGCTGCGGTTGCCGGTCACGGTGGTGTTCGACCACCCGACGCCCGCCGCGCTGGCCGCCCATCTGCGGCAGCAACTGGTGCCCGAGATCGACCCGGTGGAGCTGGCCACCACCGAGATCGAGCGGCTGGAGGCCATCCTCGCCGAGGTCACGGGCGATGACCCCGGCCGGGCCGGCCTCACCACCCGGCTGCGCGCCCTGGTGACCAAGTGGACCGACGGCGAGGCCCGGGAGGAAGGCCCCGACCTCGACTCGGCCACGGACGCGGAGCTGTTCGACCTCATGGACAACAGGCCGTGGACCTGAACCGGCAGGCGGGCCGCCCCGCCCCCACCCGACGTGACCCGTTGATCGCCACAGATCGTTGAAGAAGGCCTGGATGTCGAACGAGCAGAAGCTCCGCGAATACCTCAAGCAGGCGATCACAGACGCCCGCGACGCCCACACCCGGCTGCGCGCGGTGGAGGACGCCGCCCGCGAGCCCATCGCCATCGTCGGGATGAGCTGCCGGTTTCCGGGCGGCGTGAGCTCGCCCGAGGAGCTGTGGGAGCTGGTCGCGGGCGGGCGTGTGGGCATCGCGGACTTCCCGGCGGACCGCGGCTGGGACCTGGGCGCCCTGTACGACCCCGAGGGCGCCCGCCCGCGCAGCTCCTACATTCACAAGGGCGGGTTCATCGACGGCGCCGCCGATTTCGACGCCGACTTCTTCGAGATCTCGCCCCGCGAGGCGCTGGCGATGGACCCGCAGCAGCGGGTGCTGCTCGAGACGTCCTGGGAGGCGTTCGAACGGGCCGGCATCGACCCCGGCGATCTGAGCGGCGAGAAGGCGGGCGTCTTCATCGGCGGTGTGCTGTCCGGATACGGGGCCGGCGGCGCGGGCGGCCAACAGGACAGCGAGGGCTATCTGCTGACCGGCAGCGCCTCGAGCATCCTGTCCGGGCGCATCTCCTACACCTACGGCTTCGAAGGGCCTGCGGTCACCGTCGACACCGCGTGTTCCTCGTCGCTGTCCGCCCTCCATCTGGCGATGCGCTCACTGCGCGCAGGCGAGAGCTCGCTCGCCCTGGCCGGCGGGGTCATGGTGATGGCCACCCCGGACGCGTTCACCGAGTTCAGCAAGCAGCGCGGGCTCGCCAAGGACGGCCACTGCAAGGCGTTCGCGGCGGCCGCGGACGGCACCGCATGGGGCGAGGGGGCCGGGCTGCTGGTGCTCCAGCGGCTGTCCGACGCCCGGCGCGAGGGCCGCCGGATCCTGGCCGTCGTCCGGGGCTCGGCGCTCAACCAGGACGGCGCCTCCAACGGGCTGACCGCCCCCAGCGGCCCCGCCCAGCAGCGGGTGATCCGTCAGGCGCTGGCCGGCGCCGGAGTGTCCGCGTCCGAGATCGACGTGGTGGAGGCGCACGGCACCGGCACCACTCTGGGCGACCCCATCGAGGCCCAGGCCCTGCTCGCCACCTACGGCCAGGACCGGCCCGAGGAGCGGCCGCTGCTGCTCGGCTCGGTGAAGTCCAACATCGGCCACACCCAGGCCGCGGCGGGCGTGGCCGGGGTCATCAAGATGGTGATGGCGCTGCACCACGGCGTCGTACCGCCGACCCTGCACGTGGACGAGCCCACCCCGCACGTCGAGTGGAGCACCGGCGCCGTCGAGTTGGCCACCGAGCGCGTCCCCTGGCCCGAGACCGGCAGGCCCCGGCGGGCCGCGGTGTCCTCGTTCGGGATCAGCGGCACCAACGCCCACGTCATCCTGGAGCAGGCGCCGGAACAGGACGAGGCCGACGGGACCGCCGAGGCCCCCCAACCGCTGATCAGCGGCGGCCCGCTGCCCTGGACGCTGTCCGCCAAGAGCGCCCCCGCGCTGCGCGGCCAGGCCGCCGCGCTCCGCGCCCATCTCGGCGGTGGCGGCGCGGACACCCTGCCGGACCCGGCCTTCGCCGCCGCGCTGGCCGGCACCCGGGCCGCCTTCGACCACCGCGCCGTCGTCCTCGCCGCCGACCGTGGCGCGTGTCTGTCCGAACTGGACGCGCTGGCCGGGGGCGCCGAGGAACTGCCGGACACGGTGCGCGGGCTGGCCCGGCCCGGGGCCAGGACGGCGCTCGTCTTCCCCGGCCAGGGGTCGCAGTGGGTCGGCATGGCCACCGGGCTGCTGGAGTCGTCCCCGGTGTTCGCCGAGTCCTTCCGGGCCTGCGCCGAGGCGCTCGCCCCCCATGTGGACTGGGATCTGCACCAGGTGGTGCGGGACGAGGCGGCGCTCACCCGCGTCGATGTGGTGCAGCCTGCGCTGTGGGCGGTGATGGTGTCCCTGGCCGCGCTGTGGCGCTCGCTCGGCGTGGTCCCCGCCGCGGTGGTCGGCCACTCCCAGGGAGAGATCGCCGCCGCGTGCGCCGCCGGTGTGCTGTCGCTGGCCGACGGGGCCCGGCTGAGCGCCCTGCGCAGCCGGGTCATCGCCGAGGACCTGGCCGGCCAGGGCGGGATGGTCTCGGTGGCCGCGTCCGTGGAGCGGACCACCGAACTCATCGCGGGGCGCGACGGCGTGTGGGTGGCCGTGGTCAACGGCTCGGCTGCCACCGTGATCGCCGGCGCCCCGGACGCGCTCGCCGAGGTGGTCGCCACCGCCGAGAGCGAGGGGGTGCGGACCCGCACCATCCCCGTGGACTACGCCTCCCACACCCCGCACGTCGAGCGGTTGCGCGAGCGGCTGCTGGAGCTGGCCGCCCCGATCACCCCGCGCGCCGGGACCGTCCCGATGTACTCCTCGGTGACAGCCGGACCGGCCGACCCCACGGCCTGCGACGCGCGGTACTGGTACCGCAACCTGCGGCAGCCGGTGCGGTTCGCCGAGACGGTGACCGCGCTGCTGGACGCGGGCGTGGACACCTTCGTCGAGGTCAGCCCGCACCCCGTGCTGACCGCCGCGATCGAGGACCTGGCCGCGGCCGGGGGCCGGCGCGATGTGGTGGTCGCCGGATCGCTCCGCCGCGACCAGGACGAGCGCGCCGCGCTGACCCGGTCGGCGGCCACGCTGTGGACCCGCGGGGTCGACGTCGACTGGCCGGCGCTCGTCCCGCCCGCCACGGCGCCGGTCGACCTGCCCACCTACGCGTTCCAGCGGCAGCGGTTCTGGTCGGCGGCCCCCGTGTTCTCCGGCGACGCCACAGGCCTGGGCCTCGACCCGGCCGACCACCCCCTGCTGACCGCCGCCACCCGGCCCGCCGACGCCGACTCGGCCGTCCTCACCGGCCGGCTGTCCCCGGCCACCCAGCCGTGGCTGGCCGACCACGCGGTGCTCGGCCAGGTGCTGCTGCCCGGCACCGCCTTCGTGGAGCTGGCCCTGGCGGCGGGCCGGGAGTTCGGCTGCGAACACCTCGTCGAGCTGACCCTTCAGACCCCACTGCCCCTGGACGGCACCGCCGGCACCCGAGGCGTCACCCTCCAGGTCCAGATCGCCGGGGCCGCCGAGTCCGGCGCGCGGACCGTGACCGTCCACTCCCGCCCCGACGCCACCGAAGGCGATGACCCGGCGGAGTGGACCCGGCACGCCACGGCCACCCTCACCCCCGACCCCGCACCGGCCCCCGCCGAGCCCGGCCCCCTGGCCGGAGCCTGGCCGCCGCCGGGAGCCTCGGCCGTCGAGGTGGGGGACTTCTACGACACGCTCTTCGAGCGCGGTTACGAGTACGGCCCGGCCTTCCAGGGGCTGCGGGCGGTGTGGCGGCGCGGCGACGAAGTGTTCGCCGAGGTGGCGCTGGCCGACGACACGGAGGTGGCGGGCTTCGTCGTCCACCCCGCGCTGCTGGACGCGGCGTTGCACGCGACCGGACTCGGCGGGCTCTTCGGGGACGAGGGAGCAGTGCGCCTGCCGTTCGCCTGGTCCGGCGTCCGGGCCTGGGCGACCGAGGCCCGGACGGCGCGCGTGTGGCTGACGGCTGCGGGCGAGGACGCCGTACGCCTGAGGGCCGCCGACGCGACCGGCGCCCCCGTCGCGGCCGTGGACGAGCTGGTGCTGCGGCCCATGGCGGCCGAGCAAGGGAGCGCGGCCTCGGCCCGGTCGCTGTATCTGCCCCGCTGGGACCGGTGGCAGCTACAGGCCCCCGCCGCGGTCGCGCGCGTGGCCGAGTGGGCCGACGGGATGTCCGTCGAGGACGTCCTGGCCGAGGGCCCGGACGTGGTGCTGCTCGACTGCGCCGCCGTGGCCGTGCCCGCCGACGACGTCCCCGGCGCGGTACGGGCCCTGAACCGTACGGTGCTTGAGCGGATCCAGGCGTGGCTGGCGTACGAGGGCGCCACGGCCGCGCGGCTGGCGGTGCTGACCCGCGACGCGGTGCCGGCCGAGGCCGACGACCGCGTGGACCCGGTCCACGCCTCGGTGCACGGGCTGGTGCGGTCCGCGCAGTCCGAACACCCGGACCGGTTGCTGCTGATCGACGGCAACGGCGACGGCGACGGCGACGGTGGCCGGATCCCGGCCGAGGCGCTGGGCGCGCTGGTGGCGGCGGGCGAGCCGGAGGCCGCCGTCCGCGCGGACCGGCTGTTCGTCCCCCTGCTGACCCGGCCCGGCCCGGCGGCCGCCGAGGCCACACCCCCGTGGTCCGGCGAGGGCGCCGTGCTGATCACCGGCGGCAGCGGAGTCGTCGGCTCGGCGGTGGCCCGGCACCTGGTGGCCGCACACGGCGTCACCGAACTGGTCCTCGTCAGCCGCCGGGGAGCCGACGCCCCCGGCGCGGCGCGGCTCGCCGCCGAACTGACCGAGGCGGGCGCCCAGGTGCGGCTGGCGGCCTGCGACGTGGCCGACCGCGCCGCCCTCGCGGCCCTGCTGGACGGCATCCCGAAGCTGCGGGGCGTCATCCACGCGGCCGGCGCCCTGGACGACGGCGTGGTCACCGACCTGACGCCCCAGCGGCTCGACACCGTGCTGCGGCCGAAGGCCGACGCCGCCTGGCACCTCCACGAACTCACCCGCGACGTCGCCACCTTCGTGCTGTTCTCCTCGGCCGCCGGCACGTTCGGCACCCCCGGACAGGCCAACTACGCCGCGGCCAACGCCTTCCTGGACGCGCTCGTGGTCCGCCGCCGGGCCGAGGGCCTGCCCGCCCACTCCCTGGCCTGGGGCCTGTGGGAGGAGACCAGCGAGCTGACGGCCGGTCTCGACGAGATGGACCGGCGCCGGCTGAGCCGGGCCGGGCTGCGCCCCCTCACCACCGGGGAAGGGCTCGCCCTCCTGGACCACGCCCTCGCCCTCGGCCACGCCCACACCCTGCCCGTCCGGCTGGACCTGCCGCGCGGCCAGGACGGCGGACGGGAGGCACCGCGGCTGCTGCGCGCCCTGGTGCGCACCCCCGCCCGCCGCGCGTCCGGCCCCGCCCCGGCGGGCGGCTGGCGGGAGCGGTACGACGCGACACCGGACGACGAGCGCGAGGCCCTGCTGGTCGCCCTGGTCCGCACGCAGGCCGCCACCGTGCTCGGCCACAGCACCGCCGACGCGATCGCCACGGACCGCGGCTTCAAGGACCTCGGCTTCGACTCGCTGACCGCCGTGGAGCTGCGCAACCGCCTGGACGAGACCACCGGTGTCCGGCTGCCCGCCACCTTGGTGTTCGACTACCCCAACGCGGCCGCGCTGGGCGCCTATCTGCACTCGCTGCTGGCCGGCCGGACCCCCGGGCACGACGAGGCGGTGCGCGTGGTCGCGCCGGAGGAGCCCATCGCCATCGTCGGGATGAGCTGCCGGTTCCCCGGCGGGGTGGACTCCCCGGAGGACCTGTGGGACCTGCTGGTCCAGGGCGGCGAGGGGCTGGGCGGATTCCCCGCCGACCGCGGCTGGGACCTGGAGACGCTGTACGACCCGACCGGCGAACGCCCCGGCAGCTCCATGGTGGACCGGGGCGGCTTCCTCGACGGCGTCGCCGACTTCGACGCCGCGTTCTTCGGCGTGGCGCCCCGCGAGGCGGTGGCCATGGACCCGCAGCACCGGGTGCTGCTCGAGCTGGCGTGGGAGGCGATCGAGCGGGCCGGTCTCGACCCGACGGGCCTGCGGGGCAGCCGTACGGGCGTGTTCTCGGGCCTGATGTACCACGACTACGCGGCGCGGCTGCGGTCCGTGCCCGAGGACGTCGCCGGCTTCCTGACCGGCGGGAACGCGGGCAGCGTGGCGACGGGCCGGGTGGCCTACACCTTCGGCTTCGAGGGCCCGGCCGTCACGGTGGACACCGCCTGCTCCTCGTCGCTGGTGGCGCTCGACATGGCGGTCAGCGCGCTCCAGCGCGGCGAGTGCGACCTCGCCCTCGCGGGCGGGGTGACCGTCCTGGCCACCCCCGTGGTGTTCGCCGAGTTCACCCGGCAGCGCGGACTGGCCCGGGACGGCCGCTCCAAGGCGTTCTCGACCGACGCCGACGGCATGGGGGTCGCCGAGGGCGCCGGCCTGGTGCTGGTGGAGCGGCTCTCGGACGCGCGGCGCAACGGACACCGCGTCCTGGCCGTCGTCCGGGGCTCCGCGGTCAACCAGGACGGGGCGTCCAACGGACTCACCGCGCCCAACGGCCCCTCGCAGCAGCGGGTCATCCGCCAGGCGCTGGCCAAGGCCGAGGTCACCGCGGCCGAGGTGGACGTGGTGGAGGCCCACGGCACCGGCACCTCGCTGGGCGACCCGATCGAGGCCCAGGCGCTGCTGGCCACCTACGGGCAGGACCGGCCGCAGGGCCGTCCGGTGCTGCTGGGCTCCGTGAAGTCGAACATCGGGCACACCCAGGCGGCCGCCGGGATCGCCGGGGTCATGAAGATGGTGCTGGCGATGCGCCACGGCACCGTGCCCGCCACCCTGCACGTGGCCGAGCCGAGCCGGCACGTCGACTGGACGGCGGGCGACGTCCAACTGGCCACCGAGCACATCCCCTGGCCCGAGACGGGCGGTCCGCGCCGCGCCGCGGTGTCCTCGTTCGGCATCAGCGGCACCAACGCCCACGTCGTCCTCGAACAGGCACCCGAGGCCGAGATGGCCGCCGAGCCCGCGCCCCCCGCCGTCGACACGCCGGCCGGCGCGGTGCTGCCCTGGACGCTCTCGGCCAAGTCGGTTGCGGCCCTCCGCGGCCAGGCCGGGCGGCTGCGCGATGCCGCCGCCGAGGGCATCGGCCTCGCGGCGGCCGCGGTCGCCCTGGCCGGCACCCGCGCGGTGCTCGACCACCGCGCGGTGGTCCTCGCCGCCGACCACGCCGGGTTCACCGGCGCCCTGGACACCCTGGCCGGCGGGGAGCCGGACGAGGAGCGGGTGGTGACCGGCACGGTACGCCCCGGCACCACCGTGGCGTTCGTCTTCCCCGGACAGGGCGCCCAGTGGACCGGCATGGCGCTCGGGCTGCTCGACTCCTCGCCCGTGTTCGCCCAGTGGCTGGAGCGCTGCGGCGAGGCGCTGTCCGCCCACGCCGACTGGAGTCTGATCGATGTGCTGCGCGGCGCGGACGGCGCCCCGTCGCTGGAGCGGGTCGATGTGGTGCAACCCGCGCTGTGGGCCGTGATGGTGTCGCTGGCGCAGCTGTGGCGCGCCGTCGGCGTGACCCCCTCGGTGGTCGTCGGCCACTCGCAGGGCGAGATCGCCGCGGCCTGTGTGGCGGGCGCGCTGTCGCTGTCCGAGGCGGCCCGGATCGTGGTCACCCGCAGCGCCGTCATCGCCGGTCAGCTGGCGGGCCGCGGCGGCATGGCGTCGCTGGCGGTGTCCGCCGACCGGGCGCGTGAACTCGTCGAGCGATACGCGGGCGATGTCGGCGCCGTCTCGGTGGCCGCCGTCAACGGCCCCGCCGCGGTCGTCGTCGCGGGCGACGAGGAGCCGCTGCGGCGGGTGCTCGACGGCTGCGCGGCGGACGGCGTCCGCGCCCGCCGGATCCCGGTGGACTACCCCTCCCACGCCCCGCAGGTCGAGCTGGTCCGGGACCGGCTGCTGGCGGAGCTGAGCGACATCACCGCGGGCCCCGCCGACATCCGATGGCACTCCACCGTGACCGGAGAGCCCATGGACGGCCCGGCGGCCGACGCCGAGTACTGGTTCCGCAACCTGCGCGAGCCCGTGCGGTTCGCCGATGTGGTGGCCACCCTGGTCGACCAGGGCGTGGACACCTTCGTCGAGGTCAGCCCGCACACCGTGGTCACCGCGGCCATCGAGGACATCGCTCTCGGGGCCGAGGGCCGCGAGGTGGTCGTGGCCGGCACGCTGCGGCGCGAGACGGACGAGCGCGCCGAACTGCTGCGCTCCGCGGCCACGCTGTGGACGCGCGGCGTCCCGGTGGACTGGCCCGCGCTGCTCCCGACCGCCAACGCCCCCGTGGACCTGCCGACGTACGCCTTCCAGCGCGAGCGGTTCTGGCTGGAGGCGCCGCAGGAGTCCGGCGACGCGAGCGGCGTCGGGCAGCGGCCCACCGGCCACCCCGTGCTGACCGCCGCGGTCACCCCGGCAGGCACCGACACGGTCCTGTTCACCGGGCGGCTCTCGGTCGCCGGACAGCCCTGGCTGGCCGAGCACACGGTCCAGGACACCGTGGTGGTGCCGGGCGGTGTGCTGCTCGACTGGGCACTCCACGCCGCACACCACCTCGGCGGGAGCGCTGTCGCACGCCTCGAACAGGACACGCCGCTGGTCCTGGAGGCCACGGGCGCCGTACGCGTCCAGCTGATGGCCGGAACGCCGGACGACGCGGGCCGCCGCGAGCTGACCGTCCACGCGCAGCCGGAAGAGCGGGGCGAGGAGCAGGGGGACGACCGGTGGACCCGCCACGCCACCGGAGCGCTGGAGCCGGGCGACCACACCGCGGACACCGGGTTCGCGGAACTGGCCGGCGTATGGCCGCCGTCGAAGGCCACGCCGCTGGACGTGACCGACCGCTACGACGAGCTGTTCCGGCGCGGCCACGGCTACGGCCCGGCTTACCAGGGGCTGCGCGCCGCCTGGCGGCGCGGCGACGAGGTGTTCGCCGAGGTGGTCCTCCCCGACGAGGCGGCGGGCGGCGCCGGAGCGCGGGCCGTGCTCCTCGACGCCGTGTGCCACGCCTGGCTGCCGGGCGACGCCGACCCGGCCGGGGCCGCTGGACCGCTGCTGCCCGCCGCCTGGTCCGGGGTGCGGCTGTGGGCGGACGGCGCCCGGTCGGTGCGGGTGGCGCTGTCACCCGCGGGCGAGGACGCCGTACACATCCGCGCCGTCGACGACCTCGGCGCGCCCGTCCTGAGCATGGACCGGATGACGCTGCGCCCGGTGGCTGCCGAGCGGCTGCGCCCGGCCGGGGCGGCCGCCGCGCGGTCGCTGTACACGGTGAACTGGCAGCCGTGGGACCCGGCGCGGGCCACCGGGCCCACGGTGCCCGCGGACGAGGTGCGCCCGAGGCTCTGGGCGGGCGGCGCGTCCATCGAGGAGATCGCGACCGCCGTCGCGGAGGGCGCGAACCCAGTGCTCTGGGACTGCTCGGACCTCCCGGCGGGCGACGGCGAGGTGCCCGGCCGGGTCCGCGATCTGCTGACCGCCGTACTGGAGCGGGTGCACGAGTGGCTGGCCAACGAAAAGCTCGCCGACACCCGGCTGGTCGTCGTGACCCGCGGCGGGGTCGAGGTGTCCGGCGCGGACACCGTGGACCTGGCGCAGGCCGCGGTGCACGGGCTGATGCGCTCGGCACAGACCGAACACCCCGACCGGTTCTGGCTGGTCGACAGCGACACCGGCGCCGAGGACATCCCCCTTGAGGTGCTGGCGGCCGCGACGGCCGGGCAGGAGCCGGAGATCGCGATCCGGCGCGGCGCGGTGTTCGTGCCCCGGCTGGCCCTGGCGGACGCGGACACCGAGGCCCGGAACACCGGCGCCCGGCCGCCCCGGGAGGGCACGGTGCTGATCACCGGCGGCACCGGGCTCATCGGCGCGGCCGTGGCTCGCCACCTGGTCTCCGTCCACGGCGTCACCGACCTGGTGCTGGTGGGCCGGCGCGGCATGGACGCCCCCGGCGCGGCCGAACTCGCCGGCGAACTGATGGAGTCGGGCGCCCGGGTGCGCATCGCGGCCTGCGATGTCGCGGACCGCGCCGCCGCCGCGCGACTGCTCGCGGACATCCCCGCGCTGCGCGGCGTCGTCCACGCGGCCGGTGTCCTGGACGACGGCGTGGTGACGGCGCTGACCCCGGAACGGCTGGCCACGGTCCTGCGGCCGAAGGTCGACGCGGCCTGGCATCTGCACGAGCTGACCGGAGACGACCTCGAGATGTTCGTGGTGTTCTCCTCCGCCGCCGGTGTGCTGGGCGCGCCGGGGCAGGCCAACTACGCGGCGGCCAACGTCTTCCTGGACGCCCTGGCGCTTCGGCGCCGGGCCGCGGGCCTGCCCGCGGCCTCGATGTCCTGGGGCCTGTGGGGCGAGGCAAGCGGGCTGACCGGCGCGCTCGACGAGACCGACCTGAGGCGCATGAGCGGCGGCGGCCTGTCCCCGATGACCACCGAGGAAGGGCTCGCGCTGTTCGACCACGCCCTCGCCTCCGGCCGTGCGCACACCGCGCCGATCCGGTTCGACCCCGCGCGCCTGCGCACCGAAGAGGCCCTGGTGCCGGCCCTGATGCGCGGGCTGGTGCGCACCCCGCTGCGCCGCGCCACCACCCTGGACGCCCAGGCGCTGCGCCGGCGGCTGGCCGAACTCGACCCCGGCGAGCGGCTGGAGACCCTGCTGAACCTGGTCCGCGAGCATGTCGCCGCGGTGCTGCGGTACGCGGAGCCGACCGGGATCGCCCCCGCCCAGTCCTTCACCACCCTGGGGTTCGACTCGCTCACCGCCGTGGAACTGCGCAACCGGCTCGCCCGGGTGGCCGGCACCCGGCTGCCCACCACGCTGGTCTTCGACTACCCCACCCCCGAGCTGCTCAGCGGCCATCTGCTCGGGCTGCTGCTGCCTGAGACGGACACCGGCGAGTGGGGCACCGAGACCTTCGAGCGCCTCGAGGCGATGCTCGCCGAGGAGCGGGACGAGACCGAGGTCAGGAAGGTGACGGCCCGGCTGGAGACGCTTCTCGCGCGCTGGCGGGAGCGCTCCGGCCCCCGGGACGCCACCGGGGAGCCCGACAGCGGTGTGGACGAGCTCGGCGCGGCGAGCGAGGACGACCTGCTGCGCTACATCGACGACGAACTCGGGCTGAGCTGATGCGCGCGATCGAGCGGGCGCGCGCCACGCCCACGCACGAGTGCCGTTCTATGAGGGGTTTGGAACATGGCTGAGAAAGAGCAGGTCGTCGAGTACCTGAAGCGGGTGACGGCCGATCTCAAGCGGACCCGGCAGCGGGTCCGGGATCTGGAGGAGGCCAACCGGGAGCCGATCGCCATCGTCGGGATGAGCTGCCGGTTCCCCGGGCACTCGAACACGCCCGAGGAGTTCTGGGAGTTCGTCCGGGACGGCGGCGACGCGATGGGCGGCTACCCGGACGACCGGGGCTGGCGGCCCGGCGGCGGGGACGGCGACCCCGACGGGCCGCCCGGCCGGGGCGGGTTCATCGACGCGGCCACCGACTTCGACGCGGGCTTCTTCGGCATCTCCCCGCGCGAGGCGTTGGAGATGGACCCCCAGCAGCGGGTGCTGCTCGAAGCGTCCTGGGAGGCGCTCGAGCGCGCGGGCATCGACCCGGCCACCCTCCAGGGCAGCCGGACCGGCGTGTTCATCGGCGTCAACGGCGCGGACTACCCTGGCCTGCTGAACCACGCCGGTCACGAGTCGCTCGGCTATCTGCTCACCGGTACCGCCTCCAGCGTCGTCTCCGGCCGCATCGCGTTCACCTACGGCTTCGAGGGTCCCGCCGTCACGGTGGACACGGCCTGCTCGGCGTCGCTGGTGGCCCTGCACCTGGCGGCCCAGGCCCTGCGCTCGGGCGACTGCCCGCTCGCGCTGGTGGGCGGGGTGACCGTGATGTCCACGCCCGGGGTCTTCGCGGAGTTCGGGAAGCAGCGCGGGCTGGCGGCGGACGGGCGGTGCAAGGCGTTCGCGGCGTCGGCCGACGGTACGGCGTGGGGCGAGGGCGTCGGTGTGCTGCTGGTGGAGCGGCTGAGCGACGCGCGGCGGCTGGGGCACCGGGTGTTGGCGGTGGTGCGGGGGTCGGCGGTCAACCAGGACGGCGCGTCGAATGGTCTGACGGCACCGAATGGTCCGTCGCAGCAGCGGGTGATTCGGGATGCGTTGGCGGGTGCGGGTGTGGTGGCGTCGGATGTGGATGTGGTGGAGGCGCATGGCACCGGCACCTCGCTGGGGGATCCGATCGAGGCTCAGGCGTTGTTGGCGACGTATGGGCGGGGGCGGTCGGGTGGTGGGTCGGTGTTGTTGGGGTCGGTGAAGTCGAATATCGGTCATACGCAGGCGGCGGCGGGTGTGGCCGGTGTGATCAAGATGGTGATGGCGATGCGGCATGGGGTGGTGCCGCCGACGTTGCATGTGGACGAGCCGACGCCCCACGTCGACTGGTCGTCGGGCGCGGTGGAGCTGGCCACCGAGCGCGTTGCCTGGCCCGAGACCGGCAGGCCCCGGCGGGCGGCGGTGTCCTCGTTCGGGATCAGCGGCACCAACGCCCATGTGATCCTGGAACAGAGTCCCCCGGACACCAACACGGACACCGCCACCGCCACCGACGCCCCGGCCGACTCGCGAGCGGACCACGGGGTGCTGCCCTGGGTGCTCTCGGCCAAGTCGGAGACCGCGCTGCGCGGGCAGGCCACCCGGCTGCGTGACTTCGCGAACGCCGCCGAGCCGGACGTCGCCGGGGCGGCCGTCGCGCTCGCGACCGCCCGTACGGCCTTCGAGCACCGGGCCGTCGTCCTCGCCGAGGACGCCGCCGGATTCGCGGAGGTGCTGGACACCCTCGCCGGGAAGGCCGCCACCGGCCGTCACCATGTGCGCGGCGCCGTGCGCCCCGGCGCCAGGGCCGCCTTCGTCTTCACGGGGCAGGGCGCGCAGTGGGCGGGCATGGGACGGGAGTGGTACGACGCCGTCCCACCCTTCGCCGAGGCGTTCGACGCCGTGTGCGCGGTGGCCGATCCGCAACTCGACATGCCACTCGCGGACATTGTCTTCGCCGCGCCGTCCTCCCCGCGGGCGGACCTGGTCCACCGGACCGAGTACACCCAGATCGCCATGTTCGCGATCGAGGTCGGGCTGTTCCGCACCCTGCGGGCCTGGGGGGTGACCCCCGACGCCGTGCTCGGACACTCGATCGGCGAGATCGCGGCGGCCCATGTGGCCGGGGTGCTCTCGCTGTCCGACGCGGCGACCCTGACCGTGGCCCGCGGCCGGCTCATGCAGCGGCTCCCCGACGGTGGCGCCATGCTCGCCGTCGACGCCGAAGAGGCCGAGGTCGCGCGGTGGCTGGCGGACGAGCCCGCGGACCGGGTGGCGATCGCCGCGGTCAACGGCCCGTCCGCCGTCGTGGTCTCCGGCGCCGAGGACGCGGTGCGGCGCGTCGCCGACACCGCCGAGGCGGCCGGGCGGCGCACCCGCGGGCTGCGGGTCAGCCACGCGTTCCACTCGCCGCTGATGGAGCCGATGCTCGAGGAGTTCCGTTCCGTTCTCACCCGGCTGACCTGGTCGCCGCCGACGCTCCGGATGGTGTCCACCGTCACGGGGGCCCAGGTCGCGGCCGAAGAGGTCATGTCGCCCGAGTACTGGATCCGCAACGCGCGCGACTCGGTCCGGTTCCAGGACGCCGTACGGGCCCTGGAGGGACAGGTCGACGTCTTCCTCGAGATCGGCCCGCACACCGCGCTGACCAGGCCGATCGAGGACAGCCTGCGGGACGGGGCGGCGGCCGTGACCGCGGTCGCCCACCGGGAGCGGCCGCAGCTGGCCGGCCTGCTGCGGGCCGTCGGCACGCTGTGGACCCACGGCGTCGAGGTGGACTGGCGCGCGGTGCTGCCCTCCGCGCCGGGCCGCGCGGACCTGCCCACCTACGCCTTCGACCGGCGCCGCTTCTGGCCCCGGATGTCCTCGCGCGGGTCGGCGGCCGATGTCGCGTCGGCCGGGCTGACCGGCGTCGACCACCCGTTGCTGGGGGCGGTGGTCAGCGTGGCGGACGGCGACACTGCCGTGCTCACCGGCCGGCTGTCCCTGGCCACCCACCCCTGGCTGGCCGACCACGCCGTGCTGGGCGCGGTGCTGCTGCCCGGCACGGCCTTCGTCGAACTGGCCCTGCGCGCCGGGCAGGACCTGGGGTGCGGCCAGGTGCGGGACCTGACCCTGGAGACCCCGCTGGTGCTCGACGCCGCAGGCGCGGCGCAGGTCCAGGTCGTGGTGGGCCGGGCCGACGCCGACGGACAGCGCTCGGTGTCCGTCCACTCGCGCCCCGAACCGGCCGACGAGGGCGCGGCACAGGGGCAGGGGCAGCCGGAGTGGACCTGCCACGCCCAGGCCGTGCTCGCGCCACTGCACGAGAGCCCCAACATCACCGACTTCGGGGCGCTGACCGGCCGGTCCTGGCCGCCCCGCGACGCCACCCCCGTCGACACCGGGGACTTCTACCCGGCGCTGGCCCGCCAGGGCTATGCGTACGGCCCCACCTTCCAGGGGCTGCGCGCGGCCTGGCGGCGCGGCGAGGACTTCTTCGCCGAGGTGGTCCTGCCCGACGACGCCACCGAGGAGGCCGAGGGGTTCGGAGTCCACCCCGCGCTGCTGGACGCCGCGCTGCACGGCATCGGGCTCGGCGTGTTCGCCGATGATACGGACGGTGCCGAGAGCACATCGCGGCTGCCCTTCGCCTGGTCCGGAGTGCGGCTGTGGGCGGGCGGCGCCCGGACGGTCCGGGTGTGGCTGCGGACCGTGGGCGCGGCCGCGGTACGGGTCCGGATCGCCGACGCCACCGGCGCCCCTGTCCTGGGGATCGACGAGCTGGTGCTGCGCCCGGTCACCCCCGCCCAGGTGCGTTCGGCGCGCTCGGCGGTGGCCGGGTCCCTGTTCGCCCACCGCTGGGAGCCCTGGGAGCCGCAGGCGGTGGCCACCGGCGGGCGCCCGCCGCTGTGGTGGGCCGAGGGAACGCCCGTCGGAGAACTCGCGGCCGCGGTGGCCGACGGGGCCGACACCGTACTGCTGGACGGCACGATCCCGGCCGCCGGCCCCGGCGCCGTCCCGGAGCGGGTACGGGACTCGGTGGCGCGCGTCCTGGAGCGGGTACGGGAGTGGCTGGCCCACGACGGACTCGGCGGCGCCCGGCTGGTGGTGACGGTGCGCCGTGGGGTCGAGGTGAACGCGGGGGACGGCATCGACCTCGCCGGGGCGGCCGTCCACGGCCTGGTGCGCTCGGCCCGCTCGGAACACCCGGACCGCTTCGCGCTCCTGGACACCGACACCGACACCGACACCGACGCCGACGTGCCTGTGGACCTGGTCCGCGCGGCGATCGCCGCGGGCGAGACCGAGATCGCCGTCCGCGGCGCCCGGTTGTTCGTGCCCCGCCTGACCCGTACGGCCGCCCCCGCCGCCGACGCGCCGCTGCCCTGGTCCGGCAGCCGGGGCACCGTGCTGATCACGGGAGGCACCGGGGTCATCGGCGCGGCCGTCGCCCGGCACCTGGTCACCGCACACCAGGTCACCGACCTGGTGCTGGCCGGCAGGAGCGGCCCAACCGCCCCCGGCGCCGCCGAGCTGGCGGACCGGCTGCGCGGCCTCGGCGCCACGGTACGGCTGGCGGCCTGTGACGTCGCGGACCGGGACGCCGTCGCCGAATTGCTCGCCTCCCTCCCCGAACTGCGCGGGGTGGTGCACGCGGCCGGTGTCCTCGACGACGGCATGGTAGCGGCGCAGACCCCGGAACGGCTCGCGGCGGTCTTCCGGCCGAAGGTGGACGCCGCGTGGCATCTGCACGAGCTGACCGGGGATCTGGACCTGGACTTCTTCGTGCTGTTCTCCTCCGCCGCCGGGATCTTCGGCTCCCCGGGGCAGGCCAACTACGCCGCGGCCAACACCTTCCTCGATGCCCTGGCCCGGCACCGGCACGCCGCGGGCCTGCCCGCGCAGTCGCTGGGCTGGGGGCTGTGGGCCGAACTGTCCACGATGACCGGGGCGTTGAGCGACACCGACGTCAAGCGGCTGAACCGCGGCGGCCTGCGGGCGCTCTCCGAGGAGGAGGGGTTGGCGCTCTTCGACGCCGCCGCGCGGCTGCCCGAGCCGGTGCTCGTCCCGATCCACCTGGACCTGCGCGGCCGCGGTGACGCGCCCCCGCTGCTGCGCGGGCTGGTCGCGGCCCCCCGGTGGCGGGCCGCCGCCGCGCACTCGGCCGCGGACTCGGGCTGGCGCGACCGGCTGCGGGGGCTGTCGGCGGGGGAGCGGTCGGCGCTTCTGGTCGACCTGGTGCGGGAGCATGTCGCCACCGTGCTGGGACACGCCGCGCCCGACGACATCGAGCCCGGGCAGTCCTTCGCCACCCTGGGCTTCGACTCGCTCACCGCGGTCGAGCTGCGCAACCGGCTGGCTGAGGACACCGGGGTGCGGCTGCCCACGACGCTGGTGTTCGACTACCCGAGCCCCGAGGCGCTCGCCGCGTTCCTCGGCTCGGCGCTGGTCGGCACGGCCGACGAGGGCGACCGGCCGCGGGCCACGCTCGCCGTGGCCGACGACCCGATCGCGATCGTCGGCATGAGCTGCCGCTATCCCGGTGAGGTGCGCTCCCCCGAGGACCTGTGGGACATGGTCCTGCACGGCCGCGAGGGCATCGGCGGCTTCCCCGACGACCGCGGCTGGGACCTGGACGCGCTGTACGACCCGGAGGGCGCGGGCGCGAACACGACATACGTGCGGGAGAGTGGCTTCCTCTACGACGCCGCCGACTTCGACGCCGCCTTCTTCGGCGTGGCGCCGCACGAGGCGGTGGCCATGGACCCGCAGCACCGGCTGCTGCTGGAGCTGTCGTGGGAGGCCGTCGAGCGGGCCGGTATCGACCCGGTCCGGCTGCGGGGCAGCCGAACCGGTGTGTTCACCGGGCTGATGCACCACGACTATGTGGCGCGGCTCCAGGAGGTGCCCGAGGAGATCGCGGGCTATCTGAGCAACGGGACCGCGGGCAGTGTGGCATCGGGCCGGATCGCGTACACCTTCGGCTTCGAGGGTCCCGCCGTCACGCTGGACACGGCCTGCTCGTCCTCGCTGGTGGCGCTGGACATGGCGGTCAGCGCGCTGCGGCGCGGAGCGTGCGACCTCGCCCTGGCGGGCGGTGTCGCGGTCGTTTCGACCCCCGCCGCGTTCACCGAGTTCGGCAAGCAGCGCGGGCTGGCGGCGGACGGGCGGTGCAAGGCGTTCGCGGCGTCGGCCGACGGCACGGCGTGGGGCGAGGGCATCGGTGTGCTGCTGGTGGAGCGGCTGAGCGACGCGCGGCGCAACGGACATCGCGTCCTCGCCCTCGTCCGGGGCTCCGCGGTCAACCAGGACGGCGCGTCCAACGGCATGACCGCTCCGAATGGTCCGTCGCAGCAGCGGGTGAT
Source organism: Streptomyces sp. NPDC028305 (assembly GCF_055569495.1). Taxonomy (NCBI): domain Bacteria; kingdom Bacillati; phylum Actinomycetota; class Actinomycetes; order Kitasatosporales; family Streptomycetaceae; genus Streptomyces; species Streptomyces sp. NPDC028305. The sequence continues at coordinate 922,158 of NZ_JBVHTN010000002.1, forward strand.
TCGGGATGCGTTGGCGGGTGCGGGTGTGGTGGCGTCGGATGTGGATGTGGTGGAGGCGCATGGCACCGGGACGCCGCTGGGGGATCCGATCGAGGCTCAGGCGTTGTTGGCGACGTATGGGCGGGGGCGGTCGGGTGGTGGGTCGGTGTTGTTGGGGTCGGTGAAGTCGAATATCGGTCATACGCAGGCGGCGGCGGGTGTGGCCGGTGTGATCAAGATGGTGATGGCGATGCGGCATGGGGTGGTGCCGCCGACGTTGCATGTGGACGAGCCGACGCCGCATGTCGACTGGTCGTCCGGCGCGGTGGAGCTGGTGACGGAGGCGGTGGCCTGGCCCGAGACGGATCAGCCCCGGCGTGCGGCGGTGTCCTCGTTCGGGATCAGTGGCACCAACGCCCATGTGATCCTGGAACAGGCGCCCGACGACGCCGCGACGGAAACCACCGCCGAACCCACTGCCGACACCGCCGAGCGGCCCTCGGTGGTCGTCGAGCCCTCCCCGGCGGCGCCCCGGCCGTGGGTGCTGTCGGCCAGGTCGGCCGCCGCTCTGCGCGGCCAGGCCGAGCGGCTCAGGGAGTTTGCCACCGCTCCGGCGGGCGCCGGGGTGCCTGCTGGAGCGGTGGCCGCCGCGCTGGTCGAGTCCCGGACCGTCTTCGGCCACCGCGCGGTCGTACTCGCCGCCGACGGCGCCGGGTTCACTGCGGGCCTGGACGCCCTGGCGGGCCAGGGCACCGAGGAGGCGGACGTGGTACGCGGTGTGGCCCGCCACCGCACCAAGGCCGCCTTCGTGTTCCCGGGCGAGGCATCCGCCTGGGCGGGCATGGCGGCCGGACTGCTCGACTCCTCCCCGGTGTTCGCCAAGGCGATGGGGGAGTGTGCCGAGGCGCTGGCCCCGCACACCGGCTGGGATCTGCTCGAGGAGCTCCGGGGCGAGCCGGGCGCGCCGATGCGCCATGACGTCGCCGTTCCCGCGCTGTGGGCCGTGACGGTCTCGCTGGCCGAGCTGTGGCGCTCGGTCGGTGTCACGCCCGCCGCGGTGGTCGGCCGGGCGCACGGCGAGATCGCCGCCGCCTGCGTGGCCGGTGTGATGTCCCTGGCCGACGGGGCCGCGCTGGCGGCGTGGCAGGGCCGGGCGCCGGCGGCCGAGCCGTCGGAGGCGGCCCCGCCGGTCATCGTACGGAGCGGGCGCGTGCCGCTGTACTCGTCGGCCACGGGGCGGCCGTTCGACCCGGAGAGCGCGGACGCGGACCACTGGCACCGACGCCCCGGCGCGCCCGGCGGGTCCGACGGGTTCTCCGACGCGGTCGGGCTGCTGTTGCGGGACGGGGTGGACACCTTCGTCGAGCTGAGCCCCCATCCGGTGGCGACGGACACCGTGGCCGGCCTGGCGGCCGCCGCCGGACACGACGTGGTCGTCGTCGGGTCCCTGAAGCGCGAACACGACGACCGCGCCGCGCTGACCCGGTCGGCGGCGACGCTGTGGGTCCACGGCGACGGGGTGGACTGGTCCACCCTGGTGCCGCGCGCGACGCGCCAGGTCGACCTGCCGACCTACGCCTTCCAGCGGCAGCGGTTCTGGCTCGAGGCGCCCGCGCGTGCCGGGGACGCGAGTGGAGTGGGCCTCGACGCGGCCGACCACCCTCTGCTGGCCGGCGCGGTCATCCCCGCCGAGGGGGACACGGCCCTGTTCACCGGCAGGCTCTCGCAGGCGGCCCAGCCGTGGCTCGCCGATCACGCGGTGTCGGGCACGGCCCTGCTGCCCGCCGGTGTGCTCGTCGACTGGGCGCTGTACGCCGGACACCGGCTGGACTGCCCCGAGCTGCGTGAACTCACCCAGGAGGCGCCGCTCGTCCTCGGCCACGACACCGCCGCGCACATTCAGGTGCAGGTGGGCCCGGCCGACGAGGACGGCCACCGCGCCCTGACCGTCCACTCCCGCCCGGAGTCCCCCGGCGAGGGCGGGGCCGCGGACTGGACGTGCCACGCCCGCGCGGTCCTGGCCCCCCGGTCCGAGGGACCGGAGACCACGGAAGGCCAGGACGCGTCGGAGGACTTCGAGGAACTCGCGGGCGCCTGGCCGCCGCCCGGCGCGGTGGCGGCCGACGTGGCCGGCCTCTATGACGCGCTGGCCGGGCAGGGCTTCACCTACGGCCCCGCGTTCCAGAGCCTGCGCGCCGTGTGGCGGCGCGGCGCGGAGGTGTTCGCCGAGGTGGCCCTGGCGGAGGGGACCCCCGTCGGCGGCTTCCGCCTCCATCCGGCGCTGCTCGACGCCGCCCTGCACACCACGGGCCTGGGCGGGTTCCTCGCCCTCGACGACGCGCAGGTCACGATGGCGCGAGCGTGGTCCGGGGTACGGCTGCACACCGCGACCGCCGCCACCACCGCCGCCGTCGTCCGGATCCGGCTCTCCGGCGCGGGTGAGGGCGCGGTCGACGTCCGCCTCGCCGACGCCGCGGGCCGTCCGGTCGCCGGAGTCGACCGTCTGACGCTGCGCGCCGTGCCCACGGCCGAGTTCCAGCCCGCCCCCGGGTCGGCCGCCACGCGGCCCGCCCGGACGGGACGGCCGCCGCGGAAGCCGGGGGAGCAGCGGGAGAACACCCTGGCCCGGGTGCGGGAGGCCGCGCCGGACAAGCGTCGCCGACTGCTGGAGGACATCATCCGCGGCGAGCTGGCCGAAGTCCTGCGCCACGGCGTGGGCGTGGACATCGACCCTGCTGTGGAGTTCCTTGACCTCGGGGTGGACTCGCTGGCGGGCATCACTCTGCGCGACCGGCTCGGCGCGCTGCTCGAGCTCGAACTCCCGGCCACCACGATGTTCGAGTACTCCACCACGGCCCGGCTCGCCGGCCACCTGGCGGAACTCGTCACCGCCGGCACCGCGCCCGGCCGCCGGGCCGCGGACCGCGCGTCCTCGCCTTCTTCTCCGTTCGACAGCATCGAAGCGCTCTACCGCGAGTCGTACGCGCTCGGGCAGACGGGCACGGCGGGCATGGACCTCATCCAGGCCGCCGCGCGGCTCAGGCCGTCCTTCACCGTCGAGACCGCGGCGGACCACGTCCCGCGGGCCGTCCGGCTCGCCCGGGGCGACGGCGGCCGGGCGGCGGTGGTCTGTGTGCCCGCCATCACCGCCACCGCGGGTCCGGTGCAGTACGCGCGGCTCTCACAGCTCCTTCAGGGCGAGCGGGATGTGCTGTCCCTGGTCAACCCCGGTTTCGCCGAGGGGGAGTTGCTGCCCGACTCGTTCGGGACCTTCCTGGAGTCGCAGCTGGCCGCGTTGCGTTCGTCCGTCGCGGGTGGCTCGTATGTGCTCCTCGGACACTCGGCGGGCGGGCTGATCGCCTACGCTCTGGCGATGCGGGCCGAGCGGGCCGGGCTCGGGCCCGCCGCGGTCGTCCTCATCGACACCTTCCAGGCCGACAGCACGTTCTCGGCCGAGACGCTGGGCGCGATGAACGACGGCCTGTTCGCCCGCGAACACATCCTCGGTCCCGACGCGCTCAGCGGTGTGCGGCTGACCGCCATGGGCCGCTACCACACGCTGATGCACGAGTGCGAAGTGGCGCCCATCGAGCGCCCGACGCTCTTCCTCGGTGCCGAATCCCCGCTGCCCCACCAGGACAGCGGATTCGACGGCGACGACTGGCGGCCGTCCTGGCCGTTCCCGCACACGGCCGCCACCACGCCCGGCGACCACTTCACGGTCATGGAGGACAACATCGCCCTCACCACCGAGGCGATCGAGCGCTGGCTCACCGAACAGGGACTGTGACCCGGGCGCGCCACCGTCCCCTTACCCAAGCACGAGCCGCGGCCAAGGACGACCGCGGTCCGGAAAGGAAAAGACAGAAATGATCATTCTGGGATACAACGGCTTCTCGCAGATAGCGGAGCTGTTCGGCCGGCTGTACGGCTACACCGCCGACAGCGTCGACCGCCACAGCTTCCTCGGCCATGACGCCGCTGCCGCCCTCTTCGTCGACGGCGAGCTGGTGGCCGCCGTCGAGGAGGAGCGGATGAACCGGCAGAAGAAGACCACCGCCTTCCCCGCGAACGCCATGCGGTGGTGTCTGGAGCAGGCCGGTATCTCCTACGAGGACGTGGACTACTACGCCTTCGGCTGGAACTTCACCGCGGAGTTCGCCGACGCCGCCATCACGGGCCTCGCGAGCGCCCCGATCCCGCCCGAGTACAAGTTCCAGGCGATCGGCTCCTTCGGTGAACTGTGGAACGGGGCGCTGGGCAGGACCGCGCTGATCGAGGACTTCACCCGCCACACCGGCTACGCCCTGCCGGACGAGAAGCTGATCACCGTCCCGCACCACCGGGCCCACCTGGCCTGCGGCCGCACCTTCTCCGGCCTCGGCGACGCCGCCTTCCTCATCAACGACGGTCAGGCCGAGGCGGACAGCGCCATCATGGGCGAGGTGCGCGACGGCAAGGTCGAGGTCTTCGAGCGGTTCACCATCGACGCGAAGAACTCGCTCGCGCAGCTGTTCGCCAACATCACCCGCTACCTGGGCTTCACCCCGAACAACGACGAGTACAAGGTCATGGGCCTGGCCGGGTTCGGAAAGGCCCCGGACGAGCAGGACAACCCCCTGCTGACGAAGGTCGTCACCCTCGAGGAGGGCGGCCGGTACTCGCTGGCCCTGGCGAACGACCCGCGCGGCCCGCGCGCCTATGACCCCCTGTTCGACGAGCTGTTCGACGGCAACGACGACAACCGCCAGGAGTTCGACTTCCGGGTCCGCGTCGCCTGCGCTGCCCAGCAGGTGATCGAGGCGGTGACCGCGCACCAGCTGCGCGCCCTGGCCGAGGCGACCGAGCTGCGCGATCTGATCTTCGAGGGCGGCCTCGCCCTGAACTGCGTCAACAACACCAAGCTGCTGGAGGAGCTGCCCTTCACCCGGGTCGAGGTCAGCTTCGGGGCGAGCGACCCCGGCGTCTCCATCGGCGCCGCCGCCCATGTCGCGCGGGAGAAGTCGGTCGCGCTGACGCCGACCGAGTCGCCGTACCTCGGCCCGGAGTTCGGCGAGGACGAGATCCGCGCCACGCTCGAGGAGTACACCTCCTCGGTCACCTGGGAGCAGCTGCCCAGCGACGAGGTGGTGGGGAAGACCGCCGAGCTGCTGACCGGGAAGACCGTCATCGGCTGGTTCCAGGGCCGCACCGAGTACGGGCCGAGGGCGCTGGGCAACCGCAGCATCCTGGCCAACCCGTCCTACGCCGACATGAAGGACGTCATCAACAACCGCGTCAAGCACCGCGAGCCCTTCCGCCCGTTCGCGCCGATCGTGCTGGAGGAGAACGCGGCGCGGGTGTTCGAGATGGGCAGGAAGGAGCGCTCCCCGTATATGACCTTCGTCTTCCCGGTGCGCCCCGAGTACACCGAGAAGATCGCGGCGGCCACCCATGTCGACGCCACCTCGCGCATCCAGACCGTCACCGACGACAGCAACCCGCGACTCGCCGCGCTGCTGCGCGAGTTCACCTCCCGCACCGAGGTGCCGTGCCTGGTGAACACCTCCTTCAACGTGGCGGGCGAGCCCATCGTCTGCTCCCCGAAGGACGCGGTCGAGTGCTTCCTGGGCACCGACATCGACCACCTGGTCATCGGCGACTTCCTGGTCTCCAAGCGATGAGGGGCCCAAGAGCGGCGGTCGACACCTGGGGGACCGCACATGGCTGACCGACAGACCCCGGCCGCCACGGCGGCCGGGGGTGTCCAGTGGCGGGCCCGGGTGGCCTCACTCCTGGAGATCGCCGGTGCGGTGGCCACCGTCGGCTCGATGATCCTCGTCGTCGAGATCTGCCGGGAACTGCTCACCGCCGACCCCGACACGGGCCGCCTCGACGGGCTCGTCCTCACCACCGTCGCCACCGCGGTGCTCGCACTCGCCCTCCAGATCGCCGGACGGACGCTGAGCCGCCAGGCGGCCCAGCTCACCCAGGAGCTGTTCCACGCCGGGGTGGCCGCCAGGCTGCGCGCCCGCCCCGCCGCCCGGTCGCTCCACGCGGCGTGGCGGGCCCAGAGCACCACCCTGGGCGGCGACATCGCCTCGGCCGGGGTGATGGTCGGCCGCGCGGGCTCGGAACTCGTCTCCGCGGTGCTGGTGTTCGTCCTCTCGATCGGCTACCTGTTCTGGGTCGACTGGCTGATGGCCCTGGTGACGCTGGCGCCGATCCTCCTCGGGTTCGTCACCTTCGGCGTGATCTCCGCGCGCTTCTTCAAGGAGATGAAGGACGAGTACGTGGCGTCCATCGGCGCCGTCGACGCGGTGCGCCCCACCATCGGCCTGGACGCCCGGATCAACCGCGCCGGCGCGCGGGCGCGCACCGCGGCGGTGGCGCGCACCTCGGCCCGCCGGCTGACCGAGGCCACCGACGGGTTCAGCGACTTCTTCCAGGTCCGCATCGGCGCCCTGCTGGGCGGCAGGGCCATCGCCGAGATCGCCTTCTCGCCGCTGACCGTCCTGGTGTTCGTGCTGTGCGGGGGCGCGCTCATGGTCCGGGCCGACTCGCTGGCCCCGGGCGACCTCGTGCCGTTCCTGGTCGTGGGCGCCGGGCTGGCGGCCCCGCTGCTGGCCAGCACCTACTACATGGAGGAGGTCGGCGAGGGCAAGAAGGCCACGGCGCGGCTGACCGCGTTCGCCGCGGGCGCCCCGGCGCCCGCCGAGGGCGAAAAGGCCGCGCCCGCCGAGGACGACCAACAGGCCACCGACCTCGCCGAACAGAACGCGCCCGCCGACGACTTCGGGCTCGAACTGCCCGAGCGCGGGGTGCTGACCGTCATCGAGCCCACGCCCGAAGGCGCCGACCGGGTGGCCGACTGGATCAAGGCCGACACGCCCGCCGAGCGGTTCGCCGCGGTGGAGGCCGAGCCGGCCGTCGTGCTCGGGCCCGTCGGCGCGTACATCACCGCCGACCGGCCCGGCGGGACCGAGCGGGACGCCGAGCGGGCGGCGCGCACCGCCGGGGTCCACGACACCGTCACGGCGTTCCCCCGCGGATACGACTCGGTCGTGGGCACCGAGGTGTCCCTCTCTTATCCGGAGCTTCAGCGGCTCGCCCTGGCCAGGGTGGTCGCGGCGGAGGAACACGGGGTCGTCCTGCTCGACCAGCGGGCGTTCGGCGGCGACACCGGCGTGCTGCGGGCCGCGGTGGACGAGCTGCGGGAGCGGGCGGCCGTGGTCGTCCTCAGCCCCGGTCCTTCGACCGTCACCGACGGGCGGCTCGCGGTCATGGAGGCCGGGCGGGTCGTCGAGTCCGGCACACACGAGGAGTTGCTCCGCGAGGGCGGCCGGTACGCGGCCCTCCTCGGCGGACACCCGGACACCCCGCAGGCCCTCCCGGCCGCTTCCCGAACCGCTACGTCCCAGGAGGGCAGCCGATGAGGGCCGTTCTCGCCCGCTACCTCCAGGTGTCCGGCACCAAGGCGTTGGTGTCGCTGCTGATGTTCCTGGTTCTCGGCGCGATCACACAGGGCATCGCCTTCACCCTGGTGGTCCCGATCACCGACGACCTCCTCACGCCGGACACTCCGGTGCCGTGGTCGTGGATCGCCGTCCTGGTGGCGATCACGGTGGTGCACTCCGTACTGCACTACCGGAGCGTTCCGATGGGCAACCGCATCGGCGCCGACCTGGTCACCACCCTGCACCGGGCCGTGGCCGACCGCGCGTCGGCCCTGCCCACCAGGTCCCTCGGCCCGGTGCACGCCGACCGGCTCGCCTCGCTGGACGGCAGCGCGGTCGTGGTCCTGATGGGCCTGCCCGCGCATGTGCTGCGCCCGCTGGTGGCCGCGGTCGTCACCCCGCTGACCGTGATCGTGATCAGCCTGTTCGTGGAGCCGCTGCTGGCGGCCACGCTGGCGGGCGGCCTGCTGGTCGTGGTGGCGGCGTCCTTCGCCGCGGCCCGGCTGCTCACCCGGGACGAGGAGCCGGACGGGCCCGAGTGGCTGCGCCGGGCGTACGAGAGCCCCTCCGGGGCCTTCCCGCACGGTGGCCGGCCGGGCGTGCTGCTGCCCGCCGTGGGCCAGGTGCTGCTGTGGCGGGTCGTCGAACTCGCGGTGTGCGGTGCCGTGGCGGTGTGCGCGGTGCTGTCCACCGGGGACGACGTATCGGCCGCCCAGGGCGTCGCGCTCATCGTGCTCTCGGCGCTCACCTTCCGGCCGGTCATGGAGGCCGCCCTGCTGACCAGCACGGTCGTCAACTCGCGCGCGACGCTGAGCACGGTCGGCCGGCTGATCGGCGCCGGTGACCCGGAGCCGCCCACCGACACGTGGCCCGCGGCGTGTGACGTCGAGTTCGAGGACGTCGGTGTCGCGGTCGGCGGGGCGACGGTGCTGACCGGGGTGTCCTTCCGGCTTGCGGCGGGCACCACCGCGGCGCTCACGGGCACACCGGACGGGGTGCGCCTGACACTGGCGGATCTGCTGACGGGCGATCTCCGGCCCACGTCGGGGCGGGTGCTGATCGGCGGGGTGGACGTCGCGGCCATCGCCGCGTCCGAGGCCGAACGGCGGGTGTGCCGGGTTTCGCCGGTGGAGGGCGCGGGCTCAGCGGGTTCCGACGGCTCCGACGGGGTGGCGGGTTCCTCGCCCTCCCTGGCCGACCGCTGGCGGCTTGCCCTGGAAGGGGCGATCGCGGCCGATCCCGCCCTGGTGGTCGTGGACGCGACCGCCGGCGCGGAGGCGTTCGCCACCGCCCCGGACCTGGCCGAGCTGCTGTCCACGCTCGTGCGGGACCGCACCTGCCTGGTGATCCCGGGCGCCGGGCTCCCTCTGCCGCACTGCGACGAGGAGTTGGTGGTCGAGGGCGCTCGCGTGGCCGTCCGGGCGACCGAGGTGAGATGAGGCGGGCGGCCGCAGGCCAGGGCCGCCGCAACGGAGAACGCCGGGCCGGAGCCGTTTCCACGGCATCCGGCCCGGCGTCCCGGACCACAGGGGAGGCTCAGCCCTTGATCGGCTCCCACCAGTCGCGACGTTCGGTGTACCACTGGACGGTGGCGGCCATGCCCTCGTCCCATGATGTCGCGGGCCGGTAGCCCAGCTGGTCGGTGATCTTCGCGCAGTCCATGGCGTAGCGGCGGTCGTGCCCCTTGCGGTCGGCCACGTGCTCCACCATCGACCGGTCCATGCCGAGCCTTCCCAGCAGTCCGTCGGTGACCTCGCGGTTGGTCAGTTCCGTGCCGCCGCCGACGTTGTAGATCTCGCCCGGCTTTCCGCCCTCGGCCACCAGCGCTATGCCCTGGCAGTGGTCGTCCACATGCAGCCAATCCCGAACATTCTCGCCGTCGCCATAAAGCGGCACTTTTCTGCCGTCGAGCAGATTGGTGACGAAGAGGGGTATGAGCTTCTCGGGATATTGGTGCGGGCCGTAGGTGTTGGAGCCCCGGGTGACACAGACCGGCAATCCATGCGTGCGGTGCACGGCCAGGGCCAGAAGGTCGGACGACGCCTTGGAAGCGGAATACGGAGAATTGGGCCGGAGCGGCTCCTCCTCCGTCCAGGGAGCAGCTCCGTTCTCCAGCGACCCGTATACCTCGTCGGTGGAGACATGTACGAATTTCCGCACACCGGTCTCGGTCGCCGCATGGAGCAGGGTGTGGGTTCCCACGACATTGGTCCGCACGAATTCATCGGCCCCCGCGATGGACCGGTCGACATGCGACTCGGCCGCGAAATGCACCACGAGGTCCGTTCCCCGCAGCAATTCTCCGACCAGTCGGACGTCGCAGATGTCGCCCTCGACGAATCGCAGTCGGGGGCTGTCCGCGACGCTTGCGAGATTCGCCTTGTTTCCCGCGTAGGTGAGCTTGTCGAGTACCACTATGTCGGCCTCCGTGAAGGCCTCGTAGTGACCCTGCACCGCCTGCCGGACAAAGTGCGAGCCGATGAAACCCGCACCTCCGGTTACCACTATGCGCACTGGCTGCCCTTCAGTCCTTGCCGGCGATTTCCATCAGGTACCTGCCGTAGTCCGTCCGCGCTAACTGCCGGCCCAGTTCGTAGCATGCGGCGGCGTCGATAAATCCCTTGCGAAAGGCGATCTCCTCGAGACAGGCGATGCGTACGCCCTGGCGTTGTTCGAGCACCTGCACATACTGCGATGCCTGGAGCAGCGAGTCGTAGGTGCCGGTGTCCAGCCAGGCGAAGCCGCGCCCCAGGTTGATCAGCCTGGCCCTGCCCCGCTCCAGGTAGACGCGGTTGACGTCGGTGATCTCCAGCTCGCCCCGGGCGGACGGGCGGACGTTCTTCGCGATGTCCACCACATCGTTGTCGTACAGATAGAGGCCGGTGAGCGCCAGATTCGACCTGGGCCGGGACGGCTTCTCCTCCAGGGAAACGAGATTCCCCTGCTCGTCCACCTCGCCGATTCCATAGCGCTCCGGATCGCCGACCGGATAACCGAAGAGCACGCAGCCCTCCACATCGGCCATCTCCTTCTCCAGCAGCCGACCGAATCCCGGACCATGGAAGACATTGTCACCCAGGACCAGGGCCACCGAGTCGTCGCCGATGTAGTCGGCACCGATGAGGAAAGCCTCGGCGATTCCGTTGGCGCAGGGCTGCTCGGCGTACTCGATGTTCAGGCCGAGCCGGCCGCCGTCTCCCAGCAGATCCCGGAACATGCTGATATGGGAGGGCGTGGAAATAATCAGGATGTCCCGTATGCCGCCGATCATGAGCACGGAAAGTGGATAGTAGATCATCGGCTTGTTGTAAACGGGAAGCATCTGCTTCGAGACCGCGTGAGTCAGCGGATGCAGGCGCGTGCCGCTGCCTCCGGCCAGGATTATGCCCTTCATATGACCAACTCTCCATAACTGGCAAGGATTAGCGCGGACATCTCCAGTTGGGTGGCCCGTGACATATCTAATTCGCTTGCGAGAGCAGGGGGTGTCGGCCTGAGGCGAGGCACTATCAACGGGCGCTCTGCGGACGGGAAATCCGACCAGGGTGACGTCGAGACCTGGCGCTACGGGACTGATGCTTTGGTTCGGAGTCGACCGTACGGCTATCTGATCAGTTCTGTCAAATGTGACGGTGGATTCGTCCAGGGTAAAGCCTGGTTATCTTGCGGCTGTTGTGCCGCCCTTACCCGTTTCCGCCTCTCGATAACTCCCCGAGTCGGGTCGGCGAGGCCGTCCGAAAACATGCGCGGCCACCGCGCGCCCGCGCCATGTACTCCGCCGGGAGTACGCCCGGCCACCGCCACGGGGCGACGCCGTCGCGGCCCGAGCCGGTCTAGCGTTGCCGTATGCGTGAATTCCTCCGGGGACGGGACTCCAGGTCCGGGCGGGCGGCCGCCCGGACCTGGAGTCCGCCGTGGTGGGGCGCGGGCCCCGAGGCCCGTCCCGCCGCCCGCCTGCCGTGGCGCTCCTCGCTGGCCGTGGCGCTCATCCAGCTGCTCGGGACGCAGTTCGCCGCGCACACCCAGCCCGAGCGGGCCGGCCTCGGCCTCCTCGGCCGGGCCCTGCTGCTGGCCGGGCCCGCGCTGCTGGTGCTGCGCCACCGCCACCCGCGGCTCGCCGTCCTCGGCACCGCGGCCGTCACCGCGCTCTACCTCGGCGCCGGATACCCCTACGGCCCCGTCTTCCTCAGCGTGGTCGTCGCCTGCGTCGCCGCCGTGGCCGCCGGGCGGCGGGTGGCGGCCTGGAGCGCGCTGGGGGCGCTGTGGGCCGCCCATCTGCTCATCGCCCACTGGCTCTGCCGCTGGCTGCCGCCCCCGGGCGACGGCCCCGCCCCCTGGGGTCAGGAGGCGGTCGTGGCGGCCTGGGCGGTGGCGGTCGTCGCCGGGTCCGAACTCGTGCGCGTACGGCGGGAGCAGTGGGCCCGCGAGCGGGCCGAGCGGGCGGCGGTGGAGCGGCGCCGGGCCGACGAGGAGCGGCTGCGCATCGCCCGCGAGCTGCACGACGTCCTCGCACACAGCATCTCGGTCATCAATGTCCAGGCGGGCGTCGGCCTCGCCCTCCTCGACCAGGACCCCGAGCAGGCCCGCACCGCCCTGACCACCATCAAGGCGGCCAGCAAGGAGGCGCTGGGCGAGGTCCGCCAGGTCCTGGACACGCTCAGGACCCCCGGGGACGCGCCCCGCTCGCCCGCCCCCGGCCTCGACCGGCTGGACGAGCTGACCGAACAGGCCCGTGGAGTGGGCCTCGCGGTGAGCGTCGAGGTGGACGGCGTACGGACCGCGCTGCCGCCCGGGGCCGACCTCGCCGCCTTCCGTATCGTCCAGGAGGCCCTGACCAACGTCGTCCGCCACTCCGGCTCCCGCACCGCCCGCGTCCTGCTGCGCTACGGCCCGGCCGAGCTGGAGCTGCGGATTGACGACGACGGCCCGGCCGCCACCGACGGCATGGCCAGTGGCGTGAGCGGAGGCGGCAACGGCCTGGTCGGCATGCGCGAGCGCGCCGCCGCGCTCGGCGGCACGGTGGCGGCCGGGCCGCGCCCGGACGGCGGCTTCCGGGTCCGGGCCCGGCTCCCGCTGACCGCCGCTACGGTGTCCCCGACACCGCGGCGGGAGACCTCTACGGGAGAACCGACGATGGAGGCCCCTTGAACCCGCCCCGCCCCTTGAGCCCCTTGATTCGAGTAGTGCTCGCCGACGACCAGATGCTGGTCCGCGCCGGGTTCCGCGCCCTGCTGGACGCCCAGCCGGACATCGAGGTGGTCGGCGAGGCAGCCGACGGCGAGCGGGCCGTGGCCCAGGTCCGCGAACTGCGCCCGGACGTCGTCCTGATGGACATCCGCATGCCGGTGCTCGACGGCCTCGCCGCCACCCGCCGGATCACCGAGGACCCCACCCTCGGCGAGGTGAAGGTGGTCATGCTGACCACCTTCGAGCTGGACGAGTACGTCTTCGAGGCGATCCGCGCGGGCGCCTCCGGCTTCCTGGTCAAGGACACCGAGCCCGAGGAACTGCTGCGCGCCGTGCGGGCGGTCGTGGCGGGCGACGCGCTGCTCTCGCCCGGCGTCACGCGCCGGCTCATCGCCGAGTTCGCGGCCCGGTCCAAGGAGCCCGCGCCCGCCGCCGCGCTCGTGGAGCTGACCGAGCGCGAGCGGGAGGTCATGGCGCTCGTGGGCATCGGGCTGTCCAACGAGGAGATCGCCCGGCGGCTGGTCGTCAGCCCGCTCACCGCCAAGACCCACGTCAGCCGCACGATGATCAAACTGGGCGCGCGCGACCGCGCCCAACTCGTCGTTCTCGCCTACGAGTCGGGCCTGGTCCGCCCGGGCTGGCTCGGCTGATTCTCCGGGACGGATTTCAGAACACGGGTCAGAACAGCCCCTCGGGCTCCGCCGCCTCCCGCGCCGGCGCGGCCACCTCCGCCGTGGTGGCGGCGTCCGCGGGGGCCGCGGCCAGCGGCCAGCCCGCCAGCTGCCGGGTGTCGAGCAGCAGGGCGCGGCCGGCCGTGTCGGTCAGATGGACGTCCGGCCCGGCCACGGCGTCCACTTGTCCCGCCACCGTGCGGCCGGGGGCGAGCCGGACGACGCCGTCGAGCGGGCGCACCCGGTCCAGGTGGAAGACGGCGTCATGGTGGACGGGCGCACACGGACAGAGGGCGAGGAAGTCCGGGAGGCCGTTCAGCGCCCGGGCCCGGGCATGGAGCGCGGCCAGCTGGGCCGCGCGCTCCCGCTGGGGCGGCGGATTCTCGCGCGCGGCGCGCTTGGCGGCGTACGGAAAGCGGTCCGGGACGCCGAGCGCGGCGCCCAGCACGGCCTCCGCCCGGCGGGTGGCCATCAGGGGGCCGCGTCCGAGCAGGGTGTAGGAGAGCGCGGCCTGTTCGAGCAGCCGCGCGCCCTCGCGCTCGGTCGCGGTGATCCCCACCTTGATCAGATCCGGGCCGAACCAGGCGAGATAGACGTCGTACGGGCGCGGGTCGTCGGTGCGGGTGTCGGCGGCGACGGAGTACGAGCGGTCCAGCCGTGCGCAGTCCGGGCACTGGGCGGAGACGGCGGTCGCGGACACCTCGGCGCCCACCGGGCACGGCGTGTGCCGGGCGCCTCGGCGCACGCCGACGCAGACGCGGGCAGACGCAGGCGCGGGCATCGCCACCGTCCGCGGCCCGGCGGCCGCGTGCGCTTCGCCCACGATGGTGAAGGCCAGCGGCCGGCCGGGCGACAGCGGGGAGACGCGGTCGCCGTGGACGGGGTGGTGCCAGGCCAGCGCGGGACCCGAGCGGTCCCAGCGCAGCCCCGCGCACTGCCACTGGCTCATCCGGTCCCCTTCCCGCACCCGGGGGCGTCAGCCGCGCCGCTTGCGCGGCAGCCACCACAGGACCTGGAGGACCCGGGCGGCGAACCCGGCCGTGGCCGTGGTGGCGGCGGTCGTCAGCCAGGCCTTCTCAGCCGCCCCGCCCAGGTCGGAGACGAGTGCCGGGCTGGCACAGACGAAGAACAGCAGGGCCGCCAGCAGGGCGCCGGTGACGACCGCGAACATGATCTCCACGGTGGCGGCGTCGCGCTCGGCCTGGGTACGGGGTCCGGTCATGGGGTGGGTGCCTCTCCTGCCGTCGGCCTATGGCCTCCAGCGTATGGCCTCGCCGACCGTCAACACGCCTGCGGCGCATGTGCGGTGGCGGCGCGGTGAAGAGCGCGCGGGGCGCACGCCGGTGGCCCCGCTGTCCGCCCCGGTCGTCTCAGATGGCCGAGCGCTCCCGCCACAGCTCGGCCAGCGAAGCGTCGCCCGTGGTCCGCAGCTCGGTGATCGGCAGGCGGTTCCACAGCGCCAGATAGAGCTCCTCGGCCGATCCGGACAGCTCGCAGTCGGCGTCTCCGGCGTCGCCGGACTCGACGCGCGGGACGTCGTCGGACAGCCGCACCGTCCAGACGGCCTCGGCGTCCGTGGCCCGCAGCCGCAGGGTGCGCGGTGCCTCCGTCCGCACCCGGCTCCGCTCGAGGGTGTGGAATCCGGTCAGCAGCTCGTCGAGGCCGTCGGCTGCGAAGGCCGGGGTGACGGGGGAGAGGCCCTTGCCGCGTGCCGACTCCGCGTCGACCCGGTGGATCGCCGTCTCGTGCGCCTGCCGCCGCGCCCAGAACGCGAGCGGTGTGCGGGAGGTGGGCAGGATGGTGAAGTACCGCCCCTCGGGGTCGGCCTCGGTGACCGCCTTGACCAGCGCGCCGTGGCCCTCGCGGAACCAGGGCGTCAGATCCGCGTCCCCGGGCTCCTGGCCGGGCTGGGGCCGCGCCGGTTCGGTCATCCCCTCGGTGAGCGTGCGGGTCACCCAGCGGTGCACCATTCCGGTGTGCGCAAGCAGGTCCCGTACGCGCCACTCGGGGCACGTCGGCACCTGGGCGTCCGGCCCGGTCTGCTCCGCGGCGTCGGCCATCAGCCGGCCTTCCCGGTCCAGAGCGTCGATCAACTCGGCAGTGTCCATGGCGGAATTCTGCCACTCGTGATCGACATCCCGGGCCCGGTCGGGGGAGAGGGGCTCAGACCGGCTCGTCGGCCGGCCGCCCGGCCCGGCGCGTGCCGTACGCGACGGCCGCCGCCACCGCCGCCAGCAGGGCTACGGTGGTCAGGGCGATCGGCAGGGAGAGCCCGTCGGCCAGGAAGCCGATGGCCGGCGGGCCGAGCAGCATCCCGCCGTAGCCGATGGTGGAGGCCGCGGCGACCCCGCTCGGCCCGGTCAGGGCGCCCGCCCGCGCGATCGCGACCGGGAAGAGGTTGGCCAGGCCGAGACCGGTGACGGCGAAGCCGAGGAGGGCGAGCCAGACGGAGGGGGCGAGCGAGCCCAGCAGCATGCCGGCCGCGGCCGTGGTGCCGCCCGCGACCAGCGTGCGGGTCTGGCCGAGCCGCTCCAGGAGCGTGGTGCCGCTCAGCCTGCCGACGGCCATCATCAGGGCGAAGACCGAGTAGCCCGCCGCGGCGACCCCCGGGGACGCGTCCAGGTCCTGGTCCAGATGGAGCGCGGCCCAGTCGGCCATCGCCCCCTCGCCGTACGCCGTGCACAGCGCGATCAGCCCGAACACGGCGACGAGCCGGCGCGCCGCGCTCCGGGAGCCGGCCGCCGACGTCCGCCCGTCCGGTGCGGCGTGCGCCGCCGGTGCCGTGCTCTCCTCGGGCGGCGCCGGTACGGGGACCGGCAGGCGGACCAGCGCCCGGCCCGCGACCGCGGCGAGCAGCAGCCCGACCGCGGCGAGCAGCGAGAGATGGGCGGTGGGGCTCAGCCGCCCCGCGATCAGCCCGCCGAGAGCGGCCCCGGCCATCCCGCCCAGGCTGAACGCGGCGTGGAAGCCGGGCATGACGGGGCGGCGCAGCGCGGCGATCAGATCGACGGCCGCGCTGTTCACGGCGACGTTGAGCCCGCCGAATCCGGCCCCGAAGACCAGCAGGACCAGCCCGAGGGCGAGCGCGGAGCCGGTCAGTGGCGGCAGCGCGACGCTGAGTGAGAGCAGGACTGCCGCGGCCACCGCCGTGGGGTGGCTGCCGAAGCGGCGGCAGAGCCGGCCGGTGACCATCATGGTGGCGACCGCGCCCGCCGACACGCCGAGCAGAGCGAGCCCGAGATCGCCCTCCGAGGCGCCGGTCCGCTCCTTGATCGCGGGGATCCGGGTCACCCATCCGGCGAACACGAATCCGTCGAGAGCGAAGAACGCGGTGATGGCGGTACGCAGTTGGGAGAGCGAACCGTCGGCGGGTACGGAGCGCCGCCGCCCCGAAATGACCATCCATGTTTTGTTTCGTGTCGGCACAAAGTGAGAATAGGGGCGTGACCCAGACACGGACAAGGCTCGAGCGGGGCCGAAGCGCTCTCGGCCCGGCGCTGGAGCTCGTACATACCGGCCGGGCGCCCACGCGAGCGGTGCTCACGGCCGAACTCGGCGTGACCCGCGCGACAGCGGGGGCCGTCGCCGCAGAACTCGAAGCGCTCGGCCTGATCCAGGTCGATTCCCGCCCGCCCGGGGCCGCCGGGGCGCAGGGCCGCCCCTCGCACCGCCTCTCGGTCGCCCCCGGTGGCCCGGTGGCCCTGGCCGCCCAGGTGCACGCCGACGGCTTCCGCGCGGCGCTGGTCGGGCTCGGCGGCCGGATCGTCGCCACCGACCCCGGCTGCATGACCGTGCCCGCCGATCCGGCGCATGTCATCGACGCCGTCGTCGAGGCCGGGGCCCGGCTGCTGCGGGCGAGCGGCCGCCGCTGCGTGGGCGCCGGGCTCGCGGTGCCCTCGGCGGTCGCCGAACCGGAGGGCACCGCCCTCAACCCGCTGCACATCGCCTGGCCCGCGGGCGCGCCCGTCGGCGAGCTGTTCACCCGGAGCCTCGCGGCGGCGGGCGTCCACGGCCCCTCGGGGGCGCCCCTCACCGGCCTTCCCGGCAACGACGTCAACCTCGCGGCGCTGGCCGAGCACCGCCACGGCGCGGGCCGCGGTGCCCAGCACCTGCTCTGCGTGGCCACCGGCCACCGAGGGGTGGGCGGGGCGCTGGTCCTCGACGGGCGGCTGCACACCGGCAGCGCGGGCCTGGCCCTCGAGGTCGGCCATCTCACCGTCAACCCCGAGGGGCCGCCCTGCCACTGCGGCAGCCGCGGCTGTCTGGACATCGAGGCCGACCCGCTGGCCTTCCTCCTTGCGGCCGGGCGCGAACCGGGACCCGAGGTGTCCCTGCTCCAGCAGGCGCGCGACCTGCTGCGCGAGGAGTACGCCGAGTCGTCCGTGCGGGCCGCCGCCGACCTGCTCATCGACCGGCTCGGCCTCGGCCTCGCCGGGCTCGTCAACATCCTCAACCCCGACCGCATCATCCTCGGCGGGCTGCACCGCGAGCTCCTGGAGGCCGACCCGGAGCGGCTGCGGGCGGTCGTGGCCGAGCGCAGCCTGTGGGGGCGCAGCGGGGGCGTGCCCGTCCTGCCCTGCACGCTGGACCACAACAGCCTGGTGGGCGCGGCGGAGTTGGCCTGGCAGGCGGTGCTCGACGACCCGCTCGAGGTGCTCGGCGCGGCCTGACCCGCCCGGGGCGGTCCTTGGCCGGTCGTCCGGCCTCCGCCCCCCTGGTCGACCAGGGGGTGTCCGGCGGATCTTGACGTCTGCGGCGGGCCCTTCCCTCCCCTCCCCGCCCGTTCCCGGCCCCTGTCGATGTGCGGCTCCGCCGCGTGGGGGGCTTTGCCCCTGGACTCCTGGGGGTCTGGGGCGGAGCCCCAGTTTCGGGAAGGGGCGGGGTGGGGGGCAGCATCGATGTGCGGCTCCGCCGCGTGGCCACCGGACACGGCCCAGACGCTGCCGCAGCGCGGCTTCGCGCCCCGCGGCCCTCAGGCGCACGGCCGCGGTGGCGCGGCCGCGAGCGGTACCACCCGCCGCCCCGGGCCCGGCCTCAGCCCGCCCGCCAGGCAGCAGCCAGGGCGCGGGCCGGGTTGGTGGTGAGCATGTGGCTCACCACCTCGGCCTCCAGGGACAGTTCGAGCCGGGGACGCAGCCGGCGGAGCAGATACGGCATGCCGGGGCCGCCGTTCGCCGACCGGGCCGCGGCCGTGGTCGTGTCACCGCCCAGCAGCAGCTGACCGGCGTACCCGGCGTCCACGAGCGCGGCCAGCACCTCGGGCAGCCGCCAGTCCGTGGCGTGGTTGGCGCGGGACGGCCCGTCGAAGGCGAGGAACGCCCCGGCCCGGGCCGCCTGCCGGTGCACGACCGGGTCCGGCGAGCGATTCAGATGGCCGAGGATCACGCTCCGCGGTGCCACCTCGTGCTCGCCGCACAGCAGCTCCAGTACGTCCAGGGCGCCCGTCCCCAGCTCCAGATGGACGGCGATGGGCGCGCCGGTGCGGTGATGGGCTCGGGCGGCCGCGGCCATGGTGCTGCGGGCGTGGGCGTCGAGGCCGTGGAAGCCGCCGGCGACCTTGATCAGCCCGGCGCGCGGGCCGGTGCCTCCGATGCCGCGCGTCAGCTCGTCGACGAAGAGCTCGGCGAGCCCCTCGAGCACCGCCTCGACAGTGCCCGGTGCGTAGTGCTGTGCCTGGTGCAGGCCCGTCGCGGCCACCAGATGGACGCCGGTGGCCCGGGAGAGCCCGGCCAGCTCGTCCGCCGCCCGCCCCAGGCCGTAGGGCGTCCACTGCACCACCGCGCTTCCGCCGAGCCGGCGGAAGGCCCGCAGCTCGGCGTCTGCCGCGGCCACGTCGGCCAGCTCCTGCCCGGGCAGGAGCCGGCTTTGGAGGAACAGGTGGTCGTGCGCGTCACAGATGCCCAGGGCCTCACCGGGCACATCGCCGAGCACGGTCCGTACGGCGGCTTGCTCCGTCCGCTCGGCCGCGCTCACCACTGGCGTCCGCGCGGCAGCCGCGCCAGGTCCGGCGTGGACAGATGGAGCACCTGGTAGCGGTCACCGGGGGCGTCGGGCGGGGCGGCGTCCTCCCAGAGGGTGAAGTGCAGCAGCTCCCAGCCGCGCGGGTCGATCACGAGGGCCGTCGAGTGCACGCCGTCCGCGCGGGCCGTCCGCCGCACCTCCTCCAGCGCGCCCTCGACCGCGCCCGCGGGACCGCCACCTGACGGGTCGGCGCCCGCCGGGACGGCCGTGGCGTGGCGGGTGGCGGTGCGCGGTACCGTGCCCTGCGCCGGGCCGGGCTCGAAGGCCAGACCCTGCCAGGTCTCGACCGAGGGGCGGCCGAAGTCCCGGACGATGCCCTGGAATCCGGGGCCCCACAGGAAGCGGTTCATGGCCTCCGGGTCGGCCCACAGGTAGAACGGCGCGTACTGGTTGACCGGGGAGCCGTCGACCCCGCGCTCGCGGATGCCGTAGGCCTTCAGCCCGAGCCCCGGGAAGTCGTCCAGCAGTGGGCCCTTCGACTCCACCCGATGCCGGATGATCTTCATGTCGTATTCGGCGGGCAGGGTGATCCGGTACTGCATGGCGTGCACGGGGAACTCCTGTCGTATCGGCGCGGAAGCGCGCGTGACGCACTGAGGGGCATCAAGGCCCAAGAGGCCCCAAGATCCCCTACGAGGCCGACCGCCGGGGCCGCGGCGCGCGGGCGGCGAGCAGGTCCAGCAGGCCCTGGACGGCGCTGTCGAAAGGCGCCGGCGAACCCGCGGCGCGGGCCAGCACATAGCCGCCCTGGACGGTCGCGACGACCGAGGCGGCGATCCGCTCCGGGTCGAGCCCCGCGTCGAACTCCCCGCGCTCCACCCCCTCGGAGACGACCCCGGCCAGCCGCGCGCGCAGCCAGTCGAGCGTCTCCTCCACCGGCTCGCGCAGCGCGGCGTCGCCGATGACGTCCGGATCCATCGTCAGCCGACCGATCGGGCAGCCGCGCAACACCTCCCGCTCCCGCAGCAGATACGCCCGCACGCGGTCATACGCGGTGCCGGGGCCGGAGAGGCACGCCTCGGCGGTGGCGCGCAGCTGCTCCGCGCTGCGGCGGATGGCGGCGAGCGCGAGGTCGGGCTTGCCGCTGAAGTGGTGGTACATGCTGCCCTGGCCCGCGCCCGCGCGCTGCTGGATGGCCTTGGGGCTGGTGCCCACGTAGCCGCGCTCCCACAGCAGGTCCTGAGTGCTCTCGATCAACCGGTCCGCAGTGCTCATGAACCCACTGTACATACTAGTAAGTACAGATGGGGGCGGCTCCACCCGGCTCCACCGGCCGCCGCCGGGCGGTGCCCCCGGCCCGACCGGGGGCGCGCGGCTCAGTGGGGCACTGCGGAACGGGCGGCGGGGGCCCGCTCCCGGACCCCGGCCGGCGGTGCGGGGCGGGAGAGATCGGTGCGGTCGGGCGGGGCGGTGCGGGCCGCGCCGTGCGCCGCGAAGGGGGACTTGGCGGGGGTGGCGGGCTGCGGCACGGCCAGGGAGAACCAGACGACCTTCCCGCTGCCGTCGTCCCGGGCGTGCATGCCCCAGCTCTGGCTGACCGCCGCGACCAGGGCGAGCCCCCGGCCATGGGTGGCCATCAGGTCGCACTCGGGGACATGGGGCAGCCGCGGATCGTGGTCGCGGACCGAGACCGTCAAGCGGTCCAGCATGAGAACGATCTCCACCGTGCACTGCTTGTCCGGCTGGGCGTGCCGGTGGACGTTGGCGAGCAGCTCGGTGACGGCGAGCGCGGCGGGATCGATGAGCGGATCCAGGTGCCAGTAGCGCAATTGCGCGGACACGATTCTGCGGACCTGCCCGATCCGCGACGGCAGGGCCTGAAGCTCCACCGTGCAATGTCTGCTTGGACGACTGATCACGGCTGCGACTCCCTGAAGAAGTTGGGGCTAGCCTGATTCAGATGCGGGCGTCGAACGCGCGCAGCGGCCACCGTCACCAGTGGTGGCTGCCGGGCGCGACCGGGAGAGGCCGGTTCTCAGCGTCACCGCCCGTTGACCCTCAGTGATACTGGTGTGCGTCCAGGGTCGACCCCCGCGCCCATGTGCGCAACTCAGGGGGTACGTCCCGGCGATGGCCGGGGGCGTCAGCCCTTGGAGGTGTGGCCTCGCGCGCTGCGGATCACGTCGAGGAAGCGGCTGGCGGCGCCGGGCGCGGCGGCCTTGGCCGCGGCGTCCCGCTCGCCCAGGGTGAGGCGATAGCGGGTGCCGTTGACCGTCGCGAGGGCCTGGTCGCCGTCCGCGAACCACGGCTTGCTCGCCTGGACCGACTGCACGGGGGCGCTGTCGATCTCCCGGCCGTAGCTGGTCAGCAAGTGCAGCCTGCCGTCCTTGATCAGGACCTGTCCGGCATGCGTGACCGAGCGCAGAAACCGCTCGATCCGCACCCCGCGGGCGTTGAACTCCGTATCGGCCATGGTGACCGCCTCCCCGGTGACTCTCGCCGGCATGTGCGCCGCTCTCCCAGCCATCTTTCACATTCTCCCTGCTGCGCAGTGTGCCCGGGACTGGCCCGGGATGCCAGGGCGCACAGGTGCCCACTTATGATCCGAAAAGGCCCGAGTGCGCTACTGGGGCCTCAGGATAGGCAAGGAGCGGCGCGTGGAGAGCACAGCGCGAGCGGGCGGCCGGACCGTCAACACCGACACCGACATCCGTCAAAACGTCGACACCTTCGAGACCGTCGATGCGGCCGGGACCGTCGATACCGCCGATGTCGACCGCAGTGACCAAGGCTACCGGGACTGGCTCAAGGAGGCCGTCCGCAAGGTCCAGGCCGACGCCAACCGCTCCGCGGACACCCACCTGCTGCGCTTCCCGCTGCCGGAGCGGTGGGGGATCGACCTGTACCTCAAGGACGAGTCCACCCACCCCACCGGCAGCCTCAAGCACCGGCTCGCCCGCTCGCTGTTCCTCTACGGGCTGTGCAACGGCTGGATCCGCCCGGACAGGCCCGTCATCGAGGCGTCCAGCGGCTCCACCGCCGTCTCCGAGGCGTACTTCGCGCGGCTGATCGGCGTGCCCTTCATCGCGGTGATGCCGCGCACGACCAGCCCGGAGAAGTGCCGCCTGATCGAATTCCACGGCGGCCGGTGCCATTTCGTGGACGACCCGCGGACGATGTACGAGGAGGCTGTCGCGCTCGCCGCCAAGTCCGGCGGCCACTACATGGACCAGTTCACCTACGCCGAACGGGCCACCGACTGGCGCGGCAACAACAACATCGCCGAGTCCATCTACCAGCAGCTGCGCCTG
The DNA here is from genome assembly GCF_055569495.1 of Streptomyces sp. NPDC028305. NCBI lineage: Bacteria > Bacillati > Actinomycetota > Actinomycetes > Kitasatosporales > Streptomycetaceae > Streptomyces > Streptomyces sp. NPDC028305. Next base: position 944,703 of record NZ_JBVHTN010000002.1, read on the forward strand.
GAGCGCTATCCCGAGCCGGCCTGGGTGGTGGCCACCGCGGGCACCGGCGGCACCTCCGCGACCATCGCCCGCTACATCCACTACATGCAGTACGACACCCGGGTGTGCGTCGCCGATCCGGAGAACTCCTGCTTCTTCGACGGCTGGGTCCACGAGGACGCGGCGGCCTCCAGCGAGCACGGCTCGCGCATCGAGGGCATCGGCCGGCCCCGGATGGAACCCAGCTTCGTGCCCGGCGCGATCGACCGGATGATGAAGATCCCGGACGCGGCGAGCGTCGCGGCCGTACGCGCCCTGGAGCGGGCCATCGGGCGCAAGGCGGGCGGCTCCACGGGCACCGGACTGTGGAGCGCGCTGAAGATCGTCGCGGAAATGGTCGCCGGGGGGCGCACGGGGAGCGTGGTCACGCTTCTGTGCGACCCCGGCGACCGTTATCTCGACAAGTACTACTCGGACGCCTGGCTCGGGGAGCAGGGGCTGGACATCGCGCCCTACGCCGAGACGATCGACGCCTTCCTCACGACAGGCCGCTGGCCGCGATAGCCGCTTCGAACGACCGACCCCTCAGGAGGGCGCCGCGGCGGCCAGTTGGCGGTCCAGCGCGCGCACCGCGTCGCGGAAGGCGCGCCGCAGGCCCGGGCGCAGCAGTCGCAGGGCGCCCCGCAGCGGCGCCACCCCGTCCACCGCGAAGGTGTACCGCACCAGGGAGCCGGTGCCGTAGGGGGAGGGCACCAGCCGCCACTCCTCCAGCAGGGCGCGCAGCCCCGGGATATTGGTCCGGTCCACGCGGTAGGCATAGCGCTCCGCGGGGTCCGCCGCCATGACCGTCTCGGTGAAGCGGGTGCCGCCCTTCAGCCGGATCTCGCGGCCCCTGCCGTCGTCGGTGGAGCGGGCCGCGGCGACCTGGCGGTACCACCGAGGCCAGCCCTCGACGTCGGCCAGCGCCGTGAACACCGCCTCGGGCGGGGCGGCGGCCTCGGCGACGAAGACCAGCCGCAGCGGGGCCGTGCGGACATAGCCGAGACCCACGGGACGCAGACGATGTCTCATGCCGCCCACGGTAACTGGCGCCCCGTCAGATGTCTGCGGCGCCCGACGGCTCGACGGCCCCTCCGCCCGCGCCCCGAGACACGCGCTCCTTTTCCCGCTCAGTCTCGGGGCGCTTCTACGCGCGGGCTTCCCTCGTCGCTGCTCGCTCCTCCGTCGCTGCGCGGCTCCTCAGTCCAGCCCGCACAGCGCCCCGAGACACGCTCACATGGCGGGCTCGCCCGCCACCACCAGCTCCCCGGGCAGATGCTCCAGTATCTCCGCCCGGGCCTTCTCGGGCAGCCCCGGGTCCGTCACCAGCGCGTCCACCTCGTCCAGTGACGCGAAGGAACTCAGGCCCACCGTGCCCCACTTGGTGTGGTCCGCGACCACCACCACCCGCCGCGCCGACCGGACGAAGTGCCGGTTGGTCTCCGCCTCGGCCAGGTTCGGGGTGGACAGACCGGCCTCCACCGATATCCCGTGCACCCCCAGGAACAGCACGTCGAAGTGGAGCGAGCGGACCGCGGCGTCCGCGACCGGACCCACCAGCGTGTCCGAGGGGGTGCGGACCCCGCCCGTGAGTACCACCGTCGCCGCCCCCGGACGCGGCCCCGCCCCGCCGCCCGCGGCCGACCGCTGGGCGTTGTAGAAGACGTCCGCCACCCGCACCGAATTCGTCACCACGGTCAGGTCGGGGACGTCCAGCAGCTGCTGCGCCAGCGCGAAGGCCGTGGTCCCGCCGGCCAGCGCGATCGCCGTGCCGGGCGCCGCCATCGCCGCCGCGGCCTTCGCGATGTCTTCCTTGGCGCTCAGTTCGAGACCCGACTTGGCCTCGAACCCCGGCTCGTAGGTGCTCGCCTCGGCGACCGGTACCGCGCCGCCGTGCACCTTCTCCACCATGCCCAGCCGGGCCAGGGCGTCCAGATCGCGACGGACCGTCATGTCCGACACGTTCAGCTTGCGGGTCAGCTCGTTGACCCGTACCCCGCCGCGCCGTCTCACCTCGTCGAGGATCAGGGCACGCCGCTGCTCCGCGAGGAGATTCTGGTTGTCGCTCACGCGGCCCGTCCCTTCGCGTTCCCATCGGCTTTCATCTGTCTTCATCCGTCCGCGGCTCATCTTCGCATGCCGCGGGGCCACACGATCTCTCCCGAACCCCGGGATCACGATTTCGCCACGCCCGGCGCTGCGGCGTCGGGCCCGCGCCCCGGGGGCACGATCCTGGACGGGACGACCACACCGGGATCGGGGGGACGCGGTGGCAGCGGCGACGCATACGAGTACCGACGCGGCGGCGGAGAACGACGACCGGCCGCCGCCCGACCTGGAGCTGCTGGTCCACGGTGTTGGCGGGGCCACCTCGCAGGAGATGCTCACCGACCCGCGGACCGTGCTGGTCACCGGCGACGAGACCGCGGGGATCTACCGGCGCATCGAGGACACCGACGCCGAGAACCGCCCCCAGGACTACCGCGAGTCACCGGTCCGCGAGGCCTACTGCTGGTCCAACCTCACCTCCGGCAACGGCGCCCGCGCGCTGTGGCTGCTCCTGCTGCCCTTCATGGTCGCCAACCTCGCCCACTGGATGCGGCCCGCCGCCGACCGGCGCGAGCGCACCGTGCGCGCCTACGGCCTCCTGGTGCGGCTGATCGCGCTGAGCCTCACCGTCCTGCTGATCGCCGGGGCCTGTGAGGTGGCGCTTGACCTGGTGGCGTGGCAGTGCGCGGGCTCGCAGCCCTGCGCGGACGACAGGTCCTGGCTGGGCTTCATGTCGCCGCGGGACCACGGCTGGTGGAGCCAGCCCGGCCGCCGCCTCGCCCTGGCCTCGCTCGTGCCCACCGCGCTCGGCGGGCTGTTGTGGTACCTGTCCAACCGCACCTGGAGCGCGTACGAGTCACAGCCCCCGCTGCGCCGGCCGGTGGACGAGTCGGACCCCGCGTCCGGGAACCGCGCCGCGCTGTGCCTGCCCGGCTTCTGGTACGGCCGCCGGATAGTGGCCCGGCTGCGCGCCGCGCACACCGCGGCGAGCTTTCTGACCATCGCCGCCGGCCTCACCGCGGCCACCGCCTCCTACGACCGCGAGCCGGGCGGCAGCGCCCTCCTCGACGCCCTCGGGTGGCTGCTGCTCGCCCTGCTCACCGCGGGCGCCCTGCTCGTGGTGTACGTGGTGTGCCGCCGGGGCCGCAGCGAGACCAGGCTCGACGACGAGCTGGACCGGATCACCACCACCGCCCTGCCCGGCGCCGCGCTCGGCGTGCTCGCCCTGGCCATGCTGTACGCCGGCTGGTCCCGGCCCGGCTGGACCTCCCGGGGGCGGCTGCCGGGCGACGCCGCCTTCGGCGTCCTCGCGCTCGCCCAAGGCACCCTCGTCGTCGCCCTGGCCCTGTGCGCACTGGCGCTGTACCGGGCGGCGCCCGCCGGACGAACCCCGCTGCGCGGCCTCGCCGGGCCGGCCGTGGCGATGCTGGCCTGCGGTCTCGGCGCGGTGCTCTGCGGCGGCGTCGCCCAGCGCGTGGCCGACTGGCTGGACGGCGACGCCACGCCCGGCATGGCCGGGGGCCCCATCGCCGGCCCTCCGGCCCTGCTGTCCTGGCAGGCGGCGGTCGTCCCCGCCGTGCTGTTCGTGGTGCTGCTGGTGGCCCTGTTATTCGCCGTGCGGGTGTGGCGGGTGCGGCGGCGGCTCGTACGCACCGTGCCCGACGGCTACCCCGGGGAGCAGCCCGACGCGGTGCGCACCCGAAAGATCGCCGGGGTGATCGCCCGCGCCGGACTGACCGACTCCGCCCCGGCCATCATCGGCCCCGTCGCCCTGTTCACCCTGCTCCTCGGCGCGGCCGCGGTCACCGGGGCCTGGGCCACCCACCAGGTGCCCGGACGGGCCGCCGAGGGCGGCCCCGCGGCCGTCGAGGCCACGGCCCGGACCGCGCAGGCGCTCGGCTCCTGGCTGATGGGCCTGGCCTTCCTGCTGCTCGTCACCTGGGCCCGCCGCGCCTACCGCAGCCCCTCCGCCCGCCGCACCATCGGCATCCTGTGGGACGTCGGCACCTTCTGGCCGCGTGCCGCCCACCCCTTCGCGCCCCCCTGCTACGCGGAGCGGGCCGTCCCCGACCTGACCTGGCGGATGGAGACCTGGACCCGGCGCCACGGCGGCCGGCTGGTGATCTCCGGCCACTCCCAGGGCAGCGTGCTGGCCGCCGCCGCGGTCTGGCAGGTCGACCGGCGCACCCGCGGCCGGGTCGCGCTGCTGACCTACGGCTCACCGCTGGAGCGGCTCTACGGGCGCTGGTTCCCCGCCTACTTCGGCATGGCCGAGCTGTGCTCCCTGCACGACGAGGTCCGCTGCTGGCGCAATCTGTGGCGGTACACCGACCCGATTGGCGGCCCCATCAGGCTGCCCGACGGCACCGGTCCTGAGGTGGACCACGAGGGGCTCAAGGACCCGCTCGCCTACGGCCGCACCGCCGATCACCCGCTGCCCGCCCCGATCCTCGGCCACTCCGACTACCAGGCCGACCCGGCCTTCGACCAGGAGCGGGCCGGGCTGCTGGCCCGCCTCCCGGGCCAGTCCCCACCGCGTCACAAGAGCTCCGGCAGATCCTCCGGGTAGAGCAGCGTCAGGTCGTCCGTGCTCGGATCGGTCAGCTGTGCCACCCGGCCCGCGTGCCGCTCCACCATGGCCTCGAAGGTCTGCCGGGCGGTGCGGCCGTTGCCGAACGCCGGGCCCTTGGGGATCGCCGTGAAGTACTTCAGCAGCGCCTCTGCCGCGCCCTCGCCGATCCGGTACTCGTGCTCCTCCGCCTGCTGCTCCACGATCCGCAGCAGCTCCTCCGGGGCGTAGTCGCCGAAGGTGATGGTGCGCGAGAAGCGGGACGCCACGCCCGGGTTGACGGTCAGGAAGCGCTGCATCTCCGCGGTGTAGCCGGCCACGATGACCACCACCGCCTCCCGGTGGTCCTCCATCAGCTTCACCAGCGTGTCGATCGCCTCGCGGCCGAAGTCCCGGCCCGAGTCCTCCGGCGACAGCGCGTACGCCTCGTCGATGAACAGCACACCGCCGCGCGCCCGGTCGAAGGCCTCCTGGGTGCGGATCGCCGTCGAGCCGATGTGCTCGCCGACCAGGTCCACCCGGGAGACCTCCACCAGATGGCCGCGCTCCAGCACCCCGAGCGAGGCCAGGATCTCCCCGTACAGCCGGGCCACCGTGGTCTTGCCGGTGCCGGGGGAGCCGGTGAAGACCAGATGGCGGCGCACCGACGCGGCCTTGAGGCCGGCCTGCTGCCGACGCCGGCCCACCTCGATCATGTCGGTGAGGGCACGCACCTCGCGCTTGACGCTCTCCAGGCCCACCAGCGTGTCCAGTTCGCCCAGCACGGCCTCGGACGCGCGCACCTCCACCGGGGCGGCCGGCGCGGCCGCGGCGGCGGGGGCGGCGCCGTCGGAGGTGCGCTGCGCCGGAATGCTGCCCAGCAGCCCGCCCGTCGACGTGGCCGTCTCCACCGCGGGCTTCCCGGCCGCCGCCGCGACCGACCGCGCGGCGGGCGTGGCCGCGCTCTCGTCGCTCGTGCAGTCCTCCACGATCGGACCGGTCTCGGAGAACTCGTAACCGCCGCGCGCGCACCGCTCCGTACGGCACCGGGTCAGGGTGGACCGGCAGCCGTCGATGATGTGGAAGCCGTAGCCCCCGCTGCCGGACACCCGGCAGTTGTCGAAGGTGCCCCGGCCCTCGGCGGACACATAGAAACCGGCCTCGGTGGGGGAGGTGACCGTGGTGCGCTCGACCTTGGGGTCGGCGCCCTTGGTGACGATCACACCCGTCGCCGTCCCGTCGATGGTGCAGCCCGCCAGCGTGCCGCCGCTGCCGTGGTCACGGAACCAGGCGCCGGTGGCCGCCTCCCGGATCCGGCAGTCGTCCAGCTGCGCGGTCGCCCCGTCGCTCACCGACACCGCGGTGTTGCGCACCTGCGACAGATCGCTGTCGACGACGTCCACCCGCGAGCCCCGGTCCAGCACGAACAGCGCGTCGGGCACATCGTGTACCCGGCACGAGTCGAGGACGGCCGTCGCGCCGTCGCTCACCCACACCGCGGGGTAGTCGCCCGTACTCTCGTGCAGCTCACACTGGTTGGCGTCCACGCGGGTGCCCGGGTCCCACACCGACAGGCCGTTGCGCCCGAACCGGCGCACCTTGGAGCGGGTGAGCGTGAGCACCGAACGGGACCGCAGGTCGATCGCGTTCTCCGGGATGTCGTGGATGTCGCAGTCCGCGAGCGTGAGCACCGCGTCCGTGTCGAGGTTGACCCCGTCGGCGGTCGTGCGGTGCACCCGGCAGTCGGTCAGATGCCCCGTGGCGCGCGCCGAGACCTGCACGCCGGCGCCCCTGATCTCGTACACCTCACAGCCGACCGCCTCCAGCGCGCTGCCCTCGCCGGTCAGCGACAGCCCCGCGCCCGAGGCGTGGTGGACGCGGCAGCGCTCGAGCCGCGGATGCCCGCCGCCGCGCACATCGACGCCCGACTGGCCCGCCGCCACCACCTCGCAGTCCTCGAACACCCCGCCCGCCCCGTCCAGCACGCTGAACCCCACGCCCGCCGGATTGTCCACGGTGCAGCGCCGCACGGTGGGCCGGGCGCCGCCGCGCACCTCGATCCCCACCGCCGAGCGGGTCGCCACCCGCACATCCGCGAGCTCCGGGGTGCCGTCCTCGACGAGCAGCGCGGGCGAGGCCGAGTCCTGGCCCTCGATATGCAGATCCTGGATCACCGCGGACGCGCGTATGGTCAGGGCGACGCCGTCGGCCGGGGCGATCCGTACCGAGCCGCGCCCCGAGCCCTCGGGGCCGCGCAGGGTGACGGCCCGGCCCACCACCAGATTCTCGCGATAGGTGCCGGGCGAGATGGAGAGCACATCACCGTCCCCCGCGGCCTCCAGGGCCGCCGAGAGGGAGCCGTACTCACCTGTGCGGCGCCGCCACCGCGACGTTCCGCTGTGCGTCACCTGGACGACCGAGCCCTGTGCCATGGTGCTGTTGTGCCCCCACCTCGTGCGTATGCCGGCTGCGTGCGACTGTGCCGCTGTGCTGTGAAAGCCCCACCGTAGCGTGCGCGGAGGGCGGTGCGTTGACGCGGCCGTGGCCGGAACGCTCGGCTCCGCTCCGCCGTTTCAGCGCGGTGCCACGCCGTGGCACACGGCCGTCAGCTTCCGGCCCCCGCCCGGCCCCAGTCCTGGCCGGCCCGTTCCCAGGCGATGTCCCACTCGGCGTACCGACGGCGCATCAGCCGCCATACGACCAGCCGCCGGGTGCCCTCGAACAGCCCCGCCACTCCCGCCCCCGCGGCCGTCCCGGCCAGCACGGCGTGGGTGGCTGCGGTCGCCTCGTCCAGCGGGCGGCTCGCCGGCCGGCCCTGGCCGTCCGTCCAGAGCCGGAACTGTTCGCCGGGGTCGGCGCCCGGGTGGGTGCCCAGCGCCCCGGAGTGCTTGCTGCCGTCCGGCCCGGTCCAGCGGGCGAACACCCGGCGGTGCGCGTCACGCGACGAGGCGGTCTCCGGATCGGAGTCGATACGAGGGTGCGGCAGGACCTTCACCACGGTCGCCGTGACCAACTGCCGCTGCTCCCGCTGCTCCCGCACCGTCTCGCGCAGCGCCCCGTGCGTGAGCGAGCCCGTCACCCAGCCGACCGCAGGGGCCACGAGGACGATGAGCACCACGGCAAGCAGCGCCGCCCAGGCCTCGGCGAGGTCCGTCCCGCGGCGCAGCGGGTTGCGCCGCCAGCGCCACAGTCCACGGATCGTCCGCATGCTCACGCACCCCCTTCCCCATTCGTGGATACCGCATGACGGGCCGGAAATACGTGGATTCGTCGAAGAGAGAGCAATATCACGAGGTCGGGCCCTCCGTCGCGTAAGCTCAGCCGGTTGCCAGGGGTACCCGCCACACCAGCCGCGTACCTCCCGCCTCGGGCGCCTCGATGTCCAGCGTGCCGTCGTGGAGCCCGGCCCTGGAGCGCATGTTGACCAGGCCGCCGCTGGGCGCGCTGCCGCCCATGCCCACGCCGTCGTCGGCGACCACCAGGGTGAGCCCCACCCCGACGCTCAGCCGTACGTCCACCCGCCGCGCCCGCGCGTGCCGGGCGGTGTTGCTGAGCGCCTCGGCGAGCACCGCCAGCACCTGGTCGGCCACTTCGTCCGGCACATCGGTGTCGACCGGGCCCTCCACCACCAGCGCCGGGGTGAAGCCGAGCACATCGGACGCCGACCGGATGGCCTTGGCCAGGCGCCGCCGCAGACCGCCGGCCTCCGCGTCGCCGTCCCCGACCACCCGAAGCGCGAAGATCGTGGAACGGATGATCTTGATGGTCTCGTCCAGGTCGTCCACCGCCCGCCCCACCCGCTCCACCGCCTCGGGGTGCTCGATCAGCCGCCCCGCGCTCTGGAGCGTCAGCCCCGTCGCGAACAGCCGCTGGATCGCCAGGTCGTGCAGATCGCGGGCGATCCGGTCACGGTCGTGACGCAGCGCCAGCCGCTCGGACTCGGCCCGGTGCCGGGCCAGTTCCAGGGCCAGCGCCGCCTGCGCCGCGAAGCCGGAGAGCAGTTCCACCTCGTGGTGGTCGAACGGCGGGCGCCCGGCGAGCCGGCACAGCCGCAGCGCCCCCGAACTCCGCTCGCCCGCGACCAGCGGAACGGCCACCAGCGGGCCGAACTCCCCCTCCCGGGCCGGGATCGGCCAGGCCCGCGGATCGCCCCGTACGTCGCCGCTGGCAGCCGGCCGGCCCGTGCGCGCGGCCAGCCCGGCCAGCGACCCCTCCGACGGCACCACCTGCCCGCCGAGCCGCTCCGCGTCATGGCCCTCGGCCACCTCCACCAGCAGGCTGCCGGTCCCCTCGACCGGCAGCAGCACCGCCGCCGAGTCGGCCAGGGACACCTGGAGGGCGAGGCGGGCGATCAGGCTCAGCGCCTCGCCCGAGGGGGTCCCGGCCAGCAGCGTCCGGGTGATCACACCCGACGCCTCCAGCCACTGCTCGCGGCGCCTGCTCTCGTGGTACAGCCGCGCGTTGTCGATGGCCACGCCCGCCGCCACCGACAAGGTGGTCAGCACCGCCTCGTCCTCGGGGTCGAAATCGGCGCCGCCGCGCTTCTCGGTCAGATACAGGATCCCGAAGACCTCGTCGCGGACCCGGATCGGCACCCCCAGGAACGAGTGCATGGGCGGATGGTGCTCCGGGAAGCCCCGGCTGGACGGATGGGCCGCCAGATCGGTCAGCCGCAGCGGCTGCGGACGGCGGATCAACTCGCCGAGCAGACCGTGGCCACCGGGCAGCGGCCCTATCCGCCGCGCCAGCTCCTCGGATATCCCCACCGGCAGAAACTCCGACAGCCGGTGCTGGTCGACCACGCCCAGCGCGCCGTACTCGGCGTCGGCCAGCACCACCGCGGCCTCCACGATCCGCCGCAGCACCTGCTCCAGATCCAGCTCGCGGCCGACGTTGAGCACCGCCTCGAGGAGGTTGTGCGTACGGCCCTGCGTGGCGCGCGCCGCGTCGAGCCGCGCCTGAAGCTCGTCGATGAGCTGGTCCAGACGCAGTTGGGGCAGTGCCGGATGGCGCCCCTGATCCCCAGTGCCCGACACCTGGCCTCCGTCGTGCCCGTCAGCCGCTTCAGGGCAGCCTAGCGCCTGCCGTCGAAGGGGGCGCAGGGTCGCCGGGGCCGGTCAGGTCTGCGGGACCACCGCCACCGGGCAGTGCGCATGGTGCAGCACCGCGTGGTTGACCAGGCCCAACTGCATGCCGAAGTGGCCATGGCGCCGCCGCGCCCCCACCACCAGCAGGTCGGAGTGCGCCGACGCGTCCAGCAGCGCCTTGCGCGGCGAGGCCTCGACCACGCGGTGCGCCACCGGCACGGGCGGCAGCGCCGCCGCCGAAAAGCCGCCCAGCGCCTCGTCGAGCAGCTCACCGGCGCGCCGCGCCCGCTCCTCGGGGTTCCCGGGCTCCCCGGCCGCCTCGGCGGCCGCGTAGCGCCAGGCGTGCACCGCCTCCAGCTCACAGCCGCGCAGCCGCGCCTCGCGGAGCGCGAAGGCGTTCGCCGCCGCGCCCGAGGCGTACTCGGGCCCGCCGGGGCGCTCGCGCTCGGCGATGCCCACCGTCACCCGGTTCAGCCGACCCTGCACATTCTCCGGGCGGCCGCGGACCACCACCACCGGGCAGTGCGCACGGGCCGCGATCCCCAGCCCCACCGAGCCCAGCAGCAGCGACGCGAACTCCCCGCGCCCCCGCGAACCCACGACCACCGCGTCCGCGCTCTGCGCGGCGCGCAGCAGGGCCGTCACCGCGTCGTCGGCCGCCACATCCGTCATCACCTTGAGCGTCGAGGAGCGCCGCCCCGCCCGCTCGGCGGCCATGGCCAGCACGGTCTCGCTGCGGATGCGCTCGGCCGGGCGGTCCGGCGAGCCGGCGGGGATGTACCCCTCGTAGCGCTCCCACAGGGACGCGTGCACGATGCGCAGCGGCACTTGGCGCCGCGCGGCCATGTCGGCCGCCCAGTCCAGCGCGTCGAAGGCGGCGTCCGAACCGTCCACCCCCACCACGACGGGAAGCTCCACCGCGCCCACCGCCTCTCATGTCAGCACATGGATACGTTCCTTCCCATTGTCCCGCTGGAAGCCGGTCGGGCGAGGCGGGGCAGGCCGGCGTGCGTGGCGGGAGGTGGCGGGGGTGCCGCGGGAGACAGCGGGGGAGTGCTCAGCGCAGCCGCATCGCGAGCGTCACCACGGCCCCGACGGCGCCCGCGCTGACCGCGAGCCGGTCGGTGACCAGGCGGGTCAGCCACAGCCCGCGTCCGCTGGTCGCCCCGTCCAGGCCCGGCAGGATCCGGGGGATGACGTCTTCGGAGAAGCCGGGGCCCGAGTCGCTGATCCGGCACTCCAGCTCGTCACCGACCCGCCGCAGCAGCAGGCTTCCCTCCCCGCCGGCGTGCTCCACCGCGTTGGTGGCGATCGCGTCCACGGCCAGGACGAAGTCGCCCCGGCGCGCCTCGGCCAGCCCGGCCCAGGCGGCGCACTCCTCGATCTGCACGCGCAGCAGCGGCAACTCGCGTGCGGTGAAACGGCGCTGGAGCAGACGTTCCATGGCTCGATCGGCGGACCACAGGCGGGTTTGCGCCGGCACCGGTGCCTCCTGTTGACGAGTGCGAGTGACAGCAGGGTCGATGAAGCAGCCGAGGGTACGGGCCTTGGGCCGCCCGCGCACGCCGAGACCGAGATTGACGATTCGGGCATCGAACACTTACCGGAAGTGGACGATCGGTGCCCGCAATCTGCTCACCCGCATTCTGCTTGGGGTCAGCCGGGCCAGCTCCATTCCGCCACCTCCGGCATGTCCTCACCGTGCTGCCGGATCCAGGCGTGGTGCCGGTGGCGCATGTCCTCCATGGACTGGCGCAGCCCCGCGGCACGGACCGCGAGCCCCGGCACCCGGTCCAACACGTCCATGACCAGCCGGTAGCGGTCGAGGTCATTGCGCACGACCATGTCGAACGGCGTGGTCGTGGTGCCCATCTCCCGGTAGCCGCGCACATGGATCCGCGGATGGACGGCCCGCCGGTAGGTGAGCCGGTGGATCAGCCACGGATAGCCGTGGTACGCGAAGATCACCGGCCGGTCGCGGGTGAACACCGCGTCGAACTCGTGGTCCGTCAGACCGTGCGGATGCTCCTGACGCGGCAGCAGCTTGGCCATGTCGACGATGTTGACGACCCGGACCGCCAGCTCCGGCAGACGGGTGCGCAGCACGGACGCCGCCGCCAGCGCCTCCTGGGTGGGCACGTCCCCCGCGCAGGCCAGCACCACCTCCGGCTCGCCGTCCGGTCGCTCCGTCCCCGCCCACTCCCAGATGCCGAGGCCTCGCGCGCAGTGGTCGCGGGCCTGCTCCAGGCCGAGCCAGTCGAAGCAGGGCTGCTTGCCCGCCACGACCACATTGACGGCGTCCCGGGTGCGCAGCACATGGTCGGCGACGCACAGCAGGGTGTTGGCGTCGGGCGGGAGGTAGACGCGCACCGTCTGCGGGTCCTTGTTGAGGATGTGGTCGACGAACCCGGGGTTCTGGTGCGAGAAGCCGTTGTGGTCCTGCCGCCACACATGCGAGGTCAGCAGGTAGTTCAGGGCGGCGATCGGCGCCCGCCAGGGGACGGTACGGGCGGTCTGGACCCACTTGACGTGCTGGGACGCCATGCTGGCGACGATGTCGGCGAACGCCTCGTACGAGGAGAACAGGCCGTGCCGCCCGGTCAGCAGATAGCCCTCGAGCCAGCCCTGGCACAGATGCTCGGACAGCACCTCCATGACGCGGCCGTGCGGCCCCAGATGCTCGTCCGTCTCCACCGTCTCGGCCTGCCAGGCCTTGTCCGTCACGGCGTACACGTCCTGAAGCCGGTTGGACGCCGTCTCGTCCGGCCCGACCAGGCGGAAGTCGCGGCGCTCGGCCGTGTCGGCCATCACCTGGCGCAGCATCCCGCCGAGCACTCGCGTCGGCTCGTGCAACCGGGTGCCCGGCTTGTCCACGGCGACGGCGAGGCCGGCCAGGTCGGGCAGCGGCAGCTCGCGCAGCAGCCGGCCGCCGTTGGCGTGCGGATTGGCGCCGAGCCTGCGGTCGCCCGCCGGCACACAGGCCAGCACCTCGGGGCGCGGGCGGCCGTCGGCGCCGAAGAGCTCGTCCGGGCGGTACGAGCGCAGCCACCGCTCCAGCTGTCGCAGCCGCCCGGGATCCTCCCTGACCCTCGCGAGCGGCACCTGATGGGCCCGCCAGGTGCCCTCCACGGGCACCCCGGCCACCTCGGCCGGGCCGGTCCAGCCCTTGGGCGTGCGCAGCACGAGCAACGGCCAGTGCGGCCGCCGCCGCGCCCCGCCGCCCTCCCGCGCGGCCTGCTGGAAGGCCGCGATCCGGTCCAGCGCGACGTCCAGCGCCGCCGCCATGTCGTGGTGCGTCCGCTCCGGGTCCTCGCCGGCGGCTGCGGTGACGTACAGCGGCTCGTGGCCGTAGCCGCGCAGCAGCTCGTCCAGCTCGCCCTCGGGCAGCCTGGCCAGGACGGCCGGATTGGCGATCTTGTAGCCGTTGAGGTGCAGCACCGGCAGGACGGCGCCGTCGTACACCGGATCCAGGAACTTGTCGGCGTGCCAGGACGCGGCGAGGGCCCCCGTCTCGGCCTCCCCGTCGCCGACCACGCAGACGACCACCAGACCGGGATTGTCCAGCGCCGCGCCATAGGCGTGCGCGAGGGAGTAGCCGAGCTCCCCGCCCTCGTGGAACGAGCCGGGCAGCTGCGGCGCGGCGTGGCTCGGCACCCCGCCGGGCGTGGAGAACTGGCGGAAGAGACGGGCCATCCCGGCCAGGTCCCGCCCCACGTCGGGATACAGCTCCCCGTACGTGCCCTCGAGCCAGGCCCCGGCGAACACGGCCGGCCCGCCGTGGCCCGGGCCCCAGACGCACACCGCGTCCAGGTCGCGCGCCGAGATCACCCGGTTCAGATGCGTGTAGACGAGGTTCAGACCGGGACAGGTGCCCCAGTGGCCCAGCAGCCGCGGCTTGATGTGCTCCGGGCGCAGCGGCTCCGCCAGCAGCGGATTGGCGGTCAGATAGATCTGGCCCGCCGCCAGGTAGTTCAGCGCGCGCCAGTGGGCGTCCAGGCTGTGCAGCTCGCGGTCGGTGAGCGTGGCTTGCGGTCCCATGCGTGCCTCCGCGTGGTACCCGGCCCGGGCCGTTCGCGCGGCACCGGACCTCAAGGACCCACCTACGACGATGCCACAAGCGGCGCCCGGCCGCCCTTCGGCCCGTCCGCGCGGTCCGCGCCGAAGGGCGGCCGAGGGGCGCCGAGCAGCGGGAGACGGCACAGTGAGGTCATGATGGGACTTCTCAGCCCGCTGAAGACGGAGCACCGCGACCGGCTGATGGCGCTCGCCCGCGAGGTGTCCTTCCCCTCGGGCGGCCGCATCTTCGAGGAGGGCCGCACGGCCGACCGCTTCTGGATCATCCGCACCGGAGCGGTCACCCTCGACCTGCACGTCCCCGGGCGGCGCGCCGCCGTGATCGAGACCCTCGGCCCCGGCGAGCTGATCGGCTGGTCCTGGCTCTTCCCGCCGGACACCTGGCACCTCGGCGCGGAGGCCCTCAGCCCGGTGCGCGCATACGAATTCGACGCGGAGGCGGTGCGCAGGCTGTGCGACGAGGACACCGAGCTCGGTTACGCGCTCGCCCTCGCCTGCGCCCAGGTGATCGGGCGCCGGCTGCAGTCCGCCCGCACCCGGCTGCTGGACCTGTACGGACCGTATGCCGGCGGCATGTCGCCCTGAACGGACCGGGGACCCGCGCGCCGAGGCGCACCCGCGACCTGCGAAGCTGACCACATGAACACCCGTCATCTCGCCTCCCGTTCGGCCGCCGCACTGGCCGCCGCCCTCTTCCTGTCGGCCTGCGGGACAGGAACGGGCTCCTCCGGGGACGACACCTCGAAGTCGGGTGGCGGCAACGAGGTGATCAGCAGCTACGCGCCGGGCGAGCGCGAGCAGGTGCACGGGATCTCCGGCAAGACGCTCGACGGCAAGCCGCTGGACCTCGCGGACTACAAGGGCCACGTCGTCGTGGTCAACCTCTGGGGATCCAATTGCGGGCCGTGCCGGGGCGAGGCGCCCAATCTGGTGAAGGTGGCCAAGGAGACCGAGGCCGAGGGCGTACGGTTCGTCGGCATCAACACCCGGGACCCGAGCCGGGAGGCGGCCATCAGGTTCGAGGAGGAGTACGGCGTCCCGTACCCCAGCCTCTACGACCAGATGGGCAGGATCGTGCTCAAGCTCCCCAGGGGCAGCGTCAACCCGCAGGCGATCCCCTCGACCATCGTCCTCGACCCCGACGGACGGCTCGCCGCCCGCGCGCTGGCGCCGCTCAGCGAGCGGGATCTGCGCAGGGTGCTGCGGCCGCTGATCGCGGAGAACAAGCGGGCCTGAAGCGGCCCGCGAGCGGGCGTTCGCGGCGGCCGGAGGGCCGAACGGCCCTTACCCCGCGCGGCGTCGGGGCATAAAGCTGGGCGGCGGATCACGGCCGGCGCGCCCCGCGCGCCACTGAGGGAACGGAAGGAGAAGCGGTGGCTTCGACAGCCGACCCCGTGGGGCCCGCCGAGCGCATCGGGGTCTTCCTGCTCGACGACCACGAAGTGGTGCGCCGCGGGCTGCGCGACCTGCTCGACTCGGAGCCCGACCTGTGCGTGGTGGGGGAGGCGGCCAATGCGCGCGAGGCCATCGCCCGCGCCCCCGCCGTCCGGCCCCGGGTCGCGGTGCTCGACGTACGGCTCGGCTCCTCGGCCGACGGAGGCGACCACGAGGGGATCGAGGTGTGCCGCGAGCTGCGGGCCCGGCTGCCCGGACTGGCCTGTCTGATGCTCACCTCCTTCGACGACGACGAGGCGCTCTTCGACGCGATCATGGCGGGCGCGGCGGGCTATGTGCTCAAGCAGATCAACGGCTCCGACCTGGTGTCCGCCGTCCGCACCGTGGCGGGCGGCCGGTCCATGCTCGACCCGGGCGCGACCGCGCGGGTGATGGCCCGGCTGCGCGGGCCACAGCCCAGCGTGCCGGTCGAGCTGGAGCGGCTGTCGCCGCGCGAGCGGGAGATCCTGGAACTCATCGGCGAGGGGCTGACCAACCGCCAGATCGCCGAGCGGCTGTTCCTCGCCGAGAAGACGGTCAAGAACCGCATCTCGGCGATTCTGTCGAAGCTCGGCGTGGGACGGCGCATCCAGGCCGCGGTCATCGCCGAGCGCATCAGGGACCGCCGCGCCGCCGAATGACGTCGCGTGGGGCGCGAGGCCGACTCCCCTTCCGGCTCCGCGCCCCACGCCGCACGGGGCCGCGCCCGTCCGGGTGGCTCCTCACCGCAGTGGAGTGAGAGCCGGCGCGGCCCCCGTGGCGAAGGTGGTTCCCAGGCGCTGGTGATGAGCATCGGCGAGCGGTGTGCACACCAGGAAGGGGCCGAACGGCCCTGATGGCCGGGCCGGACGGGGCCATCGCTACTCGAGGATCTCCACCGCGTCGCCCACCCGCAGCGTTCCGATGCCGCGACCCTCCCCCAAGAGCGCGGCCCGGCCGGGGAGTTCGGGGAGCTCCGGGACCAGATTCTGACCGAAGAAGAGCTCATCACCGAAGCGCCGGTGGCGGGCCAGCGTACGCAGCGGCTCCTTGCCGCGCTGGGCGGTCTCCTGGTCGGTGGTGGTGATCACACACCGGGCACAGGGCTTGGGGACCCGGAAGACAACCTCGCCGATCCGTATCCGCCGCCACGTGTCCTCGGCCCACGGCGCGGTGCCCTCGACGACCACGTTCGGCCGGAAGCGGTTCATCGGCAGCGGACCCTCGTCAGGGTGATCCCCCTGGGCGATGAGCGAGTTGAGCGCGTCCAGCGACGCGGTGGTGGTGAGCAGCAGGGGAAACTCGTCGGCCAGGCTCACGGTCTCGCCCCCGCGCGCGAACTCCGGCGTGAGCGGCCGGCGGCGCGACGGATCGTCCAGATGGACCAGGCGGACCGGGGTGCCCAGAAAGCCGCTCAGCCACTCATCGGCCGCCGCGCCCGCCGGGACCACGTCGACCGCCTCCTTGTGCAGCCACACGGTCGACACCGCCCCCGTGGCGCCCCCGGGCCCGGGCACGGCGACGGTCAGCGGCTCATGCGCGGGCGCGCCGAGCCGGATCCCGCCACCCGGCAGCGGTTCGGCCGAAACCAGTGCCATCCTCGCCTGCTGACGCTGAGTCACATACTTGCCGCCGGGCTCGACGACCATCCACCGCCGGTCTCCGGCGAGCCCCCACGGCTCGACGACCGCCTCATGAGGAGCCGTCCCCGCGACCGACTTGACGGGGTACACATGGACGGCGCTCAGCACTGGGTTGACCATGAGGACATCTTGCCAGCGAGGTCCGACAGCGCCCAGCCCGAGCCACGACACGGACCCGGCCGCCGTGCCCGGGCCCCGCCGCGTCGGGCGCTCAGTGGCTCAGTAGCCGGGCCCCGGCTGCTGCGGCCGCCCCGGGTACTGCTGGCGGCCGTAGGGGTCCTCGTACGGCGAGGGGGCGGGAGCCGCCGGCCGGGGTGCCGCGGGGCGCGGCATGGCCGGGCGCATCGCCTCGTAGCCCGAGGGCGCCGCCGGACGCTGCTGCTGCGGAGGCTGCTGCTGCCCTCCCGGGTAGCCGCGCGGCCCCCCCGCCTGCGGCGGGATGTACGGCGAGGGCGCCTGCTGGAGCCCGGCGGGCTGCGGCTGACCGCCACCCCCCTGGTACCCCTGCGAGGGGTTGTACTGGGAGGGCGCGGCCGGCAGTGCCGGCAGCGCGGAGGGGAGCGCCGGGAGGTGGCTGCCGGTGTCGTACGGCGGGGCCACCCGGATGGGCGCGATCTGCGGTGTCCCCCGCTCGGCGACGAGGCTGTCGTAGATCGGGGTGTCCGGGAAGGACGACGAGGAGTAGTAGCCGCTGCCGTAGCTACCGCGGGGGGAGGTCATAGCCCATAAGTTAAGCCCACGATGTGCCGATTGGGGAGTCCGGTAAGAAGGTTGTTTTACCCGCTGGGAGCGGCTTGGGTTCCCCAACCCGAGCGAACCAGGGAAAAACGGTCGCAGGGTACGTTGAGATCCTGTAAAGAGCGCGTTTTCGGCGGGTTACCGGCCGCGGTCCGCCGATCGGGTGGACCTCGGGCCCGGTGGCCCGGCCGGGGGCCCTGATGAACGAATGAAGAAAGGCAGGGGGACAGCATGGCGATGCGCAAAGGCAGCAATGTTCCGGTTCCGGCGTCGGCGGTGCGGGTCGAACTGGGCTGGCGCACCGGCCCGGGGGTGCCGGATGTCGACGCCTCGGCGCTGCTGCTGGCATCCGGAAAGGTCCGCTCCGACGCGGACTTCGTCTTCTACAACCAGCCGGCACACTCCTCGGGCGCCGTGCGCCACGAGGGCAAGCGGACCGCCGGTGACACCGTGACCGACACGCTCGCGGTGGACCTCGACCGGGTCGAGCCCGCCATTGAGACCGTGGTGCTCGCCGCGTCTTCGGACGGCGGACACTTCGGCCGGGTCCCGGGCCTGTTCATCCGGGTGCTGAACGCCTCGGGTGGCGCGGAGATCGCGCGTTTCGACAGCGAGGACGCCACCGTCGAGACCGCCTTCGTGTTCGGCGAGCTCTACCGCCGGCAGGGCGCGTGGAAGTTCCGGGCCGTCGGCCAGGGTTACAGCAGTGGACTCGAGGGCCTGGCCACGGACTTCGGCATCAGCGTCGACGAGCCACAGCACACCCCCGCCGCCCCGGCCGCGGCCCCCGCGCCCGTACCGCAGTCCGCGCCACTTCCGCCCATGCCGCCCGCGCCGCCCGTCGGGGCCGCCGTGCCGCTTCCGCCGCCGACGGCGCCCGCCTACCCGGCCGCCGCGCCCCCGGCCCCCGCCGCCCCGGTGAGCCTGTCCAAGATCACCCTGACCAAGGAGGCCCCCTCCGTCTCGCTCACCAAGCAGGGGGGCACCTCCGGTGCCATGCGGGTGAACCTCAACTGGCAGGTGCGCAAACAGTTCAAGGGCTGGGGCCAGAAACTCGGCAAGGCCATCGCCATGCACGGGGACCTCGACCTCGACCTGGGCGCGCTGTTCGAGCTCGCCGACGGCAGCAAGGGCGTGGTGCAGTCGCTCGGAAACTCCTTCGGCTCGCTGCACCAGCCACCGTTCATCCACCTCGACGGCGACGACCGCACCGGCGCCCAGGCGTCCGGCGAGAACCTCACCATCAACCTCGACCACAAGAACGCGTTCCGCCGCATCCTCGTCTTCGTCACGATCTACGAGGGCGCCCGCAGCTTCGCCAATCTCAATGCCACGGTCACCCTCCAGCCGCAGCACGGCGCGCCCATCGACTTCTCGCTCGACGAGTGCACCGTCCCCTCCCCGGTCTGCGCCCTCGCGCTGATCACCAACACCGGTGGAGACCTCGTGGTCCAGCGCGAGGCCCGCTACCTGGTGCCCGAACGTGGCGTCAGCCCCCAGCGCACCCTCGACTACGCCTACGGCTGGGGCATGAACTGGACACCCGGCCGCAAGTGAGCGAGTGAGACGTGCCGTCAGGGCGCGGCGCCGGGGCGGGCGTAGGTCCGCCCCTTCCACGCCGCGCCGCGCCCCTGATAGTGCCGCACCGCCGAATCCAGGGTCATCAGCAGGTACAGCAGCGCCGTCACCGGCAGCAGCGGGGCCAGCCACAGCGTCTGCCGGTAGTAGCGCAGCATGGGGACGTATGTCGCCGCCATCAGCGCCCACGCGGCGGCCCCCGCCGCCCACAGCGCCGGCCGGTCCGCCACCAGCCCCGCGCACAGCGCCACCGGGGGCACCAGGTACACCAGCGCGAGCCCGGCCACCGTGGCCACCAGCAGCGGCGGGCTGTGCCGCAGCTGTGCGTAGGCGCTGCGCGAGACCATCCGCCACAGCTCGGCGAGCCGCGGATAGGGCCGCACACTGTCCACCCGGTCCGCGAGCCCCAGCCAGATCCTTCCGCCACCGCGCTTCACCGCCCGGGCCAGCGCCACGTCGTCGATGACCGCGTGCCGGACCGCCTCCGGGACCCGGGCGCGCTCGGCCGCCTCCCGCCGCAGCAGCACACACCCGCCCGCGGCCGCCGCCGTCCGCGCCCCCGCCCGGTTGACCCACCGGAACGGATACAGCTGCGCGAAGAAGTACACGAACGCCGGGACGATCAGCCGCTCCCAGACCGTCGCCACGCGCAGCCGCGCCATCTGCGACACCAGGTCGAGCCCGGAGCCACGGGCCGCCCGCACCAACTCGCGCAGGGAGTCCGGCTCATGCGCGATGTCCGCGTCGGTCAGCAGCAGATACTCGGTGTCCGGGCGGGCCCCGGCGAGCGTCATGCCGTGGCGCACCGCCCACAGCTTGCCCGTCCAGCCCGGCGGCGGCTCGCCCGGCGAGTCCACGGTCAGCGGCAGCCCGCCGTGTTCATCGGCGAGTTCACGGGCCAGCTTGCCCGTGTCGTCCGTACTGCCGTCGTCGACGAGGAAGATCTCCACCGGCCCCGGATAGTCCTGCGCCAGCAACGACGGCAGGCTCACGGGGAGGACGGCGGCCTCGTCCCGGGCGGGGACGACGACGGCCACCGCCGGCCAGCACTCCTCGTCGTCGAGGTTCGCCCCCGGTTCGCCACCGGGGTCCGCCGGTTGGCCGCCGCTGGGCAGCCGGATGTCCGTACGCCAGAAGAAGCCCTGGCCCAGCAGCAGCCAGACCCAGACGACAAGTGACCCGACGGCGATCCACGTCAGCGCGTTCACCGTGGCAGTCTGCCCGACCGGGTGCCCGGCCGCCGGGCGCTCCGGGGCGATCCATTAAGGTGACCGGGTGAAGATCGCGCTCATGGACTCCGGAATCGGCCTGCTCCCGGCAGCGGCCGCGGTGCATCGGCTCAGGCCGGACGCCGATCTCGTCGTCTCCTCGGACCCCGACGGCATGCCCTGGGGACCCCGTACCCCCGAGGACGTCACCCAGCGCGCGCTGGCCTGCGTCCGCGCCGCGGCCGCGCACCGCCCCGACGCGGTGATCATCGCCTGCAACACCGCCTCCGTGCACGCCCTGCCCGCGCTGCGGGCCGAGCTGGAGCCCGCGCTGCCGGTCATCGGGACCGTACCCGCGATCAAGCCCGCGGCGGCGGGCGGCGGACCCGTCGCGATCTGGGCCACCCCCGCTACCACGGGCAGCCCCTACCAGCGCGGGCTCATCCGTGACTTCGCGGACGGGGTCTCCGTGACGGAGGTGGCCTGCCCGGGGCTCGCCGAGGCCGTACAGCACGCCGACTCCGCGGCGATCGACGCGGCGGTGGCCGACGCCGCGGCCCGCACCCCGCGCGACATCCGGTCCCTCGTCCTGGGCTGCACGCACTACGAGCTGGTCGCCGACCGCATCCGGGCCGCCGTCCAGCCGGCCGACGCACCGCCGATCGCCCTGCACGGGTCCGCCGGGGCCGTCGTCGCCCAGGCCCTGCGCCGGATCGGCGCCGCTGCCGCGCCCGCGGCGGGGGAGGCCCCGTCGGCCCTCTCCCGGGGACGGCTCACCGTCATCCTCAGCGGCCGCGAGGCCGCCCTGCCGGACGTCGCCCTGGCCTACACCGAGGGCCGTCTGCTGGCGCCCGAACCGCTGGCCCGGGGCTGACACCGGCCCGATCGTTCCGAGGCTGTCCTTCCCGGCGTCCTTGCGGCCATCCTCTGCCGGGGTAGCGGAACGTGAGTACCCTGCCAGCTATGGGGCACCACGGCGAGGGCGACGAGCGCGACGAGCGGGCGGCGACCGGGCAGCCGCCCGAGGTCTGGACGGGACGTGCGCACAACCGCGCCCAATGGGTGCTGGCCGCCGGCGGCGCCGCCTGTGTGGCGCTCGGTATCGACCTGGCCGTCGACTCTCCCTGGACCTCGGGTCTTGCCCCCCTCCTGATGTCCGTGATCGGCTGCCTCGCGGCCGGGCTGTTGATGCTCTTCGGCACCCTGGCCTTCGTCCATGTGGCCGTACGGGTCGACGAGGAGGCCCTGGAGGTGCGCTGCGGCCACATCGGGCTGCCGCGCCGCCGCATCCCGCTCAACGACGTGGTCCACGCGGACTTCGCCCCCCGGGTCACCCCGTGCCAGTGGGGCGGCTGGGGCTACCGCTGGCGCCCCGAGAAGGGCACCGCCGTGGTCGTGCGCCGCGGTGAGGGCCTGGTGCTCAGGCTCGGCGACGGCCGGATCTTCACCGTCACCGTGGACGACGCCGAGGCCGCGGTGCGCGTGATCCGCCACCGTCTGCGCGGCATCGCGGCCGGGGCCTCGCGGGCCTAGGCCCCGTCCGGCGGATCTTGACGCCTGTGGCGGGCCCACGCGGCCGAGCCGCACATGGGCAGGGGCTCGACACTGCGGGAAGGGGCGGGGTGGGGGAAGAATCGCCTGTCGCCAAAGGGGACGCCCACCCGCGTGCTCAGCGCGTCGCCGGGAGCGGGTCCAGGGGCGGGGGTACGCCCGCGAAAGGGCCCGGGTCCGCGTCCGGGAGCCGCGCCGTGGCCAGCCCCGCGATCAGGCCGGCCCCGGCGGTCACCTCCGGGAAGCTGAGCGCGTTGCCGAGCACCGACTCGACGGCCAGGGCCGTCAGCGTGGCGGCCGCGGTGAGGACGGCCGGTGTCCGGCGGGGCGAGCGCCACAGCGCGTACAGCAGCCAGCCGAAGGCCGCGCCCAGCAGGGCCGCCCCCGGCAGCCCCTGCCCGGCGGCCTGCTGGAGCGGGGCCGAGGACGGGGTGTCGTCCGAGGCGGTGACCGAGCGCTGGACGGTGGGGCTCAGCTCGCCGAACCGGTCGGGCCCCGCTCCGCGCAGCGGGCCGTGTCCGGCGATCCGTACGGCGTCCTGCCACAGCCGTACGCGGTGCTCGCCCAGCCGGTCGCGCAACGGCGCCGAGAGCCTGTCCGGGAGGGTGTCCTCGGCGATGGCCCAGCAGCCGCCGACGGCCACCGCCGCGACCAGCGCCAGCCCGGCCAGCCCCGGCAGCCGGCGCCGGGCCCGGGCGGCGGCGAGCGAGCACAGCAGCACCAGCGCCCCGGCCGCACAGCCGGCCGGCGACCCGGCCACCAGGGCCGTGGCCGCGATCGCCACGGCCAGCAGGCGCAGGGCCAGCCGGAGCACGGCCGACCGGGCGGCCCAGGCGGCGCCGCAGGCCGCCCCGACGGCGAGCGTGAACAGCGCCGCGTGGGCCGCCCCGTCGTGGCCGCCCGCCCCGTCCGGGACGGTGCAGGCCAGGCCCAGGCCCGCGAGCGCCGCGGCCGTGGCCGAGGCCACCGGCAGCAGCGATCCGGCGATCCGCCCGCACGCGTACCCGGCGGCCACGGCCAGCACGGCGAGCAGTACGCCTTCGGGACGGGCGGTGCGGCCCGCGGCGCACACCAGGGCCCAGGCGGCGCAGCAGCCGAGGACCGCGGAGCCCACGATGTCGGGCGCGCTGCTGTGTTTCCGTACGACAGGCCGTGCCGCTGAAGACGCCATCCCGTTCGACCCCCCGAGTCGTGACGGGCACCGCGTGTCGGACCGGCCGTGCGGCGGCGGGCCCGGGAGGACCCGCCGGAGGCGGCCAAAGGCCGCATGCGGGCCAGGACGGATACCGTAGCGACTGTGGCCGGATATGTGTATATGGTGCGCAGAAATGATGCGGTAGATGTGTGGCAGGTGTGCGGAAGGCATCCGGCTGTGACGGAAATGGCATCCGGTGCCGCTCACCCGGACCGATAGCCTCAGCGCATGCCTACTCCCGACTTCATCCTCGAGCTGCGGGCGACCGCGGGCCACCAACTGCTGTTCCTGCCGGGTGCCAGCGCCGTCGTCCTCGACGACGAGGACAGAGTGCTGCTCGGGCGCCGAGCGGACAACGGCCGCTGGGCGCTCCCCTCCGGCATCCCCGAACCCGGCGAGCAGCCCGCGATGGCGGTGGTGCGGGAGGTGTACGAGGAGACGGCGGTGCGCTGTGTCCCCGAGCGCATCGTGCTCGTCCACACCGCGGAGCCGGTGACCTATCCCAATAACGACGTATGCCAGTTCGTCGACATCTGCTTCCGCTGCCGCGCGGTGGGCGGCGAGGCGCGGGTGAACGACGAGGAGTCCCTGGAAGTGGGCTGGTTCCCGCTCGACTCGCTGCCGGAGCTGGACGAGTACGCGCTGACCCGGATCAAGCGGGCTCTCGAGGACGGCCCGACGTGGTTCGATCCCACTGTCCCGGAGTGAAGTATGTGCCGGGCGCACATCGGTCGGGCCCCGGCCGCCGCCTAGCCTGCCCCTCATGAGCGAGTCCACCACACCGGGCCCCGCCGCCGGGGCCGACCCCGGCCTCGGCGGCCGTACCGCACTCGTCACCGGGGCCGCCGGCGGCATCGGCCGGGCCTGCACCCTCCGGCTGGCCGCCGCCGGGGCCACGGTCCTGGCGGTGGACCAGGACGAGAAGGGGCTCGCGGGGCTCGCCGCGCTGGCGGCCCGGACCGACGGGCGGGGGTCCGGGCCGCCCGGGAGAGTGGAGCCGCGCGCGCTCGACCTGACCGACCTCGACGCCGCCGAGCGGGCCGCCGAGGGCGTCGACATCCTGGTCAACAACGCCGGGCTGCAACTCGTCCGGCCCATCGAGGACTTCCCGCCCGAGGTCTTCTCCCGGGTGCTCACCGTGATGCTGGAGGCCCCCTTCCGGCTGGTGCGGGGGGCGCTGCCGCACATGTACGCCCAGGGCTGGGGCCGGATCGTCAACATCTCCTCCGTCCACGGCCTGCGCGCCTCGGCCTACAAGTCGGCGTACGTCGCGGCCAAACACGGGCTGGAAGGGCTGTCCAAGGTCGCGGCCCTGGAGGGCGCCCCCCACGGGGTCACCTCCAACTGCGTCAACCCCGGCTATGTGCGCACCCCGCTGGTCGAGCGGCAGATCGCCGACCAGGCAGCCGCCCACGGCATCTCCCCGGAGCGGGTCGTCTCCGAGGTCATGCTGGCCGACTCCGCGGTCAAGCGGCTCATAGAGCCGGAGGAGGTCGCCGAGGCCGTCGCCTATCTCTGCGGCCCGCACGCCTCGTTCGTGACCGGCGCCTCGCTCGCCATGGACGGCGGATGGACCGCTCACTGAGCGACCGGCCCTCGGACCGGCTGCCCGGCCGCCCGGCGACCTCCCGACCGGCACGGCCCACGGCGGAGCGGGCGCCGGATCGGGAGCCGGGGTTCGGCCCGGCCACTGGCGAGTTCGAGCCCGGCGGGAGTATCCCTGTGACCATGTCCCATGATCAACCGGAGACCCCGTACCTGGAACTGCTCGCGCGCGGCGCGCCCGCCGAGGCCTACGAGCGGCCGGTGCTGCGCGCCCGCGCCGAGGGGGCGCCGGCCGCCCGGCTCGCGGCCCTGGAGCGCGCCAAGCTGCTGGCCCTGCGCGTCCGCGGCGAGCTGGAGGGGCGCAGACGGCGCGAGGCCGAGCTGTCCGCGCTCTTCGAGACCGCGCACGACCTCGCGGGGCTGCGCGACCTGGACGCGGTGCTCCAGGCCATCGTGCAGCGCGCCCGCTCGCTGCTCGGCACCGAGATCGCGTATCTCACGCTCAACGACCCCCAGGCCGGCGACACCTATATGAGGGTCACCGACGGTTCGGTCTCGGCTCGCTTCCAGCAGCTGCGGCTGGGCATGGGGGAGGGGCTCGGCGGGCTGGTCGCCCAGAGCGCCCGCCCGTATGTGACCGAGAGCTACTTCGACGACGAGCGGTTCCAGCACACCCGGACCATCGACGCGGGCGTCCACGACGAGGGTCTCGTGGCCATCCTCGGCGTGCCGCTGATGCTGGGCAGCGGGGTCATCGGCGTGCTGTTCGCCGCGGACCGCCGCGCCCGTGTCTTCGAGCGCGAACAGATAGCCCTGCTCGGCTCCTTCGCCGCCCACGCGGCCGTCGCGATCGACACGGCCAACCTGCTGGCCGAGACGCGCTCGGCACTCGCCGAGCTGGAGGCCGCCAACGAGATCATCGGGGATCGCAGCGAGGTCATCGAGCGCGCCTCGGAGGTCCACGACCGGCTGACCGAGCTGGTGCTGCGCGGCGGCGGGGTGCACGATGTGGCGGCCGCCGTGGCCGAGGTGCTGAGCGGAACGGTGGAGTTCGCCGAGGCACACAGGGCCCCGGCCACGGCCGTGGACCGCTCCCGGGCCGACGGCCACGCGGTACGGCACGGCGAGGACTGGATCGCCGCGGTCTCCGCGAGCGGCGAGCTGTTCGGCGCGCTCGTGCTGCGCGGCCACCCCCGCCTGGACCCCATGGACCAGCGCACCCTCGAACGGGCCGCCCTGGTGACCTCGCTGCTCCAGCTGGCCCGGCGCACGGCCGACGAGGCGGAACAGCGCGTACGGGGCGAGCTGCTGGACGACCTCCTCGACGCCCCCGACCGCGAGCCGCGGCTGCTGCGCGAGCGCGCCGCCCGGCTGCGCGCGGACCTGGACGCGCCCCATGTCGTCCTCGCCGCCGGAATCGACGCGCCGGACGAGGCGGCCGGGCGGCAGCGCCTGTGGTCCGCGGCCTCCCATCTTGCGGCCACCCGCCACGGCCTGGCCGCCGCCCGCGACGGCGGCACCGTCCTGCTGCTGCCCCTGGCCGAGGGCGAGGGCGGCGCCGATGCCCTGGCCCGCCGCACCGCCCGGGAGCTCGGCACCGCCGTGCACGCGGCGGTCACCGTCGGCGCCTCCGCGCCGGTGGCCGCGCCCGCCGCCGGCCCCGGCGAGGTGGCCTCGGCGTACGCGGAGGCGCAGCGCTGTCTGGAGGCGTTGCGGGTGCTGGGGCGCGGCGGTGAGGGCGCCGCGGCCGAGGACTTCGGCTTCCTCGGCCTGCTGCTGGCCGGCGCCGGCGACGGTGCGGGGGACGCCGCCCGCGTGGCGGGGTTCGTCGCGCGCACCATCGGCGCGGTGGTCGACTACGACACACGGCGCGGTACGGATCTGGTGCGCACCCTCGACGCGTACTTCGCGAGCGGCATGAGCCCGGCCCGCACCAAGGACGAACTGCACGTCCACGTCAACACGGTGGCGCAGCGGCTGGAGCGGGTGGGGCGGCTGCTCGGCCCCGACTGGCAGTCGCCGTCCCGCGCCCTGGAGGTGCAGCTCGCGCTGCGGCTGCACCGCCTGGCCACGGCCGTCGCCCGCTGAACACCGAGGCCCGCCTCGAAGCTTGCCGAAGCGTGTTGAGGGCGGCGGGGGAGGGGCAAGGGCTGCGGAGCCCCTCCCACCGGCCCTCAGGCCGAGCCCGACCGCGACGCCGTGCTCGGCTCGCCCGCGTCCCGCACCGCCCCGGTCGGCGCCGGAGCCGACGTGGGCTCGATCCCGGCCAGGTCGCGGTCCCGGGTCTCCTTGGCGACGCCGACCGCCACCAGGGTGAGCAGCGCCGCCGCGATGACGTACAGCGAGATCGGCGTGGAGCTGTCGTAGTCGGCCAGCAGCGCCGTGGCGATCAGCGGCGCGGGCGCGCCGGCCGCGACCGACGCGAACTGGGCGCCGATCGAGGCGCCCGAGTAGCGCATCCGGGTCGCGAACATCTCGGAGAAGAAGGCGGCCTGAGGGGCGTACATCGCGCCGTGGAAGACGAGTCCGACCGTGACCGCGAGCAGCAGCGCCCCGAAGTCCCCGGTGTCGATGAGGGCGAAGAAGGGGAACGCCCACGCGCCCACCCCGGCGGCCCCCAGCAGATACACCGGGCGGCGTCCGATACGGTCGGACAGCGCGCCCCAGGCGGGGATCACCGCGAAGTGCACCGCGGAGGCGATCAGCACGGCGTTGAGCGCGGTCTGCTTGCCGAGGCCCGCGTGGTCGGAGGTCGCGTAGACCAGGACGAAGGCCGTGATGACGTAGTAGCTGATGTTCTCCGCCATCCGGGCGCCCATCGCGACCAGCACATCCCGCCAGTGGTGGCGCAGGACGGCCACCAGCGGCAGCTTCTCGGCCAGGTCGCCCGTCCGGTCCGCCTCCGCCTTGCGGGTCTCGGCCCGCGCCAGGGCCTCCTTGAAGACGGGCGATTCATCGACAGAGAGACGAATCCACAGGCCGACCAGCACCAGCACGCCCGAGAGCAGGAACGGCACGCGCCAGCCCCAGGACTCGAAGGCGTCCTCGGACAGCAGGGCGGTCAGCGCCGAGAGCACACCGGTGGCCAGCAGCTGTCCGGCCGGTGCGCCGGTCTGCGGCCACGATGCCCAGAAGCCGCGCCGCCGCGCGTCCCCGTGCTCGGACACCAGCAGCACCGCTCCGCCCCACTCGCCGCCGAGCGCGAAGCCCTGGACCAGGCGCAGCGTGGTCAGCAGCACGGGCGCCAGGGAGCCGACCGTGGCGTGGGTCGGCAGCAGGCCGATCGCACAGGTCGCGCCACCCATCAGCAGCAGGCTCAGGACCAGCAGCTTCTTCCGGCCGAGCCGGTCGCCGTAGTGCCCGAAGACCAGGGCGCCGATGGGGCGGGCGGCGAAGCCCACCGCGTAGGTCAGGAAGGACAGCAGCGTGCCGACCAGCGGATCGGAGTCGGGGAAGAAGAGCTTGTTGAAGACGAGCGCGGCGGCGGAGCCGTACAGGAAGAAGTCGTACCACTCGATGGTGGTGCCGATGAGGCTCGCGGCGACGATGCGGGGGAGCTTCGCGGGTGCTGCGGTCGTCGGGGGAGCGGATCCTGCGGAGGCCATGTGCACCACTTCCAGGTGTTCGGTGGGGACGTGTTCGTGTCCGCACAAGGTAGGAACACACAGGTGAGTGGCACATGTGGCGGGACACCATACTTCGGCGGCGGAGTGTGCGTGCCGCCGCCGGTCCCCGCGCGTACGGGCGGGCCGACGGGCCGTTCCGGGGGTCACCCGCCGGCCCGCCGTACGCGGTATGACCTCGGCTCACAGGGAGTCGGCGGTCACCTCGTCGGAGTCGAGTATGTGATCTCCGTACAGATCCTGTAGCCAGGCGGTCTGGTAGATGGTGTCGAGATAGCGCTCGCCGAGGTCCGGGGCGATGGCCACCGCGGTGAGGCCGGGCGTTCGATGCCGGTCCAGCCAGTCCATCGCGCCGCTGACCACCGTCCCGGTGGAGCCGCCGAACAGGAACCCGCGTCTGGCCAGACGGTGGCAGGCGCGGATGGTGTCCGCCTCCTCGACCCGGATCACCTCGTCCACGTAGGACTCGTCGAGCAGCGGTGGGCGGATGCTCATGCCCAGGCCGGGAATCATCCGGCGGCCCGGCTTGCCACCGAAGGTCACCGAGCCGGCGCTGTCCACCGCGACGATCCGCACCGACCGGTGCCACTCCCGGAAGTAGCGCGCGCAGCCCATCAGGGTTCCGGTGGTGCCCGCGCCGATGAACAGCACGTCCAGGCGGGGGAACTGACGGGCGATCTCCGGGCCGGTCCTGCGGTAGTGCGCCCGCCAGTTGCCCGGGTTGGTGTACTGGCTGAGCCACACGTACCGGTCGTCGGAGTCGCACAGCGCGCGTACGTAGTCGATCCGGGCGCCGAGGAAGCCGCGGGTGGGGTCCAGATCGGAGATGATGTGCACCTGGCTGCCCAGCGCCTCCATCAGCAGTCTGGCCGACAGGTTGCAGCGGGAGTCCGTCACACACAGAAACCGGTAACCCTTGCTGGCGGCGATCATGCTGAGCGCCACGCCCAGGTTTCCGGACGAGGACTCGACCAGGATCGAATCCGGCGTCAGGACACCGCGCCGCTCGGCGGTCTCCACCATTTCGATCGCGGCCTTCAGCTTGATCGAGCCGGCGAAGTTGAATCCCTCGCACTTCAGATAGAGGGAGCGCCCGAAGATCGACCGGAGGTCGACATAGAGCCGGCTCTCGTTGAAGGCATGGGGTGTGGAGATGACGGGCACGCTGGCCTCCTGATGCCAGAGCTGGGAGAGGGGACTCTCAGCCGTACCGGCGCAGGTCGTGGAAGAAGTCGTCGATGAGGTGCAGGTGTCCGGCCCGGGCCACTTCGTCGTAGACGTGCTTGCCGACGGCGAGGTCGAGGACGCCGAGCCCGAAGGGCGAGAAGATCACTGGCCGGTCGGCCGGCGGGGTCGCCCGTCCGGTCATGACGTCGTCGAGGGTGCCGTCCAGGAAGTCGCGGTTGCCGGTGAGCTGTTCGGCCAGGTGAGGGGAGGTGTCGGCCTTCAGGCAGTGTTCGATGTCGTCGACGACGTTGGCCGAGGCGAGCAGGATCTCGGGGGCGAGGTCGCGCAGGGACACATGCAGGACGAGCGGGTTGTGGCCGAACCAGCCCGGGTCGGTGAGGTGCGGCCGGCCGGCGATGGTGGCGAAGACCACCAGGTCGCTGGAGCGCACCAGTTCCTCGGCGCTGTCGTGGACGGTGATCTGTCCGGATGCGTCGGCCCGGCGCAGACAGCCACGGAAGCCCTCGGCGCTGTCGGCGGACACGTCGTGCACGCCGATGGCGTCGAACGTCCAGCCGGTGCCGGTCAGGAAGGTGTGGATGTAGCGGGCGATCAGGCCCGTGCCGAAGAAGCCGATACGGGTGGGGCGGGGCCTGGTGCGGCTGAGCCAGTCGGCCGCCAGCGCGGCGGACGCCGCCGTTCTGGTGGCGCTGATGATCGAGCTCTCCAGACAGGCGAAGGGGTAGCCGGTGTCGGGGTCGTTGAGGATGAGGACCGCCGAGGCCCGGGGCAGGCCGGATGCCACATTGTCCGGGAAACTGGAGATCCATTTCAGCCCGTCCACATGGACCGGGCCGCCGACGGAGGCCGGCAGCGCGATGATCCGGGCCGTGGGGCGGTCGGGGAAGCGCAGGAAGTACGACGGGGGGTTGACCGAGTCCCCGGCGCCGTGCAGCCGGTAGGTGGCCTCGACCAGCTCCACGATCTGTTTCTCGCGCCCTTCGAGCGCCTGCTGTACCTGCCCGCCGGAGATCACCGCGAAGGACGGCGCCGGGACCTGACGGGAGGTGGCGGGGGACGGCGAAGGGTTCATGACCGGCTCACCTTCCCGGCCGGGCAGTGGTCGGCCAGGCGCCGGGGCTCGGCCATGGCGACCAGCACCCGGCGCTCTCCGGTGAACGGCTCTCTGCTGTGCGCCGTGCGGATGTTGTCGACCAGCATCAGGTCGCCGTCCTGCCAGGGTTCGCGTCCGGTGTGGTCCTCGTAGGTGGAGTTGAGCAGCTGGATGACGTCCTCGCCGATCGGGGAGCCGTCGGCGAAGCGGGTGTTGAACGGCAGTCCGTCCGCCCCGTAGACATCCACCAGGTACTCGCGCACCTCGGGGGCCAGCGTCCACTCGTTGAGGAAGGCGATCTGGTTGAACCAGCAGCGCCGGCCGGTGAGCGGGTGCCGTACCACGGCGGCGCGGAGCTGCCGGGTGTGCAGCGAACCGTCGGGCCGCCAGTCGAAGTCGATGGCGTGAGCGCGGCAGTAGCGCTCGATCGCGGCGCGGTCGTCGGTGCCGAACGACTCCTCCACCGACGCCCCGATCTCGTCGTTATAGCTGCGGGTGAGCAGCCAGCCCTCCCGCTCGAACCGCTCGCTCAGCGCGGCGGGCAGCGCCTGGAGCACACGTTCGGCGTCGGCCACCGCGGTCGCCCCGCCCTCGGCGGGCGCCTGGAGACACGCGAACAGCATCAGGCCGGGGCACTCCGCCGCGTAGCTCAGCTCATGGTGCATACACATCGGCTGGTTGGCCGGCCAGGCGGTGGAGGAGTACAGCCCCGGGCCGTGGCTCTCCCGGGGAGCGAAGGCCTCCCTCTCCGCCATCAGACCATCGGCCAGTCCCGCGAAGACGGCACCGACCTGATCCACCTCCCGCAGCCCCAGGCCGCGGACGAGAAGCACACCGTGCTCGGCGACCTGCTCGCGCAGCGCGGCGCGGTGCTCGGCCGCCCAACTCGGCGCGTCATCCGGGGACTCGACGTGCAGGATGGGGGGTCTGCCCGGGTGCGGGGTCACCGCGGACAGCGGTTGCAGGGATGTGGACGACATCTCGTTTTCCTTTCAATCGCCACTCGGAAGCTCGGGGATGAGCCTCAGGAGGGGGCCAGAGAATCCGCGGAGGCCGACGATTCGGCGGCAGCCAGGACGGCCTGTGCCGTCGCGGCCGGGCGGGTGCGCGTGAAGTAGTGGCCGCCCTCGGCGAGTTCGTGCAGGTCCACCCGCTCGGCCAGGAGCAGCCAGTCGCGGTACCGGTCGCGATACCCCGCCGTGCTCGGGTCGTCGGCGGCGACGACCACGGTGACCGGCGCGGACAGCTTCGCCTCCGGCGGGGTTTCCAGGGCGTCGGCGAAGTAGCGGTGCGCGGCCAGGCAGTCGTGACGGTAGGCGGCGCCGACGTGCTCGGCGTGTCGCGCGTTCAGCTCGCCGAGCTCGGTGTACCCGCCGTGCGCGCTCAGTTTCGCCGCGATCTCGGCGTCGGTGCGCCCCGTCAGCTCGGTGATGGCGGCGATACGACCGGCGGCGGTGCCGAGCAGCTGCGCGCCGAGGAACACGCGGGGGACGTCCACCCCGCGCTCCCGCAGCCTCCTCGCCGTCTCCACGGCCGGCGCGGCGCCCGAGGAGTGGCCCCACAGCATGACCCTGCGCAGGCCATGCCCGGTGAGTTCCCCGATGACCTGGTCCACCACCCGTGCCATCGGCGCGAACGGCTCGCCCTGGGCGGTCGTCAGGTCGTGCCCTGGCAGGTCGACGGCGTAGACCGCGGGCCCGCCGCCCGCCAGGGCATCGGCCATCGGCCTGAAGTTCACCGCGTTGCCGCCCGCGTGGGGGAAGCACACCAGGGCGCACTCCGGCGCGCCGTCCGAGGGTGACAGTGCCCGGCCCGACAGCGGCTGGAGCAGCCCTGGGCGCCGCTGGGCCGTGCCGTCGAGGAGCGCGGCGAGGTCGGCGAGTACCGGGTGGCGCGTGATGTCCTTGAGGGACACCGCCCGGTTCAGGGCGATGGTGAGTTTCACGGCCGACAGCGAGGTGCCGCCGGAGTCGAAGAAGTGGTCCTGCCGGCCGATGTGGTGACGGGGAACGCCCAGCACCTCGGCCCAGGCGGCCGCCAGCTTCCGCTCGGTCGGGGTGCCCGGGGCGCCGTGCTCCCCGGAGGCGGCCTCGCCGTCCCCGGCCGGTGCGAGCCGTTCGGCGGGCGGGGTCTGCTCGGCCAGCGCGGTCAGGGCCTTCCGGTCGATCTTGCCGTTGGCCGTCAGCGGCAGGCCGTGCTGCCAGTGAAAGGCCGAGGGGACCATATAGGCGGGCAGCGCGGCGCCCAGCGCCTCGCGCAGCACGTCCGTCTCCTGGCGCCGGCCGCTGTAGAAGGCGATCAGGTGCGTGCTGTGGCCGGGCCGCTCGGCGACGACCACCGCGCCGTCCCGCACCCCGGGCACCCGCAGCAGAGTGTTCTCGATCTCGCCGATCTCGATGCGGAAACCACGGATCTTGACCTGGCTGTCCCGGCGGCCGAGGAACTCCAGCTTGCCGCCGGGCTGCCAGCGCCCCCAGTCACCCCCCAGATAAAGCCGCTCACCCGGCCGGTACGGATCGTCCCGATAGGCCTCACGGGTCCGCTGGGGGTCGTTGACGTACCCCCGCCCCACGCACACCCCGGAGAACGCGATCAGCCCCGGGGCGCCCATCGGCACCAGCGACAGACGCTCGTCGACGACATAGACCCGCACATTGTTGACCGCACGGCCCAGCAGCACCCGCTCCGGCACCCCGTCCATGACCTCGTGGTTGGTGTCGTCCGAGGTCTCGGTCAGGCCATAGGCGTTGACCAGCTTGATCCTCGGCTGGACGGCGAACCAGCGCTGGACCAGCTCCCGCTTCAACGCCTCGCCGGTCACCGACACACACCTCAGGTCGGGCAGATCGCGGGGGTAGCGCTCCAGGTACGACACCACCACCTCCAGATAGGAGGGCACGAGCTGCACCACGGTGGCCCGGCCGCGGACCAGCGTGTCGACGAACCGCTCCGCGTCGACGATCACCTCCTGGCCGATCAGCAGTGTCCGCCCGCCCACGACCAACGCGGCCAGCAACTGCCACAGCGAGATGTCGAAACACTGCGGGGCCGTCTGCGCCACCACCCGCCCCTGGCCGATCCCCAGGTCATCGATCTTGGCGTAGAGATGGTTGAGCATGCCCGCGTGCTCACACATCGCCCCCTTCGGCTCGCCCGTGGAGCCGGAGGTGAAGTAGATGTAGGCCAGCTGACCGGCCGAGACCGCCACCCCGACGTCGGTGTCCGCGTGCTGCTCCGCATACGCCGCCTCGACCAGCACCTTCTTCACTTCCGGCAGCGTGGTCAGGGCCTGGTCGAGGGCGTCGGCGCTGCCGGATTCGGTCAGCACCACCCGGCACTCGGCGCGCGACAGCATCGCCGCGATCCGGCCGGCGGGGAAGTGCGGCTCGACCGGCAGATACACGCCCCCGGCCTTGAACACCGCCAACACCGCGGCCAGCCAGTCGAGGCCGCGTTCGGTGACGACCGCCACCACCCCTTCCCGGCCGAGACCCCGCGCCAGCAGCGCCCGCGCCAGCCGGTTCGCGCGCGCGTTCAGCTCCCCGTACGTCCACCGGCGGTCGCCGTGCACCGCCGCCACCGCCTCCGGATGCGCCCGCGCCCGCCGCTCGAACAGCTCGTGCACACGCCCGCGCGGCAGCATCCGGCGCGGCCCGGCCAGCCCCTCGAGCTGGTGGCGCGCCTCCTCGGTCGACAGCAGACTCTGCCGCGCGTGCCCGGCGTCCACATCCGCCGCCATCAAACGCAGCGCGGCCAGGTGGTAGCCGCCGATCCGGGCCGCGCACCCGGCATCCATCACCTCGGTGCGATACCGCAGCCGCGCCGTCAGGCCGCCGTTTTGAGCACACCAGCCCACGCTCAGCACCACGCCGTCGCCCAGCCCGCCCCCGGCGCCCGCCGGGTCGAACACGACCTCGTACGAACGCCCGGCCGCCTCCGGCTCCCGGTGCGCCGGCAACTCCGCCTCGACGCGATGAGCGCTCGACACCAGCGCGCGCCACGACTCGGGTGCGACGGTCAGCCGGCAGGGCAGGGGAGTGTCCGTAGCGCCGGTGGCATACCCCGTCGCCACCTCCTGCTCACCCGACAGCGCGGACACCACCTTGGCGTGCGCGGCCAGCA
This sequence comes from Streptomyces sp. NPDC028305, assembly GCF_055569495.1. Lineage (NCBI taxonomy): Bacteria > Bacillati > Actinomycetota > Actinomycetes > Kitasatosporales > Streptomycetaceae > Streptomyces > Streptomyces sp. NPDC028305. The sequence goes on from NZ_JBVHTN010000002.1 coordinate 979,376, forward strand.
GCACCGCGCTGAGCGGCACCCCCAGCTCGTCCGCCAGTCCGCGGACCCCCTTCACCACGTCGCCCGGCACCGCCGTCTCGCACTCGGCCACACCCGCCACCGGCTCCCGTGCCCACCGCGGGATGACGGGGAATCCACCAGCGGTCGGCACGGCACACTCCAGGTCCGCTTCCACGCGTGCTCCCATCGAATGGCCCCTTCCTCAACTCGCCGTCGATCCGGCGTGGTTCGCCGAAGCCGTTGCCGTTGCCGCCGCCGGGCCGGCGCGGCCGGGCAGGGCAGGGGTATCCGGCAGCTCCGTGGCCGGGTTTCCTCCCCATTGCGCGTTCGGGGGGACCTCCTCGCCCTTCATGAGGAAGGAGTCGGGCGCCATCACGGCACCGTCGCCCATCGTCACGCCGTAGTGCACATGGGTGCCGACACCGAGGGTGCAGCGGTCGCCGAGCGTGGTGCGGTCCGATTTGAAGGTGCCGTCCTCCTGCGAGTGGCACTGGATCTTGCTTCCGGCGTTGAGGGTGCAGTCGTCCCCGACGGTGGTGAGCGTCCGCTCGGTCATATAGCAGCCGTCGTCGAACACCCTGCTGCCGATGCGCACCCCCAGCAGCCGCCAGATCACGTTCTTGAAGGGGGTTCCGTTGAAAACGTCCAGGTATTCGTCCGGCACCTTCCAGAGCCGCTCGTGCCACCAGAAGTACGGATCGTAGATGGAGCACAGCCGGGGGCGCAGTGCGCGGAACGACGCGACACAGCGCTCCACCAGGACGAAATAGAGGGCGGTGAACCCGAGCGTGAGAGCCAGATACGCGGCGATCACGGCATGCCCGAGCAGACCGTACAGACCGATCGAGGCGAGACCGAGCGTCGTGAGCACAAAGGCGTGCAGCCACCGCACGAGCAGGAAGAAAACCATGGAGCGGAGGTTGTAGCGGTTTTTCGCGGCGAGGCTGCGGCGCAGCTCGTCCCCGGTCCTGAGGTGGTCGAACCGGGAGTCGCGCTCCACCGACCGGGGAATCTCGAAACAGGGCGAGCCGAGCAGACCCACTCCCTCGCGGATCTCACCGTCGAGGGGAATCATCACCTTCGTCGCGAGCAGGCAGTTGTCGCCCGTCCTGGCCCCGGCGGGATAGGCGATGTTGTTGCCGAGGAAGTTCTGGGTCCCGATCGAGGCCCGGGACACCCGGAAGGACGTGCTCGAGAAGTCCGCGTTGACGATGGAAAGGCCGTCGGCCACCATCGTGCCCCTGCCCACGGTCACCAGATACGGGTTCTCGTGCCGCACCTCCGTGCCGAAGTTGGACCCCGTCTGCTCGACCCGGGACAAGTCGTATCCGAGGCCGCGGAGATAGTGGACGATGTAGGAGCTGTCGCCGAAAAGCCAGGTGAAGAACTTCAGATTCGTCATGCCTGCTATCGCCCGGTGCACCGCGTAGTGGAAGCCGTAGAGCGGATACACCTCGTCGGGCTTGACGGCCAGGCTCAGCAGGCGTGGAACGGTGCACACCACGGCGAGGCCCACGACGACGAAGCCGAAGAACAGCACGGCGGACACCAGCAGCGCGTCGGTGAGGAGAGCCGACGAGGTGAGTCCGGCCGTGCCCGCATCGGATCGCTCGCCGAGCGCCGGAACCTCGCGGAACAGCATGTACATACCGCCGACGGTCAGCGGCAGGTACAGGAGGAACAGCTGGAGCAGGGTGGCGAGGCCGAAGCGGAACCGGCGCGATGTGTCGCACCGGGCGGGCCCGACCCGCACATAGTCGATCTCCGTCGGCTGTGCCGGCGACCCGTGCCGGCGCTCGCCATCCGGGACCACCTGGCCGCGGTACAGCGCGGACGCGTGGCCGAGCTGCGCTCCGTCGCCCATCGAGGTGTCGATGTCGAGCACGGTCTTCTCGCCGATGAACACGTTCCGGCCGAGGGTGATCCGGCCGGTCTGGATGCGCCCGGCGTGGGCCCGGTAGCAGAGGAGGAACGAGTCCTTGCGGATCACCGTGCCGGCCCCGATCGTGAGCAGATCGGTGCAGACGGGGATGGAGTGGGAGAGGATCGTGACTCCCTTGCCGATCCGCGCACCGAGCGCCCGCAGATACAGCACATACAGCGGATTGCCGTTGAAGAAGCGCACCGGATTGGCGTGGAGCAGCGCCTTGACGATCCAGAAGCGCACATACGTCAGGCTCCACACCGGGAACTCGCGGGGCTTCCAGCGGCCGATGAGGATCCATTTGGCCGCGATCGGGAAGGCGCACACGACGACAAAGCCGATGCCGCCGAACAGGACCGACCGCAGATAGATGTCGGCCAGGTCCGTTCCGGTGGCGACCCATTCGTAGCCTCGGGCGGCGACGAGCCCGGTGACGAACGAATAGGCCAGGAAAACCAGGAGCTGAAGTGTTCCGCACAGGACGTAATCCCGTGTGCGCGACGATGCCTTCCGCGTCGGCGACGCCACCCGCGTCGGTTCCTGCGCGGGGGGCGGTGAATCGACGGCGGGGGGAGCGGTGTCCGCGAGCGCCGCCGCCAGGCTCTGGATCGTGGGGTGCCGATAGATGTCCTTCATCGACACGGACGGCAGATCCGGCCGCTTTCTGACCCGCGCGCAGAACTGGGCCATGACCAGGGAGTTCGCGCCGAGATCGGTGAAGAAGTGGCTGGTGGCCGAGACGCCTTCTGCCGGTACCACCTCGGCCAGTACCTCGGCGAGTCTCCTCTCGATGTCGGTCGCCGCCGGGGCGGTGCCGCCGCGCCCGGCCATCGCGGGTTCGTCCGGCTCGGAAATCAAGACTTCGGCGGACTTGTCAACCATTCGAGCTCCTTGAGGAAAGTTCGGTGACCACCGGTCACTGGTTACCGCTCGGACTCGATCGCGATGACACGACAGTAATGTTCGACGAGCCGGTGTTCCTCGATTTCCTGCACCGTCCGGGTGAGCGGGAGGTCACCCACGGCGAGAAAGGCTTGGAGCCCTTGGCCTCCGGGGCCGCCCGTTACCCCTCGGCCCGGTGGTGCCCGGCCAGCGTGGCCGTGAAGCTCCGTCCGTAGGCGTGGCGGGTGTTGACGCGGATCCGGGTGCCACCCCGCACCCGGTCGACGCGCACGCCGTCGTCCGCCGTGACGGCCCGCAGGGCGCGGCCCCCGATGACGACCGAGACCGTGTCGCGCTCGGTGGTCGGGTCGGCCACCGCCACCGACACGGTGCCGCGGCGCCCCTCACGGAGGATCACCGACGCCGGGCCGTCGATCGACAGCGGTCCGGCCCGGTGGGAGCCGTGGACGAAGGCGTTGGCGGCGACCAGGCCGAGCCCCCTGTGCCGCACCGCCTGCACACGGGCGGTGTTGACCAGGACGGACACCGGCCCGCGGGCGTACGACATCAGCTGCCGCTCGGACGCGTTCGGGACGAGGGCGTAGGCCATCGCGGCGGGCGGCGCGCCGGCCGGCTGCTCGAAGGACACGGAGAAGACCTGTTTGGTCACCATGGTGTCGGGGTTCGACAGGCGGACGGCGCGGCGGCTGCGGGTGACCACATCGAGTGCCACGGTGGGTCGCCGCCCCTCCAGGAACACATATCCGACGGCGGTGCCCTGGCCCGCGTCGGCGTAGCGCAGCCAGGCCAGCGGGGCGGTACCGGTGCCGGACCAGGGGGTGCCGTCGCGCAGCCGCCCCGTGAGGGCGATGGCGTCCGACGGCAGGGCGACGCGGGTGTCGACGGTCGTTGTCACCGCGCGTCCGGCCGGATCGCCCACCCCCGCGGCGAGGACGACGATCTCGTCGTCGAGCATGAACCACGACTTGGTGGCGCGGGCGTTGCGGTAGGCGACGAAGTCGTCCGGGAGGGTTCCGGCCTGCTGGGCGGCGTACGCGACATCGTCGGCCTGGACGAGGCCGGCCGCGCCGTACGCGCCGAGGCAGGCGCCGCCGGAGAGCCCGCCCGCGCCGCGCGGGAAGTAGACATAGGTGTTCTGCGACTCGGAGGAGGAGGTGAATCCGCGCTCCGGGTTGTCGTACCACAGCCCGCCGTAGAGCTCGGGGACGGTGCGGCGGGTCTCCACGGGCGTGGTGACGCCGGCCAGCCGGTAGGGCGAGACGGTGGTGAAGTAGTCGACACCGTAGGCCTGGGTCTGGTCCTGGCCGGAGAGATAGAGGTAGTGGGCGCCGTCGCCCTGGAACCACGGCATGAGGTTCTCGCCGTTCATGTACTCGTACTTGCTGATCCGCGGCGAGCTCCTGGCCAGCGCGAACGCATAGCCGGGGCGCCGGTGGACGGTCTTGTCCATCGCGTTGAACGCGACGTTCCGCTCCGCCGGGTTGAGGTCCTTCGCCGCGATCCCCGGGTCGGCGAGGATGTCGGCGTAGCGGGCGACGCTGACCGGGGAGACGAAGCGCGCCGGGTCGAGGGCGGCCCTGGAGGCCTGCCGGACGTACTTGACGTAGCCCTTGAGGGCGGTGGCGTCGGGTTCGGCCGCGTAGGCGGAGAGGTCGACGACGGCCTCGACGACCTCCGCGACATCGGTGTAGCCCGTGGTGGTCCGGGACACCCCGCGGCCCTTGACGATCTCCATCATCCAGCCCTCGAAGACGAGCGGCGCGAAGCCGCGCACCACCCAGTCGCGCACGGTGCCGACGAGGTCCTCGCCCTCGGCGTAGCCGGTGCCCTCGAGGATCTTGATGGTCTGGACGACTCGGGTGAGCAGGCCCTTGCCGTAGGAGCCGGTGTAGGCGACGGAGGCGTGCTGGAGGAACGACCCGTCGGCGTAGAAGCCGTCGGTGACGTCGTGCCTGAGCTGGTAGGGGTCGATGGTGGCCAGGACCGTCAGCTGGTCGGCCACGGCCTTCTCGATACGGGCGTCGTCGCCGAGCACGGCGCCCTGGAGGATCCGGTTCGTGGTGATGTCGGCGAGGTTGGCTCCGGTGTGGAAGCGGGAGTCGAGGTCGACGTCGCCGCCCTTGCCGTTGCGGAGGTAGGCGTCCATCGAGGCGACGCAGGTGGCGGTCAGATCGGGGCGGTACGCGGCGAGCTCGTCCCTGAGCAGCACGAGGGTCCGGGTCAGCTGGGAGGAGATGCCGATCTCCCAGTTGAACCAGTTGCCGTAGTAGCCCTTCGACTGGTCACCGTAGTAGTCGTCGTGGAGCCGGGCCAGGCCGTCGATGACCCGCCGCTGGACCGCGGTGTCGTCACCCGGGCCCGGGGCCTCGCCGCCGGGGACGCGGGTGGCGAGGGCGATCTCGTACAGGTACTGGAACGACGTCGTCAGATTTGTGTCGCTGGTCCCGAGGGGGAGGCCGCGGAACAGTTCGCCCGGACCCGCGCCGTCCAGGGCGGTCAGCCGGGCGCGGGCGGTCGAGCCGATGGCCGCGAGCTTGGCGGCGACCTCGGGCCGGGCGTTGGAGTCGGCGGTGCCGGCGAGGACGGCGACGGCGTTGTCCAGCACCTCTGCGTGGCCCGCGGCCCGGGCGTGCCGGGGCCGCGCCACCGCCGAGGGCGCCACCGCCGACAGGGTCGCGGCCGGGACCAGCGACAGCAGGGCACGACGCGAGATCTGCACAGGGACGCTCCAGGGGTCGGCCGGAAAGCGCTCGGCGCATTCAACCAACCGGGACCGCCCCTGTCACTACGCCGGACAAGGCCCGCAGGGACGGCCTCAGACCTTGCGGTAGTCGTACGCCTCCTCCGCCGCCCGCGTGACCGCGTCCACGTTCGCCCCGGCCGAGGCGGCGACGACCGCCGCCACCGCGCCCTCCACCAGCGGCGCGTCCACCAGCCGGGAGTCCTTGGGCAGTTCGTCGCCCTCGGCCAGCAGCGCCTTCACGGTCAGCACCGCGCTGCCCAGGTCGACGAGGATCGCCACCCCCGCGCCCTGGTCGACCGCGTGCGCGGCCTCGGTGACCAGCTCCGGGCTGGTGCCGAGGCCGCCGTCGGGGTTGCCGCCCGCGGCGATGACCGGGGCGGTGCCGCCGCCCCCGGCCAGCCCGATGGCCAGGTGGGCAACGGACTCGGCCACCGCGGCGCTGTGCGACACCAGCACCACCCCGACCAGCTTCTCCGCACCCGAGCCGCTCATGCCCCTCCCTCCCGCTCAGTCTCGGCGCGCTTCAACGCGCGGGCTTCCCTCGTCACTGCTCGCTCCTCCGTCGCTGCGCGGCTCCTCAGTCCAGCCCGCGCAGCGCGCCAAGACACGCGCCCCTCCTCCCGCTCAGTCTCGGCGCGCTCCGACGCGCGGGCTTCCTTCGTCACTGCTCGCTCCTTCGTCGCTGCGCGGCTCCTCAGTCCAGCCCGCGCAGCGCGCCAAGACACGCTCATCGGGCCACCTCCTCGAAGGCCGCGAACAGCAGTGCCGAGGACGTGGCGCCGGGGTCCTGATGGCCGATGCTGCGCTCACCCAGATAGCTGGCCCGGCCCTTGCGCGCGAGCATCGGTACGGTCGCCAGCGCGCCCTTGTCCGCGGCCTCGCTCGCCGCCTCGAAGGATCCGCCGTCCGTGGCCAGCGCCTCCACCGCGGGGACGAGCGCGTCCAGCATCGTCTTGTCGCCGGGCGCGGAGCCGCCGAGCTGGGCCACCGCCTCCACGCCGGTCCGCAGCGCGCCGGCCAGCTCCTGAAGGGTGACCTGCTCCGCGTCGCCGAGCGCCTTGCCCGCCCGCCGCAGCAGCGTCCCGTACAGCGGGCCCGAGGCGCCGCCCACCTTGGAGATCAGCTGACGTCCGGCCAGGATGAGCGCCGCGCCCGGAGAGTCCGGCGGCTCCTTCTCCAGCGCGGCGGTCACGGCCGTGAAGCCGCGCTGCATGTTGCTGCCGTGGTCGGCGTCGCCGATGGCCGAGTCAAGGTCGGTCAGTCTGGCGGCCTCGCGGCTTATGGCGGCGGCGGCCGCGGTGAGCCAGCGGTGGACGAAGCCGGTGTCGAGCACCGGTTCGCCGGCGGTTTCCCTGTCGGACACGGAGTTGGGCACAGACGCCTCCTCAGTCGATGGGCCCGGCGCCAGCGTACGGATCGATGGCGGGGCCGGTCCCGGTCAGCAGCCCCAGCGCAGCCCGGCGGTCCGTACCGGTGCGTCCCACAGCCGCAGCAGTTCCTCGTCGACCTGGCACAGGGTCACCGAAGCGCCCGCCATGTCGAGCGAGGTGACGTAGTTGCCGACGAGCGTACGTGCCACCGCCACCTGGCGCTCGCCGAGCACCCGGTGCACCTCGGCGGCGAATCCGTACAGCTCCAGCAGCGGTGTCGCCCCCATGCCGTTGACGAGGACGAGGACCGGGCTGTCGGGTCGCAGGTCCTCCAGCACCGCGTCCACCGCGAAGTCGGCGATCTCGCGCGAGGTCATCATGGCCCGCCGCTCGCGCCCGGGCTCGCCGTGGATGCCCACGCCCAACTCCAGCTCCCCGGCGGGGAGGTCGAAGGTCGGGCTGCCCTTGGCGGGGGTGGTGCAGGCGCTGAGGGCGACGCCGAAGCTCCGCGACGACTCGTTGACCTGCCGGGCGAGGGCGGCCACCCGGTCCAGCGGGGCGCCCTCCTCGGCCGCCGCGCCGGCGATCTTCTCGACGAACAGCGTGGCCCCGGTGCCGCGCCGCCCGGCGGTGTAGAGGCTGTCGGTTACCGCCACGTCATCGTTGACCAGGACCTTGGCGATCTGGACGCCCTCGTCCTCGGCGAGCTCGGCCGCCATGTCGAAGTTGAGCACGTCGCCGGTGTAGTTCTTGACGATGAACAGGACGCCGTTGCCGCTGTCCACGGCGGCCGCCGCCCGCACCATCTGATCGGGCACGGGGGAGGTGAAGACCTCGCCGGGGCAGGCCGCGTCCAGCATCCCGGGCCCGACGAACCCCCCGTGCAGCGGCTCGTGCCCCGATCCGCCGCCGGAGACGAGCCCCACCTTGCGCTCGACGGGGGCGTCCCGCCGGACGATCACCCGGTTCTCGATGTCCACCGTCAACTCGGGGTGAGCGGCCGCCAGTCCGCGCAGGGCATCGGTGACCACGGTCTCGGCGACGTTGATCAGCATCTTCATATGCGTGTCCGTTCTCCGCCGGAGTGGAGCTGTCTGCGGGATGAAAATCCTACGGATCTCAGGCGCGCATGGCACCCCCGTGTGTGCTGAGCTGAATGGATCAATGCGGAGAAAAAGGTACAAAATCATCATATGGTTCGCGCATGGAGAACACTGCCGCACCGGCGGCCGCCACCCCGCGCCCGCGCCCGCAGCCCTTCGAGCCGGCGCGCCGTCGGCGCTCCGCGCCCTGGCTCGCGCTGGTGGCCGCCGGTTACGCCCTCGTCCAGCTCCTCGTGGTCGTCCCGCACATCGGGCACGCGCTGGGCTGGGACGAGTCCGTGTATGTCTCCCAGGTCGACCCGCGCAACCCCGCCGCGTACTTCAGCGCCCCGCGCTCCCGCGGCATCAGCATGCTGGTCGCCCCGGTCGTCGCGGTGACGTCCTCCATTCCGGTGTTGCGAGTACTCCTCGCGGTGTTGTCCGCCGTCGCCCTGTACGCCGCCTTCCGGGTGTGGCGCCGGTTGCTCGGCCCGGGCACGGTCGCCCTGGCCGCACTCCTGTTCGCCGGGCTGTGGATCACCCAGATCAGCGGACCGGCGGTGATGCCGAACCTGTGGGTGGCGCTCGGCGCCGTGGCCGCGGTCGGCTGGTTTCTGCGCCTCCCCGCAGAGCGGAACGCGCGCTGGTGGCTGGCCGCTGTCATCGCGGGCGTCACCCTCGTACGGACCCCCGACGGAGGCTGGCTGGCGCTGCCGCTGCTGGGCGCGGCCGTGGTCGTCAGGGCCTGGCGGCCGGCGCTGCCCGCGCTGCTCGGCGGGCTCGCGCTGGGCGCCATGCAGTGGGTGGGCGAGGCGTACGCCCGCTTCGGCGGCATCATGGACCGGCTGAAGGTCTCCAGCGACGTCGAAGGCGGCATGGGGCTCCACTTCAACGTGGGGGCCGCGCTGCGCAGCCTCAACGGGCCGCAGCTGTGCCGCCCGTGCGAGGTCCCGTTGCGCCACCCGGAGCTGACCGCGTGGTGGCTGGCGCTGCCGCTGCTGACCGCCGCCGCGATCGTCATGGCCGTGCGGGACCGCCGCGACCGCCGGGAGCGCGTTTCCCGCCCGGGCGCCCCGCACCTCGGCCATTCGCTCGCGCTGAGCATCCTGCCGATCGTCTGCGCCACCGCGCTCGCCCTTCCCTATCTGCTGCTGATCGGCTACTTCGCCCCGCGCTTCCTGATGCCCTCCTACGCGCTGCTCGCGCTCCCCATCGCCGAGCTGGCGCTGCGCACCGTCAAGGCCGCGCGCTCCCCGCAGCCGGTGGCGGTCGCGGTGGGCGTGGTCATCACCCTCCAACTGGCTTCCCAGTACGTGGTGCTCGGCCGCTCGGCGGCGCAGTCCGAGAGGGTCAACGGCAGCTACCGTACGGCCGCGGCCGCGCTGCACCGGCTGGGGCTGCGGCCGCCGTGCCTGGTCGCCGGCGACCGCGCGCTGCCCATCGCGTACCACGCGGGCTGCGCCTCCGCCCAGACCAGCGGGAACAACCGGTCCATCGCCCCGGCGGCGCTGGTGCTGCGGTCCGCCCGGGAACCCACCGCCCTGCTCACCCACCGCTCCCGGCCGCGCCCCCCGGCCTACGCCCAGACCTGGGTGGCCTACCCGCTGCCGGGGACGGGCTGGATCGCCCATCTGCCCCCGGACCAGGCGCGCGAGGTGCGATCACGACAGAAGGAGTCCGGCAATCCCGGGAGCATGGGCCCCATGATGACTGCGACGACGACCAGTTGGGGCGGGTTCGAGGCGGCGGAGCCCGAGTTCTCCGCCGTGGTGCGGGAGCGTTTCCAGCGCTACCGCCACCATGTCCTGGCCACCCTGCGCCAGGACGGCAGCCCGCGGGTGACCGGCCTGGAGGCGGACTTCCGCTTCGGTGAGATGTGGCTCGGCATGATGCCGGACTCGCGCAAGGCCCTGGACCTGCGGCGCGACGCGCGCTTCGCGATCCACGCCAACCCCGGGCCGGACACCGGGATGGACGGCGGCGATGTGCGGGTCAGCGGGCGCGCCGTGGAGGTGACCGACCCGGAGATGCTCGCCCGCTTCGCCGAGGAGGTCCACCCACCGGAGCCCTTCCACCTCTTCCGTGTGGAGGTGACCGAGGTGGTGCGCACCGCCGTGGAGGGCTCCGATCCGGTGCTCCAGACCTGGCGCCCCGGCGAGCCCGTACGGACCACCCGGCGCGGCGCGGACGACAGCGCGCCGCAAGGGGAGGGCGGGAGTTGAGGCCCGGGCTCCGGACTTGAGGCCCGGACTCCTGACGGCCTGTTCACGGGAGAAGTGAGAAATATCAAGCCGGGCATGTGAAGTAGGCCAAGTTGTAACACGACAAGGTGTTTCCTTCTCGTCAACTCTGTTGGTATCCCTTGGGGCTGTTACCAGCACGTTCCCTCGGGGGTACCTCCCAGCGGTAGCTGGGGGCCCCTCGGGGCGCAGTTCGGAAGGATCAACTCCCCCTTGTCTGCCATCGACGACGCCGGCCGCCGTCTGCGCGCCAGGCGCAGACGGCGCGACTATCTGCTCTTCGCCGCGTTCGCCGCCCCGAACTTCCTGTTCCTGCTTCTCTTCGCCTACTGGCCGGTGGTCTACAACGCCTATCTCAGCCTGACCGACTGGGACATGATCTCCCCGGCCAAGGACTTCGTCGGTCTCGGCAACTACGCCGACCTGCTGACCGACCCGGACTTCCGCGCCACCTTGTGGATCACCGTCCTCTTCGTCGTCGGCATCGTGGCCGGAGGCATCGTCCTGGGGCTGGCCACCGCGCTGCTCCTCAACCAGAAGCTGCGCGGCCGGAACGTGGTGCGGACGCTGACCTTCGCCCCGTATGTGCTCTCCGGGGCCGCCGTCGGCACCCTGTGGCTGTTCGTGTTCGACCCCAACTACGGGCTGATACGCCCGCTGATGGACCCGCTCGGGCTCACCGCCCCGGCGATGATGACCGACTCGAAGTGGGCGCTGACCGGCCTGATCCTGGTCTACCTCTGGAAGAACACCGGATTCGTCGCCGTGGTCTATCTCGCCGGGCTCCAGGGCCTGCCCAGGGAGGTGTACGAGGCGGCCGCCCTGGATGGCGCCGGGCCGTGGACACGGCTGCGCCGGATCACCCTCCCGCTGCTCTCACCCGTCACCTTCTTCCTCCTGGTGACCTGCACCATCAGCACCTTCCAGGCGTTCGACGTGCTGGCCATGATGACCAGCGGCGGACCGGGCACCTCCACCTCCACCCTCAGCTGGTTCATCTACGACCAGGGATTCCGCGCCTTCGACGCGGGGCGCGCCGCCGCCGGCGCGATGATCATGTTCGCGGTGCTGCTGCTGATCACCGCCGGGCAGGCCCGCTACCTCGAGCGAAAGGTGCACTACCAGTGACCGCCCTCGACCCGGCGGCGCCCTCCCGCCGCCCCGGCGGCCGGGCCCGGCGCCTGGGCCTGTACGCGCTCCTCGTCCTGGTCGCCTTCATCGCGGCCGGCCCGCTGTACTGGCTGGCCTCCTCGGCGCTGAAGACCAACCCCCAGATCTACGCCTATCCGCCCCACTGGGTCCCCACCGACCTGCGCTGGAGCAACTTCTCCGACGCCTGGAACGCCGCCCCCTTCGACCGGTTCTTCCTCAACTCCCTCGTGGTCTCGGTCGTCGGCACCGCCATCGAGCTGTGCTCCGCGCTGCTGTGCGCGTACGCCTTCGTCTTCCTGCCCTTCCCCGGCAAGAAGTGGCTGTTCCTCTTTCTGCTGGGCGCCATGATGGTCCCCGGCCATGTCACCCTGCTGCCGAACTTCCTGACCGTCGCCCAGCTGGGCTGGGTCAACACCTGGGCGGGCCTGATCGCCCCGGGCCTCGGGTCGGTCTTCGGCACCTTCCTGCTGCGCCAGCACATGCTGACGCTCCCCAAGGAGGTCGTGGACGCGGCCCGGATCGACGGTGCGGGCCATCTGCGCACGCTCTTCCGCGTCGTGCTGCCCATGTCACGGCCCATGGTGATCACCGTCGCGATCGTGGTCATGGTGACCAAGTGGAACGACTTCATCTGGCCGCTGATCGTGACCAGCAGCGCCGATATGCGCACCCTCCCCGTCGGCCTCCTCTTTCTGCGGGACCAGGAGACGTACGCCAACTGGGGCGCCATCCTGGCCGGCACGGTGATGGTGATCCTGCCGGTGCTCGTCGTCTTCTTCATCGCCCAGCGCTACATCATCGCCGGGCTGACCCAGGGAGCCGGGAAGTGAGCCAGAGCCTCCCCAGCCGCCGGCGCTTCCTCACCCTCGCGGCCGGGGCGCCCACGGCCGCCGCGCTGCTGAGCGCCTGCTCCACCACCACCGGGCCGGTGGACCAGCCGGGCGGATCGGTCCCCGACCGCTACTCCGGGCGCACCCGCGTCGTCCTGTGGTCCACCTTCGCGGACGTGCCCGGCCGCGCCCTCCAGGAGCTCGCCGACACGTTCAACCGCGACCAGCGCGACATCTATGTGGAGGTCCAGTTCCAGGGCACGTACGACGAGTGCGCCCAGAAGGCGGTCGTCGGGCTGCTCGCCGGCCAGGCGCCCGACCTGTGCGTGCTGTCCGATGTGAAGTGGTACCGCTTCTACTTCGGGGACGCGCTCGAGCCCTGGGACGACTACATCGACCCCGGCGAGCTGCGCGCCACCTACAACGCCAAGCTGCTGGGGGAGGGGCGCGTCAAGGGCCACCACTGGTGGCTTCCGCTGGCCCGCTCCACCCCGCTCTTCTATTTCAACCGCACCCTCTTCAAGAAGGCCGGGGTGCCCGACCGGGCGCCCGAGACCTGGGAGGAGATGTACGGCTGGGCCAAGGAGATCACCCAACTGAAGACCCAGGGCAAGCGGGTCGCCCTGGAGGCGTACCAGAAGATCGACGGGGACTGGCAGTTCCAGTGCACCGCCTGGCAGTACGGCGGCGCCTACTCCAACGGCCTGGACGTGGCCATCGACCAAGAGGCCACCGTCGCGGCGGGGGAGTGGCAGCGCAAGCTGGTCCACCGGGACCGCATCGCCTATATGTCCACCGACCCGGCGGGCGACATGGGCAACCAGCTGATCGCCACCCTGATCACCTCCACCGGCGGGCTGCGGAAGATCTCCGAGATGGCCAAGGCGGGCGGCTGGGAGCTGGGCACCGGATTCCTGCCTCGCCACAAGGAGTTCGGGGTGACCACGGGCGGCGGCGGGCTCGGCATGTTCAAGCGGGTGCCCAAGGAGCGCAAACAGGCGGCGGCGGAGTTCGTACGCTTCCTGGCGCGGCCTGAGAACGCGGCCCAGTGGACCGTCCAGACCGGCTATATGCCGGTGGTCCCGGCCGCCACCAAGTCCCCCGCGCTGGCCAAGCTGCTCACGGAGGACCCCAACTTCTCCACCGCGGTGAAGCAACTGCCCCACACCCGCAAGGGCGACCAGGTGCGGATGATGGTGCCCAACGCCAATGTCCAGATCTACACCGGGCTACAGAAGATCTGGACCGGTAACACCCCCGCGCACCAGGCGTTCTCCGATGTCGCCACGCGGCTGCGCAAGGGAGTGGACCGGCACCGTGAGTCCATCGAGGAGCACCTGTGACACCGTCCCAAGCCGCCACGCCACGCCCCTTGGTCTACGGACACCGGGGCGCCAGGGCCGATGAGCCGGAGAACACCCTGCGCTCCTTCCGCCACGCGCACCGGGTCGGCGCCGAGGGCGTCGAGCTGGATGTGCGGGTGTCCCGTGACGGCCACCTCGTGGTGATCCACGACGCCACGGTGGACCGCACCACCGACGGCACGGGCGAGGTCGCCGCGCTCTTCCTGGCCGAGCTGCGGGAGCTCGACGCCGGAGGGGGCGAGCGGATCCCCACGCTCGGCGAGGCCCTGGACGCCTTCCCCGGACTGGTGCAGGTGGAGATCAAGGCCCCCGAGGCGGTGGCCGCGCTGGCCGAGTCCGACCGGCGCGACCCCCTGCCCCCGCGTGTGGTGCTGACCTCCTTCCACGCCGAGATACTCGACCACGCCGCGCGGCTGCTGCCCCGGGTGGAACGGGGGCTGATCACCGCCCACCCCACGGAGGAACTGCCCGCGCGGGCCGCGGAGGTGAAGGCCACCTGGGTCTGCCCGGAGCTGCGGCCCGAGCTGACGGTCGGCCTGGTCGAGCGCTGCCACGCCCAGGGGCTGCGGGTCGACGCCTGGCCGGCCGCCGACCCGGAGCGGCTGGCGCGCTGCGTGGCCCTGGGCGCCGACGCGGTCACCACCGACCATCCCGCGCTGATCGACGATTGGCTACGGGCGGTCTGACCGCCCGCAGCCGTCGGCCGATTGGCCGGGATGCCAAGCGACCCCGGCGAAGTAGAGGCACGTCCCTGCGCCGCCTGGCACGGCACCTCGCTGCGTTGTCGGACTCGCCCGAGTAGGCCCACTACGAGGGCGATCCTCCGCCTTGCGATGCACCGCGCCAGACAACGCAGGAACCCACCCCTACTTCCCCGGGGCCGCTTAGGCCCGGACGCCGCCTCGGCGGATGCGGCGTCCGGGCCCACGGCCCTTCCGTATTGTTGGAACACGTTCTACCGTGCCCCTCGATTCCAGCGCCGTCGCGGCGGACGCGAGACTCCAGGAGGGGCCGTGCACCTCGACTACACCCCCGAGCAGCGGCAACTGCGCACCGAACTGCGCGCGTACTTCACCGAGCTGGTCCCGGACAACGCCTACGCCCGCTACGCCGACCCCGCCGGACAGAAGCGGTTCTACCGCGAGACCATCCGCCGCCTCGGCGCGGACGGCTGGCTGGGCGTGGGCTGGCCGCGGGAGTACGGCGGGCGCGGCCTGGGCCCTGTGGAGCAGTTCATCTTCTTCGACGAGGCCGCCCAGGCGGGCGTACCGCTGCCCCTCATGGCGCTCAACACCGTCGGGCCCACCCTGATGCGCCACGGCACCGGTGAGCAGAAAGAGTACTTCCTGCCGAAGATCCTCTCCGGTGAGATCGACTTCGCCATCGGCTACAGCGAGCCCGACGCGGGCACCGACCTCGCCTCGCTCAAGACCCGCGCGGTGCGCGAGGGCGATCCCCACACCGGCCACTACACGGTCAACGGCCAGAAGACCTGGACCACCAACGGCGACACCGCCGACTGGGTCTGGCTCGCGGTGCGCACCGACCCCGACGCCAAACCCCACAGCGGCATCAGCATCCTGCTCGTGCCGACCAGCGACCCCGGCTACTCCTGCACCGTCATCAACACCCTCGCCTCCCACGACACCACGGCCAGCTACTACGAGAACATCCGGGTGCCGGCCACCCGCCGGGTCGGCGCGGAGAACGAGGGCTGGCGGCTGATCACCACCCAGCTCAACTACGAGCGCGTCACCCTCGCCGCCCACGGCACGATGGCCATCCGCGCCCTGCGCGGCGTCCAGCAGTGGGCCGCCGACACCAAGCTCGCGGACGGCCGCCGCGTCATCGACCTGGGCTGGGTGCGCGGGCGGCTGGCCCGCACCCACGCCAGGCTGGACGCCATGAAGCTGCTCAACTGGCAGATGGTGGACGCCCTCCAGCGCGAGGCGCTCACCCCCCAGGACGCCTCCGCGGTCAAGGTGTACGGCTCCGAGGCGCGCCGCGACGCCTACGCCTGGCTGATGGAGGTCGTCGGCGCGGCAGGCCCGCTCAAGGAGGGCTCGACGGGCGCGGTGCTCCACGGTGAGCTGGAGCGCGGCTACCGCAGCAGCGTGGTGTTCACCTTCGGCGGCGGCAACAACGAGGTGCAGCGGGAGATCATCTCCTGGATCGGCCTGGGGATGCCGAGGGTGCGCCGTTAGCTCCTCATCCGTGTTCCCGGGCCCCTTCCGCCCGCGGCCCACCCGCACCGGAGCCCTGCTGCTCCGGCGGCAGCGCCGAGCGGGCCGGATCTGAACGGTGGGCCACCCGCGGAGGCGCTGCACCCGCTCGCGGTGCGCGGCGTCACCCGGAACTCCGACTTCCGTAAGGACGTCTGAGGCCGGCCGCTGCGCATCGCCCGCCTCATCGCCTTTCTGTGCAGACCTCCCGTTCACCCCCTGCTGGTGCCGGCGCGCGCGGTGCTGTGGGGGCGCGTCGCGGCGCTCGCCTGCGCGAGTCTGCCCCCGTACGCCCATGAGCTGTACGGCCGCCCGGCGCCCACGCCCGCCGGGCGGGCGCTGCGCCGCATTCCGCCCCCCTCCGGTGGCAGCTGCCGCCCCAGCACATCCTGCGGGCCGTCGAGCGTCGGTCTACAAGTTGCGCCAAAACGCCGCCATACTGGACAACGGGGATGCGCCGAGGGCTCGCTGACGAGCCGTCGGCTTTCACGGGGGCGGCGGGGGCGGCACTCCCGCCGGAGTCAGGGGGACCATGGCGGAAACCAGACTGATCCAGGGCCGGTACAGATTGCTCGATCTCATCGGGCGCGGGGGCATGGGCGAGGTGTGGCGGGCGCTCGACGAGTCGCTCGGGCGGCGCGTCGCCGTCAAGTGCCTCAAGCCGATGGGGCAGCAGCGGGACCCGTCCTTCATGGACGTGCTGCGTGAGCGGTTCCGCCGCGAGGCGCGGGTCGCGGCGTCGCTACAGCACCGCGGGGTGACCGTGGTGCACGACTTCGGGGAGCACGAGGGCGTTCTGTATCTGGTGATGGAGCTGCTGGAGGGGCGCAACCTCAGCCAGCTGCTGGAAGACAACGAGCGGCGACCGCTGCCCGTCCCTGATGTCCTGGACATGGCCGGCCAGCTCGCCGTCGCCCTCGCGTACACCCACGATCAGGGGATCGTCCACCGCGACCTGAAGCCCGCCAACATCATGCGGCTGGCCGACGGCTCGGTGAAGATCTGCGATTTCGGCATCGCCCGGCTCGGCCATGACATCGACTTCACGGCCCGGCTGACCGGGACGGGCATCGCCATGGGCACCCCGCACTACATGTCGCCCGAGCAGATCGCGGATGGGTCCGTCGACCACCGCAGTGATCTGTACTCCCTGGGCTGTGTGCTGTACGAACTGGCCACCGGCGCGCCGCCGTTCCATCTCGACGACGCCTGGGCGGTGCTCGTCGGCCACCGCGACACCCCGCCCGAGCCGCCGCGCCGGCACCGGCCCGAGATCCCTGAGCTCTTTGAGCGGGCGATCCTCGACCTGCTCGCCAAGGACCCCGAGGACCGCCCGCGCGACGCCTCCGACCTGGCCAAGCGGATCGCCCTGGCCCGCGCGACCTGGGGCGCCGGGCAGCCCCTCGTCCCGGAGTGGACCCTGCCAGGCCCCGGCGCGGGGCTCCCCGCGGAGCTCCCCGCGCGGCGGCCGCCGCAGCTGCCCGACTGGGCCCGGCACATGACCGCCGGCACCGCGGCGGACCCGGCCGGCCGGGCCGGGGCGCGGCCGGGCCCCCCGGGCGAGGCCGCCGCGCTCACCGGGGCGTGGACCGGCGGGGGAGCGGGGGCGGGCGGGCTCACCGGGGCGTGGGCCGGCGGCCCGGCGCCGCCGCCAGCCGCGCCGCGCGCGCCCGCCGGTGAGCCCCCGCCGCCGAGCCTGCTCGCCGCGCTCGCCGTCCGGCACACCGTCGGGATGAGCCTGGCCTTACAGGGCCGCTGGGAGGAGGCGGGCCGGACGCACCGGGAGGTCGCCGCCGAGCGGGAGCGCGTGCTCGGCCCCGACCACCCCGACACCCTGATCAGCCGTTACGAGGCGGCCTTCGCCCTCGGGCGGCTGGGCCGCCACGGCGACGCGCTGGGCGAGTACGGGCGGGTGGCGGCGGGCCGCGAGCGGGTGCTCGGGCCCGAGCACCCGGACACGCTGGCCGCCCGGCAGGAGACCGCGTTCGCGCTGAGCCGCCTCGGCCGTCACTTCGAGGCCCACCAGGTCTACGCCGCCGTGCTCGCGACCCGCGAGCGGACGATGGGCGCCGAGCACCCCGACACCCTGCGCTGCCGCCACAACCTGGCCTTCAACCTCGGCCGCCTGGGGCGGCTCGAGGACTGCCGCCGGGTGGCCCGCGAGGTGGCCGCCGCCCGCGCCCGGGTGCTGGGCCCCGACCACCCCGACACCCTGGTCACCCGCTACGAGGTCGCGTACGCCCTCGGCCGGCTGGGCCGCTGGAGCGAGGCGCTGCACATCTACCGGGAGGTGGCCGACGCCCGCGGCAGGACCCTCGGCCGCGAGCACCCGGACGCCCTCGCGGCCCGCTACGAGGTCGGTATCAGCCTGGGCCGGCTCGGCCGCAGCGCGGAGGCCCTGGCGCTCTACCGCGCCCTCGTCGACGACCGCACCCGCGCCCAGGGCCCCACCGACCCCGAGACCCTGCGCGCCCGGCACGGCCTCGGGGTCAATCTGGGCCGCCTCGGCCACTGGGAGGAGGCCCTGGCCGAGGCTCGCGACGTCTCCACCCTCCGGGAGCGGACGCTGGGTCCGGACCACCCCGACACCCTGGTCAGCTGCCGGGAGGTGGCGGTGGCCCTCGGCTGGCTCGGCAACTGGACCGACGCCCTGGAGCTCTACCGCCGGGTCGCCCGGGCCCGCGAGGACGTCCTGGGCGCGGATCACCCCGACGCCCTCGCCAGCCTGGGCGACGAGGCCCAGTGCCTGGAGCAGTTGGGGCGGCGCGAGGAGGCCGTCGAGCTGTACCGGCGGATGGCCTCGGTGCGGCGCCGTCAGGAGTGAGACCGCCTCGCCGCGTCCTGGCCCCGGCGATCACCGCGTGCTAGTCAGGACGTATGCCTCACAGCGACGCGTACGACGCCGTCATCGTCGGCGGCGGCCACAACGGGCTGGTCGCCGCCGCCTACCTCGCCCGCGCCGGCCGCAGGGTGCTGCTCATGGAGCGGCTCGACCACACCGGCGGAGCCGCCGTCTCCACGCGCCCCTTCGCCGGGGTCGACGCTCGGCTCTCCCGCTACTCGTACCTGGTGAGCCTGCTCCCGCGGCGGATCGTGGACGACCTGGGCCTGCGCTTCTCCGTCGCCGAGCGGACCGTGTCCTCGTACACCCCCACCGTCCGGGACGGGCGGCCCACCGGGCTGCTGGTGGGCGGCGACGAGGCCCGCACCCGCGCCTCGTTCGCCCGGCTGACCGGCTCGGACCGGGAGTACGAGTCCTGGCAGCGCTTTTACGGAATGACCCGGCACGTGGCCGAGCGGGTGTTCCCGACGCTCACCGAACCGCTGCCCACGCGCGAGGCGCTGCGCGCGCGGGTGGGCGACGAGACCGCCTGGCGGGCGCTGTTCGAGCGGCCGCTCGGCGAGGCGGTCGAGGAGGCGTTCGAGGACGACCTGGTGCGCGGCGTGGTCCTCACCGACGGCCTGATCGGCACCTTCACCCACGCCCATGACCCGTCGCTGCGTCAGAACCGCTGCTTCCTCTACCACGTGATCGGCGGCGGCACCGGCGACTGGAACGTCCCGGTGGGCGGGATGGGCGCGCTGACCGACGCGCTGGCGGACGCGGCGCTCGCGGCGGGCGCCCGGATCGCCACCGGATGCGAGGTGACGGCCATCGCCACCGACGGAAGGGACGCGGAGGTGATGTTCCGTGACGGGGAGGGCGAGGGCCTGGTGGGCGCCCGGCATGTGCTGGTCGGCGCCGCCCCGCAGGAGCTGGCCAGGCTGCTGGGCGACGAGTCGCCCGCCCCGCCCGTCGAGGGCGCGCAGCTCAAGGTGAACATGCTGCTGCGGCGGCTGCCCGCGCTGCGCGACCCCGGCGTCGACCCGCGCGATGCGTTCGCCGGGACGTTCCACATCGCCGAGGGCTATGGCGACCTGGAGGCCGCCTACCGCCAGGCCGCGGCGGGCGCCCTGCCCATGAGGCCCCCCTCGGAGATCTACTGCCACTCGCTGACCGACCCGTCGATCCTGGCCCCCGAGCTGGCCCGGCAGGGCTACCAGACCCTGACCCTGTTCGGGCTGCACGCCCCCGCGCGGCTCTTCGCCGCCGACCACGACGTGGCGCTCGCGGCGCTGCTGGAGGCCACCCTCGAACTGCTCGACGCCGAGATCGCCGAGCCGATCGCCGACTGTCTGGCGTACGACGCCGAGGGGATGCCCTGCATCGAGGCGAAGAGCCCGCTGGACCTGGAGCGCGAGCTGCGGCTGCCCGGCGGCAACATCTTCCACCGCGAGCTGGCGTTCCCGTACGCCCAGGAGGGCACCGGCCGCTGGGGCGTGGAGACGCGCCACGCCAATGTGCTGCTGTGCGGCGCGGGCGCGGTGCGCGGCGGCGGGGTCAGCGGGATCCCGGGGCACAACGCGGCCATGGCGGTCCTCGGCAGGTGACCGGGCCCGAAAAGAATCCGACGCAGCCAAAGAATCTGACGTAGCGTCAGAAAAACTCTTCCTTCGTCCGGCCCGCTGCGGCATCCTGCCGCCCATGGAGACGGAGTTGAGCAAAAGGCTGGGTGTCGAGCACGCCATCTTCGGCTTCACGCCGTTCCCGGCCGTGGCCGCCGCGATTACCCGGGCCGGCGGGTTCGGCGTGCTCGGCGCGGTCCGCTACGGCGCGGCGGACGAGCTGGCGCGCGACCTCGACTGGATGCAGGAGCACACCGACGGCAAGCCGTACGGCGTGGACGTCGTCATGCCCGCGAAGAAGGTCGAGGGGGTGACCGAGGCGGACATCGAGGCGATGATCCCCGAAGGACACCGCCGGTTCGTCCGGGAGACCCTCGCCAAACACGGCGTGCCCGAACTTTCCGAGGGCGAGGCCTCCGGCTGGCGGATCACCGGCTGGCTGGAGCACGTCGCCCGCAGCCAGCTGGACGTCGCCTTCGAATACCCCGTGAAGCTGCTGGCCAACGCCCTCGGCTCACCGCCCGCCGATGTCGTCGAGCGCGCCCACGGCAAGGGAATCCTCGTTGCCGCGCTCGCGGGCAGCGCCCGCCACGCGCTCCACCACAAGGACGCGGGGCTCGACATCGTGGTCGCACAGGGTTACGAGGCCGGCGGCCACACCGGCGAGATCGCCTCCATGGTCCTCACCCCCGAGGTGGTGCGGGCCGTGGACCCGCTGCCCGTGCTCGCGGCCGGCGGCATCGGCAGCGGCGAACAGATCGCCGCCGGGCTCGCCCTCGGTGCGCAGGGCGTCTGGCTCGGCTCCATCTGGCTCACCACCGACGAGGCCGCCCTCACCTCGCCCGCGCTCACCCGCAAGCTGCTGGCGGCGGGGTCCGGCGACACCGTCCGCTCCCGCGCCCTCACCGGCAAGCCCGCCCGGCAGCTGCGCACCGAGTGGACCGACGCCTGGGAGGACTCCGAGGGCCCGGACCCGCTGCCGATGCCGCTCCAGGGGCTGCTCGTGGCCGAGGCCGTCTCCCGCATCCAGAAGTACGAGGTGGAGCCGCTGCTCGGCACGCCGGTCGGGCAGATCGTCGGCCGAATGAACACCAAGCGCCCCGTGCAGGCCGTCTTCGACGATCTGACCCGCGGCTTCGAGCGCGCCATCGACCGCGTCAACCGCATCGCCGGGCGGGCCTGAGCCCGCCGTGACCCCTGTCGCCCCTGCCTGACACGCCGCCAGAAGGAGGACCGGACCCTCATGTCCCGTACACCCAACGGCTTCTGGGCCCAGGCCGCGCTCGAACCCGACCGCGCCGTACTCGTCGCCCCGGACGGCGAGGAGTGGACCGCCGCCCGGCTGCACGCCGCCTGCAACCGGCTCGTCGGCGGGCTGCGCGCCGCGGGGCTGCGGCGGGGCGACGCCTTCGCGGTGGTGCTGCCCAACGGCGTCGAGTTCTTCACGGCCGCGCTCGCCGCCACCCAGGCCGGGTTCTACCTGGTGCCCGTCAACCACCACCTGGTCGGCCCCGAGATCGCCTGGATCGTCTCGGACTCCGGTGCGAAGGTGCTCATCGCCCACGAGCGCTTCGGCGAACAGGCCACCCTGGCCGCCGACGAGGCCGGGCTGCCCGCCGACCAGCGCTACGCGGTCGGCGCCGTCGGCGGCTTCCGCCCGTACGCCGAGCTGCTGGAAGGAGAGGCCGAGGAGCCGCCCGCCGACCGCGAGCTGGGCTGGGTGATGAACTACACCTCCGGAACGACGGGCCGCCCGCGCGGCATCCGGCGCGCGCTGACCGGCGTCCCGCCCGAGGAGGCCAACCTCGGCGGCTTCCTGCGCATCTTCGGCATCAAACCCCGCGACGAGGAGCCCGACAACGTCCATCTGGTGTGCTCACCGCTCTACCACACCGCGGTGCTCCAGTTCGCCTCCTCCTCCCTGCACATCGGCCACCGGCTGGTCCTCATGGACAGGTGGACGCCCGAGGAGATGCTGCGCCTCATCGACACCCAGCGCTGCACCCACACCCATATGGTTCCCACCCAGTTCCACCGGCTGCTGGCGCTGCCCGAAGAGGTCAGGCGGCGCTACGACGTGTCCTCGATGCGCCACGCCATCCACGGGGCCGCGCCCTGCCCCGACCACATCAAGCGGGCGATGATCGACTGGTGGGGCGCTTGCGTCGAGGAGTACTACGCGGCCAGTGAGGGCGGCGGCGCCTTCGCCACCGCCGAGGACTGGCTCAAGAAGCCGGGGACGGTCGGCAAGCCCTGGCCCATCAGCGAACTGGCGATCTTCGACGACGAGGGCAACCGGCTCCCCGCCGGCGAACTCGGCACCGTCTACATGCGGATGAGCACCGGCGGCTTCGCGTACCACAAGGACGAGGCCAAGACGCGCAAGAACCGCATCGGCGACTTCTTCACCGTCGGCGACCTCGGCCTGCTCGACGAGGACGGCTATCTCTACCTCCGCGACCGCAAGATCGACCTGATCATCTCGGGCGGCGTCAACATCTACCCGGCCGAGATCGAGGCCGAGCTGCTCACCCACCCCGCCGTCGCGGACGCCGCCGCCTTCGGCATCCCGCACGAGGACTGGGGCGAGGAGGTCAAGGCGGTCGTGGAGCCCGCCCCTGGCCAGGAGCCGGGGCCCGCGCTGGAGCGGGCGCTGCTCGCCCACTGCGAGGCGCGGCTGGCGGGATACAAGCGCCCCAAGTCGGTGGACTTCGTGGCCGAGATGCCACGGGACCCCAACGGCAAGCTCTACAAGCGGCGGCTGCGCGAGCCGTACTGGAAGGGACGTGAGCGAGCGATGTGACGCGGGTAGTCTCGGCCGTATGCACACACTTGACACGGTCGAGGTGGCCGGGATCGAACTGGCCTACCGGGTCTGGGGGGAGCGTGCGGCTCCCCCCGTCCTGCTGCTGGCCGGCCTCGGCGGGGACGGCGCCGACTGGCTGGGAATCGCTCCCGAACTCGCGCGCACCCGGTGCGTCTACGCCCTCGATCTGCGCGGCCACGGGGCCAGCGACTGGCCCGGGGACTACGCCCTGGAGCGGGTGAGCGACGACGTCGCCGGCTTTCTCGGGGCCCTCGGCCTGACCCGGGCCTCGGTCGTCGGACACTCCTACGGCGGCGTGGTCGGCTACCTCCTCGCCCAGCGCCACCCCGCCCTCGTCGAGCGGCTGGTGATCGAGGACGCCCCGCCGCTGTGGCCCCAGGACCCGCCGCTGGAGGTGCCCGAGCGCCCGGAGGGGCGGCAGGCCTTCGACTGGGCGGTCAAGACCCAGTTCACCGAGCAGCGCAACGCGCCCGATCCGCGATGGATCGACGGGCTCTCGGCGATCACCGCCCCGACCCTGCTGATCGGCGGCGGCCCGGACAGCCACATCCCACAGGAGCTGCTGGCCGACATGGCCGAGCGGATACCCGACTGCCGCCTGGTCACCATCGACGCAGGACATCTCGTCCACGAGGCGCGCCCCGGGGAGTTCCTGGCCGAGGTGCGCCCCTTCCTGGAGGCAGGGGAGTGACGCTGAACGCGACCCTGCGCCACGCGCTGACCGCCGCCGCGGCCCTCGGGCTGCTGGCCACGGCGGCGCCCGGCGCGACCGCGGCTCCGGCCGTCTCCGCCGCCGCTCCGGCCTCGGTTTCCGCGCCGGCGCTTCCGTACGGGCGGCTGCTGCCGATCGCCGACCTGTCCGCCCAGCGACTGCTGACCGCCGATCAGGTGGCGCAGGCGAAGTATCGATATGCGGCTCCGCCGCGCGGGGGCACGGACAGCCCCATCGACGACCCCGAGCGGGAGCGGCAGGTGCTGGAGGCGGTGGCCGAGCAGGCCCGCGCGCTGGGCGCGGACCCGGAGGCCACGGTGCGGATCTTCCGCGACCAGATCGAGGCCAACAAGCTCGTCCAGCGCGGCCTGTACCGCCGTTGGGAGGCCGACCCCACCCAGGCGCCCACCGAGCGCCCCGACCTCTCCAAGGTCCGCCTGGAGATCAACCGGATCAACGGCGAGCTGGTGCGGGCCATCGCGGACTCGGCGCGAGCCAGGGCCGAGCCGTCCTGCGCGGGGTGGCTGACCGTGGCCGCGGTGCGGGTACGCCACGACAGGCGGCTGGACGCGCTGCACACGGTGGCGCTGGAGCGGGCGCTGCGGTCGGTGTGCGCGCCGAACGGAACCTGACCGCGGCGGCCTCCCGCGCGGATCCGGGGGCCGCACCTCGACCGCCTCGCCGCCGTACGCCTCCGGGCCGCGCACCTCGCCCCGGGCACGGGGAGTACGGTGTCGCGCCCGGCGGCCACCGCCGGCGCGGTCAGGAGTCGGCCGGGGCGTTCGCCGCGATGTCCCTCGCCCAGCGGTAGTCCGCCTTGCCACTGGGCGAGCGCTGGATGTGGTCGCTGAAGACGACCGTACGCGGGATCTTGTAGCCCGCGAGCCGGTCGCGGCAGTGCGCCCGTACGGCGTCGGCCGTGAGCCGGTCCGCCCCCTGGCGGGGCTGGACGACGGCCGCGACGCGGCTGCCCCAGCGCTCGTCCGGCACGCCCGCCACCAGCGCGTCGTACACATCCGGATGGGCCTTGAGCGCCTGCTCGACCTCCTCCGGATAGACCTTCTCGCCGCCGGTGTTGATGCACTGCGAGCCGCGCCCGAGCACCGTGATCACGCCGTCCTCGTCGACCGTGCCCATGTCGCCGAGCAGCACCCAGCGCGCGCCGTCCGCCTCGAAGAACGTCTCGGCGGTTTTCTTCGGGTCGTTGTAGTAGCCGAGCGGCACATGGCCGCGCTGGGCGATGCGGCCGGGTTCACCGGGCGCCACGGGCCGGTGGGTGGCCGGATCGATCACCGAGGTACGGGTGTTGACCCGCAGCCGGAACCCCTTCTCGGGGCCGGCGTCCTCGGTGGCGGTGCCGTTGAAACCGGACTCCGAGGAGCCGAAGTTGTTCAGCAGCATGGTGTGCGGCGCCAGCTCCGAGAACTGGTCCCGCACGGTGTCCGACAGGACCGCGCCGGAGCTGCTGACGCTGAACAGCGAGGAGCAGTCGGTGTCCTTGAGGGGGCCGGCCAGGGCGTCCACCAGCGGGCGCAGCATCGCGTCGCCGACCAGTGAGACGCTGGTGACCTTCTCCTTCTCGATCGTGCGCAGTACGTCTTCGGGCACGAACTTACGGTGGATGACCACCTTCTGGCCGAAGTTGAAGCCGATGAAGGCCGTGAGCGTGGAGGTGCCGTGCATCAGCGGCGGGGTGGGGAAGAACACCAGTCCCTCGCCGCCCGCCGCCACCCGCTCGGCCAGCTCCTCGGGCCTGCCGACCGGCTCGCCGGTGGGCGAGCCGCCGCCGAGCCCGGAGAAGAACAGGTCCTCCTGCCGCCACATCACGCCCTTGGGCATGCCCGTGGTGCCACCGGTGTAGATGATGAACCGGTCGTCGGCGGAGCGCGCCGGGAAGTCGCGCTCGGGCGAGCCCGAGGCCTCGGCCTCCTCGAAGGACACGGGCGCGGGGTCCGGGACGGGGCTGTCCCCGGCCGGGGCACTGGCCCGGCCGACCCGCACGAGATGGCGCAGGGTGTCGGTGCGGGGGAGCGCGGCGGCCACCCGGTCGCCGAACTCGGCGTCGTACACCAGTGCCGCCAGGTCGGCGTCCCGGTAGAGATAGACCAACTCGTCTTCCACGTAGCGGTAGTTGACGTTCACCGGCACGGCCCGGATCTTCAGACAGGCGAGTGAGGTCTGGAGGTATTCGACGCCGTTGTACAGATGCAGGCCGACGTGTTCGCCCGGCGCGATGCCGGCGGTGTCCCGCAGATGGTGGGCGAGCCGGTTGGCGGCCGCGTCCAGCTGGGCGTAGGTCAGCCGCCGCTCGGCCCCGGTGCCGGGGTGGTCGATGTACACCAGCGCCTCTCTGTCGGGCACCGTGTCGACGATCGACTCGAACAGGTCGGCAAGGTTGTACTCCACGGCTCCTCCTGACCTGACATCGGGCGGCATGGCGGTCATTGGAGCGCCGTCCGGAAGAGATGTGAAGGCACATGGCCAATAAATCTGACTGGGCATCAGATTTCTCTTGAAGTCGCCCCGCGGCTCCTGCAACCTGTTCTAGGTCGAGACGGGAGGACTGCCGTGACAAGCGGGACCGAACATCTGACGGTGGAGCGCGCCGGCGCGACGCTGGTGCTCACCCTGAACCGTCCGGAGGCCAAGAACGCGCTCTCGCTGCCGATGCTGGTCGGCCTCCACGACGGCTGGGCCCAGGCCGACGCGGACGACGACATCAGGTCGGTGGTGCTCACCGGGGCCGGCGGGTCCTTCTGCGCGGGCATGGACCTCAAAGCCCTCGCGGGCGGCGGCGGGATGGCCGGAGAGCACTACCGGGACCGCCTCAAGGCCGACCCCGACCTGCACTGGAAGGCCATGCTCCGGCACCACCGGCCGCGCAAGCCGGTGATCGCCGCCGTCGAGGGACACTGCG
This sequence comes from Streptomyces sp. NPDC028305, assembly GCF_055569495.1. Lineage (NCBI taxonomy): Bacteria > Bacillati > Actinomycetota > Actinomycetes > Kitasatosporales > Streptomycetaceae > Streptomyces > Streptomyces sp. NPDC028305. The sequence goes on from NZ_JBVHTN010000002.1 coordinate 1,006,108, forward strand.
TGGCGGGCGGCACGGAGATCCTCCAGGGCACCGACATCCGCGTCGCCGGGCGCGGCGCCACCTTCGGGCTCTTCGAGGTCAGGCGCGGGCTGTTCCCCATCGGCGGCTCCACGGTCCGCCTCGCCCGCCAGGTGCCCCGCACCCACGCGCTGGAGATGCTGCTGACCGGCCGCCCGTACACCGCCGAGGAGGCCGAGCGGATCGGGCTGATCGGCCGGGTCGTGCCCGACGGCACCGCCCTTCGGACGGCCCTGGACATCGCCGAGCTGATCAACGCCAATGGCCCCCTCGCCGTCGAGGCCGTCAAGGCGTCCGTCTACGAGACGGCGGAGCTGACCGAAACCGACGGCCTGAAGTCCGAACTCGAACGCGGCTGGCCCATCTTCGCCACCGCCGACGCGAAGGAGGGCTCCAAGGCCTTCGCGGAGAAGCGACCGCCGGTCTACCGACGGGCCTGAGCACCCATGCCGCGCGGCGAGTGAGCCGAAGGGGCGCGCCGCTGTCGAAAGGGAGAGCGCGCGGAGGCCGCGAGGTACGAGCGGCTGAGCACGGTCGACCGTCGACAGGGGCTGTAGCGCCCCGGGCGAACGAGCCTGGAAACAGAGGAGAGGCACACCATGACACCGGCTCCCATGCCCGAGGTGCTTTCCGCCCCTCTGGTTGTCGAGTTCCCCTTCACCCGCTCCCTCGGCCCCGTCCAGAGCGCGTTTCTGACCGGACTGCGCGAACGCGCCGTGCTCGGCGTACGGACCGCCGACGGCCGGGTGCTGGTACCCCCCGTCGAGTACGACCCCGTCACCGCCGAGGAGATCCGCGACCTCGTCGAGGTCGCCGCCACCGGCACCGTCACCACCTGGGCCTGGAACCCCGCGCCGCGCCGCGGACAGCCCCTCACCACCCCCTTCGCCTGGGTGCTGGTGCGGCTCGACGGCGCCGACACCGCCCTCCTCCACGCCCTCGACGCACCCGGCCCCGAGGCCGTCCGCACCGGCCTGCGGGTGCGCGTCCGCTGGGCGCCGGAGCGCACCGGCGCCATCACCGACATCGCCTGCTTCGAGCCGTACGAGAGCGAGCCCGACCCGCGAACCACCCCGCACGGCGGCGAGTTCACCGACCCCGTCCAGGGGATCGTGGCGCCCGCCCGCCTGGACTACGTGTACTCGCCCGGCCGCGCCCAGTCCCGCTATATCGCCGCCCTCTCCGGCCGGCGGACCGTGGGGGAGCGCTGCCCAACCTGCCGCAAGGTGTATGTCCCGCCCCGCGGCGCCTGCCCCACCTGCGGCGTCGCGACCGACGAACAGGTCGAGGTCGGCCCGCGCGGCACCGTCACCACCTACTGCATCGTCAACATCAAGGCGAAGAACCTCGATATCGAGGTGCCGTACGTCTACGCGCACATCGCCCTGGACGGCGCCGACCTCGCCCTCCACGGCCGCATCGGCGGCATCCCCTACGACCAGGTCCGGATGGGGCTGCGCGTCGAGCCGGTGTGGACCGAGGGCGGGCGCTACCCCGACCACTACCGCCCCACCGGCGAGCCCGACGCGGACTACGACACCTACAAGGAGCTGCTGTGAACCCGAGGCCCGTCGCCATCGTGGCGTTCGCACAGACCCGCCACCGGCGCCGATCCGCCGAGCTGTCCGAGGTCGAGATGCTGATGCCGGTCCTGCACGAGGTGCTCGGCGCGGTCGGCCTGCGGGCCGGCGAGATCGGCTTCACCTGCTCCGGCTCCTCCGACTATCTCGCCGGCCGAGCCTTCTCCTTCACCATGGCACTGGACGGCGTCGGCGCCTCGCCGCCCATCTCCGAGTCGCATGTGGAGATGGACGGCGCCTGGGCGCTGTACGAGGCGTGGGTCAAGCTGCTGGCCGGAGAGGCCGAGACGGCGCTCGTCTACTCCTACGGCAAGTCCTCGCCCGGAGAGCTGCGCGACGTCCTGACCCGCCAGCTCGACCCCTACTACCTCGCCCCGCTGTGGCCGGACCCGGTGTCCCTGGCCGCCCTCCAGGCCCAGGCGCTCATCGACGAGGGAGCCACCGACGAGCGAGCCCTCGCCGGGGTCGCCGCGCGCAGCCGCGGCGCGGCCGAGCACAACCCGCACGCCCAACTGACCGGCTCCGCGGCCCCGGACGCGCTGCTGGCGGACCCCTACCTGGTGCGGCCGCTGCGCCGCCACGACTGCCCGCCCATCGGCGACGGCGCGGCCGCCGTCGTCCTCGCCGCCGGTGACACCGCGCGCCGGCTCTGCCGCCGCCCCGCGTGGATCCGCGGCATGGACCACCGCATCGAGGCGCACGCACTGGGCGTACGGGACCTCACCCGCTCTCCCTCGACCCGGCTCGCCGCGCGCAACGCCGGTCTGTTCGACGACGACGCCGCGCCCGTCGACACCGCGGAACTGCACGCGCCCTTCACCTCGCAGGAGGTGATCCTGCGCCGCGAGCTGGGGCTGGACGAGGGCGTACGCGTCAATCCGTCCGGCGGCGCGCTCGCCGCCAACCCCATGATGGCCGCCGGGCTGATCCGCCTCGGCGAGGCCGCGGCCCGCATCCACCGCGGCGAGTCCGACCGGGCCGTCGCACACGCCACCTCCGGGCCGTGTCTCCAGCAGAACCTGGTGGCGGTCCTGGAAGGAGAACGGGACGGGCAATCGGAAGGGGACCAGGCATCATGAGCAAGGAGCCCATCGCCGTCGTCGGGGTCGGCCAGACCAAGCACACCGCCGCCCGCCGGGATGTGTCGATCGCCGGGCTGGTCCGCGAGGCGGCCGTGCGCGCCCTCGAGGACGCCCAGCTGACCTGGGCGGACATCGACGCCGTGGTCATCGGCAAGGCGCCCGACTTCTTCGAGGGCGTGATGATGCCCGAGCTCTATCTCGCCGACGCGCTCGGCGCGGTCGGCAAGCCGATGCTGCGGGTGCACACCGCGGGCTCGGTCGGCGGCTCCACCGCGCTGGTCGCCGCGAACCTGGTGGCCGCCCGCGTCCACCGCACCGTCCTCACTCTCGCCTTCGAGAAGCAGTCCGAGTCCAACGCCATGTGGGGGCTCTCCCTGCCCGTCCCCTTCCAACAGCCGCTGCTGGCCGGGGCGGGCGGCTTCTTCGCCCCCCACGTCCGGGCCTATATGCGGCGGACCGGCGCCCCGGCCGCCATCGGATCGCTCGTCGCGTACAAGGACCGCCGCAACGCCCTGCGCAACCCCTACGCCCATCTCCATGAGAAGGATCTGACCCTGGAGAAGGTGCAGTCCTCACCGATGCTGTGGGACCCCATCCGCTACTCGGAGACCTGCCCGTCCTCCGACGGCGCCTGCGCCATGGTGCTCACCGACCGGGCCGGCGCGGCGCGGGCGCCCGCCCCGCCCGCCTGGGTGCACGGCGGCGCCATGCGCAGCGAGCCGACGCTCTTCGCGGGCAAGGACTGCGTCTCGCCTCGGGCCGGGCAGGACTGCGCGGCCGACGTCTACCGGCAGGCCGGGATCACCGACCCGCGCCGGGAGATCGACGCGGTGGAGATGTATGTGCCGTTCAGCTGGTACGAGCCGATGTGGCTGGAGAACCTGGGGTTCGCCGCCGAGGGCGAGGGCTGGAAGCTCACCGAGTCGGGGGTGACCGAGATCGACGGAGACCTGCCGGTCAACCCGTCGGGCGGGGTGCTGTCCACCAACCCCATCGGCGCCTCCGGGATGATCCGCTTCGCCGAGGCCGCGCTCCAGGTGCGCGGGCAGGCGGGCGAGCACCAGGTGGAGGGGGCGCGCAAGGCGCTCGGCCACGCCTACGGCGGAGGGTCGCAGTTCTTCTCGATGTGGCTGGTGGGGGCCGAGCCCCCGACCGGCTGACCGTGGCCCGGACCGCCCCCGCCGTACGCCCGCGTGTGCGGTGCCGTCCTTCTTTCGCGGCCTGTGCGGCACCGGCCGCGATCGCTAGGGTGGAGCCGGGACGACGACCTGGGAGGAGCCAACCACGTGGCCGACACCACCACCGAACAGCCCTGGGCAGCCACTGCCGAGAAGCCCGACCTCGACCTCACCGCCGCGCAGTGGAGGTCGAGCAGCCAGGGAGTGGGCGATGTCGAGATCGCCTTCGTCGAGGGCTATATCGCCATGCGCCACCGCCGTCGGCCGCAGGATCCGGCCCTGATCTTCTCTCCCGCCGAGTGGCGCGCCTTCGTCATCGGCGCGCGCGATGGCGAGTTCGACCTGACCTGACGCTCAGGGGGTGGGTTCCGGGCAGGCGTACTGCCCGCCCGGGCCCCACGTCCGCCGGATGTCGGTCGCGGTGACCGCCCCGCACAGCAGCGTGGTCTCTACGGTGCCCGAGGGCTTGCCGTGGAGGATGGCCACCAGCCTGTCCGCGGTCAGCCGCCCGCCGCCGTTCACCCCATGAGCGTCGATACGGCCCGTCGCGCCGCTGAAGCCGCCGCGCCCCAGGCCCTGGTAGAGCACGGCCTGGACCAGCGCCCGCTCGAGCCGGGCGTCCTGCTTGCCGGTGCCCACCCAGGCCTCGTCGACGGCTTGCGAGAGATAGCCCAGGGCGTCCCAGGCCAGCGGGGCGTGTCCGTCCAGCCGCATCGCCTCGCTCGGGGCGCCGGGCTTGTCGCCGAACTTCGCGTCGTAGGCCTCGAGAAAGGCCTGGGCGTTCTGTCCGCTCACCCGCGAGGGTTCGCCGAGCGAGACGTAGTACAGGTTCAGGTTGGGGAAGGCCGTCCACGGACCGCGGTTCTGGAGGAGCGTGTTGGTGACGTCGTCGTCGCCGAGCACGCTGAGTTTTGGACAACTGTCCGCCACCCGCCTGAACTCGGCCAGGAAGTTGCTGAACTGGCCGGCCCGGGCGGTCCACACCAGCGCCGTCCGCTGCTCGCCGCCGCCGACCGCCTCGCACACCCGCTCCGCCGCTTCCCCCACGGTGGCGACCGGCCGCCCGGCCAGGGCGCCGTGCTGGTTGCTCCCCCCGGACCCCAGGAGCAGCACCTCCAGAGGATCCTGCCGGTAGGCGGCGCGGAACGCCCGGGCCAGGCCGTCGCTGTACGGGTCGGAGGGGTCGGCGACCATGACGGCCCGCTCGGCCGGTACGGCCTTGCCGTCCGGCAGGGCCACCAGCGAGGCATGCTGCAAGAAGGCCACCATGACCTGCGCGCTGCGGGAGTCGACCGGCGCCATCTGGTAGTAGTGCGGGCCATAGGCCAGCAGCGCGTCAGCCGTGCCGGAGGTCCCGACCATAGGAATGCCGGCGTCGTTCAGCTTGCGGATCGCGGTGTAGGTGGCGCGCCGACTCTGCCCGAACCCGACCACACCGACGATCGACGGATCGCGCCGGGCCAGTTGGACGACGGAGTCCGCGACGGCCGGGGCGTCCTCGTACAGATGCCCGACGTTGGCCACCAGCACCCGCAGCGGCACGCGGTCATCCGCCTTCAGCGCCAGGTTGTTGATGTGCTCCTGGGCGAGCGCGACGCCCAGCAACTCGGGCAGCGTGCCGCCGCGGGCCGGGTCTTCGGCCCCCTCACCGCCGGAGAACGGACCGAGGTAGACCACGGTGCGGTAGTGGGGCCGCCCGGGCTCCAGGTGCCGCATCGCGGCGTCGACCACGCTGTTCTGCCGGTCGATCTGCTCCAGCACCGCGGTGACCTGTCCCTCACTGCCCTTCGCGAACTGCGCCTTGCCCTCGCGGACTCCCACGCACTGGCCGTCCTGTCCCAGGAAGGTCTGACCCGCACAGCTGTCCCGGCCCCCGCCCACCGGCCCGTGGAGCAGCCCGGCCACGGCCGCGAGCGCGGCCAGCACGGCCACCGCCACCCCCACGAGCTCGGCGCGCGGGCCCCACCGGCGTGAGGGCACGAACAGGGTGGGTCGGCGGCCGAGCCAGTACGAGGCGCGCTCGTCGTCCTCCGGTCCCTCGCTCACCGGGACGACGATGCCGGTGGGCTGCCCCGCCCGCATGCCCTGCTGTTCGACCAGCGTCAACTCGGCGCCCGCGTGGGCGAGATCGGCTGGCTCGATGTCAGGGATCCGCGAGGCCAGCGACCGCGTCCCGGCCGCGATCGCGATGACCGACGTACAGCGCAGATCCTCGACCGCCGACCGCAGCTCGCGCAGAAACCGCTGGACCCGGGAGTCGAGCTCCCCGGCCTCCTCGAACAGCAGCACGAAACGGGTGGTCCGGCGCATCCGCCAGGGGTTGAAGCGGCGCTTGCGCACCGCCCCGTCCAGATCGGCCAGCAACGCGTGCGTCAGCACCCGGTCGAGCCGCTCGGGATCACTGCCCTCCCCGCCGGGGACATGGTCGAGCGCCGAGCGGAAGAAGTCGGTCGGCGGCGTGCCGTGCTGCCGCCGTGCCCATTCCGCGTACCAGCGGCGGTGCCGGCCGCGGCCGAGCATCCGGCGTGAGGCGCGGACCCCGAACAGCCAGCGCGGCAGCTTCTGGAACAGCGGGCCGGCGACGAAATTCCACAGCAGCTCCAGGAGGGTGCCGCCGCTGGCCTGGTCCCGGCCGCCCACCGTCCACAGCGCACTGGCCGTCCGCGACCAGCGGCGGTGCTCTTCGTAGCAGTGGTCGCGCAGTTCCCGGTGGCGGTATTCGACCGGCCCGTCGATGGCAGGGGCCGTCACCACCGAGTGCAGCAGACGGTAGCCCGGCAGCCGCAGCCGGCCGGTGTCCGCGGGCATGAACTCGGCCAGTTGCAGCGCGATCTGCTCGAAGAGCTCCAGCGGCGGCGCATCGGTCCCGGCGGGTTGCCCGGGTATATACGCATGCGCTGCCAGTACTTCAGTGCGCCCCCGCAGCCGCGCGCGCAGCCCTCGTACGATCCGCTGCCCGGCCCGCCCGGTCCCGGCCTCGCTCAGCAGGACCACCGGCACTCTGCTGCGGCGGCGCCGTGGCTGGGTGACCAGCTTGTCGAACGCCTCGACGAAGCGCTCGACCCCCGGATACGCCGGTATTCGGCCATGAGGATCCCCCGTTGTCATCCCTCTGTCCCCCGCCCCCTGTCGCACCGGCCCGCCGTACGGGCCACTTGGAGCCATGGTTATCCCCCAGATGAGTCCGGGGCATGCGGTCTGGGTAGGCATGCGTCCGGACGGGACAGGGACGAGGGCGGGGGCGAGCGGCCTCTGGCTAGGTGAGCACGGCGCAGCCCCTTCTCCTGAGCGCCTGTAGTGGCCACAGCTCGTCTCCTCGCTCCTCGAAGCCGTTCCATCGCAGATCGAGCTTCTCCAGGGACGGCAGCTCCGCGATCCAGTCCGGAATCCCATGCAGCTGGTTGCTCCGCAGGTCGAGATGGCGCAGCAGCGGCAGTGCGCGCAGTGGCTCGGGCACCGACTCCAGCGCGTTGTCCCGCAGTTCGAGGTGGCGCAGCTGTGTGAGCGCGGAGAAGGCGGCGGGCAGGGACCCGATGCGATTGCCGCGCAGCCACAGCTCCCGCAGCCGCCCGAGCCGCCCGATCGACTCGGGCAGCCCGGCCAGCTCGTTGTGCTGCGCCCGCAGCTCCACCAGCCCGGCCATGTCGCCGATCTCCGGCGGCAGTTCGCCGATCCGGTTCTCGCCGACGTTGAGGTACGCCAGCTCGTCCAGCCGGCCGAGCTCGGGCGGCAGCCGGGTCAGCCGGTTGTCGTGCAGATACAGATACCGGGTCAGGCCCCGCAGTTCGCCGAGCTCTCCGGGTGCTTGGGCGAGTTGGTTGTGGCCCAGGTCGAGCGTGTGCAGCCGCTGGAGGCGGCCGATGTCCGGGGAGAGGCGGGTGAGCCCGTTGTCCGCGAGGATCAGCACTCGCAGCCCGGTGCGCTCCCACACGTCCTCGGGGACCTCGCCGAGGCCTGCCTTCCAGAGGTTGACTACATCCGTCATGAGGGCGAACTCTATGGGCTGCCCGGACATGGCCAGGGCCGTGTCCGCATCTCCTCCGTGTGCGCGTCGGATCCGCGCAGGTGAACACCTTGTGCGAGCACTTCGTCACGAAAACCACATGTGCGTGCAAGAGAAGGGACAATGTCCGCCCGTTCCGATCGATCCATATTCGGACATAAGCCAAACAGTACGGTGATCGGTATGAAGCTCCGGTACAACATGCGCGTGTACCCGAGCGCTTTTCAGCGCAGCAGTCTGGCGCGGGCGTTCGGGAGCGCTCGCGTCGTATGGAACGACGCCCTGCGCGTCCGGCGTGAGGCCTACGCCAAGGGCCTGCCGCGCTTGGCGGCGGCCGAGCTGTCGAAGCGGGTCATCACCGAGGCGAAGAAGACCCCGGAGCGGGCCTGGCTCGGCGAGGTGTCAGCCGTGGTGCTCCAGCAGTCCTTGCGCGACCTGGAGGCCGCGTACAGCAACTTCTTCGCTTCGAAAAACGGCGCCCGCAAGGGGCCGATGATGGGCCCGCCGAAGAAGAAGAGGAAGACTGCCCGGCAGGCGATCCGGTTCACCGCGAACGCCCGCTGGCGCAACACCGGAAGGCGGGAAGCTGCGGCTGCCGAAGATCGGCGACATCGAGGTGCGCTGGTCCCGCGAGTTGCCCTGCGAACCCTCCAGCGTGACGATCGTCAAGGACTCGTCCGACAGGTATTTTGCCAGCCTTGTCGTCGAGGTAGAGGACAAGCCCTGGCCCGAGCTGGATGTGGAAGAGACGGACACAGGGATCGACCTGGGCCTGTCCTCCTACGCTGTGCTGCGCGGCCGGAAGATCTCCTCTCCGAAGTTCTTCCGACGCCAGGAACGCAAACTCAGGCGGGCCCATCGGGCCCTGTCCCGCAAGCAGAAGGGATCGAACAACCGGCGCAAGATCAAGCGGGCCGTCGCCAGGATCCATGCCCGCATCGCCGACCGGCGGCGCGACTTCATCGAGCAGGAGACCACCCGCATCGTCCGCGAGAGCCAAGCGGTCTATGTGGAGGACCTGAATGTAAAGGGCATGGCCACCCGGCGCGGCAGACTCGGCAAGAGCGTCCACGATCATTCCCTCGGCACCTTCGCCCGCACCCTCGAAGCCAAGTGTGCACGGTACGGGCGGACCTTCGTCACGATCGATCGGTGGTTCCCTTCCACCCAGCTGTGCTCCCACCCCGGGTGCGGTCGCCTTAGCGGTCCCAAGGGCCGCGAAGACCTGAGCATCCGTGTGTGGACGTGCACAGGTTGCGGAACCCGGCACGACCGGGACGAGAACGCCGAGGTCAACATACGCGCCGCTGGACGGAAACGCGCCGCTGAAATGCGGCGCGAGGCGGAGCGTCAAAACGCCTGTGGAGAGCACGTCAGACCCCGCACGTCGGGGCAGCGCTCGCCGAAGCAGGAACCCACCCGAAGCCCCGCTGTTGTACGCGGCGGGGCAGGCGGGAATCACCCACGTCCACGTGGGTGAGGACGTCAATTCGTCAAGGACCATCCCCGGCAGGAATGGTGCAAGCCGTCCTGCGGCAACCGCGCCCGCGTCGCCCGCCACCACCGGACCGAGTCCTGACTGGGCTGGAGTGATCCCGCCTGGCGCCGAAACGATCCGGCCGTCAGGGCGCCGTTGTCGCATACGGGGCGAGGCCCGCCCATGGCCGCTGCCGCCCGCTGCTCACCGCCGCGATGCCACGCTCGTCGTACCGGGCGGTCTCGAACGACCAGGCGAGATTGCCCCGCATCACATGCCGCATGCCGTCCACATAGTGCGCGACATGCCGCAGGGTGTCCGCCCCGGCCCCCGCGAGCAGCGCGGGCAGCCGCGCTGCGGTGTCCTCGAACCACCGGTAGCGGGCGTCGGCGAGGCGGGCGATATGGCGTACCGCCTCCTCCAGGGTGCCGCCCGCGAGCTCCCGCTGGACCAGCACGCTGTTGTGGACGTCCCCGGCGGCCAACTCCTTGGCCAGGGAGACGATGTCATTGGTGAAGACCACCACGTCGTCGGTGGCCTTCCGCAGCTGCGCGAGCGGGAAACCGCCGTGCACCGCCTCCGGCAGGGCGTATCCGCCGAAGCGCTCGTTGAGGTCCAGACACGGCTGCACGCCGATCGAGTGGCGGCGCAGGGCGACCACCGCCTCCACCGAGCGCGGGCGGCTCCCGGTGCGGCCGAGCGCCTCGCGGTGGTAGGAGAGCAGATACTCCGTCCAGTGACGGCGGAAGCGGTCCCGCCACACCCGTGGCATTCCGTGGTGGATGCGCCGCCACAGGTCGCGGAAGCTCTCGACGAGAGGGCCGCCGGGGGTGTGCTCCGCAGCCGTCCCGGCTGGGTCCTCCGGCTCCTCCGTCACCCGGAAGACGGCGTCCACCAGCCGTGACACCTCCTGGGGCCGGCACCCCAGCTCCCCGTCGAACTGGTCGTCGAAGACGAAGTACCACCCGCACAGATCATTGCCCAGCGCGAGGTCGGAACCCGTCTCCCCGGGGTAGAAGTGCGCCGCCAGCAGATCGAACCGCAGGGCGTCGTATTCCGCCACCGACTCGTCCCCCTGGAACACGCCGTACCGCGACAGCCACCGGATGGTGTGCCGCCGCGCGGCCTCGGCGTCGGGGCTGATCCGGTCGGAGGCCGGGAAGCCGAAGAGCGCCGCCGGCCCGGTGGTCGCTGGTGGTGAACCTGCCTTGTCCATGGTCCGTATCCGCCCTCTCAGGACACACGGGACCGCGCCGGCGCCTGGGACCGGCCCCCTCCGCGCCACGGTCCTCGCTGCACCCGGACATGGTGGCGCGATCCTTGTGCCCTTCGATAGGGCGCCTGGCGAATTGGCGTGTGCCAATGGCAATGCCGTCAGAAAATTCCCCGCATACGGCGCTACGCAGCGTCCCGATCGGGCTACGCTCAGCAGTACCTGCCGAAGGGGTACGAGCGTGGCGGAGATGATGAGACGACAGGGCCCGGGACGCCGGACACTGCTGGAACGGGAGTCGGAACTCGGCGCGGTGGAAGCCGCGTTGACCGAGCTGTGCGGGGGTCCTGCGGCCGACCCGGCCGGGCCCTGCACCGGCGGGGTGATCGCCTTCGCGGGGCCGGGCGGCGCCGGGAAGACCGCGCTGCTCGCCGAGGCCCGGCGGCGGGCCGCGGCGCGTGGCTGCACAGTGATCTCGGCGCGCGCCGGCGAGCAGGAGCAGGGCGTCGCCTTCCACGTCGTCCGCCAGCTCTTCCAGCCCGTGCTCGCGGCGACCGGCGAGGACACCCACCGCAGAATCCTCGGCGGCTGGTACGACATCGTGGCGCCCGCCGTGGGCCTGGTGGTCTCGGCCGACGGCGGCGCGCCCGACCCACACGGTGTGCGTGACGGCCTGGACTGGCTGGTGACCGGCTTCGCCGTCCAGCGGGCGCCGGTCGTGATGATCCTGGACGACGCCCACTGGGCCGACACCGAATCCCTCGACTGGCTCACCCGGTTCGCGCCGCGCGTCGTGGACCTGCCCATGCTGCTCGCGGTCGGCTACCGCCCGGAGGAGCTGTCCGCCGACGCCTCGGCGGTGCGCGGACTCACGGAGCGCCAGGGCTCGCGGCCCCGGCTGCTGGCGCCCCTCACCCCGGGCGCGGTCGGCCGCATCGTGCGCGAGACGCTCGGCCCGGAGGCGGACGACGCGTTCTGCCGCGAGTGCTGGGCGGTCACCGGCGGCAACCCCTTCGAGGTCGTCGAGCTCACCGCCAAGGTCCGCGAGCGCGATCTGAAACCGCAGTCGGTGAACCTCGCCCACCTGCGCGAGCTGGTCTCCAGCGCCAAGGACAGCGGCCTCAACGACCGGCTGACCCGGCTCGGCACCTCCGCCGTCCGGCTCGCCTGGGCCGTCGCGGTCCTCGGCAGCGAGGCCACCCCGGCCCTGGCCGCGGATGTCGCGGGCCTGTCCAGCACCGAGACTGCCGATCTGGCCCTGCGGCTGGCCGACGCCCGGATCTTCGCCCAGCCGCGCCCGGCACCGGAGGAGCGGCCTCTCGAATTCCTCCACCCGCTGATCGCCACCGCCGTCTACCGGGCGATCCCCGGCGCGCTGCGCGTGGCCATGCACGGCAGCGCCGCCTCCACCGTCCTGACCGCGGGCCGCGGCTCCGGGGCCGCCGGCCGGCATCTGCTGGAGCTGCACCCCGAGGCCGACTCCTGGGTGGTGCGCCATCTGCGCGCGGCCGCCCGCGAATATCTGCGGGCCGGCGCGCCCGACGCCGCGCGCCGCTGTCTCGCCCGCGCGCTGCGCGAGCCGCCCTCCCTCCAGGAGCGGCCCGCTGTGCTGTACGAACTGGGCTGCGCCGCCCAGCTCAGCGAGCCCGCGGTCACGGTCAACCATCTGCGGGCCGCCCTGGAGGAGCCCGCCCTCGGCCCCGAGCTGCGCGACGCGGTCACCTTCCGGCTCGCGCAGGCGTACGGCCACAGCGGCCGCATGGAGGAGGCCGCGCAGGTCGTGGCCGCCGAGGCCGGGCGGGCCACCAGCGCCCGCACCCGGCTGCGGATGCAGACGGAACAGATCATGTGGAACATGTTCCGCTCCGACAGCCAGGACTCGCCCGCCCGCTCCCGCCGACTGGCCCGGCTCGCGGACCGCCTCTCCGGCCGCGGCACGGCCGAGCGCTATCTGCTGGGGCTGCGCGCCTTCGACGCGATGACGCGCGGCGAACCGGTCGCCACCGCCCTGCGCTACGCCGACGAGGCCCTGGGCGACGGCCTCAGCTGGACCGACGAGGAGTGGGGCTTCGAGGTGCCCATTCTGGTCGCCCTGACCTTCCTCCATTGCGACCAGCCGGGGCGCGCCGAGGAACTGTTCGCGGAGGGCGTCGCCGAATGCGAACGCAAGGGCTGGCGCGGCGCCCATCTGGCGTTCGGCCTCACCCTCCTCGGCCATGTCCGCTACCGCCGCGGGGCGCTCGCCGAGGCCGAGGAACTCGCCCGCGAGGGACTGCGCGTCGCCGACCTGGTCGGACCGGAGACACCCGCCCACTGGACGGCCGTCGGCACCCTCGTCGAAACCCTGCTCGCCCGCGGCCGGGTCGAGGAGGCCCACGAGTTCGCCGCCGAGCACACCTGCGGCGGAAACACGAACATCCCCCAGGCCCTGATGTGCCCGGACGCGCCGACCGTGCGCGGCGAACTGCTGCTGGCCCGCAATATGCACCGCGAGGCCCGGCAGCGGCTCGCCGAGATCGGCCACCGGATGGACCGGCGCGGCATGCGCAACCCCGCCTGGTGCCCCTGGCAGCTGTATCTGGCCCAGGCGCTGGCGCTCACCGAGCCACGGCAGGCCGCCGAGGTGGCACAGGACGCGGTGCGCCGCGCCCACCAGTTCGGCGCCCACTCCATGATCGGCCGGGCGCTGCACACCGCCGGTCTGGTGGCCCAGGGGCCGGAGCGGCTCAGGCTGCTCGCCGACGCCGTCGACCACCTCGAACGCTCGCCGTCCGCCTACGACCTGGCCCTCGCCCTGGTCGACCACGGCACCGCCCTGCGCCGGATCGGGCTGCCCCAGGAAGCCGGGGAGCGGCTCTACCGCGGGCTGGAAGGCGCGGTGCAGTGCGGGGCCGACACCCTCGCGGTGCGCGCCCGCGACGAGCTGTCCGCCACCGGGCTGCGCCCGCTACAGCTGCGCGCCGACCACGGCTCCCCGCTCACCTCGCAGGAACAGGCCGCCGCCGAGCGCGCCGCCCTCGGCTGGGGCGACGACCGGATCGGCGTCGAGCTGGGCCTGGAGGAGCGCGAGGTGGCCCAGGTGCTGTCCGGCGTCTACCGCAAGGTGGGCGCCGACCGCACCGGGCTGTCCAAGGTGCTGGGCGCCCCGGCCGGCCTCGCCTTCGGCGGCAGTGTCCCGCGCCCGGTGTCCGGCCGCTGACCCGGGCCCGCCCCGGACACCGCGCGCGCCCGCGCCGGACCGCCGCCCTGCCGCTCCCCGGGGCGGATTCCGGCGCCGGGCCACGTACCATGTCCGCATGTCGTTCCTCCGCCGCCGCAGCCCCGCCACGCCCACCGGTCCGGACTTCGATGTCCTGGCCATGGACCCGGGGGACTGGCCCGGCGATCTCGGAGCCGGGCTGCTCCCCGCTCCCGACGGCAGCTGCCAGGGTGTCTTCCTGCGCTACGACCTGTTCGGCGGGCGCGGCCCCGCGATGATCATCGGAAATCTGCCCGAGGGATCTCCGGCCCGTGAGCTGGCCGAGGGGCAGGTGCCGTTCGAGGTGACGCAGCTGCTGGCGGCGCTCGGTAACGACGAGCCGGTCCATGTGGTGGACACCGAGGACACCCCGGTCATGCACGACGACAACCTCCTCATCGTGCGCCGCATCAAGCTCTCCGAGGGCCGGATCTCCTGCGCCCAGTTCGACCGCAGCGACGGTGTCCTGGTCACCATCGCCAGCTGGGACCGCCCCATCACCGACGACCTCTACCGGCTGCTCAAGCCGCTGCCCGCGGAGATGTTCCAGCAGGGCTGAGGCCCGGCACACGGTCCGTCGCACCGAGGGGGTGGCGATGCGGCTCCATCCGTACGACACGTCTTCGTCGACTGGGTCTGCGTTTTCGTCATCCGCGTCCGACGTGCTCTGGTACGACAGGCCCGCCGAAGAATGGGAGAGCCAGGCGCTGCCCATCGGGAACGGCACCCTCGGCGCGACGGTCTTCGGCGGGCTCGCCCGCGAGCGGATCCAGTTCAACGAGAAGACCCTGTGGACCGGCGGCCCCGGCGTGCCGGGCTACGACTTCGGGGACTGGCGCGAGCCCAGGCCCGGCGCGCTGGAGGCGGTCCAGCGGCGGATCGACGACGACGGCGGCGCCGACCCCGCCGAGGTGGCGGCCCGGCTCGGCCAGGCCAGGACCGGCTACGGCGCCTACCAGACCTTCGGCGACCTGTGGCTGGAGTTCCCCGGCGCGCCCGGGACCGCCGACGGCTACCGCCGCGAACTCGACATCCGCAACGCCATGGCGACCGTGGTGTACACCACCCAAGGGACGCGTCATCAGCGGGAGTTCTTCGCCTCGTACCCCGATCGGGTGATTGCCGGGCGGCTCAGCGCCGACCGCCCCGGCGCGGTCGGCTTCACCCTGCGCTACACCTCACCGCGCGCCGACCACCGGGTGGCGGCCGAGGGCGCCCGGCTGACCGTACGCGGCGCACTGGCGGAGGGCGGGCTGCGGTTCGAGGCCGAGGTGCGCGTGGCGGCCCCGGGCGGCACCGTCACCGCCGGGGACGACGGCACGCTCACCGTCGCGGGCGCCGACAGCGCCTGGTTCGTCCTCGCGGCCGGGACGGACTACGCCGACACCCACCCCGGCTGCCGCGGCGCGGACCCCCACCGGGCGGTCACCGAGGCCGTGGACGCCGCCGCCCGCGAGCGCTACCCGTCGCTCGTGACGCGCCATGTCCGCGACCACCGGCGGCTGTTCGACCGGATGTCCCTCGACCTCGGCGGGCAGGCCCCGGCCGAGGAGCCCACCGACCGGCTGCTGGCCCGGTACACCGGTGGCGACAGCCCGGCCGACCGGGCGCTGGAGACGCTCTACGTCGCGTACGGCCGCTATCTCCTCATCGCCTCCTCCCGCCCCGGCTCCCCGCTCCCGGCGAACCTCCAGGGCCTGTGGAACCACACCACCGCCCCGCCGTGGTCCGGCGACTACCACACCAACATCAACCTCCAGATGAACTACTGGCCGGCCCACCCCCTGGCCCTCGCCGAGACCACCGAGCCCCTGCACCGCTTCATCACCGCCCTGCGCGCCCCCGGCCGCCGCTCGGCGCGGCGGATGTTCGGCGCGCGCGGCTGGGTGGTGCACAACGAGACCAATCCGTACGGCTTCACCGGTGTGCACGACTGGCCCACCGCCTTCTGGTTCCCCGAGGCCGCCGCCTGGCTGGCCCACCACCTCCACGAGCACTACCGCTTCACCCTCGACACCGGATTCCTGCGCGAGGTGGCCTACCCGGCGATGCGGGAGGCCGCCGAGTTCTGGCTCGACACCCTGCGCACCGACCCCAGGGACGGCACGCTCGTGGTGACGCCGAGCTACTCGCCCGAACACGGCGCCTTCACCGCGGGCGCCTCGATGTCCCAGCAGATCGTCCACGGCCTGTTCACCGCCACCCTGGAGGCGGCACGCGAACTCGGCGACGACCCCGCCTTTCGTGATCACCTCCAGCGCGCCCTGGACGCCCTCGACCCGGGGCTGCGCATCGGCTCCTGGGGGCAGTTGCGGGAGTGGAAGGACGACCTGGACGACCCGGACGACGACCACCGCCACGCCTCCCATCTCTTCGCCCTCCACCCCGGGCGGCAGATCGAGCCGGACACCCCGTGGGCGGACGCCGCCAGGGTGTCCCTGGACGCACGAGGCGACGGCGGCACCGGCTGGAGCAAGGCATGGAAGGTCAACTTCTGGGCCCGGCTGCGCGACGGCGACCGCGCACACCGGCTGCTCGCCGAGCAGTTGATGCACTCCACGCTGCCCAACCTCTGGGACACCCACCCGCCGTTCCAGATCGACGGCAACTTCGGCGCGGCCGCGGGAGTCGCGGAGATGCTGCTCCAGAGCCACCACGGCGTGGTCGACGTGCTGCCGGCCCTGCCGGGCCGCTGGCCGGACGGGGCGGCGCGGGGCCTGCGGGCGCGCGGGGATGTGACCGTCGACCTCGTCTGGCGCGGTGGCCGGGCGCGGGCCGTCGCCCTCACCGCCGGCCGGGACGGGGCCATACGGGTGCGCAGCGGCCTCTTCGACGCCCCGTACGCCGCGTACGAGACGTACGACACCACGGGCGCCGCGGCGGCCACAGGAGCCACAGAGGGCCGCGAGGCGGCCGTCCGGCACGAAGCCGGCACGGTCACCCTCGCGGCCCTCGGCGGCCACACCTACACCTTCACCACACGCGACTGAGGCGCGAAGCGGGCCGGACCTAGCGGTCGGAGGGTTCGATCCGCACATCGGCGGCCCGCACGAACGCCACCCGGTGCCCGAACTGGATCTGGTAGTACGTGTCCTGGCCGCGCACCACCTTGTGGCCCGCCGGGTCGAAGGTGGTCGCCCACAGATACTCGCCCCGGGTCTTCAGCCCCAGCGCGTATCGCTGCCCCGCGAGCAGCTTGTACGGCAGCGGCGAGACCGCCTGCACCGGCACGCCCTCCGGGTACGCCTCCTTCTCCGGGTAGGCGCGGCCGTACACCGGCACCTCGGCCGAGCCCTCCTTCGGGGTGACGACCAGGCCTTTTCCGTTCACCGCGGTCGGCCGGCGCTTGGGGTTCTCGAACCACGCCTTCTGCCCGAGATACCAGATGGCCGTCCAGTCGCCCTGGCGCTCCGCGACCGCGAACTGCTGACCGGTCGACGCGCGGGCGCCGGTGTCGTTGACGCCGGTCGTGGAGTCCGCCCCGTCGGGGCGCAGCCCGATGTCCTTCACCAGCGGGGCGTCCGCACCGGGCGCGGTGTGCAGCCGCACCGCACCCGAGCCGTGCGGGGCGCACGCCTGTCCGGCGCTCTCACAGTCGGTGTACACGGGCTGGTGGGTGTCGTAGTCGGGGCGGATGGTGACCAGCCCGCCCCCCGGGCCCGCGGTGGCGCGGAAGGGCGCGCCGAGGAGGGTGAAGTAGTGCGCCCAGTCCCAGTACGGGCCGGGGTCGGTGTGCATGCCCTTGATGTTCGGGGTGGTGGTGCCGGGCACGTTGTCATGGCCCAGGATGTGCTGGCGGTCCAGCGGGATGTCGTACTTCCGTGCCAGATAGCGCACCAGCCGGGCCGACGCGCGGTACATCGCCTCCGTGTACCAGGTGTCGGGGGCGGTGAGGAAGCCCTCGTGCTCCAGCCCGATCGACTTGGCGTTGATATACCAGTTGCCCGCGTGCCAGCCGACGTCCTTGAGTGCCAGGTGCTGCGCGATGTGCCCGTCGGCCGAGCGCAGGGTGTACTGCCAGGACACATACGTGGGGTCCTTGATCAGCTTGAGACAGACGTCCCAGGTGCCCTCGGTGTCATGGATGACGATGTGGTCGATCGACTGGGACTCGGGGCGGTTGCCCAGGTCGTGATTGCCGTAGTCGTTGTCGCCGAACTGCTCGTACGGCGCCGGGATCCACTCGCACGAGACGTCCTTGGGCGCGTCGATGTTCGGATCCCGCTCGACGGACGGCAGACCCAGCGCCCGCAACTGCCGGGTGTCGGGGGACACCTCAGGCGCGGCCGGGAGCGAGACCGCCTCGCCCGAGTCCGTGGTGCGCGCCGCGCCGCCGCGGATCACCTCGAAGACGTCGTCGGCGAACACGGCGGCCGCCGTGGCGTTGTCGGAGCCCGAGTAGGCCGCCACCGCCGCGTACCACTCGCTCGCGTCCTCGCTCAGCGGCAGCCCGAGCCGCTTCTGCTCGGCGGCCAGCAGCGCCGCGCCACCGCGCACATTGGCCGCCTCCTCGCCGCGCAGCGCCGCGCCGGACAGCCCGGTCAGCGCGGCGGCCCGCTCCAGGGTGCGCAGCCGCGCGGGCAGCTGCCGCGCCTGGGGCACCTCGGTGTCGGGCACCTCGAGGGGGCGTGCCAGATCGCCGCGCGCGTCCTCCGTGCCGTGGCTGTGGTGCGGGGTGCGGGTCAGGGCGGTGGTCGCGTCGGTGAGGTGCATGGGGCCGTAGCCGCCGGTGACGCTGGGCGCGCCGCCGTGGCCGTCCCAGCGCGACTGGAGATACGACACGCCCAGCAGCACGCTCAGCGGGACGCCGTACTCCTCGGCGGCCGCGGCGAAGGCCTGCTGGAGGGCGTCGCTCCCGGATCGCGGCTCGTCGGCCAGGGCGGCCGGGGCCTGCGAGGCGAGAGGGAGCAGGAAGGCGGCCGACGCGGCGACACCCGCGGTCCGCAGGGTGGTCCTCCGGCTGGGGCCGGGCGCCGGTCTGTTCGGGTCGTGCGCGCTGTCCTGTGCGGATCCTCGCATTGCAGCCTCCTCCAAGGCGGGCCGAACGTGCGCCCGGTGTGCGCTGGGTCGTGCGTGCGGGGCCGAGCCCACCTAGAGGTATCCGCTGCCGGGCGATCCGTCAATCATGTTCGACCGCCCGGGTGTTCGCACGTCAACGCCCGTGCCAAGGCGCCCCCAGCTACTGCTGGGAGGTGCCCCGCCCGGCACGGGCGCTCGGGCCTGCGGCGCGTCACTGGTCCAGACCGGTGGCGCGCCCCGCGGCTCAACGGGTTCCGACCGCGGCCCGCACGGCGCGCCGCGCGAGGGAGCAGTCGTCGTGCAGGCGGCGCAGCAGCAGACGCTGCTCCTCACCGGCCCCGACCGCGCCCGGAACCACGGGGGCGGGGTCGTGCATGGTGCGCTGCACGGCCGTTTCGTACTGGCGGATCTCCCGCGTCAGCACGAGCATCAGATTCACCAGGAAGGCGTCCCGCGCGTCGGGGCCCGCCGCCTGCGCCAGCTGGCTGATCTGGCGCCGCGGCCCCGGGGCGTCCCCGAGCGCGGTCCACAGCGTGGCCAGGTCGTATCCGGGCAGGTACCAACCCGCGTGGTCCCAGTCGATGAGCGCCGCCCCGGCGGGGGAGAGCAGGACGTTGTTCAGTAACGCGTCGCCGTGGCAGAACTGGCTCTGGCGGCCCACGGTGTGGGCCAACCCGCGCAGCAGCTTCCGCAGGTCGCCCATGTCACGGTCGGTGAGCAGCCCCAGCTCGTGGTAGCGCGCCAGCCGGGCCGCGTAGTCGATCGGCGCGTCGAACAGATCGGCGGGCGGGCGCCACAGATTGATCCGGCAGATGGCGCCGAGCGCGGCCCGCACATCGGCGCGCGGCGGCGGCTCGACGGGGTGGCGCTGGGAGGCCGCCACCCGCCCGGGCATCCGTTCGATGACCAGGGTGCAGTTGTCCGGGTCCGCCGCGATCAGCCGGGGCACCCGGACCGGCGGCCGGTGGCGTACGAACGCCCGGTACATCGCTATTTCCCGCCGGAACCGCTCGGCCCAGGACGGGGAGTGGTCCAGCAGGCACTTGGCGACCGCGGTGGTGCGGCCGGTGGTGCCGACCAGGAGCACGGACCGCCCGCTGCGCCGGAGCACCTGGACGGGGTTGAACTCCGGGCAGATGCGGTGGATCGACGCGATGGCCGTGCGCAGCTGTGCTCCTTGCGGGCCGGACATGTCGAGTCTCCCGCTCAGCGGGCCGGGGCCGGGGGCCCGCCTCGCTCGCCCGCCGGGGGCGGGGTCCAGGAACGGCCCGGCGCCGGGCGGCTGCCGACGGTACGGCCGGGGCGGGGCGGACACGGAGGACGATGCTGCGTACATGGACAATACAGATCCCTTCGCGTGCCGACGATTCGCGCGCCTCCCGGTCCCGGGGCGGGACCGCACCCTGGGGAATGCGGTCCGCTAGCCCGGTCGATCCGGCCGCTGGTCCGGCCGCTCGTTCGGCTTGTGGTCGGCTTTTGGTTCGACTGTCGGTTCGACTGTTCGGTTGGGCTGTTGGTTCGGCTGTCGGTTGGGCTGTCGGTTGGGCTGCTGGTTCGGCTGGATCACCTGGTTCGCTGATCGCCGCCGGGCCGGGTGGCGCGGTCCTACACCACACCCGCACGCGGGTGGCACACCATCTGGCGGACCCTGGCGAACCCTGGCGAATAGTCGCACGGGCCGTGACAGGGCGGTTACTGTCAAGTCAGCCGAGAACCTGGGGGCTTGACGTGACGAGGGAACCCAACACCCGTCTCGCGGACCTGTTCGGCCTCGCCGGCTGGTCCAAGGGGGAACTCGCGAGGCTCGTGAACCGGAAGGCGGCGGCCATGGGCCATCCGCAGCTGGCGACCGACACCTCGCGGGTGCGGCGTTGGATCGACACCGGCGAGATGCCGCGCGATCCCGTGCCCAAGGTTTTGGCCGCCCTGTTCACCGAGCGCCTCGGTCGAGTCGTGACCATCGAGGACCTCGGGTTCGCACGGCAGGGGCGCGCGGGGAAGGGGCAGTCCGCGGACGGGCTGCTCTGGGCGCCCGAGTCCACGGCCGCGGTCCTCACCGAATTCACGGGAATGGACCTTATGTTCAACCGACGCGGCTTGGTGGGTGCGGGCGCAGCGCTCGCCGCAGGATCAGCCATCACCGGTGCCATGCACGACTGGCTGCACAGTGACCCGACTCTGGCCACCGACGCCCCCCGTACGGACGATCCCCTGTCCGCGGACTTCGCCGGCTTCGACCGCTACGAGGCGGCCCCCGTGGGCTCCCAGGAGATCGACGCGCTGGAACACTCGGTCGACGTCTTCCGCGCCTGGGACGCCGCCCGCGGCGGGGGGCTTCAGCGCAAGGCCGTGGTGGGCCAGCTCAACGAGGTGGGCGGGATGCTCGCCTACCGCCACCCCGAGCATCTCCAGCGCCGCCTGTGGGGCGTCGCGGCCAATCTGGCGGTGCTCGCCGGCTGGATGTCCCACGACGTGGGCCTGGAGCCCACCGCCCAGAAGTACTTCGTCATCGCCGCGCACGCGGCCCGCGAGGGCGGCGACCGCCCCCGGGCGGGCGAGGCGCTCTCCCGCGCCGCCCGGCAGATGGTCCACCTGGGCCGTCCGGACGACGCACTCGATCTGATGAAACTCGCCAAGTCCGGTGCGGGCGAGGAGACGCTGCCCCGCACCCGCGCCATGTTCTGCACCATCGAGGCCTGGGCACAGGCGTCGATGGGCCATGGGCAGGCGGTGCGCCGCACCCTGGGCCAGGCGGAGGAGCTGTTCGTCTCGGACAAGGGGGATGTGCCGCCGCCGAGCTGGATGCAGCTGTTCAACGAGGCGGATCTGCACGGCATGGAGGGGCTGGTCTACCGCACCCTCGCGGAACACGAGCCCGGTGCCGCCGCGATCGCGCAGCGGCACGCCAAGGAGGGGCTGCGGATGAGAGAGGGCGGCCGCGACCGGTCGCAGATCTTCGACCACATCTCCATCGCCTCGGCGTGCTTCCTCGGCGACGACCCCGAGCAGGCGGACAAGTACGCGCGCCTGGCCCTGCTGACCATCGAACACAACTCCTCGCACCGCACCTGGGACCGGCTGCGCGAGATGTACCGGCTCACCGGCGGCTACTCCTCGCGCACCGACATCCAGAGGCTGCGTGAGGAGATCGAGCAGCGGGCGCCGAAAGGGCTGGGCCCCAAGGGGCCCGGTCCGAAGGTGCCGGGCGCCAGGACACCGGGCGGCGAGGGCAGGACGGCCGCGGTCTAGCGCCCCGCGGCGGGGAGGGCTCTCGTACGCGCTACGAGGCGGGCATGCGCTACGGGCCGATCCTCGCGATGAGCACGCACGCGTCGTCCTCGCGCCGCTCGTCGTCGAACGCCTCCACCACGGCCCGCAGGCATTCCTGTGCGCTGTGCGCGGCGGCGAACCGTGGTGCCAGCCCGAGCAGCCGCTCGACCCCCGTGTCACCGTCACCGTCGGCGTCGGCGTCCGCGCTGAACGGCCAGAGCCCTCCGGTGCGCAGCACCAGCAGATCGCCGGGCTCCAGCCGCTCACCGGCCTGCGCGTACGACGCGCCCGGCGTGGCGCCGAGCAGCACGCCGTCCGGTGGCTGGAGGGCGCGCCCCGTCCCGTCGCGGAAGAGCAGCGGGGCGGGGTGCGCGGCCTGCGCCCACACCAGGGTGCGGGTGGTGGGGTCGTAGCGGCCGCACACGGCGCTGCCCAGGGCGGGCTGCGCGGAGGAGGCGTCGAGCAACTGGTTGAGCCGGCTCAGCAGTGCGCCCGGCTCGACCCCGGCCACCGCCATCCCCCGCACCGCGCCGAGCAGCATCGCCACGCCGGACGTGGCGGCCACGCCATGGCCGGTGAGGTCGCCGACGCTGAGCAGCGTCCTGCCGTCGGGCAGCTCCAGCGCGTCGTACCAGTCGCCGCCGATCTGTGTGCTGGTCGAGGCGGGGAAGTAGTGGGCGGCCAGGTCCAGGGCGCGGTGGTCAAGGGCGGCGGCCCCGGCGGCCCCGCCTCGGGCGGCCCGTGACCGGGGGGCCCGGGGGGAGCCGCGCCACACGGGCAGCACGGACTCCTGGAGCTCGACCGCGACCCGGCGCTCGGCCCGCGCGATCTGCCGCTGGCGCTGAAGCGAGTCACGGGACTCGCGCACCGCCCGCTCGCTGCGCCGCAGCTCGCTGACGTCCCGCAGCACGGCCCACATGGACGCGGTGCTGCCGTCGTCGTCGAGCACCGGCTCGCCCGACATATGGACCGTGCGCACCACGCCGTCGGCGCGCACGATGCGGAACTCGCCGTCGATCGGCTTGCCGTCGACCAGGCAGTCGGTGACCAGCGCCGTCAGGGTCGGCTGGTCCTCGGAGAACACCCAGGAGGGCAGCTCGTCCAGGGGCAGCCCGCCGTCCTCAGGGGTCCGGCCGAAGATCTGGCAGAGCTCGTCCGACCAGGTCACCGCGTCGGTGAGGAGATTCCACTCGGCGCTGCCGACCCGGCTCAGCAGCGAGCCGCGCCCCTCGGGCCCGGCCTCCCGCGCGGGTGCGGCATAGGCGGAGCCCGGCGGCGGGGGCGGTTCGGCGGTGTCGCTGTCCTCTCCGTGCTCCGGGGGCGCCTCGGCCTCGGCGGGGTCGGCGGGCAGCCCCTCGCGCAGCTGGTCCAGGTGGCGGCCCAGGTCGTCCAGCTGATGGACCGCGAGATCGCACAGCGCGCGCTGCCAGCGCAGCTGGGGGTCGTCCGCACGGTCCATGTCCGCCGTGGTGTCGCGCCGGACGGCGTCGACTCCGCCGCGCAGCCGCCGGGTCTGGGAGATGAGCGCGTCGACCGTGTCCCTGGGGGGCTGGGGGGGCTGGGCTGCGGAATGGTCCGCGGAGCGGGGGGACGGCATGACGTTCTCCGATACGGGCACGGCGCGGCCGGGTCGTGAGGGAAGGACCGGTAACGACTCTTGCACAGCCTGCGACGTTGCGTAAGCGGTTTGGCAATACCCGATACGGTGGTGCTTTTGGCATATGCCAGTGGCCGTCCGGGGCATGTCGGGCGCGATTCGGGCGCGACTCGGCGGAACGGCCTCTTCCAGGTAGGCTGCGGCGCTCGGGATTCCGTGGTCCGGGGTGTTGATCCGTGTTCATCGCGCATACCGCGCCAGGACACCGGCAAGAATGCCGTTCGACGGAAATCCCGTTGCCAGCGAACCCCCCGCACCGGATGCTGACCTCATGTTCGATCCAGACATAGCGCCCAGCGGCACCCTGCTCGGCCTCCTCCAGCGAGGCCGCGGCGACGGGACCCTACACGCTCTCGCGGCCCCGCGGGCCGAGGCGCTCGCGGCGCTGCACCACTGTGTGCTGCACGACCCCCGGAGCGACTGGCAGGTGGAGAACCGCTCCTTGTACTACGCCCGGCTCTGTCTCGACCTCGACGCCGGGCTCGACGAGATCGAACAGCACCTCTTCGACCCCGACGACCTCATCGACACCGCCGAGGAGCGCACCGGCCTCGCCCTCGCCGTCCTCGGCCACCTCGCCTCGTACGGCCGTGAGGACGCCCTCCGGCTGCTCCGCCGCTACGCCGCGACCGGCGGCAACTGGCAGTGGGCGCTGGACGAGCTCGCCCTGCGCGACGAGGACACCGAGCTGCGCGCCCTCGCCGCGGCCGTCCTCGCCCGGTACCCCGAGACCCCCGAGGGTGACGCCGAACTGGCCGCCGCCGTGCGCGGCGCCTACGAGCCCCGGCCCTGGCGGCTGTGGGCCGACGACCCCCGCCACGGGGACCGCGTGCGCGCCGCCCAGGAACACGGCTCTTTCGACCGCTGGCAGCGCCAACTGAGCCCCTCGGGCCCGCGCCCCGGCTGGAGCGTCCACGACGTGCTCCTGTGGGCCCAGCGGGAGGACGATCTGCGGCCCGGCGCCCGCCGCCCCGAGGCCGCGGCCCGCTGCCTGGCCGCCGTCGCCGGACCCGAGGACCGGCCCGAACTGCTCGCCGCCGCCGCGGCCGCGCCCGACGCGGCCCGCGCGGCGGCGCTGCGGCATCTCGCGGAGACCGGCGATCCCGAGGTGCTCGACCTGATCGAGGCCGCCGTCACCGACCCCGCCGCCGAGCTGGTCTCGCAGGGAGCCCTCGCCGCCTTCGAGCGGATGCGCAGCATCGTCGCCCTCGACCGGGCCCGGATGTGGGCCCAGCGCCCCGACGCCCTCGGCGCCGCGGCCGCCGCCATGCTGGCCTGCCGGGGCGGCCAGTACGACGCGCCCCTCGTACTCTCCGCCCTGCGCGACACGGTCCGGGCCGAGGGCCCCGACGCACCGGCGCTGTGGGCCCTGGTCGACGGCGCCGGACGGCTGCGGATCGCCTGCGCGGCGCCCGTGCTCCGCCATATCTACCGAGAGACCGCCTCCTCCCACCTCCGCGGCCGCGCGGCGCGCGCCCTGGCCGCCACCGACCCCTCCTTCGGCGCGGGCTTCGCGGTCGAGTGCCTCTGGGACTGCGAGGAGAGCACCCGCGAACTGGCCGCCCGGCACGCCACCACCGCCGACGCCCGCGTCGTCGAACAGCTCCGCAGACTCGCCGCCGACCCGGTGGAGGAGGCGGAGGTCCAGACCGCGGTCCGCAGCCGCATCGACCCGGACCCAAGGGCGGTCTGAGCCCGCGGCCCGCCCCGCGCCCCGCTCACGCCGGCCCCAGAGCCTCGCCCGCGTCGTTCCGTCGGCGCCCGCCCGCTCGCGCCGGTCCCAGCGCCTCGCTCCGCTCGCGCCAGCCCGCCGGCGCAGGCGCCTGCCCGCGCTAGCCCGCCCACGTCGGCCCAAGCGCCTCGCCCGCGTCGTTCCGTCGGCGCCCGCCCGCTCGCGCCGGTCCCAGCGCCTCGCTCCGCTCGCGCCAGCCCGCCGGCGCCGGTCCCAGCGTCTCGCCTGGCCCACCCTGCCCGCGCCGGTCCGAGCGCGACGTTCCGCCCGCTCCAGCTCGCCCGCGTTGGGCAGAGCGCCCCGCTCGCCGCGCGTCGCCCGCGTCGGCCTGCTGCACCGGTCCGAGCGCCTCGCTCCGCTCGCGCCGCCTCGCCCACGCGGGCCTGCCCGCGCCAACCGCCACCCCGGCACGAGCGCCCGGTCCCCGGCGGCACGGATCGCGTAGCCGCTGAGCCACCCGCCGTGAACCGCGCCGGGCCGCGCGCCGCCCCGCCGACCCCGAAGGCGAACGCTCATGGGACGTTCCTCGTCCCGAAAGGTGCACGATGCCGGGGCCACCTCTCGTACGCCGACAACACCGGTATGCGTGTCGCCATCGTCACCGAATCCTTCCCGCCCGACGTCAACGGCGTCGCCCACTGCGCCCTACAGACCGCCCGGCACTTGCACCGGCGCGGCCACCATCCGCTCGTCATCGCGCCCGCCGTGCCGCACGAGGGCCCGGCGGACCCCGACGCCTCCCGCCCCTACCCCGTCCTCCGCATCCCGTCCCTGCCCCTGCCCGGCTACCCCCAGGTGCGCGTCGCCCTCCCCAGCCGACGCCTCGCCGCCGCCCTCACCGCCCACCGCACCGACGTCGTCCACCTCGCCAGCCCCTTCGTCCTCGGCGCCCGCGGTATGACCGCCGCGCTGCGGCTGCGCATCCCCGCCGTCGCCGTCTACCAGACCGACCTGGCCGGATACGCCCGTACGTACCTCGGCAAGGGCGAGAACGCGGCCTGGCGGCGGATCCGCGCCGTGCACACCGCGGCCGACCGGACCCTCGCGCCGTCCACCGCCTCCGCCCGCGACCTCGACGACCACGGCGTGCCGCGGGTCCGGCTGTGGGCGCGCGGGGTCGACACCGAACGCTTCACCCCCGGGCGCCGCGACACCGAGCTGCGCCGCACCCTTGCCCCCGGCGGCGAGCTGATCGTCGGCTATGTCGGCCGGCTCGCGCCCGAGAAGAACGTCGAGCTCCTGTCGTCCGTGTGCGCGCTCCCCGGCGTCCGGGTCGTCATCGTCGGGGACGGCCCCAGCGAGCCGGGGCTGCGCGCCGCGCTGCCCGGGGCCCGGTTTCTGGGGCGCCTCACCGGGGACGAACTCGCCCGCGTCTTCGCGTCCCTGGACGTCTTCGCGCACAGCGGCCCGCAGGAGACCTTCTGCCAGACGGTTCAGGAGGCCCAGGCCAGCGGCGTCCCCGTGATAGCCCCTGCGGCCGGCGGCCCGCTCGACCTGGTCGACCACGGCCGCACCGGCCTGCTGGTGCCGCCCGGTGACACGGCCGCGATCGCCGACGCCGTATCCCTCCTCGCCGCCGACCCGCGGCTGCGCTCCGCGCTCGGCGACGCGGGGCGCGAGGTGGTCCAGGGTCGCACCTGGGAGGCGGTCGGTGACCAGCTCATCGGGCACTACACCGAGGTGCTGGCGACCCGTACGGCGGTGGCCGTATGAGCGTGTCTTGGCGCGCTGCGCGGGCTGGACTGAGGAGCCGCGCAGCGACGGAGGAGCGAGCAGTGACGAGGGAAGCTCGTGCGTTGGAGCGCGCCGAGACTGAGCGGGTGGAGGGGTGCGTGTCTTGGCGCGCTGCGCGGGCTGGACTGAGGAGCCGCGCGGCGACGGAGGAGCGAGCGGTGACGAGGGAAGCCCGTGCGTTGGAGCGCGCCGGGACTGAGCGGGAGGGAGGGGCATGAGCGCGCCACAGCGGCGCGCGGGCGCTCCCGACCAGACCCCGGACGGCATGGGCGCCCCCCTGCGGATCGTCCGGCTCGCCAACTTCGTCACCCCCTCCTCCGGCGGGCTGCGTACCGCGCTGCGCGAACTGGGCGCGGGCTACCGGGCGGCCGGGCACGAGCCGGTCCTGGTGGTGCCGGGCGCGCACGCCTCCGACGAGCTCACCCCCCAGGGGCGGGTGATCACCGTCCCGGGGCCCCAGGTGCCCGGCACCGGCGGCTACCGGGTGCTGACCGACCGCCGACGGCTGTCCCGGCTGCTGGACGGGCTCGCGCCCGACCGGCTCGAGGTGTCCGACCGGACCACCTTGAGGTGGACGGGGGAGTGGGCCCGCCGGGCGCGCGTGCCCTCGGTGATGGTCTCCCACGAGAGCGCCGACGGCGTGCTGCGCACCTGGGGCGTCCCCGAGGCCGCCGCCCGCCGGGCCGCCGACCGGCTGAATGTGCGCACCGCGCGGGCGTATTCGCGGATCGTCTGCACCACGGAGTGGGCGGCGCGCGAGTTTGTACGGATCGGCGCGCGCAACGTCGTACGCGCCCCCTTGGGCGTCGATCTGGACCACTTCCGCCCGGCCCACCGCGACCCGGCGCTGCGCGACCGGCACCGGGGCGGCGCCGCGGTGCTCCTGGTGATGTGCTCGCGTCTGTCGCCGGAGAAGCGACCGGGTCGCGCGCTCGACGCGCTCGCCGAGCTGGGCCGGCGGGGCGTGCGCGCGGCGCTCGTGGTCGCGGGCGACGGCCCGCTGCGGCCGCGCCTTGAGGCCCGCGCTCGCGCGGAGGGGCTCCCGGCCGCGTTCCTGGGCCATGTGGCCGACCGGGGCACGCTCGCCGCGCTCCAGGCGAGCGCCGACGTCGTGCTCGCCCCGGGGCCCGCGGAGACCTTCGGGCTGGCCGCGCTCGAGGCGCTGGCGTGCGGCACGCCTGTCGTCGTCAGCGAACTGTCCGCCCTCCCGGCCATCGTCGGCGCCGCGGGCGCGACGGCGGCGGACCATGGCGCGGCGTTCGCGGACGCCGTCGAACACGTCCTGTCCCGCCCCGAGCCCATCCGCCGCGCCGCGGCCCGTGCCCGCGCCGAGCGCTACAGCTGGCCGGAGGCGGTGGCCGCGTTCCTCGCGGCGCACGACGCGCAGCCCGTCCACGACGTGTCTCCTGTCCACGGCGGGTCGCTCGTCAGCGGCGATGTCTCCGGTCGTGATCGCCGTACCGATGAGGCCCCCTCCTCGGAGGCGTCGGCGCGCGCGGACGGCCTGCCGGTCGGCCCGGCCGCCGGGACCGGGCGATGAGCTCGGCCCGCGGCGCAGGCCCCGTTCGGGCGGTCTCGGCCGCCGTCCCGCGTCAGCCGGTTATCGACCGCAGCACCCGACGCGAGGGCGCCCCTGTGCCCTGTGATGCCCCTTCAGCCTGGACTCATCTGGGGCGAAGGCCAGGGGAGTCACAGCCTCGGAGATCGCCCGGCCGGGGCCCGGGCCGCGTCCGCGATGTCCCGCCGGGCCCAGGACCGCGACCCCGCGGACACGACCTGGGCACACGGCGCCGCGGCCTGCCGGGGCGCCGACGGCTGTCCAGCGCGGCCTCGGCCTCGGTGCACGCGGCTGCCGCCGCTACCCGCGCCGACCGGAGCCGGACGCCGTACCGCGGACCCGGTGGCCGGCAGCAGCGAAGCGGTACGGCGATGCGACGCCCGCCCGGACAACCTCGAGGCCAGGCGGCGGGATCCCTCTCGTGGCGGGCGGTCAGCCGGACGCGGCCGGGCACTTCCGAAGGCGCTGCCGACCACGGCCTGTCCCGCGTGCGGCGGCGGCTGTGACCGCGATGTGGGGCCCGGGCGCCCCGGTCCCGGCGGATCCGGCGGGGCGGCAGGACGGAGAGGTCCCGCCGGACGGCGTCGTCGTGGCGCCGCGTACCGCCGCGCGACGAGCCGTCGGGCAGCGGCCGGAGACGGGCGAGCCGGGCGGCCTGACCGTGGGCCCGCTTCCGGCACGTTCTCCGCGGCCGCCGGTTTCGGCCGCCCCGGCCGTTTTCGCGGCCGTCCCGGACGACCCGGGCGGCCATCCGGCCGTACAGCCGCCGCGGTCCCCGGGCCCGCCCGCCGCCGTCGACCGCGCACCCCACACCCTGCGGTTCGTCGCGCTCGGCGACTCGCTGACCGAGGGGATGGGCGACCCCGCGCCCGGCGGGGGCCGGCGCGGCTGGGCCGTGCACCTGGCGGCCGGGCTCGCGCCCCTCCCGGGGGCGGTGGAGCTCGTGAACGTCTCCCGGAGCGGCGCGCTCTCCACCGACGTCGCCGACGGGCAGCTGGCCGCCGCCCGCGCCGCCCGGCCGCACCTCGCCTCGGTCGTGGCCGGCGCGAACGACACCCTCCGCGCCGCGTTCGACATCCGGCGGGTCGCCGAGGCGCTCGACACGACGATCGGCGCGCTGCGCGCCGACGGCGCCGTGGTGCTCACCGCGTGTCTCCCCGACCCCGGCCGGATGCTGGGGCTGCCGCCCCCGCTCGCCCGGCCCCTGGCCCGCCGGATGCGCGCCGTGAACGCCGTCGTGCACACGCTGTCCCGGCGGTACGAGGCGGTGCATGTGCATCTCGCCGACCACGCCTGGGTCGCCCGGCGGGCGGCGTGGAGCGTGGACCGGCTGCATCCGAGCGAGCTCGGACACCGGCTGCTGGCGCGGGAGTTCCACGCGTGCCTCGCCGCGCGCGGGATGGCCACCGGCCACCCGCCCGCCGAGGCGCTCGACGGCCCGCCGCCGTCGCTGCTCTCCGGCACCTGGTGGATGGCCACACGCGGCACCCGCTGGGTCGCCGACCGCTGCACCGATCTGCTGCCCGACCTCCTCCGGCTGGCGGCCGTCGAATGCCGCCACGCCGTGCTGGGCACCGGCCACCTGCTGGACGCCCGGGACCGTCGGGAGACCCGCGCCGCCCTCGCCACCATCACCCGCGAGCGGGCCACCCCCCACGACACCGACCAGGCCGATCACACAGACCCGGCCGTCCGGACAAAAGGGGCGACAATGGCGGGGTGACGACGGGACGCTGGGAGTTCTGGATCGACCGTGGCGGGACCTTCACGGACGTCGTGGGCAAGCGCCCGGACGGCCGCCTGGAGACCCGCAAGCTGCTCTCGCACCACCCCGAGCGATACCGGGACGCGGCCGTCGCCGGCATCCGGCTGACGCTCGGCCTCGCCCCCGACGAGCCCATCCCGGCCGACCGGATCGCCGTCGTCAAGATGGGCACCACCGTCGCCACCAACGCCCTGCTGGAGCGCACCGGCGAGCCGACCGTCCTGGTGGTCACCGAAGGCTTCCGGGACGCGCTGCGCATCGCGTACCAGAACCGCCCCCGCCTGTTCGACCGGCGGATCGTGCTGCCCGAGGCGCTGTACGACCGGGTCGTCGAGGTGCCCGAGCGGGTGGACGCCCACGGCGGCGTGGTGCGCGCGCCGGACCTGGACGCCACCGCACGCGCGCTGCGCACCGCGTACCGGGACGGCTTCCGCAGCGCCGCCGTCGTGCTGCTGCACGGCTACCGGCACGCCGCGCACGAGCGGGCGGTCGGGGCGGTGGCGCGCGAGCTGGGTTTCACGCAGGTCAGCTGCTCCCATGAGGTGAGCCCGCTGATGAAGCTGGTGCCGCGCGGCGACACCACCGTCGTCGACGCGTATCTCTCCCCGATCCTGCGCCGCTATGTCGAGGACGTGGCCGCGGAGCTGCGCGGCATCCGGCTGATGTTCATGCAGTCCAACGGCGGGCTGCGCGAGGCCTCGCACTTCCGGGGCAAGGACGCGGTGCTGTCCGGCCCCGCGGGCGGGGTCGTCGGCATGGTGCGCGCCTCGGGCGAGGCGGGCCACGACCGGGTCATCGGCTTCGACATGGGCGGCACCTCGACCGATGTGTCGCACTACGCGGGCGAGTTCGAGCGGGTCTTCGGCACCGAGGTGGCCGGGGTGCGGATGCGCGCTCCGATGATGAACATCCACACCGTGGCGGCGGGCGGCGGCTCGGTGCTCCACTTCGACGGGCGGCGCTACCGCGTGGGGCCCGACTCCGCCGGGGCCGTCCCGGGCCCGGCCTGCTACCGGCGCGGCGGCCCGCTGACCGTGACCGACGCGAACGTGATGCTGGGCCGCGTCCAGCCGGGCCACTTTCCCGCGGTGTTCGGCCCCCGCGGCGACCAGCCCCTGGACGCCGAGACGGTGCGCGGCCGCTTCGCCGCCCTCGCCGCCCGCATCGCGGAGGAGACGGGCGACCGGCGCGGGCCGGAGGAGGTCGCGGCCGGTTTCCTGGACATCGCGGTGCTCAACATGGCCAACGCCGTCAAGAAGATCTCCGTGCAGCGCGGCCACGACATCACCCGCTACGCGCTCACCAGCTTCGGCGGCGCGGGCGGCCAGCACGCGTGCGCGGTCGCCGACGCGCTCGGCGTGAACACCGTGGTCGTGCCGCCGCTCGCGGGTGTGCTCTCCGCGTACGGCATCGGCGTGGCCGACGCCACCGCCATGCGCGAACAGGCCGTCGAGGCGGAGCTGGGCGAGGCCACGCTGCCGCGGGTGCGCGAGACCTGCGCGGAGCTGGAGCTGCGGACGCGCGCCGAGCTGCGCGCGGACGGCGTCCCCGAGGAGACCGTCACCACCTCGGCCCGGGTCCATCTGCGGTACGCGGGAACCGACTCGGCCATCCCGGTCCGCCTGGACACCGCCGAGGCGATGGCCGAGGAGTTCGTACGGGAGCACCGCGCGCGCTACGCCTTCACCATGGACAAGCCGCTCGTGGCCGAGGCGGTGTCGGTCGAGGCCGTCGGCGCGGCGGGCCCAACGGCCCCCACCGGCGGGTACCCGGACGGGCGGCCGGGGCGCGCGGGCGGGCCGCGCCCGGCCGCCACCGTGCGGATGTTCACCGAGGGCGCCTGGCGGGACACCCCGCTGTACGAGCGCGCCGAACTGCGCCCCGGGGACGCCGTCACCGGCCCCGCGATCGTCGCCGAGTCGGACGCCACCACCGTCGTCGATCCGGGCTGGCGGGCCGCCGTCGGCGAGGGCGGCCATCTGCTGCTCACCCGGGTGCGCCCGCGGCCGCGCACCATGGCGGTCGGCACCGAGGTCGACCCGGTGATGCTGGAGGTGTTCAACAGCCTCTTCATGGCGATCGCCGAGCAGATGGGCCTGCGCCTGGAGAACACCGCCCACTCCGTGAACATCAAGGAGCGGCTGGACTTCTCCTGCGCCCTCTTCGACGCCGGGGGAAATCTCATCGCCAACGCCCCGCACATCCCGGTGCACCTCGGGTCCATGGGCGAGTCGATCAAGGAGGTGCTGCGGCGCAACGGGGACGCGATGCGGCCGGGCGACGTGTACGCCATCAACGACCCGTACCACGGCGGCACCCATCTGCCGGACGTCACCGTCGTCACCCCGGTCTTCGACGAGCGCGGCGCCGAGCTGCTGTTCCTCGTCGCCTCGCGCGGCCACCACGCCGAGATCGGCGGCATTACGCCCGGCTCGATGCCCGCCTTCAGCCGCCGGATCGAGGAGGAGGGCGTGCTCTTCGACAACTGGCTGCTGGTACGGGACGGCCGACTGCGCGAGCGGGAGACCCGCGAGCTGCTGACCTCCGGGCCGTATCCGTCGCGCGCCCCCGAGGCGAACCTCGCCGATCTGCGGGCCCAGATCGCCGCCAACGAGAAGGGCATCCATGAACTGCGCCGGATGATCGGGCAGTTCGGCCTGGACGTCGTCCACGCCTATATGGGACACGTGCAGGACAACGCCGAGGAATCCGTGCGCCGCATCGTCCCGCGCCTCAAGGACGGCTCGTACCGCTACGAGACGGACAGTGGCGCGGTCATCGAGGTGTCCCTGAGGGTGGACCGCGCGGCGCGCGGGGCCGTACTGGACTTCACCGGGACCTCACCGCAGCAGCCGGGCAACGCCAACGCGCCCAGCTCGGTGGTGATGGCGGCCGTGCTCTATGTCTTCCGGACGCTGGTGGCCGAGGACATCCCGCTCAACAGCGGGTGCCTCAAGCCCCTCGAGGTCCGCATTCCCGAGGGCTCGATGCTCGCGCCCGCCTTCCCCGCCGCCACGGTCGCGGGCAACGTCGAGACCTCACAGGCCGTCACCGGCGCGCTGTACGCGGCGCTGGGCATCCAGGCCGAGGGCTCCGGCACGATGAACAACGTCACCTTCGGCAACGACCGCGTGCAGTACTACGAGACCGTGGCCAGCGGCTCGGGAGCCGGGGACGGCTTCGACGGCGCGGACGCCGTGCAGACCCATATGACCAACTCCCGGCTGACCGACCCCGAGGTCCTGGAGTGGCGCTACCCGGTGCGCGTGGACGCCTTTGAGGTGCGGCGCGGCAGCGGCGGCCGCGGCCGCTGGCGCGGCGGCCACGGCGTCACCCGCCGCATCCGCTTCCTGGAGCCGATGACGGTGGCGCTGCTGACCGGCCATCGGCGGGTGCCGCCGTACGGCATGGCGGGCGGCGGGCCGGGCGCGTGCGGCGAGAACCTGATCGAGCGCGCCGACGGCTCGGTGGACCGGCTCGGCGGCTGTGACACGGCGGAGGCCGGGGCGGAGGACGTGCTCGTCGTCCACACGCCGGGCGGCGGCGGCTTCGGCCCGCCGCGCGACTAGGGTGTTCCGACTGCCCGAGCGACTGCTGAGCTGACTGTCTGTCATAACCCGTATGCCGTAACCGGAGTTCGGCGCCCGTACGGCCGTTTGCCGCCCGGGCCGCGGGGGACCCGCCACCCGTCAGGCGTACGGCGATCGGCAGCTGAGGAGCGGCCATGGAGTGGTGGCGCCACGCCGCGTGCGTGGACGAGGACCCGGAACTGTTCTTCCCGGTGGGGGTGGCGGGCCCGGCGGCCCAGGAGCAGCGGGCGCGGGCCAAGCGGATCTGCGGCCGCTGCCCGGTGATCGACGAGTGCCGGGAGTACGCGCTGGACGCGGGGGTGACCCACGGCGTGTGGGGCGGCACGAGCGAGGAGGAGCGCCGGGCGCTGCGCGTCCGGGCGCGGCGGCGGCACGCACGGTGACGGTCGGGCGCGGCTGAGCGGCAGCCGGGGCGGGGCGGCGGACTGCCGCGGCGCGGAGGGATGGCGCTGAGCTGAAGGACGGATCGCGCCTCGGGCCGCGCTACCGCCGCCGCAGCACGCCGCGGATGAACGCCGCCTGCCCCGCGTGCTGGAGATCGTCGGAGATGACGCTGACCAGCCGGACGCCCAGCGTCACCGGTGGGGTCCACGCCTCGTCCACGATCACGTCCAGATCGGCGTCGCGCAGCCCCCGGACGAAGCCGACGGTGCGCTCGTGGACGGCGTCGTGGTACCCGAGGAGCAGCTTCGGGGGCACCCGGACGGCGGCCACGTCCTTGGCCCGGTGTCCGTAGCCCGTCGCCGCCGCCGAGAAGGGCAGCCCGAACCGGTCGTACCAGCCCTCCTCGGTCCAGACCTGCTCGGTCTCCGCGACCTCGGAGACATGGTCGTCCTGAACCCGCGTCAAGTGCCACACCAGCCAGGCGACGGTGTTGGCCTTGTCGTCGAGGCGGGTGGCCAGCTGGTCCTCGTTAAGTCCCTTCACCGCTTCGTGAACCGTCTCCTGAACGCGGCCGAAGCCGTCGGCCAGGACGTCTGCGCTGTTCATTCTCACGATCGTAGGTGGCCCGGCCCCGATTTCCCGGTCATCTGAGGTCGTGGTGAGCGGAATGGCGCCGCGGTCCGTATGGAAGGGGGGTCCATGCCGTCCAGGGCCCCGGCGACCGGAGGGCGGCGCCGTGCTGGAACGACGTAAGGAGGCAGGCTGGTGGGACACACGCGGCGCAGGGCGCACCGTGTCGCGCGCCTGGTGGCCATCGGGGCAGTGGTGTGCGGCGGTCTGATGGTCTCTCAGGCCGCGGCGGACGGATCGCCCGCCCACAAGTCCGGCGGCGATCCCACCCGGGCCCTGGGGGCGAGAGACACCCGGGACGCCGAGCTGGCCAGGAGCCTGGTGGACAAGCTCGGCACCTCCCGTACGGCCGGCGGCTGGATCGGCGCCGACGGCCGGGCGGTGGTCGCGGTGACGGATGAGGCGGCGGCCGAGGAGGTCACCCGGGCGGGGGCGCGGGCCAAGCAGGTGCGGTACAGCATGCGGCAGCTGCGCTCGGCGACCGACACGTTACGGGCGGCGCCCCGGGTGGCGGGGACCGCTTGGGCGGTGGACGCCACGACCAACAAGGTGGTGGTGCTCGGCGACAGCACCGTCTCCACCGACCAGTGGTCACGGATGAAGGGGGTGGCCGCGGAGATCGGCGGCGAGGTGCGGATGGAGCGGACGACCGGCTCCTTCACCACCCGCACAGCCGGCGCCGAGCCGATCTTCACCCAGGGCGGGCGCTGCTCGGCCGGGTTCAATGTGACCAACGGCCAGGCCGGGTTCATCCTGACGGCGGGCCACTGCGGTCCGAACGGCACCCCGTGGTTCGCGGACAACCAGGGAAACACCACCGTCGGCACGACGGTCAGGAGCGACTTCCCCGGAAGCGACTTCTCCCTCGTGCAGTACCAGAACGCCGACCTGGACCAGAGCAGCGTGCTGAACGTCGGGAACGGGCAGATCGTGCGGATCACCGGCGCCGCCGATCCGGTCGTCGGCCAGCAGGTGTCGCGCAGCGGCAGCACCTCGGGGCTGCGGTCGGGCGAGGTGACGGCGCTGAACGCGACGGTGAACTACCCCGAGGGCACCGTCAGCGGGCTCATCCAGACCAATGTGTGCGCCGAGCCCGGTGACAGCGGGGGCCCGCTGTTCGCGCAGAACGTGGCGCTCGGCGTGACCTCCGGCGGCACCGGCGACTGCACCAGCGGAGGCGTGACCTTCTTCCAGCCGGTGACCAAGGCGCTGACTGCGCTCGGCGTGTCCATCCCGAACGCCCCGGCGAGCGACGGCGGCGACGCCGCCGCGGGCGCCGCGCCCACCACCCCCGCCAATGGCGCCAACGGCGCGGGCGCCCCGGTTGCGCCGGGAGGCGCGGGCGGACAGGTCAGCCCGATCATTCCGGGGACCCAGGGCGACACGTCGTCGCTCGCCGGGATCGTCTCCTACGCGGAGAGCCTCGGCCCCGGGCTGGCGCTCATCGGCGCGGGACTCCTCGGGTTCCTGGCCACGCTGGTCATCCGGCCGGGCCGGCGGAGGTACAGCGGCTATTCCACCCGCTGGGGGTGAGGTCCTCCGGCGGGCGGCCGCGTGTCGGGCGGCCTCCTGCCGCAGCCGCCGCGCGGCGCCGCCGGTGGACCAGCGGCGCCCGCGGCGGAGCGACCGCCTACAGGGCCCACCCGGGGGCCGGCCTGATCCGTGGGCGGTGCGAGACGATCTCGCCCTCGATATCGCGTTCCGCGGCGATCAGCAGCTGTTCGCCCAGGTCGTGCATGGCCCGCCCGGCCGCCAGCTCGTCGCCGATCTCCGGCACATCGTGGTCCTCGGGGCTGCACCGGGCGACGCCCCGGCCGGTGAACGAGGTGTCCTTCGTGTCGAGCACCACACGCGCCTTCGTCGTTCCCTGGTCCTCGTAGAGGTAGAGGTGGACCTTCCACTCCATTGTCTGCGGCATGGCCGACTCCTCACCTGGTTTCTCACCTGATGGCGGTCCGGTGTGCTCCGGATATGGCTTGTGCCCGCCTCACGCGGATATCACCCACTCTAGTGAGTGTCCTGTGCTGTTTTCTGATGCTGCGCGGTGTTTGCGGCGTTCTTGGCGGCGCCCCGGCCGGAGCCCTCGGTCTCGCGCCGGAACGCCCAGGCCATCCGGGGCTCGACCAGGGGGCGGAACACGCGCCGCACGGGCGCGGTGCACTGCACGGTGATCATGGCGATCGCGGCGCCCGTGACCGCCAGCTCGCCGACGGGGGTGTGCAGCCAGGGGTGGTCGTACCAGTCCCAGAAGCGGGACGACTTGATCACAAAGCCGTGCAGCAGATAGCCGTACATCGTCCCGGTGCCGAGCGCGGTGATCCACAGCCGCCGCCCTGGCACCCAGGCCAGGAACGCGGCCGTCAGCGCCAGCGCCAGCAGAAAGAGCGCGGGGGTGGTGAACACCCCGGCCCAGGCCGGCACGCCCCGGCCTGCCACGCTCCCGCGCCGGTAGAACCACCCCGCGTCCAGCCGGGGCGCCAGCGCGTACGCGGCGAGCAGCGCCCCCGCGCCGACCGGCAGCGCGGCCAGCCGGACCCGCCGGGTGCGCAGCCGCGTGAAGTGCTCGGGCCGCAGCGACAGCCCGAGGACGAAGAAGGGCAGGAACGCCAGCACCCGCTGGAGGGCCAGATCGCCGCCCACGTCCGGTGAGACCGCGGCGAGCACGGACAGGGCCAGCGCGACCGGCACCGGATGGCGCAGGGCCGGCCACAGCGGCGTGGTGAGCCGCCAGATGAACAGCGCGACCAGGAACCACATCACATACCAGGGGTCGAACAGGCTGATCGGATAGCCCGGGTCGTCCTGCGCCCAGCGGTAGAAGAGGGTGTACGCGACCTCGAAGACGACGTACGGCACCGCGACTCCGGTCAGGAGCCGCCGCAGCCGCCCGGGCCCCAGGTCGAAACCGCGCGAGAAATAGCCCGATATCAGCGCGAAGGCCGGCATGTGGAACGCGTACACCGTGAGATACGCCGCGGTCACGGTGCGGCTGCCGTAGGTGAGCGGCTCCCAGGCGTGACCGCAGACCACCAGCACGATGGTGAGGTACTTCGCGTTGTCGAAGTACGGGTCGCGGGTGCGGCCCGCGGAGCCGCCGGCCCGGGGCGGCGCGGCGGCGGCCGACGGAGTTCGCACTCGCGTGGGGCTGTCCTGCTGCACTGACTCTCCCGGGAACATTTGATCGAACGGTCATCGGACCCGGGGGCGCCTGCCCCGCCGCGGCCGCTCTCAATACAGATCGCCGCGGGGAAATCTCCGCGATCCGAGCCGCCGCGCGGTGGCTCGGCGGCAATCCGCGGGTAGTCCTACGTTTCAAAGCACGGTCACCGCAGGTCACTTCGCCCACACCGCGAGGCCCGAGACTTGAGGCCATCGCCGGACCTTACGGAGGAGCCATGCCCGCACCTGTGTTCAGCCGTCGCCACGGCATGCGCGCCGCGACAGCCGCGGCCCTGGCCATGCCACTGGCCATCCACGCCGAGGGCGCCGCCGAGGCCGACTCCGGCCCGGAGCGTGACGCGCGGCTGCGCGTCATGACCTTCAACCTCCGCTACGCCTCCGACGCCGAGCCCAACTCCTGGGCCCGGCGCCGCCCCGTGATGCGGGAGCTGCTGCGCCGCGAGGCGCCCCAACTCCTCGGCACCCAGGAGGGGTTGTACGGCCAGCTGCGCGATATCGCCCAGGACCTCGGGGCGCGTTACGACTGGCTGGGCACGGGGCGGGCGGGCGGCAGCCGCGATGAGTTCATGGCCGTCTTCTATGACACCGGCCGCCTCGAACCGCTCGAGTACGACCACTTCTGGCTGTCCGACACCCCGTATGTGATCGGGTCCAACACCTGGGGCGGGGCGGTGGTCCGCATGGTCACCTGGGTCCGTTTCCATGACAAGCGCACCGGAGGGCAGTTCTACGCCCTGAACACCCACCTCGACCACCGCAGCC
This sequence comes from Streptomyces sp. NPDC028305, assembly GCF_055569495.1. Taxonomy (NCBI): domain Bacteria; kingdom Bacillati; phylum Actinomycetota; class Actinomycetes; order Kitasatosporales; family Streptomycetaceae; genus Streptomyces; species Streptomyces sp. NPDC028305. The sequence goes on from NZ_JBVHTN010000002.1 coordinate 1,045,178, forward strand.
AGCCCGCCCGCGAGCGCGCCGGCGCGCTGATCACCGAGCGGCTCGGCGGCCTCGACGCCGCCCTGCCCCGCATCGTCACCGGCGACTTCAACGTCGCCGCCCACGGCAACCCGGTCTACGACGCGATGCTGGGCGGCGGCTCCCTGGTCGACGCCTGGGACGCCGCCGAGCGGCGCAGCGCGCTGTACGCGACCTTCCACGGCTACAAGCCGCTGGTCCCGGACGGTGACCGGATCGACTGGATCCTCACCTCGCCCGCGGTGCGCACGCATGCCGCCACCATCAACACCTACTCCCGGGACGGCCAGTTTCCCAGCGACCACCTCCCGGCGCAGGCGCTCCTGGAACTGCCCTAGGCTGCCCAGTCGCCGATCTGCCGCCGCGCGCGCCCGATCAGGGCGCGGGCGGCGGGGCTGATGGGGCCCTCGGCGCGCCAGGCAAGCGCCAGGGTGCCGCGCAGCGCGGGCCGGGTGATCGTGAGCGCGCGCAGGTCCTCGCGCGACCGCACGATGCCCGAGGGCACGATCGCGATGCCCAGCCCGCGCGCCGCGAGCTGGGCGAGCACCGCGGGGGTGCCGGCCTCGAAGGCGATGTGCGGGGTGAACCCGGCCGCGGCGCAGGCCTCGTTGAGCAGCGAGCGGATGCCCGTGCCCTGGGGCAGGCTGATCAGCACCCGGTCGCGCAGCGCGTCGAGCGGGATCGTCGACCGCCCGGCCAGTTCGTGATCCGGGCTGACGGCCGCGACCACCGCGTCCTCCGTGACGACGTGGGTCTCGAGGTCCGGCGGGGGCGTGGTGCCGAAGGCGATGATCGCCGCGTCCAGCCGGCCGCCGCGCAGCGCGTCGATGAGCCGGTCGGATCCGTCCTCGGTGAGGGTGATCTCCACTGCCGGGTGGTCGTCGTGGAACTCGGCGAGCAGCGTGGCCAGGTCGACGTTGTGGGAGGTCACCGTACCGATGGCGACATGTCCGCGGACCAGCCCGGTCAGCTCCTCGACGGCCAGCCGCACCCCGGACACCGCCGAGAGCGCGGCCCGGGCGTGGGGGAGGACTGCCGCGCCGACCTCGGTCGGCCGCACCGAGCGCCCCGAGCGGTCCAGCAGCTCCTGCCCGAGCTCGTGCTCCAGGCGCCTGATCTGCGCGCTGACGCCCGGCTGGGCCACATGGAGCCGCTCCGCCGCCCTGGTGAAGTTGGCCTCCTCGACCACGGCCACAAAGTATTCGAGCTGCCGAAGTTCCATAACGATTGATTCTAGCGAGCAGCACAACCAGCTCTTGGACTTCTAGATCGCGAGGCCGCAGAGTGGAGGTGTCAGGACGAGAGACGACCGGAGACCGGGAGCAGCCATGACCGATCGGACCACCGCCCGCGAGCGGGCCACCGAGCCCGAGGACCTCACCCGCCTGTTCGTGGAGCGGGCCAACGCCGGGGACGCCGAGGGCCTCGCCGAGCTGTACGAGCCCGACGCCGTGCTTGCCTATCCGCCCGGGTCGCAGACGGTCGGCCGCGACGCGATCCGGGCCGTGTTCGAGCGGATGCTCGCGCAGGTGCCCCGCTTCGAGCAGGAACCGGCGCTGCCGACCGTCCGCAACGGCGACCTCGCCGTCACCTCCACGCACCCCGCCGACAACACCGGCGGGCGGGTCCAGGTCGTACGGCGCCAGCCCGACGGGAGCTGGCTGCGCGTGATCGACCGCCCCGAGATCAGGAGCTGACCGTGCGGGTGCTCATCGCCGGGGCCGGGATCGGCGGGCTGACCGCCGCCCTGAGCCTGCACGCGGCGGGCATCGAGGCCACCGTGATCGAGGCCGTCCGCGAGCTGCGCCCGCTGGGCCTCGGCATCAATCTGCTGCCGCACGCCGTGGGGGAGCTGACCGCGCTCGGCCTCGGCGAGGACCTGGCCCGCATCTCGGTCGCCACCGCCGAGAACGTGTACTGCGACCCGTCCGGGAACACGCTCTTCACCGAGGCGCGCGGGCTCGCCGGGGGCTACCGGTGGCCGCAGTACTCGGTGCACCGCGGCCGGCTTCAGGCCCTGCTGCTGGCCGCCGTGTACGACCGGCTCGGCCCGCAGGCCGTACGCACCGGCGCCCGGCTGCTGGACTTCGAGCAGGACGCCGACGGGGTCCGGGCCCGGGTTCCCGGGGCCGAGATTCAGGCGGCGGCGCTGATCGGCGCGGACGGGCTGCACTCGGCGGTGCGCGCCCGGCTGCACCCCGACCAGGGCCCGCTGCTGTGGTCGGGGGTGCGGATGTGGCGCGGGGCGGCCGAGGCCGGGCCGTTTCCCGGTGGCCGCTCCATGATCATCGCGCGCGGCCCGTCGGGTGCCGAGCTGATCGCGTATCCGATCGGCCCGTCCCTGGTGAACTGGGTGGCCATGGTGACGGTCGCCGAGCCGGGCCCGCTGCCCGGCGGCGCCGACTGGAACTCCCCGGGGCGCGCCGATGAGGTCCTGGAGCACTTCGGCGCCTGGGACCTGGGCCGGCTGGACGTACCCGCGCTGATCGAGAACAGCCCGGAGATCCTGGAATACCCGATGGTCGACCGTGACCCCCTGCCGACCTGGGGCGAAGGGCGGGTCACCCTGCTCGGCGACGCCGCGCACCCCATGTACCCGGTCGGCGCCAACGGGGCCTCGCAGGCCATCGTCGACGCCCGGGTACTGGCCGAGGAGCTCGCCCGTGACTTCTCCCGCGGCCTGGCCGCCTACGAGAAGGCGCGGCGGGAGGCCACCGCCGCCGTCGTCGCCGCGAACCGTGAGATGCAGCGCTCGGGGGACGCGCGGTCCCCGGAGGAGCTCGCCCGGATCACCACGACCTACCGGCGCGCCACCCGCGCCGACCACCACCACTGAGCCGGCGCCGAGGAGCACCGCAGCCGCGCGCTCAGGGGCGGCGGGCCCCCTGCCGGGCGCAGCGCAGCCAGGCGTCGAGCAGCCGGGCGGCCGAGCCGCCGACCGGCCCGACGGCGTCCGCGAGGACGGCGGCATCCGGGAGGTGGGCCGCGTCCACCGCGGCGACCGCCGCGCCCGCGTCGTCGACGGTGGCCGAGCAGACCGCCAGCAGGTAGTCCGGCACGGTCAGTTCGGGGTCGGTGCAGCCGACCAGCGGGGTGCCGACGGCGGCGACCAGCGGGAAGACCGTCCCGGGGATGCCGATCGCCGCCTCGGCGCGCGCGGAAGCCGTGACCGACGGGACGTCGCTGATCTCGTAGCGGTCCCAGAGCCGGCGGTCCTCGCGCGGGTGCAGACCGACCAGGATCCGCTTGCCCGCCGCGGCGAGCTTCTCCGCACCGGCCAGCAGCAGTTCCGTGCCCGGGGCCGCGTCTCCCGTGGCGTCCGGGTGTGTGACGCTGGTCAGGACGAGCACCAGACCGGGCTCCGGGCGGCGCGCCGGGAGGCGGTCGGTCTGCGGTGAACCGACCGCCCGGACCGGCCGCCGCGTGCCCAGGTACTGGGCGAACGCCCGTCCCTCGGCAGGCGAGGAGGCGGTCAGCAGCCGGATCCGGGGGCGCAGCTCGCGGGCGCGCGGCGCCTCGACCGGCTTCTGGTAGGCCAGGGCGCTCGCGGCCAGCGGGAGCCGCCGGAACCGGGCGGCGCAGTCCGCCGGCCAGTCCCCGGCCCCCGTGACGACCAGCAGATCCGCCTCCGGGGCGTCGGCCGGGGTGGCGACCCGCACCGGGTCCCCGGGGGTGATCTGGGTGTAGTCCGGCACCAGTTGGGTCAGCTGCCACCCGCGCCGCGCCACCTCGGCGAGCAGCGGCTTGACGTGGTACGTACCCCAGGGCTCGTTGGTGGCCACCAGCACCCGGGGCGGCCTGCCGCGCCCGGGCTCCGCGGCCGTCGCCGTACCGCCGAGCGCCAGCCCCGCGGCCCCTCCCAAGACCCCGCCGAGCACGGCGCGGCGTGACACCTGAAGTCCGTTCATGATCGGCACCGTAATGATCCGGCCCGGCGGACGAAGGCGACAGCGCGTGAACACCTCAGGAACACGCGCCGTCGCCTTCGCCCGCCGGGCCGCTGCCTTTCCGCGGTTTATCCGCGCTCAGATACGGGTGCGCAGCCTGATGACGGTGCCGTCCGTGTCGGCCTGCATCTGCACCACATCGCACAGCATGCGGACCCCCCACAGCCCGAACGCGGGCTCCGAGTCGGCCGGCGGGGCGAAGCCCCACAGCGCGTCCGGGTACCAGTGGCCGGGGCCGGAGATCTCGCTGACCAGATCGCCGTTGTCGGTCCACATCCGGAGGGCGGCCGGCGCCCTTCCGTGCCGGGCGGCGGTCGTGGCCACCTCGACCACGGCGGCGACCATGTCGCGCAGCGCGTCACCCGCAAGCCCGTGGCGGTCGGCCCGCTCGGTGGCGAAGGCGCGCAGGGCGTCCATGTCGGCCGTGTCGATGGACATCATCTCGGCCAGCCGGGGGGCGCGGGGGAGCGGCCGGCGGTCGCAGGTGGCGATGAACGGGCCCGGGTCGGTGTACTGCGGGCTCCTGCGCGGCCCCTCGCCGTCGATCATCTCGGGGTGGGTCCGCCGCGCGTAGTCGAGGATCTCGTTGGGCAGCGTCTCCCGGTCGTAGCAACAGATCACGCGCGCGCCGGAGTCGCTGAACGCCGCGTTGACGATGGACTCGTAGCGCGCCCACTCCACGACCTCGAGCGGGGTGCGCCCCTGCCACACCGGCTCCGCGACCAGCCGGGCCCGGCGGGGCTTCTGGGCCTTGACGTAGGCGTCGTAGGCGGCGATGGTCCGCACCGGGTGCTGGTACCAGCTGAGCGCGTCCTCGAACTGCACCGACGAGGCGTCCTGGCCCAGAGCGTCCCGCAGCGCGGTGATGTTCGCTTTGGAGGCGACGACGGCGACGGCGTCGTCGGCCTCGAGACCGGCGCGCAGGAAAGGCACGCCGACCGAGACCACCTCCTCCTCGTCCTGGTAGAGGAATCCGCGGTGCACCATGGAGCCGCGGTCCTCCGCGACTCCACTGCTCTGGCCGGTCATAGGGGCTCCCTCGCGCTGTGCCGGAAATACGCACACACGTCCGTTGCTCGGTCAACTGGACGGTGTGATGCGCAGTCTGCCACCCTCGCCCGTGTGTTGCACCGCCCTCCTCAACATCGAACAACACGTGAACGCAACGGTGTTGCCCATCGAAGGGGCAGGCGGTGGGCCGCGGCAGGGACACCTGCCGCTCATGGACGAGCCCATGGGGGTGGCATAGCATCCCCGGCGTGACACAGCTGAAATATGTCAACGCAAACGGACTTGACTTCGCCTACTACGAAGCGGGCCCGACCGACGCGCCGTTGGCGCTCTGCCTCCACGGATTCCCCGACACCGCGCACACCTGGCGCCATCTGCTACCGGCCCTCGGCGACGCGGGCTACCACGCCGTCGCGCCCTTCATGAGGGGCTACGCGCCCACCGGCATACCCGCCGACGGCGCGTACCAGGCCGGCGCGCTGGCCGCCGACGCCAACGCGCTGCACGACGCGCTCGGCGGCGGCGACGACGCCGTGCTCATCGGACACGACTGGGGCGCGATCGCCACCTACGGCGCCACCGGCCATTCCCCCGAGCGCTGGCGGCGGGCCGTCACCATGACCGTCCCGCCGCTCGGCGGAGTGCTGGCCGACTTCTTCGGCTTCGACTACGGCCAGTTCAAGCGCTCGTTCTACATTTTCCTGTTCCAGACGCCCCTGGCCGAGGCGGGGGCCGCGGCGCACGACATGGCCCTGATCGACGGCCTGTGGCGGGACTGGTCGCCGGGCTACCACCACGCCGAGCAGGACATCGCCCACGTCAAGGAGAGCCTGCGGGAGCCGGCCAACCTCGAGGCCGCCATCGGCTACTACCGCGCCCTGTTCGACCCGTCGAAGCACCTGGAGAAGTACGCCGCCGAGCAGGAGGCGGTCACCCGGACCGGGGAGCGGCCCACGCTCTATCTGCACGGCACGGACGACGGGTGCATCGGCGCGGACGTGGTCGGCAGCGCCAAGGACCACCTCCCGCCCGGCTCGCGCGTCGACCTGGTCGAGGGGGTGGGACACTTCCTGCACCTGGAGCGGCCCGAGGTCATCAACCGCAAGATCCTGGACTGGCTGGCCGAGTAGGCGCCCTTTTCTTTTGGGCTCGGTTCGCGGCCGGCTGAGGCGGCGATACCGCGACACGTGGCGCGCCGCGCGCCCACCCCACCGGTGAACCCGGCTCCCACCAGCGGATACGGGCTCACCGGTGGCCGCGGTATACCGGCCCGCCCCTCGGTTTACCGCCGCTATACCGCCGCTACCCCGCCCTCTTCCACACTGGACACATCGCTACAGCCGTCCGGTTGGGATGCGTCTGGAGAGGGCCAGTGAACGTCGACGAGCAACAGCACACGCACACCGAGCACGAAGCCCTCTACGCCTGGAGCACCTTTCAGGTCTCCGGCGGAGTGGAAGGGTCCGGCCCCAGCGGCACCTGCCGCGCGGAGAAGACCGCACGCGCCTGCCTCGAGGCGGCGCTTCAGGCCGCGGCCGTCCACTCGGACGTGTACTCCTGGGGACAGCTCAGCCAGGTGCAGGGGAACCTCGACCAGCCCTTCCACCTGTGGTCCCGCGCCCCGGTCGCCTGGGCGGAACCGGGGCCGCGGGAAACGGTCACCTGGCGGCCCGGGCTCGCGCCGCGCGGGCAATGACGCGCAACGGCATGCGGTGAGGCGGTGGCAATGCTCGTGTCAGGGGAATTCGGGATGAACAGCAGCGGAGCCGGAATCGGGCTCAGGACACCGGGAAGCCGGCCACACGCCGGCCACGGCCGCGGCCAGGGGCGCGAGGCGAATCCCGCCCGGGTCTACAACTACCTCGTCGGCGGCAAGGACAACTACCTCGCCGACTACGAGCAGGCCCAGCGGTTTCTGAAGGTCGCCCCCGAGGTCCGGGACACCGCGCTGTCCAACCGCCGCTTCCTGGCCCGGGCCGTCCGCGACCTGGCCGCGGACGGCATCACCCAGTTCCTGGACATCGGTTCGGGCCTGCCGGTGAACCCGAACGTCCACGAGGTCGCGCAGTCGGTCAACCCGCTGGCCCGGGTCGTCTACGTCGACAACGACCCGATCGTGGCCAGTCACGGACGCGCGCTGCTGGCCGGCTCGGGCACCACCACCATCAGGGCCGACCTGCGCGAGCCCGAGCGGATCCTGGACAACCAGGAGCTGCGCCGGCTGCTCGACCCGCAGCAACCGGTGGCGATCGTGATGGCGTTCGTCCTCGACTACATCGCCGACGCGGAGGACCCCTGGGGCCTGGTCGCCGAGCTCATGGACTGGGCCGCGCCGGGCAGCTGTCTGGTCCTGTCCCATGTCACCGGCGACTTCACACAGAACCCCTACCGGGACTGGTCCGGGTTCACCAGCCCCGTCTCGTCCGGGGCACGCGACCAGTCGCAGATCCAGGGATTCTTCAGCGGGCTGGAACTCCTGGAGCCCGGCCTTGTGCAACTGCCGCTGTGGCGGCCGGGCATCGGCGCCGAGCACGACCCGTCCCGCGTCTGGGCCTACGGCGGCGTCGCCCGCAAGCCGTAACCCACGGGCAGACCCCGGCCCGGCCCGCCTCAGCGCGGGCCGGGCCGTACGTCCAGCGTCATAAAGGCGGGGAAGAGCCCGCTCCAGGTGTGCCCGCGCCAGCTCTCGTACGTACCCGCCTGCTTCCACACCGGCAGGCCCTGGTCCAGGTGCGTCCGGCCCTCGGGGAACCTCCCCTGCTCCATGTACGTGATCCCCATCTCGTACAGGGCGAACCCCTGGTGGTGGATGTTGCCGGTCCGCCGCGCCCCCTCCAGGCTCTCCTTGAAGCAGGTCAGCGCCTCCTCGGACCGGCCGAGACCGCGGTGGGCCCGGCCCAGGTTGCCCAGGCCGACCACCTCGGCCGCCCGGTCGCCGGTCTCCCGGGCCAGGGCCAGATGGCGCTCCTGCACCTCGATGGCCTCCTCGTGGAGCTCCAGTTCGCACAGCGCGTCGGCCAGGTTGCACAGAGAGCGCAGCTCGCCCTCGCGATGACCCAGCTCCCGCCAGATCTCCAGCGCGGACTCCAGACACTCCCGCATGTCCTCATACGAGTGCTCCAGCCAGCACGCCCCCGCGAGGTGGTCAAGCGCCCACGCCTCGCCCTCCAGGTCGCCGAGGCGGCGGGCGGTCCGCATGGCCAGCTCGTTGATCGTCCGGAGGTCCTGGGTGTGCGCCCGCGGATAGAGGAACCACTGCAAACACTGCGCCAGCCACATCCCGAGGCGCGCCACCGGCTCCGGCTGGTCGGCGGAGTGGGTAACGGCGGCCAGCAGATTGCGGAGTTCGGCCTTCAGCCACGTCTCCGCCTCCCGGCCGTCGCGGAGCGGGACCACGGCGCTCTCGACGGCGTGGCGCGGCCAGGGGCGGAGCGGATCGAGCAGGGCGACCGCCTGCTGCGCGGTGGCCACATAGCAGGACAGCGCGCGTGTCACGGCCGACGAGCGCTCGCTCTCGGAGTCCTCCTGCTCGGCCCGCTCGGAGGCGAACAGCCCGAGCAGATCGTGCATGTGGTAGCGGATCGAGTCCGGGCTCTCCAGCAGCTGCGCGTCGACCAGCCGCTCCAGGGCGCTCTCGGCCCGGCTCTCGCTCAAGCCCAGCAGGGCCGAGGCCACCGGCAGGCTCACATCCGGCCCGGGCAACGCGCTGAGCAGCCGGAACGCCCGCGCCGCGTCCTGGTCGTCGGACCGCCGGCCCTCGCGGAAGGCGTCATAGCTGACCTGGAAGCTGGTACGGACGGCCAGGTCGCCGAAGCTCAGCTCGTCCAGCCGGCCGCGCGCGTCGGTCAGCTTGGTCACCAGGGAGCGCAGCGGGCGGTTGGGGCGGGCGGCCAGCCGGGCCCCGGCGATCCGCAGCGCCAGCGGCAGCCCGCCGCACAGCCGGGTGATGGCCTCGGCCTCCTCGGGCTCGGCCCCGACCCGCTCCGCGCCGACGATCCGCTCCAGCAGCGCGACGGCCTGGTCGCGGGGGAGGACGTCCAGGTGCAGATGGGTGGCGCCCTCCAGGGTGGTGAGCATCTCGCGGCTGGTGACCAGCGCGCTGCAACCGGGGCCCGCGGGAAGCAGCGGGCGGATCTGCTCCACGGAGGCGGCGTTGTCGAGGATCACCAGCAGCCGCCGGCCCGCCGCCAGGGAGCGGAACTGGGCCGCCGCCTCGTCGGTGTCGCTGGGGACGCTGGAGCCGTCCACCCCCAGGGCGCGCAGAAACCGGCCGAGCACCTCGCCGGGGTCCAGGGCGGTCAGCCCCGCGGTGGCGCCGTGCAGATCCACATAGAGCTGGCCGTCGGGGAAGCGGTCGGCGAGCTGGTGCGCGGCGTGGATGACCAGGCTCGACTTGCCGACCCCGCCGGTGCCGTCGATGGCCGCGATCACCACGGGCCGCCCGCCCGCGCCGCCCTCGCCGCTCTCGGCCACCAGGTCGTCCCGCTCCTCGACCAGCGTCCGGATCACGGCGACCTCGCTGTGCCGCCCGGTGAAGGCGGGGCTGGCGGGCGGCAGCTGTTGGGGGCCCCGGGGAGCCGGCCGGGGAGCGGCCGAGGGCGCCCCCCAGCCGCCGCGCGGTGCCCCCTCCTCCGTACGGTCCGGTGGCGGCGGCATCAGGGTCTCGTCGGCGGCCAGGATGCGCTGGTGCAGCCGTTGCAGCGCCGGGGTCGGCTCGACGCCGAGCTCGTCGGACAGGGCCCGGCGCAGATCGCGGTACGCCGCCAGGGCGTCGGCCTGCCGCCCGGACCGGTACAGCGCCAGCATCTGCCGGCCGCGCAGATCCTCCCGGAAGGGGTACTCGGCCGTCAGCGTCTCCAGCTCGCCCAGCACCGAGGCGTGGCGGCCGCACCGCAGATCCGCCTCGACCCGGGCGTCCAGGGCCTCCAGACGGCACTCCTCGAGCCTTGCGGTTTCCGCCTCCACGGCCGGGGTCGGGGGCACGTCCTGGAAGGGGGAGCCGCGCCAGAGCGCCAGCGCCTCGCGCAGCCGCTCCGCGGCGGCCTCGGGGGCGCCCCGGTCCAGACCGCGCCGCCCCTCCTCGACCAGCTGCTCGAAGCGGTGCGCGTCGAACTCGGCCGCCTCCACGGCGAGTCGGTACCCGTGGGCCTTGTACCCCTGCTTGTCGGTGATCAGGACGTCGCCGGACTCGTCCCCCAGGGCCTGCCGCAGCCGCGAGACATAGGTCTGGAGCAGCTTGCCCGCGCTCTGCGGGCGCCCCTCCTCGCCCCACAGCTCGTCCATGAGCCGCTCGGTGGGCACGGTCCGGTTGGCGTGGCACAGCAGCACCGCCAGCAGCATGCGCCACTTGGCAGGGCCGAGGGAGGTCCATTCGCCGCCGTCCCTCAGCTCAAGCGTGCCCAGGACCCGATACCGCACCCGTTACCTCCGAGGCCCTCGGTCCAAGCCACGGCCCCTGTCTCGTCGAAAAACGTCAACTCTTCGTTCTGGTAACGGTTATACCTTCTCAGCGGCCGTTCCCGTGCATCATTCACCGGACGGCCAGTGCGCCGGGCGGCTGAGCGTCCGGGGCAGCCTCGTGGTGGCGTCTCCCTTGGCCGCGTTCAGCTGGGCCTGGGTGAGGAAGACGGCTCCGGTGAGGTCGGCTCCGGTCAGCTCGGCGTCCCGGAAGTCCACCCCGATCAGATCGGCGGTCCGCAGGTCCGCGCCGGTCAGATCGGCCGCGATGAGACGGGCCCCGCGCAGGTTGGCCCCGCGCAGATCGGCGCCCTTCAGACGGGCCCCGATGAGATCGGCGCCCCGGTGGTTCTTCTTGCGGCCCGGGACCCGGGCCCGCACCAGCTCACTGGTCCGCAGCAGCAGGGCGTTCACCTCCTGGCGCAGCGCCGCCACATCCACCCCGGCCAGCGCTTCGGCGCTGCCGCGGGTGAGGGCGTCGATGTCCTCCAGCGCGCGGCGGAGGTCGGCGTGGACCGGGCGGGCCGGTGGCAGGGTCAGCGCCTCGGTGACGTACCACAGCAGCTCGTGCAGGGCCCGCATGACGGGGAACACCTCGAACATCCGCGGCGCGGTGTCGGGCGCCTGACGCCAGTCGCGGCCGCCGAAGGTGACCTGGGAGACCTTCTGGCCCGCCCCGAAGCAGTCGAAGACCGTGCAGCCGGAGAAGCCCCGCTCGCGCAGGTGCGCGTGGATGCCGCAGCGGAAGTCGGACTGGAGGTTCGTACACGGCCGCCCGGCCGGCTTGTCGACCGCGAAATCGGCCGAGGCGGCGAAGGGCAGGGCGACACAGCACAGTCCGAAGCAGTTCGCGCAGTCGGCCCGCAGGTCGAGCCGGTCGGGGGCGGTGGCGGGGGTGCCGACCGCGGGGGTTTCGCGCTTCCGGGACAACGTGCCTGAACTCCTGCCGTGAGGTGAGCACCGCGGTCCGCCGTGCTCGGGATGGATCTCCATTGTCCCTGAAACCCCCCGGGGGAGGTGTTGGCGGGCTGTTAGGGGCCTGTTAGGGACCGGTTAGCCCGCTTCGACATGGTCATCGGCGAGCGGCCGCGGGGCGCCGGTGCCCGCAGGTTCCAGGGAGAGGACGCATGTCGTGATTTTCGCTGTGGTGGGGCTCGTCCTGGTCGGCGTCGTCAGCGCGCTGAACCTGGTGATCCTCCTGGTGGTGCTCCGCCGTTGGCGGGAACTGGAGGCTTCGGGTGGCGGCGGGCACAGCCATGGCTTCCCCACGACCGGAGCCATCTCCAACATCCGGACCGGCGACCGGCTCCCCGATTTCTCCGCTCGTGCCCTTGACGGCACCGCGGTGACGGAGCGCACTCTGCTCGAGAAGGAGACCCTGGTCGGGTTCTTCTCGCTCACCTGCAAGGCCTGCGTCGACGCCGTGCCCCTCTTCGCCGGGCACGCCGAGCGGCTGCGGGCCGACGGAGGGACCTCCTTGGCGATCGTCCATGGAGACGACTCGGCCGACAGCGAGCTGGCCGCGATGCTCGGCGAGGTGATGGACATCGTGATCGCCGAGGACTCCGAGGCCGAGTTGTCGAAGCGGTACGGCGCCAAGCACTACCCGAGCTACGCCTGGTACGGGCCCGACGGCATGGTGACCACGGCGGGCGCGGGCGTCGCCGCCCTGCGGGCCCAGCCGGTCGCCTCCTAGCGTCCCGAAGGCCCACCCACAAAGCCCGCGCGGGCCGCGGCCGCCGCGTTCGACGTCCCTTTGTGGCGGCGGTCCACCCGTGTGCGGAAACCGATCACACCAACCCCAAGGAGAAGCTATGTTCCGCAGCGTGACCGAGCGTGTCACCCGCGCCGTCGAGGTGCTGCTTCCCAAGGCCACCGCCGACGCCGCCTGCCCGCCGGACCCGTACACCGAGTGCAAGGAAATGAGCGGTACCTGCTTCTGTCGCAACTGCTCGACCAACGGCGCCTGCAAGGTCGTCTGCGGCGCCTGGTACAGCATGAGCCACAACTACTGCTGATTTACTCTGAGCACTGAATAACGCCGGTTGATCTGCCGCGTGGCCATCCCGTCGGGGCGGCCACGTCGGCACGCCGAAGCTCGCCGAACGAGCCGCGATGTGGCCTCCGCCGAAGCGGCCACATCGCCTTCGCGCAACCCCTCCCAGGAGCCTCCGTGTTGTACGTATCGCTTGCCTGCCGCCTCGCTCTGGTGGCGGTGATGACGCTGGCGGCGGTGTCCAAGCTGCGTTCCCCGGGCGTCTTCGCCGCCTCCCTCGAAGGTTTCGACTTCATCCCCGCGCGGCTGAGGTCCCCCCTCGCCGTACTGGTCCCGGTCGCCGAGCTGCTGATCGCGCTGGTGCTGGCCGTCCCGCCCACCGTCACCATCGGATTCGTCCTCGCCACGCTGTTCTGCTGCGGTCTGACGGCCGTCCCGATCCTGGTGCTGGTCCGCGGGAAGACGGTGAAGTGCGCCTGCTTCGGCGCCAGTGAGGTCCCCATGAGCGGCTGGCACGTCGCCCGCAACGCGGTACTGCTGGCGGCGGCCGGCCTGGGCACCCTCGTGGCGCTGCGCCTGGGCGACGGGGTGCCCGCCCATGCGCCGGGGATCGCACTGGCCGTCGTCGCGGCCGGGCTGCTCACCACTTTGATCGTCTTCGTCGATGACATCGCCGCGCTCTTCGAGTCCCCGGTCGCGGTCGGGGACCTCGGCCGGTGAGACGGCGCCGGAGCCGGAAAGGACACCCGTGGAATACCTCGTCGCAGGACTCGTTCTGGTCGCGGCGGTCACCGCGCTGAACGTCGTGCTGACCCTGGCCGTGGCGCGCCGCTGGCGTGCCCGGCTGAGCGCCCCGCCGGCCGCGCACCACGGCCACCACGGCCCCGTCGCATTCGACGGGGAGCTCGAGCTGGGGATCGCGCCCGGAGACCGGATGCCCGCCTTCACCGCGGTCACCGCCGACGGCGCGACGGTCACCCGTGACGAACTGGCCGGCCGGCCGGCGCTGGTCGCCTTTCTGTCGCTGGAGTGCTCGAGCTGCGACGACAGCGTCCCCGAGCTCGGCGAGCGCGCGCGCCGAGTGCGCGACGCGGGCGGCACGGTGCTGGCCACGGTGGTCGGCATCGACGCGGCCGACAGCGAACTGGCCGCCCGCCTCGCGGGCGTCGCGGACCATGTGGTGCCCGAATTCCTCGACGCACCCGTCAGCAACCTCTTCGGGGCCCGCTTCTACCCCGGATTCGCCCACTACGGCCCCGACGGGGTCGCCACCGCCACCAGCATCGGCCTGGAGGGGCTGGGCGAGCCCGCGCAGCCGTCGGTGCCGTGAGCGACGTCGTCCCCGGCACGAAGCCCGGCACGAGCCCCGGCATGGAGCCCGACACGGAAGACATGGCAGACGAGGTCTCCGTCGTCCGGGGGATGAAGGCGGCCTACGCGCTCGCCTGGCGGGCCTGCCCCGGCATGCTGCTCCTCCAGGCCGCGATGGCGGTGATCGGCGGCACGGCACCGGTGGCCACCGCCTGGCTGACCAAGGTCGCGCTCGACGAGCTCACCTCCCCCGACCCCCGGACCGGGGCGCTGGTGTGGATGGCGGCGGGCATCGGCGCCCTGGGCATCGCGATGGCCGCCACCTCGGCCGTCACCGCCTACGCTCAGGGGCGCGCCCGGCGCGCCATCGGCCTGCACGCACAGGACCGGCTGTTCGCCGCGGTCAACCGGCTGAGCGGGCTGGCACGCCTGGAGGAGCCGCGCTTCCACGACCGGCTGCGGCTGGCTCAGCAGTCCGCCGAGCACGCCCCGGACCAGCTGGTCCAGATGGGCCTGTCCTCGCTGCAAGGGACGCTGGGCATCGCCGGATTCCTGGGCACCCTGTTGGCGATCAGCCCGGTCATGGCGGGCGCCGCGCTGGTGGCCGCCGTACCCGCGATGATCGCCCATCTGGCGCTGAGCCGACGGCGCGCCGGCCTGCTGTGGCACACCAGCCCCGTCATGCGGCGCAAGTTCTTCTACCAGATGCTGCTGACTGACCTTCAGGCCGCCAAGGAAGTCCGCCTGTTCGGGCTCGGTGACTTCCTGCACGGCCGGATGCTCACCGAACTGCGCGCGGCCAACACCGCCGAGGACCGGCTGGAGCGCGGCGTGGTGCGCGTCCAGGTCTCCCTCGCCGCCCTCGGTGCCCTGCTGTCGGCCGGGGGGCTGCTGTGGGCCGTGCACGCCGCGGCCGCGCGGACGATCAGCATCGGCGATGTGTCGGTCTTCATCGCCTCCCTGGCCGGGCTCCAGTCCGGGCTCGGCGTCCTGGTGCAGGGCATCGCCCAGGGACATCAGTCCGCCCTGGTCTTCCACCACTTTCTGATGGTGGCCGGGGTCCGGGACGACCTGGCCGGGCCCTCGCACGCCGGGGAGCTCGCCCCGCTGGCCCGCGCCATCGAGCTGCGCGATGTGTGGTTCCGCTACGACGAGAACTCCCCGTGGATTCTGCGCGGTCTGAACCTGACCATTCCGCACGGCACCAGCGTGGCCGTGGTGGGGCTCAACGGTGCCGGCAAGAGCACGCTGATCAAGCTGCTCTGCCGGTTCTACGACCCACAGCGCGGCGCGGTGCTGTGGGACGGCGTGGACATCCGCGACGTACCCGTGGAGCGGCTGCGGCAGCGGATCGGGGCGGTGTTCCAGGACTACATGGACTACGACCTCACCGCCGCCGAGAACATCGGGCTGGGGGACCTCGCGGCGATCGACGACCAGGACCGGGTCAGGGCCGCCGCCCGGAGCGCGGGGGTCCACGAGACCGTCGAGCGGCTGCCGGCCGGCTACCGGACCATGCTGAGCAGGCTGTTCCACCCGGGGGACCAGGAGGAAGACGAAGAGGGCGGGGCGGACGGGGAGGAGGCCGCGCGGACCATCGGCGTCCATCTCTCCGGCGGGCAGTGGCAGCGCCTGGCGCTGGCCCGCGGGCTGATGCGTCAGGGCCGCGATCTGATGATCCTGGACGAGCCCAGCTCCGGTCTCGACGCGGTCGCCGAGCGGTCCGTCCACGACCGGCTGCGGTCGCTGCGCGAGGGCTCCACCAGCGTCCTGGTCTCCCACCGGCTCAGCGCCGTCCGCCGGGCCGACCGGATCGTCGTCGTGCAGGACGGCCGGATCCTGGAGAGCGGCGACCACGCCTCTCTCACCGCGTCCCCCGACGGTGTCTACGCCCGGCTCTTCCACACCCAGGCGGAGGGCTACCGGGAGGACCCGGACCCGTCGGCGGGCGGCGCCCGGCCGGGGTCCGGGGAGACCGGCGCGGTGCCGACCACGGTGGGTGCCGGATGAGCCCGGCCCTGGGCTGGGCCGCGGCCGCGGCGCTGGTCATCGGGTCCGCGGCGGCGGCCCGGCTGGTGCTGTCCACCGTCACCGTGCGGGGCGGCAGCATGACCCCGGCGCTGCTGCACGGCGATGTGCTGCTGGTGCTGCGCCACCGCCGCCGGGCCCGGCCCGGCCGGATCGTGGTCGTCCAGCGGCCCGACCGCGCCACGGGGTGGCACGGTCCCGCCGACCCCTCCGGGGCCGCCGGATGGTACGTCAAACGCGTCGTCGCGGCGGTCGGGGACCCGGTGCCGCCCTGGGTGGCGGGGGCGGCGGCCGACCGGCCCGGCCGGGTGCCGCCCGGCATGCTGGTGCTGCGCGGCGACCACCCCCGCTCGGAGGACTCCAAGCAGTGGGGCCTGTGCCCGGCGGACCGGATGTACGGAGTGGTGCTGCTGCGGCTGCGCACCGGGGGCGAGCGCGCCGCCGCGTGACCGGCGGCGCCGTGCCCGGGCCTCTCACACCCCGAGTCCCGGCGCGCTCAAAGGCCCGGCCGCGCCACGTCGGCGGCCCGCGCCGGCAGCCGCAGCTTTCGCCCCGTCGTCAGCGAACGCTCCCAGTGCTCCCGGGCGGCGTGCTGGTCACCGAAGTGGAAGTGGGTGAGCGCGATGGTCTCCAGGGTGTCGGCCGTGCCGCCGCGCTCCCCGAGGCGCAGCCGGATCCGCAGCGCCTCCTCCAGCGTCCGGAAGGCCTCCGCCGGGCGGTTCAGCGCCCGCAGGGCGTCCCCGATCCGGGTCAGGGCGGCGGCCGTGCCGTCGAGGACATCGTGCTCCCGCCACAGCTCCAGGGCCTCCCGGTAGCGCTGCTCGGCCGCCGCCGGCTCGCCGGCCGCCATCAGCGCGTCGCCCATGCTGCTCAGGACCGTCGCGACGCTCCTCGCATCGCCCGCCTCCCGGTAGAGTTCCACGGCCCGCTCACCGCAGGACAGCGTCTCGCCGAGCCGCCCCAGCCTGCGGTGGACCTCCGCGAGCCCGGCGTACGACGACGCCTGTCCCGTCACGTCGTCCGCCTTCTCGAAGTACGACAGGGCCAGGTGCAGATGGTCCAGACACAGCTCCATACGGTGGGCCGAGCCGTGGGCTTCACCGGTGCGGCTGTGCAGCCACCCCTGGCCGACCAGGTCGTGGTGTTCCTCCGCGCACCGCAGCGCGAGCCGCGTACAGCGCTCCCACTCCCTGGTCCACCAGAACCGCTGCGCGTAGCCGAACAGCCCCGCGGCCATCCGCCAGGCCAGGTCGGGCCGCCCGTACCGGGCCGCCAGCCGGATCGCCTCGGAGAGCGCGGGCAGCTCCCGTACGCACCACTGAAGCGCCTGCTCGGCGCCGGTGAACGCGGGCGGCGGCGCCGCGGCCTCGGCCTCCAGCGGCGGCAGCGGGTGGGACCGGGGCGTCAGCACGGCGTCCGCCTTCGCCACCGCCGCCGTGTACCAGACCAGCAGCCTCAGCCGGGCCGTCACCCGGGTCTCTCGTGACTCCTCCGCGGCCGCCCGCTCCAGCGCGTACTCGCCGAGCAGGTCGTGGAAGGTGTACTGGCCGGGCGACGGGGTCTGGAGCAGATGGGCGTCGACCAGCGCCTCGAGCAGGTCGTGCGCCTCCTCCACCGGCCGGCCCAGCAGTGCGGCGGCCGACTCCGCCGACAGCGTGTGCCCCGACCACAGCCCGAGCATCCTGAAGCCGCGCGCCTGCTCGGCCTCCAACGGCAGTGGACTGTCCCGCATCGCCACATAGCTCATGGCGAAGGCGTCCTGGACGGCGAGACCGCCCGCGGACAGCGCCCGCAGCCGCCCCCGGCTGGAGTCCAGGCGCCGCGCCAGCGCGGCCAGCGGCCAGCCGGGGCGGTTGGCCAGTTGGGCCCCGGCCAGCCGCAGCGCCAGCGGCAGCCCGCCGCAGGCGTCGAGAATCCTCGCCACGGCCTCCGGCTCGTCCCGCGTCCGCCGGGAGCCGCAGAGCGAGGTCAGCAGCCGTCGCTGTCCCTCCGCGTCCAAGGGCTCGAGACACAGGCGCCCGGCGCCGGGCAGATCGGCCAGGGTGTGACGGCTGGTGATCACGACCGCGCAACCGCCGCTGCCGGGCAGCAGTGGCGTCAGCTGCGCCGCGTCCCGGGCGTTGTCCAGCAGCACCAGCATCCGACGGCCGTCCAGGGTCGAACGGAACCGGGCCGCGCGGTCGTCGGGGTGCTCGGGCAGCGCCTTCTCCCGTACCCCCAGGTCGGTGAGGAACCGGGCGAGCAGGTCGTGCGGGCTACGAGCGTCACCGGCGCCGAAGCCGCGCAGGTCCGCGTGGAGCTGGCCGTCGGGAAACCGGGCGCGCAGCCGGTGTGCCGCGTGCACGGCCAGGGCGGTCTTGCCGACGCCCGCCATGCCCGAGATCACCACGACCCGGGGCGCCGCCGGCTCCGGGTCCGGGCGGAGCATGGCGCTCAACCGCTCGAGCTCGGCCTCCCGGCCGGCGAAGTCCACGGTGTCGGCGGGCAGCTGGGCCGGGTGCGGGCGGAGCCTGCGGGTGGCACGGGGCGGCGCGGGGGGCGCGATGGGGGTGCCGGTGGTGGTGTCGGGCACGGGCGGCGCGACGGACACCGAGAGCTGCTGAGCCGTCAGGATCTCCTGGTGCGCCTCCTGGACGGCGGGCCCCGGCTCGATGCCGAGCTCGTCGATCAGCGTGCGCCGCAGCCGGTGGAACACGGCGAGCGCCTCGGCCTGCCGGTCGGTGCGGTGCAGGACGAGCATCAGCTGGCGGTGGAACACCTCGCGGAGCGGATGCTCCTCGGCCAGCCGGGCCAGCTCGGGGGCCAGCCCGCCGTGGCGGCCCAGCCGCAGCTCCGCGTCGAAGCGCCATTCCAGCGCCTGGAGCCGGGCCTCTTGGAGCTGCTGGATATGGGGTCGCACCTCCGGGTGGCTGAGGGCCGGATCCGGCAGGTTGGCCAGCGGCGCGCCGCGCCACAGCTCCAGCGCCTGTACGGTCTCCCGGCCGACCGCCGCCCATTCCTGCCGCAGCCGGCCGGCGCGGGCGCGCTCCAGCCGCTCCGTGAACAGCTCGCTGTCCAGCTCGCCCGCCTCGACGGTCAGCAGATATCCGCCCGGCACCGCCCGCAGCCGCGGCTCGCCGTCCTCGGCGAGGATGCGCCGCAGCCGGGCCACATGGTTGTGCAGCGAGGCGCTCGCGGTGGCGGGCGGATGCTCGCCCCACAGCACGGCCTCCAGGGTGCCGAGCGGGACCGCGCGATTGGGCCGCAGCAGAAGCGCGCCCAGCAGCGCCCGGCCCTTGGGGCTGCCGATCAGGCGGGCGGCCGCGCCGTCGTGGACGGTCAGCGGACCGAGCAAGCCGAACCTCATCTGCGCACCTCCTGGCATCTCCGGACAACTGGGCTGATCGGCCCTTCAGTTGCCGGTGGATGCTCAGTTGGCGGGTATGATAACTGCCCGTTCGGGCAAGGGTCGGCAATTCTTCGGCCATGGTTTGAGAACCAAACGCACTGCTCGTACGCTGCGGGTATGAAGGATCCGCGGCCCTGCTCCATCGCCGATTCGCTCGCGGTGGTCGGGGAGAAGCACTCGCTGCTCGTGCTCCGCGAGGTGTTCCTCGGGGTGCGGCGCTTCGACGCCATGGTCCGCAACATCGGCGCGCCCCGCGACGTCCTGGCGGCGCGGCTGCGCCGCCTGGTGGCGGCCGGGGTGCTGGAGAAGGTCCTCTACAGCGAGCGGCCCCGGCGCTTCGAGTACCGGCCCACGCAGGCCGGCTGGGAGCTCGAACCGGTGCTGCTGATGCTCATGAAGTGGGGCGACCGTCACCTCGCCGACCGGCCTCCGGTGGCGCTGGAACACTCCTGCGGCGCCGAGCTGGAGCCCGTGGTGGTCTGTGGCGCGTGCGGGCAGCGGGCGTCCCGGGACACGCTCACCCACCGCGTCCAGGCGCCGGGGTGGACCACCACCGGTCCCGAGGCCGGCTGAGCCGCGCCTGTCCCGGCATCCGGTGATTCCGCACGCGCGATAAGCGGCCTCAGTCCCGGCCGAGCCACAGGTCCGGGCCGAAGACCTCGTAGTGGATCGCCTCGGCAGGCACGCCGAGCCGGAGCAGGTCTTTGCGGACCGCGCGCATGAACCCGAGCGGGCCGCACAGGAACACCGTCAACCCTTCGGGAAGGTCCAGCGTGGCCACGTCGGCCCGGCCGACTGTCGCCTCGCCGTCGCTGTGGTCTGCGTCGTGCTCGGCGTGCTCGGCGTTCTCGTACCACAGGCGCAGCCGGGCGCTGGGGAGTGAGCCGGCCAGCCGGCGCTGCTCGTCCTTGTGGGCGTGGTCGGCGGGGGAGCGGTCGGCGTGGACCACGGTGACCCGGCGGGTGGATCCGGTGGTGACCAGGTGGTCGAGCATGGCGAGCATCGGCGTGGCGCCGATTCCGGCGGAGGCGAGCAGCAGCGGGCCGTCGCCCTCGGGCAGCACCAGGTCGCCGAAGGGGGCGGACACGGTGAGCACGTCTCCCACCCGCGCGTGTTCGTGCAGCCAGGACGACACCTCGCCGTCCGGCCCCGCGTCGCCCCGGACGCGCTTGACGGTGATGCGCCACCCCGCGCGGCCGGGGGCGGCCGAGAGGCTGTACTGGCGGATCTGCCGGGCGCCGTCGGCCAGTTCGACCTGGACGCTGACGTACTGGCCGGGGCGGAACGGGCCGGTGGGCAGCGCGTCGGCGCGCCGCAGCACCAGCGACACCGCGTCCGGGGTCTCCCGGTGCCGCTCGGCGATCTCCATCCGCCGCCACACCTGGCCCTCGGCGGCGCCGGCTTCCTGGTACAGCCGGGCCTCGGCGGCGATCAGGGCGTTGGCCATCAGCCAGTAGACCTCGTCCCAGGCGG
Source organism: Streptomyces sp. NPDC028305 (assembly GCF_055569495.1). Classification (NCBI taxonomy): domain Bacteria; kingdom Bacillati; phylum Actinomycetota; class Actinomycetes; order Kitasatosporales; family Streptomycetaceae; genus Streptomyces; species Streptomyces sp. NPDC028305. The sequence continues at coordinate 1,065,807 of NZ_JBVHTN010000002.1, forward strand.
CGGTGGCCTCGTCGGTGAAGGCGTCGCCGAGCACCTCGGCCATGGCCGCGAAGAGATGGCGGTGGACGACCTTGTACTGGTCGGAGGTGATGCCGAGGGAGGCGTGCTTGTGGGCGATCCGGGCGAGCATCGCGTCCGGCCGGGCGCCGGGGTGCTCGATCAGCAGTCCCGCGAAGCCGGCGAGGGCGCCGGCCAGCGCCTTCCGCTGCTCGCCGTTGGCCTGGTTGCCGCGGTTGAACAGATCGCGCAGCAGGTCCGGGTGGGCGGCGAACAGCTTCCGGTAGAACAGCCCGGCGATGTCCTCGATGGCCGCGCCGACGGCGGGCAGGGTGGCGCGGATGACCGGGGTGGATCGCTCGGTGAGCATGGCTGCTCCTTAATTGGTTAATGATCTTCGTGTTTAGCGGCAGAAGGACGCGCCCCACGGCGGGAGCGCGGATCAGTCGGGGCGGCGGCCGGTCAGCCCGACCAGCACCGGGCCGGTGGGCGCGGTCACCAGATCGGCGACCGTCAGCGGATCGAGCGTGCGATAGAACGCCTCCTGCGCCTCGCGCAGCGCCCCGCGCAGCCGGCAGGCGCCGCGCAGCGGGCAGGGCGTGTCGCCCTCGCAGGCCACGACCTCGCCCTCGCCCTCCAGCTCGCGCACCAGCCAGCCGACCGAGGCGGTGCGCCCGAGCCCGGTCAGCTCGAGCCCGCCGCCGCGCCCGCGCCGGGCCTCCACCACGCCGAGGTGCTGGAGCCGGGTGATCGCCTTCGCCATGTGCGCGTACGGCACGTTGACCGCCTCGGCCACCTCGCGCGTGGTCAGCGGCGCGCCCCCCTTGAGGACCGCGAGGCGCATGACGGCGCGCAGCGCCAGATCCGTGAACTTGGTCAGTCGCACGGCACGACCGTATTAAATCCGCATGCTAGATTCCAGTTATCGGTGGGCGGCGGTCTTGTGGTATCCGTCTCACGGCCGAGCGGGTGGAACGGGAAGGAACGGTGGGAAGCCGATGCCGTCGGTATCTGGTGTGCTGGGGCGGATGACGGAGCTGCTGCGCGAAGTGGCGGAGGACCGGGGCGGGGCGCTGTGGCGGCTCCCCGCCGAAGGGCGTCAGCTCGACGCCAACATCATCCGGTTGCCCGCCGACGCCCGGGTCGACCCCCATGTGGAACCCGACCTCGACGTGGTGCTGTTCGTCGCCGACGGCGGCGGATGGCTCGAGGTGGCCGACGTCCGGCAGCGACTGGAGCCCGGCTGTGTGGCATGGCTGCCGCACGGCGCCCGCCGTGCGCTCTCCGCCGGCGCGGACGGTCTGGTCTACCTCACGGCACACCGCCGCCGCCCCGGCCTCGCCATCCGCACCGCGGCCCCGGAAGGGGGCGAGCCGGCCTGCCTGCTCAACCGGGTCTGCACGGAGTGCGGCCGGCTCGCGCAGGAGTCCGACGCGCGCTACTGCGCCCGGTGCGGCACCCGCCTGCCGTCGGACTGACGCGCCGCCGTCTCCGCGACGGCGTGACCGCGCGGGCGACCGCCGGGCTCGTCGGACGGTCGACACCTGGACGCCGACTGACGGTGACCGCGGCGTCAAGTTTCGGCCATGCGCCGGGCCAATTCTGGTCAGGTGCTGGTCCGTCGTGTGTTCAATCGAGTCGCCGTCGTCGACCTTCCGCGCCAGTGCCTGCTGCTCGGACTCGCGGGCTCGGTGGCACTGGCCGCGGGAGGGCTGACCGCCGGCGCGCTGCCCATGGCGGACGCGCTGGTCCCCGGGACCGGCGGCGCCGCGATCGGCCTGGTCAGTACGTACTTCGGCCTCGTACTGCTGGTCGCGGCCTGGCTGCTGCTGGGCCGCGCGGTACGCGGCCCGGCGCCGCCCGGCCCGCGCGCCCTGCTGCTGACCCTCGCCGTCTGGGCCGCCCCGCTGCTCCCCGCGCCCCCGCTGTTCAGCCGGGACGTCTACAGCTATCTCGCCCAGGGCGCGATGGTCGACGCCCGCGTCGATGTGTACGTCCACGGGCCCGCCCTGCTCGGCGGACCGCTCGCCGCCGAGGTGGCGCCCGTGTGGCGGTACACCCCAGCCCCCTACGGCCCGGTCTCCCTCGCCTTCGAGACGGCCATCGCCAACGTCTCCCGGGCCGAGGTGTCCGCCGGGGTGTTCGGCATGCGGCTGGTCGCGCTGCTGGGCGTGGCGCTGATGATCCTCGCCCTCCCCGCGCTCGCCCGCCGCTGCGGCACCGATCCGGCCGAGGCCCTGTGGCTGGGGGCGCTCAACCCGCTGTTGCTGCTGCACCTGGTGGGCGGGGCACACAACGACGCCGTCATGATGGGGCTGCTGGGCGCCGGGCTGGTGGCCGCGACCGGCCGGTGGCCCGCCTGCGGCGCCGTGCTGGTCACCGTGGCCGCCCTGGTCAAGGCGCCCGCCGCGCTCGGGCTGCTGGCCGTCGCCGCGCTCTGGGCGGGCCTGCTGACGGGGAGATGGCGGCGCACCCGGGCCGCCGCGGCGACCGCCGCGCTGGCGCTCGGCACCACGGGCGCGGCCACGGCCGTCGCCGGCACCGGCTACGGCTGGATCACCGCCCTGGCCACGCCGGTCTCCCCGGACAACTGGGCGCTGACCAGCGCCCTCGGCCGCGCCACCGAGGCCGGTCTGGACGCCGTCGGCAGCGGCCTGGCACCGCTGGCCACCCCGGCCTGGCACGCGCTGGGACTGCTGGCGACCGCCGTCACCGTGTCCGTCGTCTGGCTGCGCGCCTCCCGCTCCCGCCCCGTCTACGCGCTGGGGCTGAGCCTGACCGCGGTGGCGGTGCTGGGCCCCGCGATTCGCCCGTGGTATCTGCTGTGGGGGCTGTTCCTCCTCGCCGCGGCCGCGCCGAGCGGTCCGGTGCGCCGGGCGGTCGCCGCCGCCAGCGGGGTGCTCGCCCTGGCCGTGCTGCCCAGCGGATTCGCGCCTGACCAACGGCAGTTGACCCTCGCCGTATGCGGCGGAGCGCTGGCGCTGCTCGCCCTGTGGTGCGCCCACCGTGCCCCGGGACTCGGCTCAGCGTCCGCCGCCGGGGAACGCAGTCCGGAGGCGGCATGACGGGGCCCACCACCACGCGCGGCCGGCTGCTGCTGACGTTCGGGCTGACCGGGGCCGTGGCGCTGTTCCTCGCCACCGTGCCGCTGCACCGCGACTGGTTCGACCTGAGCGTCTACTACGGGACCGTCGGCCACTGGCTCCACGACGGCGGGCGCATCTACGACTACACGACCCCCGGCGCGGACGGCACCGCCTACGGATTCACCTACCCGCCCTTCGCGGCCCTGTGCATGCTGCCGATGGCCCTGGTGAGCTGGCCCGGCGCGATCACCATCTGCCTGCTGCTCAACCTGGCCGCCTCGGCGGCCGTGCTGTACTGGCTGACCGGCTCCCTGGTACGCCGGCACGCCCGGCACCCCTGGTTCGGCTTCACCGTCGTGGCCTGCCTGTTCGCCCTGCTGGAGCCGGTCCGGGACACCTTCAGCTTCGGCCAGGTCAATCTGGTCCTGCTGGCGCTCGTGCTCTTCGACGCCCGGCTGCTGGCCACCGGCCGCGGCCGGTACGCCGGGTTCGGCATCGGCCTCGCCGCCGCCATCAAGCTCACCCCGGCGATCTTCATCATCCATCTCCTGGTCACCGGGCGCCGGCGCGCCGCCGGGACGGCCGCGGCCACCGCGGCGGCCGCGACCCTGCTCGCCGCGTGGGTGGCGCCGACCCCGTCGCGGGACTACTGGACCGAGGACCTGTGGGACACCGACCGCATCGGGGTCGCCGCGTATGTCTCCAACCAGTCATGGCGCGGCATGCTGGCCCGGCTCGTCGACCCCGTCCCCCCGAGCGGCGCCGTCTGGGCGCTGGGGGCGCTCGCCGTCCTGGCCGTCTGGGCCCACCGGGTGCGGCGCGCCGCCGCCGCCCGGGACGAGGCGGCGGGCTTCGCGCTGACCGGCGTCGCCGCCTGCCTGGTCAGCCCGATCACCTGGGTGCACCATCTGGTCTGGCTGATCCCGGCCCTGACCGTGCTGGCCGACACCGCGCTGCGGCCCGGCACGCCGCCCGCGCGCCGTCGCCGGCTGCTGTCCACGGCGGTCGCGGTGTATGTGATCCTGTGCAGCAGCGTGGTGTGGCTGTGGCGCTTCCACCCCACCGGCCTGGACGGCTTCCTCGGCGGCAACGCCTATGTCTGGATCTGCCTCGGTCTGCTGCTGACCCTCCCGGTGCGCGCACCGGACGTCGCCGTTTCGCCACCGCCGCGACGAACGGATGTCGGCCGCGATACGCCGGAACGCCACCCACGGCGGACATGCTGACCGTACCGCGCCTCCTGCCCCCCGGCCCTCGTCAGCACCTGTGAGCGCACATGCCCGCGACCCTGCCCGAGCGGCGCCGCCTCTCCGCCCCCCGACGGCTTCCGCTGCGCCAGATCCTGTGCCTGGTGCCGATCGCCGTCGTCCTGGTGTGGGTGATCGGACACTGGTCGCTCATCGGCTCCGGCGCCCGTCAACTCCTTGACGCCAACCCCTACTGGCTGCTCGCGGCGGTCACCACCACCGGACTCGGATGGGTCGCCGTGTCCTTCGCCCGACAGGGAACCGTCCTTGAACGGCTTCCCGCCGGGCGGCTGTTCGCCACCCAGTTCGCCGCCGGGGCCGCCAACCACCTCCTGCCGTCGGGGATCGGCGCGAGCGCGGTCAACATCCGCTTCATGACCGGCTGTGGCCTCCCCGCCGCCCGCTCCTCGGCCGCGCTCGCCCTGTACTTCCTCGCGGAGGCCGTCGCCCGCATCTCGCTGCTGCTGATCCTCCTGGTCGCCTTCCCCGAGGCGCTCAGGCTCGGGCCGCTGCTCCCGGACCGGATCGGGGCGGCGCTCCCGGTGACGGCGGCCGCGGTGGTCTGCGCGCTGCTGGCCGTGGTCCTGACCATCCGTCCGGTGCGCCGGATCGTCCGCACCTTCCTGGTCACCGCGCTCACCGACGCGCGCTCCCTGCACGCCCGGCCCTCCAGGGCGCTGGCCCTGTGGGGCGGTTCGCTGGCCTTCCCTGTTCTCCAGGCGGCCGGGCTCGCCGCGGTCGCCGTCGCGGTGGAACTGGACGTGCCGCCTTCGCATGTCGTGCTCGCCTATCTGGCCGCGACCGTCGTGGCCGCGGTCGTCCCGTCGCCCGGAGGCATCGGGTCGGTGGACGCCGCTCTGGTCATCGCGCTCGTCGCGACCGGGGCGCCGGCGGACGCCGCCACCTCCGCGGTGCTCGCCTACCGCTTCATCACGGTCTGGCTGCCGCTGATCCCCGGAGCGCTGGTGCTCGGAACCCTGGTGCGCCGCAAGGTCGTCTGACCCGCCCCGCGCCCGCGCCGACCGATCCCCTCCGGTCTTCTCCCCGGCGTGCGGTTGCCCTTCGCCGTCGAAAAGGTGAACACAGGAAATCCGAAGGATTAATTCTGGGGGCCGGCCCATCGTTGGGTAAATTCCCGGGGCCGAGAGGCAACCAATCCCTGATTCAAAGGGTCAAACAGTCAGACTCGGCACGGCGCGCAATACAGGGGGAAGTGGTGCGACATCTCATTCGGCTACCCGCGTGCGCGGCGCCGATGTGTGACCCGGCTCATGGGAACTCATCGGCGTCGCCGGACAAGTAATCGGCGTGAAGCAAAAAAATCCGCGCCGACTTTCGGAATTGGATCCTGACGAATTGCGATCGCTCATGACCGGCCGAACGGCCCGCACCCGGCCGGATGACCAGCCGCGCACGGCCGCCGCACCACCCGCGGCCGAAGCTCTGCCCGAAACCCCGCGCGACGCCCCGCCCGACGCCTCCCCAGAGACCCCGAGTGACGCCCCGCGCGGCCTCCGTGCGCGGGCCGGGGCGCTCGCCGCGCTGGTCACGGTGGCCGCCGTCTGCCTCGGCGACGCCGTGGCCCGCAGCTATCCCTTCGGGTTCAGGACGCGCAGCGTGAACGACCTGGGCAACCAGTTCGTGCCCTTCCACGCCCACCTGTGGGACCTGCTGCACGGCCGGGGGACCGGCGGTCTGTTCGTCAACTGGCAGTCCGGATATGGCAGCAGCTTCCTGCCCGACCTGGGCACCTACCTCGGCAGCCCGTTCGCCCTGCTCGTCGCCCTCTTCCCGCGCGACGAGATCGATCTCGCTGTCTACGTGATCACGCTGCTGAAGATGGCGGCGGCCGGCGCGGTGATGGCCCAGCTGCTGCTCACGCTGCGCCCCGGCCGGTGGTGGGCGGCCGGGGCGCTCGGCGCCTCGTACGCGCTGTGCGGCTGGTCCGTGGCCGAGGCCTCGTACAACCCCATGTGGCTGGACGGGCTGATCGCGCTGCCGCTGCTGTGCCTGGTCGGCCACTGGGCGCTGGCGGGGCGGCGGTTCGTCCTCGGCACGCTGCTGGTCGCGCTCGTCTGGATCGCCAACTTCTACACCGCGTACATGGCCACCCTCGGCGCCGTGCTGCTGCTCCTCACCCGGCTGCTGGTGGAGCACGCCCCCACCGGCGTCCCCCTCCGGCGGCGCCTCGCGCCGCTGTGGCGGCCCGTGGCCCGGCTGGCGGGCGTCCTGGCGCTCGGGGTGGGCCTCGCGGCGCCCATGGTCTCCGTCGTCTACTTCGGCACCAAGCACGCCTACCCGGGCCGGGTCGTGGAGTTCTCGGCCAAGCCATGGACGGACGTCATGGCCCGGCTGCTGCCGGGCACGTACAACTTCAGCAGCCCGGCCGTCTACGTCGACACGGTGGCACTGCTGCTCGCCCTGACGCTGCCGTTCAACCCGGCGGTCCCCAGGCGGCTGCGGGGCGGCTGGACGCTGCTGGTCGCGGGGGTGGCGCTGTCCCTCCAGTGGGGGCCCACCCAGCTGGCCTGGCACGCCTTCTCCACCCCCAACGGCAGCCAGTACCGGGAGACGTTCGTGCTGAGCGGGTTGCTGGTGACCGCCGCCTGGCTGTCCTTCGCCCACGGCACACCGGGCCGGCGCCCGCTGCTCGCCGGAGGCGCGCTGCTGGCGGCGATCGCGGCCGCCGCGTCCCGCGCCACCGAACTGATGCGCCCGTGGACCTACCCGCTGCTGCTGGCCGGGGTCGCCGCCGTGGCGGCCGCCCTCGTGCTGGCCCGGCTCGCCCGCCGGTACCACCGTCCGCTGCCGGCCGCCCTCGCCGTCGTCCTGCTGATCGGCGCCCAAGTGGGCCAGTCCGCGGCCACCACGGCCGTCGCCGACCGGCTGCGGCTGGGGCACCTGGACGACTACGCGCCCTGGGGCGAGCGCCAGCGGACACAGCAGGCGCTGATCGCGGACGCGGACGGCTGGCCCCGGTACCGTACGGACCCGGGCCGCGAGCAGACCGTCGGGAACGACCCGCTGCTGGTCGGCGGGCAGGGCGCGCAGTACTACAGCAGCCTCACCTCCGATGTGTTCAGCCGCACCCTCACCGCCCTCGGCGGCGGCTGGTACTCGCGCGGCCGATCCGTGCAGAGCCTGGACAACCCGGTCACCGACGCGATCTTCTCGGTCGGCGCCCGCGTCCATTCCGCGCCCGATCCGCACCGGGACCCGAACGCGACGACCGACATCGCGCCGTATGTCACCCGCGAGGCCGTACCGCCCCTGGTCACCGTCCGGCCGAAGGCCGAGAGGGCGCCCGCCTTCGGCCCCTCGCCGTTCCGCAACCAGGAACTGCTCCTCGGGGCCCGGGTGTACACCATGGCCGACAAGATCTCGATACGAGGCGCGGACGGCAGGCCGGCCGCCCGCACCCCCGACGGGGGCTATCGACTGCCTCCCGGGCCGACCGAGCAGTCCCGCCCGAAGGCGCTGCTGACCGCCATGTGCCCGGGCGGCTCGCAGGTCTTCCTGTGGGCGCCGCACTACTGGGGCACCGCCGCGCTGCGCGGCGCCGACCGGCCCCCGGTCGGCTTCCGGGGCGACCACCCGGTCACCAAGATCGCTCCCATGCAGCCGCTGGGGACGGCCCCGGCCTCCGGGCGCGTCGAGGTGGGTCTGACCATCCAGAAGGGCGGCACCGTCCCCGTTGATTCCGTCGGCTGCCTGGACACGGGACGGCTGCGCGCGGCCACGGGCCGGCTCCGGGCCCAGGGCGCCACCTCCGTCCATGTTTCCGACAGCGTCTCCGACACCGGCATCCGCGCCGAACTGCCACCCGGCTCCCGCGGCATCGCCGTGGTCGCCGTCCCGCGGATCGCGGGCTGGCAGTGCGCCGCGGGCGGCGGCCGGCACCGCCCGGCCGACAGCTACCTCGGCCTGGTCGCGGTGAAGCTCGACGGCTCCGCCACCTCCATCGACTGCACGTTCCGCCCTCCCGGCCTGCGGCTGGGCACCGCCGTGGGAGCCGCCGCGCTCCTGGCCCTGACCCTGTCGGCCGCATTCCGGTTCCTGCGCGCCCGACGGGAGAGCCGCCATGTCCACCACTGACGCCCGCGAATTCCTCACGGGGGAGACCATGCTGATTTCGATCGTCGTACCCTGCTACAACGAAGAAGCCGTGATCGGTCGTTTTCATGAACACCTCACCCGGGAACTCAAGGCGGTCGGACACGACTTCGAATTCCTTTATGTGGACGACGGCAGCAAGGACCGCACGCTTTCTCTTCTGAAACAGCTGGCCGAAACCGATCCCCGGGTCCGCTACGTCTCCTTCAGCCGCAATTTCGGCAAGGAGGCGGCGATGCTGGCCGGGCTGCGGTTCGCCTCCGGCGACGCCGTGGTCCTCATGGACGCCGATCTCCAGCACCCGCCGGAGCTGGTCAAGCGCATGGTCGAGCTGCATGCCCAGGGCCATGACCAGGTCATCGCCAAGCGCACCCGGGACGGCGACCGGGTCACCCGGGCGCTCACCGCCCGCGCCTACTACCGGCTCATCAACCGCTTCGTCGACGTGGAGCTCGTCGACGGCGTCGGCGACTTCCGGCTGCTGTCCCGGCGCGCGGTGGACGCCGTGCTGGAGCTCACCGAGTACAACCGCTTCTCCAAGGGGCTGTTCGCCTGGGTCGGCTTCCCGAGCGTGACCTTCGAGTACGAGAACGCCGTGCGCGAGGAGGGCCGCAGCAAGTGGACCTTCGGCCAGCTCCTCAACTACGGGGCCGACGGGCTGATCTCCTTCAACAACAAGCCACTGCGCGCCGCGGTCTACCTCGGCCTGCTGCTGGTGTCGGTGGCCGCGCTGTACGCGGTGTGGATCGTGGGCAGCGCGGCGGTCAACGGGGTCGACACCCCCGGCTATGTCACCCTGCTCGTGGTCATCACCGCGCTGGCCGGGGTCCAGATGGTCATGGTCGGCGTCATCGGCGAGTACATCGGCCGCATCTACTATGAGGTCAAGCGGCGCCCGCACTTTCTGGTGCAGTCCACCAACGCGGTCCCCGCCGCCACGCTGAACGACCAGCTGAAGGACCTCGTCCGGTGATGCATCGCCCCCTGCTCGGCCAGCTCGTGAGATTCGGCCTGGTCGGCGTCGTCAACACCGCCACGTACTACGGCATGTATCTGTGCTTTCTGCGCCGGCTGCCGTATCTCGTGGCCCATGTCGCCGCCTTCGCCCTCAGCACGGTCGGCTCGTTCCTGCTCAACTCCTGGTTCACCTACCGTACCCGCCCCACCTGGCGGAAGTTCCTGCTCTTCCCCCTGACCACGGCCGCCAACTTCGTCATCACCACCGGCGGGGTCTATGTCCTGGTCGACCTGGTGCACATCGGGGACCGGGCGGCCCCGCTGATGGCCGCGGCGGTGGCCGTGCCCATCACCTTTGTGCTATCCAGGACGATCATGCTCGGGCCCGCCTCCGGGGGGCCGGGCGAAAACGCGGTGCACGGGGGAGACATGACGGCCGGAGAAGAGCCCGGGGTGTACGAGATCCGTGTGCACGGCTTCGCGGACAGCGAGGAGGCCCTGGCCCTTCAGGACCCCATCGCCCGCCTGCTGTGCCCGGAAGAGGGGCACGACGGCCCGTGCGAGGTGCCCTGGGGCTTCACTCTCGGCCGTGACGATCGGGCCCGGGAGCGGGCCGACGACGACGGGGCCACGGTGCTCGTGCTCGGCGTCTACGCCTCCGGCGCGCGGGCGGCGGAGGTGGCCGACCGGGTGCGCGCCGCCCTCGGCGAGACGCGCCCGGTCGAGCTCGGAGAGGGCGATGCCGAGCAGTTCGAGACGCTGGTGAAGCAGTACTGGATCGAGAACGCGCCCAGCGGGGGCTGACGCCTGGGCGGCCGTGTCACCCGGCGGGGCCGGCGTCGCGGACCAGCAGGGCCGCCTGGACCCGGTTCGAGCAGTCCAACTTGGCCAGCACACGGCTCACATACGTCTTGATGGTCTTCTCGCTCATGTGCAGCGCGCGGCCGATCTCGGCGTTGGACATGCCCTCGGCCACCAGACGCAGCACCTGTGACTCGCGCTCGGTGAGCGCGGTCAGGCGTTCCACGGCCTCCCGGCGGCGCCGGGCCGCGACCGGGGCGATCAGGTCGAGCACCGGCCGGGTGACCCCGGGGGACAGATAGGCTTCGCCGCCGTGTGCCGCCCGCACCGCGCGGATCAGCTCGTCGGGCGTGCAGTTCTTGAGCACGAATCCCGCCGCGCCGCCCTGGAGCGCCCGCAACACGTTCGGCTCAGCCCCGAACGCCGTCAGCACCACCGTACGCAGCTCGGGCGCCTGCCGCCGCAGCTCCTCCAGCGCGCCCAGCCCGTCCAGGTGCGGCATGTTGATGTCGACCAGGGCCACATCCACGCGATGCCGGACCGCCTCGGCCACGGCGGCCCGGCCGTGCTCCGCCTCGGCGACCACCTCGATGTCGGGCGCAGACTCGAGCACGGTGCGGATACCGGCCCTGATCAGTGGCTCGTCGTCGGCCACCAACACCTTGATCATCTCAGTTCACCCCCAGCAGCATGCCCACGGGCAGCACCACGAACATCACGGCGGCGGTGGCGAATCCGAGCGCGGCGGTGCGCAGATGCCCGACCGCGGGCGGCACTTCGTCCCCCTCGCCAGTGTCGGTGGCGGCGGCGGTCGGCACCATCGCCACCAGCCGGAAACCCTGGTCCGACAGCCGGTGGTCGGCGAACCCGCCGACCTGCCGCATCCGCTCGTCCAGCCCGCGCAGCCCGTGTCCGCCGCCCGCCCCGCCGGGATCCCGCGGCCCCTCCGCAACCGGATTGTCCACGGTGACCAGCAGCGCGTCCGGCTCCCAGGTGAGGCACACCGTCACCGGGCGACCCGGGGCGTGCTTGGCCGCGTTGGTCAGCCCCTCCTCGACGGTCCGGTACACCGCCTCCCCGGCCGCCGGGGGCAGCGGGCGGGGCTCCCCGCCCCGCCGCAGCGTCACCGGCACCCCGGCCGCCCGGAACTCCGCCACCACGTCGTCGACGGCCTCCGCCCCGGGGCCCCGGGCGGCCGTCTCGTCCGTTCCCCGCAGGGCGCCGACCAACTCGTGCAGCTCGTCCATGGCGCCACGCGCCGTCCCCGCCAACTGCCGTACCGCCTCCCGCTGCCGCTGAGGCAGTTCGGCCACCTCCAGCGCCGCCGCCTGGACCGACACCAGGCTGAGCCGGTGGCCGAGGGAGTCGTGCATGTCCCGGGCGATCCGCAGCCGTTCGCGCAGCCGCTCCCGCTCGGCCAGCAGCTCGCGCTCCCGGCGCAGCCGCCGGTTGCGCCGGCCGAGCTCGGCCACCAGCCGCCGATGCTGTGCCAGATACCGGCCGACGAGCAGGGGCAGCACCACGAACACCACGAAGAGCGCCATCAGTTGCGACAGGGCGGGCGCGTCCGCGGGCCGGGCCACGAGCCCCACCGCGAGCCAGCCGAGCGCGGCACCGGCCACCTGGGCCGTGTCCCGCCGCGCCACCGCGCGGTGTCCGGCCTGGTAGGCGGCCCACAACAGCAGGACATACGAGCCCCCGGCCAGGGCGGACAGCAGCAGGCACGCCGTGAAGGCCGCCGCCGGGGCCCGCTCGCCCAGCGCGAGCACGCCCGCCACGGCGAGCGCGTACGCCACGGCGGCCCAGGGCAGCGCACCGCCGTGGGGCGTGGCCACGAACAGCGCGGTGTCCGCCACGAACACGGCGGCGGCCAGCAGAGGTCGGCCGAGGGGCAGCAGGCTCATGGCAGCAGGCTAAGGCCTGGCCGATGGTGTCGACTTTGGTCCCGGCGACGGGCGACTTTCGGCGACAGCCCGGCGCCGGGCCCGTTGCCTAGCGTGAACGGCGTGATCGAAGTGCGCGACCTCAGCAAGAAGTACGGGAACACCACCGCCGTTGACGGGTTGTCCTTCACCGTGCGGCCCGGCCGGGTGACCGGTTTCCTCGGGCCCAACGGGGCGGGCAAGTCCACCACGATGCGGATGATGCTGGACCTCGACCGCCCCACCACGGGCCACGTTCTCATCGACGGAGACCGATACCGCCGGCTCCCGGATCCGCTGCGCCGGGTCGGGGCGCTGCTGGAGGCCCGGGCGGTGCACGCCGGCCGCAGCGTGTACGACACCCTGCGGTGGCCGGCCCGCAGCAACCGCATCCCCGAGAAGCGGGTACGCGAGGTGCTGGAGCTGGTGGGGCTCGCGGGCGTGGCCCGCAAGCGGGCCAAGGGCCTCTCGCTCGGCATGGCCCAGCGGCTCGGCATCGCCGCGGCGCTGCTCGGCGATCCGTCGGTGTTGTTGTTCGACGAGCCGGTCAACGGGCTGGACCCCGAGGGGATCCTGTGGATCCGGAACCTGATGAAGGACCTGGCCGCGGAGGGCCGGACCGTGTTCGTCTCCAGCCATCTGATGAGCGAGATGGCCCTCACCGCGGAACACCTGATCGTGATCGGGCGCGGCCGGCTGCTCGCGGACACCACCGTAAGGGAGTTCATCGAGGCCAACTCCAGCTCGTACGTGCGGATCCGCACGCCGGAGCCGGAGCGGATGCGCGCCGCGCTGGCGGCCACGGGCGTCCGGGTGCGGCGGTCGGCCGACGGGGCGCTGGAGGCCTACGGGGCGCGGTCCGAGGCGGTCGGGGAGCTGGCGGCGGCCCAGGGGCTGACCGTGCACGAGGTCAGCGCGCAACAGGCCTCGCTCGAAGAGGCGTTCATGCGGCTGACGGGGGAGGCCGGCGACCACCGGGCGGGAGGTGTCCGGTGATGGATACGACCCGGGTGCGCGCAGCCTTCGCCGCCGAATGGATCAAGATCCGTACGGTCCGGTCGACCCTTTGGACCCTGTTGCTCGCCTTCCTGCTCAGCGTCGGTCTGGGCCTGCTCGTCGGCCACTCCCTGAGCGCGGGCTTCTCCCGGATGAACCAGGAACAGCAGGAGAACTTCGACCCCGTGGCGGCGGGGTTCCTGGGGCTGATGGTCGGCCAGATCTCCCTCGTCGTGTTCGGCGTGCTCCAGATCGGCGCCGAGTACACCAGCGGCACCATCCGCGCCTCGCTCATCGCGGTGCCCCGCCGGGGGCTGTTCTACGGCGCCAAGGTGGCGGCGGCGACGCTGACCGCGATGGTGTTCTCGCTGCTCACCGTGTTCCCCGCCTTCTTCGCCGCGCAGTGGGCGCTCGGCCCGCACGGCGTGTCCCTCGGCGACCCCGGTGTTCCGCGCGCGGTCCTCGGCGCCTGGGCGTATCTGACGCTGATGTGCGCGTTCTCGATCGGAGTGGCCACGATGCTGCGCAGCACGTCGCTCACCCTCGGCATCCTGATCCCGCTGCTCTTTCTCAACTCGCAGGGGCTCGGCAACATCCCGAAGATCCGGATCGTGGCGCAGTTCCTGCCCGACCAGGCCGGGGCCGTGATGATGCAGGTGGTCTCGGTGGACGAGTCCTTCATCGGCCACCGGGACTTCGGCCCCGGGGTCGCCCTGGTGATCCTGCTGGCCTGGACGGTGGCGGCCCTCGCCGGGGGGTATGCGGTGCTGCGTCGCCGCGATCCTTGATGCATATGATGTGCAAGTGCATGATTACCGCATCAGGACGGCCACGCCCGAAGACCTCGACGGTGCCCGGAGCGTGATGCTGGACACCGTGTACCGGGACTTCGGTACGGGATATGTGCCGCGCTGGCACGGCGACATCGTCGATCCGGAGGGCGCCTACCTCCGTTCCGCGCGGCACACCCTGCTCGTCGCGGTCGACGGGTGCGACGGGCGGGTCGTGGCGACGGCCGCGCTCGACTCGCGGGGGCCCGCGCATCCGCCCAACCCCCGCGCGCTCGCCGAGCGCTACCCCTCGGGGCGCACCGCGCAGCTGCGCCGGGTGTACGTGCGGCCCGAACACCGGCGGCGGGGGCTGGCCCGGCAGTTGGTGGCCCGGCTGTTGGACTTCGCGGCGGCGGACGGCGGCTATCGCTCGGTCTATCTGCACACCGACCCCGCCGTGCCCGGCGCCGAGGCCTTCTGGCGGTCCCTGGGGGAGGTGGTGTGCGACGAGCGGGCGGAATCCGGGGGCGGGGAGCGGGTCGTGCACTTCGAGGTGGCCCTGCGAGGGCAGCCCAACCCTGGGGGCAGCATTAATGGAAACGATAATCATGTAACCTGTGCGGCGTCCCGCTCGTAGAACCCGTGGAGAACGAGGACCATGCGCTTCGCCCGCCGCCGTCGGCTGCTCTCCGGCCTGCTGCTCGCCCCCCTGCTCTCCGGCTGCTTCGCGGCCGAGGACAAGTCCTCCCCGTCCGGCTCCGGTTCCGGCCCCGGCGAGCGGCTGCGCGTCGCGCTCGCCTTCCCGCCCGCCGAGAACTTCTCGCCGTACGGCAGTGACGCCACCCTGCTCAGCCGGCTCGGTGTCACCGAGGGGCTGACCCGGCTGGACGCCAACGGCGCAGCGTCCCCCGCGCTCGCCGAGTCATGGCGTCAGGAGGGCGAGCGCGCCTGGGTGTTCACCCTGCGCGAGGCCCGGTTCCAGGACGGCACCGAACTCACCCCGGCCGCGGTCGCCGCCGCCCTCACCCACGCCACCCGGGCCGACCCGGCCCCCGCCGCGCTCTCCGGGGTGCGGCTCACCGTCGAGCCCGCCGGAAAGCGGCAGGTCCGCGTCACCACCACCGACCCCGACCCGGCGCTGCCGCTGCGGCTGTCCAGCCCGAGCCTGGCCGTGCTGTCCGCGAAGGCCTACCGCGAGAAGGGCACCGTCGATCCGGCCGGGACCGCCACCGGGCCGTTCGAGCTGACCAGCACGGGCGGCGGCAACCGGGCGGGCCTGGACCGCTTCGACGACTACTGGGGCGGCCGGGCGCAGGCCTCCGGCATCGACGCGCGGTTCATCGCCGACGGCACGGCCCGCACCAACGCCCTGCGCACCGGCGAGGTGGACATCGCCGAAGCCGTGCCGGTCGCCCAGGTCTCCTCCCTCGACAAGGGCACCGCCCGCGAACTGGCCACCACCCGCACCACCAGCCTCCAGCTGAACACCCGCTCCGGCCCCTTCGCCGACCCGAAGGTGCGGGCCGCCGCCCGCGCGGCGGTCGACACCTCGGTCCTCGCCAAGGACGTGTACGAGGGATACGCCGACCGCGGGCAGGGCGTGTTCGGGCCCGCCCTGAGCTGGGCGGCGGACAAGCGCGAGGAGCCGAAGGGGCGGGCGCGGGCCGCGCGCGTCCACGGCACCGCCATCACCCTCGCCACCTACGACAACCGGCCCGAGCTGCCCGAGGTCGCGCAGGTGCTGCAACAGCAGCTGAAGAAGGCAGGGTTCACGGTCGAGGTGGAGGTGCGCGAGTCCTCGCGGATCGAAGGCGACGCGCTGGCCGGCAAGTTCGACGCGTTCGTCGGCGCCCGCAACACCATGCTCGACACCGGCGACCCGGTCTCCGTCCTCGCGAGCGACTTCACCTGCGACGGCAGCTACAACCTGGCGCTGCTGTGCGACAAGCGGGTCGACCGGGCGGTCGCCGAGGCCGAGACCACGGCCGACCCCGCGCGGCGGCAGGGCGCGGCGATGGCGGCGGAGGCCGAGATCCTGCGCACGGACGCGACCGTTCCGCTCGTCCACCAGCGGATCGTCCACGGCGTCCGCACCTCGGTTCACGGCGTCCTCCTCGACCCGTACGAGCGCACCCTCATCGGCCCCGGGACCCGGCGCTGAGCGCCATACGCCGGGGCGCACCGGGCGCGCTGTGGCGCGCCGTCGTCGTCGCGGCCCTGCTGTGCGGCATCGGTCTGCTGCCCTGGCTCTCCCGCACCGACCCGGCGCTCACCGTGCTCGAGGCGCGGTCCGCCGAACGCGACCCCGCCCCCGAGGTGCTGGCCGCCATCCGCGGTGAACTCGGCCTCGACGCGGGCCCCGTGCACCTGCTCGGGCGGTGGCTCGGCGGGCTGCTGCACGGCGACGCCGGACACTCCTGGATCTCCGGCGGCGCCGTGCTGCCCGCCGTCACCACCGCCCTCGGCGCCTCGCTGCTGCTCATGGCCGCCGCGCTGGCCGTCGCCGCCGTCACCGCCGCCGCCGTGTGCGCCCGCACCCTCCGGCTCGGCGCGCGGCGCGCCCTCACCGGGCGGCGCACCGGCGGCGCGGCGGCGATGCTCGCCGCGCTGCCCGAGTTCCTGACCGCCTCCGTCCTGGCCACCGTGGTCGGGGTGCAGCTCGGGTGGCTGCCCGCGCTCGGCTGGTACGGCCCGCGCTGGCTCGTCCTGCCCGCGCTGGCCATCGGCCTGCCCACCGGGGCGCTGCTCGGGCGGATGCTCGACGACGCCCTGCCCGGCGCCTTCGCCGAGCCCTGGGCGCGGGCCGCCGCCGCCCGCGGCATCCCGGGCCGGCGCATCGCCCGGCACGCGCTGCGCCGGTGCCTCCCAGGCCTGCTGCCCAACCTCGGTCTCTTCGTGGTCGGCCTCACCGGCGGCGCGGTCGCCGTGGAGCAGATCTTCGACATCCCCGGGCTCGGCCGGCTCACCCTGGACGCCGCCATTGCCCAGGACCTGCCCGTGCTCCAGACCGGCACGCTCGCCCTGGTGGCACTCGCCGCGGCCGTCAGCGGCCTGGCCCGGCTCGCGGGCCGCGCGCTGCTCGGACCCGCGCTGCGCGACGGCGCGCTGGTCACCCTGCACCGGCCGGACGCCCCCGACCGCAGCCGCCTTCCCCTTGTCCACGGCGCGCTGCTGCTCGGCGTCATCGCCCTCGGCCTGGCCCGCGACCCGCTCGCGCTGGACACCGCCGCCCGGCTGCGCGCCCCGTCCTGGGCGCATCCGTTCGGCACCGACGCGCTCGGCCGCGACCTCCTGGCCCGGGTCGGCCACGGCGCGCTCACCACGCTCGCCCTCGCCCTCGCGGTCAGCGCCGCGGCGCTGCTGGCCGGGGTGGCGCTCGGCCTGGCGCCCCGGCTGTCCCCGGCCCTCGTCGACACCGCCAACGCCGTGCCGCCCGTACTCGCCGGACTCCTCGTCACCGGAGTCACCGGCGGCGGCCCCGCCACGCCCGCGCTCGCCGTGGCCGCGGTCGCCTGGGCCCCGCTGGCCGCGCACACCTCCGCCCTGCTGCGGCAGGAGCTCGCCACCACCCACCTCGCCGCCACCCGCGCACTCGGCGCGGGACGGGCACATGTGCTGCGGCGCGCCCTGCTGCCCGCCGTACTGCCACCGGTGACCCGGCACGCGCTGCTGCGGCTGCCCTCGGTGGCGCTCGCCCTCGCCTCCCTCGGCTTCCTCGGCCTCGGCGCCGGGCCGCCGTCCCCCGAGTGGGGCCTGCTGCTGGCCGAGAACCACCCGTACGCCGAGCGCGCCCCCTGGGCCGTGCTCGCCCCCGCCGCGATGCTCGCCGTCCTCGGGGCGCTGGCGGTCACCGCGTCCGGCGGGGTGCGGTGGCCATGGCTGGACCGTGGCGGTCGGGCGTCCTCCGCGGCGCGTGAGGAAGCCCGATGACCGGCACCCCCGTCCGAACGCCCGCCGCCACGGCCCGGACCTGGCGGCGGTGCCCCGGGTTGCCGCCGCTGCCGCCCCTGCTGCGGCTGCTGATCTGGACCCAGCTCGCCTTCAACATCGGCTTCTACGCGGTCCTGCCCTTCCTCGCCGAACACCTCGGCACGGCCATCGGCATGGCCGGCTGGCTGGTCGGCCTGGTACTCGGCCTGCGCACCTTCAGCCAGCAGGGGCTGTTCGTGGTGGGTGGCGCACTGGCCGACCGGTACGGCATCCGGCCGGTGGTGCTGGCGGGCTGCGCGCTGCGGATCGCCGGCTTCGCGTGGCTGGGCTGGGCGGAGCGGACCTGGGCGGTCATCGGCGCGGTGCTGCTGATCGGCTTCGCGGCCGCGCTGTTCTCGCCCGCCGTGGAGTCCGAGGTGGCCCGCCAGGCGGTCCGTTGGGAGGAGGCGGGCGGCGGGCCCCGCACCCGCGTCCTGGCGCTGTTCTCCGTCGCCGGGCAGGCCGGCGCGTTCGTCGGACCGCTGCTCGGCGCGCTCCTGCTGGCCGTGGACTTCCGCGCCGTATGCCTCGCCGGGGCGGGGGTGTTCGTCCTCGTCCTGGCCGGACATCTACGGCTGCTGCCCCAGCACATCCCCGGCCGCAAGCCCACCCGGCCCCGGGGTGGGCCAGGTCGTGTCCGCATAGTCGCGTCGGATCAGCCCGCGGCGCGGGGGCGCCCCCAGCTACCGCTGGGAGGTGCCCCCACAGCGGTAGCTGGGAGGGGGCACCGCCCAGCGGTAGCGGGGGGAGCGTGCGATCGCAAGGCGGAGGGTCGCCCTCGTACTGGGCGTACTTGGGCGACCCCGACAACGCAGCGCGGGGGTACCCCCAGCGGTAGCTGGGAGGGGGCACCACCCAGCGGTAGCGGGGGGAGCGTGCCAGGCGTCGCGGGCCCGGCGGGACTATGCGGACACGGCCTACGGACCCTGGCGCGCAACCGGCGCTTTCTCGCGCTGTGTCTGGCGTACGGTGTCTACCTGCTGGCGTACAACCAGCTCTACCTCGCCCTGCCGCTGGAAGTGGAGCGCGCGGTGGGCTCGCAGGCGCCGCTGGCCTGGCTGTTCGCTCTCTCCTCCGCGCTGGTGGTGACCGCCCAGCTGCCCGTCACCCGCTGGGCGGCCGCCCGGCTGGACCTGCGCCGCTCCATGGCGGCCGGGCTGCTGCTCGTCTCCGCGGGCTTCGCCGCGGTGGCCGCCGCACGGCCCGCCGCCTGGACGGGCGCGGCCGGGCTGCTCCCGGCGGCGGGCCTCGTGGTGCTGCTGACCCTCGGCCAGATGCTGCTCGTCCCGGCCGCCCGCGCCTGGGTGCCCGACCTCGCCGAAGAAGGCAGGCTCGGCCTCTACACCGGCGCGCTGTCGTCCGTCTCCGGCCTCGTCGTCCTGGCGGGCAGCGCTGCGACCGGCTCGCTGCTCGACGCGGGCCTGCCCGCCGCGGTGCCGTGGCTGGTACTCGCCGCGCTCCCGCCGGCGGCGGTCGCCCTGCTGCCGCGCCACCGCGGTGGGCCTCCGGAACCCCCGGCCCCCACGGCGAGCCGGTAGCCGCACCGGCGGCCGAGTGGGCCGGGCGGGCCGGGTGTTCCGGGCGTTCCGGGATATGGAATCCCGCACGGGCCTCCTTGACCCGGTGTACCCGCCACTGATTTGATCGATGACATGAAGCGACAGGACCTCACGCGGCGGCGCCACGTCGATCTCGTGCGTGTCTCGAGCGCGTTCTGTTGCCGTCGGGTCTGAGCGAGCCCGTCAACCTCCGCTTCGCATCCCCGCCGCGCCGCCGCTGACGCATTCCGGCCGCGCGCCCTCCGGCTACGGCGTTTCCACCGCCGCCACCTCACGTCCGTGACGTCCGTAACGGCTGTGCCGCCCGTTGCCGTTGCCCTTTGATGCCCCGTCAGTTCTTTCTCGTGCCTTCACCGGCCGATCGGCCCGACCACCGCATCGCACCACCGTCCCGAAGGGTCCGCCATGGCCACCGTCCTGTCCGTCTCCGGAAGCCCCTCCGCCACCTCCCGCACCGCCCGGCTGCTGCGCCACCTGGACGCCCGGCTGGAGCGGCACGGACACGAGGTGATACCGCTGGACGTCCGTACGCTCCCGGCCGGGGCCCTGCTCGGCGCCGACTTCGCGCACCCGGCCATCACCCGGGCCACCGCCCTGTTCGCGCGGGCGGACGGCGTCGTCATCGGCACACCCATCTACAAGGCCGCCTACTCCGGCCTGCTGAAATCCCTGTTGGACCTGCTCCCGCAGTACGCCCTCGAAGGCAAGACCGTGCTGCCGCTGGCCACCGGCGGGACCACCGCACACGTCCTGGCCATCGACTACGCGCTGCGGCCGGTGCTCAACTCCATGGGCGCCGGACACATCGTCCAGGGCTGGTTCACCCTCGACAAGGATCTCCAGACCGGGCCGGACGGCGCGCTCACCATCGCCCCCGGCTCCGCCGAAGCCCTGGCCCAGGTCGTC
Source organism: Streptomyces sp. NPDC028305 (assembly GCF_055569495.1). Lineage (NCBI taxonomy): Bacteria > Bacillati > Actinomycetota > Actinomycetes > Kitasatosporales > Streptomycetaceae > Streptomyces > Streptomyces sp. NPDC028305. Next base: position 1,086,130 of record NZ_JBVHTN010000002.1, read on the forward strand.
GACCGGTTCTCCCTCGCACTGGGCGGCACCCCACTGCTCGCCGCCGCCGGCTGACACCGGCCCCGTCCGCCCCCACTGCCGCCGCCACCCCGAACGGAGTTCCCGAGTGAGCCTCACCTTCCACTGGTTCCTGCCCACCAACGGCGACAGCCGCCATGTCGTCGGCGGCGGCCACGGCACCCCGGTCACCGAGGCCGGCGGCGACCGGCCACCGACCGTGGGCTACCTCTCCCAGATCGCCCGCGCCGCCGAGGACCTGGGCTTCGTGGGCGCGCTGACGCCGACGGGCGCCTGGTGCGAGGACGCCTGGCTGACCACGGCCATGGTCAGCCAGCGCACCGAGCGGCTGAAGTTCCTGGTGGCCTTCCGGCCCGGGTTCCTCTCGCCCACCTTCGCCGCGCAGATGGCCTCCACCTATCAGCGGCACACCGGCGGGCGGCTGCTGCTCAACGTGGTCACCGGCGGCGAGAGCCGGGAGCAGCGGGCGTACGGCGACTTCCTCGACAAGGACGCCCGTTACGCGCGCACCGGCGAGTTCCTGGGCATCGTCCGGGATCTGTGGGACGGCAGAACCGTGAATCTGACCGGCGACCATCTGCGGGTGGCGGAGGCGAAGCTGACCCGGCTGCCCGACCCCGTCCCGGAGGTGTACTTCGGCGGCTCCTCGCCCGCCGCCGGAGCCGTGGCGGCCCGGCACGCGGATGTCTATCTCACCTGGGGCGAGCCGCCGGCCGCGGTGGCGGAGAAGATCACCTGGGTCCGGGGGCTGGCCGCGCGGCAGGGCCGCAGCCCGCGCTTCGGCATCCGGCTGCACGTCATCACCCGGGACACCGCCGAGCAGGCCTGGGCCGAGGCGGGGCGGCTGCTGGACGGCTTCGACGACGACACCGTACGGGCGGTGCAGGAGGGCCTCGGCCGCAGCGAGTCGGAGGGGCAGCAGCGGATGCTCGCGCTGCACGGCGGCGGCCGCGACGGCCTGGAGATCCACCCCAACCTGTGGGCCGGGATCGGGCTGGTGCGCGGCGGCGCGGGGACCGCGCTGGTGGGCAGCCACGCCGAGGTCGCCGACCGGATCGCCGAATACCACGCCCTGGGCATCGACGAGTTCATCCTGTCCGGATATCCGCACCTGGAAGAGGCGTACTGGTTCGGCGAGGGCGTACTGCCGGTCCTGCGCCGCCGCGGCCTGTGGAGCCACCCTTTCCGCGGTGACGAACGCATCGCCGCGGACACCCCCCTCGCGGTGTCCGGGAGTTCATGACGACTCTCGCGATACGCGGAGCGTCTACACGTCCTGGGCCACGACGCCGGACACCGCGTGGGTGACGGAACACCTGGTAGAGGGGTCCGTCACCCACGCCAAGGTGTTCCACGTTCCGGCATCCTGAAGAGGTCATGGACGAGATGAACCAGACCACGGTTCCGCTGCGCGCCGCCCAACAGGCCTGCGCGCAGCTGGCCCGGCAGGGGTGGGAAGCGGCCCGCCTGGCCCTGGAGGAGCTGGAGCGCCGGGGCGCCGGGTCGGTGCGGGCGTCCCGGGCCGGGGCCGCCACCATGGCGGGGGTGTACGCCCTGCGGAGCGAGCTGATGTCCGCGTCGCCGGGGCGGACCGTCGAGCTGGCGCGGTTCGCCGACGAGCTGGCGCGGTACGGCGAGGACACCGTCCGCTTCTTCTCGGTGGAGCGCGCCGGCTGGACCGTCCTGTGCGTGGTCTCGGACGACCTCGCGCGGGGCGTGGCCGCCACCGCGGTCCGGGGCGGCGAGCGGCCCGGGCGGAGCGACGCGGGCGCGGCGGCGGAGGGGGAGCTGCCGGCCACGGCGGCGGGGGGCTTCTGTGAGGAGCTGCTCGCGGACGGCTGGAGCTCGGCGGAGCTGGGCGTTCAGGGGCTCGCCGAGCGGCCCTCCGCCACGGTTCCGCTGTGGCTGGGGAGCGCCGCGGCCCTGGCGGACGGCTACCGGGCCAGGGCCGAGGAGTACGCGCGGATGTCCAGCCCCCGTCGGACGCGCGACCTGGAGCGGTTCGTGGCCGCGCTGGCGGAGCACGGCGAGGACTTCGTCCGCTTCTTCTCCGTGGAGCGCGGCGACTGGACCGTCCTGTGCGTGGTGGCCGGTGACCTCTCGCGCGCGCTGGCCGCCAACGCGATCAGCAGAGCTTCCACGGGCTGACGTCCGCCCCGGCTCCCCGCCCCCGACCCTTGACACGGCGACGATATGCGGCGTGCAATATTTCGCATGCCGGTACCCCAGAGCCGAGGGCTCGTCTCCAGGCCCCTGCTGCGTGAAAGCGCCTATCAGGCGATCCGTGACGCGATCGTCGACGGCACGCTCGCCCCGGGCGAGCGGCTGAACGACGGCGATCTGGTGGAGTGGCTGGGCATCAGCCGGACGCCCATCCGGGAGGCCCTGGCGCGGCTTGAGCAGGCCGGGCTGGTGCGCACCAGGCCGGGCCACTCCACGACCGTCAGCCCGCTGGACGTCCGGGCGGTGCGGGCCGCTCAGTCGGTGACGGCGGCGATGCACGAGCTCGCGGTGCGGGAGGCGGTGCCGAATCTGTCGTCCGCCGAGCTGGACGCCATGCGCGAGGCCAACGCCCGCTTCGCCGACGCCCTGCGCCGCAATGACGTCGGGGCCGCGCTCGCCGCCGATGACGACTTCCACGCCGTGGCGGTCACCGCCTCCGCCAACCAGGCGGTCCGTAGCGTCCTCGAGCAGTTCACGCCGGTGCTCAGGCGGCTTGAGCGGCAGCGCTTCGGCTCGCTGAGCGGGCGGAGCTCGGTCGCGCAGCACGAGCGGATCATCGAGCTGTGCGCGGCCGGGGACGTCGAGGGGGCGGCCGCCGCCGCCCGCGCCAACTGGCAGACGCTGGCCCCGCTCCTCGACGTGGTACCGGCGGACGACACCGAGTAGTCCGCGCCTCCCGATCCCCCTCGTCTCAGCACACCCTCGCACCCCGCACCCGCGAAGGAGCCACCATGTCCCTCGACGACTTCGAGCGCTATCCGCTGCTTTTCGGCCCCAGCCCCATCCACCCCCTTGACCGCCTCAGCGACCACCTCGGCGGGGCCCGCATCTGGGCCAAGCGCGAGGACTGCAACAGCGGGCTGGCCTACGGCGGCAACAAGACCCGCAAGCTGGAATACCTCGTGCCCGACGCGCTCCGGCAGGGCGCGGACACCTTGGTGAGCATCGGAGGTGTCCAGTCCAATCACACCCGCCAGGTGGCCGCCGTGGCGGCGAAGCTGGGGCTCAAGGCCGTGCTGATGCAGGAGAGCTGGGTGGACTGGCCCGACTCCGTCAACGACAAGGTCGGCAACATCCTGCTCTCGCGGATCATGGGCGCGCGGGTGGAGCTGATCGACGCCGGGTTCGGCATCGGCTTCAAGGACAGCTGGACCCGGGCCCTGGAGGAGGTCCGCGCCGCGGGCGGCACTCCGTATCCGATCCCGGCCGGGGCCTCCGACCACCCGCTGGGCGGTCTCGGCTTCGCCAACTGGGCCCGGGAGGTCCAGGCGCAGGAGCGTGAGCTGGGCGTTTTCTTCGACACCATCGTGGTGTGCAGCGTCACCGGCTCCACCCAGGCCGGCATGATCGCGGGCTTCGCGGGCCAGGACCGCCCCCGCCGGGTGCTGGGCATCGACGCCTCGGCCAAACTGGCCGAGACCCATGCCCAGGTGGAGAAGATCGCCCGCGCCACGGCCGAGCTGATCGGTCTGGGGCGTGAGCTGAGGGACGAGGAGATCACCGTGCTGGAGGGGTGGGCCGGCGATCTCTACGGGATCCCCGTGGCCTCCACGGTCGACGCGATTCGGCTCACCGGCGGTCTCGAAGGCGTGATCCTCGATCCGGTCTACGAGGGCAAGTCCATGGCGGGCCTCATCGACCTGGTGCGGGGCGGCGACATCCCCAAGGACTCCAACGTCCTGTACGCCCATCTCGGCGGCCAGCCCGCCCTCAACGCCTACAGCGGCGCCTTCGGCTGACCACGGGCGGCCCTTGCGTGAGAACCATCGTTCTCGTAGAGTCCCCGACAGGGGCAGAGAACGATGGTTCTCTGCTGTGAGGAGTTGATATGCCCGCCGAGTCGCGCCCCCCGTTCCCTCCCTTCACCCGGGAAACCGCCATCCAGAAGGTCCGTGCGGCCGAGGACGGATGGAACTCCCGCGACCCCGAAAAGGTCGCTCTCGCCTACACGGTGGACTCACACTGGAGAAACCGGGCCGAGTTCGTCGACGGCCGCGAGGAGATCGTCGCCTTTCTGACCCGAAAGTGGCGCCGGGAGCTGGACTACCGGCTGATCAAGGAGCTGTGGGCGTACGACGGCAACCGCATCGCCGTGCGTTTCGCCTACGAGTGCCACGACGACTCGGGAAACTGGTTCCGGTCGTACGGCAACGAGAACTGGGAGTTCGACGCGAACGGACTGATGGCGCACCGCTACGCCTGCATCAACGACCTGCCGATCAAGGAGTCGGAGCGCATGTTCCACTGGCCGCCGGGCCGCCGCCCGGACGACCACCCGGACCTGAGCGACCTCGGCCTCTGACGCCCCTGACATGCGTTCGACGTGGTGGGCGGGCGCCGACTAAGGTCGTGAGTACGGCATCGCGTGTCGGTCACCGGCCGGGTGAGACATGGAGGTGCCCGGGACATGCCTTCTGGAGGCATTCCACCATGTCAGTCGAGTTGAATCACACCATCGTGTACTCCCAGGACAAGCGGGAGTCCGCTGAGTTCCTGGCGAACATCCTGGATCTTGAGGTCGGGGCCGAATGGGGCCCGTTCATCCCCGTGGCCACCAGTAACGGGGTCACCCTGGACTTCGCCACGATCCCGGCCGAGTCCATCACCATGCAGCACTACGCCTTCCTCATCTCCGACGAGGAGTTCGACGAGGCCTTCGGGCGGATCAGGCAGGCGGGGATCACCTACTACGCCGATCCGCACGGAAAGCAGCCGGGCGAGATCAACCATCACCACGGCGGGCGCGGCCTGTACTTCAAGGATCCGGCCGGCCATGGAATGGAGATCCTCACCCGCCCCTATGACACCGATGAGCAGGGGACATCGGGGGCATGAGCCATTGACCGGCCGGGGCCCGCGCCCCGGCCGGTCGGCCCCGGACACCGCCGACGGGCTCACCCCGTTCCCACGACCAAGGTCTCCTCGGTCAGACAGGCGTAGGCCCGCAGCCGGTCCGGGTGTTCCCGCTCCGCGCCGACCCGCAGGGCCGCGTACGGCCCGGACAGCCCGACCAGACGCGGCACCTGACGGACGACCAGAGTGTCCCCAGGGGCGATCAGGCCGTCCAGGACCGCCTCGACGAGCAGGTGGTTGAGGTGCACCAGACAGTCCGCGACGCTCGTTCCGGCCGTGGCCACATACAGCTCGCGCCGCACGGGCGGCCGGTGGCGCGGGCCGATGGCCTCCGGGATCCGGACCGCTGTGTCCGGGCGGGCAGGCAGGCCGTGGGAGCCGTCGAAGAGCTTGAGCAGCCTGCGCAGCCCGGCGGAGGCACCCGCCGGGGCCGGTCCCGTCCACGCGGCGGAGCCGTCCTCGGCGATGTGGTCGAACCGGACCCGGTCACCGAGGTTGTCCGGGTTTCCGGCCAGGAAGATCGTGCGGGAGAACGAGCGCCGCCACGCCGCCAGCCGCTCCGGCGCCAGGCCGATGGCGAACTCACAGGTGGCACGGGTCCATTCGGCGAGCTCGAAGCGGCGCACCACGGACACGGCGAGCAGGGCGTCGGTGTCCGTGTCCACCGACTCCTGGATCCGGGCGTGCACCCGCGACAGGGCGGCGGCGGTGGAAAGGTCCAGGTCCGCGGCCAGATCGGGGCGGGCGACCCGGACGCGCCGCGCCGCCTCGGCGCGCAGCAGGTCCTGGGAGAGCTTCACAGGAACACCGCCGGGAGCAACTCGTGGACCGGGGCCGGGCGGTGCTTGGCCAGCAGCCCGGAGGTCAGCCGGTACGGGTCGACGTAGGTGTGGTCGCCGCGTTGCCGCTCCAGGAAACCGGTCAGCCCGGCTTCGGCCGCCGCCTCGGCCGGGTCCCCGTACGACGCGAGCATCCGCCCGGCGCGGATCACGCACTGGCGCAGCAGGTCCGGGCGGAACGACTGCCGGTCACCCGGCCCGAGGGTGGCGATGAAGTACAGCCGCATGCCGAGCCGCAGCGCCGGGTCGTCGTGGTCCGCGCCCAGCGCCTCGATCAGCTCACCCGCCGAGTGGCCGCGCCAGTCCCCGTGGCGCGCGGAGCGGATCCGGCCGTCGATCGGCACCCGGCCCACCGGGACGCGGCGTACGACGGGGCCGAGCTCCGACAGCACCCGCTGCAACAGCTGGTAGTCGGGCTCCAGCTCGCGGTCGTAGAGCAGCACCACCTCGTCGTAGCCGGGGACGAGGGGGACCAGCTCGCGCAGCGCGCAGGCCAGGTAGTTGGGCCGTCCCCGCGCCGTGGCGATCTGGCGCAGCGGCAGCCCGAAGCGGGTGGCGTCCAGGTAGACCGGCCCGCCGTACTCGCGCATGTCCAGGCACAGCCCCAGGGGCACCAGCCGGTCCAGCACCTCGTCGAGGGTCATGCCGGGCGGCTGGTGTGCGGTGAGGCCGGGGTCGTGCATCCCGAGCCTCGCGTACTGCGCCGACCAAAGCTCCAGCACCCGGGCGCTGGACGGATGCACCCAGCCGTGGTGTTCGATCGAGTCGAGGTAGGGCCGCAGCGCGGACACCGGTGCCCGGCGGCCGTCCGCGCGGTAGCCGATGTACAGCTCGCCGATCTCCTCCTCGGACAGCCGGGAGTAGTCGGTGTCACCGAGCGTGTGGTCCAGATACTCCCAGAAGCCGAGGGTCTGGTCGGTGGGGTGGTAGGTGGTGGGGCTGTAACGGTAGGTGACATCGGCCAGCCGCGCGGTGGCGCGGTACATCACATCGACCCAGAAGAGCCCCTTGAGGTGGCTGGGGGTCAGCGGCTTGCCGGGGGTGACGGTGACCGGCGCGATCAGGACCCGGGGCCGGCCGTGGCGGGGCGCGGCCGGGCCGCCGGGGCCGCCGGGCAGCGGGGCGGCGCCGTGCGACCGCCCCGCGCCGCCGCGGAGCAGCGGCACCGGTTCCGCGGTGCCGGTCATGCGGCCCGGCCCCCGTGGACCAGGAACACCCTCTCGGTGCCCTCGGCCGTGCGCGGTGGCACGGGGTCCCGCCACCTGCCGTAGTGGGCCGGCGGCTCCCCGGGCTGCACCGCCTGGACGGTGAAGCCGTGCCGCGCGAACAGCGCCTCGGGCTCGTCCGTGCCGAACACCCACGGGCAGCCCCAGTCGGCGAACACCTTCAGCAGGCCCCGCATCCTGGGGGCGGTCAGCGCCGCGTCGTTGACCAGGTCCGCGCCGATACGGCTGCCTGGCGCGGTCACCGCGCCGACCCGGCGCAGCAGCCCGTCGACCTGGCCCTGCGAGAAGTAGTACAGGAGTCCTTCGAAGAGCCAGGTGGAGGGCAGCCCGGGGTCGTACCCCGCCGCCAGGAGGGTGTCCTCCCAGCCGGGGGCGAGCAGGTCGGCCGGGACCGGGCGGCGTTCGGCGCCGGGCCGCTCGGCGGCCAGCAGCTTCTCCTTGACCTCCAGGACCGTCGGCCGGTCGAGCTCGAAGAAGCGGACGTGGTCCGGCCACTCCAGCCGGAAGGCCCGCGAGTCCATGCCCGCTGGGGCCAGCACGATCTGGGTCATCGACGGGTCGGCGGCCGCCCGCTGGAGCCAGTCGTCGAAGAACCGGGTGCGGATGGGGTTGAAGTCGAAGGTGCTCGGCACCGTGCGCGGGACCTCACCGTCCGGGAAGGTCGCCGATCGGATCTCGGCCAGCAGCCCGGGGCCCGCGTCGCCGACGAGCAACTGGGCGTACGGGTCGTCGAAGAGCCGCTCCTCCCGGCGGCTCTCCCCGGCCCTGAGCGCGGCGGTGAGCAGACAGGTGCGCTCGATGGCGTCGAGTTGCGTCATGATCGGTCTCCTTGCCGGGCGACGGCGCCGGTCAGCCGCCGCCAGTTTTCGGGGTCCTGCCGGAAAAGCCGGTCCTTGACCTGGGTGGGGCGCACCCCGCGGCCGACGGAGTCCTGCCACTCCTCGAGAAAGGCGTCCCGGTCGAGCCGGAGCAGCTCGGCGGGGCCCAGCCGCCCCGCGTCGCGGGCCGCCCGGTAGCCGGCCGACTCCCGGGCGAGTTCGGTGTCGAGCGCCGCGGTGAGCCGCCGAGTCTCGTCGGCGCTCCACGCCGACTCACCGGCCAGGGCGAACACATAGCGGGGCGCTTGGCCGTCGGGGGTTTCCGCATGGCACGCGGCGTTGCGCACGGCGAGGCCGGCGCCGCCCAGCGCCGACTCCAGCGCCCGGACGACCTGTGCGTCGCGCAGCCGCTCCCCGGCCACGTCGGAAAGGTTTCTGCGGCCCGCGTACGACACCCGCGGCACACCGCCGGGCTGGGATGGCACGTCGACGACACGGACCACATCGCCGCCCGCGTAGCGGTACAGGCCGCCGACATGGCTGTAGATCGCGTGGTACTCCCGGCCCGGCTCCAGCTCGTGCGGTCCGAGCGTCTCCACATCGGGGCCCAGGTCGCGGTCGGCGTCCACGAACTCGTACACGGAGGCCGTGACGACCAGGCTGCCCGCCGTCGGGTGGCGGTCGAGCGCGACGCCGACCGGGCCCTCGGACGCGGCCACGGGCGCGGGCAGGGCCGTCACCGAGGGGCCGAACTCCTCCCGGAGCCGGGGCAGATAGAGCGTGGCGAGACCGGTGGTCCAGCAGAACAGCAGCCGCATGTTCGGCCAGATGTGGGCGGGCCGTACGGTGCCGAAGTACCGCTCCAGCCGCTCCAGTTCGGCGGCCCGCTCCGGGTTCGGCGAGCGGAACGGGTGGCCGCCGAGCGTGCCGTCGCGGACGTCCTTGACGATCCGCGGCCACCACAGCCTCAGCTGGTACGGCACCGCGGCCACCATCGCCGGGTTGATCCCGATGACGCAGCGGACATCGCTCTCGACGGCCATGCGCAGCCGCAGATACATCTTCTCCACGTGGTCGTCCGCGGCCACCGGCACCGGCAGCACGGCCCAGGGGGCCGAGGTGCCGGGCTCGGCCGACAGGTGCTCGCCGAACATCTTCCCGAAGTCCACCTGGCTGGCCCCGACATGGGGGCGCCCGGAGGCGGTGGTGGCGGGAGCGACGACCGGGTCGTGCTTGAGGTTGAGCACCGCGTCCGGCCGGGTGAGGACGTCCGGGAAGTGTTCGGCCATCGGCGCCCACGCGGCGTAGTAGAACGGGAAGAAGGTGGTGTGCATGAAGCGCGGGGTGACCGGGATCTTCTTGTGCGCACCCGTGCTGCCGCTGCTGGTGAAGAACACCGCGGGCTGGTCGGCGGTCAGGACGCCTGGCTCGCCCTCGGCCATGCGCTCGATCCACGGCGAGAGCGCCGCGTAGTCCTGCACCGGAACGGCCTTGCGGAGGTCGTCCAGGCTGCGCAGCCGGTCGAAGTCGTGGGCCTTGCCGTAGGCGGTGCCCGCGTTGAACGCCAGCAGGTCGGTGAGGACCTCGCGCTGCCGGGCCGCCGGGTCGGAGAAGGCGCGCCGCAGCCGGTTCCGCTCCTCGAACACCCGCGCCCGGTACTGGCCGAGCCGGTCCTCGGCGTGCGGAGGCTCGGTGTTCGAGGACCCGGTGTTCGCGGGCTCGGCGGCCGAGGGTTCAGCGGTCTGCATCTGACAACACCTTTCGTATGGCCTGAGCGGTCTGCGCGACATCGCCCTGCGCCCGGATCACCGTGACCGGCAGATGGCTGATCTCGTCGAGCATCAGACCCCGCAACGTGGTCTGGTAGGCCGCGAAGGCCTCCTCGTCGGGGTGGTCGCCGTAGTACTCCAGCCGGTTGGTGTCCGCGCCGTTGCCGGAGCGCCGCCAGGCCGTGGTGGTGGACACGTCCAGGAACACCACGCGCCGCGGCTGCGGAAAGGAACGCCACCACGTGAACATCGGGTTGTCCCACAGCCCGGCGAGCCTGCACTTGGCCAAGATCTTGTAGTAGTACGAGTCGACGAGCGTGGGCGACGACGTGTCGCTCTCCTCAATGCGGTCCCGCAGATGGACCACCGCCGTCTGAAGCATGCTGGCCGTGAACTCCGGCGAATAGTCCCTCCCCAGGGAAGGCAGCACATCCACCGCCACATCCCTGCGCAGCCGGCCGATCAGCGCGTGGGCGGGCTGAAGAAAACGCTCGTCCGTGGAAATCAGCCGCCAGGACGGGGACGACCTGGCGAACTCGGGCATCACCGAAGACTTTCCGGCGTAGTCCGGCCCCAGGAGGACGGAAAAGCCGGATTGAGTCGTCCGCACGATCGGCACTCCTCACATAGTTCCAGTGCTCGCCACCTCGATCCGGGCCGCGTCGCGACCCGCCGATCGGCTGCCGGGGGTGCCGTCCCGGCTGGGTGAGGGAAAGTCAACATCGCCGAGATGGCCATCCGGTCAGGACGAGCTGGGACACGGGGGAGGGTCCGGAAGCCGGGAGCCGGAAAGCGGAGCGGCGGCCATCGGATCGCTTCTGGCCTCGGATGATGTGCCGTACGCCCGGTCCCACCGGGCGCAGGTCGATGTCCATATCCTGGTCCGCCCCCCGGCACGGACATTCGGAAGGCCGGAAAACCGGACTTCTCCCCGGACTTTTCCTGTTGCGCGGAACACCGCGGCCCGCGAGCCCCCGGCCACTACAGTGATCCACGAGCGTCGGGGGACAGCGCGTCGGGGGACAGGGCTCGGAGGCGAGGGAATGCGGGGGACGGCCTTTTCGCGCGCGTGCGAGGAGCGGCGGTGGGCACGGCCGGCGGTCTTTCTCATGGTCTACGCGACGGTGGCCACGCGGCTGGGAGAACCACAGGAGGTGACCGCCCGCCAGTTCCACCGGTGGCGGCAACCCGGGCCGCCCTGCCCTCAGCCATCCGCACAGCGGGTCCTGGAGGAGATGTTCGACACCCCGCTGTACCGCCTCGGCTTCGATGTGCCCGAACACCGCCGACGGGACACCGCCGCCCCTCCGGCGGGCGCGGCCGAGCCGCCCCCGGCCGCCCTGCGGTTCGCGGTCCTGGGGCCGGTGCGGGTGCGGCGCGGCGAAGAGACACTGGCCGCGGGGCGGCCGCAGGAACGCGCCCTGCTGTGCGCACTGCTGCTGCGCCGCGGCCACACCGCCACCGCGCAGGAGCTGATGGACGCGGTGTGGGGCGGCAAACCGCCACGGAGCGCCCTCGCGACCCTGCGGACGTACGCCTTCCAACTGCGCAGGACACTGGGGCGCGCCCTCGTCTCCGACTCCGGCGGATACGCCCTGCACGTGCCGCCCGAGGCGCTGGACCTGGTGGTGTGCGAGGGCTACGAGGCGCAGGCCAGGAGCGCCCGGGCCGCGGGCGATCCGCCGCGCGCCCGGAAACTGCTCCGCAAAGCCCTGGCCCTGTGGGACGGCGAACCCCTCGGCGGCGTCCCCGGGCTCTACGCGCAGGCACAGCGCGCCCGCCTGGCCGAGTGGCGGCTCACCCTGGTGCAGACCCGGCTGGAACTCGACCTGGAACTGGGCCACCACACCGAGGCCCTCGCGGAGCTCACCGCCCTGTCCGTCGAACACCCGCTGCGGGAGCGGCTGCGCGCCCTCCAGATGCTCGCGCTGTACCGCGCCGGGCGACAGGCCGAGGCGCTGCGGGTGTACACCGACACCCGCCATCTGCTCGCCGAGGAGCTCGGCGTGGACCCCGGTCCCGAGCTGACCGAGCTCTACCAGAACGTGCTGTGCGCCTCCCCGGCCGTCGCCCGCCCCCCGGCCCCGCGACGACACCCACCCGCCGGGGACACTGCCCCGTATGTCTCACCGCGCCCCGCCCAACTCCCGGCGCAGCTCGCCGACTTCACCGGACGCACCACTCTGGTGCACCGCCTCACCGAGCAACTGTCGTGCGCCCAGGGCGCGGTGATGCCCGTCCTCGCCGTCCGGGGGCTCGGCGGAGTGGGCAAGACCGCGCTGGCGTTACGGGTCGCCCACGCGGCCCGCGGGCACTTCCCCGACGGGCAGCTCTACACGGACCTGCTCGGCCCCGGCCCCGGTGCCGCCCACCCCGGAGCCGTCCTCGGCGCGTTTCTGCGCGCCCTGGGCATCCCCGCCGCCGCCGTCCCCGCAGGGACATCCGAACGGGCCGCGCTCTACCGGTCCACCCTCGCCGGCCGCCGGGTGCTGGTTCTGCTCGACAACGCCCACGACGGAACGCAGATCCGCCCCCTGCTCCCCGGCGCCCCCGGCTGCGCCGCCCTGGTCACCAGCCGCGCCCGGCTCGCCGACCTCGACGGCACCCGCCCGCTGGACCTCGAGGTCATGAGCCCCGAGGAAGCCCTCACCCTGTTCGGCCACGCCATCGGCGAGGAGCGCGCCGAGGCCGAGCCCGCGGCCTGCCGCGACACCGTCGCCGCCTGCGGCTTCCTCCCGCTGGCCATCCGGATCGCCGCGGCCCGCCTGTCCGCCCGCCCCGCCTGGACCGTCTCCGCCGTGGCCGCCCGGCTGGCCGACGAGCGCGGCAGGCTCGACGAACTGCGCATGGGCGACCTCACCGTCACCTCCTGCTTCGCGCCCGCGTACGGGCGGCTGCGGCCGGACCAGGCCCGCGCCTTCCGGCTGCTGGCGCTCGCGGACGGCCCCGACCTGTCCCTGGCCACGGCCGCCGCGCTGCTCGGCCTCGACCGGTGCGACCCTGCCGTCGAACCCCTCCTGGATTCCCTCGTCGACAGCGCACTCCTGGAGTCGCCCGCCCCGGGCCGCTACCGCTACCACGACCTGGTCCGGCTCTACGCCCGCCAGGAACACGGCGCGCTCATCGGCAAGGCGCCGGGGGCGATGCGAGGGCTGGGGCGGGCCTCGGCCACGGGCTAGTTTGGGGGTGTGGGCGGCGATGCGACGACGCTGTTCCTGTGCGGCGATGTGATGCTCGGGCGCGGCGTCGACCAGATCCTCCCGCACCCCGGAGACCCGGAGCTGCGGGAGCCGTACATCCGGGACTCCAGCGCCTACGTCGAGCTGACGGAGGAGGCACACGGCCGGGTGCCGCGCCCGGTGGACTACGGGTGGCCGTGGGGGGACGCGCTGCGGGTGCTGGAGGAGACCGCGCCCGACGTCCGGGTGGTGAACCTGGAGACCAGCGTCACGCGGAGCGACGAGTTCGCGCCGGGGAAGAGCGTGCACTACCGGATGAGCCCGGCCAATCTGCCGTGCCTGGCCGCCGCCCGGCCCGACGTGTGCGTCCTGGCCAACAACCACGTGCTGGACTTCGGGCGGAGGGGGCTCGCGGAGACGCTGGACGCCCTGGCCGGGGCGGGGCTGCGGGTGGCGGGCGCGGGGCGGGACGCCGACGCCGCACGGCGGCCCGCGGCCGTCCCGGTCGGGGGCGGGCGGCGCGTGCTGGTGTTCTCCTGCGGCACCGGGTCCAGCGGCATCCCGTACGAGTGGGCCGCGGCCGAGCACCGCTCCGGCGTCGACTTCCTCCCCGAGCTGTCGGAGGCCCGCGCGGCCCGGTTCGCCCGCCGGATCCGGCAGCTCAAGCGGCCGGGCGACATCGCCGTCGTCTCCATCCACTGGGGCGGCAACTGGGGGTACGACATCTCCGACGACCAGATCCGCTTCGCGCACACGCTGATCGACGGTGGCGCCGATGTGGTGCACGGCCACTCCTCGCACCACCCCCGCCCCCTGGAGGTGTACCGGGGCAAGCTCGTCCTCTACGGTTGCGGCGACTTCATCGACGACTACGAGGGCATCACCGGTTATGAGGAGTACCGGGACGATCTGCGGCTGCTTTACTTCGTCGCGGTGGCCCCGGACACCGGCGAACTCACCGGAATCCGGATGGTGCCCATGCGCGCCCGGCGGATGCGGCTGCGCCACGCCACCCTCGGCGACTCCCGCTGGCTGCGGGGGGTGCTCGACCGGGTCAGCTCCGCCCACGGCTCCCGCGTCGTCCTCGGCCGGGACGGCGCGCTCTCCCTCCACGGCCCCCCGGCTCGGTGAGCGCCGCCGGAGCGCCTACCATCGCGCACATGTCCGACACGCCGGCCATCACTGGAACGGAGCGCTGAGCGTGAAGATCGACTGGAATCGGCGTACCTGCGCCCGTCGCGGCCATGTCACCTACTCGCCCGCGGAGGACGAGCTGCGCGAGCGGCTGCACGCCGCGACCGCCCTGGGCGACGCCTGGCGCTGTCTGCGCTGCGGCGACTTCGCCCTCGGCGCGCCCCACGGCTCCGGGCCCGCGGCCGACGCCCCGCTGGTGCTGCGCGGAAAGGCCCTGCGGGACCTGATCGTGATGCGCTTCATCGCCGCCGAGCGGTTTCTGCGCGGTCTCTTCGTGCTGCTGGCGGCCGTCGCGGTCTACCGGTTCAGCAACAGCCGGGCCGCGGTGCGCCGGCTCTTCCAGGAGAACCTCACCGTCTTCCGGCCGGTGGCCCGCCACTTCCACTACGACCTCGACCACTCGCCGGTGGTCGACACCATCCGCAAGACCTTCGAGTACCGGCACTCCACCCTCGTGATCGTGGCGGCCGCGCTGGCCGCCTACGCGGCCATCGAGCTCGTCGAGGGCGTGGGGCTGTGGCTGCTCAAGCGGTGGGCCGAGTATCTGGCGGTGGTGGCCACCGCCGCGTTTCTGCCGCTGGAGATCTACGAGCTGACCGAGAAGGTCAGCTGGCTGAAGATCGCCACCTTGGTGATCAACATCCTCGCCGTGCTCTACATCCTGCTCTCCAAGCGGCTCTTCGGGCTGCGCGGCGGCCGTGCGGCGTTCGAGGCGGAGCGGCACAGCGCCTCGCTGCTGGAGGTGGAGGCCGCGGCCGGGACTGCCACCCTCGGTGGCGGGCAGCACGGCGGGCGGCCATAGCGCCGAAGGCACCGGACAGCCGGCACCGATCAGCCACGGCCTCGACCGTTCGGTATTGATCATTCGCCCCGGCCCGGCGGGGGAGTGACGATACGCTCGGGCCGCGGACGAACCGCTCGAACGAGAACGGCAGGAGCTGGCGCCGGCCATGAACACCGACCTGACCAACACCACATCGAGCAAGATCAACGCGGCCCTGGTACAGGCCCGCAGGGCGATCGGCAGTCCGGCGGTCGGCATGGTGCTGACCCTGGTCATCGTCACCGACGAGGCCAACCACTACGACGCCCTCAAGGCCGCCGCCGACGCCTCCCAGGAGCACCCCTCCCGGATCCTTGTGGTGATCAAGCGGCCCGGACGCTCCCCGCGCGAGCGCGGCCAGTCCCGGCTGGACGCCGAGGTGCGCGTCGGCGGCGCCGACGGCAGCGGCGAGACCGTACTGCTGCGGCTGCGCGGCGAGCTCGCCCAGCACGCCGAGTCGGTGGTGCTGCCGCTGCTGCTGCCGGACGCCCCGGTTGTGGTCTGGTGGCCGGTCGACGCCCCCGACCATCCGGTCAGGGATCCGCTGGGCGCGCTGGCGCAGCGGCGGATCACCGACACGTACGCCGTCGAGCGCCCGCTGCGGGAGCTGGCGGCCCGCGCCGCCTCGTACGCCCCCGGCGACACCGACCTGGCCTGGACCCGGCTCACGCCCTGGCGGTCCATGCTGGCCGCCGCGCTCGACCAGGCGCGGGCCTCCGTGACCTCGGCGGTGGTGGAGAGCGAGGCGGACAACCCGAGCGCGGAGCTGCTGGCCCGCTGGTTCGCGGACCGGCTGAAGGTGCCCGTCGAGCAGGTCGTCACGGAGGGCCCGGTGGTCACCGCGGTCCGGCTGCGCACCGCCGCCGGGGACATTCACATCGACCGGCCGGAGGGGCCGGTGGCCACGCTGTCCATCCCGGGGCAGCCCACCCGCACCCTCGCGCTGAAGGTGCGCAGCACCGCCGAGCTGATCGCCGAGGAACTGCGCCGGCTCGACCCCGACGAGGCGTACGCCGCCGCCCTCCGCGCCACGATTCCGTCCGCCGGGCCCGTCCGGCTCGGCTGACCCGCTCACCTGCCACGACAGCCGATCCGAACCGACGCCCTTCCCCTGCTCGCGCCCTGTTCACGGGACCACCGCGGGCGGGGGAATAGTGGCGACAGCTGCCACGTTCCGGGGATATAGTTGAACCGTAAACATCCTAGGAGGGGTGAGACCGGTGCAGTTCGGTATCTTCACGGTCGGCGATGTCACGATGGACCCGACCACGGGCCGGGAGCCGACCGAGCACGAGCGGATCAAGGCGATGGTCGCCATCGCGCAGAAGGTCGAAGAGGTCGGTCTCGACGTCTTCGCGACCGGTGAGCACCATAACCGACCGTTCGTCCCCTCGTCGCCGACCACCATGCTGGGCTGGATAGCGGCCCGTACCGAGCGGCTGATCCTGTCCACCTCCACCACGCTGATCACCACCAACGACCCGGTGAAGATCGCCGAGGACTACGCGATGCTCCAGCACCTGGCCGACGGCCGGGTGGACCTGATGATGGGCCGCGGCAACACCGGCCCGGTCTACCCCTGGTTCGGGCAGGACATCCGCCAGGGCATCCCGCTCGCGATCGAGAACTACGCGCTGCTGCGCAAGCTGTGGCGCGAGGACGTCGTCGACTGGGAGGGGAAGTTCCGCACCCCGCTGCAGGGCTTCACCTCCACGCCGCGGCCGCTGGACGGTGTGCCGCCGTTCGTCTGGCACGGCTCCATCCGTTCGCCGGAGATCGCCGAGCAGGCCGCGTACTACGGCGACGGCTTCTTCGCCAACAACATCTTCTGGCCCAAGAACCACTTCCAGAAGCTGGTGAACCTCTACCGGGAGCGGTACGCGCACTACGGGCACGGCACGCCGGAGCAGGCCATCGTCGGCCTCGGCGGGCAGGTGTTCATGCGCCGCAACTCGCAGGACGCGGTGCGTGAGTTCCGCCCGTACTTCGACAACGCGCCCGTTTACGGCCACGGCCCCTCCCTGGAGGAGTTCACGGCCGAGACCCCGCTGACCGTCGGCAGCCCCCAGGAGGTCATCGAAAAGACGCTGACCTTCCGGGACACCTTCGGCGACTACCAGCGCCAGCTGTTCCTCGTCGACCACGCGGGCCTGCCGCTGAAGACGGTGCTGGAACAGCTCGACCTGCTCGGCGAGGTCGTGGAGGTGCTGCGCAAGGAGTTCGCCCACAACCGCCCGGCCGATGTGCCGGACGCCCCCACCCACGCGTCGCTGGTGGCCCAGCGCGACGCCAAGGCCCTCGAGGAGGTGGCCCAATGAGTACGGTCATGCGACACATTCCCCAGCAGCACGGTGCCCCGCGGCCGGTGACGCTCGCCGTGGTCTCGGCCGGGCTGAGCGTGCCCTCGTCCACCCGGCTGCTGGCCGACCGGCTGGCGGAGGCCACCCGGCGGCTGCTGGCGGAGGGCGGGCACGAGGTCGAGGTGCAGGTGATCGAGTTGCGCGACCTGGCCGGCGACATCGCGAACAACCTGGTCACCGGCTTCCCGTCGGCCGCCCTGGAGGAGGCCGTGGAGAAGGTCACCGGCGCGGACGGGCTGATCGCCGTCACCCCGGTCTTCTCCGCCTCCTACAGCGGGCTGTTCAAGTCGTTCTTCGATGTGATCGACAACACGGCCCTGACCGGCAAGCCGGTGCTCGCCGGCGCGACCGGCGGCACCGCGCGGCACTCGCTCGCGCTGGAGCACGCCCTGCGGCCGCTGTTCGCCTATCTGCGTGCGATCGTGGTTCCCACGGCCGTGTACGCCGCGTCCGAGGACTGGGGTGGCTCCGGTGACCCCCTCACCGACACCCTGCCCACCCGCATCGACCGGGCGGCGGGCGAGCTGGCGGAGCTGATCGGCGGCCGCCGGGGCGCCGCCGCCCCCGAGCCCGAGGCCGAAGCCGTGGTGCCGTTCGAGCAGCAGCTCGCGGCCCTGCGGCCCGAATGACCCCTCACCTCAGGGAGGAGCCTGACATGATCGACAACTTCAACAGCTTCCGGCCCGACGGTGAGCCCACCGCCGACCGCTGGGTCACCGCGCTGAGCCTGTTCGACGACAAGGAGCGGGAGGAGACCACGGCGGACCGCTGGGAGCGGGCCGGGCTGTACTTCGAGGCGAAGCAGTACACGGAGGCCGCCCAGCTCCTCGTCCAGGTCGTCGAGGAGGCCCCCGAGCAGACCGCCCCCCGGCTGCTGCTGGCCCGCGCCTACTACCACTCGGCGCAGCTGGGCCGGGCCGAGGAGCAGCTGCGCGAGGTGATCGCGCGCGACCCGGTCGAGCACTACGCCCATCTGATGCTGGGCCGCACGCTCCAGCGGCAGGGGCGTGCCGAGGAGGCGGAGCCATGGCTGCGCATGGCCGCGGCCTTCTCCGGTCACGCCCCCGCGGCGGAGTGACGGGCCGGCCGTACTGACGGGCCGCGCCCGGCGGGCCGTATCCGACGGGCCGGGACGGAAGGGCGGAGTGGACGGGCGGCACCGATGGGCCGGGCTGACGCTGCCGGGCGTCAGCGGCCCATCGTGAGCCCGTCCCGCCCGGCTCCCCGGCTGAGGACGGCGCGGCGGATGGTGTCCAGGGCGGTGGTGTCGGCGCCGGCGCCGTTCGCCTGCGCACGGGGGAGGTTCACCACCCGGATCGGGTCGTTGGCCACGCTGTGGGGGATGAACTCCGCCTTCTTCACGGTCCACGGCTTGTCCGTGGTGGCGGGCGGGGCGAAGGTGAAGCGGGCGGCCGAGCCCATCTGGCCGCGCGGGTCGTTCATGACGCCCGCGACCTGGTCGCCCATGCCGTAGACCACCCAGGTGCCGTTGACCTTCTCGTACGCCTGCGGGATATGGGCGTGGGTGCCGAGGATGAGATCGATGTCGCGGCGCCCGTGGTCGGCCGAGGCGGTGAGCTTTTTGGCGACCGAGAGCTGGAGCTGGTCCGGCGCCTCCTGCCACTCGGTGCCCCAGTGCAGGCTCACCACGACCACATCGGCCCCGGCCCGGCGCGCGGCGCGGGCGTCCTCGACGATCTGCGCCGGGTCGATGAGGTTGACCAGCCACGCCTGTCCCTTGGGTACGGGGATGCCGTTGGTGCCGTAGCTGTAGGCGAGATGGGCGACCGTGGCGTCGCCGGCCTTCAGCAGGGTCGGCATGCGCTGCTCGTCGGCGGAGCGGGCCGATCCGGCGTGGCGGAGCCCGGCCCGGTCCATCGCGTCGAGTGTGCGGGTCACTCCTTCCGCACCCGCGTCCAGCGTGTGGTTGGAGGCGGTGGAGCAGGAGTCGTAGCCGAGCTCCTTGGCCGCCTCGGCGACCTCCGGCGGGCTCTTGAACGTCGGGTAGCCGGTGAACGGGCCGCCCGCGGCGCCGTAGACCGTCTCCATGTGGCAGATCGCCAGGTCGGCCTGGGAGGCCACGGACTTGGCCCCGGCGAGCATGGGCCCGAAGTTGTAGCCGTTGCCGCCCGCGTCCGCGCGCGCCTGGCGGATCACTGAGTCATGGATCAGCAGGTCGCCGGTGGCCGCCAGAGTGAACCCTTTGGTGGGCCCGGGTTTCGCCGCGGCCGCGGTCCTCGAGGACTTCTCCCCCGGATCGGGGGTGGCGGGTATGCCTGCGGTGCACGCGGTCGCCGCACCGAACAGCGCGGAGACCACGAGCGCGATCCTTTGGCGGGTCTGGAGAGACAAAGGGGTTCACCTCACGCTCACATGGGCCAAATAGGCGGATAGTTGTATTTATGTGCGTGAGGGAGTCCGCTCTTGCGGGGCCGCGCCGTACTTCACCGGAACGGCCGACGAAACGCACCCGATGGGTCCAGGCCACTGCGCCGTCCGGCCCAGCACCCCGGCATGTCGCCGGGCGCGGGGCCGGGCCGGGCGAGCGGGGGGCGCGAGCCGCCGCAATGTCGGATAAAATCACTCAAACAATTAAAATTGACCCAAATGAGCTTCCTCGCGGGTGCTCGTGCCGGGCCGACCGGCTCGCACGCCACCCGAGCACCCGCACGCCACCGGAGCACCGATGACAACGGGGCCCGCGTCCGCCGGGCCACCGGGACGGATGCCTATGAACAGCGGGTACGAGGGACGGGACGAATTCGGCCCGGACCCCCTCGGAGACTTCCTGGCACGCTTTCTCGGCGTCGGACCGGCCGGGCAGCGACCCGGCTCCCGGCACGTCGACTTCGGCCGCCTGATGAGCGAGCCCGCACGGCAGCTCGTCTCCTCCGCGGCCTCGTACGCCGCCGACCGCGGATCCACCGACCTCGACACCGAGCACCTGCTCCGCGCGGCGCTCACGGCCGAGCCGACCCGCACCATGGTCGCCCGGGCCGGGGCGGACCCCGAGAGCCTGGTCGCCGAGATCGACCGGCAGACGGGGGAGGGGGCGCCGCGCGGCTCGGTCGCGGTCACGCCCGCCGTCAAGCGCGCACTGCTCGACGCCCACGACATCGCCCGGTCCGCGGGCGCCTCGTACATCGGCCCCGAGCACGTCCTGATCGCCCTCGCCGCCAACCGTGACTCCACGGCCGGGCAACTGCTGCACGCGGCCCGGTTCGAACCGCGCCCCGGCCCGCCGGGCGGACTCGCGGCGGCCCCAGGCACCGCCGAACAGCGCCCGGGCCCCGGGCGGCGGGAGACCCCCAATCTCGACAAGTTCGGCCGCGACCTGACCGAGATGGCCCGCGAGGGCCGGATCGACCCGGTGATCGGGCGCGACGAGGAGATCGAGCAGACCATCGAGGTGCTCGCCCGGCGCGGCAAGAACAACCCCGTCCTCATCGGCGAGGCCGGCGTGGGCAAGACCGCCGTCGTCGAGGGGCTGGCCCAGCGCATCGCCGAGGCCGATGTCCCCGACATCCTCCTCGGCCGCCGCGTCCTACAGCTCGACTTCGCGGGCGTCGTGGCCGGGACCCGCTACCGCGGCGACTTCGAGGAGCGGCTCACCGGCATCATCGACGAGATCCGCGCCCACTCCGAGGAACTGATCGTCTTCATCGACGAGCTGCACACCGTCGTGGGCACCGGCGGCTCCGAGGGCGGCCCGATGGACGCGAGCAACATCCTCAAGCCCGCCCTGGCCCGCGGGGAACTGCATGTCATCGGCGCCAGCACCCTCCAGGAATACCGCCGCAACATCGAGAAGGACGCGGCCCTCGCACGCCGCTTCCAGCCCATCATGGTGCCCGAGCCCGCCCCCGCCGACGCCCTGGAGATCCTCCGCGGCCTGCGCGACCGCTACGAGGCCCACCACCAGGTCCGCTACACCGACGAGGCGCTGCTGGCCGCCGTCGAACTCTCCGACCGCTATCTCACCGACCGCTTCCTGCCCGACAAGGCCATCGACCTGATGGACCAGGCCGGCGCCCGCGTACGGCTGCGCTCCAGCACCCGGGGCACCGACGTCCGCGCGCTGGAACGCGAGGTCGAGCAGCTCACCCGGGACAAGGACCAGGCCGTCGCCGCCGAGCAGTACGAGCGGGCCACCGCCCTGCGCGACCGGGTCAACGACCTGAACCGGCGCATCGAGGAGGGGTCCGGCAAACTGCACCCGCCCGGCCGGGTCTCCGAGGTCACCGTCGAGGACATCGCCGACATCGTCTCCCGGCAGACCGGCATCCCCATCAGCAGCCTCACCCAGGAGGAGCGGGACCGACTGCTCGGCCTCGAGGAACACCTGCACAAGCGGGTCATCGGCCAGGAGGAGGCCGTCGCCGCCGTCGCCGACGCCGTACTGCGCTCCCGCGCCGGCCTCGCCGACCCCAGCCGTCCCATCGGCAGCTTCCTGTTCCTCGGCCCCACCGGCGTCGGCAAGACCGAGCTGGCCCGCGCCCTGGCCGAGGCGCTGTTCGGCAGCGAGGACCGCATGGTCCGCCTGGACATGAGCGAATACCAGGAGAAACACACCGTCAGCCGGCTGATCGGCGCCCCGCCCGGATACGTCGGCCACGAGGAGGCCGGGCAGCTCACCGAGGCGGTGCGCCGCCAGCCGTACTCGCTGCTGCTGCTGGACGAGATCGAAAAGGGCCACCCCGACGTCTTCAACATCCTCCTCCAGGTCCTCGAGGACGGACGGCTCACCGACGCCCAGGGCCGCACCATCGACTTCAAGAACACCGTCATCGTCATGACCAGCAACCTCGGCTCCGAAGAGATCACCGGGCGTGGCGCGGTCCTGGGCTTCGGCGGCGGCGCGGAGGCCGATGAGGAGGCCCGCCGGGACCGCGTGCTGCGCCCGCTGCGCGAGCACTTCCGGCCGGAATTCCTCAACCGCATCGACGAGATCGTCATCTTCCGGCGGCTCGCCGACGAACAGCTGCGGCAGATCACCGATGTGCTCCTGGAGGAGACCCGGCGCCGGCTGCGCGCCCAGGACGTGCCCGTCGACTTCACCCCCGCCGCCGTCGACTGGCTGGCCCACCAGGGCTACCAGCCCGAGTACGGGGCCCGGCCGCTGCGCCGCACCATCCAGCGGGAGGTCGACAACCCGCTGTCCCGGATGCTGCTCAACGGCAAACTGCCGCCGCACAGCCATGTGGAAGTCGATGTCGAGGACGGGAAGCTGACCTTCAGAAAGGAGGGGAACCCCACCGCCGCGGTCGGCTGACAAAGGTCTTGCGAACACGGGGTGACAAGCTCGCGAGCGGGCGCGATAGCGTGTCCAAGCCAACGGGGACACCACCGGCCCCTGGATTTGGATTCCGCTCGCCTGCACGCACGAGGAGCCCACTTGACCAGCCCGGAACAGCGCATGGCCGACCTGCTCAAGACCTTTGGAGATCCGGGCGCGTCCACCGCCCAGCTGCTGTGCGACCGGCACCCGGCCGACGCCGTCGCCTTCACGGTGGTCGGGGCCGACCTCAGCGGGCACGACATGACCTACGGCGAACTCCGCGACGCCTCCGCGCGGATGGCCGGCGCCCTCACGGACCTCGGGGTGGGCCCCGGCGACCGGGTCGCCACGCTGATGGGCAAGTCCACCGAACTCCTCGTCGCGACGCTCGCGATATGGCGGATCGGGGCCGTCCAGGTGCCCCTGTTCACGGCGTTCGCGCCCCCGGCCATCGCGCTGCGGATCACCGGCAACGGTACCAAGATCGTGATCACGGACGCCGGGCAGCGCCCCAAGCTGGCCGCCGGCCCCGACCTCCCCGCCGACCAGCCGTGGCGGATCGTCACCACCGGGCCCACCGACGAGGGCGACCTGTCGTTCGCGGAACTGCTCCAGGGACACGCCCCGCTGGAGGAGCCGGCCGCCCTCGGCGGGGACGCGACCATCGTGGAGCTGTTCACCTCCGGCACCTCCGGCCCGCCCAAGGCGGTGCCGATCCCGCTGCGGGCCGTCGCGGGCTTCGCCATGTACCAGGAGTTCGGCCTCGACCACCGGCCCACCGACGTGTTCTGGAACGCCGCCGACCCCGGCTGGGCCTACGGGCTGTACTACGCGATCATCGGCCCGCTCGCCCTCGGGCAGCGGAGCCTGCTGCTGGGCGGCCTGTTCTCCGCCGAATCGACATGGCGGGTGCTGTCCCGCTTCGGCGTCACCAACTTCACCGCGGGCCCCACCGTCTACCGCAAGCTGCGCACCACCCCCGCCCCCGACGGGGTGCGGCTGCGGTGCGCCTCCGCGGCCGGCGAGCCGCTCCCGGCCGACGTGATCACCTGGGCGGAGCAGGCCCTCGGCATCCCGGTGCGCGACCACTACGGCTCCACCGAACTGGGCATGGCCATCGCCAACGGCTGGCACCCCGCGCTGCACGCCGAGCTCAAGCCCGGCTCCATGGGCCGGCCCCTGCCCGGCTGGAGCGTGACCGTTCTGCGCGAGGACACCAACTCCGCCGTCGCCGAGACCGGCCGGCCCGGCCGGGTGGCCGTGGACATCGCCAAGAGCCCGCTGATGTGGTTCGAGGGCTACCGCGACGCCCCGGAGCGCACCGCCGAGAAGTTCAGCCCCGACGGACACTGGTTCTACACCGGCGACACCGCCTCGCGGGACGATGAAGGCCACCTGTACTTCTCCGGGCGCAGCGACGACGTGATCCTGATGGCCGGATACCGCATCGGCCCGTTCGAGGTGGAGAGCGTGCTGCTGGAGCACGAGGCCGTGGCGGAGGCGGCCGCGGTCGGTGTGCCCCACCCGGAACACGGCGAGATCATGGAGGCCTTCGTGGTGCTGCGCGCGGGCACCGAGGGCGATGACACCCTCGCCGCCGAGCTCCAGCAGCTGGTCAAGGACCGGCTCGCCAAGCACGCCTATCCCCGCAGCGTGCGCTTCGTCGCCGAGCTTCCCAAGACGTCGAGCGGGAAGACCCAGCGCTTCCTGCTGCGCCCGCGGCAGGTCAGCTCCCGCGCTCGCTGAGAGACAGGTCCGGGGCGGCCCGGCTCGACTATCGTGAGCGGTTACGCGACGGCGGGGGTACCTCCCAGCGGTAGCTGGGGGAAACTGAGCCGAAGGCGCGCGAGGGGAAAGGCCTACGTGAACGAGGCAGCAGAGGCGACCGGCGCGGGCACACCGGGCAAGGCGGGCAGGCGGACGGAGAACACCACGGGCAAGGACGTGTCCACGGTCAGGGACGTCGCCAGGCGCGCCGGGGTCTCCGCGTCCACCGTCTCGCGTGTCATGGGCGGTACCTATCCGGTGGCCACGGCCACCCGGGCCAAGGTGCTCAAGGCGATGCGCGAACTGGACTACGTGGTCAACGCGCATGCCCGCGCGCTCGGCGGGTCCACCAACAAGACGGTGGCCTTCGTCGTGGACGATGTGACCGGCCCCTTCTACGCCCACATCGCGCGCGGTGTGGAGGAGCAGGCGTCCGCCGAGGGGCGGCTGTGCATGCTGTGCACCACCCACGGCGATCCGCAGCGCGTCCTCGCCGTGGTGGAGATGATGCGCGAGCAGCGGGCCGACGCGGTGATCGTGGTGGGCGGCGCCTGGGAGGACAAGGCCTACCAGGACCGGATGGCCCACTTCGCGCACGCCCTGGACCGGGTGGGGTCGCGGCTGGCGCTGGTCGGCAGGCCACCGCTGGGCGAGGGCGTGCCCGCCACCGTCGTGGACTACGACAACGAGGCCGGCGCCTTCGCGATGACCACCCACCTGCTCAGCGCCGGACACCGGCGCATCGCCTATCTGGCCCGGGTCCCGGGGCTGTCCACGAGCACCCAGCGGATCAGCGGCTTCACCCGGGCCCATGAGCTGATGGGGCTGAGCCCCGACCCCGCCCTGATCCTGGACGGAAACTTCACCCGCGCCCACGGCTATCGCGCCGCCCAGGAGCTGCTGGCCTCAGGAGCCGACTTCAGCGCGGTGTTCGCCGGGACGGACATGGTGGCGGCGGGGGCGCTCCAGGCGCTGCGCGAGGGTGGCGTACGGGTGCCCGAGGACGTCTCGGTGGCGGGCTACGACGACATTCCGGTGGCGATCGACGTCTTCCCCGCGCTGACCACCGTGCATGTGCCGCACGAGGAGCTGGGCCGCACCGCGGTGCGGCTGGCCCTGCACCGCGACGAGCTCCCCGAGAGCCAGCACCAGGTGCTCGGCACCCATATCGTCATCCGGTCCTCGACCAAGAGCCCGGGCCGGCCCCAGAGCCGGGAAGCCGGCTAGAAAACGGTCTCTGCCGAGCGCTCCCGGACCTCGGGAGCCGCGGCGGAGACCGTCGAAAATTTTCGCGTCTGGTAGCGGTGGAAGACGGCACGGCGAGGGACGCCCATGATGGGCACCGGTTTCCTTGAACCCCCACCCGCACGCCTTCCGGGAGCGACCCACCATGACGCAGAGCCGGCCGAGGTTCCTCGTCTACACCCGCACCACCGCCTATCGGCACGACTCCATACCCGAGGGCGTCCGCGCCTTCCGCGAGCTCGGCGCCGAGCACGGCTTCGAGATCGAGGCGACGGAGGATCCGCGGGCCCTCGAAGGCGGCCTCGACCGCTTCGCGGCCGTGGTGTTCCTCTCCACCAGCGGCGATGTCCTCACCCCCGAGGGGCGGACGGCGCTGCGTGCCTACTGCGGGAGGGGCGGCGGGTTCATGGGGGTGCACGCCGCCGCGTGCACCGAGTACGGCTGGCCGTACTACGGCGAGCTGCTCGGGGCCCGCTTCGCCCGCCACCCCGCGCTCCAGCCGGGCGTGCTCACGGTCGAGGACCGGGACCATCCGGCGACCGGCCATCTGGGCGCCACCTGGTCGTTCACCGACGAGTGGTACGACTTCGAGGCCAGCCCGCGCGGTGCGGTGCGGGTGCTGGCCTCCGCCGACGAGACCTCGTACGAGGGCGGGGGGATGGGGGACGACCATCCACTCGTCTGGTGCCATGAGCACGGCGGCGCGCGGGTCTTCTACACCGCGCTCGGACACGCCCCCGAGGCGTATGACGACCCCGCCTTCCGCGCCCATCTCCTCGGCGGGCTCCGCCATGTGGCCCGATCGCAGCCCTGACCACATCCCGCACCCCCCCACACACACAATCCCCCCACGATGGGAGTGACTTCTCGATGAGCCGCGAGAACACACACAAGCTCAGCCGCCGCGGAGTGCTGAAGGCCGCCGGAGGGCTCGCCCTCGCCGGCGCCGCCGGCGGCATCACCTCCGCCGTCACCGCGGGCTCCGCGGGCGCCGCCCCGGCCACCTTCACCCACCCGGGCATGCTGCACGCCTACGGTGAACTCAACCGGGCCAAGGTGCGGGTGGCCGCCGGGAACGACCCCTGGCTGGCCGGCTGGAACCGGCTGATCGCCAACTCGCACGCCCAGTCCGGTTGGAAGGCCAACCCGCAGGCCACCGTCGTCCGCGGCGGCACCGGCGAAAACTACGGCATCCTCTACAACGACATCCACGCCGCCTACCAGAACGCCCTGCGCTGGAAGATCGCCGGGACCACCGCCCACGGCGACACCGCCCGGGACATCCTCAACGCCTGGTCCGCCACGCTCACCACGGTCACCGGAAACGCCGACCGGTTCCTGGCCGCCGGGATCTACGGCTACCAGTTCGCCAACGCCGGCGAGCTGATGCGCGGTTACTCCGGCTTCGACCTCGACCGGTTCAAGCGGATGATGCTCAATGTCTTCTACCCGCTGAACAACCAGTTCCTCACCGGTCACAACGACGCCTGCATCACCAACTACTGGGCCAACTGGGACCTGTGCAACATGAACTCGATCCTGGCCATCGGCATCCTGTGCGATGACGGGGCCAAGTACGACCAGGCCGTGAACTACTTCAAGAACGGCGCGGGCAACGGCTCGATCAAGCACGCCGTGCCCTTCGTCTACGACGACCAGGGCCTCGCCCAGTGGCAGGAGTCCGGCCGGGACCAGGGCCACACCATGATGGGCATGGGCCAGATGGGCGCCTTCTGCGAGATGGCCTGGTCCCAGGGCGAGGACCTGTACGGCTACGACAACAACCGTTTCATGAAGGCCGCCCAGTACGTGGCCAAGTACAACCTCGGCCAGGACGTCCCCTTCACCACCTACACCTGGGGCACCGGCCAGAACTGCGCCCAGCAGTCCCAGACCGTGATCTCCTCCGCGAGCCGCGGCCAGACCCGGCCGGTTTGGGACATCCTGCACTACCACTACGCCAGGCGCCGGGGCCTGTCCGTCCCGCACATCACGGCCATGGCGGAGAAGGGCCGCCCCGAGGGCGGCGGTGGAGACTACGGCTCCACCAGCGGCGGCTTCGACCAACTGGGCTTCGGCACCCTGCTGTACGCCAAGTAGGGCATGCCCGCCGCGCGGGGCGCGCTGCCCCCGTGAGGTGGTACGACGGTCTTCGTCCGACGTCGGTCATCCCGAGGCTCCGCAGTTGTTGCAACTCCAACCGCCGCTCGGCCCCTGGATGACCGGCGCTCCGCACTGACTGCAGTTCACAGCGGTCCCCCTCCTCATCCTCTACCCAAGAAGACGCCGTATCTCTGTCCAAGGCTGCCCGGAATTCAGGCGGAGATCGAAACGGCGGCGTCCGGGCGGCCCGCGGGGAGGCTCTGCTCGGCCCAGATCACCTTGCCGTGCGCGGTCTGGCGGGTGCCCCAGCGCTGGGTGAGCTGGGCGACGAGCAGCAGTCCGCGACCGCCCTCGTCGAAGCTGCGCGCCCGGCGCATATGCGGAGCGGTGCTGCTGGCGTCGGAGACCTCGCAGATCAGCCCGGTGTCATGGATCAGTCGCAGCTGGATGGGGCTGCTGGCGTGCCGGATGGCGTTGGTGACCAGCTCGCTCACCACCAGCTCGGTGGTGAAGACGGCCTCCTCCAGCCCCCAGGCCATCAGCTGCCGCGAGGCCCACCGGCGCGCCTCGGCGACGGTCGCCGGGGTGGCCGGCACATCCCGGCTGGCGACGCACCCGGCATCCAGGGTGCGGGTCCGGGCGACCAGCAGGGCGATGTCGTCACCGCCCCGCTCCGGGGTGAGCGCGTCCAGCACGGACTGGCACACCCGCTCGGGCGACTCGGCCCGCCCGGCCAGCGCCCGGCACAGCAGCGCCAGGCCCTCGTCGGGGTCGCGGGCGGCGGACCGCAGCAGACCGTCGGTGTACAGGACGAGCGTGCTGTCCTCGGGCAGCTCCAGATCGACGGTCTCGAACGGCAGGCCCCCCACGCCCAGCGGCGGCCCCGGAGGCACCCTCGGCAGCGTGACCGCGCCGCCGGGGGTGACCACGACGGGCGCGGGGTGGCCGGCGCTGGCGAAGGAGGCCGTGCGGGTGATCGGGTCATAGACCCCGTACAGACAGGTGGCGCCCAGCTCCCCGGCGGTGCCCTTCCCCTCCCCGGCGGTGTGGGCCTCCTCCTCGTCCAGCCGGATGACCAGATCGTCCAGGTGGGTGAGCAGCTCGTCCGGGGGCAGGCCGATGTCGGCGAGCGTGCGCACCGCGGTCCGCAGCCGCCCCATCGTCGCCACCGCGTGCACCCCGTGACCCACCACGTCGCCCACCACCAGGCCGATCCGGGCGCCGGAGAGCCTGATGACATCGAACCAGTCGCCGCCGAGCCCGGCCGCGGTGCCCGCCGGCAGATAGCGGGAGGCGATCGAGGCGGCCGCCTGCCGTATCCCGTGCCGCGGCAGCATGCTGCGCTGGATGGCCAGCGACACAGCGCGCTCCCGCGTATACCTGCGGGCGTTGTCCACGCACACCGCGGCCCGTGCCGTGATCTCCTCGGCGAGGAGCAGATCGTCGTCGTCGAAGGGCTCCCGCGTCCGGTGGCGGTAGAACATGGCGACCCCGAGCGTCGTGCCCCGGGCGCTCATCGGCACCGCCATCACCGAGTGCATCCCGTACCGGCGCACCGCCTCGGCACGGCGGGGCACCTCATCGGTCCAGCGCCGGAACTCCGGGTCCCGGACGGTGTGGCGCACACCGCGGCCGGTGGTCAGGGCCTGGGCCGGAGGCGAGTACTCCGGCCAGGAATCCGCGCCCCCGGCCTCCAGCGACGCCTCCGGGCAGCCCGGCAGCACGGACTGCTGCGCGATCCGGCGGAAGTCCACGGCGCGGCTCGCCGGGCCCACGGTCGGCTCCTGCCCGTGGTAGATCGAATCCAGCAGATCGACCGTGACGAAGTCGGCGAACCGGCCGACGGCCACGTCCGCCAGCTCCTGCGCCGTCCGGGTCACGTCCAAGGTGGTGCCGATCCGGACGCTGGCCTCGTTGACGATGGTCAGCCGGCGGCGGGCCCAGTGCTGCTCGGTGTCGTCGAAGACCAGCGCGGACATGCCCCGCACCCGGCCGGCCGCGTCCTTGATCGGGATCAGATAGCAGGCCCGGGCGCGCTTGCCGGGCACGCCGGACATGCCCCGGCCGTACGACTCGTGCCGCACGCCCTCTCCGGTGCGCAGCACCTGCTCCTGGAGGCGGTCGAGCTCCTGGAAGACGGGGCGCGGGTCCATCTCGCGCAGCCGCAGCCCGCGTATCTCCTCCAGCCTCCGGCCGGTGATGCGGGTCATGGCCGCATTGGCGTCCACCAGGCGCACCCGCGTGTCGTAGATGGCCACGGGCACCGGCATCTGGTCCAGCGTCCAGTCCGACAGCAGCCGCGCCTCCTCGGACTGCCCGGCCTCCTCGGGCTCCTCGGACCGCCCGGACTCCATGGCGGCCGCCGCCTCCGGGCCCGCTGCCACCAGCCAGTGGGTCACGCCCCCGACGTCGGTCAGCAGATATGCCTGCACCGCCAGCTCCACGCGGTGACCGTCCCGGTGCCTGGTCCCGATCCGGCCGCTCCAGCCGTCGCCCGGCCGCGCGTGCAGATGGCTCCGGGCCCCCGCAGGAAGATCCCCGGCGAGCAGATCCCGCACCGGATGCCCCAGCATCTCGCCGGGCTGGTACCCGAGCACCCGCACCGCGTCGGGCCCCCACGCCGTGATGAATCCGCGGGTGTCGACCTCGATCGCGGCGGAGAGCGGTCCGGCACCGGTGTGTCCGAGCCCTGCGGTCCCGCCCCGGCGCGTCGGAATGTCGTTCTTGCGCATCGGCGTCTCTCTCGCTGGGCCATGCTCCGTGCCCGGGCTCCGCGGCCCGGACGCCACGGCTCCTCAACTCAATGATCCCCGGGCCCGGGCCCGCTCAATCGACCCCCGTCCCGGCGGTGCGCACCGCCAGCTCGGCCAGCGCCTCCGGGGCCCCGGCCTGGCCGCGCACCCCCGGAAAGGCGTTGATGTCCACGATCAGCGGCTTCCCGCCGCCCGCGTCGATCACATCCACGCCGTACACCCGCAGCCCGAAGACCGACCCCGCCTCCAGCGCCAGCCGCGCCCAGCCCTCCGGCAGCTCCCCGGGGCCGAGCGACAGCGCCGGGCCGCGGCCGGGATCCGCCAGCTCCGACCGGCGGACGGCCGCGAACAGCCGGTCCTCGATCACCCACAGCTTGTGGTCCCAGCCGCTGTTCTCGGTGAACCGCTGCACCACCACCGGCTCGTCCGGCCAGACGGCGCGCAGGGCCCGCAGCCCGGCGGCATCGTCGACCCTGGCCACCAGATCGTGCCGCCTGCTGTGCCGGCTCTTGATCACCACCGGATACGCGAGCTCCTCGGCGGAGAGCCGGGCGAGGGCCGACACCGTCCGGGTGCGCGCGAACGGCATCCCCGCCCGGAGCGCCAGCGCGGCCATCGCCGTACGGTCCTGGCACAGCTCGGTCGCCCCCGCCGCGTTCAGCACCGGAGCGCCACGCTGCTCCAGGTAGCGGGCCAGGCCGAGGGCGCGCGGCGTCCGCGCCTTGAGCAGATAGACGTCGGCGAGCGCGCCGAAGGAGTCCGGTTCGTCCGGCGCGCCGTCCCAGGCGCCCGGATCCACCGCCTCCACCCGATGCCGGGGCGTGAGCAGCGCGGTCGCGGCGGCCAGCAGCGGATGCCCCGGCTCCGCGGTGATCAGACCGATCCTCATCGGCCCTCGACGGCGCTCGCGGGAACCTGTTCCGCCACCCGCGCCCGCGCCGGGGCGGGCACCACGGCCGCCGCCCCCGCCCCGCCCGCGCCCCGGCGGGCCAGCTCCAGCACGGCCCGCCCCACCCGCGCCGCCGCATCCGGCACCTGACGGAAGCTCGGGAAGTCGTTCACATCGACGATCACCGGGCCGTCCGGGCCCAGCAGCACATCCACCCCGTACAGATCCAGGCCGAAGGCCGCCCCGGCCTCGGCGACGATCCGGGCCACCTCGGCGGACAGCGGCACCCGCCGCTCGCGCACCGGCCCGTCGGGGTGCAGCGGCGAGCTCCGCTCGGTCGCGTACAGCTCGCCGTCCACGCAGTACACCTTGAGGTCGACCCCGGAGTTGGCCACATACGGCTGGGCGATCAGCATCCCTTCTCCCGCCAGCTCCGCCCGCAGCGCGGCCAGCCGCTCGGGGGAGGAGACCAGCCGCACCGCCCGCCCGGAGCTCCCGTCGGCGGGCTTGACCACCAGCGGGAACTCCGCCGCGGGGATCTCGGTCAACGACTCCGGCCGGGCCGCGGCGTAGGTCAGGGGCATCGGCAGCCCCCGGGCCCGCCCGATCGCCGCCGCCAGCACCTTGTCCCGCACCCCGCGGATCGACCGCGCGTCATTGACCGTGGTCAGCCCCACGGCCGCCGCGGCCTCCAGCAGCGTCAGGCCCGGCCCCCCGGAGACCGTCTTGAGCACCCAGGCGTCGTGGCTGCCCGCCCCGACCGTCTCCGACACGCTCACCAAGGAACTCCCGGGCCACAGCACATCCACCCGGTGTCCCCAGGCGGTGAGCTGCCGGATCACCTCCAACGGCATGCCGTCGTAGCGGTAGTGCTCCTCCACCAGAAAGCAGAGCCTCATCGACCATCCCTGTCACGCCGGACGTTCGCCGACCGATCCGGCGCGCCACAACGTCTCAGCATGTCATGACGGCCCGGCAGACTCGCGGGCGGGAACCGAACGGCCGTCCGCTCAGGAGACGATGTCCTTGCGGTTGAACCCGCGGAAGGCCAGCGCGATCAGCACCAGCGCGTAGGCGACGGAGACCGCCACACCCTCCACCATGCCGCTCCACTCCGCCTGTGGCTGTAGCGCGTCGAGCCAGGCGAACTGCCAGTGGGCGGGCAGGAAGTCACGCCAGGATCCGAGCGCGGTCACCGCGTCCAGCACATTGCCCACGATGGTCAGCCCGACCGCTCCGCCGACCGCGCCCAGCGGGGCGTCGGTGACCGTCGAGAGCCAGAACGCCAGTGCCGCGGTGACCAGTTGGGACAGGAAGATGTACGCGACCACCACGCCGAGCCGGCCCAGCGCCTCGCCCGTGGGCAGCGACCCGCCGGTGGGCAGCCGCAGCGGGTCCCAGCCGTACGCGACGGTCCCCACCACCAGCGCCACCAGCGGCAGCAGGACGATCGCGGCCGCGCTGAACCCGAGCGCCACCGCGAGCTTGCTCAGCAGCAGCCGGGTCCTGGGCACGGGCGCGGCCAGCAGATAACGCAGCGAGGACCAGTTGGCCTCGGCCGCGACGGTGTCCCCGCAGAACAGCGCCACCGGCACGACCAGAAGAAACGCCGCCGAGACAAACAGCGCGGTGGCGGCGAAGTTGGCCCCGGAGGCCGTTGCGGTGACCATCAGCGTGGTCCGGTTCTCGCGCCCTTCCGGGGTGCCGCCCAGCGCGAAGGCCGCGACGAGCACGAACGGCAGCGCCGCCAGCACCGTCGCCATCACCAGGGTCCGGCGCCGGCGCAGCTGCCGGACCGCCTCGACCCGCAGCGGCAGGGTCCGGCCCGGGCGGTGTCCGGGCGCCGCCTCCGTCAGCGAGCTCATGCCCCTGCCTCCCGCTCGGTCTCGCCGCGCTTCCATGCGCGGGCTTCCCTTGTCACTGCTCGCTCCTCCGACACTGCGCCCCAAGACATGCGCCCCTCCACCCGCTCAGTCCTGGCGCGCTCCAACGCGCGGGCTTCCCTCGTCACTGCTCGCTCCTCCGTCGCTGCGCGGCTCCTCAGTCCAGCCCGCGCAGCGCGCCATGACACGCTCACGCTGCCCCTCCTCCGATCAGGGTCAAGAACGCGTCCTCCAGGCGTCGGTTGGGCCCGAAGCTGGTCACCGGGATCTCCAGCCGCACCAGTTCCGTGAGCAGCCGCGCGGGACCGGTGCCGTCCAGGCGCACCAGCAGCCCGTCGCCGGTGCGCACCGCCGAGGCGACCCCGGGCAGCGCGCCCACCTTCTCCACCAGGGCGTCGCTCAGCTCGCCCTCGTGGCCCACCAGCAGGCTGTTCCCGGTGCCGGCGATCTCCTCGACCGGGCCCGCCTCGACGAGCCGGCCGCGGTCCATGACGACCAGATGGGTGCAGGACTGCTCGACCTCGGCGAGCAGATGGCTGGAGACGATCACGGTGCGGCCCGCCGCCGCGTACCGGATCATCACCTCGCGCATCTCGCGGATCTGCGGCGGGTCGAGGCCGTTGGTCGGCTCGTCCAGGATCAGCAGATCGGGCAGCCCCAGCATGGCCTGGGCGATGGCCAGCCGCTGCCGCATGCCCTGCGAGTAGGTGCGCACCGCGCGCTCCAGCGCGTCGCCGAGCCCCGCGATCTCCAGCGCCTCGTCCAGACGGGCGTCCTCGGCGGGGCGGCCGGTGGCCTGCCAGTACAGCTCCAGGTTGGCCCGGCCGGTCAGATGCGGCAGGAACCCCGCCCCCTCGACGAAGGCGCCCACGCGGGAGAGCACCGAGGCGCCGGGCCTGATGGCGTGGCCGAACACCCGGATCTCACCGCTGTCGGGGGTGATCAGCCCCATCAGCATGCGCAGGGTGGTGGTCTTGCCCGCGCCGTTGGGCCCGAGCAGCCCCAGGACCTGTCCCTTCTCCACGGTGAAGGAGAGGTCCTGCACCGCGTACCGGTCGACCGACTTCGCGTACCGCTTGCTCAGGTCCGTGATCCGCAGCGGCACCTCGGCCAGCTCGGGGTCGGGCGCCGGGGCGGCGGTGCGCCGCCTGCCGGTGAGCAGCAGGACCAGCGCCACCGCGGCGGCCCCCAGCGGCAGCCCCCACACCCACCAGGGCAGCGGGGCGGCCTGGGTGCGCACCTCGGGCGCGGTGGGGACCGTCAGACCGCCGTCCGCGAGGGCGACGGTGTACGTGGCGGGCTCGGCCGGCGAGGCGTAGCCGAGGTCGGTCGCCGCGAGCACCAGCCGCAGTCGGTGGCCCGACTCGACCTCGTGGTCGACGGCGGGCAGCCGGAGCTCGACGGTCCTGCCGCGCTCGGCGCCGGTGACCCGCACGGGGGAGACCAGCTGGGAGGGCAGCACCTGCGCCCCGTCCGGCCCCACGTCGTACACCTTCGCGAACAGCACCGCGTCGGGCGCGTCCGCCTTCACCCGCACCTTGACCGAGGGCGAGCCGGTGATCCGCAGCGACCGATCCAGCGGCGCCGAGTCGAAGCGGGCGTACTGCCCGGGGAAGTCGAGGGAGACCCCGACGCCCAGGGACGAGGCCTGGGACAGACCCGCGATGCCCGGCACCGAGGAGACCGCCGACGGCCCGCCACCTGGCGGGTTGGCGAACGACTGCTCGCGGCCGCTCAGCCGCACGGTCCGCCCGTGGCCGGTCAGCCCCGGATAGCTGTCGCCCGTCGCGCCGCGCAGCCGGGCGGCGCCGTTGGTGGAGTCGAACCCGCCGGTGCGGGTGATCCGGAAGGCCGGCCCGGTGTCCGTGCCCTTGTCGCCCTTGAGATAGCGGTCGAACCACGCCCGGGTGCGGTCGGTGACGCGCGCGGTCTCGGGGTCGCCCCCGTCGTGTCCGCCGGCGATCCAGTCGACGGCGACCGGCGCCCCGTTGGCCTTGATGGCCTTGGCCATCGCGTCCGACTGGCCGAGCGGGAAGAGCGAGTCCGTCTGGCCCTGGAGGATCAGCGTCGGAACCTTGATCCGGTCGGCCACGGCGGACGGGCTGCGTTCCTCCAGCATCCGGCGGGCGGCGGCGTCCGGCTTGCCGGACACCGCGACCCGCTCGTACATCTCGCACAGCCGCTGCTCGAACCGGCCGCAGCCCTGGCCGCGGTCCCGGTTCTGGCCTTCGCGACCCTGGCCCTGGCCTCCGCGTCCCTGGGCGGCGGTGGGGTCCGCCGATCCGGTGGTGAAGAAGATCCCCGTCCAGAGCTTCTTGAACACGCCGTCGGGGAAGAGCGAGTCGGCCAGGTTCCAGTAGGTGATCGCGGGAGCGATGGCGTCGACGCGGCGGTCGTACCCCGCGGCGAGCAGCGAGACGGCCCCGCCGTACGAGGCGCCCGCCACCCCCACCCGGGGGTCGCCCGCGGCGTCGAGCCGCACCTCGGGCCGCTTGGCCAGCCAGTCGACCAGCCGCCGGACATCGGCCACCTCGTGGTCCGGGTCGTTCAGCCCGATCTTCCCCGTGGACGCGCCGAAGCCGCGCGCCGACCAGGTCAGCACCGCGTACCCGTCCCGGGCCAGCTCCTCGGCCTGTGCGCGCACATCGTCCTTGCTGCCCCCGAAGCCATGGGCCAGCAGCACCGCGGGCCTGCGGCCGGAGCCCGAGGTGAAGTAGGAGGTGTCGATGCGCGCCCCCGGCATGCGCAGCACCTGGTCCTCGCGGTGGACGGATGGGCGACCATCGGACGCTGCGGCGACGGCCGCCCAGGTGCCCGCGCCCGCGAGCACGGCGACCGCGGCCACCGCCCATACCAGCAGCCGTCTGCCGCGCAGCCGGGTTTTTCGCAGAATCATGTCTGCACCCTAAGCGGGCGGTCTGAGCACGGCAGCTGACACCGGGTGGATTCCGCAACCCTCCCAGGGGAGTATTCCGTCCGCCGGATGTACGACGGGCGCGGTATGGCGAGCGAGGTGGGGAGGCGCGGCGAAAACGGCCATCCGGACGCCCTCAAACCGCCTGTGGCCAGGGTCTTTTGTCAGTGCCCGGCAGTAGAATGGAGGGGTAAGAACAAGGGTCCCCGACCTCCTTTGGAGGATGCCGATGGCCACTGCCGCCACACCTCTTCCGAACCTGCCGAACTACGCGACCCTCCCGACGAAACGAGTGCCCGCCGGACGTCCGCGCGAGTGGTACGAGAACCACCACCGCCGGCTGAAGGCCATGCGCCTGGCCATCGCCCTGCTCAACTCAGGGGTGTACCGCCCCGAGCAGGCGCCCAACCGCAAGATACGCACCACGGCGGCCCGGATCGGGGTGCACCCGCCCTCCAACACCACCTGCCGCATGGTGCGGTCCCTCATCCGCTACGAGCACCGCTGACTCCGGTCCCCGCCGGGCCGTCTTTCCCGACGGCCCGGCGGGGCCTTCCGGCCCTTGTCAGTCGCGCCGGGCGACCACCCGGTAGGCGTTGGACAGATGACGGCGGCCGGCCAGCGGCCTGATCACCAGGTGGTCCAGCGCGGCCGTCGCCAGCAGGACGGGGACGCCCCCCAGCACGGTCGCCGTGCGCAGCGCCCGGCGGAACCGGCCCGGCGGGGACGACAGCCAGGGCTGCTCCTCACGCGGGGCGACGGCGTTCAGCAGCAGCCACACCGCCCCGAGCAGATCCACCGGGTCGTGCGGCCCCGCGTGCTCCTCGGCTACGACGGTGAAGCCGAGCCCGGACAGCTCCCGGCGCAGGTTGGCCACGGGCACGAAGTGGAGGTGCTGCGGCTGGAGCCACGGCAGCCACCAGCGGCCCAGCAGCCGGGCGAAGCGGCTCTCCGGGTCGGGCACGTCGATCAGCAGATGTCCGCCCGGGCGCAGCACGCGCCGCGCCGCGCGCAGCTCGCCCCGGGGGTCCGTGCTGTGCT
The DNA here is from genome assembly GCF_055569495.1 of Streptomyces sp. NPDC028305. Lineage (NCBI taxonomy): Bacteria > Bacillati > Actinomycetota > Actinomycetes > Kitasatosporales > Streptomycetaceae > Streptomyces > Streptomyces sp. NPDC028305. The sequence goes on from NZ_JBVHTN010000002.1 coordinate 1,123,305, forward strand.
CGAGATAGTGGAACATGCTCACCACGTCGTACCCGTCGGCCAGTTCCGCCACCCGCTCGACGAAGCCGCCGCGGATCCCCCGTGCCACCCGGCCCGCCCGCTCGGCCAGCTCCACCCCCGCGCTCAGGTCAAGACCGTCGAAGAGGGTCCCGGGGAAGACCGCGCGGGCCGCCTCGCAGAAGTGGCCGTGGCCGGTGCCGACGTCCAGCCAGTTCTCCGGTGCCTTGGCGAACGGGCGCAGCGACTCGGCACGCCGGACGTAGGTCTTCCGCCGGCCGGCGAAGAGACCGCCCATGTCCTTCTCGCCCAGGCCGTCGTAGAAGTCCCGGTAGTAGAACTCCAGGCCCTCGCCGCTCAGCCGCGGGTTCTGGAACACATGGCCGCAGTCCCGGCACCGGTCCAGCCCGAAACCGCCCGGCTTGTGCTGGAAGAGGTCCGTGGTGCGCAGCCGCTCCTCCAGCCGGTCCGAGCCGCACCACGGGCAGTCGGTCCGGCGCGGCTCGAAGAGCCGCTCGGTGCCCCGCGCGAGATCGTCCGCATAGCGCGGGCGCAGCGCGGCGACGGCCGCGGCGCGCGCGGCGCCTTTCTTCAGGGCCTGGTTGGCCGGGCCGTGCGCGTCGCTTGCCGGGCCTGGCGTGGTGGGTGGTTCGACGCTGCTGCTCATCCCTCCTCCAAGGGGGTTGTCCGGGGTGTTCGCGCAGGTACCGTGCGGATGGCCCGCGCGGCCAGCCGTTCCAAGTGGTCGGCGGCCGCCGCGGCGCCGCCGGCCGCGCGGAAGGACGCCTTGACGCGCTCGGCCGCCGCGCGATGGCCCGGCTCGTACAGGACGGCGTCCAGCGCCTCGCCGAGCCCGGCCGCCGTCACCCGGCCGAACCTCACCCGCACCCCCGCCCCGGCGGCCACCACCTGCCCGGCGACCACCGGCTGGTCGTCGCGGATGGGCGCCACCACCAGCGGAACGCCGTGCCACAGCGCCTCGCACACGGTGTTGTGCCCCGCGTGGCACACGACGGCCGCGACCCGCGCCAGCAGGGGCAGCTGCGGGACCTCGCGCACCACCAGCACGTCCTGATCCACAGACGTGCCGGGCCAGGGCCGGGTGTCCAGCGCGCCCGCGGGGTCGACGAGCACCGTCTGGAGGCGGCCGGCGCGGGCGCGCACGGCCTCCCGGCAGACGGCGAGGAAGCGCGCCCCGGAGTCGGCGTTGACGGTGCCCAGGGTGACCAGGACCGCCGGGCGGGCGGGGTCCAGCCAGTCCCAGGGGAACTCCGGCGCGCCTGGGCGGGCGGCGATCGACGGGCCCACGAAGCGGATCCGCTCCGCGGCCCTCACGGGTCGGCCCGCCAGCTCCTCGGTGGTGAAGGCCAGCACGAGATGCGGCGAGAAGCGGGGATCCGCGGTGCCGGCCGGGTCGCCGACCCGGTCGCGCAACTCCTCCAGCAGCCCCTCCAGCCACGCGCCGACCCTCGGCATGCCGTTCAGCGCGCCGGTGAACTCGGCCGAGGTGGTGGCGGAGGTGGCCCACCGTACGCCCAGCCGCTCGGCGACCAGAGCGCCCGCGACGGCCTGCTGGTCGGCGACCACCACATCGGGCCGGAACTCCTCGACCGCCGCGCGCACCCCCGGGGCCATCGCCTCGGCCAGTGGCACCAGAAAGCGCTCCCACAGGAACTTCAGCGCGCCGGGCCCCCGCACATCCGCGGGGCGTGCGGCGCCGCCCGCGCCCAGGGACGGCCCGGCACAGCGGAAGACGGTCGCCCCGGCCACGGGCGGCCGCCCTATCGACTCCGGCAGTCCGGCCCAGGCCACCTGGTGGCCGCGGGCGGCGAGTTCGGCGCCGACGCCGAGCGTGGGGTTGATGTGTCCGGTGAGCGGCGGTACGACGAACAGGAAGCGGCGCCCGGCGCGCGGCTCGTCGCATTCGCGGGCGTCGCTCATCGAGCCGCCGCTCATCGAGCCGTCGCTCAGGGAGCCGTCGCTCATGAGGCGGCCTCCACCTCGGCGAGAGCCGCTACCGGAGGCCGCCCGCCGGGATCGCGGATCCAGCCCAGGACGTGATCGAGCACCAGGGCGGGCACCTCGACCAGGACGGAGTGCTCATGGCCGGGCACGATGACGGTCCGGCAGCCGGGCAGCAGCGACTCCAGCCATGGCGCCTGGGCGGCCATGTCCGAATCGGCGCCGTAGAGCGCGAGTACCGGACCGGGCACGGCACGGATCCGGTCCTCGTCCAGCACCGCGCTCGACGGGATGTCCCGGCCGATGGTGGTGGTCCGCGCCAGGCGGGCCGCCGAGCGCGCCAGCCGCGCTGTGTGCCTGCCGCGGTGGGCGTCGATCCAGGCCAGGGCGTCGGCCTCGTGCTCCGACAGCTGGGTCTCGGTGTCGCCGAGCATCCTGTCGAGTTTGGCCGCCCACGCGGGGGTGGCCGGTTCGGACTCGATCAGCGACAGGCCGGCCACCCGTTCCGGGTGGCGGACCGCGTACTGGAAGGCGACCGTTCCGCCGAAGCAGTTGCCGACCAGGTGCACCGGGCCGTGGATCCCCAGCCGGTCCAGCAGCCGCTCCAGGTCCCCGACGAAGGTGTCCAGCCGGTAGCCGCGGGCCGGGCGCTCGCTGCGGCCGTGGCCCCGCTGGTCGTACATGACGACGTCGATCCCGGCCGCGGCCAGCCCGGGGCCCACGGTGAAGTAGTAGGAGGCCAGACTGTCGGTGAGCAGGCCGTGCAGCAGCACGGCGGTGGGGGCCGCGCCGCTGCCACCGGGCCCGGCGCGGCCGGGGCCGAGCCGCTGCACATGGAGCCTGACGCCGCCCGGTCCGCCGGTGTGGACCATGGCCATCGGTCAGCTCCCCTCGGCGGCCTTCAGGCATCCGACGACGTACTCGACGAGGCGTCCCACACTGAGCTCGATGATCTCGTCGAGCTCAAGACCGGCCACGAACTCGGCGAAGTTGACCCGTCTTCCGTACCGGGCCTGAAGGCTTCCCGCCAGGGTGACCAGGTCGATGCTCTCCAGCTCGAGATCCTCCATGAACCGGCTCTCCACGGCGATCTCGATGTCGTCCAGCCCGTACTCGTCGAGCATGGTCCGGAGCATTCCGGAGATCTCCGCGAGGACGGTCTCCTCGTCGTCCGCCGCGGGTGCCGCGGTGGTCTGCTTGGCGGTGCTCACGGTATCTCCTTCACGGTTTGTGTTCCGGCGGGTCGCCGACCGGTCGGTTTCCTCACTCGTCGTCCGCCGGGCCGGTCGTCCAGGCCACGACGTAGTCCCTGCGCGGCAGCCCGGGAGGGTTGGCCGTACGCGCGCTGCGCACCCGGTAGCGGTGCGGCGGCCGCCCGGCGGCCGTGGCCGCCTCGACCAGGAGCCGCTCCGGGTCCGCCGCGTCGAGCACGGTGACGTCCGGCCCATGGCCCCTGCTGTCGACGCCCTCGGCCTTGGCGACCGCCTCCTTCGCCGCGCGCAGGGCCGCGGCCTCTTGCGCGGCGGCGTTCTGTCCGGTGATCTCCTCGATATGGATGCCGGGGCCCGGCCCGGAGTCCTCGCGTCCCGGCGGGCGCGGCACGACCAGGGCCACCCCGGCCTCGGCCCGGCTCGCCAGCGTGACGTCCAGCGCGGGCAGCGTCCGGCCGTGCGCCCCGAGGACGTACGGGCGGCCGCGTGCGTCCTCGTGCACCTGGATCTCGGCCGGGAAGACCGGCCCCGCCCCGCGCGCCCAGAGCCACTGCCGCACCGCGTCCTTGGCCGCGATCCGGCCCAGCAGCCACTGGCGTCGCCCGCGCGGGGCCTGTCGCTCGTACTCCAGGCGCTCGGCGCCGCCCAGGTGGTTGCGCATGATCAGGTCACGGGACGCCAGGTCGGGCCAGCGCTCGTGGAGCAGCACCCAGCCGCCGGGACGCGGCTGGGAGAGCGCGTTGAGTTCGGGGAAGCGCTCCACCGGCCGGGTGCTCGGATGGTTGTCGAAGCGGCGGTCCTGCCAGCCGTCGATCCGGGCCCACACCTGTCCGTCGACGAGCAACTGGACATCCGCCTCCAGCGTGGTGTCGGTGAGCGAGACGATCCGGATCACGCACTCCACCGGGGTACCGGGGCGCGGGTGCGGTCCGAAGAGGCGTATGTGGCGCATGCCGACGGGGAAGACCACGGTCCGCTCGGTGCGGGTGGCCATGAGCCAGTAGCCGAGGAGCTGGCCCACATTGTCCAGCAGCGCGCCGGGCGCGGCGGGCGTGGTGATCGTGCCGCGTACGCGCGAGGCGCCGATCGCGGTGATCTCGCTGACGCCTTGGAACGCCGGGCCGTGGAACATCCAGCGCTCGCCGTAGAGCTGGGCCGCGGTGTGGGCGGGGGCGTGTTCGGTGGCCGGGTCGGCGGGCCAGGGGGCGGGGCGCGGGCGCGGGTGGCGGGGCGCGAGCTCCACCGTGGCGTGGGCGCTGTGGCCGAAGTCCACGGCGAGCCGGTCCGGGCCGTCGGGCGACGGCGCCACGGTGATGGGGACCTCGGCGGGCGGCGCGGCGGTCACCCACCGGCCGAACCGCGAGCCGTGCACCGCGACCGCCCGCCGCCCGGGGGCGGCCCGCTCCGCCGCGTCCATCAGGTGGCCGACGATCGTGGTCGCCGGGACGACCGGCCACCGGTCGGATTCGTCGGGCCAGCCCGGGCGTTGCCGGAAGAAGCAGTGGTCGCGCAGGTACGGCATGGTGGCGGTGGACACCCGCAGCACGGTGCGCCAGGTGTCCGGGGTGGGGAGTGTCGGCGGTGTCGGGGCCGGTGGCGGCGGGGGCGGAGTCGGTGGTCTGCCCGCGCGGCCCGCGACGGCGATGAGCTCGGCGGCGGCACCGGCCGTCTCCCGGAGCAGCGCGCCGAGCTCCGCCGCCACCGGAAACCGCCCCGCCACCGTGTCCAGCGCGGACACGGCGTCCGCCCGGACGGACCGCTGCGGACCGGGGGCGGCGGAGGCCAACTCGCGGCGCAGCCCGGTGAGGCGCCCCTCGTCCAGGGAGATCAGCGCGCCGCCCAAGTCGAGCCGTACCGGCTTTGCCGCCGAGGCGGACGGCGCGGTGGCGGGGCGCGGCAGGGACGGGTCCACCCGGGCGCCCTCCACCCACAGGGCGGTGGCGACCCGGCGCAGCTGGGCGACGCCGTCGCGGTGCGGCGAGCCGGCGGCCACCGCGAGATGTTCCGACCCGTGCAGCGTGTCGCCGATGAGCGAGGCCAGCTGTCCCGGGCCGACCTGCACGAAAGCCCGGAAGCCCGCCTCGTACAGAGCCTTCGTCAGCAGCCGGAAGCGGACCGGTTCGAGCAGATGCCGGACGAACAGCTCACGCACGTCGGCCTCGTCGGGCGGATAGGGCGCCGCGGTCGTCCCCGACCAGATGGGCACGCTCGGCGGGAACAGTTCGAACCGCTCCGCGGCCGCTCTGATCGGCCTCAGGTAGGGCGCCAGCATCGGGGTGTGGAAGCCCGACTGAAAGGGCAGGACGTGCCCGATCACCCCCTCGGCGCGCAGCCGTCGCACGAACACGTCGACATCGGCGTGCGGCCCGCACACCATCGACTGGCTCGGCGCGTTGTCGTGGGAGAGCACGACCCGGCCGTCCGTGCCGCCCATGCCCTCCGCGAGCGCGGCCAGCACCCGCTCGGCGGGAGCGCCCAGCACGCCGAAGGCCAGTCCGGGCACGCGCAGCGCGTCGGGGTCGAACGAGCCGAGGAACTCATCGACCGCGGCGCCGGAGTACAGTCCGGCGGACACCATCGCGGTCCATTCGCCGACGCTGTGTCCTGCCACCGCGTCCGGCACGACACCCATCCGCCGCAGCGCACGGTCCAGCAGCCGGCCGACGGCGAAGACGCCGACGCCGTGGCGGCCGATGTCACCGACCGCCGCGCGGCCGTCGGCCGCTCCGACGGTGGCGGGGGAGAGGCTGAAGTACTCGGCGACGCCGTCCACCCGTGGCGCGAACTCGGCTTCCAGGCCGGGGAAGACGAACACAACCCGCCCCTCGCTCAGGAGCGGAGCGGGCGTGAACCACACGTCGTTGCGCCCACGCCACGAACCGCCCTTCGCCACCACGCGCCGCGCCAGCGCCAGCCGCTTGGCGGTCGGCCCGACGATCCCGAGCCTCGCCCGGCCCGCCGCGGGCGCGGTGGCCCGCAGCGTCGCGTCGTCCGACGCCAGCCACGCGGCCAGCCGCTCCGGCGTCTCGGCCGCCAGCGCGAGTACGCGCTCCGGCTCGGTGACCTCGACCCTGGACGTGCCGGGCGCGGCGGGGCCGGTGGCCACCGCCTCGGCCACCGCCGACGGCCTGGGCCCTCGGCCCGCCGGGAGCGGCTGAGCGGCCCCCAAAGGGGCCTGCTCCAGCACCACATGCGCGTTGATCCCGCCGAACCCGAACGCGTTTACTGCCGCGCGGCGCACCCCCGCCCCCGGGCCGGTCTCCCACGGCTCCGCCGTGGCGATCGTACGGAAGCGCGTCGCGGCCAGGGACGGGTGCGGGTCGTCGCAGTGCAGGGTGGGCGGCAGCAGTCCGTGGTGGAGCGCGAGGGCGGCCTTGACCAGGCCCGCCACACCGGCCGCCGGCATGGTGTGGCCGATCATCGACTTCACCGACCCGATCACGGCGCGGCCGGCGCCGCCGTCGGCCGCGGGGCCGAAGACCTCCGCCAACGTGGCCAGTTCGGCCGCGTCACCCGCGGGGGTCGCGGTGCCGTGCGCCTCCAGCAGGCCGAGCGAGCGGGGCTCGCGCGGATCGAGCCCGGCCGCGCGCCACGCCTGTCGTACCGCCCGCGCCTGGCCGCCCGGGTCCGGGGCGGCCAGGCCCGCGGCGCGTCCGTCGCCGGCCACCCCGGTGCCCCTGATGACGGCGTACACCCGGTCGCCGTCCCGTCGCGCGTCGGCCAGCCGTTTGAGCACCACGACGCCGGTGCCCTCGCCGATCAGGATGCCGTCGGCCTCGCGGTGGAAGGGGCGGATGCGTTCGCTGGGCGAGAGCGCGCGCAGTTGCGCGAAGACGCTCCACAGGGTGATGTCGTGGCAGTGGTGCACCCCGCCCGCCAGCATCACATCGCACCGGCCGGAGGCCAGCTCGCCCACCGCTTGGTCGATGGCGACGAGCGAGGACGCGCAGGCGGCGTCCACGGTGTAGGCGGGGCCGCGCAGATCGAGCCGGTTGGCGACCCGTGAGGCGGCGAGGTTGGGCACCAGGCCGATGGCCGCCTCGGGGCGGTCGGGGCCCAGGCGCTCGGTGAACGCGGTCCGCACTCGCTCCAACTGGTCGGCGCCGAGGCCGGGCAGCAGCTCGCCGAGCGTGCGCACCAGCTGGTGGGCGGTGCGTACCCGCTGATCGAGACGGACCAGACCGGGCGTGAGATAGCCGCCGCGGCCCAGCACCACCCCGACCCGCCCCCGGTCGGGCAGCCGCTCCTCGCCCCCCGCGTCGGCGACGGCCGCAGCCGCGACACGCAGGGCGATCAACTGGTCGGGCTCGGTGCCCGGTACGGAGGCGGGCATGATCCCGAAACGGGTGACCTCCACCTCGGCCAGCCCGTCGACGAACCCGCCGCGGCGGCAGTACACCCGGTCGGCGGCGGCCGGGCCGCGCCCGCTCCCGGGGGCGTAGAACTCGGCGTCCCACCGCTGGGCCGGGACCTCGGTGATCGCGTCGACACCGGCCGCGAGGTTGTGCCAGTACGCGGGCAGATCCGGCGCGCCGGGCAGCAGGACGGCCATCCCGACGATCGCGACGGGCGGTCTGCGGCCACCGCCCTCGTCGTACGCCACGGTCACCAGCCCGACGCCGTGTAGACGACGGCCCGGTCGGACTCCTCGCCCCAGGCGAGTTCGCGCAGCAGCGCCAGCGCTCCTTCGTCGGGGTCGATGAGTTCGACGCCACGCCTCGCGTAGTCGCGGGCGAGCGCGGGGCCGACCATCCCGGCGTGTGCGCCGGTGGGCGCCCAGGGGCCCCAGTGCACGGTCAGGGCCCGGCGGCCGGTGCGGGCCGCCCACCGCGCGCCGATGGCCTCCAGCGCGTCGTTGGCCGCCGCGTAGTCGGCCTGGCCGCGGTTGCCGAGCACGGCGGAGACGCTGCCGAAGAGCACCACGAACGACGGCCCTCCGTGTCCTCCGTGTTCTCCGTGTCCTCCGGCCGGTCCAGCCGTCGACAGCTCCTCCAGCGCGTCCAGGAGCGTACGCGCGCCGCCCGCCTTCGTGTCGAACACCCGCTGGAAGGACTCGGCGGACTTCTCCTCGATCAGCCGGTCCTCGATCACCCCCGCCGCGTAGACGACACCGTCCAGCCGGCCGTGGTCGGCGTGGATCTCCTTGACAGCCTGGCGCACCGCGTCGGGGTCCCGGAAGTCGACCGACCGGTAGCGGGCCCGGGCCCCGAGATCGGTCAGCTCCCGCAGCGTGGCGGACACTTCCCGCCGCGCCAGGATCCCGGCCGCCTCTCGCTGGATCTCGGCGGGTCCGCGGCCGCCCCGGGCGGCGAGCGCCGCGCGCAGGGCGGCCTCGTCCCGGGCTCCGGCGGTGGCCGGGTCCTCGGGCCCGGCGGGTACGGGGGTGCGGCCGAGCAGTTCGATACGGCAGCGGGCGGCCGCCGCGAGGGTCGCCGCGCACCGGGCGGTGATCCCCCGCGCCCCGCCGACCAGCACGATCACCGAATCGCGGCCCAGGCCGAGGGCCGCCGCCTCGGCCGCCCCGTCCCCGGCGGGCCCCGCGCCCGAGGCGCCGAGGACGCCCAAGTCGCTCTCCACGAGCTCCAACCCATCGCGTCCGTCGGCGGTGCGCAGGACGACGGGTGGGTGGTCGGGGGCGAGCACCTCGTCCAGCAGCGCGTCGGCGACGGCGTCGGGAGAGGCCGCGGCGGGGAGGTCCACGACCGTGGCGGCCGTCTGCGGATACTCCCTGGCGACGGTGCGGAACAGGCCGTGGAGTCCGGCCGTTCCGACGTCGAGCGGCTCCGCTCGCCGCGCGGCCAGCAGCCACCGCGGCCCGCGCGCCAGGGCGGCCCGCAGCGCCGGGAACGCGGCGGGCAGTACGGGCGCGCCGGTGCCGGCGGACGGCGGGAGCAGGATCACCCCGTCAGGGGGCACCTCGTCGCGGTAGCCGGGGGACGGTCCGTCGCCCTCGGTGAGAAGCGGGTCGCCCGAGAGGGCCACGGCCTCGGCCCCGTACGTCCGCAGCCGCCCGCCGACCGCCTCGGCCACGGCCTCGTCACCGCCCAGCAGCACGAACCGCTTGCCGGACAGGACGGCCGAGAGCTCGCCGGCCGGCACGGTCCCGGTCAGAGGCACGGCCCGCATCCGCATCCGCTTCGGCGCCACGCCCCTGACGGAGTCCGTGGTCCCGGCTGTGCGGCCGATGGACCTCGGAGCGGTGTCCACGGGCGGTTCGCCGAACGAGACCGTGGCGGCGGCCGGTTCGGCGGTCTCATCGCGCGCGGTGCCGGGGGCACCGGTCGCCGCCGGGCTCCCCGGCGCCGCTTCGGCGGTCAGCCGGGGGGTGAGCCAGGCGGTGACCGCGGCGGTGGTACGGGCCTTCGTCAGCTCTTCGAGCTCTTCGTCCGCGAGCGCGGCGGCGCCGTCGCCGCCGGTGCCGCCCACACCCAGGCGCCCCGCCAACTCGCCCGCGATCTCGGCCCGTTTGATCGAGTCGATGCTCAGATCGGCCTCAAGGTCGAGATCCGGCTCGATCATGTCGACCGGGTATCCGGTGCGTTCGCTGATGATCTGCGCGACCATCCGCGCCACCTCCGCCTCGGTGACCGCCACCGGCTCGGCGGGCGCGGGCGCGGTCGGCATCGGCCCCACGGCCTCGGGCGCCGCGACCCCCGTGGCCGGCACCGGCACGGACGGCGTTGCGGGGGCCGGGGGCGCGGCAGGCCTGGCGTCCGGCGTGGCTCCGAGATGGGTGAGGAGCACATCGCGCTGGGCCGCGACCATCTCCCGGCTGGTTCTGAGGAACTCCAGGATCAGTGCGTCCCGGTCCGTCTGGCTCACCGTCGCCTCCACGACACGTCGGGCCGGCGCCAGCGCGCCGGGCAGGAGTTCCCCCGCGGCGGTACGGACCAGCTGGCCGTCCACCGTCCAGCCGGGCCGCTTCGGCGGTGTGGCGCGCCCGGCGTCCACGGCGTCACGGCCGCGGAACATCCAGCCGGTGCGCACCGGCAGCCCGGCGACGGCGAGTTGGGCCAGGGCATCGAGAAAGCCGTACAGCCCGCGCGGACCGCCGCCGACGCCGCCGCGGTCGACGCCGGGTGCGCCGCCGTGCCGTCCCTCGAAGGCGACGGCGCGGTGCGGGCGGTCGCCGAGGATCTCCCCGACCAGCCGGGTGAGCACGCCCCCCGGCCCCGCCTCGACGAAGACCCTGGCCCCCGCCTCGTACATGGCCTCGATCTGCTCGACGAAGCGGACCGGCGCGCCGATCTGGGCCGCGAGTTCCGCGCGGATCGCGTCCGGTTCGGCGCCGTGCGGGGCGGCGGTGCGGTTCGCCCAGACCGGGTACTCGGGCGGGCGCAGCGGCTGCCGGCCGAGGGCCTCGGCGACCCGGTCGCCTGCCGCGGCCACCAGCGGGCTGTGGAAGGCGCAGGCCACCGGGAGCCGCTTCACCGGATGCCCGGCCTCCCGCAGCAGCCCGACCGCGGCGTCCACCTCCCGCCGCGGGCCCGAGATCGCGGTCTGGGCGGGCGCGTTGTGATTGGCGGCTACGACCCGGTCCGCGAGACCGCCCCGGCGCAGCACGCGCTCGACGTCCTCGCGGCTCGCGGCCACCGCCGCCATAGTGCCCGGCTCCGGCCCGGCGGCCTGGGCGGCGTCCAGGATCGCGGACGCCCGCTCGGCGCTCAGCTCCAGCAGCGCGGGCGGGTCGAGCACACCAGCCGCGCACAGCGCGACCAGCTCCCCGTAGCTGTGCCCGGCGGCCATGTCGGGGCGGACTCCGGCCGCGGTGAGCAGCGAGTGGGCGGCCAGGCCGACGACGCCGAGCGCCGGCTGGGCCACCCGGGTGTCGGTGATCCTGGCCCGCTGCGCGTCCCGTTCCGGCTGGTCGAAGGCGGCCGGCGGGTGGAGGACGGCGGTGTGGGTCCGGGCGAGCCGCGCATGGCTGTGGAGTTCGGGGAAGGCGACGAAGAGGCTGGCCAGCATGCCGGGGCGCTGGCTGCCTTGCCCCGGGAACAGAAAGGCCACCTTGCCGGGGACGGGGACGGGGACGGGGTCTCGCCCCGCGCCGTCGTCGGCGGATGGGTCACCACCGCCCTCCGCGTCGGCCCGCCCGGCCGGGCCGTCACCGCCCTCCGGATCGCCTGGACTCTCCTGGCCGGTCAGACCCTCCCGATCGGCCGCGTCGGCCGGCCCGGCCAGATAGATCCCCGCGGCCGGGTCGTGTTCCCCGGCCAGGACCCGGCGCAGCCGCGCCGCCAGCCCGGCGGGCCCGTCCGAGGCGGTGGCCACCACTGCCGCCCGGACCGGGCCCTGACCGGCTTCGGCGCGGTTGGCGGCGGCGAGGGCGAGGTCGCGCAGTCGCCAGGGCGACGTCCCCGTGCCCTCGTACGCCTCGGCGAGCGCCAGCGTCTCCTCGACGGCGCGGAGGGCGGCCGCCCGGTCGGCGCCGCGGAAGGTGAACAGCTCGGCGGGCCATGCGTCCAGGCCGTGGGCCGGGGGCGGCCCGGCGTCGTGGGCGGCCAGGACGACATGGAAGTTGGTGCCGCCGAAGCCGAACGCGCTGAGCCCGGCGATCCGCTCCGCGGGTGGCGTCACCCAGGGGCTCGCCTCGGTGTGGAAGGCGAAGGGGCTGCTCTTGGCGTCCCAGGAGGCGTTGGGGTGGCGGAGTTGCGAGGTGGGCGGCTTGACGCCGGTGTACAGGGCGAGCGCGGTCTTGACCAGCCCGGCCAGCCCCGCGGCACATTTCGTGTGCCCGATCTGGGACTTGACGGAGCCCAGCGCGCAACCGCCGGCCGGGGCCCCGGCGGCGGTGAACACCTCGGTGAGGATGGTCAGCTCGGTGCGGTCGCCGACGACCGTGCCGGTGCCGTGCGCCTCGACGAGACCGACGTCGGCGGGGGAGACCCGGGCGTTGCGGTAGGCGCGCTCCAGGGCGGCCCGCTGGCCCTCGGGCCGGGGCGCGGTGAGCCCGAGCGACCGCCCGTCGCTGGAGCTGCCCACGCCCTTGATCACACCGTAGACGCGGTCGCCGTCGCGCTCGGCGTCCGCCAGCCGCTTGAGCACCACGCACGCGACGCCCTCGCCGAGCGCGATGCCGTCCGCCGAGGCGTCGAAGGTGCGGGAGCGTCCCGTCGGGGACAGCGCGTGCACGGAGGAGAAGAGCATGTAGTCGTTGATGCCGTTGTGCAGGTCGGCGCCGCCGCACAGCACGAGGTCGCTGGTGCCGGTCAGCAGCTCCTTGCAGGCCACGTCGACCGCTGCCAGCGAGGAGGCACAGGCCGCGTCCACCGTGTAGTTGGCACCGCCGAGGTCGAGCCGGTTGGCGATCCGCCCGGCGATGACGTTGGCGAGCATCCCGGGGAAGGAGTCCTCGGTCAGCTCGGGCAGCTGCTCGGCCAGTGCTGGGGGCACGGTGTCGAGGTAGGACGGCAGCACGGCGCGCAACGTCTGGGCGTTGGACAGATCGCTGCCCGCCTCGGCGCCGAAGACGACCGACGTACGGGACCGGTCGAAGGCCCGGCCACCCGTACCGCCGGGGCCGCCCCGGTCGCCCCCGGGGCCCGGCTCGTATCCGGCGTCCTCCAGGGCGCGCCGCGCCGCCTCCAGCGCCAGCAGCTGCACCGGCTCGATGCTGCCGAGGGAGGCGGGCGGGATGCCGTAGCGCAGCGGGTCGAAGGGGATCGGGGGCAGAAAGCCGCCCCATTTGGACGCGGTGGCGCCGTCCTGGTCGGGGGCGTAGTGGACGGCGGGGTCCCAACGCCCGGCGGGGACTTCGGTGACGGCGTCGACGCCGCCGACCACATGGGCCCAGAAGGTGGCGAGGTCGGGGGCGCGCGGGAACATGCACGCCATCCCGACCACGGCCACGTCCAGCGGCGCGGGGGCCTCCCGCTCCGCCCGCCCGGACGGGACCACGCCCAGGCGCTCGCGCAGCGCGGCCGCGGAGTGGTGGAAGAAGTCCGCGGCGGCCGGGGCGACGGAGTGGTGCAGGGCTGCGACGGTGGTGACGGCCGAGCGCAGCACCGCCACATCACCAGCCATGAACATGCCATCCCGGTATTGGCGCTCCTCACCGACCGCCACCAACTCGCCGCCCGGGTCGCGTTCGACACCCTTGCCGGCGATCCGCAGCCGGCCGACGTTGAGCCGCTCCAGCCGCTCCCACACCTGCCGCTGCGGAACGCCCTCCTCGCGCAACCGTTCCCTGACGGCGCCGAACTCCTCGGTGAACGGGCTGGGGACACAGCGGGTGGCGTGCCCCGGAGCGGTCTCCAGCAGCGCGGTGCCCCTCGCCGCGACCACCTGGCGCTGGAACAGCGGCTGGACGGCGCCGTGGGCGACCGCCTCCTCGGTGAACAGATACGCCGTGCCCATCAGAAGGCCGACGCGGACGCCGCGCCGGGTCAGCGGGGCGGCGAGGGCGGCCACCATCGCCGCGGACCGCTCGTCGTGGACGCCGCCCGCGAAGAAGACCTCGACCGGGGCCGCCCCGGCACCGCCGGCTTCGTCGCGTTCCGTCTCGTCCAGGAAGTCCTCGATCACCGAGATCTGGGCCTCCCACAGCGGGAAGCTGTTCCGCGGGCCGACGTGCCCGCCGCACTCGGACCCCTCGAACACGAACCGGCGGGCGCCGGACCGCAGGAACTGCCCCAGCAGCCCCGGCGAGGGGACATGCAGAAAGGTGGCGATCCCCGCCCGTTCCAACGCCTCCGCCTGGGCGGGCCGCCCGCCCGCGATGATCGCGTGGCTGGGACGGATCTCCCGCACGGCCTCGAGCTGGGCCTGTCGGATCTCCTCGGGGGCGAAGCCGAGCACCCCCACCCCCCACGGCCGCCCCGGCAGGGCGGCCGCCGTCTCCGCCAGCATGGCGCGCGCCCGCTCGCCCTCGGCGAGGGCGAGCGCGAGAAACGGCAGAGCGCCCTCGGCGGCGACCGCCGAGGCGAACCCGGCCCGATCGCTGACCCGGGTCATCGGTCCCTGCGCCACCGGCAGCCGGGTGCCGAGCGCCGCGCTCATCGGGGAGCCCGGCCGCAGCGCGGAGGCGGCGTCGTCGTCGCGCACGGCATCCCGCACGGCCTCGGCCACGGCGCGCACGGCCCGGCCCACGTCGCCGTGGCGCTCGGCGAACCGCGCCGCCAGAAAGCCGTCCTGGCCCACCGGCAGCGGCCGGGCGCGCGGATCACGGCCCCGGCGGCGCAGCACGCGATGGCCGTCGACCACGGTCGTCTCCGAGCCGTCCAGGGAACGGAGCGCGGCCGCCGTCTCCTCCGGCACCCCCGACTCGGCCAGCAGCGCGAGTTGGATGTCCAGCACCACGCCCGCCGCCCCGCCGACAACCGCCGCCGCGGCCGTGTGGGTGCCGATGCCGCCACAGGCCCACACCGGGAGGGACACCGCCGACTCGGCGAGCAGTTGTTGGAGCAGGACGAACGTGCCGAGCGCCCCGACCCGGCCACCGCTCTCCCCACCCCGGGCGATCAGGCCATGCGCCCCGGCCCGTACGGCATCCAGAGCCTCGTCCAGGTCCGTGACCTCGACGAGGACGCGTTGGCGGCCCGCACAGTCGGCCACCGCCCAGGGGGAGTCCGCGGCGAGTACCACCGTGTCCGGGCCCGCGCCGCCACCGGTCCGGAGTGCCGACAGGTCCGCGGGCGTCAGCCGGCAGCCGGGGCCGATCCGCACCCCGTACCGGCCGTCGGGGGCCCAGCCCCGGAGGCGTTCCAGCGCCTCGCGGGCCCGCCGGTCCCCGGCTCCGAGATCCAGGACCCCGAGCCCCCCGGCGCGGCCGACCGCCGCGGCGAGCCTGGCGTCCGGGCGCCCGAGGGGAGTGACGCCGATGACGAGGTCGCCGAGCCGGGCAGCAGATCTCATGGCTTCTCCGAAAGCATCGGCGGAGCTGGGTAAAGGGAGATCGTTTCCGGCAGGTGCATCGAAGGTACGGCTTCGGATTTCCGCCGGGTGCGACGCGAGGGATGAATTACACGACGCCTCTGATGGAACGTCAAGAGCGAAGCTACTGCCGGGTTCGTGATCGAGCCGAATCGGTCGGCGTGGGCAAACCGTTCGCTCACGACAAACAAGGACAGAATCCCCATCCGTGTGTCAATCATCGATTTCCATTCGATGAACGGGCCCATTCGGCCACATGGCGAGGCGCCCCGGCCGCGGCGCCGCCGAACGGGGGATATAGGGTGCCCGGGTGCGCTGGAAAGATGAATCCGGAACCAAGTGGCGGCTGCGACAGCAGAGGTTGGCCTGGCCGCGCCGGGTCAAACCGGAGGCGGCGTTCGAGCACGCCCCGAATCTGGGCGACGACCCGATCTCCGGCATCATCGCCCTGCCCTTCCTGCTCGTCTTCGTCGTGCTGCTGCCCTTCTGGCTGGCCGAGCTCCTGCTGCGGCTGTTGCTGGCCCCCTTGGTCGCCGTGCTCCGGCTGGCCGGCGTCGTCCCCTACCGGCTCAAGCTCTACAAGGCGGGGCGGAGGACCGGGTCATATTCGGCGCATGGCCACGGCGAGCTGGTGCGGCTGCGTTGGCAGCTCGCCGAGACATGGGGCCGGCCCGGGGGCGGTCGCTGACCTCCGGTACGGGGGCGTCCCGTCCGGCACGGGAGCCGGCCGCCGGTACGGGAGCGAGCCGCGGTGCCGGTGGGCCGGGCAGGGCGCGTGGGCAGCGGCCCGGCCGTGGGGGCTCGCCGTGTTCCGCCGTTCGCCGCGAGACACCGCTGATAAAATCCCAACTCCGTTGCTAGGCGCGGGATTGAGGTGGCGGGTTTCCATCGCAAGGGAATTCCGTCGTCCCAATTCCGGGAAGGGGATTCAGTGACCGGTCTCAACAAGGGCCCGAGTAAAGTCCAGGTGTCGCTCCGGTGGGACCCCAGCCCGTTGGGGGAGCCGCCGCACGATCTCGACATCGTCGCGGCGACCTACAACGCGGGGGACCCGTACGGGGAGCCGGCGTACCTGGTGCACTTCGACCGCCGGTCGCCCGACGGCACCATCACCCTGAACAGGGACAGCCAGACCGGCCAGGGCTACGGCGCCGACGAGGTCATGACCCTGGAGCTGGAGCGGCTGTCCACCTCCTACACCCGGGTGGTGGTGGGCGTGGCCATCCAGCAGAGCGGCGGCCCGAAGACCTTCGGTGATGTGGCCAACTGTAGCTTCCGGATAGCCGAGGGGATCACCGAACTGGTGAACAGCGGTTTCGTCGGCGCGCTGGGCGCCAAGGCCGCGACGATCGCCGAATTCACCCGGCACGACTCGGGGGAGTGGGAATTCCGTGAGGGGATCCGCGGGTTCGACGCAGACCCGGAGGAATACTCCGCGCTGATGGGCAAGGACTATTCCTGACCGACGGCTCCCCGCCGACCGTGCGTGGCGGGAGCTCCCGGCCGACGGTCCCTGACGGGGCGGCACCTTCCCGGATGCGTTCGGGCGCGGTCGGGTTCTATCCTGCCGCTGAAGATCACTTCCTGGGGAGGCCACCATGGCGAACGACGCGGACCTGCGCCATCTGCACCGCTGTGTGGAGCTGGCGACCGAGGCGCTGGAAGCGGGCGACGAGCCGTTCGGTTCGGTGCTCGTCGCCGCGGACGGGGCGGTCCTGTTCGAGGACCACAACCATGTGGCGTCCGGTGACCACACCCGTCACCCCGAGTTCGAGATCGCGCGCTGGGCCGCGGCCAACATGACCCCCGAGGAGCGGGCCGCGGCCACGGTCTACACATCGGGCGAGCACTGCCCGATGTGCGCCGCGGCCCATGGCTGGGTCGGGCTGGGCCGCATCGTGTACGTGAGCTCCTCCGAGCAGCTGGCGGGCTGGCTCGCCGGCCTCGGGGTCCCCGCGCCTCCCGTGCGGACCCTGTCCATCCGGGAGGTCGTCCCGGGCGCCGTGGTGGAGGGCCCGTTCCCCGCCCTCGCCGAGCGCGTACACGAACTGCACCGCCGCTTCCACGGCTCCTGAAACAGCTCCTCAGCCGAGGAGTTCGCGGGCCAGCGCCTCGCCCCACCACCGCTCGACCCGCTCGGGTGACCAGCCGCGTTCCACGGTGAGCACGGTGTAGACGTCGATGTTGCACACGGCCGCGTAGACATCGACCGCGGACCGCACGTCCAGGCCGTGCCGGAGCACTCCGGCCGGCCAGGACGAGAACACCTGCACACGGGTCTCGTCCCCCCGCGCGCGGCCGTCGCGGTAGACCGCCGCCAGCTCCGGCTCGGCGCGGCCCGCTTCGCGCACCAGCGCGA
The DNA here is from genome assembly GCF_055569495.1 of Streptomyces sp. NPDC028305. Classification (NCBI taxonomy): domain Bacteria; kingdom Bacillati; phylum Actinomycetota; class Actinomycetes; order Kitasatosporales; family Streptomycetaceae; genus Streptomyces; species Streptomyces sp. NPDC028305. Next base: position 1,140,705 of record NZ_JBVHTN010000002.1, read on the forward strand.
TGACGTCGCCCGCGCGCTCGAACAGCCGCCGGTCATAGGCGGCCATCGCCGCCAGCTGGCGCGCCGGGTCGGCCGCCGGGTCCTCCAGCTCCGCGAGCATCCGCGACGCGTCGGCCGACAGGTCGGCCGCGTCGGCCAGGGCCCGGGTGAGCCCCGCCTTGTTGCCGTACGCCGCGTAGACCGTCGGCACGGAGACCCCCGCCTCGCGCGCCACGTCCCGCACGGTGGTCGCCGCCCACCCCTGGGAGACGAACAGCCCACGGGCGGCGCGGGCGATGTCCGCCCGGGTCTGCTGGGCCTGTGTCGCGCGGCGCACCGAGTCATAGCGACGCCGGTTCGGCTCTGTGCTCATGGGGTGCTCCTTGCCGCCTTTGGCTTTACGCTGCTTATAATCAATACATGATACGTCAATCACGCCTGGGGACAGGCATGGCCTTCTCCCGGATCAGCGGCATCGCCGCCCTCGGCTTCGCCTTCCTGATCGTGCTCGGCAATGTGATCACGGTCCCCGCCGGGATGCCGCTCACCGGCGCCGATGTGGGGGAGGTCGATGCCTTCTTCGGCGCGGAGGGCGACGCCGTCGCCGCCGGGTCCGTGCTCACCCCCGCCGCCTGGGTGCTGGCCACGCTCTTCGGCGCGGGCGCGGTGTCCGCGCTGCACCGGTCCGAGCGGGACCGGGGCGAGGCCTGGTCGCTGCTCGGCTTCGCCGGGCTGGTCCTCCAGAACGCCGCCTTCGCCGCGGTCATAGCGCTGCGCCTCGCCCTCGTCTCGGTGGCCGGGGGCCACGACGGCGCGACCTCGGCGCTGTGGGCGCTGCACGACGCGCTGTTCACTCTCAACGGCACCTTCCTGGCGCTCGCGCTCGTCGGCCTGTCCGTGGGCGGCCTGCGTGCCGGGCTGATCCGGCCCTGGCACGGCACCCTGGGGCTGCTGTCGGCCGTGCTGCTGTTCTCCTCGGGCACCCTCACCCCCTGGATCATCGACGAGGCCGGGCCGCTCGGCCGCCTCGGTCTCGTCGGCTGGCTGATGTGGGTCGTCTGGCTCCTGGCGTATGGCGCCGCCCTGATTCGAAGCCCGCGCTCTTGCGCGACCGAGCCCGTTCGATAGTGTTGAATGTCCCGGTTTGGGGAGTGGGGCGGGATGGCGTGGCAGGAGGGCGTGTCATGGCGCGTCGTGAGAGATACGAACTGATATTCGTGCATCCGGACGCTTCGGCCCCAGCGGCCGAGGACATCACCGAGGACATCGTGGTGGTGCACCGCACGGACAGCAGCGGGCCGGGCGGACACCCGGTGTACGCGGACGACACCGGCATCGTGCGGGCCGAGATCAGCGACCGCGCCGAGGTCCGGATGCTGGCCAGCGGCGGACACCAGGTGCACTCCTCCACGGTCCACGCCCGTCCGGTGACCTGAGCGCCGCGCACCCCGCGGGCCTGCGCCGTACACCCGTCGGCGGGGGCCCGGTGGGCTCGTCGTGGGCTCGGCGCCGGGGGATTGTCGTACCCAGCCGCTACCTTGCGTCCATGGGATACCGGAGCGCGGTCATGGACAAGGCGGTCAACGGTCGACAAGGGGTTTTGCGATGAGTGAAGTGCTGGCGACGAAGGGCGCGGCCGAGGCCGAGCCACAGCTGGAGCGGCACCGGGTGGAGCTCACCGGGTACTGCTATCGGATGCTGGGCTCGGCGTTCGAGGCCGAGGACGCCGTCCAGGAGACCATGGTGCGGGCCTGGCGCGGCCTCGACCGGTTCGAGGGCCGGTCGGCGCTGCGGTCCTGGCTGTACCGCATCGCGACCAATGTGTGTCTGGACATGCTGGGCGGCAGCCAGCGCCGCGCCCGGCCCATGGACCTGACATCGGTGGCCACGGCCTCCTCACCTCTGGGCCCGCCCCTGCCGGAGACCGCGTGGGTCGGGCCGGCCCCCGACGGCCGGATCGTGACGGAGGACGGCGACCCGGCCGAGCTGGCCGCCCAGCGGGAGTCGGTGCGGCTCGCGTTCGTCGCCGCGCTTCAGCACCTGGCCCCCCGGCAGCGGGCGGTGCTCATCCTGCGGGAGGTGCTGGCCTGGAAGGCGAGCGAGGTGGCCGAGCTGCTGGACACCACGGTCGCGTCGGTCAACAGCGCACTTCAGCGGGCGCGGGCCACCATCGCCGCGAGCGGTATCAGCGCCACCGACCCCGTCCAGCCGCTCGACGAGGAGCAGCGCGCCCTGCTGGCCCGGTATGTCGAGGCCTTCGAGCGCTACGACCTCGACTCCCTCACCTCACTGCTGCACGAGGACGCCACGCTGTCGATGCCGCCCTACGCGCTGTGGATGCGCGGCCACGCCGACATCCGCCAGTGGATGCTGGGCCCCGGCATAGGCTGCTGCGGGTCACGCCTGATCCCGACGGTGGCGAACGGCTCGCCCGCCTTCGGCCAGTACCGCCCCGCCCCGGACGGCGGCCATGAGCCCTGGGCGCTCCAGATCCTCGAAGTGTCAGCCGGCCGGGTCACCGCGCTCAACGCCTTCCTGGACACCCCCCGGCTCTTTCCGCTCTTCGGTCTCCCCGCCCGGCTCGACCCCGCCGCCCCCCGGTAGGTCCGCCGTCGGCAGCACGGTGTCCAGCCCGGACCGGGCGAGCAGGGCCCGCAACTCGCCGCCCGCGCCGCGGAGCAGCAGCCCGCGGCCCAGGCGCCGGGCGGTGAGCCCCAGCCGGGCCAGCGCCTCGAGCACGGCCAGATCCGGCGCGCGCACCGCGCTCACGTCCACGACGACCGGACCGGCCTCCGGGCCGTGGCGCGCCGCCAGTGTGCCCAGGCGCGCGCACATCCCGGGCACGTCGGCGCGGCCGACCGCGGGGCCGAGGACCAGCACGGCCGGGGCGCTCCCCGCCCGGCCGGCGGGGCCGTCGGCGGCCTCCGGCCCCGGGCCATGGCGCGACGGCGTCTCGTCATGAGCGGTCAACGTCCACCTCCTCTCGCTGCGTTCACCCTGGAAGACCGGCCGGCGTACGGAAACTCATCGACCGAGGTGGCAGGATCTGTACATGACGAATGATCGGCCGGGGAGGGCGTCCGCCGGGCCTGCGGAGCGGCGACTGCGGGCGGGGCGGGAGGACGAGGCCGAGGCGCTGAGCGAGCTGGCGCTCAGGTCGAAGGGTCACTGGGGGTACGACGCGGCGTTCCTGGCCGCGTGCCGGGAGGAACTGCGGCTGCGCCCGGGCGAGGTGGCGGCCCGTCGGACCACGGTCGCGGAGCAGGCCGGGCGGATCCTGGGCTTCGCCACACTGGAGGGGGCCGGCCCCGAGGGCGAGCTGGGAATGCTGTTCGTGGACCCGGAGGCGATCGGCGGGGGAGTGGGGCGGCTGCTGTACCGGCATGTGCTGCGGGAGGCGGGCCGGCTCGGCTTCACCCGGCTGACCATCGAGGCCGATCCCCACGCCGAGGCCTTCTATCTGGCCATGGGCGCCGAGCGGGTCGGCGACGCACCGTCCGGATCCATACCTGACCGGGCGCTGCCGCTGCTGGCCGCCTGGCCCTGACTGCCGGAGCTCTCCTGGGTGGCGGCGTGGACCGGCGGGGCACCGGCCGTGCACATCGGAAACGTCGGCGACTTCAACGCCCAGTTCGCCGACGGCTCGCCCGCGGTGCGGCGGGCCGGGGGCCACTACGCCTGCCTGGCCGCCTTCCACAGCCCGAACCCCCGCATCCTCGTCCTCCCCCGGCAGGTCGAGGACTTCTGGGCGCGGGAGCTGGCGCGCGTGCTGGAGTGGCAGGACGTAGAGGTGTACGGCGCGGTCGCGGGCGAGGACGGCGGCGTGATCGAGGGGCTTCGGTCCCGTCCGGCGCTGCTGGAGCGGATCCGGGAGTCCGGTCTGCCGGTGATCTCCTGGGGCCGTACGCCGGAGTCCGAGCGGATGACGGCTCGGCCCGGATCGGATTCCGGCCCCGGCGAGGCGCTGTGCGTGACGCGTCGTTATGAGTCCAAGGCGACCGCCCACCGGCTGTTCCAGGCCCTGGCCCCGGCCCATCCCGGCATCGTCGTCCCCGCCCAGGAGCGTGTGACATCGCGTCGGCGGGCCGCCCGGGCGCTCGCCGCCCGAGCCGCCGCCGGTGCGTCGGTGGTGGTCAAGGCGGAGTACGGGGTGGGCGGCTTCGGCACCACCGTGGTGACGCCCCGCCAGGTCGCCGAGGCTGGGGGCGCCCGGGCCGTCGCCTCACGGGTGGCGCGGGGCGCCGTGCTGATCGAGGAGTACGTCGATGGATCCGGCTCCGACCCCCTCCGCAATCTGACCTTCGACGCCCTGGTCGACGACGAGGGTGAAGTCCACGCCGTGGGTGCGGGCGTGATGGACATCGACGGGACCAGCTACCAGGGGGTCACCATCGGCCCCGGCGTCGTCCCCGACGCGCCCGCCGAGGTCGCCGGGCGGTTCGCGGCGGCCGTGGGCCGAGCCCTGGCCGTCGAGGGCTATCGGGGCTGGTACGACGTCGACTTCGTCAGGGACCGGGCGGGCCGGCTCGCCCCTGTCGAGATCAACCTCCGGCTCACCGGCCCGGCCGTGGCGTTCATGATCCAGGCCAGGCTGGCCCGGCTCCGGGGCGGCCGGCCCGTCGTACGGACTCTGGACCGGCTGCCGCTGGGCGCCCGGCTCCCGGCCGCGGTACTGGCCGGCCACCTCGACGAGTTGTCCCGCCGGTGCCGCGTGCTCGGGGTGACGCTGCTGCCGACGGTGGTGACGGCGGCCTTCGAGCCGGACCCTTACGTGGGCGTGGCCCTCGCGGCCCGAACCCCGGGCGCCCTCGACGCGGCGGAGGCGGTGGTGCGCTCGGCCAACGACGCCTTGGGCCGGATGTTCCTGGACACCGGCGTCAGCTCCGGTCCGTCTTCCCGGGCCGCGCCGCGACGAACGCGACGACCACGGCGGCGGCGATCATGAGCGTGACGTTGAAGGCGTAGACGAGGGCGGCCTGCCGCGCCCAGTCCGTCTTGGCCGCGAGCCGGTAGTAGTTGTCCTGCGGCCACCACGCGATCAGCAGCCAGACCACTGCGAGGTGCGCGGCGCTCGTCAGGGCGGGGGAGCGCCCGTGGCGGGCCACCAACGGCCGCCCGTCGAACAGGAATCCCATCCCCAGCCCGAAGGCCAGCGACTCACAGACGTACAGCCCGGTGAACAGCGCCGCCCAGGGGTTGGGAACGAGCGACAGATCGGTCGAATACGGCCACAGGGCGTCGGTGAGCATCAAGGACAGGAAGGAGAAGAGCGCCGCGATCCCCGCGATGGCGCCCCATAGGTTGCCCCCTTCACCTCCGTCGACCGACAGCGTCCCCTTCCCGCCCGACGCGCGCCGTTTTGAATCGCGCCGCGCCGGCTGCGGAAGGGCGCTCCGGTCGAGCTTGCCGGCCCGGGTGCGGGGCAGCGAGGCCACCCGTACCACCGTGCGCGGGGTCCGGGTGGACGGCAGCCGGGTGGCCAGAAACAGCCTGAGCTCGCTCGGGTCGACCTCGCCGCCGTCCACCGGGGTGACGTAGGCGGTCAGGGTCTTGTGGCCCTCGGCGTTCTCGACGCTGGTGACCAGGCACTCCCCGACCGAGGGATGCCCGCGCAGCACCGCCTCGGCGTCGGCGTGCGAGGCCACTCGCCCGAGGTGTTCGAGCCCTCCGTCGTCGCGCACCCGGCCGCGGTCGCCGGTGCGCAGGTAGCGACTGGCGGTGAAGGCCGGGCCGTTGAGATAGCCGCGGCCCACGACCGTTCCCTTGATGCCCAGTTCACCCCGTGCGCCCCACGCGGCGGGCGCCCCGCCCCGGCCGAGCACGGCGACGGCGGCGCCGGGGAACGCCGTGCCGATCGGCGAGACGCGCTCCGGGTGGTCGGTGACCGTGGGCCGGTCCGGCAGCTCGAAGTACGTCCCCGACCCGGCGGCCTCGGTCACGCCGTAGACGTTCAGGAGCCGCACATGCGGCCCCAGGGTCCGGCGCAGGGCCTGGAGTTCGTCCAGATACCAGCTGTCGCCCGAGACCGCGATCAGCCGGACGTCCCCGAGGTCCGCGCCCCGCGAGCGCAGATGCCGGTGCAGACCCCGGGCGGTGGGCACGTCGCACGCCAAGACGGTCACCGACTGGTCGACGATCAGCCGGTGCAGCGGGGCGGCGTCGCCCGCCCGGTCCAGGTCCTCGTCCCGGCCCGCCGACACCAGCGCGCCGCCCGAGCACAGCGCACGGACCCAGTCGCCCGTGAATCCGGCGAACTCCGAAGGGGTCGTCTGGAGATGCCGGTCCTCGGGGGAGAGCCGGTACACCACTCGCCACCCCTCGTAGGCGCTCACCAGATGGCGGTGTTCGAGCAGTACGCCCCTGGGCATCCGCCCGGCCGCGCCGGAGGTGTACAGCACGCAGGCCAGGTCCGAGGCGCCGGCCCGGGCGTCGAGGGGCTCCGCGGACCGGCGGGCGACGGCCTCGGCCTGGGTGTCCAGGCAGATCACCGGCCGGCCCGAGCGGACCGTGTCGGACACCATGACCCGCAGCGACTCCCGGGTGATGGCGGCGAACAGCCCCGCGTCCGCGAGCACGTGCCGCAGCAACGACGGCGGCGCGCTCGGCTCCACGGGCACATAAGCCCCGCCCGCCTTGAGTACCGCGAGCATCGCGGTCAGGACCTCGGCGTCGCGGCCCAGGCAGACCGCCACCAGCCCGCCCTTGGGCAGGCCCGCCTCCCGCAGATGCCGCGCCAGCCGGTTGGCACGCTCGTCCAGTTCACGGTACGTCAGCCGGTCCCGGCCGTGGACGACGGCGACCGCGTCCGGGGCGCGGCGCACATGGGCCTCGTACAGCTGGTGGACGCACCTCGGCCCGCTGGCGGCGGAATTCGTGGATGTGGGCGGCTCCTGCGGCATGACGTGTCCCCCGGCGTCGTCGGTTCGGCCCTGGGCCCGACCTGTGATCATGCCCAGGGCCGCGCTTCCGCACAATGGCACGCCGTACCGGCGCCGGGTGGTTGCGCCGGGGGATGGGTCAGTTGTTCTGGATGAACTGCTTGGCCAGGCCGTCGCCGACGGAGACCGCCTTGTCGTGGTTCTCGATGGGCGACACCGAGGAGTTCTTGAAGAGGATGTACGTCACCCCCGAGTCCGTGCCGCCGGTCTCCGGGTCGGGGTCGATCCCCAGCGCGTTGGCCGTCGCGTAGGACGCCTCGCCGATGATCTTGGTGGGTCCGGTGTCGCCGACCACGGCGTACTGCACCTTGTTGTTGTAGATGACGGCGACCACGCCGCCGCCCTTGATGCCCGCCTGGCTGTAGTTCCAGGTGGAGCTGGCGCTCGGCACCACGACGTAGGGCAGCTTGTCGGCGATGAGCGGCTTGCCGTCCGACTGGTGGAAGGCGGTGTCGTCCTGGAACCACGGGTCGGTGTCCCCGTTGCACCGAGAGGTGACCTGGCCGTCGCAGTCGATGTCCATGTCGGCCTTCCAGAAGACCGCTCCGTTGGCGCCGCAGACCGGGATGGTGGCCGAGGTCTCGTCGTCGGTGCGGTACTTGCCGTTGGATATCTGCGAACAGCTCTGCACCTTGGCGAGTAACTGGGCCGCCGTGACCGTGCCTTCGTTGGCCGACTTGGGGGCCGGTGCCGGGCCCCGGGTGGCGGCACCGGCGCCCGTGGTGACGGAGACGGCCAGCAGACCGGCGCCGGCGAGCGCGAACGCGAGTCGCTTACGCATGACATCACCCCTTTGTTAGGAACCTTTCCTAACCTCCCCTGCACTGTGGCGACTTGATAAGATCATGTCAACTGTCGGGCGCGGATAGCCCTCCGCGCACGGCCCGTTTATCCCAACTCGCCCGCGATCTCCGGGACGCGGCCGCGCACCCCGATCTGCCCGCCACCGCGCTGCTCGTCCTCGGCTTCGTGGCCCTGCTCTACGGCGTCATCGAAGGACCCGAGCGGGGCTGGACCTCGGCCGCCGTCCTGGGCGCACTCGGGGTGGCCGCCAAGGCACCGTGTTCCGATGAGCCCGCTGACGGCACGCCACCGAGGTGCCGGAAGGGGCTGGGTCAGAGCGCGACTGCGCGCAGCAGCGGGAGGAGTCGGGCCACCTCGCGCGCCACCGCGTCGCGGGCCTTCGCGACATAGCGGCGCGGGTCGACGGCCTCGGGGTGCGCCGCGAGATGGTCGCGGATCGCCCGTGTGTAGGCGACGTTGAGGTGGGTGGCGATGTTCACCTTCGTCAGGCCCGCCTCGACCGCCCGGGTCAGATCCGCCTCGGGCACCCCGGAGGAGCCGTGCAGCACCAGCGGCACGGGCACGGCGGCGCGCAGGGCCGCCACCAGCCCGAGGTCCACCACCGCCGCCTTGACGACCATCGCGTGCGAGGTGCCGACCGCGACCGCGAGCGCGTCCACGCCGGTCGCCGCGACATAGGCGGCGGCCTCGGCCGGGTCCGTACGGGCCCCCGGCGCGTGGACCCCGTCCTTCCCGCCCACCTCTCCCAGCTCCGCCTCCACCCACACCCCATAGGCGTGGCAGTCGGCCGTGACCTCGGCGGTGGCCGCCACATTGGCCTCGTAGTCCAGCGCGGAGGCGTCGAACATCACCGACCCGAACCCGAGCCCCACGGCCTCCCGCACCAGGGCCGGCTCGGTGGCGTGGTCCAGGTGCACGGCGACCGGCACCCGGGCCGCGGCCGCGACCTCCACGGCCGCGCGCCCGATGGCGGCCAGCGCCCCGTGGTACCGCACGGCGTTCTCGCTGATCTGAAGGATGACCGGCGCCCCGGCCGCCTCCGCCCCGGCGACGATCGCCTGGGCGTGCTCGATCTGGATGACGTTGAACGCCCCCGCGCCGAGCCCGGCCCGTACGGCCGGCCCGACGATCTCGCCGGTCGCCACCAGCGGCATGGTCCGGCTCCTTCCGCTGCTCGTCGATCTGTTGGTTCGGTGTTCAGGTGTTCCGGTGTCGCGATCAGCCGAGGATCACCGAGCGGGTCAGATGCCGGGGGTGGTCCGGATCGAGGCCGCGCGCCTGGGCGATCGCGACGGCGAGCCGCTGCACCGCCACCAGTTCGGCCACCGGATCCCGGCCGTCACCCACCAGCCGGCCGCCGGTGGCCGCGATCTCCTCCTCCAGGCCGGAAGGGCCCTCGCCGAGCCACCACACCACGCTCTTCGGACCCGTGACGCTGATCGGACCGTGCCGGAACTCCATCACCGGATAGGCCTCGGTCCACGCCCCCGCCGCCTCGCGCATCTTGAGCGCGGCCTCCTGCGCCAGCCCGTACGTCCAACCCCGCCCGAGGAAGGTGAACTGCTCGGCCTCGAGCAGGTCGTCGGCCACCGGAGCGGCGAGCGCCGCGCGCCCGTCGGCCTCGAGACCGTCCAGCGGCGCCCCCAGATGGGCCCGCAGCAGAACGAGTTCGGTGGTCGCGAAGCGGGTCTGTACGACGGACTCCTCGTCGGCAAAGTCGAGCAGCACCACCGAGTCCGCCACCTCGGTGACCGGGGAGCCGGGCACGGCGGTGACCACCGTGGTCGGCGCGGTGCCGCGCAGCCGGCCGAGGAGTTCGAGCACCTCGGTCGTGGTGCCGGACCGGCACAGCGCGAGCACCCGGTCGTAGCGGCGGCCCGCCGGCATCTCCGAGGCGGCGAACGCGTCCGTCTCGCCCTGGCCTGCCGACTCGCGCAGCGCCGCGTACGACTGGGCGATGAACCACGACGTGCCGCACCCGACCACGGCGACCCGCTCGCCCGCCTGCGGCAGCGCCTCCCGCACCGCTCCGCCCGGTTCCCCGACCAGATGCGCGGCGCGGCGCCAGCAGTCCGGCTGGCTGGCGATCTCGGCCTCGGTGTAGCTCATACGGCTCCCCTTGTTATGCGTGAATGAGCAGGCAGCGTGATGTGAGTTGCATCGTACGGGCCGATAATGCGCATGATTTTGCAGAGAAGTCCAGCGTTCCTGTCAGGTCGCGATAGGGTGAGCCGCGCTGGTCGAGAGCGGGACGAGGGGCGAGGGAGGCGCGGAGTGAAACGGCCCGAACGCTGGAACGCCCTGCTGGAGCTGCTGGCCCGGGACGGCAGGGTGGACCTCGAACAGGCGGCGGCCGAGCTGGCGGTCTCCACCGCCACGATCCGCCGCGACCTCGACGAACTCGCCCGACAGCAGATGCTCACCCGCACCCGCGGCGGCGCGGTGGCGCACAACGTGTCCTACGACCTGCCGCTGCGCTACAAGACCGCCCGGCGCGCCTCCGAGAAGCAGCGGATCGGCGCCGCCGTCGCCCGTATGGTCGACCCCGGCGCGATCGTCGGCCTCAACGGCGGGACCACGACGACCGAGGCGGCCCGCGCCATCGGCACACGCGCGGACCTGGCCGCCGCCGGGGGCGCCCCCGCCGTCACCATCGTGACGAACGCGCTGAACATCGCGAGCGAGCTGGCGGTGCGCCCACAGATCAAGATCGTGCTCACCGGCGGCGTCGCCCGCCCCCAGTCCTTCGAGCTGATGGGCCCGCTGGCCACCGGGGTGCTCGACGCGGTCTCCCTCGATGTGGCCGTCATCGGTGTGGACGCGCTGGACCTCACCCAGGGCGCCACCGCCCACCACGAGGGCGAGGCGAGCATCAACCACCTGATGGCCCGCCGTGCGGAGCGGGTGATCGTCGTGGCCGACAGCACCAAGCTGGGCCACCGGGCGTTCGCCCGCATCTGTGCGATCGACGAGATCGATGTGCTGGTCACCGACACCGGTGCCCCCGACGAACTCGTCGCCCCGTTCACCGAGGCCGGCATCCGGGTCGTCCGGGCCTGACGGCGCCGGGGCCCGCCAATGGGCCCCGGCGGCGTGATCAGGGACCCAGCAGGGTCCGCAGAGGGCGCTCCGGGTCCTTCGCGACCTCTCCCAGGAGCCGGGTGAAGCCCGAACCCCACTCCTCGACGGTGGCCCGCGTGAACAGATCCGTGGAGTACTCGAACACCACGGTGATGGCGTCGTCCTGCGGCTGAAGGACGACGTACAGCTCGTTCCGGGCCACACCCGACATGGGCAGCGCGCGCACCGAGGCCGACACCGACCGCAGGTCAAGAGCGGGCGGTGGCGTGGTGACGACGGTGAACAGCACGGTGGGGAACGGCATGTCCCCGGTCTGCGGGGAGACCAGCTCGACCACATCCGTCAGCGGCAGTTCCTGGTGGTCGAGCGCCGTGAACAGCGTTCCGCCGAGTTGAGTCACGAGGGCGGCGAAGGTCTCGGCCTCGCCGATCCGGGCGCGCAGCAGGACGGCGTCGCCCAACAGCCCGACCACTTCGGATCGCTCGGACCGCAGGCGGTTCGCGCTGGACGCGGCCAGCACCACGTCGGCGGACCCGCCGCACACCCCGGCCAGCCAGGTGGCGAACGCCGCCGCCAGCACGGCGTAAGGGGTGGTGCCCAGGTGTGTCGCGGTGTCCCCGATCCGACGGGGTGTCCCGCCGTCGACGACCACGGTGTGCAGGGCGCCCCGGCCGGACAACATCTCGGGCCGCGGCCGGTCGCAGGGCAGGGCCGCGCGCAGTGGAGCGCCGTCGAGTTCGGTACGCCAGAACCGTTCGAGCTCCGCTCTGCGCTCGTCACCCAGCTCGTGCTCCGCTCGGGCGATATCCGCGAACTGTGTGGTGAGGGCGGGAAGCCGGGCGTCGAGGCCGGCCCGCCGCGCGTTGTACAGCTCTTGCAGGTCGCGCCAGATGAGCCCCAGGGACCAGCCGTCGCAGATGGCGTGGTGGAACACGGTCACCAGCACCCAGCGGTCCGCCCCGAGACGCGCCAGACGGAAACGGAACAGCGGTGCCCGATCCATCGCGAACGCGGGGGATGCCTGCTCCCGGCACCATCGTTCGACGGAGGCGGTGTCCTCGGCGGGTGCGGAGAGGTCGGTGACCGGCAGATCCACGGGCACCTCGGCCAGTATCTCGACGACGTACGCTCCGCCGTCGTGCCGCGCCGCCCGGCCGCGCAGCGCCTGGTGGCGCCGCACCAGATCCTGCAGGGCCCGGGCGAGGGTCCCGGGATCCAGATCGCCGCGCAGGTCGACGCGGTGGGCGACGTTGTAGACGCTCGGGTCGGCGCGTTCATGGTGGCGATGCCACAGGCGGCGCATGGTGGACGGCATCGGCGCGGTGTCCACCACCTCGTGCGCGGGGGCCGGCTCGTGGCGGGCCACCACGCCCCGGATGGTCGGGTCGAGGAAGAAGTCGGCCATGGCGAGGTCGATGTCCAGGCGGTCCCGCATCCGGTTCAGCAGTCTGATCGCGCCCAGGGAGTGGCCGCCGAGCCGGAAGAAGGAAGCGGCCAACGGGATCCGCCGCGCGTCGAGTTCCTCGCACCACAGGTCGTGCAGCGCCTTCTCCAGGGGGGTGACGGGCCCGTCGTCGGCCTCCCGGAACCCGTCGTCGGCGTCGGGCTCGGGCAGGGCGGCACGGTTGAGCTTGCCGGAGGCGTTCACGGGGAGCCGCTCCAGGGACACCCAGTGGCGCGGCACCAGATGGTCGGGGAGCGCGGCGCGCAGCCGCCCGACATCGGCCGCCAAGGACGCCGAGTCCGTGGGCACCACATAGGCGACCAGCTCCGTGTCTCCGTGCCGGTCGCGACGGGGTACGACGGCGGCGTCCCGGATGCCGGGGAGCGCGGTCAACGCCGCCAGGACCTCGCCGGGTTCGACCCGGTGTCCACGGATCTTGACCTGGTCGTCGGCCCGGCCGCAGTAGTGCAGGGCGCCGTCGGCACGCCAGCGCCCGAGATCTCCCGTCCGGTACAGCACCCCGCCCGCGCCGTCGTCGAGGAAAGCGGTGGCGGTCTCCTCGCGTCGGCCGTGGTAGCCGAGCGCGACCGGGGCGCCGCCCACGCAGATCTCGCCGACCGCGCCCACGGGCACCTCCCGCCCGGCACCGTCCAGGAGCGAGATCCGCGCTCCGGGCACCGGGGTGCCGATCGGTGGCCACTCCTCGCCGCCCGGGTCGACCAGGTGCGAGGTGACGATGACCGAGGCCTCCGTGGGCCCGTACTGGTTGTACAGCGCACACCGCGGGTGCGCGGCGAGGAAGCGGCGGAAGGCACCGGTGAGCTGGAGTGCCTCACCGGCCGACACCAGCTCGCGCAGGGACGGCAGCCGGGGCCCGGTCCCGATCAGATACTTCAGCGGGGTGCAGGGCATGAACATCCGCTGCACCTCGTGGCGCCGCACCACCTGCGCCAGGGCCGCGGGATCGTGCCGCACCTCGTCGCCGATCAGCACGAGCGCGGCCCCGGAGGCCAGCGTGGTGAAGATCTCCTGCACGCTGACGTCGAACGCGGCCGAGGTCCACTGAAGGGTACGCAGCGCCGGATGGTCCCGAAGGTGTCCGCGCACCAGGTTGGCCGGGCCTCGGTGAGGGACGACCACGCCCTTGGGGCGGCCGGTCGAGCCCGAGGTGTAGATGCAGTAGGCGGGATCCTCGGGACGGGCCCCGCCCTGAAGGGGATCGGCCGGGAGGGTGTCGTCGATATCCCCGGCCAGTTGTACGGGCAGCCGTGCCGCGAGGTCCGGGTGGAGCGCCAGGGCGGCGTCGGAGGTCAGCAGCAGGACGGGCGCGCAGTCGTCGAGGAGCCCGGCGAGCCGCGGGGTGGGTACGGAGGGGTCGAGGGGCACATACGCGGCGCCGCTCTTGAGCACGCCCAGCAGGGCGGTGATCAGCTGCGGGCCGCGCGGTAGAAGCACCGCCACCCGCTCCCCGCGCACCGCGCCCCGGGCGCGCAGCCGCCGGGCGAGCCGGTCCGCCCCCGCATCCAACTCCCGGTAGCCGACGTGCCGTTCGCCGCTGATCAGCGCGACGGAATCCGGGGTGCGCCGCGCCTGCCGCTCGAACAGGGCGTGCAGGGTGTCCTCGGTGTCGGGAGGCGGCTCGTCCGGGTGTCCCAGGCGGGCCAGGGTGTCCCGGTCGGGGTTGGTGACGGCGGTCAGTTCGCCGAGCGGCGCACCGGGGGCGTCGAGGGCGCGGCGCAGCGTCTGCTCCACGTAGTCCACCAACCGGCGCACGGTGGTCTCGTCGAACAGAGCCGTGTCGTACTCGACCATGAACCGCACGCCGTCACGGTGATGTGTCAGATAGACGCTGAGGTCGAACGGGGCGCGGCCACTCGGCATGTCCAGGAGCGTGGACGTCAGCCGGGGCGGATCGAAGTCCACCTCGCCCTCGTTCTCGTACTCCACCATCACCTGGAAGAGCGGATTGCGGCCGGGGTCGCGGTGCGGGTTCAACGCACCGACCAGCTCGTCGAAGGGCACGCCGCGGTGTTCGTACGCCGCGGTGCTCCGCTGCCGCACCCGGCGCAGCAGGGTCGGGAAGTCCGGGTCGCCGGTGAGGTCCAGCCGCAGGGCGACGGTGTCGAGGAAGAGACCGACCTGATGCTCGACGCCGGCCGGGCGGGCGGCCACCGCCGTGCCGAGGACCACGTCCCGCTGCCCGCTGAACCGGCCGAGCACCGCGCCGATGGCGCTGATGAGCGTCATGAAGAGGGTGGCGCGGTGTGCGGCGGCGAACGTCCGTAACCCGCCCACGAGCTCGGCGTCCAGCTCATGGGTGAGGCTCGCTCCCGCTCCCGACCGCACCGGCGGGCGGGGCCGGTCGGTGGGCAGGGAGAGCTGTGGGACGCCGCTCAGCTCCCGCCGCCAGAACTCCAGGGACTCGCCGACCTCGGCGGGGTTCGGCTCGCCGGGCGGGGGCGCCTCGGCGAGGTGCGGCAGCGCGGGCTCGCCGTTCGGCCAGGAGCGGTAGTAGGCGGCCAGGTCATGGACCAGGACCACCGTGGAGGAGGAGTCGAAGACGATGTGATGCACCAGCAGGAAGAGCACATGCCGCTCCTCCGACAGGCGCAGCAGCCGGGCCCTGACCAGCGGGCCGGTGTCCAGGGCGAGGAGTCGGCCCCCTTCGGTCTCCAGCGCGGCGCGCAGCGCCTCTTCCTCCGTCGCCCCGCCCAGGTCCTCGACCGGACACTCGAGCCGTGTCCGGCCGAGTGTCTCCCGGTACGGCACTCCGTCGGCGACCCCGAACACCGTGCGCAGCGCGGGATGCCGCTCCGCGACCCGCCGCAACGCCCACCGCAGGGCCGGGATGTTCAGGGGGCCGTCCAGACGGATCGCCTTCGGCTCGTGATACATGCTGGTGCCGGGGTGCAGCTGCTCCAGGAACCAGATGCGGCGCTGCGCCGGCGACAGCGGCATCCGCTCCGGCACGAGGGCGGCCTGCTCCCGCTCCCGGGGCTGGTTCCGGCGGCGCATCCGGTCGAGGGCGGGCAGCGCCGCCAGCACCCGCTCGGCCGGGATACCGAAATCGACGAAGCAGGAGATCTCGTCCACTCCGGCGGCCACCAGCCGGCGCACCGTCCCGGTGACACTGTGCTCATCGCCGATCAGGGCGCGGGAGTCGCAGTAGCGCTCGTAGGCGCGCCCGAGCAGGAACTCCACGTCCTCCTCGGGGGCGCTGTCCAGGTCGACGTCGAAGCCCAGGCTGTTGGTGACCTGGTCGAAGAGGGACAGCGAGGAGCGCAGATAGGAGACGAAGGGGCGGTACGCCTCGGCCCGTGCCCGTTCCGCGTCGTCGCCGAGGTAGGTGTGCACGAGCACCACGACCCGGCCCGCCGCCGGGTCGAGGCTGTGTTCGGCACGCGTGCGCCGGTACAGGGCGATGTTCTCGGCCAGTTGCTCGACGGTCTGCGTCATCAGGTTGGTGACCACGCCCAGGTCCTCGGCGGCCGCCCGGCGGTAGCTGTCCGGGTTGCCCACCACCGCCACATACAGGGGAAGCCGCTCCTGTAGCGGACGCGGGTGCAGCCGAATCTCGACCGGCTCGCCGTCTCCCGCGGTCATGGCGAGTGGCCGTCCCGACCACAGCTGCCGCAGGGTCGCCAGCTGCTCGTACATCACTTCGCGGTGCCGGCCGAAGTGCTGCGGGGCGAGCGCGAAGTCGGTGGCGTGCCAGCCGCTCGCCAGGCACAGGCCTGCCCTGCCACCGGAAATGTTGTCCACGACCGACCACTCCTCGGCGACCCGGACCGGGTGGTGGAGCGGCAGCACGACCGAACCGGCGTGCAGCCGGATGCGGCTGGTCCTGCCCGCGAGCGCGGCGGCGAGTACCGAGGGATTGGGGAAGAGCGCGCCGAAGGAGTTGAAGTGGCGCTCCGGGAACCACAGGGCGTGGAAGCCGTGCCGGTCGGCGAACTCCGCCGCCGCCATGATCAGCGCGTATTTGTCACGCTCGGCGTCCTCCGGGTAGTCGCCGAAGAAGTACAGGCTGAAGTCGCATCCCGGGTGCGGCGCGGTGGTGGGTGCCGCCGGTGCGGGTGGCGTCGGGACCGAGGCCGTCCGAACCGTGCGGGACACAGGCGTCGGGGCGGCGTCGGGCGGCTCCGCCGCGGACGCGTCCCGAGGGGTCTTCCCGGCCGGATCGCCGCCCAGGCGCGCCAGGTGCTCGGCCAGCCTGCGCGGTGTGTCGGCCGAGTCGAACAACTCGCGCACCGGAACGCGTACGCCGTACCGCTGTTCCAGCTCCGCCGTCATGCCCATCAGGGAGAGCGAGTCCGCGCCGAACTCGAAGAAGGAGCTGTCGGGCGTGACGTCCGAGACGTCCATACCGAGCTTGGCCGCGGTCAGCTCACGAACCGCCTCCAGAAGTTCACCCGGCAGGACAGACACCTTCGTGGGGGAGGGCGATGGGAGTGTCCGGGGGACCGGAGCCGCCACCGGGCGTCTTCGCAGCGGGTGCCCCGGCAGCGACACCCGGCCCCCGCCACCGGTGAGCACGCGCCAGTCCAGCTCGGCTCCCCTGCGGTAGAGCGAGCCGAGCGAGGTGAGCAGCCCGTGTGTCTGCGCCGCCGCCCCGTCACCGACACCCTGCCCGGCCGTCCACCGGCTCTCCGGTACGCAGTGCCGGCCGAGGGCGGCGAGGGTGTTCCCGGCCCCGATCTCCACGAAGTCCTCGCACCCTTCCCCGACGGCCCGGGCCACGGCCAGGTCGAAGCGGACCGGCTGCCGGGCTTGACGGCAGAGGTAGTCCGCGTCCACGGTCCAGCCCGTGCGGCGCACCTCCCCGTCGGCGGCGGTCACCAGCGGGGTGTGCAGCGGGCGGTACGCCACTTTCTCGGCGTGGGCCCGGAACCCCCGCAGGGCCGGTTCGATCGCGGCCGAGTGGTAGGCCCGGTCGACGGGCAGCGCCCGCCGGCGCAGTCCTTCCTGGTCGAGCAGTTTCGCCACCTCGTCCAGGGCCTGGCGCGAACCCGAGATGACGTGAGCGCGCGGCCCGTTGACCGCGGCCACTTCGGCACCGGCGACATCGGCGATGCGCCGCGCGGTGTGCGCGTCGGCGCGGACCGCGAGCATGCCACCGGCCGGGCAGTCCCTGTGCATCAGGCGTCCGCGCCACGCGGTGAGCCGCAGCCCCGCCTCCAGCGTCAGCGCGCCGGCCGCGTACAGCGCCGCGTACTCGCCGACGCTGTGGCCCAGCAGCAGCGTGGGGCGGACACCCGCCGCGCGCCACACCTCGGCGAGCGCCGACTGGTGGGCGAACAGGGCGGCCTGGGCCGTCTCGGAGGGCCAGACCTCGCTCTCGGCGGACGGCTCCGCCAGGAGAAGCGGCAACAGGGTTCCGCCGAACTCGCCCGCGTAGATCTCCTCGCACCGGTCCAGTACGCGCCGGGCGGCGGGATGCGCGGCGTAGAGTCCGCTCGCCATCCCGTGGCGCGCGCTGCCCTGTCCCGGGAAGGCGAAGGCAAGCGGCCCAAGAGGGCCGCCCCGCGGCGCCCGCCGCTCCGCCAGAGCGCGGGCGACGTCTTCGGCGGTCCGGCCGACGGCCGCGGCCCGCACCCCGCGGTGCGGCCTGCCGAGCGCCATGGTGGCCGCCACGTCCGCGGCCGCGAGTTCGGGCCGCTGCCGTAAGCGGTCGCGGAGCCGGCCGGTGAGTTCGTCCAGGGCCTGCGCGTCGCGGGCCGACACCGGCACGAGCACGGGCAGCTCGGGCGCGGCCGTCGACGCCTCGGACCGTGCGGGAGACTCCTCCAGCACGACATGCGCGTTGGTGCCGCCGACACCGAGAGCGCTGACTCCGGCCCGGCGCGGCACACCGCCCGGTGGCGACCACGGCCTCACCTCGGTGGCCAGCGTCAACGGGCCGTCGTCCAGGCGGAGTTCGGGGTTGGGCCGGGTCAGTCGCGGCGTGGGGACCAGCGTGCGGTGGCGCAGCATCAGGACCGTCTTGATCAGCCCCGCCATACCGGCGCAGCTGTCGAGGTGGCCGATGTTCGGCTTCACCGAGCCGACCGCGCAGAATCCTCTGCGCTCGGTGCCCTCGCCAAGGGCACGGGCGAGGGCCGCCACTTCCACCGGATCGCCGAGCCGCGTGCCCGTCCCGTGTGCCTCCACGTACGAGATCGTGTCCGCCGGGACGGCCGCCCTGCGCAACGCCTGGCGTACCACCTCGACCTGTCCCGCGACGCCGGGTGCGCCGAAGCCCACTTTGTCCGCGCCGTCGTTGTTGACCGCGGATCCCAGGATCACCGCGTGCACGGTGTCCCCGTCGGCCAGCGCACGGTCGAGCCGCTTGAGCAGGACGGCCGCCACACCGTTGCCGCCGACCGTGCCGTCGGCCTCCGCGTCGAAGGCACGGCAGCGCCCGGTGGGCGACAGGATCGACCCGGGGTGGCTGCGGTAGCCGGTCTCCTGAGGGAAGTGCACGGCCGCGGCGCCCGCCAGCGCCAGGTCCGCGTCCCCGCTCAGCACCGCCTGAGCCGCGAGGTGTACGGCGACCAGCGAGGTGGAACACGCCGTCTGCACACCGATGGCGGGGCCGGTGAGCCCGAGCCGGTAGGCGACACGAGAGGCGAGGAAGTCCGGCTGGCGACCGATGGCCGTTTGCAGGCCGGTGGCGGGGTCCGCCATGGCGTCGGGCGATCCGAACGCCGATGGCAGCTGGTGGTCGTACAGGTTCATACCCGACCCCGCGAACACGCCGATCCGGGTGCCCGGTTCGGCCGCCGCGTAGCCGCCGTCCTCCAGCGCCTGGTGGCAGCACTCCAGGAACAGCCGGTGCGCGGGGTGCGTGAGCTCGGCCTCCTTGGGGGGCATTCCGAAGAAGTCCGCGTCGAACTCCTCGACCCCGTCGAGGACTCCGCCGACGGGCACGAGGTCGGGGGCGCTCACGGACTCGGGCGGCAGACCCGCCGCGACAAGATCTTCCTCGTCGAAGGCCCGGACGCTGACCACGCCGTCGCGGAGGTTGGCCCAGAACTGCTCCGGCGTCTCCGCGCCCGGGAAACGAAGGGACAGTCCGACGACCGCGATACGCCGATCGGTGGTGTCCTCGGGGACGAGGCCGGCGTGCGTGGGTTCGGCCCGTGTGCCGGCGGCGCCGGACAGATGCGCGGCGAGCGCGGCGGCGGTGGGGTGTTCGAAGAGGGCGGTCTGGGCGATCCGCGTCCCGAGCCGCTCCTCCAGCCGGGCCCGCAGGCGCACCAGAAGCACGGAGGTCAGACCGAGCTCGTAAAACGGCAGGTCCGTGTCCACCGGCCGCCCCAGCACCGCGCCGATCTCCTCCCGCACCGCCCGCGTGACCGCGTCAGGATCCATCTCGGTGCGCGGGTCCGTGGCCGTGACCGCGGTGAATTCGCCTCCCGTCAGCCGGTCCCGGAGCTCGGCGCGGCGCACCTTTCCGGCGGGCGTCCTGGGAAACTCGTCTCGCGGGACCGGCAGGACATGCGTCACGGCGAGCCGGAGCCTGGAGAACAGCGCCGCCTTCACCTCGGCCGCGATCCGTACGTCATCGGTGGCGCCACGGCTCACGAAGAACACGGCCGCCTCCTCCGTGCCCCGCTCCGGGTGGGGGATGCCACAGGCGGCCACGTCCCCCTGCCGGACGCCGGCGACCGCGGTGGCGGCTTCCTCGACCTCGTGGCAGTAGACGTTGTGCCCGTTGAGGATGATCAGGTCCTTGCGCCGGCCGGTGATGACGACCTGGCCCGCGTCGAGGAAGGCGAGATCCCCGCTGTCCAGCCAGTCCCGCCCGGCGGGATAGGCCGCGGCGTCCGCGTCCGGGTTCCTCACATAGCCGGGGGTGAGACGGGCGGGGGAGTGCACCTGGAGGCGGCCGATTCTGCCCTCGGGAGCGAGTTCGCCGTGATCGTCGACGATGCGCAGGGCGACGCCGGGCGCCGGTGCCCCGGCCGCGACGAACGTGACGCAGTCGTCCTCGGCTGTTTCCTCACCGGCTCGTGTCAGGTGGCCGCTCAGGCTGCTCTTGAGCAGGCGGTGCACGGTACCGGGCCGGTCGAGCCGGCCGTAGGTCACGGCCGTGACCGTCTCGGCCATCCCCCACGCCGGGACGATGTGCCCCTGCCGGATGCCGTACGCGGCCGTGGCGTCGAGGAACCGGGTCAGGACCGGCAGCGCGATCCGCTCGCCCCCGCAGAGCAGGGACTTGACGCGGCTGAGGTCCCAGCTCCCCTCCGGCCGCTCCGCGAGCGCGTCCGCGACGAGTTGGTAGGCGAAGGTCGGAGCCCAGCTGTGCTGCGCCCGGTGTTCATCGAGAAGGTCGAGCCAGCGCCGGGGATCGGCGAGGACCAGCTCGGTCGGCGCGTGGACATTGGTGCAACCGGTGAAGACGGCGAGCATGTGGTACAGCAGGAACGCGCCGCTGTGGTCGACCGGCAGCCAGTTCACCATGGTGTCGTCGGGACCGACGTCCAGGATTCGCCGGGCGCCGGCCGCGAACTCCGCCAGGCCGGCGTGCGTCAGCCGCGCCGCCTTGGGCACGCCGGTGCTGCCGGAGGACAGCATCAGCAGGGCGGTGTCGGACGCGCTCGGCTCGATGTGGCCGGCCGCGGGCGTCGCGTGCAGGCAGTCCTGCGCGGCCACGACCCGGAGCTGCGGCGCGGACCGCGCGAGCCCCGCCGCGACGACCGGGTCGCTCAGCACCAGCGGCCGGTCCAGCAACTCGCACGCATGCAGGAGCCGTTCGAGGGTCGGCGAGCCCGGGGCAGGGTGCTCCGCGATGACGACGGGGCGGGCAGCGCCGAGCACACAGGCCCAGAAGGCGGGGAAGAACTCGGCCAGAGGCAGGCCGCACAGCACCACCGCGCCGCCGGGGCCGAGACCGCGCTCACGGAGCCCGGTGAGCAGCCGCCGGGCCCGCAGCAGAAGTTCGGGGTACGGCAGCGCGGTCGTCGAACCGTCCGCGGCCACGGTGACGACGGCCCCGCCGGGGGCGGAGTCCGCGGCCGTCAGCAGCGCCTGCACGGCGTCGCGCGGATCGTCCTCGGTGCGGTCCGGCTCGGGCCCCTGACAGAAGGATTGCCCCCGTACGCGTTGCATGCGTTTCCTCTCCCTCTTCTGGCCGTGGGTGTCGGGAGTACGTGCGGGTCGCGGTGTCGAGGCGGGCGGGTTCAGGCGGTGGCCGGCTCACTCCAACGAGGGCCCCACGCCGTGGTCAGCCTGCCACTGAACAAGGCCGGGGCGAACATCCCCACCATGTGCCACTGGATGACCATCGCGCCCTGGGACAAGGAGTGCCCGGCGTGCTTGCTTCCGATCGGGCCGACGGCCATCAGCATGGTCATCACGCCCGTGGACACCGCCAGCAAGCAGAAGGCCCGGCGGAAGTCGCTGGTGTGCACGACATCGCGTACGCGCGTGGCCCGGGCCGTCTCCTCCTCCACGTCGGGATCCGCCTCCGTCGTATGAGGCGAGGCGGGCCGCACGGCGAGGATCACAGGCACCACGGCGAACGCCAGGCACGACACCAGCAGGTAGGAGCCGGCGAACTGGGCGCCCATGATGCCGCTGCTCTCGGTCGCGGCCAGCGGACCGACGATCGCCGCTGCCACGCCACCACACAGAACCGTGCTCAGCGCCCTGGCCCGGGATGCCTCGGGCACCAGGTCTGCCGCGAGGAACCGGAAGTAGCCGCCCGTCGACCGGTACACGCCGACCATGCCGGTTCCGACACACAAGGTGAAGAATGAATCCGCCTGGACGGCGAGCATGGACACCAGACCACCGGCCACCGCGATACAGGCGCCCACCGCCAGGACCGCTCGATGGCCGTATCGCGCGGAAAGCATTCCGGTCGCGTACGAAGCGATGGTTCCGGTCACCGTCATCAGGGTGAGTGGCAGCGTCGCCAGGGCGGCCGCCGGCGCCATCTCGAGGCCGACGACGGCCGTCAGTGTCAAGTCGACGCTGACGCCCGCGTAGTAGAGGAATTGACAGATGGTGAGAGGGTAGACCGGTCTGCCCAGCCGGCGCGTCTCCTTGGCGGCCGGTCGGGGTACTTCTGCCACGGTCTTTTCTGCACTCGTCTCGCTGTCCACTGATTCAGTTCTCTCTGTCACGCGGCAGTATGCGGATACCGCCGCCGTCGCGGGCACTTCCAAAAAGAGAAAGGGTCACGCTCTGTCCGGCGAGAGAACCACGATGGCCATTTGATGCCCTGTCAGGCCTAAGTTCTTGGCGAGGGAATTCAGCACGTCCGCATAGATTCCGCCATTGAGTGCATCAGGTGCCCCGGCGCCCCGCTCGGGCAGGTATGCAAATACCACATCCGGTACTTCCTCGAGAGAGCCACCCCCCGAGGAGTTTCTCTGCCGGGGGTTGGCGGTGGCCGATCCAAATCGATTGCCGCGGGCCGAAACCAGCAGTGACTCAAACCTTTCACGGTCGTCGGCGGGCAGATCCAGGGCATTCACCAGAAGGCGCAGAGTTTCCTTCCGTGGCCTGGCCACTTTCCCGCGTTCGAGGTCCCGGATGGCGCGCACGCTGAGCGTCGAGAAGTCCGCCAGTTCCTGCTGTGTCATTCCGCATGATATTCGATACTCCCGAAGAACGTCCCCGAATTGAGGAGACTTCTTGGATATGCTCACGACATCCCTTTCCATGGGCATTGCCTCACATCGGGAGGCTGGTGCGTTGGATGGACGGGCAAATCGGCATACGGAAGAAGGCTTCAGCGTTGCGGTGCATGAGGGGCGCGCGAAACATTGCGCGCCCGATTAATCCCACGATGGGCTGTGGTTTCGTGTCCACCCGTCCCAATGTGCTGTCCCCCGTCCAGATTTGAAATGGTCACACTCTGGTCATGGTTCAGTATTATTGAACATCGTCCCGAAAGCTAAAGTGCGGCCCGCGGGGGTGTCAAGGGCTTTGGCAGTTTGTTGTCCACTGCCCTTCCGGAACGCGTCGCCCTGGTCGTGGTTGACGTCGATAGGTCCCGCAATGCGGGTGCTTTCATCTGTTGTGACCTCAACGCCCGGCGCATCAACGCGAACTCGACGACTTGCTCGGCCACCAGTTCAAGGCGTTCGGCCACCCGTGGATCGTTCACCCGGCCATCGGCGTCGAACGACGTGGTCTCCGTATTGATCGTGACCCCGAGCGGAGTGGGCCACCCGCGCAGTGCGTGAACGGTCGTCCGTAGCGCGGCGACCGCCGAAGCCGCCGCCTGCCATCCGCCGGCGACCGATATGCAGCCCACGGCTCGCCCCGAGAAGTACGGCCGCCGGTCCGTGCGCAGTTCCTCCATGTAGTCGAGCGCGTTCTTCACCATTCCCGAGAGCGAGCCGTGGTAGGCGGGTGTGGCGATCATCAGCCCATCTGCCGACGAGACGGCGTCGACGAGGGCTTTCGCCCGTTCGGACCGTTCAGCCGCCGCGTACTCGTACAGCGGCAGCACCAGGTCGGGCCCACTGATCAGCCTGACTCGCGCGCCTCGGCGGACAGCCTCGGCGAGGGCGATGCGCAAGGCCTTCTCCGCGGTCGAGTCCGCCCTGGTGGACCCGCCGATTCCGATGATCTGGACCGCTTCCGGCATGATGCCCTCACTCTCTTCCTGCATCACAAGTCCCCTGACTTCCGCCGTCGTGCGGCCGTCCTGTTCAGGCCGACACCGCTGTTCGAAGCCGCGCCGCCAGGACCGGGCCGATGACCGCGAGCGCTTCGGGCCGGGTCATGGCACCGTGTGCGACGGGTACGTCAGTTACGTCGATGGTCCCGGCCACATACGGGCGCCACCCATCCGGAGTCGGCCCTCCGTCCTCCCTGTCCACCGTGGCGGAGAAGCCTCCGTGTCCGGGAAACAACACGGTCGCGGATGCTCCAGTGATTCCTGCGAATGTAAGTACGCTGCAACCAGCGATCGCGGCCGTCGTATCGCGGCTCGAACTCGGAACGGGCGTGCAGGCCCTTCCGGTTATTGATGAGCAGCGCCTGGCCGGGGCGCAGGAAGACTTCGTGTGCGACTTCCCGGCAGGCGGACTGAAGCCGCCGCAGCGCTGCTTCGGCCTCAGGGGAAAGGGCATGAACTCCATTGGCGGAGGAGGCGATTTCAGGGCACCATTCGGGCCCGCTGATGATGGGCACGGGGGCGGAGAGCGTTTCGCTCTTGCCGACCAGCCGCGCATAACCCCCGGGAGCGTTGAGCCTGAAGAGAGGCTCCGTGAGCAGCTTGAGCGAGGAGGCGTCCAGGGCCTGGCAGACATCCCGGGCGTCCGCGTAGTAGGTTCCGGCAACACCCTCGTGGTCTGCGCGAAGGCAGTTGAGGACAAGGAAGTCCGGATTGCTCGCATTGTATGATCCGGCCTCGTCGTACACGATGTCGTTGTGGAAGTTGAGAAAAACGGTCGAACTGCGATTCGTCTGTGTCGTAGCTCCGTCCGCGACCGGAATGACATCGTGAATCAGTTGGCCATTTTTCTCGGTGGTGAACTCGACGGGCTCTCCCAGCATCCCACTGAGCCCGAGGAGAACTCCTTCCGAAAGGTATGTGCTCTTCGTTCGGCACGGCCCACCGTCGTCGGGGGTATCGGGAAGTCCGTGTTCGACGGGGAGGTTGCCCACTCGCGCGACGCCGGGGGTGTCCGCATGCCTGCCGAAATCCAGGATGCTCTGTAGGAGATCAATCGGTAAGGTCGCGAATATCTGATGGCAGAGAGCCATCGCCCGATCCATGTCCTGTGCCGGGTCGCCCAGGCCTGCGAGTTGCTCCCCGAGAGATTCCTTCACCCTCTCCGGAATGACGAGGTCTATGAATGTGGGCGCCGACCGGAGGTCCGCGCCAGTGTTCTCGGCTGCATTCATGATCTTCCTTCGTCCCCTTGAGCTCGGACAGGTTCGAGGAGATATACCCATGCCGATACCATCCACACGGTCAGCACTGTGAGTTGCCGGTCTCTTTCGGCACATGTGACAAGGAGAGAGGGAAAGCCATGCGCGTCGCACTGCACTCGGTCCTCAAGGAGGGCCAGGAAGCCGGATACGAAGAGGTGCACGCCACGGTTCCGGCGGATCTGCTGGAGGCGCTGGGCCGGGCGGGCATCACCAACTGGAGGATCTGGCGCAGCGGACGCCATCTGTTCCACCTCGTGGACTGCGAGGACTTCGCCGCCGCGATGGCCGCGCTCGACCAGGATCCGGTCAACCACCGGTGGCAGCCGCCGGATCGGGAACTGGCGCCAGAGGGGGAACTAACCAACCGACTGCTGGCAGGCCTTCATCGGCGACTACGTCGACCACTTCGAGACCACGGGCGGCACCCCGGCCGGGCCCTCGGTCGACATGGCGCTCGGGCAGGTGTGGGAGCTGAGCGAGCAGGCGGCGGCCACGGCGAAGGAGTGAGGGAGGGGCCGAACCGGCGGAGCATACTCATCCCGGGCGCCTCGCGCCCGGTTTTCATCACACCTTGAGTGGCCTTGAAAACACTGAACCACTACCTCCGTATGACCGGGTGACCACCGCGCAGGGACGCAGAGGAAACCACGAACACTCCTCGAGCACCCCCCGGCGCACCCCTACTGGAGGTCAGTGAGTTGAGCCACCGACGTGTGAACAAGCGGACCGTCGTCATAGCCGGCGCCGCCGCGGCCGCCCTCGCGGGAGCGGTCATTCTGCTTCCGAACGCCAACGCGAGCCCGGACAAGTCGGCCGAGTCCAAGACGTTTTCGCCGCAGGCTGCCGTGAAGCTCGCGACGGGCCTCGCTTCTGACCTGGGCACCAACGCGGCGGGGTGGTACTACCAGGGCGACTCCAAGCAGCTGGTGATGAACGTCCTGAACGAGGACGCGGCGAACGACGTCCGGGCCAAGGGCGCTGTGGCCAAGATCGTCGAGAACAGCATGGCGGAGCTCAAGGCCACCACCAAGACGCTGAGCGACAACGCCTCGATCCCCGGCACGGCCTGGTCGATCGACCCGAAGACCAACAAGGTCCGGGTCACCGCCGACAGAACTGTCACGGGTACGAAGTGGGCCACGCTGACCAAGGCCGTGGACGGCCTGGCGGGCACGGCCACCGTTCAGCGAACCAATGGCGAGTTCAAGAAGTTCGACGGGACCGACGAGAAGCAACCCGGCGCCGACGGAGGCGCGGGCCAGGGCCAGGGCCAGGGCGCGGGCGAAGGCCAGGGTCAAGGCGCAGACGACGGTGCCGGTCAGGGCGCCGGACAAGGCGGCGTGGACGACGGCGCGGGCCAGGGAGGCGCGGACGACGGCGCCGGCCAGGGAGCCGGCCAGGGTGGTGCCGACGACGGCGCCGGCCAGGGCGCGGGCGATGGCCAGGGTGCCGGTGACGGCCAGGGTGGCGGCGACGGCGCGGGCGGCGCCGGTGAGCAGGCCGGTGCCCTGGACGGCGGCGACGCCATCTTCGGCGGCGGCGCCCGCTGCTCGCTGGGCTTCAATGTCACGGTCGACGGCGCGCCCGCCTTCCTCACCGCGGGCCACTGCGGCAACATCGCGGAGACCTGGGCCACCGACCAGGCGGGCGCCCAGCAGGTGGGCACCACCGCCGAGTCCCAGTTCCCGGTGAGCGACTTCGCCCTGGTGACGTACGACGACCCGAACACCCAGGCGCCCAGCACGGTGGACCTCCAGGACGGCACCACCCAGGAGATCACCCGGGTCGCCGAGGCGAGCGTCGGGCTGCCGGTGCAGCGCTCCGGCAGCACCACGGGCCTCAGCGACGGCACCGTCACCGGCCTGAACGCCACCGTGAACTACGGCAACGGCGACATCGTCAACGGCCTGATCCAGACCGATGTGTGCGCCGAGCCCGGTGACAGCGGTGGCGCCATGTTCGCCGAGGACGCGGCCGTGGGGCTGACCTCCGGCGGCAGCGGCGACTGCACGCAGGGCGGCGAGACGTTCTTCCAGCCGGTGAGCACCGCGCTCCAGGCCACGGGCGCCGTCATCGGCGGCGACAACGGTGGCGGCGGCGCGGGCCAGGGCGACGGTGCCGGTGACGGCGCGGGCCAGGGTGACGGCGCGGGCCAGGGCGATGGTGCGGGCCAGGGCGATGCGGGCCAGGGCGCCGGAGATGGCGCCGGCCAGGGTGACGGCGCGGGCGCCGGCGACGGCGTCGGCCAGGGAGCCGAGGGCGGCGCGGACGAAGGTGGCGCGGCGGGCAACGGCGACAACGGCGCCGCCGGTAATGGCGACAACGGCGCGGCCGGAGACGGCAACGCCGCGAACCACACGTAACGGCTGATCCGGGCAGGACACCTCCTGCCACCCCTGACCGAGGTCCCGGGCGCCCACCTGCCCCAGTGCCTGGGACCTCGTACCACCCCCCACCGGGCCGCCGGCGCTTCACCGCGCCGGCGGCCCGTCTTCGTCGGCGCGGGTCACAGCCCGGCCGCCTCCGCCGCCGAGCGGAGCACCTCCCGCAGCATCGCCGGGGTCAGCCGCCCGGTGAAGGTGTTCTGCTGACTGACGTGGTAGCAGCCGAACACCCGCAGCGGCGCCCCCGCCTCCACATCCCGCAGTGTGACGCGCGCGCCGTGTGCGAACGCCGGGCGCGGGCGGGGCACCTCCCAGCCGGCCACGGCGAACGCGGGCAGCGCCGCCTGCCAGCCGAACGCCCCCAGCACCACCACCGAGCGCAATGTCGGTCGCAGCAGCCCCAGTTCGCGCACCAGCCAAGGGCGGCAGGTGTCGCGCTCCGAGGCTGTGGGCCGGTTGGCCGGCGGTGCGCAGTGCACGGGCGCGGTGACCCGGACGCCGCGCAGTTCCAGGCCGTCGCCCCGATGGGTCGCCGTCGGCTGATTGGCCAGGCCGACGGCGTACAGCGCCGCGTACAGGAAGTCCCCGGAGCGGTCGCCGGTGAACATCCGGCCGGTGCGGTTGCCGCCGTGCGCGGCGGGGGCCAGACCGACGATGGCCAGCGCGGCGTCGTCCGGTCCGAACCCCGGCACCGGGCGGGCCCAGTAGTCCCACTCGCGGTAGGCCGGGCGCTTGATACGGGCGGCCTCCTCGCGCCACCCCACCAGGCGCGGGCAGGCGCGGCAGCCGCTGACCCGCTGGTCCAGCTCGCGCAGCGTGCCGGCCCCGGGCGCCTGATGAGCGGGGTGTTCGGGGTGCTCGGGTTGTGCGCGGTGTTCAGAGCGTTCAGGGCGTTCAGGGCGTTCGGAGGTGCTCAGCTGTGTCCCTCCTTGCGCAGAAAACGCCGCAGCCGGGCCAGCGGCCATGTGTTGATCACATCGTCGGCGGTCAGCCAGCCGCGCTGCGCCGTCCCCACCCCATAGCGCAGGGCGGCGATGTCGAGGGTGGAGTGCGCGTCGCTGTCGACCGCGAACTTCGCGCCGTGTTCCTTGGCCCGCAGGATGTTCTCGTCCGACAGGTCCAGCCGGTCGGGGTGCGCGTTGATCTCCAGCGCGGTGCCGGTGCGGGCACACGCGGCGAACACCGCGTCCAGATCGGCGTCGATGCCCGGCCGCTTCCCGATCAGCCGGGTGGTCGGATGGCCGATGATGCTGACGTTCGGGTTCTCGCATGCCCGCAGGAGCCGCCGGGTCATCTCGTCCCGCCCCAGGCCGAACTGCGTGTGCACCGACGCCACGCACAGGTCGAAACCCTCGAGGAACTCGTCGGGCCAGTCCACGTCTCCCTGGACGTCGATGTTGAGCTCCACGCCGTGCAGCAGCCGCATCCCGCGCCGCCCCCGGTCCAGGTCCCGGATCTGCTCGCGCTGGTCCAGGATCTTCTCGTCGGTCATCTGCTGCATGTACAGCTTCGGGGCGTGGTCGGTGACGGCGTAGTACGCGTATCCGCGCCGCCGCGCCGCCGCGATCATCTCCTCCAGCGATTCGAGGCCGTCGGTGAGGTTGGTGTGGGTGTGCAGATCGCCGCGCAGATCGGACTCCGTCACCAGCTCGGGGAGGTGCCCGTTCAAGGCCGCCTCGACCTCGCCGCGGTCCTCGCGCAGCGTCGGCGGGATCCAGTCCATGCCGAGCCTGGCGTACACGTCCTCCTCACTGCGGGAGGCGACTCTCTCCCCGCTCCTGGAGTCGAACAGGCCGTACTCGGAGAGCTTGAGGCCGTGGCGCATCGCGATCGCGCGGATCCGGATGTTGTGCGCCTTGGATCCGGTGAAGTACACGAGCCCCGCACCCCAGGAGTCGAGGGGCAGCACCCGCAGATCGACCTGGAGCCCCTTGGTGGTGCGGATCGAGGTCTTCTTCTCCCCGCGCGCGATGACCTCGGCGGTGTACGGCAGGTGGGCGAACGCCTCCATGAACGGGACCGATTCGTCGGCCGCGACCAGGATGTCGATGTCGCCGACGGTCTCCTTCATCCGCCGCAGCGACCCCGCGTACTCGCAGCCCTCACAGCCGGTCACCCGCGACAGCTCGGCCACGATCTCATCGGCCACGCCCATGGCCACGTTCAGCGGCACCCGATCGCCGGCTGCCTGCATGAGGGCGATGCCGTGGCGGATGTTCTCCTCCGTCTTCGGGCCGAAGCCCTTCAGATCGCGCAGCTTGTGTCCGTGGATCGCGTCGGAGAGCTCGTCGATCGACGCGATGTGCAACTCCTCGTACAGCACCATGGCCTTCTTCGGCCCGAGCGCCGGGATGGCGGTCAGCTGCCGCACCCCCGCCGGGATCGCGGCGCGCGCCTCGTCGACGGCCGGCACGCTGCCGGTGCGCAGATACTCCACGACCTTGTCGGCGATCGACTTGCCCACCCCGGGGATCTCGCGCAGGCCCTTCGCGTCGAGCTCGGAGACATCGCGGGGGAAGCCGCCGATCGCGCGGGCGGCCTTCTCGTAGGCGCGCGCCTTGAACGCGTCCCCGCCGGTGATCAGAAGGAGGTCCGCGTACTCGCGGAGCAGCGCCTCGACCTCCTCGTTGGAGCGAGTCACACCGTCAAGTCTAGGCGGGACACGCCGTCGATGGCGCGGCCGGGCGTGCCTGGCGCTCGTGGACCGGTGGAGGGATCCTGGGGTCAGGAACGGGGCGGCGCCCCGGATTCCCCCGGGTGCGCCCCGGCTCTCGCGCGTTTCCCCGGGATGGGGGAGATCATGGATGTTGGATTCCTGAAGCCGCTGTTCGAGCGCCCGGGTCCCTGGGCCTGTGTCTATCTGGACACCTCGCGCGCGACCGAGGACGCGCCCAGGCGGCGCAGGCTGCGGGAGCGGTTCGTCTGCGACCAGCTCGCCCGGCAGGGCGCCGACGCCCCCACCCGCGAGGCGCTGGTCGAGCGGCTGGCGGGCGAGCGGATGGCCAGGCCGTCGGCCGGGCGGGCGCTGTTCGCGGAGGGCGGGGAGGTGGTCCTCGACCTTCCGCTGGCCGCATCGCCGCCCGATGTGGCCACCTCCTGGTCGACGCTTCCCCGGGTCGCGCCGCTGGCGTCCCTGCGCGGCGAGTGTCCCCCGTGTCTGGTGGCCCGTGTCGACCGCTCCGGAGCCGACCTCGAACTGCTCGACGACGCCGGGCCCCGCCCCGTCGGCCGGGCGAGCGGCAGCCCGCCGCCGACCCGCGGACACCGCTCCGTACCCGCCGACCGCTACGAGTGGCACTACCGCAACCGGGTCGAGAACACCTGGGACCAGACCGCCGATCTGGTCGCCGACGAGCTCGCGCGGCGGTGGCCGGACAGCGATGCGCGGCTGCTGGTCCTGGCCGGCGATCCGCGCGAGCGCAGGGCCGTGCACGACCGGCTGCCCGAGCCGCTGCGCGCCCGCACGGTGGAGGCGCAGCACGGCAGCAGGGCCGCGGGCAGCTCCCGGGAGCAGCTCGAAGCGGAGATCGACCGGGTCCGCGAGGAGTACGTCCGCTCCCACCTGGAGGATGTCCTCGACCTGTTCCGCGCCGCGCGGGGCCGCCCGGGCGAGCCGGGTGCGGGTGGCGCCCACGACGGTTCGGCGCCCGGTGGGGCCGCGGAAGGGATGCCTGCGGTGGTGGAGGCGGTACGCAGCCATCAGGCGGCGACCCTGTTGCTGGGGCAGACGGGGGCGGACGCCCGCCGCGAGGTGTGGGTCGGCCCCGGCGTCGACCAGGTGGCGGTGCAGCGCGCCCAGGCCCGCGCGCTGGGTGTCGCGGCGCCCGAGCCGGCGCGCGCGGACGACGCGCTGGTGCGCGCGGCCGCGGCGGCGGACACCGAGGTGCTGCTGGTGCCCGAGGGCATGGCCGGCCCGGCGGGGGGCCTCGGCGCGGTCCTGCGCTGGCACGCCTGAGCGCGCTCCCCGGCCACAGGCCCTGTCTCATCGGCGCGGTTCCGCCGTACGGGGGCACTGCTCCCGCCACGCGGCGGAGCCGGGTGTTGACATGTCGCATTCACGTCTCTAGCGTCCAAAGACTGTTAGGAAAGTTGCCTAACCAACGCCCGGCCTCTCAGGGAGACCTCCGTGTTCCTCCGCCCGGCACCACCCCGGCGGCGGGCGACAGCCCGCGTGCGCTCCGTCCTGACCACCGCGTTCGCCGTCGGCGGTCTGCTCCTGGCGCTCTCCCTCCCGGCCGGGGCCGCCCCGCCGCCCCGTACGCCGACGGCCGTCGGCCAGGCCCCGCCGCCGGTCACCCGGGTGGGGGACGCCGCGGGCACGGCCGCCGCCCTGGCCGGGTTCGCCGTGCAGTCCTCGGCGAAGGTCACCGACACCCCCGCCGCCGTCTCCTCGCCCGGCTACCCCGCCACCGGCTGGTACGCCATGGCGCCCCGGTCGACGGTGCTCGCGGGCCTGCTGGCCAAGGGCGCGTACCCGGATCCGTTCTACTCGACCAACCTCAAGAAAATCCCGGCCGCCGACTTCGCCGTCCCCTGGTGGTACCGCTCCGACTTCACCGTCACCGACCCCGGCTCCCGCACCTACCTGGACTTCAGCGGGGTCGTCTCCGCCGCCGACGTGTACGTCAACGGCGAGCGGATCGCCACCAAGGACCAGGTCGCCGGCGCGTACACCCGCCATGAACTGGACATCACCGACCTGGTCACGGCCGGCACCAACACGGTGGCCTTCAAGGTGGAGCCCAACGACCCGCGCAAGAACCTCACCATGGGCTGGATCGACTGGTTGCAGCCCCCGCCCGACGAGAACATGGGGCTGGTCCGCGATGTCCTGGTGCGCCGCGGCGGCCCGGTGGCCCTGCGCGGGGCGCATGTGACCACCGCGCTGGCCGTCCCCTCGCTGTCCTCCGCCGAACTGACCGTCAAGGCCGAGGCCCGCAACGACTCCGGCGCGCCCGTCACCGCCACCGTCTCCGGGACCGTCGGCCCGGTGTCCTTCAGCCAGACCGTGGCGCTGGCCGCACACGAGAAGAAGACCGTCACCTTCACGCCCTCCGCCTATCCGCAACTGCGCCTGGACCGGCCCCGGGTGTGGTGGCCGGCCGGGATGGGCGGCCAGCCGCTGTACGACCTCGACCTGACCGCCACCGTCTCGGGCACTGCCTCCGATACCGCTCACCAGACCTTCGGCATCCGGGACGTCAAGGCCCCGCTGAACGCGGACGGCGCCCGCCGGTACTCCGTCAACGGCCGCCCGCTGCTGATCAAGGCGGGCGGCTGGTCCCCGGACGTGTTCCTGCGCTGGGACGCCCGCTATGTCGAGGACCGGCTGAAGTACGCCCTCGACCTCGGCCTGAACACCATCCGTCTCGAAGGCCACATCGAACCGGACGAGTTCTTCGACCTCACCGACCGCTACGGCATCCTCACCCTCCCCGGGTGGGAGTGCTGCGACAAGTGGGAGGGCCAGGTCAACGGGGATGAGACGGGCGACAAGTGGACCGCGGCCGACTATGTGGTGGCCAAGGACTCCATGGCCGCCGAGGCCGCGCGGCTGCGCGACCACCCCAGCGTCATCTCCTTCCTCATCGGCAGCGACTTCGCCCCCGACGCGACCATCGAGAAGAACTACCTCGATGCCCTGAAGGCCGCGGACTGGCCCAACCCGGTGATCCCCGCCGCCTCCGCGAAGTCCTCCCCGGTCCTCGGCAAGTCCGGGATGAAGATGACCGGCCCCTACGACTGGGTGCCCCCGAACTACTGGTACGCCAAGCGCGAGGGCGGCGCGACCGGTTTCAACTCCGAGACCAGCGCCGGGCCCGACATCCCGACCCTCGACACGCTCCGGCGGATGATGTCCCCGAGCGAGCTGGAAACGCTGTGGAAGGACCCGAAGGCCAAGCAGTACCACCGCTCGCCGTCGAACACCTTCGGCGACCTGAAGCTCTTCGGCAACGCACTCAACGGCCGCTACGGCCCGCCGACCGGCCTCGAGGACTATGTGCGCAAGGCGCAGCTCGCGCAGTACGAGGCGGTGCGCGCCCAGTACGAGGCGTACGGCCGGAACTTCTCCGACACCTCCAAGCCGGCCACCGGCGTCGTCTACTGGATGCTGAACAGCGGCTGGACCTCCCTGCACTGGCAGCTCTTCGACCGCTACCTCGACCAGGGCGGGGCCTACTTCGGAGCCAAGAAGGCGAACGAACCGCTGCACATCCAGTACTCGTACGACTCGCGGGAGGTGGTCGTGGTCAACAACCGGCACGAGGCGGCCACCGGACTCACCGCGCGGGTGAGCCTCTACGACACCAAGGGCGCGCCCAAGTACGACAAGACCGCCACCGGTGTCACCGCCCCGGCCGACGGGGGCAAGACCACCGCGCTGACCGTGCCCGCCGACGTCAGTGGAGTGTCGGGCACCTACCTGGCCAAGCTCGTCCTCACCGACGGCGCGGGCAACGAGGTCAGCCGCAACGTCTACTGGCTGTCCACCGAGCCGGACGTGCTCGACTGGGACAACACCGACTGGTACTACACCCCGACCACCTCCTACGCCGACCTCACCGGGCTCAGTCGGATGGACCAGGCCCCGGTGTCCGCCACCGCGGCCACCACCACCGGGCCCGACGGGACCGCCACCACGACCGTGACCCTGCGCAACACCTCCAGCGGCCGGACCCCGGCCCTGATGGTGGACGCCCACCTGGTGACCGGCGCGGGCGCGCCCGTCCTGCCCGTGCGCTGGTCGGACAATCAGGTCAGCCTGTGGCCGGGGGAGTCCACGACGCTCACCGCCACCTACCGCGCGGCCGACCTGGGCGGCTCCTCGCCGTCCGTCCGGGTCTCGGGCTGGAACACCGCGACCCGGACGGTGGCGGCGAAGCGTGTGAGCTAGAGCGAATTCCCGGCGGGTCCTGCGGGTTTCACAAGATCACAATCTTGTATGCTATGGGCAGCGCAAAGGAGCCCGCAGCCAGCGGCCCGGTGACGCCCGGCGCCGACGGGCTCCCAGCGTGGACCCGCTGGTGTCCGTACGCTCACGAAAGGGGCTCCACATGCTGTCTACGCAGGATCGTCCCCCGGCGCCCAGTCGCTCCACCGGACGGTGGCGCCGCTATGGCCGGCTCGCGGTGGCGAATTTCGTGCGCGGTGCCTCGTATGCGTGCGGTACGGCGGTCATCGGCCTGATGACCTGGTGGGTGCAGTCCCACTAGCCGTACGCCGAGGGGATCCTGACGCCCGGTCGGGGCCGGGCGCCGGGATCCCCGGTCTCAGCGCGGGCCCGCCATCGGGCCCGTTTCGGCCATGGCCTGCTCGCACAGGCGGGAGCAGGTGCGGCTGAGCAGCCGGGAGACATGCATCTGGGAGATGCCCAACTGCTCTGCGATATGTCTTTGCGTCATGTCGCAGAAGAAGCGCATGTAGAGGATCCGCCGCTCCCGCTCGGGGAGCCGGACCAGCCCCGGCCGCACGGCCTCCCGGTCCACCACCCGGTCATAGGCGGGCTCCCGCTCGCCGAGGGTGTCCAGCAGGGCGTAGCCGTCGTCGGCACCGGTCAGCGGCGCGTCCAGCGAGAGCGGGGTGAAGCTGTCCAGGGCCTCCACTCCGATGCGTACGTCCTGTTCGCAGAGGCCGGTGCGCTCGGCGATCTCCCGGACGTCGGGCGCGTGGTCGTCCAGCGAGTGGCACAGCTCGCGATGGGCGGCCCGCACCTGGTTGCGCAACTCCTGGACCCGGCGCGGGACGTGCAGCCCCCACAGGTGGTCGCGGAAGTGGCGCTTGATCTCGCCGACGACGGTCGGCACCGCGAAGCTCTCGAAGGCCGAACCGCGCCCCGGGTCGAAGCGGTTGACGGCCTTCACCAGGCCCAGGGCGGCCACCTGGCGCAGGTCCTCCAGCGCCTCGCCGCGGTTGCGGTACTGGCCGGCCAGCCGCTCGGCCATCGGCATCCAGGCTTCCACCACCCGCTGACGCAGGGCCTCCCGCTCCGGTCCGTCCGGGAGTTCGGCGATTCTCGTGAATTCGGCAGAGGTGTCGGGGGCGTCGTCGTGGGGGTGGGCCGACGGGCGGGCCTTGTGCTGCACAGCGGTCGTCATGGGACACACCTCCTGCGGTTCGGCTGACGGTTCCAGGGGCGGAGGACGCCGTGTCGCGGGAGGAGGCCCGGGACCGGGCCGTACCCTGAGCGGACACACTGCTCCCGCGGGGCGTGCCTCCGGTCCGAAGCACGGGTTTCGCCTTCCCGGGCCGTCGGGCGGTAAACCGCCTCCGCCCCGGCTCTCCTACGGCCGGGCGCCCGGAGACGACTGCCGAGTTCATGAGACTGCTCGCGCCTTGCGGCGGTAACCGCTGAGCGGCGCTCCCTGATCCTTCTCGGTGGCAACGGCGGAGGCGGAGACGAGCGTCGCCGCGGCCAGACCGCCCCAGAGGGCAGCCGGGCCCCGGGCCGCGAGAGTGGTGATGACCGCTGGGGAGACGGCGAGGCCGAACCCCGTGGAGAGCTGGAAGCGGGCGAGGGCCCGTCCCAGGACATGCGCCGGGGCGAGATGGGTCACGAGTGCCGTGGCGCTGCCCGCGTAGACGATCTCGCCGAGGGTGCAGACCACGGACACCGCGGCGACGGCCGGGGCGCCCCAGCCGTGCCCCAGCGAGGTGGCCGCGAGGAAGCCGAGGTAGGACGCGCTGAGCACCACGCCGGCCAGGGCGAGCGCGGTCCGCTGGGAGAACCGGGCCATCATGACGGTGACCGGAACCTGGAGGATGACCACCAGCACCGTGTTGGCCACGAAGATGACGGCCGACCACACCGGGGACGCGTGCAACTGTGTCACCAGGACCAGCGGAAGCGCGATTTCGGGGACGTTGAGGCAGAAGACGTAGACCACGTTGGCGATCAGCAGTGTGCGGGTCCGGGGCGCGGGCTCGTCGCCCCTGCCCCTGTCCTCGGTGGAGTCGGCGGCCGTATGCGCGTGCACATGGACCGACCACACCAGGGCCGCCGCGACCAGGTAGGTGAGTCCGGTGACGGCTGCCAGCGCCCGAAAAGCGGTCGTGCCGCCCGCCAGGCAGGCGGTGGCGACGAGTGCGCCGACGCCCATGCCGGCGTTGCGCAGGGCACGGCCGGCCGCGAGGGCCGCGTCGCGTTCCCGGCCGTGGGCGACCGTGGCCACGAGAGCGGCGTGGGCGGCCGGCCATGCCTGGTTGCCGATGCCGAGGAAGAGCGCCGCCGCCACGAACAGCGAGACATGCCCCGCCGGGGCTGCCAGCAACAGGGCCACGCCCACCACCCGCACCAGCATCGACGCCGCCACGGCCGCGCTCCGCGCGCCCCGGTCCAGCCATCGGCCCAGCGCGGGCACGCACATCAGACCCGCGACGATGCCCACCGTCATGGCAACGCCGGTGACGGTCGCGGACAGACTCAGCACCGTCACTCCGTAGAGCAGCAGAAAGGGCCGCAGCAGACCGGTGCCGAGCGCGTCCACGGCCAGGGCGACGGCATAGCGGGGGCCTCCCGAGGCCCGGACGAGGGCACGGGGCTTGATCTTGGTGGTGGTTGCCATGGCGCCCAAGCTGCGTCCGGCCACCGCGCGGGGCACGCCGATTGACGGATACTGCCAACCGACGCCGTCGTCGACCATCTGGCCAGGGATGATGAGTGGATGACGCTTCGCATCGACATCAGCGGTCCGCCGTCCGAGCGGCTGCGGTTCGCCGCCTCGCCACTGGCCGAGCTGACCGCGATGCTGCATGTGCTGGCCGAACCCGGGCATCATCCGCAGCTCGCCGGCTGGGCCGGGGACGTCTGGGCCGGGCTGCGGCCGGAGTTGGCCGAGCGGTTGCGGGAAGCGGAGTTCCTCTGGCGTTCCTCACAAGCCGACTTTCTGATCCCCGGCCGACCTCGGTTGACCCTCGCCGAGGAGTTGGACGACGTGGACCGGATCGACGACGAGACGTATGTGACCGCCGCGCTCGTCACCACGTGCGGCAGCAACCGGGTCCACTTCGCCACGCGGTCGCCGCTCGCGGACGTGACGGCGCGCGAGCGGGCGCTGGACCTGGCCCAGGCCCGCGGCGCGCGGCAAGAGGCCTTCGCGGAACGGCTGCTCGCGGACCCGGCCGTGGTGCGGGCGCGATTGCGCCACACCCTCGAACAGTGCGCCGAGGCCTTCTTCGATGCCGCCTGGACGGGCGCCGCCGTGCGGCTCGCCACCGACCTGCGGCTGAAGAACGACCTGCTCAAGCGTCAGGGCATCGGGGCGGCGCTCGCATCGGTCTCGGGCGCGGTCACCCTGGCGCCGGACGGCGACTGCATCATCGTGGACAAGCTCCAGGACAAGGCGACCGCCGCCCATGGCACCGGGGTCACCTTCATCCCCAGTGTCTTCGGCAGCCCGCACCTGGTGGCCGTCCACACGTCCGGGTGGCAGCCGGTGGTGCAGTACCCCGTGGCCGAGCCGAGTCCATCAGAGCCGGTATCGCTGGAAACGGTCACTCTACGGCTGGAGGCACTCGCACATCCGGTACGGCTGCGGCTGCTGCGCACCCTGGCCCGCGGCCCGCACACCACCCGCGAGCTGGCCCATGCCTGGGAGCTCTCACCCCCGGAGGTGTCCCGCCACCTCGCTGCCCTGCGCCGCGCGGGTCTGCTCACGGCCCGGCGGCAGGGTCGCTACGTCCGCTACTCCCTCAATCTGCCCGATCTGACGGCGCTGGGCGCCGACCTGCTGGCGGCCGTACTGCGCTGAGCGGCTGTCCCAGGGTGGCGGCGGCTACCGTGTACCTGTGACGAGGAGGCCGACGAGCGCATGATGGGCATCGAACGCGGCGGGTACCCGCGATGAGCCAACCGGTGTTCCTCGGTGTCGACATCGGCACCGGATCCTCCAAAGGCGTGGCCGTGTGCGCCGACGGCCGGGTGCTCGCCCGCGCCACGCGCCCGCACCGCACCGCGACCCCCCGCCCCGGCTGGTTCGAACATGACGCCGAGAGCGTGTGGTGGGCCGACTTCACCTCCCTCGTCCGGGAGCTCCTCGGCGCCGACGGCGTGGCCGCGCGGGCGGTGGCCGCGGTCGGGGTCTCCGGCATCGGCCCGTGTCTGCTGCCCGCCGACGCGGCCGGCCGACCGCTGCGCCCCGCGATCCTGTACGGGGTCGACACCCGCGCCACCGCCGAGATCGCCGAACTGACCGCCGAACTCGGCGCGGAGGAGATCCTGGCGCGCGGCGGCTCCCCGCTCACCAGCCAGGCGGTCGGCCCGAAGCTGCGCTGGCTCGCCCGCCACGAGCCGGACGTGTGGCGGGCGACCCGCCGGTTCTTCATGGCCTCCAGCCTGCTGGTGCACCGGCTGACGGGGGAGTATGTGCTGGATCACCACTCGGCCAGCCAGTGCGATCCGCTGTACGACCTCGACGCCCGGCGCTGGAACGACAGCTGGGCCCAGCGGGTCGCCCCCGGCCTCGAACTCCCCGCGCTGGCCTGGCCCGGCGAGGTGGTGGGTGCCGTGCACGCGGCCGCCGCCGCGGAGACCGGGCTGCCCGAGGGGGTGCCGGTGACCGCGGGCACCATCGACGCCTGGGCGGAGGCCGCGAGCGTCGACGCGCTGGCCCCCGGCGACACCATGGTGATGTACGGCTCGACCATGTTCCTCACCGTCATGGGCGAGCGGCCGATGCGCCACCCCGCGCTGTGGGGCACCACCGGAGTGCGCCCGGCCGGCTACTGCCTCGCGGCGGGCATGGCGACCTCCGGCAGCCTTACCGACTGGCTGCGGGAGCTCACCGGCTCGGACTTCGCCACGCTGCTGGCCGAGGCCGAGCGGGTGCCGCCCGGCTCACGGGGGCTGCTGATGCTGCCGTACTTCGCCGGGGAGCGCACCCCGCTGTTCGACCCGCGGGCGCGCGGCACCGTCATCGGGCTGACGCTGGGCCACGGGCGCGCGGAGCTGTACCGGGCGGCGCTCGAGGCCACCGCGTTCGGAGTGCGCCACAACCTCGAGGCGTTCGCCGACGCCGGGGCCCGTATCGACCGCCTGGTCGCGGTGGGCGGCGGCGCCAGGAGCCTGTGGACGGCCATCGTCTCCGCCGCGATCGGCCTGCCGCAGCAGATCCCGGCCGAGACGATCGGCGCCTGCCTGGGCGACGCGGCTCTCGCGGCCCGGGCCCTCGGCGCCGACACCGGCGGCTGGAACCCGATCATCGCGACCGTCGAACCGGACGAGGCCTGGCGCGCGGTCTACGACGGCCGGTACCCCCTGTACCGGGAGCTCTACGACGCGACGCGACGCATCAGCCACGCCCTGGCCGCCTCGACGCCGTAGCGCCCGGGCGGCCGTGGGGCCGAGCGGCCGCGGTTCAGCTCTGCCGCTCGTCCATGCCGGCCATCAGCGCCTGGTGGCTCAGCCGTACGTGCTCGCGCATCACGCGCTCCGCGCCGTCGCCGTCCTTGGCCAGGATCAGGCTGAGCACACGGTGGTGCTCGCTGTCCGACTCGGTGAGCCGCCCCGGCCGCGACAGCGAGGTGCGCACCAGGCGGGCGTAGGCCAGCTGGTTCATCAGGGTGCGGTAGTGCGCCTCCAGCTTGCTGTTGTCGGCGCCCTTGACGATCAGGTCGTGGAACTCGTGGACCAGCGCCGCGTACCCCTCGGCGTCGCCGTCCCGGACCGCCGTGTCGGCCGCCCGCATATTGGCCTCCAGCAGCTCCACCTCCGGCACGTTCCCCCGGAAGGCCAGCAGCCGGGCGGCGGCGCCCTCCAGCAGTTCCTTCATCTGGAACAGCTCGGTCAGCTCGCGCCGGGAGGGCACGGCCACAAAGGTCCCGACCCGCGGCCGGACCTCCACCAACCCCTCGATCTGAAGCTGCTTGAGCGCCTCGCGGATCGGCGTGCGGCTGACCCCGAAGGTCTCGGACAGCGCCATCTCGGACAGGCTGGAGCGGGGCGGCAGCTCTCCGCTGATGATCATCTGCCGCAGCTCCTCGGCGACCCTCGCCTGCATGCTGGTCTGCTGAAGCCGCTTGCCTGTGGGTTGTTGCATGGTACGTGACACTAGATGTGGGCAGCGCCCGCCGTCAACCGGCGCGGGCCCTGGTGTGAGCCCGCGCCGGTCGCTGCCATGCAAGACAAGCGCATCTGCTCATGACCTCAGGATGAAGGGATCCCCCGCGGGCTCCTCGCTCGTATTGATCCACACGCTCTTCAGCCGGGTGTACTCCCGGATGACCTCCGTGCCGTGCTCGGTCCCCACGCCGCTGCTCTTGAAGCCCGCCCGGGGCGACATCGGCGACATCGAGCGATAGGTGTTGGCCCACACCGTGCCCGCCTCCAGCCGGGCGGCCATCCGGTGGACACGGTTGACGTCCCGGGTCCACACGCCCGCCGCGAGGCCGTACGAGGAGTCGTTGGCGATCGCCAGCGCCTCCTCCTCGGAGCCGAACGGCATCACCGTGGCGACCGGCCCGAAGATCTCCTCCTGGCAGATGCGCATGGAGTTGTCGGTGCCGGTGAAGACGGTGGGGGAGTAGAAGTACCCGTCGAGGTCCACCTGGGGACGCCGCCCGCCGCACACCACCTTGCCGCCCTCGGCCTGCCCCAGCTCGACATACGACTCGACCTTCGCCAGCTGGTCGGCGATGGCCAGCGGGCCCAGTTCGGTGGTCTCCTCCAGCGGGTCCCCGATCCGGATCGTGGCCGCCCTCGCCGTCACCCGCTCCAGGACCTCGTCGTACACCTCCCGGTGCACCAGCACCCGGCTGCCCGCCACACAGGTCTGGCCGGCGGCCGCGAAGATCCCGGCGATCACACCCATGGCCGCCGAGCCGAGGTCTGCGTCCGGGAAGATGATGTTGGGCGACTTCCCGCCGAGCTCCAGGGTGCAGCGGATGAGCCGGTCCGCGCAGGTGCGGGCGATACGGCGGCCGGTCTCGGTGGAACCGGTGAACGTCACCTTCGCCACGCCCGGGTGCTCGGTCAGCGGCGCGCCCGCGCCCGCGCCGAGGCCGGTGACCACATTGACCACCCCGGGCGGGAAGCCTGCCCGCTCGAAGAGCGGCGCGAGCGCCAGCAGCGAGGCCGAGGTGTGCTCGGAGGGCTTGACGACCACCGTGTTCCCGGCAGCGAGGGCCGGGGCGAGCTTGGTGG
The DNA here is from genome assembly GCF_055569495.1 of Streptomyces sp. NPDC028305. Taxonomy (NCBI): domain Bacteria; kingdom Bacillati; phylum Actinomycetota; class Actinomycetes; order Kitasatosporales; family Streptomycetaceae; genus Streptomyces; species Streptomyces sp. NPDC028305. The sequence goes on from NZ_JBVHTN010000002.1 coordinate 1,182,354, forward strand.
CGGTGAGCAGCAGCGGGGAGTTCCACGGAGTGATGGCGCCGACCACGCCGACCGGTTCGCGCAGCGTGTAGTTGAGCAGGGTGCGGGTCGCACCGGGGATCACCTCGCCGTGGATCTTGTCGGCCAGCCCGGCGTAGTAGTGGAAGTACTCCGGCAGCCCGGCCATCTGGGCCCGCATCTCACGCAGCAGCTTGCCGTTGTCGAGGGTCTCGGTACGGGCCAGCTCCTCGGCGTGTTCGCCGATCAGCTCGGCCAGGGCGCGCAGCAGCCGCCCGCGCCCGGTCTGGCTCAGATCGCGCCAGCGCGGGTCCTCGAAGGCGGTGCGGGCCGCGGCGACCGCGCGGTCCACATCGGCGGCGGTGCCGCTCGCCGCCTCGTACCAGGGCTCGGCGGTGGCCGGGTTGAGGCTCGGGAAGTAGCCGCCGTCGGCGGGGGCGGTCCACTCGCCCGCGATGTAGTGGTCGTGGCGCGGCAGGCGGTTCATGGGCGGTGACACTCCTGTCCGGTGTGGCTGAGGATCACGTCGGTGAGCCCTTCCGGGGACTCCAGCGGCAGCAGATGGCGGGCTCCGGGCACGATCACCGCCCGGCCGCCGGGGATCCGCCCGGCCAGTCGGCGCGACATCTCCGGGGTCGAGCCGGGGTCGTCCGCGCCGGTCACCGCGAGGGTGGGGGCGCCGATCCGGGGCAGCAGCGGCCACAGCCCGGCGTCGGCGGTCGCGAACACGTCGTAGCAGGCGAGATAGGAGGCCCGGTCGTTGGCCAGCAGGGTGCCGAGCACGTCCTGCGCCAGGCCGGGCTCCTGGGCCCGCCAGCCGGGCGAGAACCATCTGTCGACAGCCGCCCACGCGGACGCCCCGAAGTCCCGGGCGGCCAGCTCCCTGCGCCGCGCCACCGCCACCCGCTCCTCCTCGGTGCGCCCGGCGACCGAGCTGACGAGGGTGAGCGAGGCGGCGAGCTCGGGCCGGGCCAGCCCGAGCTGCTGGGCCACCAGGGCGCCGAGCGAGAAGCCGACGAGGTGCGTGGGGCCGTCCAGCAGCGCCGCGACATCCGCGGCCAGTTCGGCGAGGGACACCCCGGCGGCCGCGGCGGGGGAGGCGCCATGACCGCGCAGATCGACCAGGGTCACCCGGTGCCGGGCCGCGAGCCGGGGCAGGCAGCGGTCCCACAGGTGGCGGTCGAGCCCGACGCCGTGCAGCAGCATCAGGCCGGGGCCCTCGCCGTGCGTCTCGTGGCTCAGCGCGACCGAGGCGAGGGCTTGTGCCCGGGGCGGCCGGTCGAGGCCGCCGGCCCCGGACCCGCGATCGAGAGCCCGTGCCGTGCCCATGTCGCTCACGGCGTCCCTCACCGTTCCGTCGACAGCGGGGCCAGCCGGGCCTGCGGACGCCCCTGGGCGGCGGCCGCCAGACCGATCACGATCTCGTCGGCGCGCGGCCCGTCCGGCACCCGGGCCTCGATGCTCTGGTGGTGCGAGCGGACGGTCGCGTCGGTGATGTGCTTGAGCGGTATGTCGAAGACGGTGCCCGCCGCGGCCCGCTTCTCCACCGCCGGCAGCAGCGTGGTGGCCTGCGCGGCCCGGCGGAAGTGGTCGCCGAACTTGAGCGTGTGGATCAGCCCGGAGCCGTGCTCGACCTCCCCGTCCAGGCCCACGACGGCGGCCTTGCCGTACGCCTCCACCGGCGCGCCCAGCGCCTCGACCACCCGGGGGGCCAGCAGCTCGCCGAGTTTCGGGGCGACCTCGTCGATCCCGGGCAGCAGATCCGCGACATAGCCCTGCCCGGCCCAGGGGTTCTCGATCACGGCGAGCACCACCGCGGTACGGGCCGGCGGGTCGACCGGGCGGCCGCCTTCGGTGTGGATGTCCTCGGTGAAGGTGATGATCTTGCGGATGTTCACGGGGCGGTCTCCAGATCGGCGAGGCGTACGAGGGGGTCGGTGGCGCGGTCCCCGATCCGCGCGTTCGGACGGGGGCCGGACGCGCCGGCCGCGACGACGACGATCTCGTCCGGCCGGGGCGCGTCGGGGACCCGGATATGGCAGGTCTGGTAGTGCGAGCGGGTCGCGGCCGCGGTCTTGTGCCACAGCGGTACGGTCAGCGGCTCGCCGGCCGGGAACCGGTCGTCGCTGAAGACGATGATCGAGGTGCCCTCGGTCAGCTCGCGGAGGACATTGCCGAAGAACGGCGTGTGGATCAGCGCGCCGCCGTGCTCGATCTCCCCGTCCAGCCCCACGATCGCGGCCTTGCCGAAGGACTCGACGCGCCCGACCCCGCCCAGCGCCTCGATCACCCGGTCGGTGAGCAGCCGCGCCAGCCCCGGCGCGATCGCCTCGACCTCGGGCTGTAGATCGGCGACGAAGCCGCGCCCGGCCCAGGGGTTGCGGATCACCGCGGCCGCGGCGGCCCGGCGCACCGGCACGGCCACCGGGCGGCCGAGCTCCAGCAGCAGCTCGTCGGTCACGGTCACCACCTTCCGCAGCCCGGCCAGGCCGTTCGCGGCACTCATGAGGTGAACTCCGGCATGACCTTCTCCGCGAACAGCTCCAGGCTGCGCATCGCCTTGCGGTGCTCCAGGCCGGGGTGGGTGGTCCACAGCAGCAGATGCTCCAGACCCACCTCGTCACGCAGCTCGGCGATCTTCTCCGTGACGTACTCCGGGGTGCCGACCAGCAGGTTGCGCCCGTGCAGAAAGTCGAAGGACAGCTCGTGGGCGTCGGTGAGTTCCTCGCCCGCCTCCATCAGGTTGGCCAGGCCCCGCCAGTGCATGATCCACCGGTAGGTGGTCATCAGCGACTCCTCGAAGTCGGCACGGGCCTGTTCCATGGTGTCCGCGACATAGACGTCGCGGACCAGGCCGATGCCCTCGCCGAGCGCGTACTCGCGGCCCGAGGCCCGGCTGGCGGTGGCGCGGTAGAGCTCGAAGCGCTCCTTGAGCGCGGAGACCGGCGGCAGCCAGAACATGCCCTGGACGCCCTCGGCCGCGGCCGCCTGGATCGAGCGGGGGCTGTCGATGACCTGCCACAGGGGCGGGTGCGGGCGCTGTAGCGGGAACGGCGTGACCTGCATCTTGGTGATCACCCCGGCCTCGGTGTACTCGGGGGTGGCGGGGGAGAGCGGGTGGTTCCACTTCACACCGGGGGCAGGAAACTCGTAAAACTGTCCTTTGTGGGAGAAAAACTCGCCGCTCCACGCCTTGCGCAGGATCTCCACGGTCTCCTCGTACAGCGCGCGGTTCCGCTCCTGGTCGCGCGGGTCGGCCAGGGCGTTGAGGTTGAGCGCCTCCCGTCCGTACAGGCCGCGCCCGAGGCCCACCTCGACCCGGCCGCCGGACAGCTGGTCGAGCATGGCGATGTCCTCGGCGAGCCGCAGCGGATGCCAGAAGGTGGCGATGCTCGCGGCCTGGCCGATCCTGATGCGCTCGGTGCGGGCGGCGATGTCCGCGCCCATGAGGACCGGGTTCGGGGTGATCTCGATCGCCTCGTGCCCGAAGTGGTGCTCCGTGTACCAGGTGGACCAGAAACCGGCCCGCTCCGCGGCGATCGCGAACTCGCGGGCCTCGTCCATGACATGGGCGTAGGAGTCGAGCCGCCCAGGCGCTCCGAGGTTGTGGAATATCGAAAATCGCATCCGATGACCCTCCAGCTCAAGCTGTGCCATGGCAGCGAGGCTAGGAGTCCGGTTTCGACTCGTCAAGGGTTAGCGTCAAGACGACAACATTGACCTGTGTATTTGGCGCCGACCAGGGTCTTCAGGGCTCTTTCTGTCCGAGGTGTTGACAGCGGCTGGTGCCGTTCTTACCGTCCTCTGCCATACAAGAGCTGAGTGAGGGAACCGTCATGACGCGAACTCTTGACCGCACCGCCCGAATCCGCTCCGCCTGGCGGGCCGCCTGGGACCAGGGCCGCCTCGAGGCGCTGGACGAACTGCTCAGCCCCGGCTATGTCCGGCGCCGCGGACCGGCCGGCGCCCCGCAGGACCGGGAGCAGTTCAAGGACTCTGTCCGCGCCGTCCGCCAGGCCTTTCCCGATCTGCGGACCGAGATCGAGGAGATCGTCGAGGACGGCGAACGGCTGGCGATCCGCTGGCGCTCCACCGGCCGCCACACCGGGGACTTTCTCGGTGTGCCGCCCACCGGCCGGCCGGTCGAGGTGTCCGGCGCGACCTTCAGCCGCTTCGACGGGGCCGCGGTGGCCGAGGAGTGGGTCACCTTCGACTCCCGCCAACTGCTCGAGGCGCTGGGAATCGTCACCACCACCCAGCGGGCCGCGGCCGACGCCGAGCTGGTGCGCGGGGTGCACCGCAAGTTCATCACCGGGGTGACCGTGGTGACCTGCGACGACGACGGCAGGCCCCGGGGCCTCGCGGTCAACGCCTTCGCCAGCATCTCCCTGGACCCGCCCATGGTGCTGGTCTGCGTCCAGCGCAGCTCCACCACCCACCCCGCGCTCCACCGCGCCACCCACCTCGGCATCAACATCCTGGCCGCCGGCCAGCTGGATGTGGCCAGGACCTTCGCCTCCAAGGCCGACGACAAGTTCGCCGGGCACCCCTGGACCCCAGGCGGCCACGGCGTGCCGCTGCTCGATGGGTGCTGCGCCCAGCTGGAGGTGGAGATCGGCGAGCGGCTGGAGGCCGGCAGCCACACCGTCTTCACCGGCCGGGTGGTCCACGCCCACCACGACGACCTGGCGCCGCTGGTCTACAGCGGAGGCGGGTTCTTCGACATCTCGCAGACGGCACCCCTGCCGTGGTGAGCCGAGCCGGTCCGCGCCCGTACGCGCTTCCGCACCCCGCCACCCCCCGACGCCCACCTCCTCCCGTCCCCAGGAGCACCCCATGACGCATGACGCCCCCGCGCCGGTGTACGGCAGCGCGGTCACCAAGGTCGAACCCTTCGGGGTCGACCACATCCCCGACAACGAGCGGCACGGCAAGCCCAGCTCACAGTTCTTCGTCTGGTTCGCCGCCGGCCTCAACTTCCCCATCATCCTGCTCGGATTCAGCGCGGCCTGGTTCGGGCTGAGCTTCACCGCCGCCGTCGCCGCGATCGTCCTGGGTGCCGCGCTCGGCTCGCTGCTGATGGCGGTGATGTCCCGGATGGGCGTACGGCTCGGTGTGCCGCAGCAGATCCAGGCGCGCGGCCCGCTCGGCTTCTTCGGCAACTTCCTGCCCGTGGCCTACATCAATGTCTTCGCCGGGATCGGGTGGGCGTCGGTCACCGTGATCCTGGGCGGAAAGGCGTTCGCGGAGCTGACCCATCTGCCGTTCTGGCTCTGCGCGCTGGCGCTCACCGCCGTCGAACTGGTGGTGTCCGTCTACGGCTACAACATGATCAATTATCTACAGCGGGTGCTCACCTATGTCCTTACCCCGCTGTTTGTGATGATCACGGTGGTCGCCGTGGTCCGCGGCGGAGGCACCTTCGGCGCCGACCCGCACGCCAAGGGGTACATCGGCGGCACAGGCGGCTGGATCACCTTCGGCGGCTGGTTCCTGTCGTTCCTGGTCGCCTGGGCGCCGTTCGCCTCCGACTACTCCCGCTATCTGCCCGACTCGCCGCAGGTGGTGAAGCGCACCGCCTGGTACACCGGGCTCGGCAACTTCGTCACCATCTGCTGGCTCGGCATCCTGGGCGTGCTGGTGGGCTCCAGCGCCACCAGCACGGACTCCATCACCGCCCTGCACGAGCTGGCCGGCCCGTTCGCCGTGCCCGCGCTCATCGCGATCACCCTGTCCGCGCTCGCGCAGAACTTCCTCAACGTCTACGGCGGCGCGATCTCCGTCCAGACGCTGAAGGTGCCGGTCAGCCGCACCCAGGCGGTCGTGGTGATCTGTCTGCTGGCCTATGCGATCAGCCTGTGGGGCGAGTCCGGGACCGAGGACAAGTTCAAGGTCTTCCTCAACCTCACCGCGTACTTCATCGCCCCCTTCGCGGCCGTGCTGCTGCTCGACTACCACCTGGGCGGACGCTCCGACCCGGCCAGGATCGCCGAGCTGTACGACCGGAGCAGGGTGCTCGGCTGGGGCTTCGTGGCCTGGGCGGGCGGGGTGCTGGCCTCGGTGCCGTTCTGGCAGTCCAGCTTCTACACAGGGCCCTTCTCGGCGGCGTACCCGGGCGCGGGCGACCTGAGCATGTTCGTCGCGTCCGGCGCGTCCGTGGTGCTCTATCTGCTGACCTACCGACTGCGGCCGCTGTGGGTGCGCGAGGACGCTACCGCGCCTGCTCTGAGTACGGAGGAACCTGCGGTGGTCGCGGGCTCCTGAGGGGGATATCGGCGGCGGGCGGCATCGCTGAGGCGGTGCCGCCCGATCGCGGTGGCGGGCCCGGCGGGGTGCCTCAGCCCTCCGCCCGGGACGTGTCGTCGCGCAGCGCGGAGCGCAGCTGGTCGCGGGCGTCGCCGAGATGTGCGCGCAGGGCGGCGAGGGCCGCCTCGCGGTCGCCGCGGCGGGCGGCGTCCAGCAGTGCGGCGTGGTTCTCGGCCGGGGAGTGCAGATCGACGCCCTGGGCGTTGGTGATGTCGAGGACCACCGCGAACGTCGGCCGGTACTGCTCCCATACCGCGATCAGCCGCCGGTGCCCGGACAGCTCGTAGAACCGCGAGTGGAAGTCCAGGTCGGCCTCGGCGAACAGCCGGGCATCGGCCCGGCCGGCGGCCTGCCGCATGCGTTCCACACACGCCTGGGAGCGGGCCCAGTCGGCGTCCCGGGCCTTGTTCATGGCCAGGGACAGGGCCAGGCTCTCCAGGGACTCGCGCAGGGTGTACAGCTCCTCGACGTCCTCGGCGTCCAGGCCGGTGACATAGACCCCGCGCCGCTGGGAGGCGACCAGCCCCTCCGCCTCGAGCCGGCGCAGCGCGTCCCGCACCGGGCCGCGGCTGACGTCGAAGCGCTCGGCCAGCTGGCCCTCCACCAGGTGGGTACCGGGCCGCAGCCGGCCGCTGATGACCTGGACCCGCAGCTCATGGGCGACGCGCTCGCCCAGAGAGTCCTCCCGCTTGATCGCAAGGTTGTCCACGTCGGGCACCTCTCGCTCGCTCCCTGCCTGTCCGGTCAACGGTTGACGGACGGTCATTATCGCGGACCGGCGGCACCGCTCTCGCCACCGGCGCCGGCGGACGCGCGCAGGCGCGGGAAGGAGCGACACGCGACCCTGGAGAGGGGGCCGGCAGCCGTCGGAAAGGCAGGGCAGGCCATGGATCCCGTGGAGGCGCTGGACCGGATCGCGTTCCTCCTCGAGCGCGACCAGGCCCCGACCTATCGCGTACGCGCCTTCCGTACGGCCGCCGAGCTGCTGGGCCGGCTGCCCGCCGAGGACGTGGCGCGGCGGGCGGCTTCGGGCACGCTGGAGTCGCTGAAGGGGATCGGCCCCACGACCTCCCAGGTGATCCGGGAGGCGCTGGCCGGAGGGGTGCCCGGCTATCTGGCGAAGCTGGAGGCCGGGTACGAAGCGGGAGCAGCGGGAGCAGCGGGAGCAGCGGGGGCCGGCCGGCCGGACGAGCGGCCCGGGGCCGCGCTGCGCGCCGCCCTGCGCGGCGACTGCCATCTGCACTCCGACTGGTCGGACGGGGGCTCGCCGATCGAGCTGATGGCCCGCACCGCGGCCCGACTCGGCCACGAGTGGGCCGTGCTCACCGACCACTCGCCCCGGCTGACCGTGGCCCGAGGCCTGTCCGCGGACCGGCTGCGCGAACAGCTGGAGGTGATCGCGGAGCTGAACGGGCGGCTCGCACCCTTCCGGCTGCTCACCGGCATCGAGGTCGACATCCTCCTCGACGGCTCCCTGGACCAGGAGCCGGAGCTGCTGGACCGGCTGGACGTGGTGGTGGCCTCGGTCCACTCCAAGCTGCGGATGGACCCCCGCCCCATGACCCGCCGGATGGTCGCGGCCATCGGCAATCCCCTGGTCGATGTGTTGGGGCACTGCACCGGGCGGCTGCTCGACGGACGCCGCCCGGAGTCGCGCTTCGACGCCGACGAGGTGTTCGGCGCCTGCGCCGCCTCGGGCACGGCCGTGGAGATCAACTGCCGTCCGGAGCGCCTTGACCCGCCGCGCCGGCTGCTGCGCCAGGCCGTCGAGGCGGGCGTCCTCTTCTCGATCGACACCGACGCGCACGCCCCGGGCCAGCTCGACTGGCAGATCCATGGCTGCGCCCGGGCCGAGGAGTGCGGCGTCTCCCCGGAGCGGGTCGTCAACACCTGGACCGCCCGTCGGCTGCTGACCTGGACCCGCACCCGCCGGGCCCCCCGCCGCTGAAACCCGCGGCGGCCCCTATCCCTTCACCGCGCCCGAGGTCAGCCCCTGCACGATGTGGCGGCTGGCGAAGGCGAACAGCACCATGGTCGGCACGATGGTGAGCACGGCCGCCGCGGACATCGAACCCCAGTCGATGTTGAAGCTGGAGATGAAGCCGTTCAGCGCCGTGGGGACGGTCTTGTTCGCGTCGCTGTTCATCAGGGTGACCGACAGGAACAGCTCGTTCCAGCAGTTCACGAAGTTGAAGATGAACGCGGCCACGATGCCCGGCTTCATCACGGGCAGCAGCACCCGGAACAGCGCCCCGAACCGCGAACACCCGTCGATCATGGCCGCTTCCTCCAGCGCGTCCGGGATGTTCTCGAAGAACCCGCGGAGCATCACGGTGCTGAACGGAATGCACACCGCGATGTAGACGAGGATGAGCCCGAGCCGGTTGTCGACCAGTTTCAGCTGGGTCATCATCATGTACAGCGGCCCGAGCGCGATGAACGACGGAATCATCTGGGTGACCAGGGCGGCCATCAGCAGCGCCGTCTTGCTCCGGAACTCGAACCGCGCCAGCACATAGGCCGAGAGCACGGAAATGGCCGTCGCCACCGTGCCCGCCACCGTCGCGACGAGCAGGCTGTTGGTGAGGTAGTCGCCGAACCGGGCCTTTCCGAACAGCCCACTGTAGTTCTCCAGGGAGAAGTGCTCGGGCCAGTAGGCGATCGGAAAGGTGAAGATGTCGCCGGGCGCTTTGAAGGAGGTGACGGCGATCCAGTAGAGCGGGAAGACCGTGATGATCAGCCATACCGAGAGAAAGGCGATCCGGGTCACGCGTCCCGCGACGGTCTCCTTGTTCATCAAGACCTCGCTCCCTTCTTCTCGCGGGTGGCCATGAGGTAGAAGACGGAGAACACCAGGAGCAGCCCGACCACGACGAGACCGAGCGCCGAGGCCTTTCCGTAGTCGCCCTGCTGGGTGATCGTGATCATCCAGGTGGTCACGATGTGTGTCTCATTGGACGGTCCGCCGCCGGTCATCCCGAAGATGATGTCGGGGAAGTTGAAGATCCAGATGACCCGGAGCAGCACGGTCAGCGCCAGCGTGGCGCGGATGTACGGAATGGTGACCTGGAACAGCGTGCGGGCCTTGCCCGCCCCGTCGAGTTCGGCCGCCTCGTACAGCTCGTCGGGGATCGACTGGAGGGCCGCCAGGATCATGATGGCGAAGAAGGTGACGCCGTACCAGACATTGGCGATGATGACGGCGACCATGGCCGTCTTCGGATCCGCCAGCCAGGGGATCGGCTCGTCGATCAGGCCGGCCTTCGAGAGCAGATCGTTGATGACGCCGAATTCGCTGTTGAACATCCAGCGGAACAGGATGCCGATGAGAAATCCGGAGATGGCCCACGGGAAGAAGATCAACGCCTGGTAGAGCCCCCGGAAGCGGAAGCGCCGGCGCAGCCACAGGGCGATCGCGAAGCCGATCACCAGCTGCGGTACGAGCGAGGCGACCACCCAGATCAGGGTGTTGTCGAGCACGGTGTAGAACACCGGGTCCCGGAAGATCTCCTGGAAGTTCCTGATCCCCACCCACGAGGTGTCGGTGAGGTCGTTGAGGTTCCAGTTGCGGAACGCCATCTGACTGCCCGAGACCATCGGGTAGTAGATGAACACCGAGACGAAGAGCACGGCCGGAGCCATGAACCCGGCGATCGCCAGGCTCCGGCGGACGGTGAACACCGGTCTGCGCGAGCGCGGGTCCGCCGTCTTGACCGGCGCGGGCCGGGCGCCCCCCTGGGAGGGGCGCCCCGCCTGCTTGGAGGTGGACAGGCTCACGTCTGGCTCTTCCACTTCTTCGTCCAGTACGCGTCCCAGTCGGCCAGCAGCTCCTTGGGCGTCATCTTGCCCAGCAGCATCTTCTGCACCTCGGCGTCGGACTTCTGGATCCACTCGGTCCACCAGGACGCGTCACGCGGCTGGGTGACGGTGAGGTACTTGTCCGGGTTCTCGGTCATCGTCACATAGCTCGCCCAGGGCCCGGTCTTGTAGAAGGAGTCCTCGGCCGCGCCCTTGAGGATCGGCACCAGGCTGTTCTCCTTGGTGAAGGTGGTCGAGGCGTCGCCCTGCGAGAGGAACTCGACCAGCTTGATCGCCTCCGCCTTGTGCTTGCTGCCGGCGGCTATGCCCCAGCCCGCGCTCGCCACCGGCTGGATCGCCTTGCCGCTGGGGCCGGCCAGCAGGGGAGCCGTGGTCCACTGGCTCTCCTTGATGGACTTCGACTGCCGCACCGTGGCGATGACCTCGGGGTCCTGAAGCAGGAAGGCCGTGGAGCCGTTGGAGAAGCCCTCCACCATCTCCGGGTAGCCCCAGGCGACCGACGAGGGCGGCGACGCCTCCTTGAACAGCTTGAGGTAGGTGTTCATGGCGTCCAGCGCCTCGGGCGCCGAGAAGATCGTCTTGCCGTCGGTGAGCTTGAACCCGTTGTCGCGGTCGATCTTGTCCGCGACATACGCCTCGATGACGGCGACCGCGTTGCTGTTGGCGTTGGCCCCGCCCCGGAAGGCGTAGCCGTACTGGCGCTTGGACGGGTTCTGGATCTTGCTCGCCTGGTTCAGCAGCTCGGCCCAGCTGGCCGGCGGGTTCTTGAAGCCCGCCTCCTGGACAAGGTCGGAGCGGTAGAACAGGCTCAACCCGTAGAAGCCGTAGGGGATGTAGTACGTGCGGCCCTTGGCGTCCTTGGAGTACTTGACGGCGTTGTCGGTGAGGTCCTTCCAGCCGCCCCACCCCTTCAGATCCTTGCCCATGTCGTAGAGCCAGCCGTTGGTGGACCACGGCCCGGCGGTGATGTCCCGCACCTCGAGCGTGTCCACGCCGCTGCCGGACTGGAGCATCTGCTGGATCTTCTGGTCCGCCTGATCGGTCGGCGGCGAGATCAGATCGACCTTGATCTTCGGGTTCTGCTTCTCGAAGTCCGCGATGAGCTTCTTCAGAACCTCGGTGCGGCTGGGATTGGTCAGGCTCTCGACCATCTTGAGGTGGACCGAGCCGTCGCTCACCCCGGAGGTACAGCCCGTCATGGCCGTCATGACCGTGGTGGCGGCCAGGCCGAGGGCGATGACTGCCTTCCTTCTTCTCATCCCTGTCCTCATTCCATGGGAGTTCCGTGGGTATCGATATGCGCCACGGCCGTGGCGGGTCACGAAGGTGTGCCGGCGTCGCTACGGGGCGACGCCCGGGGTGCGGGCCCATTCGGCGAGCACCGGGACACAGCGCTCGGCGAAGTACTCGTAGTCGGCCGCCGTGTTGTACACATGCGTCGACAGGCGGAAGTAACCGATGCCGCCGAAGCTGGTGAAGGCCGCTTCCACACCCAGCTCATGGGCCATCCGGTCGCGCAGCGCGTCGGCCTCGAGGCGGGTGGCGCCGAGCCCCGCGGGAAGCCGGACCAGGCGCATCGGGCCCACCGGCATGCCGACGTCCACGGCCGTGCTCTCGCCCATGACCTCGGCGAAGGCCTCGCCGATGACGCGCTCGGCGTAGTCGGCCAGGTCGCTCATATAGGTACGGGCGCGGTCCCAGCCCCAGGTGGCGTCGATGAAGTCCACGGCGGTCGGCGCCGCCAGATAGCCGGTGACGTCCACCGTCCCCTGGGTGTCGAACCGGTCGGGGAAGGGGTCGCCGGCGCCCCAGGAGTCGATCAGGGGATGGAGCTCGTCGCGCAGCGGACCCCGGGCGACCAGGGCCGCGGTGCCGCGCGGTGCGCAGCCGAACTTGTGCAGATTGCCGACCCAGAAGTCGCAGTCGAGGCCCGCGAGCGGGTCGGCGATCAGACCGGGCACATGCGCCCCGTCCACCAGGAGCGGAATGCCCCGCTCCCGCGCCGTCGCGGCGATCCGCTCCACCGGCATCCGGCGGGCGGTCGCCGAGGTGATGTGGTCCAGCACGATCAGCCCGGTGGCCTCGCTCAGCCCGGACACCACGGCCGCGTGGGCCCGCTCCTCATCGGCGTCGAGCGGCACATGCACGGTACGGACCGTGGCGCCCTGGCGCCGGGCCAGGCGCTCGGCCCCCATGGTCACCGCCCCGTACCCGTGGTCGGTGACCAGGATCTCGGCGCCGGACCGCAGCGGCACATTCGCGTACACCACGCTGGCGCCGCCGCTCGCGTTCGGCACCAGGGCGAGGTCCTGGGGCGCGACGCGCAGAAACCCGGCGACGGCCGTCCGGGCGGCCGCGACCCGGCCCGGCAGCGTCGCGAACCACACCACGGGCGACCGGTCCATCTCCTCGCGCAGCCGCTGCTGCTCGCGCTGCGCCACCACCGGAACCGCCCCGAAGGACCCGTGGTTGAGATGGCGCTGCCCGGGGTGCAGGGACCACGCCTCCGCGGCCGGGCGGCCGTCGGGAAGGAGCAGGGGGCGTGGTGCTGTGCTCACGTCGGTCTCACTCACGTGACTGGACATCTCCCAGGAATCGGGCCGAGACATCAGACACTCAGTGAAGATAGGTCTGATGACTTGGCCGGTGACTTGGCCCGGGATCCTGGCACAGCAGCGAGGATGAAGGCAATAGGTGTACGCCGCCGATAAGTCATCTGATGACTTGCCGCCGCCGTGGGGGAGAGATCTGATGAATCGGTAGGGTGGGAGCCGGAGGCCCGGCGCCGTCGCCGAGCCACGGGGAAGGGAAGCGATGTCCGCAGTCGACAAGGCCTTTCACGGCCTACGGCACATGATTTCCACCGGCCGGCTGGTCGCCGGGCAGCGCATTCCGCCCGAGAGCGAGCTGTGTGACGAGCTGGGCGTCTCCCGGGGTTCGCTCCGGGAGGCGGTGCGCATGCTGGCGGCCCTGCGTGTCATCGAGCCACGCCACGGCTCGGGCACCTATGTCTCCCAGCTGCGCCCGGAGGACATCGTCGGCAGCCTCTCGCTGACCGTCGACCTGCTGCCGCTCGAAGGGCTGCTGGAGATGTTCGAGATCCGGCGCGTCCTGGAGTCCCACGCCGCGGCGCAGGCGGCGGCGCGGATGACGCCCGAGACGCTGGCCAGGCTTTTTGAGTACATCGAGGCCATGGAGGCCACCGAGAACCCGGCCGAGGTCTCCGACCTGGACCACCGCTTCCACGCCGAGATCGCCAGGATGGGCGGGAACCCCACCCTCGGTTCGCTGCTCGGGGTGTTCCGCGCGCGCTCCCGCAACTATCAGGTGTTCACGCTGCCCGAGGGCCCGAGCATCAAGCGCGCCAGCGACGAGGATCACCGGGCCATCGCGGGCGCGCTCGCCCAGCGCGACCCGGCGGCCGCCGCGGGCGCGGCCGCGGCGCATGTCGCCCACACCGAGAAGTGGCTGCACGCGTTTCTGCCCGACCGGCCGGAGCCGTCCCCCAGCCATGGGACCTGACCAGGCATCGAGGGAGGAATCACCCCGCCGCGTAACAACTCCGTCTCGGAAATTCCCTTCGGCCGAGTGATCACGCTTTACTGGTGCGCCGTAGCGAGGACATGTCATAACGGGAGACTCGAGCCAGATGGGCCGACACAGCCGCCCCACCCCTGCGCAGCAGGCGCGTGCCACAACGATCAAGGCAGCCGCCGCTCTGGGGGTGGCGGGCGGCATCGCTTTCGCTCTCCACTCGTCGACCGGCAGCGACAGGACCGTGCAGGCGCGCTCCGACGTCAGCTCCCAGCCGGCGGGCACGCCGGAGACCGACGAGCCCACCGGCTCCGACCGGCCGAGCGGCTCCGACCGGTCCGCCGACACCGACCGGCCCTCCGGCGGTGGCCTGGCCCCCACCGCCTCCGGCAAGCCCAAGCTCGTACGGGACGGTGGCGACGGCGCCTCCCGGGGCGAGACCTCGCAGACCCGCACGCCTTCGGGCGCTCCGAAGACGAACGCCCCGTCGGCCGAGCCCGCCGGCGCCCCCGGTTCCACGGCGCCCTCGGCCTCGGAGCCGGACGCCGCGCAGCCCACCTCGCCCGCCCCGGCCCCCTCCGAGGACGAGTCCGGCGACCAGCAGGACGACGGTCAGCAGGACGGCGGCCAGCAGGACGACGGGGATGGCAAGGGCAGGGACAAGGGGCTGGTGGGCGGCGTGGTCGAGGGCGTCGGCGACACGGTCGGCGGTGTGCTCGACGGCCTGACCGGCGGCCTCCTCGGCGGCTGAGCGGTCCGCTCCCCGGCCGGTTCCCGCGGCTCGGACATGGTGCATATCGGACCTGATGTGGAAATATGAGGTAACCGGGTCTGTAAGGGGTGTCCTCGTGCACGACAGGATCAACCGGACGGGTCGGACGGGTCACGGGAGCATACGGCTCGACCGCACGGGTCAGGCCCGTACGGGACGGTGGAGCTCGCGCGGCGCCATGTCCTGCACGGCACCATCCGGGTGTCCGGAAACCTCCGGGAGGACCCGCGCACGGCCGTCCGGGGAGCGCCATGGGTCACCGCATCCCCTGTGAAGGACCGGACCGGCCCACCGCCGGGGCCGAGCGGCCGACCGCTCCCCCCGGCCGGGGAGCGCGCGCCGCTCCCACGGGCCACGGGCGACCGGCCGCCGACCGGCCCGCGGCACCCGCCCGGGACGAGGCGGCGTACGGAGCCGGAGCGCACACCGAACGCCTGCGCTATCTCGACGAGGCGACCCGCCGCATCGCCCGCGGTATGGACCCGGACGAGACGCTGTGGGAGCTGTGCCGGGCCGCCGCCCCCGCCTTCGCCGACGCGGCGTTCATCCATCTGTGCGACCACCCCCTGCCGTCCGGGGCCGCGATCCCCACGGCGCCCGTGGTGCTGCGGCCGCACACCACGGGCGCCAGGCCCCGGGCACCGGCCGGAACCGGCACCCGGGGCGACCCGCCGGGCGCGCCTCCCGCGCCCCGGAGCCCGGACGGCCCGAGGGACCCCGGGCCGAACGCCGCGCCGGAAGCCGCCCCCGGGGCCGGGCCCGATCTCGCGCCGGTGACCGTCACCGGCCGGTTCGTCGAGCTGCTGCTGGCCGGGCGGCCGGTGTTCGGTGACATGCAGGGGATCGCGCCGTCGGTGCGCCGGCTGCTGCATGGCGGGGCGAAGGGCGACGGGCCGGTGCCGCCGGCCCGGCGGCTGATCGTAGCCCCGCTGCACGGCCGCCACCACGTCATCGGCACCCTCCTGCTGCTGCGCGAGCCCGATCGCCCCGCCTTCACCCCGGATGACCTGCTGGTCGCCTCCCAGCTCGCCACGCACACCGCCCTCGGCATCGACAAGGCGGTGCGATACGGGCGCGAGGCGTCGGTCGCGGATGTGCTTCAGCGCGCCATGCTCCCCTCCTCGCTGCCCGAGGCCACCGGTGTCCGCCTGGCCAGCCGCTATCTGCCGGCCTCGGAGACCGCCCGGGTCGGCGGCGACTGGTACGACGCTATTCCGCTGCCCGGCAACCGCGTCGCGCTGGTCATCGGAGACGTCATGGGCCACTCCATGATCTCCGCCGCTGTCATGGGCCAGCTGCGCACCACCGTGCAGACCCTGGCCGGACTCGACCTGCCGCCCGAGGATGTCCTGCACCACCTCGACGACCAGGCCCAGCGTCTCGGCAGCCAGCACATCGCCACCTGCCTCTACGCCATCTACGACCCCATCGCGCACCGGCTGCAACTGGCCAATGCCGGCCACCCGCCGCCACTCCTGCTGCACCCCGACGGCCGGGGCGAGGCACTGCTGATCCCGCCCGGGGCGCCGATCGGCGTCGGCGGGGTGCCCCTCGACCCGAGGCAGCGGGACGACGACGTGGCGCTGCTCGCCGCCCGCTTCGACTGCATCCCCTGGTACCACGTCGCCTATTGGTTCCTGGGCCCCCAGCCGCGGACCGCGGGCCGGGCGCGCCGGCTGGCCCGCAGAACACTCCACCGCTGGAAGCTCGACTCCCTGTGCGAGTCCACCGAGCTCATGGTCGGAGAGGTGGTGACCAACGCGGTGCGCTATGCCACCCGGCCGCTGTCGCTGCGGCTGGTCCGTACGGATGTGCTCCGCTGCGAGGTGGGCGACGACTCGCCGCAGCTGCCCCGGATGCGCCACGCCCAGCTGAGCGACGAGGGCGGCCGCGGTCTGTTCCTGGTCAACCAGTTCGCGGAGCGCTGGGGCGCGACGAGGCTGAGTACGGGGAAGGTGGTCTGGTTCGAGCAGCGGATCCCGGAGGACGCCACCGGCAACCACGCCGCCGGCGAAGATGCCACGGATGAAACTCACAAAGGTGTTGTTTTGTAGCATTGGGCATAGATCGGATCACTCTGTGAAGGGCTCCCATCTCGCAGGAGAGGAGTGCTGAGATGACCCGCGCAGTCGGTATCGACCTGGGGACGACGAACTCCGTGGTGTGTGTCCTGGAGGGCGGCGAGCCAACGGTCATCACCAACACCGAGGGCACCCGGACGACCCCCTCGGTGGTGGCCTTCGCCAAGAACGGCGAGGTGCTGGTGGGCGAGGTGGCCAAGCGTCAGGCCGTGACCAACGTGGAACGCACCGCGCGGTCCGTCAAACGCCACATGGGGGAGGAGCGATGGCGGTTCCCGGCCACCGGCGAGGTGGACGGCAAGCGCTACACCGCGCAGGAGATCTCCGCCCGCGTGCTCCAGAAGCTCAAGCGCGACGCGGAGGGCTACCTCGGCGAGGATGTGACGGACGCGGTGGTCACCGTCCCGGCGTACTTCAACGACAGCCAGCGGACCGCCACCAAGGAGGCGGGCGAGATCGCCGGTCTGAAGGTGCTGCGGATCATCAACGAGCCCACCGCCGCCGCCCTGGCCTACGGCCTGGACAAGGAGAACGACCAGACCATCCTGGTGTTCGACCTCGGCGGCGGCACCTTCGACGTCTCGCTGCTGGAGATCGGCGAGGGGGTCGTCGAGGTCAAGGCCACCAACGGCGACACCCACCTCGGCGGCGACGACTGGGACCAGCGGATCGTCGACCACCTCGTCACCCGGTTCAAAAACGGCTACGGGGTGGATCTGGCGCAGGACAAGATGGCGCTCCAGCGGCTGCGCGAGACCGCGGAGAAGGCGAAGATCGAGCTGTCCGCGGCGTCCGAGACCACCATCAACCTGCCCTACATCACGGCCTCCGACGAGGGGCCGCTGCACCTGGACGAGAAGCTCACCCGGGCGCAGTTCGAGCAGCTGACCGAGGACCTCCTGGAGCGCTGCAAGGGGCCGTTCCACCAGGCGGTCGAGGACGCCGGGATCAAGGTGTCCGACATCGACCATGTGATCCTGGTCGGCGGCTCGACCCGGATGCCCGCCGTGACCGGGCTGGTCAAGGAGCTGACCGGCAAGGATCCGCACCGGGGCGTCAACCCGGACGAGGTGGTCGCGGTCGGCGCCTCGCTCCAGGCCGGTGTCCTCAGGGGCGAGGTCAAGGACGTCCTGCTGCTGGACGTCACCCCGCTGTCCCTCGGCATCGAGACCAAGGGCGGCATCATGACCAGGCTGATCGAGCGCAACACGACCATTCCGACCAAGCGTTCGGAGATCTTCACCACGGCCGAGGACAACCAGCCGTCCGTGCAGATCCAGGTGTTCCAGGGCGAGCGCGAGATCGCGGCGTACAACAAGAAGCTCGGCATGTTCGAGCTGACGGGCCTGCCGCCGGCCCCGCGTGGCGTGCCGCAGATCGAGGTCGCCTTCGACATCGACGCCAACGGAATCATGCATGTGTCCGCGAAGGACCTCGGCACCGGCAGGGAACAGCGGATGACCGTCACCGGCGGTTCCGCGCTGCCGAAGGACGACATCGACCGCATGATGCGCGACGCCGAGCGCTACGCGGACGAGGACCGCCGCAAGCGCGAGGCGGCCGAGACCCGCAACTCGGCCGAGTCCCTCCTCTACAACACCGAGAAACTGCTGCGCGACCAGGCGGACAAGGTGCCGCGGGACGCGCGGGAGGAGACCGAATCGGCGCTCTCCGAGCTGAAGGAGGCGCTGAAGGGCGAGGACACCGGCCGGATCCGCGCGGCCACCGACCAGGCCGCCACGGCCGCGCAGAAGATCGGCACGGCCATGTACGCCCAGGCCGGGGACCGGGGTGAGGGCTCCGGGCCGGCCGGCGGTACGGCCGACGGCACGGGTGGCGACGGCGCGGGCCCGGGCCACGGCGCCGATGACGATGTCGTCGAGGCGGAGATCGTCGACGAGGACCGCCCCAAGGGGGACACCGGATGACCGACCCCCTGCCACCGCGGGACGGCGGTCCGGCGGGCCCGGGAGACGCCACGGGCGGCTTAGCCCGTCCGGGCGGCGGTGGCCTGGCGGCCGCCGTGGCGCTGACCATGGTCACCGGGTCGATGGACGCGGTCTCCTTTCTCGCCCTCGGCGGTGTCTTCACCAGCGTGATGACGGCCAACCTCTCGCTGCTCGGCATGTCGGCCGGGGCCCGCGACCCGGCGCTCGCCGGCCATGCCGCCCTCGCGGTCACCGGCTATGTCCTGGGCGCGCTGATGAGCGGCCGGATCGTCCGCGGGCCGGAAAAGACACGGCTCGCCCGCCGCGCGCTCGGCGTGGAACTGATCGCGCTCGGCGCGCTGTGGGCGCTGTGGGCGTCGGCCGGCGGCCACCCCGGCGGAGGGCGGCGGCAGGGGCTGCTGGCCCTGGCCGCGGTGGCCATGGGGGGACAGAGCGCGCTGGTGCGCGCCGTCGCGCCACCGGGTCTTTCCACCACCTACTTCACCGGCATCCTGACCAATCTGCTGGCCGACCTCGCCGCCACCGGCAGGGTGCGCCGGGTGAGCGCGGGGCTGCTGGGCGCCCTGGTGGTGGGGGCGGTCGGGGGAGGGGTACTGCTCACCGTGGCGCCGTCGGCCGCGCCCGCGCTGCCGACCGGGCTGGTCGCCGCGGTCTGGCTGGGGGCCGTCGCGGCCTCGGTGTGCGAACGGCCGCGTGGCGCGGGCGGGAGAGGGCCGGGTCAAGGCTGAGTGTCGAGCTGATCGGCCAGACAGGCCAGATACAGGGCGAGCGTGGTGCGGTGGTCGCGCAGCGGGCGGCCGCTGATCTGCTCGATCTTGTTCATGCGGTAGACGAGGGTGTTGCGGTGGATGTGCAGCGCCGAGGAGGCGCGGACTAAGTTGAAGCCGTTCTCGCACCAGGCCACCACGGTGTCCCGGAGCACCGGCCAGTCCGGTTGCTCGCGCAGGTCCGCCGCGGTGAGCGTCAGCAGCCGGGTGCGGGTGTTCCGGCCGGCGGCCGCAAGCAGCTGATGGGCGCGCAGGTCGGACACGAGGTGCACCGGCAGCTCGGGCATGACGAGGGCCCCCAGGCGCAGCGCGTCACACGCGTCCTGGTACGAGTCGTGCAGCGCGCCGACCGAGGTGGCGGGCTCCCCGATGCCCACCCGCGCCGCCAGGCCGTGCTGGACACCCACGAGATCCGCCAGCCGCTGACAGGCCGTCATCACCCGGCTCGTCGAGGCCTGTTCCGGCAGCCGGTGCAGCACCCCGATCCACCCGGGGGCCGCCGCCGCGACCACGTCCTGCGGGTCGGAGAACACCTCCCGCACGGTGCGCAGCAGCTCCGCGCGGACCAGCGCGGTGTCGGCGACCGGCGGCCCGGCCCGGTGGCGGGCGCCGTTCGTACCACCGGGCGCGGCCACCTCGACGGTCACCGCGATCCGGCGCAGCCGCAGATCGAAGCCCACCTCGGCGGCTCGGAAGACGACGAAGTCAGGCTCGACCGACTCGGCGTCGTACGTGGCGACATCGGCGAGCAGCTCCTCAAGCACCCGCTCCCTGAGCACCCGTGAGCGCAGGACGGCCGACTCGCGCAGCAGGATCTCCGTCTGCCGCTTGACCACAAGACCGAAGCGCCGCACCTGGGCGGGGGTACCGGTGATGCCGACCGTGCCCACCGCGTGTCCGTCCATGACCAGCGGCAGGGTCACGCCGGCGCGCACCCCCTTGAGCTCCTGCGCCTGGGTGGCGGTGTGCGTGGCGGTCTCCTGAGTGCGCATCACCTCCACGGACGCCTCGTGGAAGGTGCCGATGCGGCTGCTGTCGCCGCTGCCGATGACGACGCCCTCGCTGTCGGTGATGAGGACGTTCAAACCGATGACCGCGGAGGTGTCCCCGGCGATCTCCTGGGCGAGTGAGGGGCTGAGCACGAACTGGATCCTCCGGCCGGTGGGCTGGACGCACCGTACAGCGCGGTGGCCCCGGCTCGCCACACATTCGTACGGAGTGACCAACGACTGTCCGGCCCCGCCTCCGCCACCGCCCCCGGGGCGGCGGGCCGAGCCGCAGCACCCGCGTGCGGGGCCCGTTGGGGAGCCACTTTGGAGTGGTCATATGATGCTCCATAAGATGCCGCGGTGATCATAAAGAAACGCCTGGCGACAGGCGCCTTCGGGCTGCTCGCGGCCGTGGTGTGCGGTCTGGTGTTCCCGACCGCGGCCGTCGCCGACGACGAACCGGCCCGCGAGTCCCCCAAAGTCGAACTCGTCCTGGACGTCAGCGGCTCGATGCGCGCCCGCGACGTCGACGGCATGTCCCGCATGGCCGCCGCCAAGCAGGCGTTCAATGAGGTGCTCGACGCCGTCCCCGACGACGTGCGGCTCGGCATACGCACCCTCGGCGCCAACTACCCCGGCAAGGACCGCGAGACCGGCTGCCTGGACAGCAAACAGCTCTACCCCGTCGGCCGGGTGGACCGCACCGAGGCCAAGGCGGCCGTCGCCACGCTGCGCCCCACCGGCTGGACACCCATCGGCCTCGCCCTGCGCGGCGCGTCCAAGGACCTGGCGGGCGGTGACGCGACCCGTCGGATCGTGCTCATCACGGACGGCGAGGACTCCTGCGGTCTGCCCGACCCGTGCGACGTGGCCCGGGAACTGGCCGCCGAGGGAACCCATCTGGTCGTCGACACGCTCGGGCTGACCCTGGACAGCAAGGTCCGGGACCAGCTCAGCTGTATCGCCGAGGCCACCGGTGGCACCTACACCGCGGTCCAGCACACCGACCAGCTCTCCACCCGCATCAAGCAGCTGGTGCGGCGCGCGGCGGAAGCCCCGGTCCAGACCCCGACCGCCGTGGACGGCGCCGAGGCCTGCGCCAAGGCCCCCGTCCTCGGCGCGGGCCTCTACAGCGACCGGGAAGGCTTCGGCGAGCACCGCTGGTACCGGGTGAAGGTCGCCCCCGGCCAGGAGCTGCGGGCCTCGGCGAGCGTGGCCGCCGACCGCGCCGTCGACCCCGACTACGGCGTGCTGGTGCGCGCGGTGAACGAGCGCGGCCGCGAGCTGGTGCGCGGCAGCGAGGCCGGCAGCGGCCGCACGGACGTCATCTCGACCGGGCTGCGCTACCCGGTGGCCGAGGGCCGCGAGGTCGAGGACTCGACGCCGCGCACCATCTGCCTCGAGGTGAGCCAGTCGTTCTCCGCGCCCGCGTCCGTCAAGCGCACCCCCGGGCTGCCCGTCGAGCTGGCCGTGAACATCGTCGACGCCGGCGACCCGCCCGGTGACGTGGCCGCCTTCGGTCTCGGCCGCGGCTGGGTGCTGCTGACCGTGCTCACCGTGACCGGGCTGCTGGTGGGGCTGGTGTGGGGCTGGCTGGCCCGCTGGCGCGTCACCGTCTGGAGGACCAACTGATGCGTGCCCTACGTACCGCGGGCGCCGCGTTCGCGCTCTGCGCCGCCCTGCTCGCCACCGCGCCCACGGCGGCGGCCGACGCGTCCCCGAGCGCGGGCGCGGGCGACAGCGACGGGCCCACCGAGGCGGGCACCGGCTTCCGGACCGCCACGGCCATCGAGCAGGGACAGACCGCCACCGCGTCGGCGTCGGCCGGCGACTACCTCTACTGGGTGTTCCCCGCGGCGGCCGGGCAGGTACCCACCGTCAAGGCGACCGTCAAGCTCCCCGAGGCGCAGGCCCGGCACGGCAGGACCACCTGGCAGCTCGACGTCTACGACGGGCTGCGCCGCCGCCAGGCCTGCACCTCGGGCAGCCAGACCGTGACCGCCGGGCAGGACGACGCCTCCGTCGACCTCAGCTGCCGGGTGCGCCGGGTGCGCCCCTGGTCCGAGGCCTGGGCCAACGAGCCGCTGCCGGGTTCCTATTACGTCCGGCTGACCGTGGTGAACCTGCCGGAACAGGACCTCGGGCTGGCCTTCACCGCCACCGTCACGGCGTCCACCCGGGACACCGGGGGCGCGCACGCGGAGGGCGGCGAGCTGGAGCCGCTGACCCCGGCCCTGCGCGCCGGGGCGACCCAGGCGCCGGACGCCTCCGAGTCGGCCGACTCGTCGGACGGCGATGACGAGTCGTCGAACACCGCGTCGGCCGCCGAGCCGGACGGCGGCTGGGGCTCGGGCTGGTGGTCGGACCGCTGGGTGTGGACCGTGGTGGGCGGCGCCCTGGGGGCGCTCGCGGGGGTGGGCGGCTATGCGCTGTCCCGCGGCCGCAGCTCCTTCCGGCGCCCGCCGGCCGCCGAGTGAACCGCACAGGCCGGTCGGCGACCGGCTGAACGGCGCGCGCACCGCCCCCTCGCCCCGGCGAGCGGGCGGTGCGCGCCGGCCGGGGGTCGCCTCGGGGCTGCGTCTACGGGCGTCAGTCGCGGATCCCGATCGTGATGGCCGCGAGGACGGCCGCAATCAGCAGCATCACCACCCCGTAGACCACGCGATGGGACCGCAGCCCGGGGATCAGGGCGTCGACGGCGATCCGGCCCGGCCCGCTCAACGCGAGCCCCGCCGCGCCCACGCCGATCAGCAGGGGAAACTCAATGCCGCTGAAGTACCCCAACGGCCATATGACATCGACCGCGTTGGCCATCGTGCCCGCCACCGCGGCGCCCGCGAGCGGCGTGAGCAGGCCCACGGCCAGCCCCAGACCGCCGAACGTCTCCGCGATACCGCACACCACCGCCAGGAACTTGGGCGCGGGATAGCCGAACTTCTCGAAGAAGCGGGCCGTGTTGTCGATCCCCAGGCCGCCCCACCAACCGAGCAGATGCTGCGCGCCCCGCGCGGCGACGATCAGCCCCACCCCCAGGCGTATCACCAGCAGTCCCACGTCGTGTGCGACCAGCACATGGGGCGAGGAGCGCGGTGAGGACGCGTCGTTCGGGGGAGCGGTGCGATGGTAGGCAGACATGGCGCCCTCGTCTGGTCGGATGCGTAACGGGAGACTCAGAGGCCTTGAGAGGAGTCCGAAGGACCCCGAGCACTCGGATTGCTCGGACCGCTGGGACAGCTGGGACAACACACGCAACGCAGACCACGCGGACAACGCAGGCGGGCGAGCCGGATTCGGCAACGCAGCCTTATGTCAAATATGCCCCGAATGGGGCAAGGGCTCAACTCGGAGCTCATCCGCCGTGGTCATAGACGGTGACCGGGATTCCCCGCGCCACCACCCGCTCGGCTATCAGCGGCTCGATCCGCTCCCAGCGCCCGCCGGCCAGCCCGCAGCCGATGCGCGGCATATGCACCGAGGCCCTCAGCTCGGCGGCCTTCGCCGCGAGCGGAACCAGCGCCGCGGCGATCGCCTTGTATCGCACCGGCACCCCCTTGCTGCCGGTGCGCGTCCCGCGCTGGCCGACCATATTGGCCACCCACACATACCGGCTCACCTGGACGAACTGGACCGCGCCCAGCCCGAAGTCATTGCCCGCCCGCTCCCGGTGCCAGCGCCGGTAGGCCGCCTCCGGCTCCGGCCAGCGCCGGGATACGGCCAGCACAAAGCCCTTCCCCCAACCGCCCAGGTCATTGCAGACATGGGCGATGATCTTCTTCCCTTTCCCCTGCGGCGCGGTGGCATCGCCGCGCACATACTCGATCGCTGCCATAATCCGCAGCTTACGGGCAGGCACCGACAGTCCCCCGGCGAGAGCGGAGATGATGACCACGCAGCCCCCCACCGTCGACGAGGAGCTCATCCAGGCCGCGGCCCATGTGGCGCGGACCTACTGCCGGGGCGACGACCACACCATGGCGGCCGCCGCGCGCGCCGCCGACGGCCGGGTCATCACCGCGGTGAACGCCTACCACTTCACCGGGGGCCCGTGCGCGGAGCTGGTGGTCGTCGGCGCCGCGGCGGCCCAGGGCGCCTATGAGCTGGTCAGGATGGTCGCGGTGGGGGACCGCGAGCGCGGGGTGGTACCGCCGTGCGGCCGCTGCCGGCAGTTCCTGTTCGACTACTTCCCCGCGCTCGAGGTCATCGTCGGCACCGTCGACCGGCCGCGCACCGTCCCCGTCGCCGAACTGCTGCCCGACGCCTATGTCTGGGCGGACCACCAGCACGACGCCTCGGGCGACGAGGACGCCGACGGCCGGAAGTGAGCCGCGCGGCGGGGCCGGTCAGCCCCGGATCTCCAGCCGGACGGGCGCGGCCCGGGCCGCGGCGGTTTCCGGCGGCAGACGCAGCCCGCCGCGCCCTGGGGTGATCGACCCGAGCACGCTGGGGTGACGGGCCCCGGTGCAGGCCGGCACCGTGCCGGCCAGCCCATGGGCGCTCAGAAAGCCGAGGACGGCGAAGGCGTACGCCTCCTTGGCGGCCGAGGGGAGGCCCAGCTCGTCGGAGGTGCGCAGCGGGACGGTCCCCAGGGCCCGGCGCAGGGCGGCGAGCAGAGCGGGGTTGCGGGTGCCGCCACCCGAGGCGACCACCTCGCCCGCCCCGGCGGAGCGCACCGCGTCGGCCACGGTGACGGCGGTGAGCTCGGTGACGGTGGCGACCACGTCGTCGGCGGGCAGCGGCCCGAGCCCCGCGAGCGCGGCCCGCAGATACGGCAGGTGGAAGAGTTCCTTGCCGGTCGTCTTGGGGGCCGGCAGCGCGTAGTACGGCTCGGCCAGCAGCCGGTCCAGCAGCGGGCCGTGCACGGTGCCGCGCGCGGCCATCGCGCCGTCCTCGTCCCGGTCGAGCCGGCCGTCCGTCAGATGGCGCACCGCCGCGTCGATGAGCGCGTTGCCCGGTCCGGTGTCGTACGCGAGGGGCTCCCCGCCACCGTCCGGCACCACGGTGACATTGGCGATCCCGCCGAGGTTGAGCGCCACGCACACGCCGGGCCGCCCGCGCAGCCACAGGGTGTCGACCACGCTCACCAGGGGCGCCCCCTGCCCGCCCGCCGCGATGTCGCGGGTGCGCAGATCGGAGACGACCGGGCGGCCGGTGGCCTCGGCGATCCAGGCGGGCTGCCCCAGTTGCAGCGTCCCGTACGCCCGGCCCTCCCCGACCCAGTGGTAGACGGTCTGCCCGTGCGAGCCGATGAGCTCGGCGCGGCCGTCGCACAGCTCCCGGTCGGCCCGGACGGCGAGGGCTGCGAACGCCTGGCCGATGCGGGTGTCCAGCTCGCACACGGCCCGCAGGGTCGTCGGGGCGGGCGGCAGCGCGGCGCTCAGCGCCGCGCGCAGCCCCTCCTCGTACGGGGCGCTGACCAGGCCGAGTGGGGTCAGCACCAGCCGGTCCCCGGCGAGTTCCAGATCGGCGGCCGCGGCGTCGATGGCGTCGTACGAGGTGCCCGACATCAGCCCGATCACCCTCATCGGCCGGCCTCCTGCGGTTCGTCCGGACGCGGTGTTCGCGCCATGTGCCCCTCGCGCAGCGGGCCGCGGTGGTCGTCCCCGCGCAGGGTGAGCAGCGCCACCAGGCTGACGGCGCAGGTCACCGTGGTGTAGTAGCCGGGGATGTCCACCTCGCCGGTCCGCTTGATGGTCTCGGTGATGATGAGCCCTGCGCAGCCGGAGAAGACGGCGTTCGACAGCGAGTACGCCAGGCCGAGCCCGGTGTAGCGGACCCGGGTCGGGAACATCTCCGCCAGCATGGCCGGGCCGGGGCCGGCCATCAGCCCGACCGCGGCCCCGGCGGCGAACACCGCCACCCCCTTGACCAGGTTCGAACGGTCCGTGTCCTGCAACAGATCCAGCAGCGGGATCGCGGCGACCGCGACCAGCGCCGCCCCCGACAGCATCACCGGCCGTCTGCCGATCCGGTCACTGAGCAGCCCGGCCGGGATGATGGAGGCGGCGAAGCCGAGGTTGGCCACCACGGTCGCGATCAGCGCCTCCCGGAAACTGGCGCCCAGCGTGCTCTGGAGATACGACGGCATGACGACGAGAAAGGTGTAACCGGCCGCGGCCCAGCCCATGATGCGCCCGGCGCCCAGGACGATGGCCCACGCCACCTCGCCCGCGCGCGGCGGCGGCTCGGGCGCCACGCCGCCGCCAGTACGGTCCTCGGCGCCCCGGAAGGCGGGGGTCTCCTCGAGCCGCAGCCGCAGCCATAGGGCGCCCAGGCCCATCGGCAGCGTCAGCAGGAACGGCAGCCGCCAGCCCCAGTCGTTCAGCGCCTGCTCGCTCAACACCGTGGCCAGCAGTGCGGCCACGCCGGCCCCGCCGAGCAGGCCCAGCGCCACGGTGAAGGACTGCCACGCCCCGTACAGCCCGCGCCGCCCGGCGGGGGCGAACTCCGTCATGATGGAGACGGCCCCGCCGAACTCACCACCCGCCGACAGCCCCTGGAGCACCCTCAGAAAGGTGAGCAGCCACGGCGCGGCCACGCCCACCGTGTCGTAGGTGGGGAGGAGCCCGATCAGTGTGGTGGCCGCGGTCATCAGCAGCACCACACAGATCAGGGTGGGGCGGCGGCCGATCCGGTCGCCGAGGCGGCCGAACACGGCGGCGCCGATCGGCCGGAAGAAGAAGGCGAGCGCGAACGACGCATAGGTCTTGACCAGGCCTTCGAGGTCGCTTCCGCCCTCCGGGGTGAAGAAGTTCGCGGCGATGACCGTCGCGAAACAGCCGTAGATCCCGAACTCGTACCACTCGATGAAGTTGCCCACCGACCCCGCCACCAGGGCGCGGCGCGGCGGTCGGTCGGCCTCCCGGGGCGCCCGGGGCGGTTCCGGTATGGATACGGTCACCTGTGTTCCCTCCAGCCGTCGCGGTTCTCGCACGGTCAGAAGCCGGTTTCCGTTTCCTGATTCCCCGCCTGGGCGCCGCCGATCACATCGGGCCGCGGTACGGCCTCACATCAGGGTCTCGCTCCGGTCGCCGGACCACTCGGTGTGGAAGGTGCCCTCCCGGTCGACGCGCTGGTAGGTGTGGGCGCCGAAGAAGTCCCGCTGCGCCTGGATGAGGGCGGCGGGCAGCCGGTCGGCGCGCAGCGCGTCGTAGTAGGCGAGCGAGGCGGAGAACCCGGGCGTGGGGATGGAGCCCTGGACGGCGGTGGTCACCACGGCCCGCCAGGCGTCCTGTGCCTCGCCGAGCTGACGGGAGAACCGCTCGTCGGCGAGGAGCGTGGGCAGCGCGGGGTCGGCCACGTACGCGCTGCGGATCTCGCCCAGGAAGCCGGCCCGGATGATGCAGCCACCGCGCCAGATCTTGGCCACCGCGCCCAGGTCGATGTCCCAGCCGAACTGCTCCGCCGCGGCCTGGATCATGTTCCAGCCCTGTGCGTACGAGACGATCTTCGAGGCGTACAGCGCCTGCTCGACCTGGTCGACGAGGCGGTCGGCATCCTGCCCGGCCGCGGCGGGCACCTGGGGGCCGGTCAGCTGCCGGGCGGCGGCGCGCAGCTCGGTGTGGCCGGACAGCGAGCGCGCGAAGACGGCCTCGGCGATGCCGGGGACCGGCGCGGCCACGTCCAGCGCCGTCTGTACGGTCCAGCGGCCGGTGCCCTTCTGCTCGGCGGCGTCGGCCACGATGTCCACGAACGGCTTGCCGGTCTCCCCGTCGGTGTGGGCCAGGACCTCGGCGGTGATCTCGATCAGGTAGGAGTCCAGCACACCGGTGTTCCAGCGGCGGAAGATGTCCGCGATCTGCGCGGGGGTGCGCCCCGCCGCCCGCCGCAGCAGGTCGTACGCCTCGGCGATCAGCTGCATGTCGGCGTACTCGATGCCGTTGTGCACCATCTTGACGAAGTGTCCGGCGCCGTCCGAGCCGATATGGGTGCAACAGGGCTCGCCGTCGACATGCGCGCTGATCTTCTCCAGCATCGGCCCGAGCGCGGCATACGCCTCCACCGACCCGCCCGGCATGATGGAGGGCCCGTGCAGCGCGCCCTCCTCGCCGCCGGATACGCCCGTCCCGACGAAGTGGATGCCCTGCTCGCGCAGGGCGGCCTCGCGGCGGCGGGTGTCCTCGAAGTGGGCGTTGCCGCCGTCGATGACGATGTCCCCGGGGTCAAGCAGCGGCACGAACTCGTCGATCACCGCGTCGGTCGGCCCGCCCGCCTTCACCATGATCATCAGCCGCCGGGGGCGCTCCAGCGCCGCCACGAAGTCCGCGGGCTTCTCGGCCGGCACGAAGGAGCCCTCGTGCCCGAACTCCTCGATCAGGGAGCGGGTGCGGGCGGGCGTCCGGTTGTGCACCGCGACGGTGTAGCCGTTCCGGGCGAAGTTGCGGGCCAGATTGCGGCCCATCACCGCGAGCCCTGTGACTCCGATGGAGGCGGTTGACACAGAGGGTGCCATGGCTGTTCCTCGTTTCCTGGCGGGGGTCCGAGCGACACCGACGGTAGCCGGGCCACCCGGTGTGCGCGGTGCCGACACTCACGTCCGGCGCGTCGTGCCAGGACTCCGGCGGCCGACGGTGGCGGACGGTGCCCTCAGCCCAGCAGCGCCGCCACCGTGAGCAGCACCGGAGCCGCGAGGAACGTCGACAGCAGGATCGACTCGCGCGCCAGCCGCGTCGCGGTCTGGTAGCGCACCGCGTAGGTGAAGAGGTTCTGCGCCGCCGGGAGCGCGGAGGTGACGACTGCGGCGAAGAGCGCGGCACCGCTCAGCCCGAACACCCCGGCCGCGATGGCCCATGCCACCACCGGCTGCGCGAAGGACTTGAGCGCCACCGACAGCAGCACCGCCCCGCGGTCCTCGCCGCGCCCGGGCAGCGCGCTGCCCGGCAGCGAGAGGCCGAAGGCCAGCAGCACCCCGGGCACCGCCATCCCGCCCAGCAGCGAGACCGGTTCCATGACCGGCCCGGGAATCCGCCAGCCAGAGGCGGCCACTGCCACGCCGCACAGCGAGCCGACGACGATGGGGTTGCGTACCGGCGTGGTGAGCCGTCTGACCAGCGACGGCCGGCGCTCGCTGCGGCTGAGGTCGATCACCGTCAGGGCGATCGGGGACACGACGAGTTGCTGGAAGAGCAGGACCGGCGCGATCAGGGAGGCGTCCCCGAGCACGTACATCGCGACGGGGATGCCGAGATTTCCGGCGTTGACATAGCTGGCGCACAGCGCGCCGATCGTCGTCCGGCCGACGCTCCAGCGGCGTACAGCGCCGACGGCGATGAACGTCCCCGCCACGACGAAGGTGCTCAAGGCCGTGACGAGCATCGGGACCGACACCAGGACGGAGAGGTCGGCCCGCGCGAGCGTGGAGAACAGCAGGGCCGGGCTGGCCACCTGGAAGGCGAGCGCGGTGAGGACATCGCGCCCGTGCTCGCCCAGCGATCCGCGGCGCCCCAGGACATAACCGGTGACGACGATGCCGGCGATGACACCGAAACCCGCGATCACCCCGCCCATAAGCATGCACCTTACAAGCGGTTGCCCGTCCATGGGACAGGACCCCGCGAAGGCGCGGTCGGGCGCCCGGGGTCACGACTGCCGGTAACCGCCGAGGAACCGCCCGATCCTGCTGATGGCCGACTCGAGGTCGTCGACATGCGGGAGGGTGAGGATGCGGAAGTGGTCGGGGCGCGGCCAGTTGAAGCCGGTGCCCTGCACCACCTGGATCTTCTCGCGCAGCAGCAGGTCCAGGACGAACCGCTCGTCGTCGTGGATCCGGTGGACGTCGGGGTCGATGCGGGGGAACGCGTACAGCGCGCCCTGGGGTTTGACGCAGGAGACCCCGGGGATCTCGTTGAGCTTCTCCCACGCGCGGTCGCGCTGTTCGTGCAGCCGGCCGCCGGGCAGCACCAGGCTCTCGATGGACTGCCGGCCGCCGAGGGCCGCCTGGATCGCGAACTGCGCCGGGGTGTTGGGGCACAGGCGCATCGAGGCCAGCATGGTCAGCCCCTCCAGGTAGTTCCTGGCGTGCTGCCTGGGGCCGGACACGACCACCCAGCCGGACCGGAACCCGGCCACCCGGTACGCCTTGGACAGGCCGCTGAAGGTCAGACACACCAGGTCCGGGGCGAGCACGGCGGGGCTGTGGTGGACCGCCCCGTCGTAGAGGATCTTGTCGTAGATCTCATCGGAGAACACCATCAGATGGTGGCGGCGGGCCAGGTCGAGGATGCCCTCGAGGATCTCGCGCGGATAGACCGCCCCGGTGGGGTTGTTCGGGCTGATGATGACCACCGCCTTGGTGCGGTCGGTGATCTTCGATGCCATGTCGTCGAGGTCGGGGTACCAGTCGGCGGACTCGTCGCACACATAGTGCACGGGCTTGCCGCCCGCCAGGGTGGTGACGGCCGTCCACAGCGGGAAGTCCGGCGCCGGGATGAGGATTTCGTCGCCGTCCTCGACCAGGGCCTGGACGGACATGGACACCAGCTCGGAGACGCCGTTGCCGAGGAAGACGTCGTCCACGCCGATGTCGTCCAGGCCGCGCTGCTGGTAGTGCTGGACCACCGCCCGACGGGCGGGGATGATGCCGCGCGAGTCGCTGTAGCCGTGGGCCTGCGGCAGCATCCGGATCATGTCCTGGAGGATCTCCTCCGGGGCCTCGAACCCGAACAGCGCCGGATTGCCGGTGTTGAGGCGCAGCACGCTGTGTCCGGCCTCCTCCAGCGCGTTGGCCTGCTCGATCACCGGACCCCGGATCTCGTAGCAGACCTCGCTGAGCTTGCTCGACTGCCGGAACTCCATCTCGCGCCCTCCCGGTTCGCTCCGCCTCATCACTCGACGATGGCTTGCTTTGTTCTACCAAGGTGCCACTTGGAAAGTCCAACTAAATGGCTAGACTGGGGCGCATGCCACGCCGAAGCTATGACCAGTACTGCGCGATCGCGCGGGCCCTCGATGCCGTCGGTGACCGGTGGACGCTGCTGATCGCGCGGGAGTTGCTGGCGGGTCCCCGCAGATACACCGATCTCCACACCGACCTGCCAGGGGTCAGCACGGACATGCTCGCCTCACGGCTGAAGGACATGGAGCGCGACGGCGTACTCGCCCGCCGCAAGCTGCCGCCGCCGGCGTCGGTCGCCGTCTACGAACTCACCCCCCACGGCCGCGCGCTGCTGCCCGTCCTCACCGCCCTCGCCACCTGGGGCGCGCCCGCGCTGGCCGAGCGGCAGCCCACCGACGCCATCCGGGCCCACTGGTTCGCCGTTCCGCTGCTCCACCGGCTGGGGCACCTCGCCACGGAACACGAAGGGGTCGTCGACGTGGCGCTCGAGGAGGGCGGCTTCCATCTGGTGCTCGGCGCGCCCGAGCCGTCGTACGCGGACGGACCGGCCGAGCGCGCGGACGCCCGGCTCGTCGTGGACGCCGACACCTGCGTCGCCCTCGCCCAGGGCACGCTGACCGTCGCCGACGGCATCGCCAGCGGAGCCATCGAGATGACCGGGCGGGGCCCGCTCGCCGACGCGCTGCGCGGCGCCCGTGCCTGACGGCCCGACCGTCACACCCTTCCGGCCGCGTGTGACATGGATCATGCATTCGGCCCGGAACTCGACGCCCCCCGGATCCGACGACTGATGCGATGCGGCCACCGCCGCACCGTGTCCGCCACCGAACCGGGAGCCGTCCATGCCCGACCGACCGAGCGCCGCCACCACGGAGGACGGCCCCGAGAATCCGCCCACGGCCGCGGGGCCGCCCCCCGCGGCCGCCCCGCCCGACCCGGGGCGGCCCGGGCGGGCCTGGTGGTCCGCGCTGCGCCCGCTGGTGCTGCGACTCCACTTCTACGCGGGCGTGCTCGTCGCGCCGTTCCTGCTGGTCGCGGCGGCGACCGGACTGCTGTACGCAGCCTCCTTCCAGGTCGAGAAGATCGTGTACGACCATGAGCTGAGCGTCCCCGTCGGCGAGCGCGAACTCCCCGTCTCCCAGCAGATCGACGCCGCCCGCACGGCCCACCCCGAGGGCACCGTCAGCGCGGTGCGGCCCTCGCCCGAGGCGGGCGCCACGACCCGGGTGCTGCTCTCCGGGGTCAAGGGGGTCGACCCGGACCACACGCTCGCCGTCTTCGTCGACCCCTACACCGGGAAGGTCCGCGGCGCACTGGAGCAGTACGGCTCCAGCGGCGCGCTGCCGCTGCGCACCTGGATCGACGAGCTCCACCGGGATCTGCACCTCGGCCAGACCGGCCGTCTCTACAGCGAGTTCGCCGCCAGCTGGCTGTGGGTGATCACCGGCGGCGGGCTGGTGCTCTGGCTGGCCCGCCGACGAGCCAAGCGCAGGCTGCGCGCGATCGCCCTGCCCGACCGCACCGCCACCGGCCGCAGGCGGACCATGTCCTTCCACGGCGCGGTGGGCGTCTGGGCGGCGGTCGGCCTGTTCTTCCTGTCGGCCACCGGCCTGACCTGGTCCACCTACGCGGGCGCGAACATCGAGGACCTGCGCACCGCCCTCCGCCAGACCACCCCCTCCGTCTCGGCCGCGCTCGACGGCGCCGAGCGGGCCGACGGCGAGCACTCCGGCCACGGCGCCATGCCGGGCATGGACATGGACGGCTCTCAGGACGGCGCCGAAGACCCGTCGTCCGCCCGGGACGTAGGGCTGGACGCGGTGCTGAAGGCGGCCCGGGCCGAGGGGCTGGGCAACCCGGTGGAGATCGTGCCGCCCGCCGACGCGAAGACCGCCTATGTGGTCCAGCAGATCCAGCGCAGCTGGCCGGAGAAACAGGACTCCGTCGCCATCGACCCCGCCACCGGCGAGGTCACCGACGTGGTGCGGTTCGCGGACTACCCGCTGCTGGCCAAGCTCTCCCGCTGGGGCATCGACGCGCACACCGGCAGCCTCTTCGGTCTGGTCAACCAGATCGCGCTGGCCGCCCTCGCGCTCGCGCTGATCTTCCTGATCCTGTGGGGCTACCGCATGTGGTGGCAGCGCGGCAGCGCCTCCGCGTTCGGCCGCCCCGTCCCGCGGGGCGGCTGGCAGCAGGTGCCGCCGTACGTCCTGGTGCCACTGGCCGCCGCCGTCGCCGTGCTCGGCTACTTCGTCCCGCTGCTCGGTCTGCCACTCGCCGCCTTCTGGGCCCTCGACGTGGTCCTCGGTGAGATCGCCTACCGGCGTGGCCTGCGGACCTACCGGTGATTCCCATCGATTCCCCATCTGTTGAGCCCTGACCGATGAGTTCTCGCGGCCCGGCCGGTCCTACTCCTCACAGGCACCGGAGCCGAGCCGGCAAGGAGAGCACATCATGCAGAAGATCACCACGTTCCTGTGGTTCGACAACCAGGCCGAGGAGGCGGCCAACCACTACACGTCCATCTTCGACGACTCCCGGATCGTGGACATCCAGCGCTACGGCGAGGCGGGGCCGGGTGAGGCGGGCACGGTCATGACCGTCACCTTCGAACTCGCCGGGCAGAGGTTCATCGCGCTCAACGGCGGTCCCCACTTCACCTTCACCGAGGCCATCTCGCTCTCCGTGGACTGCGCGACGCAGGAAGAGGTGGACGAGCTGTGGGCGCGGCTCGGCGAGGGCGGGGAGGACGGGCCCTGCGGCTGGCTCAAGGACAAGTACGGGCTGTCGTGGCAGATCGTGCCCAGGAAGCTGACCGAGCTGATGAGCGACCCCGACCCGGTCAAGTCCGCGCAGGTCACCAAGGCGATGCTCGGCATGAAGAAGATCGACATCCAGGGTCTGGTGGACGCGTACGAGCGGTGATTCCGCCACCCGGAAGTGGGCGCCCGCGCGCCGGCGGCCGGGGGCACGTCGCGGCCGCCCCCCCCGGGCTCCCCGGCCCCCGGGGGCCCCCCCCCCCCGCCATCACAAGCCGCGTACTCAGCCGAACATTTACAAAACACCAATGCCGCACGAAGCG